>JAHDLO010000008.1 GCA_018432235.1 Clostridiaceae bacterium | reverse complement strand
GTGCTACTGGCGCGACTGGTGCTACCGGTGCGACTGGTGCTACCGGCGCGACTGGTGCTACCGGCGCGACTGGTGCTACTGGCGCGACTGGTGCTACTGGCGCGACTGGTGCTACTGGCGCGACTGGTGCTACCGGTGCGACTGGTGCTACCGGCGCGACTGGTGCTACCGGCGCGACTGGTGCTACCGGTGCGACTGGTGCTACCGGCGCTACTGGTGCTACCGGCGCGACTGGTGCTACCGGCGCTACCGGCGCTACTGGTGCTACTGGTGCTACCGGTGCTACTGGCGCGACTGGTGCTACTGGCGCGACTGGTGCTACTGGCGCGACTGGTGCTACTGGCGCGACTGGTGCTACCGGCGCTACCGGTGCCACTGGTGCTACTGGTGCTACCGGCGCTACTGGTCCTACTGGTCCTACTGGTCCTACTGGCCCATAATTTCTACAGTTTTTACGGGGATACCTGCCTCAAGGGAGGTATCCCTTTACATAATTAGCTTAGTCTTTAAAGCTTTATAATAATAGCCACACATTATCAACAACTGAAGTGGTTTAAGAGTCTGTTTATGAACCTTAGCCTTGGTTTTCACATATATTGTATTTAAAAAGTATTAATTAATGATTTTAAGAAAAGGAATGATGATATGATAACTATTAGCTTGTGTATGATAGTAAAAAATGAGGAAGAGCTTTTATCTCGATGCTTAGATACAGTAAAAGACATTGTAGACGAGATCAATATCGTTGATACGGGGTCAACAGATCGTACTGTAGAAATAGCTAAGCAATACACAGATAGAGTTTTTTTCTTTGAGTGGATAGGAAATTTTGGCGCTGCCAGAAATGAATCCTTTAAATATGCAACAAAGGACTATATTTTATACTTAGATGCAGATGATGTTATTTTAGAAGAAGATAGAATTAAGCTAAAAAAATTAAAGGAGACTCTGGATCCCTCTGTAGACTCAGTCTCAATGTATTATGATGCGGGAACTGATGAATATGGAAATGTCACTTTAAGATATAGACGAAATCGACTTGTAAAAAGGGAAAGGAATTTTGTATGGCGTGGCGACTGTCATCAATATTTAGATGTCAGTGGCAACATCATAAATGCTGACATTTCAGTAACTCATAAAAAAATAAAGCATGCAGTTGGCCGCACAGTATCTATCTACGAAAAGAAAATAGAGCGTGGAGATACCTTTTCACCTCGGGACTATTTTTATTATGGCAATGAGCTCAGAGAAAATGGACGCCATGAAAAGGCAATTGAAAGCTATGGTAAAAACCTTGCCATGAAGGAAGGCTGGGTAGAGGATAAAATATTTGCCTGCATTTTTAGGGGTGACTGCTATCGCCATCTTGGCGATGACGAAAACGAGTTGAAATCTCTATTTGAATCATTTAAATATGCAGCCCCCAGAGCAGAGGCCTGCAGCAGAATTGGTTACTGTTTCCAGAGAAAAAAGGAATACAAAAAGGCCGCTTTTTGGTATGAGCTGGCGATTAAGCAGGTTCCTGAGCCTGATAGATGGAGTTTTGTTTATACTGACTATCATACATGGTATCCAAATCTACAGTTATGCGTCTGTTACTATAATTTAGGAGATTATCAGAAATCATACGATCGCAACGAGGAGGCTAGAAAATATAGGCCACAAGACAAACGCATCCTTGCTAATAAAAAATTATTAGAAGGCAAACTGCAAATCGTATAGTATCTCACCGTAAGGATTGATAAGATGCGTCATTGTAAATAAGCAAGTTTACAATGACGCATCTTTTTCAGCTTTAAACCTAGAAACATATTATTAATACAAAAGATAAATTTATCTCTCTTACCTGGTCCAGCACCACTAATTATAATCTACTCGGTAATCAAACTTACATCAGTGATTCCTGGTTACATTTCAGATAAAATAAGGCTTATAACTATAACAGCAAGCTCATAGTTGCAACTATTTCAGCCGCTTCACATTCTGCATAGTTAATAACATTGCCCTCCAAATATACCCTCGCAAATCCTTTTGCTTTTTCTTTTACAGTTTCGTCTATATACGTTTTCCCACAACAATTACAATGTAAGGCCGGTACGTTAATTGCCTTAATTGTCATTGTTCCTTTTGTAAAGGTAAACTCAGTAGAAATCGGAAAGAGCTTTTTATTGCAATTCATACATTTCATTGTGAATCCTCCTTTGGGATATAAAATTGTTATCTTTTCTTTTTGTAGCATTGTACAGATACATAGTACGAAATAATAGTTGCCACAACCCCAATTACCAATGAAGCAACGGAAGTAAATCCAGTATGCACCAATGCAGAATTGATGATTGATGAAAAACCATCTACAAAAGAGGAGATAAATAGTAAACCAATTACTGCAACAAAAGGTATAAGCGATAGCATTTTTCCTTTTGTATAGCCTGCCTTAATATAGATAGGCAGTTGCATTGCGGATATAACAGAAAATAGCAAAAAGGCTAAGCAAAATCCCTTTATCGTATCTGCCATAAGAAATTCCCGTGAATACGCAATGCTCGTAACAATCCCCGCAACCAATGCAATGAGATAGGAAAGCAAAAAATTGATAATAGTAAAAACGTATCTCCCTAAAACGATATGGCTTTGACGGATAGGCAACGAAGCATACAACCGTTCTAAACCATTTTTTTCTTGTATTGCAAAGATATTTGTATTAACAATCAAAATGAACCAAGCTGCCGTAATGCTCAATACAACTATTGAAGAACTCATAGCTGAAAAAATCAGTATTACTACGGGAAGAATCCAATATGTTGAAAACTGCTCTTTCAGCGTATAGAAATCTAATTTTACAATTCTTAATATCGCTCGCATTTTTTCCTCCTATTTCCCCATGTAAATCATAATATCGTCTATTGTTGGAACATCTAAAACATATCCTTTGTATTGTTTCGTGGTACTTGCCTCAATTAGACCCTCAAACCCCATGTTGGTCTGCCTTAGTCCCACAATGCTACGTCGAAGGTCGTCGGTTAATTCATGGGAGACACCTTTAATTATAAAATATTTTTCTAAGAGTTGTTCCCTGCTACCGGTGAAGAACAGTCTGCCATGTTTCAAATAGGTAATGTAATCTGCAATTCGTTCTAAATCTATAGTGATATGCGTTGAAAAAAGCACGCTCTTTTCGCCATCTTTAATATAGTCTTGAAGGATTTCTAAAAACTCGTCGCGGGTTGCAGGGTCAAGACCGCTAGTAGGTTCATCCAGGATAAGCAGTTTCGCATTATGAGAAAAGGCACAAGCTAACATGAGCTTCATCTGCATACCGCGAGATAATTCTCTAACCTTTGCGTTAGCTGGCAACTCAAATTTCTTTATCAACTCTTGGAACATGCTATGATTCCATTCGTCGTAAAAAATAGATATTGCTTTTTCAGTTTCCTTTACCGTCCATGCGTCCACAAAAAAATTGCTATCGAATACAACACCTATGCTTTGCTTGATTTGCTTCTCATTTTTAAGATGGTCTTGCCCGAAGATTTCAATTTTTCCCTGTTCTTTTTCTAGCATATTTAAAATGAGGTTAATCGTTGTTGTTTTTCCTGCGCCGTTGGAACCGATAAGTCCCATGATAAAGCCTTTAGGGAGAGAAAAAGTGATATCTTCCAAAGTGAAATCTGAAAAACTCTTTTTTATATTATGAAGCTCTAAATAATTTTCAGTCATCAGCTACCTCCTGCAATAGTTTCAATAGTTTAATCAATTCTTCACCTGTCATTGACGCTCTACGAGCTGCCATGATTGCGTTGTTCAAATTGCTTTCCACTTCTTTAATTAGCTGTTCTCGAAGCAAATCGGAACCGCTCGGCATAACGAAAAATCCTTTTCCGTGCCTACTGGTAATGTACCCTTCTTCGTCCAACTCGCTATATGCCCTTGTTGTTGTCAGAACACTTATTTTCAAATCTTTAGCTAACTGACGCAAAGAAGGAAGCATTTCATTTTCGCATAGCTCACCAGACAAAATTTGAGCTTTAATCTGTTCTTTTATCTGTTCATAGATTGGCAAAGCAGAGCTGTTTGATAGTACAATGTGCAAATTCTCACCTCCGCAACTGTATTGTTTATAACAAGTACAGTATATACAGAAAGATCACAATTGTCAATAGGCTTGTGCAATAATTTCGACCGTCGCATCCTTGCTAATAAGGAACTACTGGAAAAAAAATTAGCATCTACTGAAAAACAATAATAAATAGAGCACAGGAGAACTATACTTCTGTGCTTAATCCTTTCTCCCTCCTCATAATTATAAGTCCTGTCATCCCCGTCTGTGTCATTTTTTGGAAAACCAATTTTGGGGTCAAGTTTCCTTTGTAATCCTACCACATATAGTATTTTAGGGGTATTTAGAGTAAATCACATATGAAATTCTGCTGACCTTAAATCAGTTTCTTTTCTTGAGATTGTATCAATAAAATTCCCCCTTAACTATTCCATTCATATATCATTTTGATATGAAAGAGGTGATCAATGTGTCTTTTGATGACCTGATTGTAAACGGTGGTTTTGAAACTGGTACCTTCCCACCATGGGTTTCTTTGAATGCCACCATTACCGCACAATTTAGCCATTCAGGTTATTTTTCCGCACTTTTAGCTGGAGGGGCGGTGAATTCCTTCATTTATCAATATGTTCCTATTGAGCCAAATGAAACTTACGCTTTCATCGTATCTTTGGCAAAAGCTGGAGCCCTTCCTAGTCCTGCAGTTTCTTTATCGATTGTGTTTTACGATTCGACTTTCAATTTTTTAGGGTATGGTCTAATCACCAATATACCAGGCAATAGACTTACTGGTGTGGATGGAAAAGACTGGCTTGAGATTTATGAAATAACTTCATCTGCACCCCTAGGTGCTACTCAAGCACTAGTATTAATCAACAAATTGCTACAGGCAGGAACCTCAGATATTATAGTAGATGATGTGACATTAATCGCAGTTGAAATCGATGGTATTGGGGCTACAGGACCTACTGGGGCCACCGGACCTACTGGACCTACTGGTGTTACTGGGCCTACTGGTGCTACTGGTGCTACTGGCATAACTGGTGCTACTGGGCCTACTGGTGCTACAGGTGCTACAGGTGCCACTGGAGTAACTGGGCCTACCGGACCTACCGGTGCGACTGGTGCCACTGGAGTAACTGGTGCCACTGGGGCTACCGGACCTACTGGGGCTACCGGACCTACTGGAGCTGCCGGAGCCACTGGCGCTACTGGTGCCACTGGACCTACCGGACCTACTGGCGCTACCGGCGCAACTGGGGCTACGGGTGTCACCGGTGCTACCGGACCTACCGGACCTACCGGACCTACTGGCGCTACCGGCGCAACTGGGGCTACGGGTGTCACCGGTGCTACTGGAACTACTGGGGCAACTGGTGTTACTGGTTCTACTGGAGCGACTGGAATTACTGGTGTGACAGGACCTACTGGGGCTACAGGTGCGACTGGGGCTACAGGTGCGACTGGGGCTACTGGAGCCACTGGAGTAACTGGGCCTACCGGACCTACTGGAGTCACTGGAGTAACTGGGCCTACCGGACCTACTGGAGTCACTGGAGCTACCGGACCTACTGGTGTCACCGGTGCTACTGGAACTACTGGAGCCATTGGTGCTACTGGTGCCACTGGACCTACTGGGGCTACTGGCGCGACTGGTGCGACCGGAGTTACGGGTGCTACCGGAGCTACTGGGGCGACTGGATCAACCGGCACAACTGGGGCTACTGGGGCCACTGGATCAACTGGGGCCACTGGGCCTACTGGTGCCACTGGGCCTACTGGACCTACCGGTGCTACTGGAGTAAGCGGCGCAACTGGGGCTACAGGGGCTACTGGCGTTACTGGGGCAACTGGTCCTACAGGTGCTACAGGCGTTACTGGGGCAACTGGTGCTACAGGTGCCACTGGCGTAACTGGGCCTACTGGAGTTACTGGGCCTACCGGACCTACTGGAGTTACTGGGCCTACCGGTCCTACTGGAGTTACTGGGCCTACCGGTCCTACTGGTGCTACCGGACCTACTGGAGCTACTGGGGCGACTGGCGTAACTGGTGCCACTGGTGCCACTGGGCCTACTGGCGCTACCGGACCTACTGGTGTTACTGGAGCTACTGGCGTGACTGGTGCGACTGGAGCGACTGGCGCTACTGGCGCTACTGGTGTTACTGGGGCAACCGGACTTACTGGTGCGACTGGAGCTACTGGCGCTACTGGTGTTACTGGGGCAACCGGACTTACTGGTGCGACTGGTGTCACTGGACCTACTGGGACTACCGGGGCCACTGGCGCTACAGGTGCTACTGGCGCTACCGGTGCTACTGGCGCTACCGGACCTACTGGTGTTACTGGTGCGACTGGGGCTACTGGAGCCACTGGCGCTACTGGTGTTACTGGACCTACGGGTGTTACTGGGGCGGCTGGGCCTACGGGGGCGACTGGGGCCACTGGTGCAACCGGGGCTACTGGAGCCACTGGGCCTACCGGTGCTACTGGGGCGACCGGTGCTACTGGACCTACCGGTGCTACTGGCCCTACTGGACCTACCGGTGCTACTGGACCTACCGGTGCTACTGGACCTACTGGAGCCACTGGTCCTACTGGAGCTACCGGTGCTACCGGACCTACTGGAGCCACTGGTGCTACCGGTGCTACTGGAGCCACCGGCACGACTGGGGCTACCGGACCTACTGGAGTTACAGGGGCCACTGGTGCTACTGGGGCAACTGGAGTTACGGGTGCAATCGGGCCTACTGGTGTTACTGGACCTACTGGTGCTACTGGACCTACTGGAACTACCGGCGCTACTGGAGCTACCGGTGCTACTGGAACTACCGGCGCAACTGGGGCGACCGGACCTACTGGTGCTACTGGAGCTACTGGCGCTACCGGGGCCACTGGACCTACTGGAGTTACTGGCACGACTGGGGCGACTGGTCTTACTGGCGCAACAGGAGTTACTGGTGTGACCGGACCCACTGGCGTAACTGGTGCCACTGGGCCTACCGGGGCAACTGGTGCTACAGGTGCTACTGGCGCGACCGGACCTGCTGGTGTTACTGGAGCTACCGGCGTTACTGGGGCAACTGGTGCTACAGGTGCCACTGGCGTAACTGGGCCTACCGGACCTACTGGAGTTACTGGAACTACCGGACCTACCGGTGCTACAGGTGCCACTGGCGTTACTGGTGCCACTGGGCCAACTGGGGCAACCGGGGCTACTGGACCTACTGGAGCCACTGGGCCTACTGGTGCCACTGGTGCCACTGGTGCTACTGGTGTGACCGGACCTACTGGTCCTACCGGTGCTACTGGCGCTACTGGTGTTACTGGGCCTACTGGAGCTACCGGACCTACTGGAGCTACTGGACCTACTGGAGTAACCGGCGCAACTGGGGCGACCGGTGCTACTGGGGCTACTGGACTTACAGGGGCTACTGGTGCTACCGGACCTACTGGGGCTACAGGTGCTACTGGTGTTACTGGTTCTACCGGCGCCACCGGGCCTACTGGGGTCACTGGTGTTACTGGAGCCACAGGCACGACTGGGGCCACTGGTATTACTGGAGTGACTGGCGTTACTGGGGCCACTGGACCTACGGGGGCTACTGGCGCGACTGGGGCCACTGGGGCTACCGGTGCAACTGGACCTGCGGGTGTCACCGGCGCTACTGGGGCTACCGGACCTACTGGAACAACCGGCGCGACTGGGGCTACCGGTGCTACTGGAGCCATTGGTGCCACTGGAGTCACCGGCGCGACTGGACCTACGGGGGCTACTGGTGCTACCGGAGTTACGGGTGCCACCGGACCTACTGGGGCCACTGGTATTACTGGAGTGACTGGCGTTACTGGGGCAACTGGACCTACAGGAGCAACCGGGGCCACTGGTGCTACCGGTGCGACTGGCCCAACCGGTGCTACTGGGGTAACTGGTGCAACTGGAGCTACCGGTGCTACTGGAGCAACCGGACCTACTGGGGCAACAGGAGTTACGGGTGCCACCGGGGCTATAGGTGCTACCGGACCTACTGGGGCTACTGGACCTACAGGCGTTACCGGCGTAACTGGAGCCACTGGACCTACCGGGGCAACTGGTGCTACCGGCGCGACTGGGGCCACCGGACCTACTGGTGTTACCGGACCTACTGGGGCAACAGGTGCTACTGGTGCTACCGGTGCTACCGGACCTACCGGAGCCACTGGTCCTACTGGAGCTACCGGTGCTACCGGACCTACTGGAGCCACTGGTGCTACCGGTGCTACTGGAGCCACCGGCACGACTGGGGCTACCGGACCTACTGGACCTACTGGTGCAACTGGGGCCACCGGTGCTACTGGGGCTACAGGTGCTACTGGGGCTACAGGTGCTACTGGGGCTACAGGTGCTACTGGGGCTACAGGTGCTACTGGGGCTACAGGTGCTACTGGGGCTACAGGTGCTACTGGGGCTACAGGTGCTACTGGTGTTACTGGTTCTACCGGCGCCACCGGGCCTACTGGGGTCACTGGTGTTACTGGAGCCACAGGCACGACTGGGGCCACTGGTGTTACTGGACCTACCGGACCTACTGGAGCCACTGGTCCTACTGGTGTTACTGGTTCTACCGGTGCTACTGGGGTAACCGGCGCAACTGGGGCTACTGGTGCCACTGGACCTACTGGGGCTACTGGACCTGCGGGTGTCACCGGTGCTACTGGTGCTAGTGGGCCAACCGGTGCTACTGGGGCCACTGGCGTAACTGGTGCAACTGGACCTACGGGTGTCACGGGTGCTACTGGTACTACTGGGCCAACCGGTGTAACTGGTACCACTGGCGCGACTGGGGCCACTGGGCCTACTGGAGCTACCGGACCTACTGGTGCTACTGGAGCAACTGGCGCTACTGGTGCTACCGGCGCTACTGGGCTTACGGGGGCGACCGGCACGACTGGTGCTACTGGGGCCACTGGACCTACTGGTGCCACTGGTGTTACTGGACCTACCGGACCTACGGGGGCTACTGGCGCGACTGGGGCCACTGGGGCTACCGGTGCAACTGGACCTGCGGGTGTCACCGGCGCTACTGGTGCTACCGGACCTACTGGAACAACCGGCGCTACTGGTGCTACCGGACCTACTGGGGCCACTGGTGTGACCGGTGCTACTGGTCCGACGGGAGCAACAGGACCTACTGGTGCTACCGGACCTACTGGAGCAACTGGTGTTACTGGTGCTACCGGTGCTACTGGTGCTACCGGTGCTACTGGTGCTACCGGACCTACCGGAGCCACTGGGCCTACTGGAACTACTGGTGCTACTGGTGCTACTGGTGTTACCGGCGCTACTGGCGTGACTGGGGCCACCGGTGCTACTGGACCTACTGGCGCTACCGGACCTACCGGGGCCACTGGTGCTACTGGACCTACTGGTGCTACCGGCGTAACAGGTGCTACAGGTGCTACTGGACCTACTGGCGCTACTGGGGCGACTGGAGTTACGGGGGCCACTGGACCTACTGGCGCTACTGGGGCGACTGGAGTTACGGGGGCCACTGGGCCTACTGGGGCCACTGGTGCCACTGGACCTACAGGAGCAACCGGGGCCACTGGAGCTACCGGCGCGACTGGCCCAACCGGTACAACTGGTGTTACTGGTGTTACTGGACCTACTGGGGCGACTGGTGTTACCGGTGCTACTGGAGCTACCGGACCTATTGGAGCTACCGGACCTACGGGGGCTACTGGACCTACGGGGGCTACTGGTGCTACTGGTGCTACTGGTGTTACCGGAGCCACTGGTGCCACTGGGGCGACTGGAGTTACGGGGGCCACCGGGGCTATAGGTGCCACCGGCGCTACCGGTGCTACTGGCGTAACTGGGCCTACTGGTGCTACCGGACCTACTGGCGCTACTGGTCCTACTGGCGCTACCGGTGCAACTGGTGTTACCGGTCCTACTGGCGCTACCGGACCTACCGGTGCTACTGGGGCTACAGGTGCTACTGGGGCTACTGGGGCTACTGGGGCTACTGGTGCCACTGGACCTACTGGCGCTACTGGTGTTACTGGGGCAACCGGACTTACTGGTGCGACTGGACCTACGGGGGCCACTGGACCTACCGGACCTATTGGAGCTACCGGACCTACGGGGTCTACTGGGGCCACTGGTGCTACCGGACCTACTGGTGCTACCGGACCTACTGGCGCTACCGGACCTACTGGTGCTACCGGACCTACTGGTGCTACCGGACCTACTGGCGCGACTGGAGCTACTGGAGCTACTGGAGTTACAGGGGCCACTGGAGCTACCGGTGCTACTGGACCTACTGGGGCCACTGGACCTACTGGGGCAACCGGACCTACCTGCGCCACCGGGGCCACTGGTGCTACTGGTGCTACTGGTGCTACTGGTGTTACTGGACCTACGGGGGCTACTGGCGCTACTGGTGCTACCGGTGCTACTGGTGCTACCGGCACGACTGGGGCTACCGGACCTACTGGTGTTACAGGGGCCACTGGAGCGACTGGGGCTACTGGTGCCACTGGACCTACTGGAATAACCGGCGCAACTGGTGCTACCGGCGCGACTGGGGCTACTGGACCCACTGGGGCCACTGGACCTACTGGTGCTACAGGACCTACTGGTGTTACTGGGGCCACTGGGGCCACTGGTGCCACCGGACCTACCGGCGCTACTGGACCTACAGGAGCAACCGGGGCCACTGGTGCTACCGGACCTACTGGGCCAACTGGACTTACAGGAGCAACCGGGGCTACCGGTGCGACTGGTGCCACTGGCGTAACTGGGGCCACTGGGCCTACCGGGGCCACTGGTGCTACTGGTGCTACCGGCGCTACCGGGGCCACCGGAGCCACTGGGCCTACTGGTGCCACTGGTGCCACTGGTGCTACTGGTGCTACTGGAGCTACTGGTGCTACTGGAGCCATCGGACCTACTGGACCTACTGGGGCCACTGGCACTACTGGTGTTACTGGACCTACTGGCGCTACCGGGGTAACCGGCGCAACTGGGGCCACTGGACCTACTGGGGCAACCGGTCCTACCGGCGCCACCGGGGCCACTGGGGCCACTGGTGCAACCGGACCTACGGGGGCTACTGGACCTACTGGGGCTACTGGTGCTACCGGAGTTACGGGTGCCACTGGACCTACGGGGGCGACCGGAGTTACAGGTGCCACCGGACCCACTGGGGCCACTGGTGTTACCGGAGTGACTGGCGTTACTGGGGCAACTGGACCTACAGGGGCTACTGGCGCTACTGGGGCCACTGGAGCTACCGGTGCTACTGGGGCCACTGGACCTACTGGGGCCACTGGACCTACTGGCGCTACTGGGGCCACTGGAGCTACCGGTGCTACTGGGGCTACCGGTGCTACCGGTGCTACTGGTGCTACTGGGGCTACTGGTGTTACTGGCGCTACCGGTGCCACTGGTGCTACTGGTTCTACCGGCGCGACTGGCGCCACCGGCGTTACTGGGGCCACCGGAGTTACGGGGGCCACTGGGCCTACAGGACCTACTGGGGCCACTGGGCCTACTGGCCCTGCTGGTCCTACTGGGCCTGCTGGTCCTGCTGGATTTGTTGAAATCGCTGGTTTTACTGGAACGCCAACTCTATTCTTATCAAATACAAGCGGCGTCATTGACGTTTATCCTCCATTAGGTACTGAATTTATAGTTGGAAACACCGATGTACCTGTTATTGCCGGAAACTTAGTCAAAATCGACTATTCACTCTCGCTATCTTCTGTTACAGATGAAGCTTCCAACCTAGTATTTGAATCTAGATTATATGAAGATGATACTCTTATTAGTACTCGCATCTTTGAGCGTGATATTAATGCATCAGGTACCCAACACTTCCCGTTGGCCGACACCTATGCCTATGAGGTCACAACAACTGGCACAATAACCTATACTGTTAGAATCATTTTTACAAATGCTATAAACGTAACTTCCGTAACTGCTGATAACAGAAATATAAATATTATAAAATTCTTATAAAAATATTTGCCATAAACTAATTGAAAACTTATTCAAAAAAAATTAGCACAGAGGTATTGTACTTCTGTGCTAATTTTATCATTACTGTCTATTAACTGCATTAGGTATAAATCACTCAAACACCCTCTAGCCCTTGCTTAGCCATAGGGAACATTAAACTCCTCAAACATGCCTGTATTTTACACCGCCCTAAGCTTTACGTTCCTGAAAACCTTCCTTTTTATTTCCCAGTGAAAAAATAACAAAAGCTAAAAAACCGACATACATCATATTAGAAATAACGAGATAAGCTGTATCGCTATCTGATAACGACCTTACTGCAATTAAAGCCCCTGTATAATTAAAGGAAGTGTGTAGAAGACAGGATATTAATAGACTCCCTTTAGTACGATTAAATACCCAAGTATATATTAACGAGTAGATAATAACCGATACTGTATACAAACCAAAATTCGAACCAAATTGACTGGAGCCTCCTATGAAAAACAGTGGCAAATGCCACAGGCTCCATATAACGCCTAAAATAAGTGACGAAATCAGAGGCCCGAGCTTGCTCTGTAGCCTGGGCAGTGCATACCCTCTCCAGCCCAGCTCCTCCCCCAAGGGTCCCCAAAAGACAAGTGCGATTAAAAAATGGACTGGAACTAAATACAAGGGCTCCCTTAGATACAGCTCATAGCTGGCACCAAACAAATTGCAGATGAGATATGGCAGATAATAAAAAATAAAGGAAAAAAACAATACAAATAAATACCATATAGGCTTTATACGCCATTTACCCAATCTTTTAATAAGCCCGTTAGCCTCCTTTTTTCCGCCAAGAATAAAAGAAATAACAAGAGCTACGAGGCTGGGCATGGAGCCCCCTAAAAAAGTAAAGGTGCTTAAGCTATTGTCTAAGATTCTCATTCTACTGTGGTATAAGCCATAGGGTAGCAATCCTATTGAGGAGCTGTAAAGAATGCCCCATAGGGTCCAAGAAAGCAGAAAAGTCATTGCAAAAAACGTCATAAGCTGATTTTTACTTATATAATCTTTAATTTTAGTATACACTTTAATCCCAGCTCTCACATTTATTTGTCTACACTGCTACACCCTTAAGCTATCACATTCAATAATTATTCTATCACAGTCATTAAAGCTTTTAAATCTATCCAGGCAGGTATGAAAATCCGCCATATAATGGCTGACATCTTCTGCACCCGCTTCAAGCCACAGGTTTTTTACCACAAGCGACTTTTCTTTTTTATTATTTATTACCTCTATCCTGCCAATAAGACCTTCACCGTGTAAAATAGGCAATACATAGTATCCAAATTTTCGTTGAGCTATCGGTGTGTAAATTTCCCATTTGTACTCAAAACCAAAGATTTTAGCTATCAGCCTTCTATCCCAAAGAAAATTATCTAGGGGTGCCAGTAGCTCAGTTCTTTTATAAAACTCCCTATTCTCTAGAACCATGCCCAGCAGGTTTTTATCCTGCACTAGGCAGTAGAAGGCCTCCTTAATTCCCTCAATCTCGACCCTGATTAGCTTACCGTCATTATATAGTCGTTTGAAGGTGTTGCTTCGTCCTTGAGCCTTTAAGCCGTCAATGCCTAGTAGCGCATCCGATGGCTTGTCCCAAAGAAGACCTACTGCGCCAATTCTTCTAAGTATCCACCAATCCAGCAGCTGCTCCGTTGTGGTGTTGGGGTCAGGGGCATTTAAGATTTCCGGGGCAATACACTCTTTTGCCCTGGCGTAATACTTAATGGTCCCCTTTTTATGATGTAAAATCAAGTCACCTCTAAAATATAGGGTTTCCAATGCTGCCCTTGACAGTGTCGTAGGACTCCAGCTCCAATCTACTTTGTTTTTCAAGGGGATGTCCTTTGATGAAGCAAAGCCTTTTGCCTTAATGAAATTAATAATGTCATCGGCTACACTATCCACCACCTCTCTGCTTCTGGTGGCTTTAGCATAATGCTCTCTATGTCGTGAAAAGTATTTCCAATCATCAACACTGAAAATTGACATGTTCTTATCGAAATAATCAATCAACCTTCTATCTTTATAGAGCAGCTGATACAGCATTTCTTTAGTAAAGCCCTTTACCCTGGACTGTAAAACCAAGTCGGCATTTTTACCGCAAACATCTATTGGGTCAAATTGTATACAACCTGCCTGCCTGATATAATCACAAACGCCTTCCTCACCTATAAATCTATAGTCCCCCAGCAGACCCTGCTTCAGCAGTAAAAATTGTCGAGCTTGCTTATTAGTCAGGCTGTAGCTTCTTTTAGCTTCCATTGATTTACCCCTTTTCTGTAATAATATTATTTTTTTCAATACCTAAGTCAAAGTATTGATATTAATAGTCCTCAAATTACTTCTACTATTAAACATTGCACCTTTAAGATAATCAATATATTCTTCACAAATTATTTGTCTATGAATATTATGTAATACGGCTTATATGTCTATTATGAGTAAAAATATATAAAACATTGGGGTGATTTGATGCTGGATTATAGCTATCCTTCCTTTATGATATTCAAAGGAGGTCTTACAGATGTGCCAGGCATCTTGGTAGGTAATGCCGAAAATACTAGCGGTCGTTCAGGCTGTACTGTAATTCTCTGCCCTGGTGGTGCAGTTGCAGGTGTTGATGTTGGTGGAGGAAGCCCTGGTACTCAAAATACCGATATACTCCGTGCCGGCAACAGTGAGTACCCTGTTTATGGCCTTCTTCTTACAGGCGGCAGTTTTTTTGGTCTTCCTGCAACCGGCGGTGTTATGCGTTGGTTGGTTGAACAGCAAATAGATGATGTGCCTTTGGTTCCCGCTGCTGTAATCTACGATTTACCTTATGCAGAAGGCTCAAGCCCTCCTGACGCCGACCTTGCATATTTAGCCTGTCGTACTGCCAGCTCCGGCCCTGTATCAGAGGGAAATGTTGGTGCTGGAGCAGGTGCAACAGCAGGTAAAATCTATGGCATACCCATGAAGAGTGGTCTTGGCACTGCCTCTCTACGTATTCCCGGAGGTCCAGTTGTGGCAGCTCTCGCAATAGTAAATCCTTTAGGGGATGTCTGGAATAATGGTCGCATAGTAGTAGGCGCCCTGCGTCCCGATGGTGCCTTTGTCAATCAAACACAAGCTATGCTGGAAGGCGTGCCATCACCGCTTTATTTTAGAAACACTACTATAGCAGTAATAGCTACCACCGCCCTTCTAACAAAGGCTCAAGCCAATAGAGTGGCCCGTTTGGCGGATGATGGGATGGCTAGAGCAATCTCTCCTAATCATACCCAATGGGATGGCGACACAGTTTTTTGTCTTGCCCTTGGCACTGAGACTATGGCCCTATCCGGTGATGCTATAGTATCTATTGTAGGCACTGCTGCAGCCGTTGTACTACAACAGGCAATTGTGCGGGGAGCATTGGCTGCGCAAAATTGTCCCCATTTCTGATAAAACTACTTATTTCCCTCTGATGTAAGCACTCTAGTATCTCAAAGAGGCTCTCCCAGCTGAGAGTAGGTTTTCGCCATTATAGATACCATGGCTTAATCTCCGTCAAATCAAAACACATAGCTAATAAATTCATTATACTACAATAATTTCCCAAAAGAACATATGTTTTTAAATAAAATTTAGGGCTCAGCTATCAACTGAACCCTTTAAATTTATTATATACTGACTGTATCGTTTATCAATTTAGAAATTAAACACTGAACTCCAATCAAAATCTCCTGAATCCTCTATGCAATTAGGCCAATTAGAGCACCATTCTGGCACCTCTGGTTTTTCGACTCTGTCTAAGCTGGGGGTATAGGGCTTTATGTCCAACACTGGGCTACCATCCTCTGCATCTATATAAGCTAAGCCAATGATACCTTCTGAAGCATCAATATAGGTTAAATAGCTGCAGCTTAATGCTATAGGGTTAGGTCTCTCAGGAGAACGTGTCGCAAAGGCACCCAGCATTTCCGGTGAGTTCTTATATGGACTTTTTTCTATAAGCCTTCTTCTGGAAGCTGTGTTATCGGTTTTATTAAACCACCACAATACATTAATGTGGCTAAAACCCTCAAGATTCATAAGTGCAGGTATATATTGACTATCTAATTTTATCCCCATACCTCTTTCATCTGAAAAAACACTACCAATAGAATTTAACATAAGTTTTTCCATAAATAAAATCTCCTTTTATTTTTATTTTATTTACGGCGCCGTTATTATCAGTATATCAATGGAAATTGATACTTCAACCTTTTTTTGTAGTTATTACAATCTCCCCTGCACTGCAGCAGGCTTTAAAATCTTCAACAGTCTCCTTATACAGCTCAACATATTTATCTGTGGTCTCTATCTGAAGTTCAGGTATTTCTGCCTTCATAGAAAGAGAATTTTCCGATTTATATCTTCTTACCTTGGCTATTACCTCCTTAAGCTCTTCACCGAAGGAGATTATTTCTTCATCTATATATGAAATCCTCTCCCAACAAAGCTGATGTAGAGACACATTGCCTTCCATTTTTCTGAAGTATTTTTGATATATTTGCTCTGTAATATGGGGTGTATAGATTGCATACAGCTTTAACGTGTTGAGAATACAATAATACAGTGCTGCCTGAGCTGAAGCCCTTTCCTTATATCCATGCTTCTCTGGCTGGTACAAGCGCTCCTTTGCGATTTCTAAATAATAATCACATAAATCTCGCCAGAAGAAATCATCGAGGACATGTCGGGCCGAGCCAATTTCATACTTATCTAGCAATCCTGTTGCCTCAAGAATGGTTTGTCTGCACCGCTGAATAATCCATCGGTCTACAGGCATTAAGGCAACTGCCTTATCCAGCTGGTAATCCTCTAAATGAGATATAGCAAATCTTGCTGAATTCCATAGCTTTGTCATAAATCTCTTCGCAATAGCCAGCTCCTCTGCTGAGAAAAATGTGTCGGTTCCCAGCTTAGCATTTGCCGCCCAATACCTTATGGCATCAGCTGAATGATTATCAATAAGCGCAGCAGGTGACAGCTGTGAATTACTCTTTGACTTGCTGATTTTTTCACCCTTCTTAGCCAAAACAAATCCGCATATCATTATATCTTTCCAAGGAATTTCCCCCGTATGATACAGGCTTTTAACTATGGTATAGAAGGCCCAAGTGCGAATGATTTCATGGGCTTGAGTTCTCATGCTCATGGGTAAAAGCTTATGAGTTATATCCTTTTCCTCACACCATTTTCCGTTTATTTGAGGTGTCACCGACGATGTGGCCCAGGTATCCAGAACTGAGGCCTCAGGAATAAATTCATTGCAGCCACAGCTGCAGGCCTTGCCTGGACCTTCCTCCAGTGGATTTATAGGTAGCTTTTCCTCCTCTGCAGCCATGGGACTTCCGCATTTTTTACAATACCATATCGGAATCGGAACACCAAAGTAACGCTGTCGTGATATGCACCAATCCCATTTAAGGTTTTCTACCCATGTTTGATATCTGCTTTTCATATTTGCAGGATACCAATTGATTTTATCGGCCGCCGCTAAAAAGCTATTCTTATTGGAGAGTATATCGATATACCATTGCTTTGAGGGTATTATCTCTATCTCTCTTCCACAACGTTCATGAACTGCAACACTGTGATTAATTGACTCTGAGGCCTTAAGAAGACCATTTTCTAAAAGCAGCCTGATGATTTCCCCTCTGGCCGCCAATACCTTCAGCCCTCCGATATAAGGAACCTTTTCATTAATACTGCCATCAGTCAAAATTACGGATCTGTAGGGCAGCTGATACTCAGCAAACCATTCGACATCGGTACTGTCACCGAAGGTGGCACACATAACAACCCCCGTACCCTTTTCAATGCTCACCTTTGTATCGGAAAGTATCGGTATTAAATAGTGATACAACGGTACTTCAGCCTTCATACCAATATATTTGCTATACCTTTCATCCTCTGGATTTACAAATAGACAAACACAGCCATAGAGTAATTCAGGTCTTGTTGTTGCAACCGTCAGTGCTTGGTCCCCAACCTTGAAATCGATATAGTTGAAGGCAGTGTCCTTTTCAACCGTCTCTAACTCCGCCTGTGCTATAGAAGTCTGACACTCAGTGCACCATAAAACTGGGGATGCCTTCATATATGCCTTGCCTTCTTTAAAGAGCCTTAAAAATGATCTCTGAGATATACGCTGTACCATAGGATTTATGGTCTCATACTGCAATGACCAATCAACTGAAAATCCCAGACTTTGCCATAGCGCTTTAAACTCTCTCTCATAGCCTTCCGTAGTGGCTATGCATCTGGAGATAAATTCACCTCTGGGTAAATTCTTTGCAATGATACCCTCCTGCTTTTCCACCAGCCTTTCAGTGGGCAGACCATTATCATCAAAGCCAAAGGGATAAAAAACATTGAATCCCTGCATACGCTTAAAGCGTGCTATCATCTCTGCCTGTGTATATGAAAAAATGTGTCCGATGTGGAGACTTCCGCTAATGGTTGGTGGGGGTGTATCGATTGAATAAACCGCCTTAGGGCTGTCATAATCAAAGCTATAAATATCATGCTCCCTCCACAATGCCTGTATTTCCTTTTCAACCTGATTAAAATCATATCTTTTTTCCATGGTAATACCTCCCTTTAATTTTCGAACACAAAACAAAAAGTCCGCCGTAAGCTATTTGACTAGCTTAGGGCGAACTGTACGGGTCCGTGGTACCACCTAATTTCAGATATATATCTGCACTCTGTCGATACGGGAGAAAAGTAACCCTCCGATATCGCTTTCCTTGTAACGGTGGAAATTTCCGTTGAAGCCTACCAGGATTTATCCCTTCGGTTCACAGCTCAAAGGCTACTTCCATACCTCCTTCACGAAGATTTTCACCAACCATCTTCTCTCTAGGCTTCGGGTAAGCATGTACTCCTCCTCATCAACGCCATTTTGTATGTGTTCGTTTATACTATATTAATTTATTATATGTAAATAGTCAATATGTAGTCTCAATATTTTGAACTTAGAATAAATAGATGTATTTCAGGTCACAGATTTATATAGGAAAATTCGCCTAAGCTCTCTTTGATACCAGATCAATCAGATTAGCATCTGGTTTTTCAACCCAAGCGGATTGTAGCTTATCTGAAATATATATTTCTTCAATACGCTATGTCTACTATGCTATCCTTTCTATACGCTCCCTGGCTGACTGTGCAATCTCCAGCTTGTTCCCTTCATCGGCTACTATCTGAAACTGCGCCAAGGCCGTTTCTTTATCGCCATCGATTAGGGCAATTTCACCTAATCTAAAGCTTATATGAAGCTTTAGTCGTTTACTAAGCTTTTCCGTCTTCAGCCCTTGGTATTTCTCCTTTGCCTCCTCATATCTGTTTAAATAAAAGAAGCGTTCAGCGATAAGTAGCTCTGTTGTGCTTATCATTTTTTTACTTACTGGCGACAGAATTGGCATTTGTGTTTCAAACAATTTCTCTGCCTCTGAGGTCTCCCCCATTTCGTATAAGCAAACGATCAAATTATGCGTAAAGGCCAAAAGCGATCCATTTTTTACTGATAGCTTAGATTTATCAATTGAAAGCAAAAGGTCCTTTCCTTCCTGAAGCCGTCCTAAGGAAATCAGTCCCGCAGCTCTATCTACGTTCAGATAAGCATTTATTTTGGCATCTTTTCCTGTTATCTTTCTCTGTGCCTCTGTGGCAGCCATAAAGGCCTCTGGGTCACAAGCTTTTTCCAATAGATTCAGTCTTTTTTTACTTCTGCCATAGCCTATAGCAATATAGCCCACCATTACTACTGTTATCGTAATGACCCCAGCCATAATAGGGTTGTCCAAAAGTAATAATAAGGTCAGCGTTATTACGAAGGTAGTAGCATAAAATTTAAAACGATTAACCAGCATGCTGTATTCCCCCTTTGTTGTGTATTATAATATATTAACATATTTTCCCTTTATTTTGCAACAGCAGGAAGGAGCTGATGATTCAGCCCCTCGTGTAATGAGGATATAGAGACAAATGACCCTCTATCCATTCCCGCATCTCCTCTACCATTGTTCTATAATTCGGTACTTTATAATCAAAATCCTTACGGGTATTTACTAGACTTTTGTCCAGGGGCTCATTGTTATAGGGTTCAACCTCGACAGAATCCAGCCGCATAGCAGCTTTGAATAAAAGCAGCAGCTGATGCTTGCTTATGCTTTCCTCTGGTACCAAATGATATAGCCCTCTTAAATCTACAAGTATGGCTTTTTCAATAGCCTTAGCCAGCTCCAAGGTGGTGACCCCCGTCCATATGGCGTTTAAATAGCCCCGGACGATGCCCTTTGACTTGATAAACCAGTTAAACAGCCCTATCCCGTCATAGTTCATGTCGGGCCCTATTATGGAGGTTCGGAAGGTCAGACTATTATCCTCGAAAATTTCTCCAATTGCCTTTGTTCTGTCATAAAAGGTGTCGCCGTCCCTGAAAGAGACTTCAGTGTAGCGGCCTGTTTTCCCTGAAAATACACAATCTGTGCTGAGATGGATAACCTTCGTGGCCTTTCCTCTGAATTTCTCCTCTAAATAATGAGGCAAATATGAATTTAACAGCACTGCTTTATGTTTATACATATCAGCGAAGTGATTAAGGATGCCAATGGCGTTTATGATGACATCAAAGCCTTCTCTATCTAAAAGCTCCCCAAGATTGTTAAAATCTGTTGCATCCAGCAGATGGGTTTTGTCGTTGAGTTTTTTCTTATGGGAGAGATGATCTACATCAAAGCTCCCCTGTTCCTCTAAATAGGTGATTATCATATGTCCAGCCATTCCTGTAGCGCCTAATACCAAAACCCTTTTTTTCTCCAAGCCTAATCCTCCTCACGCCAAACTGTACGCATAATATAGTCTGTGTAGCTCATAATTATCCTTACAACCTTGTCGGAAACATTTTCTTCATTATAATCGGGAACTAAACCAAAACCGCTGTCATGGGTCTCTCTGTCGGTCATCACTCTAATAGCCGCCAACACCCTTTCAGGCTTTAATCCTGATAATATCAGCACACCCTCATCCATTCCCTCTGGTCGCTCATGAGCATTTCTTATGGTGATTGCAGGAAAGCCCAGAATAGAGGCTTCCTCCATAATGGTGCCACTATCGGATATGACACAGAAGGCCTTCATTTGCAGCTTAATATAATCGAAAAATCCAAGGGGCCTTAGCCATTCAACCCTTGATATTGAGCTTATACCTGAGTCTTCAATTTTCCTTCTGGTCCTTGGATGTGTAGACACAATTATACGCTTATGGTATTTCTCTGAAATAGCTTCAAGTGTTTCAATAAAACGACTGAAATTCTTATCAGAATCAATATTTTCCTCCCGATGGGCGCTGACCACAAAATATTCCCTTTCCTTGAGCTTCAGCTCCTTCAACACATCAGCGTATAGAATATCATCGTGATAATAGTCCAGAACCTCCCTCATACAGGAGCCCACCTTGATTATGGTTTCCCCAGGTATTCCCTCCTGCAGCAGATATCTCCTTGCATGCTCTGATATGGTCATGTTGATATCACTCAAATGATCCAAAAGCCTACGGTTAATTTCCTCTGGCACGCGCTGGTCAAAGCATCGATTGCCGGCCTCCATATGAAACACTGGAACCTTGTTTCGCTTAGCCGCCAGCACAGCTAGACAGCTGTTGGTATCGCCATAAACCAGCAATGCCTCTGGTTTTTCCTTTTTTATTATTTCTTCGGCCTTCACCAGTATATTTGCTATGGTTTCCATTGTTGTTTTTCCTACAGAGTCGAGAAAGTACTGAGGCCTTCTTATCCGCATTTTCTCAAAAAAAATTTCATTCAGCTCATAATCAAAATTCTGCCCTGTATGCACTAATATATGGTTTGTATGCTTATCCAGCTTATCTATAACTCGGCTTAGCTTAATAATTTCCGGTCTTGTTCCTACTATGGTCATCACCTTCAGCATCTACTCAGCCCCCCTACTTGCTCTGCAGCTCCTGCTGCACATAGTCCAGCCCCAAAAGCATTTCCTTTAGCTCATCATAGGTCAACCTATAGGTATTATGGGAGTTATAGTCCTCCAGCTTATCTGACATGCTTTTACCGTAGCTGATGTATTTGTCATAGTTAAGATCTCTGCTGTCGGCAGATATTCTATAATAGTCTCCCAAGTCCTCCGCAACAGCCATTTCCTCCCGCGTCAGTAAGGCTTCATATAGCTTTTCACCGTGTCGGGTTCCAATTATTTTTATTTCATTGTCGGCATCAAAGATATCCTTTAAGGCCGTAGCAAGCTCATATATAGTTGTAGCAGGCGCCTTCTGAATAAATATGTCCCCCTGCCTTGCATTTGAGAAGGCGAAGATCACGAGATTAATGGCATTGTCTAGGGACATCATAAAGCGGGTCATATTGGGGTCTGTTATAGTTAAGGGCAAGCCCGCCTTAATTTGTTGTATAAACAGAGGAATCACCGAACCCCTGGAGGCCATAACATTGCCATATCGTGTTGCACACATGGTGGTTTCCTCCTTCTCAATATTCCTGGAGGTAGCCACCATCACCTTCTCCAGCAGCGCCTTTGACATACCCATGGCATTAATTGGATATACTGCCTTATCGGTGCTTAATACAACCACCTTCTTTACTTTATTTGCTATAGCTGCATGAAGAAGATTTTCAGTGCCGATGATATTTGTTCTTACCGCCTCCATAGGATAAAATTCACAGGAGGGCACCTGCTTCAAGGCTGCAGCATGAAAAACATAGTCCACCCCTCTAAGACTGTCGTATAATGACTGATAGTGCCTTACATCCCCAATATGGTATTTCACCTTATCGCTATTGAGCTTATGCCGCATATCCTCCTGCTTCTTTTCATCTCTGCTGAATATCCTTATCTCCTTTATGTCGGTGTTTATAAAGCGATTGAGGACAGCATTGCCGAAGGAGCCAGTTCCTCCTGTTATGAGCAGTGTTTTTCCCGTGAACATTAAATCGCCTCCCATCAGCAGCTATACGCCATAACAGACGGTCTCGTGCAGGTCATGGGTGTAGTGTCTCATATATAGCCTATAGGATGGCTCCAGTGCCTTAATCAACAGGGGCAGCTCCCATAAATCCTCAGGCTTATGATAGCTTGAAATTGCCAGCTTCGGTTGACATGCCTTCAGGGTATTTTTCATACCTAACAGGGCATCAGCCTCTGCACCCTCTATATCCAGCTTAATATAGCTGGGCTTAAATTCCTTAACCACAGTATCCAATGCCAACAGCGCTATCAGCTCTCCCCCATCTTCTGAAATAAAGGAAGCGCTATTTCCTAAGGAATTAAAGCTGATCTTCCCCTCATGAGAATGTAGTCCTGCATTGAATAGCTTCATTTTGTAGGGAGAAATATGACGCGTGTTTTGAATTAGCATTGAAAAGTTTCTTCTGTCTGGCTCAAAGCCATAGATATATTCAAAGTCTCCCTTTACCTTATCGATAAATGCCTGCAGTGTCTCTCCACGATAGGCTCCCCCGTCAACGAAGCACTCCCTGCTGTGAAAGCCGAAAATATCTTCAGGGAAATATTGATTATCTGACTTTATTTTTGCGATATAGGAAAAGTCCATAGTAGCTCTATGGTATAAGATATTCAGCAAAACTGCCTTAGATACGTCATCCTCCAGCAAAGCATATAGCCGATAAATTTCTTCTTGCTTCTCCTTCAACAGGCTTCTGTCATAAAAGCCCTTTTTACTCATCATCAGAGGATAGCTGTGAATATTTTTATAACCTAGAGCCATAAGTCTTTTTTCAACCTCTGAAAAATTAGGGACACATATTAAAATGACATCCTCAGTATCAGGTGACAGGCTATTCAATGCATTAACCGTAACACCTTCAATGCTTATTTCCTGCTTTACAGGATCATCATCAATAAAGCAGGTAACCTTTATGCCGTAATCCAGAAGAATACCGACAGTGGATACCCCTACTCCCCCTGCACCATAAACCGCCACCCTTTTATTCTTTAAAGACTCAAGATAATCTGGATATGAAAGCTCCTTTTTCTTATCTAACAATCTAAACACACTATCTAACATAAATAAATTCCTCTCTGCTCATTTATAATTTTTTATAGGCCTCCTCCAGCTCCAGTAGCTGCTCTCTAAAGCTATTCCCCTGGCCTAATCCCCTGTGGATATAAGAAATGCCCTCTTTAACGAAGCCCTCTAAATAGTTTATGATTTGCTCCTTAGGAATAGATTGCCTTAAATGACTTGGCAACCCCTTTAAATTAAGATAATCCATGATTTTATTATAGTAAAATTGCGCCAGTATATAAGACTTCATTTCCTCCCTATTCTCCTGCTGCCAGTTTATATCAGGCAGATAAACAGCTTCATCAAAATTTTGAATGATGAAGTCATAAACTGAAAGTGATGTCCTTAGCCTCTGGGCAATATTTTGGGATTCATTGCTGCTATGGATTCTGTAATTAATAAGACTCTCCTTCAGCATGCAATATGTCATCCCCTGCATTATGAAGTATAGGGAATTAATCGTATCACTGGAATGATCGTTATTCCTATATATTAGCCAGCTGATGTTGTTTTTGAGGAAAAAATCCCTTCTATAGAGACCGTTCATTGGGATTATTCCAGAGCAATAGGTGAAAACATGGTATACCATTTCCTCTATTGTCGGGAGCCTATAGCCCCAATGGGCTATAGTGTTGTTCTTGTCATCTATCACACTGAAATTGCAGTATGCATAGTCATTATCCGTCTCCTCCAAAAGCTTCACCAGCTTCTCTATTGCCTTTGGCTCTGGATAGTCATCACAGGCAAGCCATTGAAAATACTTTCCCCTTGCCTCATCTATAAGCTCTTGTATAGCTAAGGAAGGACCCCCGCTGTTTATACTATGATAGATACATCGAATTCTTTCGTTTTCTTTTTCAAGACTTTTAAGATATTCTATCGAACCATCACTGGAGCAATCATCTATAATGATTATTTCAATATTGGGATAGGATTGCTTGAGATAGGCATCAATACAGTTTCTCAGAAACCTCATGCCATTATAGTTAATTATCCCTATAGAAACTAATGGTATATTATCCAGCGACATACCTTTTCCAACCTCCTTTACCGGTTTCCCTATAAGAAGCTTCTACCTATGAGGCATCACCTTTTTTGCATCTTCTGCAAAAGCTCTTCTAATTTTTCAAATATCGGATGGGACATCGTATTATTTTTTCTTAGCACCTCACCAGCATCACTAATGGCGGCTTCGATGCTCTCTATATGATATACATCTTTCATATCAATGCTAATTTGTGGATTTCCCTTCTTTTGTATAATCAATAGCTTTTCGGACAGACCAATACCGCTGTCATGTATCAGCTTTTTTTCCCTATTGAAAATATATCTGCCCATCAGCTTTTTGTCTTCGTCACTGAATTCATTGAGCTTAAAAAGATGGCTTACCGTTTGAAAAGCCTCTAGGGCTGATTTGCCTTCTGCACGAAGAAGCGCATTATCAAAGGGATAATTCAAAAAGAATGCTATAGGCAGCATCATAGACAGTTGAAGCTCCTCACGATCCAGGACATGATTTATATCGTTGATGTCTCTAATAACGACATGGGCCGATGCGCTTTTTGTTTTTATCATGGTTATAGGATCAATCAGAATAATGACTCCCGCATCGGCTAGATGGTTGGAGAGGTTGCATAATGTTTTTTCATAATTCACTTCATTTGTTAAATGAAGTAGCACAGAAGAAGCAAATATCAAATCGTATTTTCCGCTGTAATAGATGTCCTCTGTTATATCCCCTTGCATAAAGCGATAGTTCGGAAATTTTTTACTCATCTCTAATACAGATTTCTCAACAATATCAATCCCACTGTAATCCTTAACCCCTTTATCCTTAAAATACTCAGTAAAGATGCCTATTCCCGGGCCCAGCTCCAGTACCCTTTTATCCGCAAGATTATCAAAGGCAATATTTAAAACTGCCTCTAAAGCTTCCAATCTACCTTGATACAATAATCGATTATGCTCATCCCCCAGGCCTATATATCCGACGCCTTCCAGATTAAACCTAGAATTCAGCCTTTTGCTCCAATAGTTGTAGTAATCAAAGTCAGCAGTCTTATTTTCAGCGCTTGGCATCGCATCAAATACCTGTTTAATTGATTCCAGCTGCTTTTCCAGTGAATAGTTATTTTCTATATAACTCCTATATTCTGGTGAATTGTAATCCTTTTCAGCTATCATTTCGACTGCCTCATCAATTGTATTCCATACATATTTTTCAGGATATATTGCTTTTGCACCTACGAAATTATGGACTATGGGCTTTATGCCTGAAGCCATTGCCTGCATAACACTCATATTCTGTGATTCCAGCAGACTGGTGCATAAAATATAATCCTTATCCTTTAGCCAGCCTTCAAGGTCCACCTGCCAGTCTTCAAAATAATAATTATCCTGCAGCCCCAGCTCTCGAATCATCTGTTCAAAGTACATTGAGTCCCGAGGGTCCTGAAACTTACCTGCAATATACAGCTTGTAGCGGTTATCCCTCTCATATAGTGCCTTAAAGGCATGAAGCAGCAGCATAGCCCCCTTCTTATAATTAATGTAGCCCACATAAGCAACCTTAAAGCCCGGCTGTCTCTCTAGGTAAGTCCATTTATTCATATTAACCCCATTTGGAATACAAACAGCCTTTGCCTTATCAATACTGAAGTTTTCTAATACATAGTTCATTATATTTTCCGAGACAAAGATGACTTTATCTACGCTACTCCAATTGACATAAGCTGGATATTTTATAAAAGCCTCATAGCTGTGTAATCTGCATATTATTTTTCTATCTTTGGCAATGGGCAGCTTACTGCCATAGGCAACTAAATTGTCACACCATTCAAACCAGCTTATATCAGCCCACGCCATTCCTTGATTAATCAACTTTAGCTCTTCATTAGAATTTATAGTTACCTTTCGTATTTCAAAATTTCCTTGCAGCTTTAAAACAATGTCCTCAAGGAAATCATCTGCACCCTGTCGAACAAAAAAAGCAATTTTTTTTTGTAATTGCTCACCCATTGTTTTGCCCACTCCCTTACTTTTGCTATTACATTAGTATATGATTCTGGGCAAGGATTGTGCTTTTTCAGCATCTCTAAGTACAACCTAATATTAATCTGTAAAATAAAAAAATGCCCGGTCATTAGATATTACTAATGCTCGGACATTACATGCGCTTTATCTCTATTTTGAATCTATTCCATAACCTGATAACAGTGCTGATTACGAGAAATTTCAATTAATTATGGGTTGTGATATTTTTTTATTATGTTAGACTAATATTATCAATAAATTGGAGGATATTACAGAAATGGGAATTGAAGTAATCATTATGCTATTAAAGAAATATAGGGCTATTGTGATCATAGTCTTTATTTCCATCCTATTGGCAGTTTATTTTAGGCCAAGAACTTTGTGGGATACACTAGGACTAGAAGATATTCAATCCAATGGCATTGCCTATTGTACATTTTCTGATATTTCTCAAGCAAATAATAAAAATTGGTCTGGTACAGCATCTGAATTATTAGGACAATCTAATGAATTATTTGGTCCCTTGCTTCAAGAAGTTTCAATATCCGGGCCAGTCTTTTATAAGAACGGCGTGATAAATCCTGATTTGGTTAACTTATATCTTTCATTGCCCAATCAGAATGGGGCCTATCAGCCAAAGACTGTTGAATTAATTCTTTCCTATGGAGATACTTCTGATGCCTATTCTGCTTTCATAAACATAGACAATAGGGGATATTTTGTGACTTCAGGTAAAGCTGTTATTGCCTTGTTCATTCAGAAGGCTAGGAACATTGTGACAGATTCTTCTTCCTTACCTTTAGAAATCGTCGATTGATTTATGAGATTTCCATGTACCACTATATAATCACCCATTGTTACAGGCTTTGCCAGTAAAACATTTTACCGTGGATATGGATGCGGTATCATTCCCAATGTAATCAATCCCTTCAATTTTTATATTCAATTATAGCGATATTCTATTTTGACAATTCTATCAAATCTCTCAACTTCCTTTATTTATTACATATTATTGCATATATTCCATAAAAAAATATCCTTTTCAGACGCTTCCTCTGATGCCTCTGATGTTGAGTTGCAGCCCATTAAGAGCAACAGAATAATAATATGCTCAATTTTTTCAATGTGGTCTCCCCCTTTAGCCAACGCCGTAGAAGCTTCCCTGACTAGTCTTTGTTTTTTTCTATATAAATACCAAATGCTTTAGTCCCTAAATGAATAAACTTCATGAATATTACAAAAGTGTATATAGCTGCTCCTAAAAGAACAAGTTCAATAACCATAAATCGCCCTAGCATTATTCATTCCCCCCAAATGTAATACGTTTCTAGATTTATTTACTTATTCATAATTCTACAAAAGCCCAACTTTCCCTTTATTTTTTACATATTGTTCCATCAACTGTTATAAAAATTAATCCCTATGGTACTAAGCAAAAGCTTACTAAATTCTAAAAAACGGAGCCTCTTTGGACTCCGTCTCTTATTTTCCTCTGATTTCACATATCTCAAATAAATCCTTTATTTCATCCCTTATAAGCTCCAGCTGATTCAGGTCATAGGGGGTAAATCTGCCTTTCCCCGCCAGCACTGTCTCGCCGTCCCTGAAATTTTGCAGATAGTATCTTCGGCTGCCCTTTATGGTCATGGCAATATTTAATATATCCTCTTTGGTCAGCAGCTCCGTACATACTGTCGTACGAAACTCATAATCTATGCTGCTGTTCAGTAGTATATCGATACTGCTCTCTATGTCCCTAACATCCACCCTCTGATCTGCAACTATAGCATACTTTTTTAATGGAGCCTTTACATCCATAGCCACGTAATCAACTAGACCATCCTCAATCAGATTTGTCAGTATATGGGGTCTGGTACCATTGGTATCCAGCTTAACAAGGAAGCCCTCACTTTTAAGCTGAACAATGAACTCATATAAATCCGGCTGCAGTGTAGGCTCTCCCCCGGTTATACAAACAGCATCGATGAACTTTTTCCGTTTTTGTAGAAAGGCCATAGCCTCCCCAGTAGAAATTGCCTCACCCTCCTGATTGACAATTGAGGTATTGTGACAATAGGGACATCTAAAATTGCATCCTCCAGTAAAGAAAACTGTAGATATTTTATTTGGATAATCTATAAAGGAGGACTTTTCAATCCCTAATAGCTTCATTTCAACCTCTCCTTAGGCTATACTGCTGATGCCTCGATGTCTTTTACCGTTACATGTTTGTTTTGAAGGCTTTCCTCTGGGCTAAACTCCACCCTTTGGCTGTATTCCTCCTGCTTGCCCTTGTTCCACGCCTGTACCGGCCTGTGGAAGCCTACTACCCTGGTCCAAACCTCTGCCTCTCTGCCGCAGGTAGGACATTCAAAATGCTCTCCTGAAAGATAGCCGTGGTCTGAACAAATTGAGAAGGTAGGTGTTATGGTGATGTATGGAATGCTGCTCTTCTCCATTATCTTTTTAATCAACAGCTTGCAGGTTTCTATATTGTCTATCTCCTCACCTACAAAGCCATGGAGCACTGTTCCTCCTGTATATAGAGTCTGCAGCTTTTCCTGCAGCTCAATAGCCTCAAATATGTCCTTTGTATAGCCTACAGGAAGCTGAGTTGAGTTTGTATAATAAGGCTCATTTTCTCCCTGAGTTATAATCTTAGGATAAACCTTTTTGTCCAATCTTGCAAATCGATAAGCAGTTCCCTCTGCCGGTGATGCTTCTAGATTCCATAGGCTGTCGGTTTCCTCCTGGAAGATTTGAATGACCCTGTTCATAAATTCCATAATTTCTACGGCAAATTCATTGCCTTCCTCGGTGGTGATGTCCTTGCCCAACAGGTTGAGACAAGCCTCATTCATACCATTAATACCAATAGTAGAGAAGTGATTTTTAAAATACTCACCTGTGGCTTCCTTTACTCCCTGCAGATAGAATCTTGAATAAGGATATAATCCTGCATCCATATATTGCTCCAACACTGTTCTCTTAGCTTCACATATTTCCTTTGAATATTCCATCAGCTCTCTGACACGCTTTTTAAAATCTGTTGGGTTTTCTGAGATATAGCCAATTCTAGCCATGTTCAATGTAACAACATTTATTGAGCCTGTCAATGGATTTGCTCCGAACAAGCCACCGCCTCTTTTTCTAAGCTCTCTGTTATCAAGCCTTAATCGACAGCACATGGAGCGGATATCCTCCGGTGATAAATCAGAGTTTACAAAGTTTGCAAAGTATGGCGTTCCAAACTTACGGGTCATTTCCATTATGCAGTTTACGATCTTTGAATCCCATGGGAAATCATCTGTTATGTTAACTGTCGGTATCGGGAAGCTGAAGGCTCTGCCTGCTCCGTCGCCCTCCATCATAACCTCACAGAAGGCCTGGTTAAACATATCCATTTCCTCCTGGAACTCACCATAGGTTTTATCCATCAGCTTGCCGCCTATCATAACCTGCTGATTTTTAAGCAGCTGATGTGGCTTTACATCTAGAGTGACATTTGTAAAAGGGGTTTGGAAGCCCACTCTAGTAGGTACATTTAGATTAAACACAAATCTTTGAACTGACTTTTTAACCTGATCGTATTCTAGGTTATCATAATATATAAAGGGGGCGAGGTATGTATCTATGCTGGACACAGCCTGCGCGCCTGCTGATTCTCCCTGTAATGTGTATAATAAATTCACCAGCTGTCCAAGGGCAGACTCAAAGTGCTTTGGTGGCTTTGACTCTATTTTCCCCTTAGCTCCTCTGAAGCCATGTCTTAAAAAGGCCTCTAAATCCCATCCACAGCAATAGGGTGCCAATAATCCTAAATCATGAATATGTAAATCACCCCGCATATGGGCATCTCTTAATTCCTTGCGATATATTTTATTTAACCAGTATTTTGTTGTAATACTCTCAACGATGTGATTGTTCAAGCCCTGTAATGAAAAGCCCATATTGGCATTCTCATTAACTCTCCAATCCTCTAGATTGACGTATTCCTCCACCATCTTTTCAGCATCCATGAAAAGATTTTTTACCTCACGGATTTCCTCATGCTTTTTCCTATATAATATGTACGCCTTTGCGGTTTTAGCGTGGCCTTCCTCAATTAGTACCTTCTCCACTATATCCTGTACATCCTCAACCAATGGAACACTAGCTCTATAGGTTTCATTTATGATATCCACCACGAATTTTGTTAATTTTACTGCTGTTATTTCATCACTTCCACCTACGGATTTTGCAGCTGCGAATATAGCTGACTTGATTTTGCCTGAATCGAAATCCACTATTTCACCATTTCTTTTCTGTATCTTGGTAACAGCCATTATACCCCTCCTATTGTACAGTTCGTTGAAATCAATACCATATATAGTATATTACATGATAATAGCATTGCTTTTCAATATTACTATGGTCTTATATTTAGGTTTATTTTCTTCATAATTGGACTAAATCTTAATCATTCTTTCTTTTTCTCATTATCTGGTTTTTTAGTTATTAAATAGCTAGTACAGTCAGGAATGAGTCAATTACTTATCCAACTCAAAAAGACACAGTAGCCTGTGTCTCCTTGATATCAATTGCGTTTTTTGTTGATCGTATTCTTTTAATATCATTCTAGTAGGCAAGCAATGACGTGAGTCTAGCTCCACCGGGGAGTATGAAGCTTGTCATGGCTTTTCTTAATTCTTTCCCCTTCATCCTGAGAAATGATATATGCATTAACACCACTTCTTTCAAGCTCTTTAACCCTATTGATGGCTGCTTGCCTGTTCAAGGGCTGTGAAATATTGTTTTCTGTACAAACCATGTATTTGGGCTCCATAGAGTCTCCTCCTTTTATGGTATAAAGCTTTGATTCTTAAAATAAAAGGCCAAACCATCCTCTTCTGGTAAAATAGATGCTGCTACACCTTCCTGTTTGTATTGGCTAACCTTACGATTGGCAGCCTCAAATGACATTGGCTCCGATACGCCATATTCTGTCTTGACTATATATCTGGGTTCCAATAGAACACCTCCCTTCTAGCTGTACTCTTAGTATCTCATAGAACTATTTTGACTATGTAAAAATCCCTCTGCCGTAACAGAGGGATTTAGCCTATTATTTTCCTAAAGCCTTTTTAACTACATCCTGAAATTTTTCGTGAGTTGATGTAGCACCGGTTATTACCTCAACCTCTTCTACATCCTGAGTTTCAATTAAATCCTCTTCATATTTGGGATATACCTCGCTTGCATCAATATTTGCTGCCGTTCCCCATCTTTCAAGATATTCCTCGTCCTCGGATTTTTTTGCACCTTCTTCATTTACCTCATCAAATGCCGCAGCAGTAATTTTACCACCCTCAACAGTAACTTCTACAACCGCCTTCCAGCCCCTTTCATCTGGTTCTAGCTCTGCCTCATGGGTACCATCCTCATATTTTCCCTGTGGATCCTGGGGTTGCTCTGGCGGTGGGGTCTGCCCTGGTGGCGGGGTCTGCTCTGGCGGTGGCTGCTGTCGGCAAGCTGCTCCAAAAACAACCAACACTGCAATAAGTATAAATAAAACAATTCTCCTTTTCATATAGCTTCCTCCTCAGTAAATTATGTTTAATAAACTACTAATAATAATTTGCTACAAAACAAAACCCTCTATTCATTTTGATGATATAAAGGGTCACATAAATTTTGGCAGGGCTTACAAGATTAAATAAATGTTTTTTCTTTCCTGAAGCTTATGGTGCCTGTAACTAGTAGAATGCTAAAATAAACCACTACACCTATAAAAATAGCGCCTAAAGTTGCAAAGGCTTCGATAGAAAGTACTGAGTTTAAGTAATTGAAGCTGTAATGAACACTAGCTGCCATGATCATCGCAGCTAAACAGGGCATTATGACCATTTCCTTTATATTAATTTTCAAGTCGATTGTTCTTCTTAAGGTCATAAAGTTTAAAAGCATGATAGTTACATAGCCGACAATTGACCCTATAACCGTCCCGATGATATTTAGATGTGTCACCAGCAGAATATTGCTAACTATTAGCTTTATAACCACACCGATAATCAAATTTCTCACCGGTATAAAAACCTTGTTTATACCCTGTAAAATACCGGTGAGGGTCTGGGCACCTGCAATAAACAGTACGTTTATCGCCAAAACCTTTAATATGTCTCCGCCAGCCTCTGTTTTCCCCCAGAGCAGGTGAATGATTTCTGTAGATAAAACTGCAAGGCCAAGACTGGCGGGCAAAGCGATGATTATAGTAGTCTTGAGACCTGCCTCAGCCTTTTCTCTAAGCTCTGCAAATCTTTTTCTGCTGAAGGATTCTGATATAGCCGGCACAAGGCTGGCGGCCATAGCCATGCTGAAGGTAAGGGGAACATTCATAAGGGTCACTGCCTTGCCGGTCAGCTGTCCGTATAGTATTGTGGCCCCCTCCACAGAATATCCGCTCTCCAATAGTCTGGACAGCACTATTACAGAATCTATAAGGCCCATGATTGAGCTGAGAACAGCTCCGATGGTTATAGGAAAAGCAATCCACAAAACTCTTCGGATTATAGTTGTAGTACTGTCCTTTACGTGGAGGCTACCTGTTTCTGTAAAGGTGAGCTGTCTATGATATTTTATATAACAAATAAATAGTACCAAGGCGCCAAGAAAGGCACCTGCTGAAGCACCAAAGGAGGCAGCGCCTGCCGCATATCCTATACCTTTTGAAATGAAAATATATGCCAGCGCAATACCAAAAACCACTCTGCCTATCTGTTCCACTATCTGAGATATGGCTGTAGGCGTCATGATTTGAAGTCCTTGGAAATATCCCCTAAAGGCCGACATTATAGACACGAAGAATGGTGCCAGCGAAAGACCTACAATAGAATAGTAGGCATCCTCGGGCCAATTTAATACATTGATTATTACCCTCGCACCAAATAGCAAAATCAACGTAGAGGCTACTCCTATAATCAGCAGCATAATAAAGGAAACATTAAAGATTTTTTTTGCCCCTCTTAAATCTCCCATAGCCAGCTTTTCTGAAATAAGCTTAGACAAGGCCGCTGGAAAGCCGATTAAAGAAACTGACAATAAAACTGTGTATATCGGATAGGGCAATCCAAAAAGCCCCATGCCTTCATCATGTATTAATCTTTGCAGTGGAATTTTAAAAAATATCCCCAGAAATTTTGCCAGCAGCCCCGCGGAGGCAAGTATAAAGGCTCCCTTTAAAAACTTTTTATTAGACATAGATTGACCCCTTTGCTATTTCATTTCTATCTAATTATGTATATTCAGGCATGTAAGGAAATAAGAATTATCAAAAGGATTTTAATAGAAAAAAAGACCCAGCTGGGTCTCTAAACTTTAGTAATATCAATTATTCTTCTTTTATCTTTTTCCAATGATAGGCCCAGAAGGCGCCTCCCACCACCATCGCTGATACGCTGGAGGCCAACTGTCTAATATTATTAACTCGATTTCTTTTTGCCTCTGCTTCTAAGTAAGCCTCATAGCGCTTTTCAAGCTCTTCTTTAGAAATGCTTGATTCAACAGGCCTTCCCTCTGTGCTGTACTTTTGATAACGCATTTCGTAATCCTCTATCGTCTGATAATAGTACCCACCATCAACAAAAACATCCACCAGCTTTTGTACCGTAAATATCGTGCCCATGATGAATATGATAAGTGTTACGAAGCAAACGAGATATAGGTATACACTTCGCAAATTAAAACTTTTAGTCATAAATATAATACCTCCCAATACTATTAATATAGTTACTATGATTGCAATAATGATCAACAATGAAAACAAATACATATCACCCCTTTAAATAAAATGACTTATTCTGTATTAGCTGTAATATATTATATTTTTCCACAAGGAAATATATCACCCACAGTGTAATATTACACCTTTTGCGCAAAATCGTCAATAGAATAATGATTACGTTTTTATTACATTTCAGGACGTAAAAAAGGATGCTCCAATTATCGGCATCCTTTTTTTCATTTCTATTATTATATTAATCCGCAGCGTTTGTTATCGTAACAACCATGCTGACCTCTCCACCGGAGGACTGTGCTTCGTCAAAGAGCTTCTTTAGGCTCCGCCATACCTGCTCCTCTTCACCATGAATATGAGTGTCCATAGAGCCAACCTGATAGCTTACACCCTGACCCTGTAGTGATTGAAGGGAATTGTTAATAATATTAGTGGCATTGTCGGTTTTTAACGGATATAAAGCAACCTCTGCATGTATCATGTATCTGAATCCTCCTTAAATTTTGTCATTTATAGTATGCTATATAAGGTCGGATTTTATTTAAAGAAAATCCTGTTATCTGTATAATAATAAAGGTAAGACTTTTCTAAATTCTAGAAATGCAAAAAAGAACCGCCCTATTGGCAAAATAATACAGGCAAGGATATTTCCCTGCCTGCTGATAGATTCTTTTATGCTTTCACTGGTGTTTCTGTATTCTTTTTGCCCTTAACCATGAATAATGCAAAGGCTATTACAGCTGCGGCTATACCTATCGGATAAGATATGCTGGTTGCCAATCTTAAGCCCTCTGGCGCTTGCAAAATGTAGGTTACTATTACTGCTGTCATGAAGGTTGCTGGAATTGTAGCAATCCAGTGAAGCTTGTTTGATTTAACAAGATACATTGCGGATGCCCATAGCATTAAGGTAGCCAGTGTTTGGTTAGACCATGCAAAATATCTCCAGATGATATTGAAATCGATTAAGCTTAAACTGAAGCCCACTGCAAATAATGGCAATGAAAGAAGCAATCTCTTATTTATCTTGCTTTGATTTATGTTAAGAAAGTCTGCAATAACTAATCTGGCACTTCTAAATGCTGTATCACCAGAGGTTATAGGACAAGCAATAACACCTAGCATTGCCAGTAAGCCTCCAACTCTACCCAGTAAAGTTGTTGAAATTTGATGAACTACGCCACCTGGACCACCGGCTGCTATAGCTGCTTGTAATCCTTCTGTTCCGTGGAAGAAGCTCATTGCCGCAGCTGCCCAGATTAATGCAATAACACCCTCTGCTATCATTGAACCGTAGAAGATTCCTCTACCATATTTTTCATTTTCAACGCATCTCGCCATAAGGGGTGATTGAGTCGCATGGAAGCCACTGATTGCACCACAGGCAATTGTTATAAATAGTAACGGCCATACAGGTAGTCCACCTGGATGAATATTTGCCGCTGTTAATGCTGGTAATTCATAGCCTTTAACCAACAGCATAGTTCCTATGCCGCCTGCCATAATCAGAAGAACAGCACCGAAAAGCGGATATATTTTACCGATAATTTTATCTATAGGCAGTATTGTTGCAAGGAAGTAATACACTAAAACTATTCCTAACCAGATCTTTGCTGAGCCAATACTTAAGAAGCCCAAGTTGCCTAATAATGTAGCAGGTCCTGTCATGAAAACGGTTCCTACAAGAACAAGAAGAATGACCGAAAAGCCTCTCATAAACTGCTTTGCAAATGGTCCCAAATATTTGCCAACGATTTCAGAAACACTGGCACCATTATGACGGATTGAAAGCATACCTGAGAAGTAGTCATGTACACCACCAGCAAATATACTACCTAAAACAATCCAGAAGAATGCCTTTGGTCCCCATAAAGCACCTGCAACAGCTCCGTATATAGGTCCTAAGCCGGCAATATTAAGAAATTGAATTAAGAAAATCTTGTACCATGGCATTGGTACATAGTCTACGCCATCCTTCAGCTCATTAGCCGGCGTAATTCTGCCTTCATCAATACCAAATACTTTGTCTACAAATTTTCCGTAAATAAAATATCCTGCAATTAACGCTACGATGGAAATTAAAAATAATGACATAAATAAACCTCCTTAAATAATGTATTATTTCAGTAATTACATTATAGAGGAGGTTTAATAGCCTTATGCGATTTTTAGTTTAAAATGTCGTAATTTTCGTTTAACATGTCCAAAATGCTGTTTATTCTGTTTAGCCCTCAAAGCCCACCAGTTCTTTAAATTCCTTTAGCTTATTTCTGCTTATGGGTATGTTTTTATCCTTGTAGCCCCTCATCTTTATTTGAAGGCTATTATTAAACCATAATACGATCTGATCTATTTCATCGAGATTAATCAAAAAGCTTCTATGGGGCCTAAAGAAGCCGTGGGTCTGCAGCCTCTCCTCCCAGTCCCCCATAGGGCAATTGCTGATAAATTCGCCTCTGCTGCTGATAACCTTGGTATTTCGGTCCTCTGTCTCGATAATTATAATATCCTTATAGTCCAAAACAAACAGCTTTCCATCCTTCTCCAATGTTATTTTCTGTTTTTTGTGATTGATCTCCAGATGTCTTTGCAGCATAAGCTGAACCTTTTTCAATGCCTCTTCCTCTGATGCCTTCAGCTCCTCCCTAAGCCTTTCTATCGTCCTGACAAAGCGGATATCCTTAATCGGCTTCTGAAGATAATCTAGGGCTGAATATTCAAAAGCCTCAATAGCATATTCGTTGTAAGCGGTGGCAAAAACGATCTTAGGCAGCTTAGGCAGCTTTATCAGCTCAGATGCTATCTCAAAGCCATCCATATCCTGTAGCTGAATATCTAAAAACACCACATCCGGCTGCCTTTCCTGACATAGCTGTATAGCATCCTCTCCATTGGAGGCCTCTCCAATTATCTGAAAGTCAGGATGTGCTGATAAAAGACTCCTAATATGCATTCTTGCAGGCATTTCATCATCAACAATAATAACTGTGCTCATAGGACTCACGCCTCCTACGCATGACATGGAATTTTTATTTGTACCCTCGTTCCCCTACTGGTATCGCTGGTAATATTTAATCTATAATCCTCACCGTAAAGATTTATTAGTCTTTTATTCACATTTTGAAGCCCAACGGATTTAGCATCGGCATCCTCCACCATAAGCTTATCCATCGTAATTAAATCTATACCTACACCATCATCTATAACCTCCAGCAGTACGTCCTTATCTGCCTTACTGGAGCGTATAGTTACTGATCCACCTTGCTTTTTGGGCAGTATGCCATGAATAACGGCATTCTCAACTATGGGTTGAAGAATTAATGGCGGAAATTTAAAGGCAAGATCCTCCTGAAGCTCATAGTTAACATGAAGCTTATCACCAAATCTGGCCTTTTCAATCTCCAAATAAGAGGCGATATGCTCCAGCTCGGTTTTTATATCCACAAGCTCCTGATTATTTCTTAGACTCTTTCTGAATAAATCTGCCAATGAAATCAAGAGAGTCTTGGATTTTTCAACATCAAAGGTCATAAAGGATATAATGGTATTTATTGCGTTAAACAGGAAATGGGGATTGATCTGAGCCTGTAGCGTTTTAAGCTCTGCCTCTACTAAAAGCTTCTTCTGATAATCCAGCTTGCTAAGTTCAATCTGGGTTGAAAACAGCTGGGCAAGGCCCAGTGCCAGCTCCACATCCACTGAGGTAATACTGTTCTCATCCTTTTTATAGAGCTTCAAGGTTCCTACCACAGTTTCGTGCTCCTTCAAGGGCACTACAATGGCAGACCTGAGGCTGCATTTCTCGTCTATACATTGAATGTCCTTCTTACTATTGATTATCGTATGCTTCCCGGTTTGAATCACCCTTTTGGTAATCTCCGTTTGTATCTCAAAGCCGGCTCGATGATGATCCTCACCGACACCTCTATGAGCAAGAATTTCTTTACTGTCGGTTATGGCAATGGCGGCGACATCAACAGTGGCATATATGATATCCACAACCTTTTGTGCCACCTCATAATTTAAGCCCTTTCTTAGATGCGGTAATGTCAAATTGGCAATTTTCAATGCCTTATTTGCCTGTCCAGCGGCTATCCTCTCGTACTCGGAGTAAATATTCTCAATTATACCAATAAAAATAGCGATACCCAAGGAATTGACCAGCACCATCGGCAATAATATGATCTTTACCAGATTTAAAGCATCCTGGAAGGGACGGGCTAAAGCTAATATGATAATCATCTGAGCTATCTCAGCAAATACCCCTATGAAAAAGGCATACTGCCATTTATTGGACTTATTCTTGATATGATAATAGGCATAGCCACCTATTAGGCCCTCAACTATAGTGGAAATCCCGCAGGAAAGCGCAGTAAAGCCGCCAATATCAATTAAATACCTATGCCCACCTGCTATAAGCCCTGCAATAACGCCAACCAAAGGCCCCCCCAGCAGGGAGCCCACCATAACTCCTACCACCCTCGTATTAGCCAAGGCGCCATAAATCGGTACACTGGAGTAGGTTCCCATAATACCAATTGCACCAAAAACGATTGATAGAAATATTTTATCCGTAAGGGTAATCTCCTTTTTTGTTATTACCTTTTTGAAGATTCCAATTCTGGATATTCCTATTGCTAAAATTATAATAATGCCCAGCTTGTTGATTAATGCCAAAATCATTTCTGCGATAATCATGGCTTCACCCTCTTTCTAATACTACCTTTACATCCCTCGTCTTAAGTCTATTAGTTAAATATACACCCAGCACTATCAATGCAGCACTTAGAATAGTAATTGCCGTTACCCTTTCCTTTAACAAAACAACAGAAAGCACCATTGAAAATACAGGAACTAAATTGATAAATATAGAGGTTTTACTGGGTCCCAGCTCTTTAATTGACGTCTGCTGAACCAGATATCCTATAAATGATGGAAAAATAGACATATACAGCACTCCTATCCAGCCCTTAATGCTAGTGGCTGGTATAAACACCCATGGCTTTTCCATTATGGCAAAGGGCAGAGTAAATAAGCTGCAGAGCAAAAAGCTATAGGTGGTCAATATCAATGGTGAATATTTAGACATTACCCTGCGGCTAACTATGGCATAGGTTGCCCAACAGGCTACAGCCGCCAGCATAATCAAATCGCCTCTGTTGATGCTGAAGCTTTTGATTACAGAAATATCGCCCCTGGTTATTGTTAGTACCACTCCAGTTAATGCAACAAAGATCGTGGCTACTCTGGCCATACCCAGTCTTTCGTTGAGAAAAAGGGCCGCCAAAATCGTAGTCATAAGCGGATTTGTCGCTGCAATCATTGATGCATTAACTGCAGTAGTGTACTTTAGGGCAATAAAGAACAGGACATGATATCCCACCATTCCCACCAGCCCAAGAAAAATCATCACCGGTAGATCTTCTCTTTTAAGCCGCCAGTCCTTTTTTTCGAATTTCATCATAGTGATAAAAATAAATATGGAGGCGAAGAAAAAACGTAAAAAGGTCAAGGCAAAGGGAGGAAACTCGACTGTCGTAACCTTCCCAGCTATAAAGGCCCCTGCCCAAAAAACTGTAGACATAGTCATAAGGGCGATTATTTTAAAATTACTGCTTTTATCCTGATTTTCTTGGCATTCTTCCATTTGGATCGTTATCTCCTTCTTATATGATTTTGCGTAGAAGGTGACTAGTAGCTGGTCGTAGTTAAAACTTTGGTTATAGCCTGAGGAAAATTTTCATATAACGAGGAAGGAATATCCTTCAATATTGCGACTGACGCCAAGGAAGCTATATGGAAATTAACCATGGACCACTAATATTCTAATTGCGACGATGTACTAGCTAGACTTCTATGTTAATACATTTTGTGACAATCATCAATATACTTTATTATACCAATCCAGCCCAGCTCCTTCAGCCTTTCCTCCAGCAATAGTTTACTGAGGCTTATTAGCTCCTCCCTTCCACTGGAGTTTATCATCCTAACCTCTGTAATAGGAGCTACCTCATAGGGTTTGTTAACTAGTAGGTTATCTGCTCTTAAAAGCCTTTGTACCTGATTTACGGTGCCGCTATTTCCATCCACCAGGCTTATACTACTACCTACAATTTCTGTAATAAGCGCCTTTATAAAGATATAATGGGTACAGCCCAATACAATGCTGCTTATTTCATTTAAATTCACCTGTTGAAAAAGCGTCGCCAGATACTCCCTCAGCTCCTGCCCTCTGCCACCATAGGCTTCAATTATTTCCACTAGACCGGGACATGGCAGCTTAATAATTTCGTTGGCCTCTGCCCATTTTGAAATCAGGGTATTGAACTTCTTTTCCCTTAAAGTGAATGGCGTTGCCATGACCGCCACTTTACCGGCATGGGGCCTTTCAATAGCTGGCTTGACAGCGGGTTCCATACCTACTACAGGTATATCCAGCACCTCCCTTAGCTCTGCTATAGCGCCACTGGTGGCAGTATTGCAGGCCACCACCAAAGCCTTTATGCCGTCTGCTATCAGGCTATCGGCAACCCTAATGGACAATGTCCTTACCTCTTCAAGGCTTCTGGTGCCATAAGGTGCATTTTTTGAATCGCCAAAATATATATATTTCTCCATAGGCATTTGCTTAATCAAATCAGCCAGAACACTGATACCTCCTACTCCGGAGTCGAAGACCCCGATAGGCATGTTCTCATTGTTAGTCATGGTATTCATCACCTCTAAAGCTTAATAATTATTATTTTAGCACAATATTTATACATAGTATAATAAAATAGTTGAAGCCTGCAAAAATGCAGACTCCTTATTTATAATGCTTGAAATATTTAATTTTATTCTGTTAACATGTTTACTATATTAATACTTATGATATAATATTTCACCTATTTTAGCCTTCTTAAAAGCGCCTCCCTTTGGGCATCATAGCCTTCCTTTCCAAGCAAAGCGAACATATTTCGTTTATAATCCTCTACACCCGGCTGGTTGAAGGGATTAACCCCCAAGAGATAGCCGCTGATGCCGCAGGCCTTCTCAAAGAAATAGACGAGATATCCGAAGTAATATGGGTTTAATTCGGGAATATTGATTACAAAATTAGGTACACCACCATCGTTATGGGCCATTATTGTACCCTCAAAGGCCATCCGATTGACATAGTCGACGGTTTTTCCGGCTAAATAATTTAGACCGTCTAAGTCCTTATCCTCTCTGTTTATAACGATATCGTCGGAATTATTCTCATCAACAAAGAGCACCGTTTCAAATATATTACGTAAGCCTTGCTGTATGTATTGCCCCATTGAATGGAGGTCTGTAGAGAAATTCACAGTTGCAGGGAATATTCCTTTTTGGTTCTTCCCTTCACTTTCACCAAAGAGCTGCTTCCACCATTCCCCCATAAGCGTAAGGGCGGGCTCATAATTTGCAAGAAGCTCTATAGTCTTCCCCTTGCCATACATAATGTTTCGTATAGCTGCATATTGATAGCATTGGTTTTCAAGGATATTTGCATTTTTGTACTCTATTGAAGCCTGCTTTGCCCCCTTCAGAATTAAGTCAATATCTATTCCTGCTGCAGCAATTGGTAAAAGACCCACCGGTGTCAGCACTGAAAACCTGCCACCAACATCGTCTGGTATTACAAAGGTTTGATATCCCTCCTCCTCAGCCAGCCTTCTTAAGGCTCCTGATTTTGCATCAGTGGTGGCATATATTCTCCTGGCGGCCTCCTCCTTGCCATATTTCTTTTCCATATATTCCTTTAATATTCTAAAGGCGATTGCAGGCTCTGTTGTCGTACCGGATTTTGATATAACATTAATCGAAAGGTCCCTTCCCTCCACCAGCTTCAATAAATCCTTAATATATCTTCCACTAATATTCTGACCAGCATAATAGATTTCGGGCTGGCCTTTATCGGCCTGTTGATTGTAATAATAAGGGATCAGCATCTCTATAGCCGCCCTTGAGCCTATATATGAGCCTCCTATGCCGACTACAATTAATACCTGGGAGTCGTTTCTTATCTTTTCAGCCGCCCCCTTTATAGCCTCCAATTGCTGCTGATCAATTTCAGACGGCAGGTCAAGCCAACCTAAGTATTCCTTTCCTAAGCCTGTTTTTTCCTCCATTAGCCTATGTACCGTATCTATAAAAGGCTGATAGGCTATCAATTCCTCTTCAGATACAAAGCTCAAAGCTCTTGAGTAGTCAAATTTTATACTCATAATACCATTCCCCTTTAGCCTTAACTGGCAATTTTTACTTTACTATCTATTATTTTACCAAATGCTCCTCTATTTAACAAATACTCGTTTATAGACTTATACTTGATTTTACCTCCTTATACAAGCTATTATTAGGCATTAAGATGCTCCTATTTTCTGCTTCCCCCGGTTATTCTTTTTTCCTAGTTTACCCCGCTAGCTTTGGGATATTCTTTTAGCTGGGCATTCAGTAAATTACATCACGGATCACTAAGGAGGAACCCTTTGACTTTGTAAATAACTGTTTATCCATAGTATCCAATTCCATCAATCATAAAATTACTACTATAAGTATTTATAGACAGTTTTAACCATCTAAATTTCACCAGTAAAATTATTGAATATACAATGTTAAAATGTATATAGGAGGATGAGGCTATGAATACAGAGACATACTTATTGATTTTAGCTGGTGCTTTAGTGATTTTAGCAATTTACCTTTTGATAAGATATCTTGAGAACGAAAAATTTAATAAGTACTTTGCGTTAACTGCAGAAGAGGCCTATGACCTTGACAATCTTTTCCCCATAAAAATCAGCGGCAGAATCATTGCTAAGATGGATTATCTTGATATTCCCTATGAGGAATTAAAGCTTGAGATAAAAACCCCTACAATTCTGGGTCAGATAATAGGAACTGAATATCAGCTATCCTTTATACGTCTTAAAGACAGAAAAAAAGCTCTCAAGCTGGTTAAAAGCCATTATTTAAAGGCAGTTAAACCTTACATTTTGGAAACGAATAAAAACAAGGCGGAATATATATATCTGATAAATCTATCAAAAAAGCAGCGTCCCAAAATTGAACGGGTTGCATGTGCCACCTGCAAAAATACCATACAATGTCAAATCGCCTTCTCAAAATGCACCTATGAGAGAGATCAGGTTGATAATATCATTAATAAGGGTATTACTATAGATATGCGGGACACACCTGTTCTTAAGAATTATGGACAATAAAGAAAGCGCAGTTAATCCTGTAAAGTGAATAACGAATGGCTTATAGTTAAAATAGTCGTTAACAATTTCAATTGGTCTGTCATACTGAGTTATCGAAGCATGTATTTTCAAATTAGATACTTCGCAAACTCAGAATGACAGATTATCCCCTTTAAACTATTAAAAAGCAATCCCTATTTATTTAGGATTGCTTTTTATTGTATTCTAAATTAGATTTTTTCACCCTGTAGACTTAGCTTTACTTTGTTTATTTTCAATGATGAGCTTGCCCTTTTTACTGCTGTTTCAACCGCCATAACAATGCCTTGGCAGCAGGGTACCTCCATATAAGCTACGGTTATAGATTTTAGGTTGTTTTCTGCAATAATTTGAGTCAGCTTATCGGTGTACAATTGTACATCATCCAGCTTTGGACATCCCACAGCCAATGCCTTGCCCTTTAATAAATCCAGATGATAGTTGGGATAGGTAAAGGGTACACAATCTGCAGTCACAAGTAAGTCAGCATTCTTAAAATATGGGGCATTGACTGGCAACAGCTTCAATTGTACCGGCCATTGTCTTAGCTGAGGCTTAATTTTTATTTCAATATCTCCGCTGCTTACAGCCTCTCCTTTACCCTCTGAAGCCGGCTTATCGAACTGCAGCATTCTACTGCCGGGACAGCCGCCACCGTGGCCATGATGCCCATGGTGATCATGCTGTGGATGCTGAGGTGCCTTCTCCACAACAGGTTCCTGATGTGCTTGTGGCGTAAAGGTTCTTCCCTGGCTGGCCAATAGCTCTATTACAGCCTCCTCGTCAAACTCAGCAGCATCCCTTTCGATGACATTTAATGCGCCCTCAGGACAATGCCCCAGACATGCCCCCAGACCGTCACAATATATGTCGTCTACAAGCTTTGCCTTACCATCTATAATCTGTATAGCGCCTTCTGCGCAGTTAGGTACACATAAACCGCAGCCATTACATTTTGCTTCATCTATCTCTATTATTTTTCTTAACGCCATAGTCTTCATCTCCTTAATTTTTTCTTAAGTATATTTTAATCCTTTTCCTTTACATAATATGTGATAACTCTCACAAATAACTGTGAAGTACATCACATTTTAATTATTCAGGTATTTACCGCAAAGGGGACAGTACTTGACATCGTCATCCAATTCTATATCGCATCTATCACAATAATTTACTTTTCTCATTTTAAGTACCATTTTATCGAAGACCTGTATGTCTGCCTCTAATGTCTCAATTTTTCTTATATATTCCTCTACATCCTCACGATTGATATATTGCAGCTTCTTAAGTCTTGCATGGACATATTGTCCCAGAGCCTCGTAAAGCTCTTGAATATCCTCCTCTCTTTTACGAATGCTTAAATTTAGCTTGCTTATTTCAACAAGATCCGCCGATCTTTTAGAGAGTGTCTTAGCTGTTTCGGATACTGATGAAGATAATTTATCTAAAAACCCCATAACATCTCCTCCTTTACTACATTTTAAGCAGTTATCAGAAATCAGTTACAAGAAGTCGCATGCCATCCATAGAAAAAGCGTCCGACGGACGCTCCTTTATTTCACATAATTTGTAATTGTACCAATTTTTTCTATACTGCAGCGGACCTTATCTCCGCTTTTCAAGTACTTTGGAGGATTAAAGCCCATACCTACGCCTGCAGGTGTCCCTGTAGCTATGATATCTCCTTTTTTGAGGGTAACGCCACGGGATAAATCACTGATAATATAGGGTATGTCAAAAATCAATTTACTGGTGTTGGATTTCTGCCTCACCTCGTCATTAATAGCGCTTTCTATGCTTAGACTAACAGGCATTGGTATGATGCCTTTATATGCAATATAAGGCCCCATTGCCGTTAGCGTATCTAGACTTTTTCCCTTCAACCACTGACTATGTCTCTTTTGAAGGTTTCTGGCAGTCAAGTCGTTTAGTATTGAATAGCCAAATATATAGTCCTCTGCCTCCTCGATGGTTATATTGGTTCCCTCCTTGCCGATGACAATCGCCAGCTCCACCTCGTAATCCAGCTCTTCAGTGATTTCCCTATGGCTTTTTATCTCCCCCTCTGGGCCGATAATATAGGCTGCCATTTTACTAAAGTATATAGGATGCTCAATTACGGTCTTTTCTTCCTTGGTAAAGGATTTAGATTCCTCTGCGTGATCCTTGTAGTTTAGCCCTAAGCAAATAATATCTCTTATCGGCCTTGGTATAGGGGCCAGCAGCTGTACCTCTCCAACAGGTATAAATTCCGCATCGGTTTTATTTTCCAAATGGTATTTTATGACCTCCAGCGCTGAATCTCCTGCACCTATCAAATCTAGGATCGAATTTATCTCAGCCAGCTCCTTAATACTGGAAAGGTCAAGAATCATACCGGAGGCTTCTCTCAAAGCGCCTATCTTCTCTATTCCATTAAATAAAAACGTGGTAAATAACATCCCTACTCCTCCTCACATTTAAAAATAGATATGAATATATATTCAATAGACAACAAAAATTTCCTTCAACATCAGTAAATAAAACCAAGGGATGTTAATGTTAAGCTTATGCTTTAATATTAAAAGCTCTAAATTTCAACATAGCCTTTGTTAATGTTCTCCTTTAGCATTAGGTTTAGACTGTTTAGTGTATCCTATTCCGTTGAATACATAAGAACAAAAGTGGCTGCGCCACGTTTGTTTTCCAGAGAACCCATGCGTTCTCTAGGACGCTTCGCTGTACTCTCCTTACTTTAATAAGGGGGACACCCCCCTTAACAACCCCCCATTACATAGGAAATAAAACGAACTTGTAATAAAAAAGATGCATACGCATCTTTTAGAGTTTTTGTTTTAGGATTTTAACCCGTTTGTTTTTGAGTAAGTTCATTTAAATTTTGCAAAGGTGTTAGAAGAAGCCTGTGTCGTTTATTATAGCATATCCAGCAGCAAAGCCTTCTTCTATTCGCCATTGCACCATTATTTAGATGACTAAAGTGCCATCCTCCTGCTGAATCATTAGCAAAATTCTTCTTTGTTCTCCAGATTCAGCATCTATATATACCAAATAATGATCTTCGCCAAACTTAACCTTAAATTCATAGGTCAAAATTTCTTTATTCCCTGAGTTAGGAATCAATGCGAGACGCCCATATTCTACCTCAACAGCACTGTTCAGCTTTTCTCTGGCATCCTCTTCTGACAGCTGAGGCTCTTTTATATCTCTTTTATGATGGGTTGTTAAATAGCCTTCGGTTTCCATCCCTATTATTTCTCCATTATCCAGCGCAACCTTTACCTTAATTAAATCAGAATAGACAATAACATCCGCCTGCTTATAGGCAAAGTTTACCACCATCTGTCCTTCCGCTGCCATTGTGTAGGTGGGTACCATGTCCTTGTAGCCCTGCTGCTGCAAGAAATCCTCAGCTATCCTCTGAGCTTCCTTCTTATCCAATTGGCTCTCTTCGATATCTCTTGGATTTAAGAACCAAATGATCCTTCCACCAATTTTACTGACAGCCATGGAAACCTCTTCACCGTTGCCATTTCCCTGGGTTGCTCTAAGATAGTATCCATTTAAACGTGTATTCTCTATCTCTCCAACTAACCTTATGTTTTGCACCCTTTGATCCCTTAATGCTTCTCCAGCCATGGTTATCGCTTCATCACTGGTTACTTCCTTACCCTCAAGCCTTGGCTTTATATCTTTAATATGCTCTGAGAAGGGTCCGTCATATATGAGCTCAGGATATTCCTGCATTCTTTCCTCTATGCTAATAAGTCTAAAGTTCTTCATCTGCTCGTCTACCCGATTGAGATCTCTATTGCCCTCTCTTCGGAGATCGCCAAAGTTGACCCCTCCTGAGACAACCTCCTGCTGCATTTCGATTAGCTCCCGTGATAATAAATTCGCATAGGATTGCAGCTCCTTCAGTGTACCGAATTCGCTTTCGGTTAAAGTAATCCCCTCAATGCTTTTGTTGGCCATTGCTGTGCTATAATCCCCCAGCTGGTTTAAAAACTTCTCAGTCTTTCGTATGGTTGAATGGTGAAAGGGTAGCTGAGTAAGCTTTTCTTGAGCTAAATATGCCTGTTGAAGCGTATCATAGAGATATTTAGTCATATCTTTGCTGGAGCCGGATACCATTGCCTTTGATAAATCCACCTGTGCATTTTCCACATGTCCAATTAACTCATAAAACTGTCTTTGAAACTGTAAATCCAAGTATGTATGGTATTCTCTGGATTGATTTCTCTGGTAGAACCCCCATCCAGCAGTAGCCAGAAGGGCTAATACTAAAACTGTCGGTAATAAATATCTTCTCATTCTAACCCTCCTTATTCAAGAGCAAAAACATGTCTGCCTATGGTTAATGTTATTTGTCTCGTCCAAATCCATTTACTTGTAGCTGTCGCAGGATTCCAGAAATAGATTGCCCCTCCCGTTGGGTCCCAGCCGTTTAATGCATCTCTGGCAGCTTTAAAAGCCTGGTCACTGGGGGCTTGATTAATTGTTCCATTTTTTACAGGCTCAAAGGCACAGGGCTGATAGACTACGCCAGCAATCGTGTTGGGGAATGCGGAATGCCTTACCCTGTTAAGAATCACTGCACCAACAGCCACCATACCCTCATAGGGCTCTCCCTTTGCCTCAGCGTGTATTGCCCGAGCCAGCATATTGACATCATCACTTCTTGAAACACCACTGCCAACAGAGGTAGTTGGCGGCTGTACCTTAGAGGTTAGTCCCAATGCCGCCCTAGTTTGAGGTCCCACAACACCATCTACCGTTAATCCATTTTGTCTTTGAAACTTTTTAACTGCCTCAAAGGTCAGCTCACCAAAAATGCCTGAAATTGGCCCATCATAAAAGCCCCAATCTCTTAGTTTCGTCTGCATCTGACTAACCTCGTCTCCCCTAGATCCCCATGCCAGAGTTTGTGCGTGGGTATCTTCTATGTAGAAGCTAAAAACAAATAATACTGCCAATACTATCGACAGTAGGATACATATTGGTTTTTTCATCTTCTTCCCTCCTCAATTGATAAAAGACTAATCATATTTTTATCTAAAATACAAAGAATTATCCATAAATTGAGGGTTATAAATAAAAAACGACCACCGAAGTGATCGTTTGATTTATGCTTTTAAACTAGCCCCAGCAATAGGCTGGCTATATTAAAATAGACTATCAAGGCCATAGCATCCACTATGGTTGTAATCAATGGTCCTGCCATAATAGCGGGGTCCAGCTTAAGCTTTTTAGCCAACATAGGTAGCGTTCCCCCCACCACCTTTGCCATGACTATAGTAAGAAATAGTGTAAAGGATACGGTAAAGGCTATAGGGATTCCTGCTTTGGTAAGCAGCAGCATTCTTCCAAAATTTATAATACCTAAAGCCACACCAACAACAACGCTGACCCTTAGCTCCTTCCAGAACACCTTTAAATAATCATTTATGGCGATTTCCCCCAGCGCCATCCCCCTGATTACAAGGGTAGAGGATTGAGAGCCTGCATTACCCGCTGTATCCATAAGCATTGGAATAAAGGTTGCCAGAATAACCACAGTAGATAAAACATCCTCAAATCTACTGATGATAGAGCCGGTAAAGGTAGCTGATACCATCAGCACCAGCAACCATATTATTCTCTTTCGAGCCAATGAAAAAATCCCCGTCTCCAGATACTCCTCATCATTTGGCTCCATAGCTGCCATTTTTTGAAAGTCCTCGGTATTCTCCCGCTCGATAACGTCAACGATGTCATCGATTGTAATAATACCCACCAGTCTACCTTCCTTATCTACAACCGGCAAAGTAATTAAATCGTATTTTTTAAAGAGACTTGCTATTTCCTCCTGATCGTCTATAGTCTGAGTTGTTATAACATCCTCATTCATTATATCCGAAATAAGTAGGTCATCCTCCATTAAAACAAGCTTCCGTAGGGACACAATACCCTCCAGCTTTCTCTTGTCATTCAGTACATAGCAGGTGTAGATGGTTTCCTTATCAACACCGATCTTTTTTATATGGCTTAATGCCTCTTTAACGCTCATTTCCTTCTTCAGGTCGACATACTCAATGGTCATCAGACTTCCGGCAGAATTTTCCGGATAGTTTAGGAATTGATTGATAAGCTTTCTCTCCTCCTCTGTGGAGGCCTTCAATATTTTCTTAACAACATTGGCAGGCATTTCCTCAAGGAAGTCGATCATATCATCAAAATACAGCTCTTCCAATATTTCCTTCATCTTTGTTTCGTGCATCGCTCCAACAATATCCTTTTGTTGTGCTGATGAAAGATATGAAAATACCTCTGCAGCATGGTCCTTGGATAAAAGCCGGAAGACTATAATGCTGTTTTTTTTGTCCAATTCATCGATTAATTCAGCAATATCAACTGATATCATTTCATTAAGCTCTTCCTTTAATTGGGAGAACTTTTTTTCTTCGATCAATTCAATAATTTTTTCATTCATCCTCTCACTCTCCTAACGGGGAGAGGCACCCTCAAAATTAGTGATGAAAATGCCTTGCTCCCATATTATTACTGAAAAATTAGACAAGCCCGAACTGGGATGCGAGTCCATATTCACCACCTCCTTAAAATCTACATGTATTATAATATTATCTTTAAAGCCTTATTGTTATAAGCCCTAAAAATTAATTTTATCCCGTCTCATATTGACATTTAGTATTAAACCAATAGCAATCATGTTTGATAGCATAAAGGTGCCACCATAGCTTACCAACGGCAGTGGCTTACCGGTTACAGGCATTAGACCGATGGTCATGGCAATATTGGCAAAAATATGAAAGGCTAACATAAAGCTCAAACCCGTCACCAAATATGCTCCAAAATCATCCTTGGCCTCTCTGGCTATTTTTATACATTTATATAGCATGATACCATACAGTATTAGCAGTGCCCCTGCGCCAATAAAGCCCAGCTCCTCTGCCAAAACCGAAAAAATGAAGTCTGTTTGTCTTTCCGGTAAAAAACCGTATTGGGTCTGACTCCCCTTAAAAAGTCCCTTTCCAAAGAGCATTCCGGAGCCAACCGCCAGCTTAGACTGCAATATATGATAGCCATCTCCAGTAGGATCAATTTCTGGATTCAAAAAAACCATAATTCTCGTTTTTTGATAATCCTTGAGCCCGAGCCATGCCAAGGGCATGCTTAAAATGCCCACTATTCCAGCGATAAAGATATACTTGTACTTTAGGCCAGCAATAAATAGCATGCCAAAGGTGAAAAATGCAAAGGCCATCGTTGTACCAAGGTCCGGTTGCCGTGCAATCAGCGCCATGGGCAACAGAACATAGGCTCCTATTTTCAAAAGGGTTGAAAGCTTATGCAGAGAGTCCTTATGATCAACCAGCATCTTTGAAATACAGATTATTATTCCAATTTTTACGAAGTCCGCAGGCTGAAATTGAAAGCCTGCTATTCTAATCCATCGGTCCGCACCCCATGTTTCGGAGCCGCTACCGAAGACAAGAACCGCCAACAGCAAAGCATTACAAATGATATATATCGGTAAATGGAATCTCGCAAAGGTATTGTAATCAAAGAACAGGATAAAAACTATAGCTATCAGACCTAAAATAATGGATATAATCTGAGTTCTTATAAAGCGATTACTGCCGGAGACAAGGTTATGGGTTGCACTCCCAACCATCACCACTCCCAGTATGCATATAATCAATACCACAACAATAAGTGAGAAGTCTATTTTTCTTATTAATCTGCCATCGATCTTCACAGCTCTCACCCCTTCCGATATATTTAAACACGAACATTTTAGCCATTATGTATTAAATGGTTTGAAAAATAATCAGAAAAAATTCTCTCCCATAGGGCAGAGATAGAAATTTAAAGCCTGTCTGTTCACATAATAGTTTACTCTATAATTGCTGTTTTGGCAACCTTTAATTTACTTCAATTCATTCAATTTGAATTATTTCAGCCATATCAGCATTACCAAATTTACGAAACTTCAGATCCACTTTTTCAATTTATAAAAAATAAAAGCGAAGCCTCTCAGCTCCGCTTTTATTTTTTAATAATGATTATTTACCCATATTTCTTTCAGCAAACTCAACTAATCTTTTTGTTATAGTTCCACCAACATAACCGTTTTGTCTGGAAGTTAAGTTACCTTTGTCAATTCCTTCATAGTTACCGATACCTAGTTCGCTAGCTATTTCAACCTTCATTTGGTTTAAAGCTTGACGAGCTTCAGGAACTACGATTCTGTTTCTTCCACTACCATTATTGTTAGTATTACTTGCCATAATTATTTCCTCCTTCTAATGTTTAGTGAATTTTTTTGTAGCTGTTTGCTACAGTAGTATTATTTGTCGTTAGACTTCTTTTAATCATTGTAAATTTTGACATCAATAGCAATATTTTAAATTCACAAACACATTCTCAAACGGAGGACAGTATTTAAATTTAGCCTGTTTCGACGCACTTATTCTATATATAATCCTTAAGAGCGTCAGCATCTAAGATTAAAATTTTTTTATTGCCAACCAGCTTAATTATTCCCTCCTCCTGAAGACTACTGAGCTTCCTGCTGATGGTTTCTCTTGTTACACCAATATAATTAGCCATATCCTCCCTGGTCAAGGGAATGGTAAGCTCAATATAATCAGCTGCCTCAATGCCATATTCAGCCTTAAGGTCAAGTAGCATTTGTGCGATACGAGCTTCGACATCCTTTGTGCCTAGGCTTTGAACCAAACCCTCCAGCTTAGAAAGTCGTTGACTGATTACCTCCAATATCCGGAGAGAAATTTGAGGCTTCTGATTCAAAATTTCATCAAAATCACTCTTTTTTATAAGGCAAATATTTACTGGTGCCATAGCCTCTGCATAATAGCTTACCTCCTCTGTATTAAGAAGACTCAGTTCCCCTATAAAATCACCCTCTGATAATATGTATAAAATTTGTTCCTTTCCCTCTTTTGTATACTTGAATATTTTAATTTTTCCATGGTTAATAATATATAATCCCTCTAGCTTATTGCCCTCCAAAAAAATTAATTCACCCTTCTTATATTTTCTCCTGACTATTAGCCTTGTGACATCTGTCAGCTCTTCAGCACTTAAGTTTTTAAAGATTGGAACCTTGCTGGCACACATTTTGTGATGACAGCTTAAGCAAATGGTATTTTCCATATTTATCCTCCCAAAACTATTCTATAATATGATTCTACCCAATTTTTCAGCGTTAAAAAACCCGAAAAAAAATAGCCAAGGCAACCTTGACTATTTCTTTAATTGTTTTTTTTAGAATTTAAAGGAACCAAAGCCTCCAAACAGAACAATTAATACGATGAAGATAAGTAAGAAATTATTATCGAAGCCTCCAAAGATTCCACCTATTCCACCGAGGCCCCCACTACATAAGCAAATTATTAGTATGATTATGATTATAGGGCTTATTCCTCCTTTACCGCATCCAAAACCGCCGAATAATGATCCAAGACCCAGAATATCATTTTTTGCAGCTTCTGCCATTTCATTCACACTCCTTCATTTATTAAATTTAGTTAAATATCATATTTAATCCTATATTATGCCGGCAAGGAAAAAGTGTGATTGGTTTTTAGGATTTTGTGATTTTCATCATATTAAATTTAAACAATACGGGTTAGGATATATACAAATAAAATTTTAGGAGGATTATTTATGAGCGCATTTTTAGGCCCGATCCATCATTGGTTGTTCAATAAAATACGATTGTTTGAAGAATTGGAAAATAAAACTATAAAAAGCCTTTCAAAAAGCTTCGGAGATGATGCTGAGGCGATACATGCAGCTGCTGCAGAGAAATTCGGAAAAATGCTACCAAATGCTGAGCTGGAGGATTTAATTGACACCGATAATATTCATGGTTGGCTTCAAAACAAAATCCAGATGGCAGAAACCAGACAGGCCTACTACTACAATGAGGTGCTAAAAAAATTCGGACAGGCAATTGTTCCTGTATTAGAGGAAGCTTATAGGCAGCAGGCCAGCAAATTAGGCGAAGCGCTAAGGGCTGAAGCAGGCGAGCTTAAGGCACCGGAGCTTTACAAGCAATTAAACAATTATCTCCTGGATGGTATGCCCTGTGACCATGTAAACAATGTCATTGAATCTCAGCCTGAAAAGCTTGTATGGGTTACGGTACAATGTCTTCACAAGCCCTATTGGAGACAGGCTGGCATGGACATTGAGGTAATGTATCGCCTGCGTTTCGCTTGGACTAATGCCTTTATCGAAGCGGCCAATTGGGATTATACCTATAAAGCTGAAAGAAGCTCCAATGAAGAGCGAATAATTCACACAATTGCACTGAAATGATAAAAGATCCGCAAGGATCTTTTTATGTTGAATACAAAGTTATATAGAATTCACTATCAGATTTTAAGGCTTAAGCAAATGATTAGTGCAGTTAGAACCTTGGTTAGGCCCGGTTGAAAATTTTCCTGTAGTCAATGGAGGAGGAACTAGTCCTCATTAATCATTTTCTCTAGCTCTAGCTTCATCTTATCAGTATCCACCACATAATATTGATTGTCGGTGTAATAGCCCGGCATTATGCGCACTCTAATATCCTCCCTTTTCATACCCACCACCGAGGTGGTAAGTGCTGCGAGGGTGGCTGGCTTCATGTCGGATTTGACATTTCTATAGGCGGTACTAATCAAGGCTGGGAGCTTCATGGTATAAGCGCGATAAAGGCTGGCCTCAATAAATTCCTTCATAGCCTCTGTTCTACCATTTTCTCCCCTCTGAAGGGTATTATCACTGCTGCCACTGATATATCTGATGTAATTCAGAGCTTCCTTCCCCTTTAAGGTATGGCTGCCGGGCTTAAAGTCTATCACCAGCTGAGGCTTTGCGTACTTGTCCTCATAATACATCCTCTGCTTAACTGTTATTGGTACGCCACCTAAAGCATCAACGATGGCTTCAAAGGCGCTATAATCCACAACGACATAAAATTGACTCTCTAACCCTGCAAGGGCGGCTACTGCTGATTGGAGTCCAGATATATTATGACTTCGATAGATATCCCCCAGTCGGTCAGTATTCCCACTACCGCCACCACTCATTTTATAATGGGTATTTCGAGGTATCAGAAATAAATCCAGTTTTTTCTTGGTTGTATGAAAAGTGCTGAATATAATTGCATCGCAATCCTTGCCGTCGATACCGGCCACGAGAAAATTTATCCTCTCGCCCTCTTCTTCTTTTTTAGGAGCCTCTGGTTTAGTATTTACACTGTTGAAGGCTTCCTCAAAGACCTTTTTCTTATTCTTTGATTGCGAAGCTGGCTCCGCTGATCCCAAATAAGTAAAATATACAATAGTACCTGATATTAATGACAACAGGAGACAAAAGGCAATAAATCCAATTCCCTTTAGTATTTTTTGATGCATTCTAACACCTCCCATCGCAGTACTTTAATTTCTTCTACATCAATTTATAAAATCCTCTATGCTATCGAATTCACGTCAGCTATTTTGAAACCTCTCTTTGATACAGATAATGACTTTCCAGCAGAGCCGAAAAGGCCTTTACGGCAAGCTCTAGCTCCGCATCCCTCGGCTCCCATACTGTAAAAAATTGCATCAGATTAAAATACCTTTCCCATTTTTCGTTATTAATCTCTGAAAGCCGCCTTACCAATAGCAATGCCAATAAAAATGCGGCAAAAGTCATGGCAATTGTATCGAGATTTATAGCCCATAGCATGCCATAAAGCATAATAAACAGCGTTACCAGATTTGTGCCACAGCGCTTATTAAATCTAGGTGCTGCCTTTGCCATATGGAAGCTTACATAGCCGTGCTTAGTGTAGCAATTAATTACCTTATGCTCTGCACCATGATATCTAAAGAGCGTCATAAGCCTTGGTATCATCAGTATGATCAACGGAATTAGAAAAACAAGCTGCCACCATTCCCATCCATAGCTAGGAATGATATAGTCCAGAATCGGTATCTGCAAAAGCTCCTCCAGAAAAGTAACGGCAAGGGAAGCTGTCACCAGTAGCTTAAGCTTTAAATCAAAGGCCCTCCATTGATAATATATAATTAGAAGTACACTGAGGTACTTGTTTTTTCCAATGCGCCTTAACCAACCCGGGGGTAAAATCCATTTCAGCTTATAGTCAATTTCGCCATTATTTTTTCTTAATGCCCTTACCTTTAAAACATCGCAAAAAAATGTTATACCCCTGGTGTGGGAATAACCGCCTAACTTCATCTGATCACATCCTCATATATACTGACAAACTATATTACAATTATAAGCCAATTATTTGGATTTCAAAAGCAATATGTGATAAATATCAAGGGCAAGCCTATTTAAAATTGATTTCTATCACATAGTCTCACAAAGTCTTCGGGTATAATAACATCAAAAGCTAATATGAGGAGGATAATATAAATGAAGGCTATACAGGTACTGATGGAGGAGCATAAATACATTTTAAGAATGCTGAAGGTTGTTAGAGGTTTATGTCTACATACCTTTAAAACTAAGGAGGTCTATTATGAGGGCTTCCATAAGGCCATTGATTTTATAAGAAGCTATGCAGATAAGTTTCACCATGGCAAAGAGGAGGATATATTATTTGAAGTAATGTCAGAAGAGCTTGGTCCTGCCATAAAGCAGGGGCCAATTTTCGGCATGCTGGCGGAGCACGATCTTGGCAGGCTTTTTATTAAGACTCTGGAGGAGGCATTATTTGCAGCTGAAAAGGGCAATGAAGAAGCAAAGGTGGATATCATAGCGAATGCCATCTGCTATACCGACCTCTTATACAGACATATAGATAAAGAGGACAATGCAATCTTCACCTTTGCAGATGAAAAGCTTAATCAGGAAGCTTTAGCAGAAATGGAAGAACGCTTTGAAGCAGCAAAAGGACCTTTGAAAAGTGCTGAAACAGAAAAAAAATATGTCGCATTGCTGGAGGAGCTGGAGGCATATGTGGCTGGACTGAATTAGCTTCTCTAAGCAATTTTAGGACCTTTTACTTGAATTATAATTAGCTATTTTATTCGTTATATGTAAAAAAATCAGTACCCTGCTGTAAGCGTGTACTGATTTTTTATGGGGCTTTTTCTCGGCCGCCTTTACATTTTTATAAATTTGTCCACTTTCCGCAGCGGTCACCCCACATGGCAACCACCCTTTTATCCATTTCCACCTTGATAATCTCACAGTTATTGGAGCAGCCTCCGCATTCAAAGGTGGAGGGCTCAAAATCTAAATCCGCCGCCTCGAAGCCTCTGAAGTTGGTTTTAGCTCCCGATTCCTCTATATATTCCTTCGCCAATATAGCAGAGCCTATTGCCCCCATGATATTGTGATGCTTTGGAATGATAACCTCATGATTTATTTCCTTTTCAAAGGCTGTCTTAATCCCTATGTTAGCAGCAACTCCCCCTTGGAAAACAAAGGGAGGCTCTAGCCTTTTCCCTCTACCCAGGTTATTGATATAGTTACGTACTAAGGCTTCACAAAGCCCCTTAATGATTTCCGCCTTTGAAAATCCGAACTGCTGCTTTGCAATCATGTCGGACTCTGCAAAAACCGTACAGCGACCCGCTATTCTCACATCTCTGTTGGCAGTTAGGGCCATTGCACCAAACTCCTCGATAGGTATGCCTAAGCGCTCAGATTGATGGTCAAGGAAGGAGCCCGTCCCGGCAGCACATACGGTGTTCATGGCAAAATCTACAACCATCTGATTCTCTATAATTATAATCTTAGAATCCTGACCGCCGATCTCAAAAATAGTCCTTACATCCGGCACAACATGAGCCGTTGCTGTGGCGTGAGCAGTAATTTCATTTTTTATCACATCAGCTCCCACCATTACACCAATTAGCTGACGACCACTTCCCGTGCTGCCTACTCCTTTGATTTTTATATCTGACGGCAGAGAATTTTTCATTTCTCTTATGCCTTTTTTTACTGAATCTAAGGGCTGTCCATTGGTACGTATATAAGCACTATAATGGACCTCGCATGCTTCATCTATTACTACAAGATTTGTACTAACAGATCCGACATCTATTCCTAGATAATATTCCTTCAATGAATTCATCCCCTTGTGATTATGATATTTTCTTAGCTCTTTTACCCTTAATTAAATCTATAAAGGCTTCGATTCTGGTTGTGTTATTTGCAGTACCCATCTGTTCATCTATTGCCAGCGTTAGTACTGGAATACCTAATTCCTCAGTAATTTTAGGCACTATACTCTGAGAAACCAGCTCTGGCAAACAGCCGAAGGGCATCAAATGCACCACACCGTCAAAGCCTCTTTCGCTATAGTCTACGATATGTCCTATGGTTTGCTTTGCATGACCACCAATTTGAATAGGCAGATATCTGCCACCCTTTTCTAAAATCTCAGTTTCATGGGTTTTGTTTATAAAGCTGGGAATGGCATTATAGGTTATCCACTGAGATAAATATTGGGACCTCTCCACCTCTGCCCCAAGATTTCCTAAAAGCTCCTCCATCTTCATGTTAATGGAGGATTCCATAACAACGTAGATTTCACCTACTATTCCTATTCTTAGCTTCTTTTCCTCCGGTACCTCTATAAGCTTTATGTCATCCAGTAGCTTTTTGCCTTCAGCATAAGCCCCTTCAAGCTCTTTTTTCGTATAAGCCCTATCAAATAAATCCTGAATTTTTTCCCAGGCCCTTGTTGTCTCACCCTTTTTTACTTCATAGGCCCTGATGGTCTGCACCTGTTTTTCCAGCTTATCCAGCTTTTTAGTCATATTGTAGACAAGCAGCAATGACCTGCTTACCTTCAACCATGAATTTTTTCCCTTTAGGGTAATGATATTATCATAAAAATTATTAAAATCTCTAAACATTGAATTAAAGACCATAAACTTCGCCGGAAGGCCCTCTTCCTTTAGAATCCTTTGATGGACCTGCTCATAAAAGCCTGCACGACAGGGGCCATGGCCTCCGGAGGTAATGATTACCTCGGCTCCCTTCTCTATTGCCTCAAAATAACTACCCATTATTACCTTTAATGGAAAGCATGCAAATTCAGGACTATATTTTACTCCCAAATTAATAGTCCGCTGACTTGGCTTTGGGGGCATAATAACGTCATGACCCAGCAGCTCCAAAAGCTTTTTATATACTACTGTAGTTCCCATATATGGGAAGGAGACCTTCATCCTTAAGCACCTCTTTTTTGTCTCATTTTTTTTCTTTTCAGCATATCAACAAAGGCTTCAATTCTTGTTTGCAAATGGTTTTCACCGGAATGCTCATCAACTCTAACCGTCATAAAGGGCTTATTATATGTCGCGGAATCTATTTCCAAGAGCTTACCCAGCATAGAGTCGGGGCCGCAGCCAAAGGCGGTGACGTGAATCAATCCGTCTATCTCCTGATTTTCGTAAAAAGAATATCCTGCTGCCAACAGCTTGTCGCTGAAGGTCCAGAAGAGATTTTTAGACAGCTTTTTCAGCTGCTTATTCATTTCTGCCTCAGAGAGCATTTCAAAGGTTTTGACGTTGACTCCCATCTCCCTTAGGCGTTTAAATATATCCAAGCTGATATAGGGGTCATAGATATTATAGACGTAGCCTACAAGACCGATTGTAAGGTTGTTGCTGCTTTCTATCGTCAACTGCTTTTCCACTGCCTTACCCATGGCAAGGTCACTGGCCTCCGATGCTGAATAACCTTCTCTACAATACGCTCTAAAGCTAATCCAAACCCTTTTCGCCTTTTCCAAAGCAAGCTTGTTTTCCTTTGTTGAGATTCCAAATTTTTCTTCAAAAATTTTAAAATTCATCATGGTTGCTATGTTTTCATCATTAGCTTCAATAGATGGCATTAGCATTTTTTCCTCTATGCCCTTGAAGGAATGTCTGATCATTTCCGGCAAACCCATAAATTTAGGACAAAAGTATTGACCCTTTTGTATGGATACAAAACGTGGCACAAATATAAAGTCCACCTCAGACTCCACCAGCTTTAATACATGTCCAATATAAACCTTTATTGGCACACATAGCTCCGGCACTGAGTTCTTTACTCCCTTATCTACAATTTCCTTGGAGGTTGGTGGCGTAGTTATAATTTCAAATCCTAAGGTTTCAAAATAGGTCTTCCATAGAGGATAATAATAAAAATAAAGTAAGCTATGAGGTATTCCGATTTTCACTTTCCTGTCCTCCATTACTGTTGGTTTTCTTTTCTGCTTAGGTTATTTACTTATGTTTCACTATACAATATACACCTTTTTGAGAAAATATTCCACCGTTTATTTTTTAGAAAAAATGCAAATAAAAGTCAGTATAACCATTTTTACATTCGCTGCTCTATTTACTGGAATGTCTAGGCTACAGAAAATTGCTCACAAAAATGTATTCAACAGAAAGTTCATTAATCCTCTTGGTTTAAAGGTTAAATTTTTATAAAAAATAATTATTATTATTTGAGGAAATTGCATAATTGAGATTAGGTAGGTTTATACAAGGTCAAAGGTTTCCTCCTTAGTGCCCCACGGGCTAATTAATTAAACTATTAAATGTTATTACCCCTAGGCTCCAATGGTATTATGCAAATTTCCCATAAAAAAAGACTTAAGGATTTTCATCCCTCAGCCTTATATTTCATCTATTAACTAAATCTACAAAGCATTGCGGCTCCCACTATGCCGGCTTCATTTCCCAGCTCTGCCAGCACCAACCTTGCAGAAGGCACGTCCTTAAAAATCTTTATTTCCTCTACCTTTGCCTTCAAAAGATTAAGTAGATAATCTCCAGCCTTGGATACGCCACCCCCTAGAGAAATTATCTCCGGATCAAGGGTATATACCAAATTACTGATGCCTATTGCCAAATATTTTACCAATCGGTTTACAGCCATTAAAGCTAGTGAATCACCTTGCTTAGCTAGGTCGAATATCAGCTTGGCATTCAGCGCCTCCTCCCGCTCACCAATGTAATCCCTGAGGGGAGAAGCCATCTCCTCCTCTGCAAGGAGCTTCTTCGTGTAATTAATTAAAGCTAAAGCTGATGTAAAGGTCTCCAAGCAGCCTGTTTTTCCGCAATTACATTTATAAAAATTGTCCCCCACCACCATATGCCCTATCTCTGAAGCAAGGCCGTTGGTGCCACTGTAGAGTTTGCCATCTATTATAAATCCTCCTCCTACCCCGGTACCCAAGGTGATTAATATAGAATTAGTGGTTCCCCTAAGGGAGCCCACGGTATACTCTGCCAGACCTGCAACAGATGCGTCATTTTCAACATATACCGGCAGCTTAAATTCCTCCTCCAGCACCTGTCTAAGAGGAACCAGCCTCCAGCCAAGGTTGACGCATTCAAAAACTCTGCCGGTTTGTTTATCAGCGATTCCCGGTATGCCTACGCCAATGCCCTTCAGTTCATCGTCAGCCAGCTCTGAGGTAATCTCCTTAATTAAGGCTATGATATCCTTTACAACTATTTCAAAGGGCCTTTCTGCCTTGGTTAAAATACTCTTTTGTTTTAGAAGACTGCCCTCAAAGCTTACAAGCCCAGCAGCTATTTTGGTACCCCCAACATCTACACCAACATACATAAAAAGGCCCCCTTTTATACAATTTAATTATTTTTCTTTCTGGAGGAAATATCTATCCATACAGCCGCCAATAAAACCAAGCCCCTAACGATTAAACGTTGGGTTGTTCCAACGTCCAGCAACAGCATGCCGTTGTTAAGGGTGGCCATGACAAGTGCACCGATGATAGCACCTATAATGGTTCCTTCTCCTCCAAGGGTACTGGTACCCCCTATAATTGCTGCAGCAATAACATCCAGCTCCATGCTTTGTCCTGCCGAAGCAGCAGCAGAACCAACCCGAGCAGTAAATATAATACCACCAATAGCGCCTAGAATTCCTGAGGAAACAAATATCATAAGAATCCTATTCTTGATATTAATACCCGAAAGCTTTGCAGCCTCCCTATTTCCTCCTATGGCATAAACATGTCGCCCAAAGGTTGTCTTGGTAGTAATAAAGGTGTACAATCCACCAATTACCATTAATATAAGTATAGAATAGGGAAGACCTAAATACAATGCCATTATGATAAAAACTGTAGCAATCAGCCCAATGACCAAGGCCAGCTTTAAGAAGAAAAAGGTCTTAGGCAATACATCGAAACCATAGCTGATTCTCTCCTTGCGATTTCGAAACTCAAAGAATAAATATGCGGCAATGACAACCAGCATGATAATTATTGTTGTGTCGTGGGGAATCATATCCCTGGGCGTGCTTTCCACAAACAATGTGGGCAAATAGGATTGACCTATTTTATTGAAGGTGCTGCTGGTGGCCGTCGTCTCACCCCTCGTTACCCCCAGCAAAAGACCGTTGCATATCATCATTCCCGCCAGTGTAACTATAAAGGCCGGTACATTTTTATAGGCTACCCAGTACCCCTGCCAAAGTCCGATCACTGCTCCCACAATCAGTGTTATCAGTATTGCCGGGGCAATACCCAGGCCGTATCTTGCCTGCAGAATTGCTGCGACTGCTCCTGTCAAGCCCACCACAGCACCTATTGATAAATCTATATTCCCTGAAACTATCACCAACACTACCCCGCAGGCCAATATCGCGATATGGGCTGTTTGGAGAAATAGTGTAGACAGGTTTCTAGGGGTTAAAAACACATTGCTTAGCATAGAAAATATTATCATAATACCAATTAATGCAATAAACATGGTGTATTGTCTTATATTATTTTTTATCGACAGCTTTATGATTTCAAGAGCCTTTTTATCCTTACCCGCTTGATCAAGGTCCTTTTCCGTCTTCATGTTTTCTATCATATTATCTCCACCTCCTAAAATAACTACTGTTAATGTCCTCCACCAGTGGCAAAGTGCATGATTTTTTCCTGATTCGCCTCCTGCCAGTCAAGCTCTGCTGTGAATTTCCCCTCATGCATCACCAGTATTCTATCACTTATGCCTAAGATTTCAGGCAGCTCTGAAGATATAATAATAATGCTGACACCTTGATCCACAAGGTCATTGATAATATTATATATTTCATTTTTTGCCCCGACGTCTATTCCCCTTGTCGGCTCATCTAAAACCAGAATCTTAGGACTTGCCATCAACCATTTAGAAATAACTACCTTTTGTTGATTACCTCCGCTGAGGTTCCTGGCCTTTTGCTCCAGAGAGGGTGTCTTTATCTTTAAAGCCTTAACATAGTTATTAGCAACCTTGATTTCTTCATTTTCGTTTATCCCCTTAATGCCTGCAATCTGCTTCAAGCTGGCAAGGGTTATATTTTCTTTAATATCCATCATTAAGACAAGGCCATTCTTTTTCCTGTCCTCTGATAGATAGCACAGTCCATTTTTAATGGCATCTCTAGGTTCCTTTATTTTTACGGTCTTATCCTCAATTTCAACTTCTCCCGATATCTTCTCTCCATAGGCACCAAAGAGACTCATCATCAGCTCGGTTCTTCCTGCCCCCATTAAGCCCGCCAAGCCTAAAATCTCTCCTTTTCTCGCCTCAAAGCTAACATCATCTATTAGCTTTTTATCGGGAACCTCAGGATTATATACCGTCCAATTTTTTACCTTCATCAGAGTTTCACCGGGAGTATGCACCTTTCTGGGAAACAACTGTGTAATCTCCCTGCCTACCATGCCGGTAATTATTCTATCTTGACTGACACTGGCATCATTGTCGAAGGTTTCTATTGTTTTACCGTCTCTAATTACGGTTATTCTATCGGCTATGGCCTTTACCTCCTTCAGCTTATGGGAGATATATATGCAGCTGATGCCTTCACGTTTAAAGCGGCGGATAATGTTCAGCAAATTTTCGCTGTCATTTTCATTTAAAGCAGCGGTGGGTTCATCCAATATTAGAAGCTTGACGTTTTTAGAAATAGATTTAGCAATTTCCACCAGCTGTTGCTTGCCAATTCCCAGATTCACTATTTTAGTATCCGGGCTATCATTCAAACCAACCATTTCCAGTAGTCGCTTTGTCTCCCGCATTGCTTTATTCCAATCTATGATGCCATGGCTATTAAATTCATTTCCTAGAAAAATATTTTCACATATATTCATCTGCTTAACCAAAGTCAGCTCCTGATATATAATGCCTATGCCTGCAGACTCGCTTTCCTTTGTATTGCTAAACTTTTGGGGCTTACCGTCAATAATGATTTCGCCCTCGTAGCTGCCATAGGGGTAAACCCCACTTAAAACTTTCATTAAGGTAGATTTACCGGCTCCATTTTCCCCAACTAAAGCATGTATCTCTCCTGCTTTTATATTCAGACATACACTGTCCAAAGCCCTTACACCTGGAAACTCCTTCACAATGTCCTTCATTTCCAATATATAATTACTCATCAGCAAATCCCACCTTTCTAAAAAGAGAGGAATAACCTAAGCCATTCCTCTCCATGCCAATGAAATTTTTATAAAACAACTCTTATCTCAAGTCGGCCTCAGTAATATAACCGCTCTTAACAAGCACCTCTTGAATATTGTCAGCTGTAACAACAGTTGCCTCTAATAATACTGAAGGCACATCGATTTTTCCGTTTTCTACTGCACCATTTGCAGCAACGCTTTCACCCTTGGCTAATTGGATTGCTACTTCTATAGCCGCCTTGCCAAGATCTCTAGTATCCTTGAAGATAGTCATAGATTGAGTACCATCAACGATTCTCTTTGCAGCTGCCTTTTCAGCATCCTGACCTGTAATAGGCACCTGACCTGCAAGACCTTGAGCTGCAAGTGCTTGAATAGCAGCTCCTGCTGTACCATCGTTTGGTGCTAATATCGCATCTACTTCATTGTTGTTGGCAGCTAAAGCCGCTTCAACGATTTTAAGTGCGTTTTCTGGCACCCAGTTCTCTACTGCTTGCTCAGCGATTACTGTAATTTTACCAGAATCAATTAAAGGTTGAATGTATTTCATAGCGCCCTCTTTAAATAGCTTAGCATTGTTGTCTGTAGGGGCTCCGGACATAAGAATGTATTTACCCTCAGGAACCTGCTCTGTGATGTATTTACCTTGAAGCTCCCCAACCTTGACATTGTCAAAGGATATATAAATATCAAGTACATCTGTGTTTGTAATCAAACGATCATAGGATATTACAGGGATTCCCTCTTGCTTTGCCTTATCAACCAAGGATGCAGCAGCTGAAGCATCATGTGGTGCTAATATCAATACATCAATACCCTGTGCTAATAATGCTTCTACCTGGCTGATTTGCTCCTGCATGTTGGCATCGGCAACCTTAACGATTAATTCAACACCTAATTCCTTCGCAACCGCCTCCATCTTTTCCTTATCTCTTACCCATCTTTCCTCTCTCTGGGTAGGTAATGAAAGACCGATAGTTATCTTTTCTTCACCTTCAGGAGCTACAGCCTCCTCTTTTGGTGTACAACCCACAAATACAGTTACCAGCATAATTGTAACTAATAATAATGCTAATACCTTCTTCATCTTAATTCCCCCTTAATTATATTTATGATTGATCCTAAAAGGATAATCAAAATTGACATCGTTTTCATTTAAGTGATTTTTTTAGAGCCTCAGCTCTTAAACCTCAAACACGCCTATTAAATCTTTATCTATAAATTCCATGTATCATGACAAATTGCCTCTGTAGCTTTTTACTATCTACAGTTGTATTTTGATATAAAGACCCATACAGGGAAATAGAAGGGGAGTTTTTTAAGGGCAAAAAAAAGCAGACCCATGTGCCACGGGGACGTTTTGTTTGGCACGTTTTGTCTATCTACGTGCCACGGGGACGTTTTGTTTGGCACGTTTTGTCTATCTGGTTATAAGTCAAGGGTAAGTCAATATAAGCCAAGGGGATACTTCATTTGACTTGATTTAGTAATACTAATGTCAACTATTTTGTATAAGTTTAAATACATATTTATCTCAACTTCGTTCAGCATAACGTGTCAAACAAAGCGACCCCTTGACTCCTATAAATCAATCTACCAATGTCTTTATTGAACAATAACTTCAATCATATTTACTTTGTATTGAAAGTATGGTAAATTTTAGTTGACATATTTTTCAAAATATATTCTGAGGGGGAAGCAAAGTGTTCAATATCAAAAAGATACTAGTAATTTTTTTTGTGACTTTCAGTTTACTTACCATCTCATTTTTTACATTTAAATACTCGGATCATAAGGGATTCAAACCATTTTTAGTTACATTTAATAATAATCTTATTAAAATTAATAAAATTAAAATTATTGATGGTAATACAGGAGAGAATTACGAAGTTTACGATCAGAATAGTATAGAGATAATTTCAAATGCCTTTAGCAAGCTGAATACAAAAAAAATACTAACAAAGAAGTAGCAACTGGTTTTACATATACGATTACCTTCTATAGCGATACAAACGAAGAGGCTTTCAGTTATCCCATAACAAAAGGAAGTATTTATGCTAATAATACCAGCTATATAATTAAAGACAGTTTCTCAGGCTTAATAGAATATATCGATGAGTTAATCAGCAAGGAATAGGTGTCACAGGGATGTCACAGGGACGCTTTGTTTGGCACGTTTTTCTTTTTAACTTAGCTTATATCAAGCCTACACCTATGAAGATGGCAATTACCGTCATACCAGCTTCTTTAATTTGGAAAACCGTTCTTCAGACAGCAGCTATTTTACAGCCTGGAGCTTTAGTAAATCAAAAATAAAATCCGATAAGCTTCTTTCAACTCCAGTTTCTATGTAATCGTTCTCTGTTAGCGGTATAAAGATTTTACCCAAGGAGTTGATATAAAAATAGGGGACATAGCCAGCGTTGATGTCGGCGTACCTGTTGATATCGCCAGGCCCATATAGGCCCTCGCCAGTAGCTGTCCACATGGCCCCTTGGTATATCGGAAGCTGCTTATTCTTAAAGTGCTTAATTTTTTTGTGATTTGACATTTGTGTGTATATTTTATCTATAATTTCCGGATCATCAATGACAACACGCTTTTCCATTTCTCTGAGAATCAGCTGAGGCGGTGACGATAGGCTTACATCCTCAAGGACCTCATATTTTCCCTGATAACTGGCTAGGCCGAATAAAATAGCTATGGGTAATAATACAATGATAAATACCTTATGCCATTCCTTAAAGATGGTGATAACATCCTCCATAAAAACACCTCCACCAGTCAAGGGGACGCTTTGTTTGACACCCTTGACTCCTAATGTGTATCGATTATGTTATTTATATTTTGTAAAGTGGCCTTGAAATCCAGTATGGCATGCCATATAGCCTCATCCTCATTATGACTGTTGACCTGATAGGGCCATATTAAAATGCTTTCTATGCTTAAATCATAATTTGTACGCCCATAGCTTGCCTCCGACCTAGTAATATGCCATAGCAAGCTATTAATTTCCTCGGTCAATTCGCCATTATCCAGCTCCTCTGCTTCCGCTTCTAATACATATTCACTTATCCTGTAGATTAATTCATCTATTTCTTCCAACAAACCATCCAGTTCCTTATAGATCTCCTCACTGTATATATCTTCAAAATTATTGTAGATATAGGGCTTCATAATATTATATAGATTTTTTCTTCCGGTTGCGCTTTTATAGCCTTCATACAATAGTCTGATTTCAGATGTCCGGCCTTCTTTAAACCTCTCCAGCAATCGACTCAAATATGCCACCTGTCCGTATAGCTCCTCGCTGGAGTGGTATATGATATCACTTGAGACCTCCAAATAGTCCTTTTTTACATATTCCTGTATAAACTTGAAGCTAAAAATGGAAAGTAGCAGAAGAACAGTCGACAAAACTGCTATTATTACCTTATATGCCCTCATAATGTTTTCCTCCTGTTACACTTCGATTATTTGTTCTTCTTATCTTTGTTTGCTAAATTGCCAAAGAGGGCTAAGAATACACCCCCATATACTAAGTAACCGGTAAATATAGGAAATGGTTGATTTGAAAAATACCTTAGAACTACCGCTATAATCAGACCTAAGCTGCCCAAAAAGATGCCTATTTTAGAAATAATATTCATTTCTCCCCCCTTTTATAGATAAACCAATTAAAACTAACGTGCCAAACAAAACGTCCCCTTGACTTCTTTTGCTTATATGTAGTATTGGGCTTGTGTGTTATACATTTTTGCATATTCTGCGGTGCTGCTCTTCATTAGCTCCTCATGGCTGCCGTACTGAATAATTTCGCCGCCGTCAAATACGGCAATTTTATCACAGAATTTACAGCTGGATAATCTATGGGAAATATATATTGCTGTCTTACCTTCTATAAGCTTATTGAAGCTATTGTATATCTCATATTCAGCAACGGGGTCTAAGGCGGCCGTTGGCTCATCCAGAACTATAATAGGACTGTCCTTATATAAGGCTCTGGCAATGGCAAGCTTTTGTGATTGTCCTCCTGAAAACTCTATCCCCTCTTTATCAAAGTTTTTATAAACCGATGTATGTATCCCCTTCTCCAGAGCGGCAATATCCCTATGCATTCCGGCCTTCCTCAGCATCTCCATTACACCTGCATCCTCAGCCTCCTTCTGATGCAGTGCGATGTTTTCCTTTACGGAAAAGGCCAGCAGCTTAAAATCCTGAAAGACTACAGCTAGAATTTTCATATATTCCTGATACTTAAACTGGCTGATATTTATGCCATTAAGTAATATCTCCCCCTCCGTAGGCTCATATAATCGGGTCAACAGCTTTATAAAAGTGGTCTTTCCTGCTCCGTTCAATCCCACCACAGAAAGCCGCTCCCCCTTATTAATTACAATAGATACATTTTTCAGAGTGTGTTTTTCGCTTCTGGGGTACTTGAAGGAAACATTTTTAAATTCTATTGAATAATCCTCCATTGGCACCATATCAAGGCTTCCCTCAGCGTTTTTGTTTTCAAGCCCTTCAAACTGCATAAATAAATCCAGATATCTGCAAAGCTGGTTGATTTCTATAAAGGTATTTACAAAGGTAATAATTGAGGTGCAAAAGCTGCTGGTGGCAGCGGCATACATGGCAAAATTCCCGATACCCATGGCACCCGTAAAAACACTATAGGTCAAGTATCCATACACCAAAGTCATTTGAAACTGTAGGTTAATATTGCTTATGCCGTTATATTTTCCCACCTGCTGATAATGCTTTGAATAGACCCTAACGATCTCACTGGTGAAGCCCCTGGATTTTTTCATTATTAAGGGTGCGATATCATATAGCCTGATATCCTTACCCAACGAAAAATCCGCCGTCAACGTGCCAAAATAACCAAAGGCCCTATTGCCGGGTATGGAGGATTGTCCGGAAACATATCGTAGTTTTTGAATGACATCGAAAATTTTTGTATTTAGGGCGACTATTATCATTATTACAAGTATGAGGAAGGGATTTAAAGTTAGTATTATAGCAGAAAGTCCAAGGATGGTAAGGGCCTGTGAAACCATGATGGCAAAGTTTTCAACCAGCCTGTAGATGGCCCCCTCATTGTATACCGCAAACAATGCCCGCTCCTTCAGGTCTAGTATCTCCGGATTTTCAATGCCTTCAAAATCCATATCCATTATTTTTTCCCCAATCAGCAGATCCAGCTTATAGAACAATGCATCATTAACGATAGGAATCTGCTTTTCAAACCACTTATTTATTATATTCAAGATAAAATTACCTATTATTAAGACACCAATGAGGGATAAAAGGGTCTCAGTCCTTTGCTGTCCCAATAGCTCATCGATAATGTATTTGGGTATGATGATATTGATAAAGGGGGCTATGGCCTTAAAAAAGGAGGAGAACAGTAGCGTTGGTATGTATTGCTTATATATCCGATTGGTTAGCTTCAGAAAATAATGTAATATCTTCAGGCTATCCTTAATACTGCGATTATCATCGGTTTTCATTCTCCTATGCCTCCTTTGCCAATTGCTGGTCTCTATAATATTGTGCTTGAAGGTTAAACATCTCTGCATATTTTCCCTTAAGCCGTATTAGCTCCTCATGGCTGCCATATTCTACAATTTTACCGCCTTCAAAAAAGGCAACAGTATCACAAAAGCGGGTGCTGGATAATCTATGGGATATATAAATGGCGGTTCTATTTCCTATCATTTCGTTAAAGCTGTTATACATATTATATTCAGCCAAGGGATCTAAAGCAGCCGTTGGCTCGTCCAAAATTATGATTTCTCCATTTTTATATAGGGCTCTGGCCAACGCCAGCTTTTGGTTCTCTCCACCGGAGAATTCTGTTCCATATTGATCCAGCACCTTTAAAACACTGGTATTCAGCCCCTTATCCAGGGAGTCTATCTTATCCTTTATGCCCGCCCTTTCAATTGCCGATATTAATCTTGTCATTTCATAGGCCCTTTCTCGGAAGGTGATGTTTTCCGCCACCGTAAAGGCAAACATTTTTATCTCCTGAAATACCACTGAAAAGAGCTTAAAATACGCTTTTTCATCAAATTCAAGTATATTCACCCCATTAAGCAGTATTTCTCCAGAGGTAGGCTGATAGAGTCGAGTCAAAAGCTTAACCAAGGTCGTTTTACCTGCGCCATTGATTCCGACTATCGCCAGCTTTTCCCCTGCCTTAATTTTCAAGGAAAGATTTTTAAATATATAATTCTCACTATTGGGATACTTAAAGGAAATCCCCCTCAGCTCCAGCTGATAGGGCTTATCTGTTGGAATATCAGTGGTATCCTTCTTTGTGTCGTCATCCTCTGTCTCCAGAAAATCTCTAAAATCATTTGCATACTGACAGTTGACCTTAATAAAGGCGATATCCAAGAGAAAGGTATTCATCCAACTGGCAAAGCTACTGATGGCAGCTGCATACATTGTAAAATTACCGATTGACAAACTCCCTTCAATAACACGATAAACCAGGTAGACATATACTATTCCCTCCCTCAACAGAAGCAGCACTGAATCCACCAATGAGACTTTAAATAGCTTTGCTTGTACATCTTCAGCTATCTCCAGCCTCTTCCTGTCAAAATGCTCCTTTTTCTCCATCAGCATCTGCTTCAGTCCATATATTCTAATATCCTTACCATATTGAAAATCTGACATCGTTCTTCCCAAATATATGGATTTTCTTTCGTGCTGAGAAAGTTCATCCTTTCTGTTACGTTCGTACTCCTTTGCCCGAAGGGTTAAATAGTAGTTTATTAGCACATTGACAACAAGGTATGCCAGTATAATGGGGTTCAATATAAAAATGATGGTCACATAGCCCAAAAAGCCTATTAGACTGCCGAAAATATTGAAAAGCTTCTGCAGCACACCGCCGATGCCGTTATATGGATTATGCACCGTCCTCCAGGCCTGCTGTATGCTATTTAAAACACTGGGGTCTTCTGTATGCTTAAAATCCATCGCCATTGCCTTTTCATTCATCATATGAATAAAATGAAAGCGAATGTTACTCATCTTCATTCTATAGGCTCCTATGAGATAGGCAGTAAAATAATTGGCAGTTGCTGAGGCCAAAAATGCTGCTATAAGTATGCCTACCAAAAACTCAAATCTCTTTAAACCTAAAAGCTCATCTATAAGATACTTTGGTGCAAAGACCCATATAAAGGGTGCCGCCGCCATAAATATTGAGTGGAAGCCAATGGTGGAGAAAACCCCCTTATCCCAGCTCCAGATATGCCTTAATATAAACAGCAGGTTATCGATCGTTCCTCTTTTAGCTCTCAGCTCTTTATTACTTACTGCCATTCCCATTCCCCCCGGTTAGCGTATAGCCTTAATTATACCAATCAATGTCATAATTTTCTAGTTTTTTTATTATTTTCCTATAGGAAGTCAAGGGGACGTTTTGTTTGGCACGGGCGTGCCAAACAAAACGTCAGACTGTGTGGTAATTAATAAAAAAAGAAAAAATATGGAAAATAGCAAAAAGGATTTCTCAATATAATGTCGAATATATAACCATAAAGATTTTAAAAGGTGGTTGATGAATATGGCATATATCAAAGGAGAAGAT
>JAHDLO010000028.1 GCA_018432235.1 Clostridiaceae bacterium | reverse complement strand
TTCCTGCATGAATTTTCTCGCTCCTTTCACTGGCATAAGTTATATTAAAAAGCCAAATACCTGGAACATTTGATGTTCCCTGTAATCGGCTACATTGTAATGGTAAGTTTTGTGTACCTATATCTTGCGTGCAAGCTCAATGGCAGTGACTGTTTCTCCAAAGGTACTTGCCCAGCAGTCAAAATGCTGAAGTCCGTTTTTTCGCAGGGTTTCATATTGCAGGTATCTTTGCATGGTGTACATCTCGGTAATGGAATTACTGATTGGTGTTCCAGTAGCAAAGATAATGCCTCGACCATCTGTCAGTTCATCAAGGTAGCGACACTTAGCAAAAAGGTCAGAGGACTTTTGTGCTTCGGTCTGAGATAAGCCCGCCACATTCCTCATCTTTGTGTATAAAAATAGGTTTTTATAAAAATCTGCTTCATCTACAAACAAACGGTCAATACCTAATTCCTCAAAGGTTACTACATCATCTTTTCGGCTGGTATCGTTGAGTTTATCAAGTCTTACCTTTAAGGTCTTTTTAGTCTTTTCAAGCTGCTTGATGGCATAACGCTCACCTCGTTCTTCTTTAAGTTCCCGGATACCATTAGTTATCTCCTCAATCTGTTCCTCAAGTTGTCGTTTTTGCCGTTCCTGAGATATAGGAATTTTCTCAAACTGGCTATGACCGATGATTACTGCATCGTAGTCGCCAGTTGCGATACGGGCACAAAATTTCTTGCGGTTTTTGGTTTCAAAGTCCTTTCTCATAGCTACAAGGATATTAGCAGAAGGATAGAGCTGCAAAAATTCCGCTGCCCATTGCTCTGTTAAATGATTAGGGACAACGAACATGCTTTTTTGGCATAATCCTAAGTGCTTACTTTCCATTGCAGCAGCCGTCATTTCGTAAGTTTTGCCCGCACCTACACAGTGAGCCAATAAGGTATTACCACCATACAGGATATGAGCCACTGCGTCCACCTGGTGTTTGCGCAGGGTAATTTCCGGATTCATGCCTGTAAAACGTATATGACTACCATCATATTCACGGGGGCGGATGGAGTTAAAACGGTCGTTATAAATTCTTGTCAGCCTTTCTCTACGGCTGGGGTCTTTCCATATCCAGCTTTGAAATTCTTCTTTAATAGCTTCCTGCTTTTGCTGGGCGATGGCAGTTTCCTTTTTATTCAGGACACGCTTCTCAACACCGTCCTCATAAACCGTATCGAAAACACGTACATCTTTAAGGTTCAAAGTTTCTTCAATAATCTTGTAGGCATTGATGCGGCTGGTACCATAAGTCATGACAGCCTTAATGTTGCCGCTTCGGTCATCGTTTTTACCCTTAACATTCCAGTTGGCGGTATAGGACGAATAAAGAACATCAATGTATCGCCTATACATATAAGGAGTTTCTAAAAGTTCAAACATGAAGTCCTTTATAACATCTGGAGGAAGCCAGGTAGCACCAAGTCGAACATCAATTTCAGATGCGCTTAAATCCTTAGGCTGTACCTTTTCAAGGGCTGTGACGTTTATACTGTAAATGTCAGGGTGCATATCGGCAAACTGCCGAGCAGTTTTGAGCTTTTCTCGTACATTTCCTGATAGATAGGCATCTGCTGTTTCAAATATAGGCTTTCCTTCGTTGTCTAACTTTTCAGGGTTACAGAATATAACGCCTTGAAGGTCTTTTTCAAGTTGTTCCTCTGAAAGCCCTGTAAGGCTTTGCATGAAATCCATATCCACACAGGCTTTTTCCGCAATGGAAATAGCTAATGCTTCGGTAGCTGTATCCACATGGGAAATAACAGTGCGCTGCCTTATGGTACGTTTGGTGAACATGTCAGCCTTACGCTCAAGCTCGCCGTTCTCATTGAGAATTTCAAGGGAGCAGAGCAAACAGTAGGAGGAATCATCGGAAAAGGCCATGTTGTTACCACGGCTGTTTAATAGGCCATATTTTGCAGTAAACTCATCATACAGCCTATTTAGCTTATGCTGTTGTTCCTGGATTACCTCATCACTGTAATCTTCGGTCTGATATTCAATAAGGTCACGAACACAATCCCTGATGGCAATCATGCCTTTAATTCGACCATTAGCTGTGACGGAAACCTCAACCTTATTCATCCTACTGTTTTCACGGTAGTAGATTTCACAGTCCACAACGGTGTAACTGAAATTACGTACATTTGGATCTGCTTGGATGGAGGTATCAGCATCATCTGATATATCGTCCATCTCATATTCCGTGATTTCTGCATGTATATTTTCCAATGCCTCCCGTAGTAGTTCGCCAAGGTCGGCATCCTCATAAGGCATACAGGTTGTTTCTTTAGAATCACCATACATCCACTCACCATAAGCCATTGTTCCCAGCACCATGTCAGGATTATCTGCAAAGTAGCGGTTGATAGGAATGCCATCCTTGGTGGTAGAGAGGTGTACCCAATCCGGCTCAATATCAATTACGCGGTCACGCTTTTGTAGGAATATAATGTCGGTAGTAACTTCGGTGCCGGCGTTTGCAAGGAACGCATTGTTTGGAAGCCGTACTGCACCCAAAAGCTCTGCTCTCTGTGCAATGTACTTTCGCACCTCTGGATTTTGCTTATCCAAGGTACCTTTGGAAGTAATAAATGCAATAATCCCGCCAGGTCGTACTTTATCCAGAGTTTTTGCGAAAAAATAGTCATGAATATAAAAATGATATTTGTCATATTTTTTATCCGCTACACCATAGCTTCCAAAGGGCACATTTCCGATAGCAAGGTCAAAAAAGCTATCCGGTAGATTAGTTTCCTCAAAACCCTGCACCGCAATATTAGCCTTTTGGTAAAGCTGTTTGGCAATCCGGCCTGTTATGCTATCAAGTTCTATACCGTACAGCTTGGAACTTTTCATACTATCCGGGACAAGTCCTAAAAAGTTACCGACACCGCAAGCAGGCTCTAAAACATTGCCGGTCTGAAAGCCCATGTTTGAAAGGCAGTTATACATAGCCTTGATAACTATAGGTGAAGTATAGTGAGCGTTTAAGGTAGAGGCTCTTGCAGAGGCATATTCCTCGTCAGAAAGCAGCTCTTTTAGCTCGGAATACTCCTTTGCCCATTGGCTATTGTTCTCATCAAAAACTTGGGGAATGCCACCCCATCCTACATAGTGAGACAGCATTTCCTGTTCCTCTGGTGTAGCAAGGCGGTTTTCTTCTTCGAGCTTATTTAAAAGCTGAATAGCGGCAACGTTCCAGCCATATTTAGTTTTTTGACCGCCATGCCCCAATTTATCATCGGTAATTCGGTAGTTGATTCTCTCTTGTTTTGGTTTTTCCGGCATAAGGTCAATGATGACTTTAGAAACTTTGCCGCCTTGAGTTTTTTGCCATACAGGCTCATTTGCCTGTTCCAGGACACCCTTTATAAAATCGATGCTTTCGCTGCGGAAAATAGGGAAGCCTGTGCTCTGCTGAAAGGTGATGTCCCGCAGGCTTACAGTTTCTGCTTCTTCGTTGATATTGTCTATAACATATTGCCTATCCTCAATAGAAAGTTCCATACCCACAGCTATTTCTTTTTCGGCTGCTTTATTTTCTGATTTTTTAGCTTCGCCATCCGATGGTTTTATGTCAGGATCATCAGTAATGGTAGAATCGTCATTACGCGGAATAGTTTCATTGCCTGTTTGTCGTACCCATTCTGGTGCATCGGGGTCATCAGCATGAAGAGTAATGCTATCCTTTTTTTCTGTAAGGTAATCCTGATATGTCCGCTGAAATACATCCTCGTTAAACCATTCTTTAAACTGCGATAGACTATTATAAGCTTCATAAAAATCTGGATGATCTTCCTTCATGGAAAATATAATGCGAACAATGGCACTATCCAGTTCCTGCTTGGCACTGTCTGCATCAGTGTTGCGATCTCGCAAATAGGAATAAACTTCATCATTTTGTACCCTTCTTACCATATCCGGTAGATATGTCAGATACAGCTCACGGGGGGATGGCCTTTCCGTTTTTTCTTTTGCTGATTGCTCAGGTGTAATAAGATGGCCATTTAAAGGATTTTCCCTTAATATCCGATCAAAATCACTTCGTGCAAACTCTTTGCTAAACAGAGGAAATCTCATATCACGAAGATACACAGTGTTATTGTCAAATGATAAAATTTCATATTCATCCGCACCAAGATAAACAGTATCACCAAGTGAAAAAGCATAATGTGAATTTTCCCGTGGTGGTAGCTCTGGCTCAGATGGAGCAGGTTCCCGATTCAAGATTTGACGGACATAGGCTTCTTCACTACGCTGTTGGCGGAGTTCCTCTTGTTCCTTTTCATAGACAGGAAAATATTCTTTTTCTTTACGGTTTAAATAGCGGTCAGCGGAAATCAATTCACCAATGCGCTTTTGCACCTTTGTCCAAGGCAAAATTATCTTTGCATCCGGACCCATGATATTTCCACTGGTGAGGGTTATGCCTTTGTCGTCATGCCATTCATGAATATCTGTTCCGATCAAAGCAGGTGCACGTCCGCCGATACCATACTCATTTTTTAAAAAGTTGGCGTTTTCTTTCGATGAAGCGTTTTTTTGGAATTGCATATAAATCCGGTACTTTCCATCCTGTACACCACTTCCTTGCTGTAAAACCGCATCAATAACTTCCTGCGAAATAGAAAAAGCAGAGGATTTATCCTTCTCCATCTGCTCAATCAGGTTTATTTGCTGCTGCACTGATGGTAATGACAGTGGTTCATCAGTAAATTCATTCAGTAATATCATACTGCCAAAGTGTCCGGCGATAACGCCCCAATCATAGTAGCTCTGGGATGTTCTTGTAGTGTAGCTGCCTTCCCAAAGATGGAGAACATTTTGATATGTCTTGTACCCGACGCGATGGTCACCGTTTATAATCAATTCTGTATAGTCATTATTAAAAATACTTTTAATGTACTCGCTACGCTCATGGCTATCCTCATGGGTAACGTAAAAGTCAATAGTTTCCTGTTTTGTGGCTTTGAGATGCGGGGTAGAGCGCAGGATTTTATTGATAAGAGCCGTAGAATGAAAAAACGGAAGACTTTTATCCTCCGTTCTTCTATCATACCATGCTAATTGTAAACCAGTTCCACCAGTATCATTTCCTCCGCCGACTGCCGTAAGTTGTTCATGTGTCCCGTCCAGCCCATCGGGTCGGTCGCTTTGTCCGGTGCTGGATTGTCTATCAAGAGTTTCTCCGTGATTTTCTCGATTCTCTCCTTCGCCATCTGGTCTATTTCCGACAGATGTTCCGTCAGTTTCCCCGAAAGCATCAAGCTGGCGTACATCCCTTTCTTGTGGTTTTTCAGGTATGTTTTGCGCAACATCCCATATTTGCTGATGTGCGTCTCTTCCTGCGGTAGCGTCAGGTCGGGTATCAGGTAATCGCCTTGAGTCGTATATGTTAATTCCATGATCATCCTTCCTTTCATCTCTATTATTTATACTTTTATTCTGTCCTACATCATGACTTTTTGCAAATGTACGGTCTTGTTTTCTTTCGGTTTTTTGCAGATCTTTTACTGTCGCTCCGATTTTCTTTAAGATCATCTCGGAAATATCGCTCGTAGCGGCTCCTAATCTGGATACGGTATCGAGAGTATTAAAATTCACTATACTCTGAAAATCCTCAAAGCTTAAAAACTCATCGGCAGGATAGCCGCATCGGGTTAAGAGCATATATGCCACTGAATTACTAAGTACTTCCTTAAAGATAAATTCCACATTAAGCTCATCCAGTTCCTCTATAGAGCTATTCTCACGGCTATACATGAGGTCAGAGAGATAATCCGAATAATTATCTTGGACAGCATTAAAAGCAGCTGAAATAAGAGCAGAAGGCATATCATTTTTATCTTTGAGGTCGCCAAAGGCATTCTCCAGGGTTTCTATTACGTCCTGTGCGTATCTGTCCTGTAAATTCCAAAGAACAACAGGATGGTTATATCGACTGTTTGTATCTGATACATCAAATACGTGGTGCAGGCTTAAACGGCTTCCACTATCATCAATAAGGGCAATGCCCTTAGCGCCCCGATTTACCCATCTGCCAAACCTCTCATTCCATAACTCAATAGGAGCACAAGCGGTTGCATCGGGGCGCTGGGCATAAATCAGCAGTTGGTCCTGAAACGGGTATTTATAATTCCAGGCGGCTGTTTTGAGAAAAGAAGTCCAGTTGTCAGGACTTTTTACAACAGCATTAGATGTCCTTTTTGAAAGCTCTGTAATCAGTTGAAGCTTCGTTGCCAACTTTCATCCCTCCTTATCGCTCTGGTGAGTGTGTCTTCTTTATTTTTATTTCATATTTTTCCTGAAAATCTTTGATTGTTCTGCAGTCTCCGGCAGAAAAATTAAAGTCATCCGGCTCTATATTTAGAAAGCCGTCCTTATCCAGCCTGAGTTTTTCACAGGTGATAACTGTACCAAAATGATTGACTAAAATTCCTTTTCCTATTTGTACCGGATCGCCTTGAGATTCATCATCATGCCGAACCTCATAAAGATAAAGCCCTTTAGGTACAGTATTTCTGTCAATCCTTATAGGAGTGAATAAGGCTGGCTTTCCGAATAGTTCAATTTCTTCAAAAGATTCTTCCATTGCATTATATCGAGCCATATATCACTTCTCCTTATCGCTCTGGCTCATATTTTTTCTTTTTGGCCTGCTGTTCGTAATTTTCCACTTTATCCTTTTCCTGTTGGAGACTTTTTAAATAATGGATTTCATCCAGAGCGCGATTGCATAAATCTTCAAGGGCGGTCAGACGGTTCTTACAGTAGTGCCCCCAGTAGTAATCTTTTTCACCCTTTGTACATTTCCACGTCACAAACTTGGCAGGGGCATTTTCGTTCTGGCCGATGACAAATTCTGTGTTTCCTACAGTCAGCCTGTCGGTAATGATATAACCGGCGTTAATTTCCTGATCCATATTTAAACCTCCTAACGCTCAATCTCTTGTTTTTTCTGCTTTATCTGCCTTTGGGCCTGTATCTGTTTCAGCCGTTCCTTTGCCCAATCAGGCATATATTCCGGTTTAACTATGCCTAAAATATCCTCACGGTTCCAACGGGATTCCTTGCCGGAGTATAGATTAGTGGTATAAACTGCCCGACCTCTGGAATTTGCATGTGCACCAAAGCCGCCTGTGATTAGCACAAGCTGCTTGTCAGCGGTACGGTACTCAGGGCGCAGGCGCTCTGGGCGGATGATTGCCACTTTGTTTTCAAGATTCTGATTGTTATCATTTTGGATACAATGCTCTAATGTAAAGGGCCTTAGGGGTACAGTAACTATTTCCCGCTCTGCTTTTACCGTTTCAAGCTGTGCCGTCACGCGGGAGGTAAACTCAGTCATCATTTCCAGATAGTCTGCACTTCCCACAGCGCTAAAATAATGCTCAATCCCTAAAGGGTTATCCCAAGTGCAATTGCATACTATGTACGGACAGTCAATTTTCTTTTCGTCAACTCCAAAGAGGATTTCTTTATCTCCAACATGGATGGCGTGCTTTACCTCATAGGTATCCACCATGCGTTTTGCATCATCCATCTTTATTCTCACTCCAATCGAATCGGCAGACAGGAAAGGGATGGTGTTTCCACCCCTTCAGCCGCCATACAATTATTTCATTTTCCTTTTAATGTGCAGATACACTGCACCGCCTACAATAACCAGACAGAGTACAATGGCCAGTATCGTTTTAAGTTCCACTAAAAGCACCTCCTTTTACCTAAGCCAACATATAAAGAGCACCTATATAGACAAAAAATCCAATACATAAGAATGCAGCCAGAGGGACACTTCTTTGCCTTGTCGACTTTGCATAAAGGTAGGCAGGGAGCAGGGCGAAAAAGAGAATGGCTGTAAGTCCGTATAGTCCAAAACAAAAGCCCATTGCCGCCGTAAGTTTGATATCGCCGCCGCCCACACCGCCGTATTTTATAGCAAGGATAAATAAGCAGACACCCGGTAATAAAAATCCCACAATCCGTTGGGGTAACGTAGGATAGGACAAAAGGAAAGCGGACGTACCGCCAAACAGGACAATAGCTATCCATGTCCAGTCGGGGATAATCCGCTTTTTAAAATCTGTAATAGCCGCCCACAGTAGGGGAACGGCGCAAAATAGCAGTACCATATCAATTACCCGTGGTGACATCATCGGAATATATGCTATCTACCACATGGATTTTAAGATTCCCTCCGGTAACCCATTTAGACAGCGTTCCTCCAGGAGTGTGTACATCGGTGACAAGAAGCTGCACGATATAGTCCCTGTTGTCCGGGAACCACACAGGAATATACTGTTTTCTGTGGTGGAAAGGGGATGCAGGATTTTCTTTAAAAGTAAATTGACTGCCCTCCTTGGCTAAAGGAATGGCAGTTTCATAGCGGTATTCCGGCAGATATACTTCTGCTGTCTGTGGGGCAGTAATCATCTCTGACCTGTCATAGTTGGTGCTTACCGTTGCTGTAACACGAATAAAATAGCCGTAACCCGATTTTAAGTAGCCCTTGGCTTTTGTATCATAATCCAGCGTAGCGCTTACCTTTAGTTCAGCGTAGAATTGTCTCCATACAAAATTATTGTTTTCATACCGCTGTTCCCACCATGTAACTTTGGGTTGTTCATTTCTTTTCGGCGGGTCAGGAAGTACCCGGCTTTCCTCTGGTTCTTCATAGGATACATTCTGGATAACAGCCTTTTGAGTATAGGTGTTGTTGTCATTGGTGCCTTCATTCCCTAATGACTGTTCAGGGTTGATAATGGCAATCAGTGTAATATCTTTATCAGCCTGCACATTGGGTGTGTCCCATCGTATGGACACAACATTCCATGTATCCTTTTCCATAACTACCGCATCAATACGCTTTGACAAAGACAGTTCAGGGATTTGAAATAGTACAGTAACGTTTTGTCCTGGTGTAAAGTCCAGGCTTCCTTTGTTTGATACCTTTACGGTGGAAATGACCGACTGATTTTCCTTGTACTCATCCGGCGTAATTCTCTGCACATCCAAATCATAAGGATGTTCCAACACCATGACTTCCGATGAAACCCGGTTGTTACCTGTATTGATGTCTCTATACCCTTCAGGTGGTGATACTTGTGCCGATAGCTTGATAGGTACGCCTTTTGCTCCTGCTATGCTGGTAACAAGGAATGCTTTCTTCTCAAAGGCTTTGAAATTGGCTATAGGTGGTATAGTGGAAACTGCCTTACCGTTGATGGTGACATTTAGCTCAACGTCAGATAGTTCTTTATCTGTGGAGTTGGCAAAGTACACAGTAAAGCTGTATTCATCCCGTTCATACACCGTAGGCGGTGACGATAGGTTTACCCATACGTCGCATAGATTTACTACCGGGGGCACCTCCGGATCGTTCGGATTATCAGGATTGTCCGGGGTGTCCGGTGGGTTTTCAGGATTATCCGGATTATCGGATGGTTCATCTGGGTCATCAGGTGGATAGTCGGGATCATTTGGGGTATCTGGGTTATCAGGTTCATCTGGGTTATCCGGGTCGTCAGGATTGTCAGGCTTTTCGGGGTCACTTGGGTCATCCGGCTCATCTGGTTCATCAGAGGGGTCTTTTACCACCGTAATGCTCGAAACAGCAGTATTATTAGCTGGTTTTTCATCCCTAAAGCCTTCCGGTGCTTTTACATTGGCCCATAGGCGATAAACTTCACCTGCGTCTCCTGCTGTACCTGTGATAGTAAAAGATTTTGTTTCTTTAGGTTTAAAGCTTTCTGTTTTAGGAATTTGCAGCAGGATATTGTCATTGTTCTTCCCCTGTAAGGACACGGCTTTTAGTTCTATATTAGAGTTATTGGTAAAGCTTACAGTATAGCTGTAATCCTCATACTCATAGACTGTACGGGGAGCAAGAATACTTGCCGCAAGGTCGCAAAGTTCTGGAGGAACAGGCGGCTCATCCGGTGGATTTACTGGATCATCGGGATTATTTGGTGTATCTGGGTTGTCAGGTGTTGACTCTGGTTCAGGGTCAATCACTTTGATAACTGCCGTAGCCACATTATTGGAAAGATTTCCATCGATAAAGCCTTCTGGTACACCAATATTAGCCCATAGATGGATTCCATTGGCGGCAGTATCGGCGATACGTTTGATAGTATAGGTTTTGCTTATATTAGCTGCAAAGTCCTGAACTTCAGGTATTTCTTCAATCAGAATACCATCCACCGTACCTTTTAAGGGTACGTCATAGGCTGCACTGTTACCACTGTTCATATAAATCACAGTGAATGAGTAGTTGTCGCCCCGGTACACCGTGGTAGGGGCACGGATAACAACTGATAGGTCATTTCCGTCCTGATCCTTAAACTTAAAATAGAAGTCTACAGTAGGAATTTTGTAATTGATTTTTTGCGTAATTGAGGTCTGTGTCTTGTTTTCCCCATCTGTAAATTCTTCTGTTTCCGGCGTGTAATCCCATTCAAGCCCCATGTAAATGAAGTTTCGGGACAGTATAATGTCGTCCTTGGTAAAAGTGATAGAAGTGGTCTGATAAGGATAGAGCAACTCCGGTACTCCCTTGTCCTGAGCAGTAATTCTACCGTAAACCTCCTGCTTTTTTTCATCGCACCAGGTGGCCTCTACATCAATTTTTACCGGTGCCTGATAGGACAGGGCTGTATTTCTCATAGTTTCAAAAGCAATCAATGCTTTAGGCGTCCATCCGTAACTGGTAGTCAGTGGTTCAAAATCCCTGCTGGTATCATAGGTTCCATAGAGTTTGCCGGAGTTATAGCCATAAATCTCAACCACATTGCTGCCCTTTAGGGTATAGGTTCTGCCGTCATACCGGCCGATCCATTCAGCAATCCGCTTATGTTCATAGTCAGCAACGGTATTGACATTCATAAGATCAATACGCTGGGGCTCTTTAAAGGACTTTAGCAGCGTTCCACCTTCATAGATTTCTTTGACATTCATGCCGATGGTGCGGTATCGGGTGTCATAGATGGCCTTAACTTGGAATATTACATTGGCCGTGATGGTGAGGATTGCACCCTGGTCTGTTTTGGCTGTAATGGTATAAGAGCCGCAATCTTCCTTGCTTTCAACAGTCAGGATATATTCCGGTGTTATCTTTTTGCTTTGACCGCCGTATTCCAGTTGAACATCCGTAAGATTACCGGTTTTAGCCGTGATGCGGATAGGGATTTCTGCCGGAAACTGCTCCACGGCTACCATGCCGCTTTCGTTTTGCAGGCTGTCTATGGGAGAAGTGACATTGATTTCAATGTCGCTGTTTGATATGGCAAAGGCTTTACCTGATAGGAGTAGGCAGCATACAAACATAAGGGGAATGATAAAGATGAATTTGCATTTCATTAAAAACCTCCTTCCTCGATTCTATTATTGACGCTGGATATGCTAAAGGGGAGCTTAACCTCGCCGGTTAGAAAATTAAAAACACTGCGGGTTTTTAGTACCCCGTCCAGCGTCAGCCGGGGTGGATTAGCAGTTGCGTTAATATTTTTAATTTCAAGCTCATAAACCCATTCTTCACCTGCATATTTATTAAGCCCCGCATCCAGCTTCATGCTTTGGTGCAGGTACTCATAAAGCTTATCTTTCGCAAGGGAGCTGTCCAGCCGAGCATAGCTGTCCCTGCGGTATTCATCCATCATGGCATATTCCACAGAACTGTTTACACCTCGCTGGAGTACATATTCCACTTGTTGATACAGGCTTTCCATACGGAAATACTCAATCAGGATAGCGGATAGGGTCAGGATAAAGAAAACGAGTATCAGGATGAATATAAAGGTGTCGCCCCTTCGGTTTTGTAAAATACGTCTGAAATGCCCCACAGCTTTTCTCCTTTCCGGCGCTCTCACTCTAAGAGCTTCCAATATTTTTCCGACATGCCGGTGATGCTCACCCTCATGGGAATATCGATTTTAACAGGAGGCGCAAAGGACGGCGTAAAGATGGTAAAGGGATGGCTATACGTCATGATAACCGTAAAGGTATCTCTTAATTGAATTTTTTGTCCGCCCTGATACTCCACATCCTCGATGGTCATCTCTGGGGATATACCAGTCTGCTGTTTAAGCCTATAGAAAACATCATAGGCTTTGTCTGATACCTGCCCTTCAAGCTCAATTACCCGGACAACACGGCGGCAGATATGGTTTAAGTTGAGGTAGGTAGTAAAGATGCTTAAAAAACTCATGACCGTAACCATGAGCGTAATGACCACCAGCGTTTTAACCATCAAGTCAAAATAACTGCTGCCTTTCCTGTTAAAAAGTAGTTTCACAAAAGGCAATGGGGGAGAATTTCTCCCCCATATGCCCCGGTGCTTTTTGTTCATCTTCTTGCACCTCCCGCATTAGCGGATACAATCGGCATAATAGCCATTAGCTTATTAAGCCGGTAATCTTGGTGACAATACTGTTCCAGATCTGTGTGATAGAACCCTGATAAAGCGTCATGAACACCGCACCTACAACTACAACAATCAGTACAACGATAAGCCAGCCGGTCATCTGATCGCCGGATTTGTTAGCCAGTATATTTCTGACTTTAAGACCTGTCATTCTCATTTTGTTTTTTAAAGTTGCCATCATAATAAATACCTCCATATCATTTTTATTTGGTTTAAAGGGAAAGGGAGAGCGATGCTCCCCCTATATTACTATCTTTGAGTTTTTCTGCCTTTAGCTTATTAAGCCGGTGATTTTAGCAACGATGCTGTTCCATATCTGCGTGATGGAATCCTGATACAGTGTCATGAATATTGCGCCTACTACTACCACGATTAAAACCACAATAAGCCAGCCTGTCATTTGGTCTCCGGATTGGTTTGTAAGTATGCTTCTTGCTTTTAGTGCCATACTCTGCATTTTGCTTTTTACTGCTTTCAACATAAAAAATACCTCCGTTTATTTTTAGATTTTAGTTTAGAAAAGTGGAATTTCTCCCCCTTGTATCACTGCCTTTTGGTAAAATTAGCTCAAGAGGCTGGTAATCTTGGTAACAATGCTGTTCCAGATGGTGGAGATGGAGTCTTGGTACAGTGTCATAAACACAGCTCCCACCACTACGACAATCAGTACAACAATGAGCCAGCCGGTCATCTGGTCGCCAGATTTGCTTGTTAAAACACTTCTTGCCTTTAAAAGAGCATTTGCCATTCTTTTCTTCATAGAATTTTCTCTCCTTCCCTCGGTAATTTGGATTGCGGTTGTTTTGTTTTGCATGGTTAATACCTCCTGAAAATTTATTTTGAAAAGGGTCTCCCCGTTTTCACATTAAAAAAGGCCCCCCATTGACTTTATAAGGTGGGAGCCTATGACATAGAGCAGGCTGGCAAGAGTTACAGCCACAAGGGGTATGGATGCAATCTTTATCCTGCGGGGCAGTTTATTTAACTTTTTCTTTAAGACTTCCTTAGCTTTAATGTCCATATCTCTTGCAAGGTATGCCAATGCCTCCCCTTGATGCTCTCCCCGATGAAGTCCTATAAGGGCATTCACCAGAAAGGATACTTCTGCAAGGCCGATGCGTTCATTGAAGTTTCTAAGGGCGGTTTCAATATCCTTTGCTTTCATCTCCATTACTAAAACCGAAACATCATAGTAGAATACATCGCTGGCTACCTTAAGGTAATCCTCAAATATCTGAATTAAATCCACCTGCACAACGGCTTTTTTACTGTCAGCCTTGATGTCGTCCAGCTTATACAGTATGGAACGCACAAAGCCTGGAAGCTCCATTTCAATGCGCATCTTTTTTTCCTTCATCTTGTCTTTAAGGTCGGTCATGAAGTGGAAATATACCACTATCGAAAATATAAGCACAACAGGCACAAGGTTGGTAGCGCCGATTGCAAACAGTATCAAAGCGATAGGCAGTATAAAAATGGCGCATATAATAGCCCTTGCGTAATACTCCTTTGGGGTAAGCTCTAATCCTCCGCGACGGAGTGTAGATGCCATCCTTGCTTCCTTTACAGGGTCAAGGGGGATGAGCTGGGAGACGGGCTTTACAAGGGGCATTACAAATCGGTTTAACAATCGGCTTCCTGTCTTTCCTTTTTTATCCTGCAGATGCTTGATGTTCTTTTTCATACTCATCTTTGGGATTTTAAGAAGTTGCCTGCAAATTAAAAATCCTGCCGCAGTCAGCAGGACAAATATAATAACTTGATAAAACAACGGAAAACCTCCTTATCTGTTTGATGGTTTTGTAGCCTTCATTACATAAAAGGCTGTGCCAAGGGCAGTTAGCAGCATGAGGATAATCAACAGCTTGCCGATGGATGTTTTTGTGAGGATAAAAAACCATTCGGCATTGGAAAAGCGCATCATAGGAATTACGGAAAACATCAGGCCTGCAGTCATAAGATAGTCGCGCCATACTCTTACCATCATGCTGTCACTCTCAATCTGCATGGACTTTGCATCATTCATAGCTTTGATGATAGGAAACAAAGCGAACTTTAGTCTTCTGTCATGGTAACAGAGGATAAGGGTTTTTACCCACTCGGTAAAATAGCGGTTTTTGACTTTTGAGGATAGACGGTATAATCCATGCTCCACATTAGGATTGATGAGCCTGATTTCAGACACAAACTCGTCAAAAGGTGTAGGAGTTCTTAAATGAGCTGGAATATATCTGTTCTTTTCTTCCACATAGGTTTCCACGGCTTTAATAATATCGTCATTTCCGGCATAGGCATTGGTAATAATGGACATGGTGTTTTCTAATCCCTCAATTTCTTCCCTTGCTGCACCAGAGCTTTTTACAGTTAGGTAAAAATATGGAGCAGGAAGCATACACGCTGCCATGACCGCTGCCAGCTCGGCACTGCAAAACATTATTACTCCCGCCATAAAGCCGCCTATCACTGATACAAATACCATTACAAGGAATTTTTTGTGTGTGCATCGTGTTTGCCGGAATAATGTTTCAAACCGGATAGCGATTTTCTCGGTAATTTTCAGTTTTGTTCCTGTAAGATACAGACGGCGTTTTTTCAGGTGATTTTGCTCTATGGCAAAGGGGTTCAGTTTTAATAGGAGAAACACTGTAAGGTTAATAAGAACGAAAACAATAATCAGGGATAGATAAATTGGATTCATAGAGTTCCTCCTTCCACAAAGCGTTGAATCTCCTTTTTAGGAACACCGCCAATCAGCAGCCTTTCTGCAAGGGTAGAGGAAATACAGCCTAAGCGCTTATGGCTTCCCACAACCTTTGTAATCTTCCCAGACTCATCTCGCTCATAATGGTCAACTACATACTTAAAAAGGGTGTTGCCGATGACTTCACCCTTTTGCACTCCGGTAGCTTCAAAGATTTCCATATACTTTCTTGACTTATCAGGCAATTGCATTTTAAAGAGCATAATCGGAAAGGCTTCTACAATGTTTTTTAAAAGCCTTTCCTCTGACAAAGAGGTCCCAGCCTCCAGGCACATGGTTAGGATTCTGTCATAAGCCGTCCTTGCACCATTGGCATGGAGGGTGCTGACGATGGTGTGTCCCGTTCGTCCTGCTTCCTGTACTGTGAGGGCTTCTTTACCTCGCATCTCAGCGGGTACAAGGATTTGTGGGTGCAGCCTTAATGAGAGCTTTAATAAATCCAGCATGGTGATTGGATTAGGTTCCTCCTTGGTCAAAAGGTGAATTACATCGTTTATCATCACACCCTTTTCATCAAACTGTGCCAGAGATAGCTCCCGGGTGTCCTCTATGGTGACAATACGCTTATCCGAAGATACGCAGCTTAGAATGTATCCCATATCGGCAGTTTTTCCACTGCCGGTTGCTCCAGCCATGGCTACAGATACGCCGTTATTGACACAGAGGGTTAGAAAGTCCAGTTCTTCAGCAGTAGCAGTATCCCATTCAATCAGGTTTTCCCTTGTGATGTAAGAAGGTTTTTGCTTTCGGATAGAGGCAATAGCTCCTGCATCTTGGTCAACGCAGGGCGTGATGGCTCCTGACATACGGACACCTCGTGCAATAAAGCTATCTCCGATGGGTTTTGATCCATCCAGGATAACATTCCCGAATCGGCTCATTTTTCTTACGATGTTGGAGCAGGCTTCAGCACTGGTGAAGATTTCATTAAGCCGCACCTTTTTGTCTTTATATAACACCCAAATTCCACTAAAGCCATTGATGTTTATTTCCTCTACGTCGCCATCCTTAAGATAGGAAGATAACAGTCCCATAGCAGCCATATCATAATACACAACGTCTACCAGTTCCGAGATATTGTTAAGGTTCTTAGCCACCAACTGCTCACTGTTTAAATAGCGCATAATAAGGTCTTTGAGTTTTTCCTCGGCTTCCTCCGAATATAACACCTGGGCAAGCTCTGCTGAATGGTTCTTGGCAATGATCCGCTGAAGCTTATCGAGGATTTCTCCATAATCTTGAGCCTTTATACTTTCACCACTGTCAGAGCGCTGCTTATTAGCCCGGTAAATAAGGTCATTAACGGAAAATCTGTTGTTCATGACTCTATACCTCTACAGATTTCATCTGCAATTTTCTCAAGTACCTTGCTATAGCGTCTACAATGTCGATCATGGAAGAAATATAAGGGAGTTCCCGCATTTTCCAGTTCACTTGCCTGCTTTACATAGAGTAGCTCATAGTCAAAGGAAAGTTCCATCATGCTCTTATAGGTCTTGTCGTCAAATTCTCCGTTAGGGGTCTTCAGTATATGGGTTTGTTTTTCTGCAATATGAAGTCCCTTTACAAAGTCCGAAACACCCTTTTGCCACATTTGTGCTGCTATAGATGGCTTATGCAGGGTAAATACCTTATCTGCCATCCAAAGGCCAACACCAGATATGGGATTAGTCATATCTGCTGCTCCATCCACAATGAGAATATCAAAGACCAAAGATGCAGCATTGATCATCCTTTCTACTTCCTGAATGGCTACAGTATCACAAAGAAGCCCTGTATAATGGGTAGGCAATGATAGGAAAAACAGGTTCTTACATTGTTCATATTCGATAAATTTTTCTCCAATATTGGGGTTATCATCGTTCAATGCTTGAAAAAGCCCCTTTTCTTCAGGAACACTCTGGCCAAAAAAGACTTGCAGATCTCCGTAGATAAGATTAGTGGAGATGAGTCCCACTAATACATCACGCTTAGAAAGAGCGCATGCAAGATTGACTGCAAAGGTTGTTTTACCGCTGTTATTGCCGCCCCACACGGCGTAGATTTTATTATTCATAGTTCATAACACCTCGTTTCTCAAAAATTATGTGCAGCTTGCCTGTATATTCGGCTTGGATGAGCCTTTCAGCCTGTGCCTCGGTAACGATTAGCGTTACAGCTTTAGGAACAGTATCACCATTAGGCGACTGACCGCTTTTTTGCTGTTCTCGCATTTCGGCGGTATCTTGCGTTCTGGCATTCTCAACACTATAAACCTCCAGCCCTTTTAGTTCGGGATAGATTATAACTTGTGGAGAAGAATCCTGACCATCTGAGGCCTGTTCTAAAAATACTGCTACAGTTACTATGTCTCCGTTTTGGAGGTGGGAGGAAAGTCCTGCTGCAATACTTGGGACGCTGATGGTAACAAGGCGCTGGTTATTCTTAGTGATGCGATCTAATAGCTCATTTACAAGAAATCCTCCCAGTTTTTGTGGAAAGAAATAATCTCCCTTGACGATATTGGTCTGTGCAACCTTACCCAAAATCAGGGTTTTATCATTGATAACACCTTCCGGCAGGCCATAGTTTCCAACTTCCACTGTAGTAAGATTATTATCTTTAATCTCCGTTCCCACTGAAATGTCCTCTGATGCCCTAAGTACCATAACCGTTGCACTTTTATCCTCATAAAACCTTGGTAAAAGCCCAAAGGATATAGCTGCTGCAACACTAATACAGAGGACACTTAGAAATATCCGGTTTTTTAGTATCTTCAAACTGCTCTAAGCCTCCTTTCGTTGTAATAAAATTAAAGCTCCCCGTGTTTTTACAGAGAGCTTATTATTGGCCGAAAAAGAAATGTGATTGTTTCTTTTGCTCCTTTTTAGTATTCTGTGTTTTATTTTCTTTCTGTCCCTCCTTGCTGCTTATATGGATTCGCTGGATAAGGGTACGAAAGACTTTCGGTTTCTTTTGTTTTGTCTGTTTCATAAATGGCTCCTTCCTACATGAGTTATACTTGTATTACCAGCCGAAAGACAAAGATATTTCTTTTTCGGCTGGTAAATTATCTGGGGAGGGGTGTGGGGAGGGGAAAACTGCAAAGCCACCATTGGACGTATGTCATCAAATGGATAGACTACCCCCCTGGTATAAAATACTTGCCAAACTTTAATCATCAAATATATCGCACTTTTCCTTGCTACATTTGTTACAACTCTTATCAAAATCCGGGCAGTGCTTACAATCACGCTCCTTCATCGTTTTAATATGTCGGCGGTGATGTCCCGGTTTTTCCTGCATCATACGTTCATATTCACGTAGCTGCCCTTCTGTAAAGTGCATGGTAACACCTCCTTTCAAAAAAGGGCATAAAAAAACGTCCTCGGTTATTTGAGGGCGAAATGATTACCTTGTGTTAGAGTTGCATCTTGTTTCATCGTTCCTGGTCTCTTTGCCGCTTTTTATACCAGCTTTCCAAAAGCTGAACAATTAAATCCTCTTTTTGCTTTTCAGAAAAGTTCTTGGGGAAAAAGCGGTCAATACGTTCACGCTTAATATTGAATTTTTCCTTTTGATTAGGCTTTTCTTCGGTAAGAATAGAGAAAATGACATCCACATTCAGCCTGCCATCCTGACTAAGCTTTTTCATTCGCTGTGCCTGTGATAGGGATGGGGAGCATTCTTCCGACTGCATGGTAGTATATAGGTCTTGCTGTTCATTTTCGGTCAAGTAAGAAATTTCTACCGCAGGGTTAAATGCAATCTGTTTTTCGTCCACCATTTCAAGAATAGGTGGTATGAGTTCAGTTAAGCGAATATATCGAAATATTTGAGGTCCGCTTTCACCAGATTGTTTTGCTAATATCTCTCTTGATGATATACTTTTTAACTTCTGTTCGATTTGAACAGAAGTTAGGTCTGTTCGCTGTCCCTGTCTATTCATAGCTTCCAGCTTCATCTTATATGCAAAGGCTTTTTCACTGGGTAAAATACTCTCTCTTTGCAGATTGCTGTCAACCATAATAATCGTAGCTGCATTATCATCCATATCTCGGACTATACAGGGCATAGTTTCACATCCGGCAAGCTCGCTTGCCTTTTTGCGACGGTGCCCAGCAACCATTTCATAACCACCGTCAGCTTTGGGTCTTACAAGGCCGGGGACTAAAACACCGTATTGTTTTACGCTGTCAGCCATTTCCAGCATGGCTTCATCAGCTTTTACCTTAAAAGGATGATTAGGAAAATCACTGATTTCAGATAGGGGAATCTCAAGCACCTTTTCCCGCTGACTATCTTCACGGCTTTCCTCTGTCGAAAACAGATCATCTACTGAGGCCAGTTTGATGCTGTCTCTTACGCTGTTTTTCGCCAATGTCCTGCACCTCCTTTGTAAAGGCTTCATAGGCTTTGGCGGCAATTCCTCGTGGATCATGAGCATAGATACTTTTACCCTCGGCACTTGTTTCAGCCGCCCGGATAGATAGTGGTATTTCTGTTTGAAAAACTCGTAGCTTATCACCATAATCACGCCGCAGAACAAAGGAAATATCCTTTGCAAAGTTGGTCCGGTTATCTACCATTGTTAGCAGAACGCCGTCAATGGTCAGCTTGGGATTGATTTGCCGCCTTACTCTTGCAATGGTCTGTAAAAGCTGTGTCATTCCTTTGGCTGGCAGGTAATGGGCCTGTACGGGAATAATCACGCTGTCCGCAGCAGCAAGGGCATTGATGGTCATCATTCCTAAGCTCGGCATACAGTCAATCAGCACATAATCATATTTGTTTTTGATGGTATTTATGTAGCTGCGCAAAACCGTTTCTCTGCTCATAGTGTTCACTAATGATACTTCAATGGCAGATAATTCAATGTTACCTGGCATAAGGTCAACGCCTTCCGCATGATGGAGGATACCCTCATTAGCTTCATATGGTTCCTCCATCATGGTTTTGCTTAAGATTGTAGCCAATGAAACGGGGAGATTATCCGGCTCCTGATAGCCCAACGAATCCGTCAGGTTCCCCTGTGCGTCTGCATCTATCAGAAGCACCTTATGCCCCAGTACTGCCAAGCCGATACCAAGATTAACTGTCGTGGTAGTTTTCCCCGTGCCGCCTTTCTGATTGGCAAGAGCAATTACTTTTGACACTTAAAATTCCTCCTTTCACGCAAAAAGCCGCTTGCTTTATGTGGGCATTAAAGCAAACGGCTTTTTACTAATTTAATTATGAAAAGAGAACATATGCTGAAGTGCTATGTCCTCATGTTCATTCCTATTCAATTTAAATCTTTAAACAATAATTGTCTTCTGAATAACACTGAGCAATAAAATTTTTCAGAAGGGCTTTTTCTTCTCCTTCAAGTCCACCATTTTCATAAATCCACAAGTGCAATGCCTTTCCAATTGCATAAGCTAAATCCTTATTTTGCTGTTCACTAATATTATTCCTTGATACATTTGGGATAATTTTTTTATTAGCACTATTTATGACTATCCCTTTTAATTGAATACCCTCTACTAAAAAAGGAATTTTCAATCTTACATCAGATATAAGCACATTCTTTATGTACAAATAATCTTTATATTCAAAATAGTATCTACCCTGAAATCCAATATTGGTATTGTATGGCAGTACTTTCTCATCGTTACCCTGAATCACTTTTTGCTCTTCCAAAGATATATATGTTGGAGCATGGTATGAATGTCCTACTTGATGTCTAAAATCCCGAAGAGTATAATCGCCAATTATACAGTCATAATCTCTATCAATCAACTCAGATGAATTATATAAAGATGTATCTTTCGCAATAAAATTAGCTTCTTCATAGTTGATTTTCCCCAAAGCAGCTTCAAAATCTTCTAATACATCATATGCTTTTTGAAAATCATCCTCCTCTGAAGGCGTAATAATAGGTAGAGTTAAAAACTTAATCGTTCCATCTTCAATGTAATTTTTTAACAAAATGGGTCTACTTAGTTCTTTCTCCAAAACCATTTCATTACTTTCTTCTTGAAAAATATAGCTCTCCTCAGAATATATATCTGAAAAATTTTCAAGATATCTGATTCCTTTATAATTACATTGCAATGAGACTTGAATATTATCAAAATACTCATCTAATATAATTCCTTCAGGATATAATAACTCAAGTTGTTGGAGATCCACTTTTTTTGAATTGCTCTTGCCGTCTTTAAATGCTGTTATACTTATTGGTATTTTACAATCCAAAAAATTTTTCTTGATGAATGCTTCTACGTTGTTAGGATTATTACCGAACACAGCAAAAAACTGATCGTAATCAAGGATTATTTCTGTTCCTTGCGGCCGGGGCACATCTTCACATGTAAGACAAATGTATTCACTGCTTTTTTCAAATTCAATCTTATTAGCTTGACTTTCCCCATAGTATTTAGTTATGACATTAACTTTATCTGATAACATAAAACATGCCAAAAATCCAATGCCATAATTGCCAATAGGTGCATATTTATTACCTTTAAACAAGTAATCATCTGATACGTAATAAGATACCCCTACATTTAAAAAATACTTTTTTAATATATCCAATGACATTCCTCGTCCGTTATCAAATATAATCACTTGTTTTCTATCCTGATCTAAAATAATACTTATAAATGGTTGATAAGGAACATATGCAAACTCAGGTTTGCCAATGGATTCTTCTTGCATCACTTTACATGCATCTATTGAATTTTGAATTAGCTCTCTTAATCCATGTTTCTTATCTCCATATATATTTTCTCCCATCAATAAACTGGTGACAGCCTTATAATCCAAAGATAACTTAAAGTCAGAAAAATTAAATCCTTTCGTTCTAATTTTATTATGGACATTAGTTTTTAAAGTCAATAGATATTTTTTATCTCGAAAAGTCTCTGAAAACTCAATGGCTTTTTTCAATTCACCATTTAAAGAATCAAAATATTTTAACAATTTTCTGTGGATAGTTGGATTTGAACTCTCCCCATAAAATTCAATATTTTTGCGTCCAGTTCTTTCATTGATAGCAATCTTTTCTTTATTTTCAATAATAAAATGTTGTTTCCACTCTAAGTCACCGTAGTCTTTAGGATTTAAATATTGATATAAATACAATGGAGCTCTTTCTTCATCAATGTCTAAGTAATCAGCTATTCTAAGAAGCAATGCAATATATTGAGAATTAAGGGAATAGTCACCTTTAATCTTGTCAAAAGACAGGTTATTAGGTATCCATTCAAAATTCTCGTTATGTGCAGCACATATTTTTGCTACATCATCTTTAAAAGAAATATTAGTATATCCGGGAATCAGAAAAAACTCATTATCCATTTTAAGAATATGATTTAAAGATCTCATCCCATGAACAGGACGAATACATTCCTGCAAGGCTACAATTTCATCTCTATACTTTCTCAAAACCAATGAATATTTTCTATCAACAATATTCATTTTATCACTTTTTATATCATTGATTTCATCTTCACTTACAACCATCCCCACATCGTGTAATAATGCAACATAAACTAATACAGTTAATTCCAAATCACTTAGCTTTTCTGGAGAATCTGATAACTCAAACATATATTCTATTACATTTAAAGAATGTACAATGTCATGGCCAGTGTAATTTGCAAAAACACGGTTGATTTTTGGAAGAAGATTACTTGCATAATCATAGACTTTATCTATTTTATCTAAAAATGGACTATTTCTTTTTTTCAAAATTAAATATGCCTTTGTATTTTTAATTGTTGCTATCATCCCTTTTCCTCTCTTCATCTATAACTTTGATTCTCTTGCATCTTCCATCTACAGGTTTTGCTGCCTCTTTGGGTATTGCCCAAGTGTTACCAAAACGTACTGCACCTACAATCTTGTTTTGGGCACATAACACCTGTACCCGTCGCGTTGTAATACCCCATTTTTCAGATGCTTCTTTTGCTGTGATATAATCCATATAGATTAACCTTTCATAGAATATTTTTACATCTCATATTATATATCGCAAATGCGAACAATACAAGATTTATATATAACTATAAAGCACGTCATAAGGCTTAATTTATATATAAAAAGAGAACACAAGCAGAAATGCCATGCCCTCTTATACATTCGATTTTAATATTGTTAAACCTGTACTTTTAACTTTTCCCGGTACTCAGTATAATGTTCACTTAATACATATTCAATAACCCAAACTTTGGGGATCATATAGGTATTACGAATGTAAAAATGCTTTACATGGTTTCCTCTTAAAAGTTTTCGTGCTGTACTATCAGCAATTCCACCTAACATAGACTTAAATTCATCCAGAGTAACTACGTCAGGATATGGTTTGAAAATTTCTTTATAGTATTCTTCATTTCTCACAGTCATCAGCTCCCAAATTGTACTTGTCAGTGGTAGGAGTGACTGTTACAAAAAAGTATTGACTCAATATTAATGATGGTTGATGCAGAAGGTGAACCGGTTGTTCATCCCTCCATATCCCTCCAATATCCCTCCAACGTCCAAAATTTATCTCAAAATTGGCTTTTTATTTAAACTTTGAAACGATGGGGTTCAGGGAGGTTAAAGTGCTTCAAACGCCCATTTTACAAGGCTTTAAGCGGTCTATAACTTCCAGTGAAGTAGGGTAGTTTCTTAGTAGTTCCAAATGTTTTGCAAAACTCAAAATCTGCCGCTCGCAAGGGCGTGGGGGTTCGATTCCCTTCCGCGGCACCAATTAATGAATTCCTCAAAGGCTTGTCGGAGCTTACTTTGAGGTTTTTTTCTTTTTTTGTCATCATTTAACCACCACCAAGTGATTTTGTATTTTATTTCCATAAGTTCTCCTGTTGTTCTCCTCTTGTTCTCCCCCACCATTAAAAATACTCCGCATGGTGGCTGCCGGCAGTCTTGTCTTCTGCCACCCTTAATAATTTTCCATTTAAGGTTACTTCAACGACAGTATGATCAATTGTAAATGTCACAATAATATATCTAATCTTTCAAGCATTGCTTTTAACCCAACTTTTATGGCAATTGATTCGTCTTCATCTTGTATTCTGCCATGACTATACTCTCTGTGGCTCCCCCTGAATAATAAATGTTGTCTCCTTTGCCATCTCCTTTGCATATTCAGTTATAAGCTCCACATTTAATCCTCTGAATTTTAACTCTGAAAATACTCCAGCTGCCAAGGTAAACTTTTGCTCTATTGCAATAGTAAATCCTCTCTGCATGATCTCTTATGATATGTGAGGCGGAATCCATAACATTATAAAATTTCCTTTCTTTTTATTAAATATCATCTTAAAGTTATATTGTTCATCATCCAGTTCGCCTGGGCCTTATCTAGTTCATCTTGATTTTTGATATTAAACTAAAAGCTTTTCTCTAACATGCATTTGTACCTCCTCCTCCAGAGAAAATAAAAAGAAGCCCTCTACCAATTAAGGTAAAAGACTTCTGTTATAAAAACACAAATAATATTTATCTTTCATATTCCATATCATCTATTGAGTTGGCCATCTCAAGAATCTCTATATAATTCTCCAGCTCCTCCTCAATGTAGTCGGAAACTAACGCCACCATAGCAGTAGGATTTCCTCCTGATTTTTGATAATCATTGAAGCAATCGTAATAGCTTTTCCTGTCCTGGAACTTAATATTTATAGGAGGATATCCGGACTTCATCAACTCAAAATTTAGTAGTAGACGCCCCATCCTGCCATTGCCGTCCACAAAGGGATGGATTTCTTCAAACCTTAAATGAAAGAGAGCCACACGTTCTACCACATGCATATTCTGCTTCCAGTCACCATGCTCCTTGATCAGGCCTTCCATTTCTGATGGCACAAGATGTGGTTCAGGTGGTCTTTTTTCAGCTCCTTGTATAATAACAGGAACACGTCTATATATACCTCTGTCCTGAGGTCTATCCATTAAAACTAAACTATGAATATCCTTAATTACTCTTTCGGAGATATCCACCGGCTCTTTAACTATTTCTTCAATGTATTTAAATGCCTCCTTATGTCCAATGGCCTCCAGATGTTCCTTTAAGGGCTTCTGGGCGATTGTTATACCCTCCTGTAGCACAAGGGCCGTTTCTTGAAGTGTTAGGGTATTACCTTCAATCGCATTGGAATTATAGGTGAAGTTTATTAGAAATTCTTCGCTAAGTCTTTGTACCTCACTTGCGGTAAGTGGTCTATAGCTATTTAGTTTTTTAAGCAAGCTATCAATTTTTCCAAACATATAAATACCTCAATTCTAATATAAGTAATCTAAGCTATCTATATTATAGCCTAAATCTTTCTACATTTTCTATTCTTTATTTTGCAGAAGTGGTGGGATATTGAAAATAAAAATCTAATTCTCTCTGCTAAAATATAACTTCAGGTATAAGAATTTATAGTGTGAAATAGGACTTCATTATACAATCAAAAAAAAGAGAGTGCCCCTCCGCTATGATTTAAGTCTCATAGCTTCAGAACACTCTCATTGCAATCATATTATTGTGCTACATAACCTGAAGCAGTGCTAATTGTAATTTGATTGAGTACTTCATCCCAACCAACACTAAAATCAAATACAGCAGCTACGTCTCTCAATTTGAAATAGTTATTTCCGTTTATAGTATAGGCCTCCAGTTCAATCACTTCTCCGTCTACGTAAATCTTAGACTGATTGGTAACCCCTTTAACAGTTGCTGCTCCAGTTCCTGCTGTTAATTCGTTTCCAACAGGCGTGTATGCCGCATCTGATACCAGATTGATGGCATTTTTTTCTCCATCCCAGCTTACTTCGAACTGCTTTTCTGAGCCTGTAACCGCCATTGCTAAATCTCTTAGCTTGAAGTAATTGTATCCCTCGATGGTATACGCTTCAAAGGCAACAGGCTGATCATTTACGACAACCTTAGAAGATGTAGGCACAGCACTTACTTCCTTAACCTGTACTGGTTCTTGCACTGGTACAGGTGCTGGTGTCGGTGCTGGTGCTGAAGCAGAAGCTCCTGCTTCTTCAAATAAAAACCAAACCGGGAATTCATATATAACTTCGAAATCTGCATTACGGAAAGAAAAACCTAAGTATAGTGGTTGACCCTCTATTTCATCTAAACTAGCATACATGGTTGGACTGAACATAAGTCGACCATTTTCTAGATCAGCCATTAAATCACCTAATTGTTCTTCCGTGGTTCCCACCATTGAAGTAATCATAGTAGCAGCAGCATCAGTAGTCACGATTTCAAAGAAATCATATCTGTTATTGCTTTTCAATTCCGGCTTTTCAGCAACAATAACTTCTACTTCTTCATCATATATTGTTATTGTCCTTACTTCAATGAACCCTGGTACGATGATTTTGTAAGCAGCGTCTCCCCAACTAACTTCTTCCTGTGCTGCACTTACAGGCATTGTCATAAGGCTAACAATCATAAGGATTGCTACCAACATTCTAAGCATTGCTTTATTACGCATTTTATTTCCTCCTCATAGTATGAATCAATTTTTTTAGTTACAGCATGAGAAAGCTCTATCTGCCTTTTTATGTAAGCGTTTAAAACGCCTATAAAAGGGACTAGAACTACGTATAATTCACTATTAATTGTCAAATTTGTAATACCAAAAAAGCTACCGTAGGTTTTCATTATTGGTTATAATAGTAATGCTATGGGCATATAAGTATTTGTAAATTCTATGGATTATGATTGGCACAGGCTCTAGTATTTTAAACCACCCCAATATAAAACCTTATTAAACATTTGGGGATGATTTCTCATTAACTAAGTGCTTCTTTATTTTCCTCCTTCTCCTTTACATTTCGATAAATTACGATATTTTACCATAGCGTTTATAAATACCTAAAATATGTATCCACGAATCTTAATATACCTTTTACTACAGCTAACGGCTACATGTGAGGACTTGGCAAACGTGAAATTATTTCGTAAATAATAATATTCTATATATAAATTTTTTCACCTCTTATTATATTTCGACAAACTATCCTATATTTCGACACGCGAAGTATTCCCTCCCCTTTTCACAAGGCTCTATTGGCTTTTCCAATCGATAATAAGGAACATAAAAATAGCAGAAGGCACCGCCTTCTGCTATTTTTAAACAATTACAATCTCATCGGGTATCATTTCCAATAAATCCTGATATAAATGATTGATAATGATATCCATGCCCTTCTCTAGGGTATCCTTATTGGGATTCTCCATATATCCCTCAACAAAGGTTTCCAGTATCTTTATTAAGGTATTTTTGAACATCTGTATGTTTTCCTCATTATCTATTTTAATTATCTTAGGAAAAAAGCAGCTTAGATCACTGTTTTTAACAAAGACTGTTACGATAAAGGTAATTGTGGGTATATTAAAATAGTGAATGTATAGGGTGTCGAAGGACTGACTTTCAAATAACTGCTTAAGCTCCTCCTTTAGCTTTATTTGAAGCTCGTCAAATCTTTGATTCATATTATTATTTAAAAATCGGTATAGATTAATAAAAAACTCCCTTTGCTTTGTCAATCGGTAATCATGGAGCTCTATAATTTCTGCCATGTATAAGCCTCCTAAATTATCTGGTTATTGTTTTATAATCAAAAGTATTTGCATATCCTCCTAATCGTATTCAGATAATAGTAATACGCTTAATTATTTTCTTTAAAGGTAGGTGTTTTATGGAAGATCAGAACAGATTTCTCGAAATAAAAAAAGTATCCTTAGTCAGTATAATGGGTAATGTCATATTGACTATTTTAAAGGGTAGTGTCGGTTATTTATCAGGAAGTACAGCTTTGATTGCAGATGCTTTTAATTCAGCATCCGACCTATTAGGTAATGTTATACTGCTTCAAGGTCTTAGAATTGCCCATAAACCCCCAGATGAATCCCATCCCTATGGTCACCATAAAGCAGAAACCATTACTTCAAAGCTTTTAGCAATCATATTATGTGTTACAGCCATAGGAATTGGCTATGAGGCCCTTAAGCTTTTAATGTCAGGCACTATCAGCCCTCCGAAGTCCGTTGCAATATACGCTGCTATAGCATCTATTGTTATGAAGGAGGGAATGTATCAATATTCTGTTAGGATAGGCAAGAAAATTAAGAGCTCTGCTGTAATAGCCGATGCTTGGAACCACCGATCAGACGTCTTGTCCTCCTCAGCTACTCTAATAGGTATAGCCGGTGCGATATATGGCTTCCCCTTTATGGACCCTATTGCTGGTATCGTAGTATCCCTTTTAATTTTTAAAACTGGTATAACAATTTATATAGAGGCTATTAACAGTCTTATGGATAAGGCTCCTGAAAAAGAAGTGCTGGATGATATAAGGGCTGCGGCTCTCAAGGCTGATGGTGTAAAATCGGTTAAGGATGTAAAGGTAAGACAATATGGCTCAAAGCTTTTCGTCGATATGAAAATATGTGTGAATCCTAAAATAACAGTAGAAGAAGGTCATGGTGCCGCTGCCAGAGCAAAGGAAAATATCATTAAAAAAAATTCTGATGTTGTAGATGTGTTGATTCATGTCAATCCGTGCCTTGTTCACTTGGATAAGGAGAACTGTGCTAATTGTCCTGATAACGACCAAGACCTTAAAGATAGTCCAAAGTAATGGACTATTTTTTAAATATTATATATTATAGTATATATAGAACTATCTACATAATTGGGGGAATTGTTATGGATTTCAGACAGCTGGAAACCTTTGTAGCTGTTGCAAAACTCAAAAGCTTTTCAAAGGCAGCAGAACATCTTTATTTAACACAGCCTACAGTCAGCAGCCATATACTGAATTTAGAAAAGGAGCTAAACACAATACTAGTCAACCGTTCCAATAGAAATACCTCTCTGACTAAGGCAGGAGAAATATTATATGAATATGCTATGAACATAATGAATCAGAAGGCCAATGCCCTTTTTCGATTAAACGAATATCGAGGCAAAATGGTGGGAAACATAGAAATTGCCTCCAGCACTATACCGGAACAGTACATTGTTCCGGAATTAATATCTGAGTTCAATAAAATTTATCCCGAGGTAACCTTCAGCATTTTTCATTATGATTCTCAAGAGGTTTTGGAGGGTATTGCACAGGGAAATATTGATTTTGGCATCGTCGGTGCAAAGCTGCCAAACAACCAGCTGACCTATTTTGACTTGGTTTCCGATGAGTTGTTTTTAATTACGCCTAATGCTGCCCCTTATAACGAACTTGAGGAAATTGAGCTTAAGGATATTCTCCACGAATCCTTCATTTTCAGGGAGAAGGGCTCTGGTACCAGACATCTGGTGGAACAGGTCCTTTTGGATAATAAGCTGAGCATAGATAATCTTAATATCATTGCCCTCATTGAAAACACTGAGGCCATCAAACAATGTATAAGACGTAGGATGGGCATATCCTTCCTTTCTAAAAGGGCTGTTGAAGATGAAATACAGCTTAAGGTTCTCAGCGCTTTAAGAATAAAGGGTGTAAGCTTAAATAGAAGATTTTATTTTGTATTCCATAAATATCGAACGCCTTCACCGTTGGAAAAAACATTTCAAGATTTTGTCTGTCATTATTATCATGGAGATAATAGCACTATTGTAAAATTGAAAACAGATGACAATTAAATCGTCATCTGTTTTTTATTGGATCATTTTCACTTAGAAGGTTACCAGTAGACCGCCATGGCCTGCGTGGGTGCCGATAACAGGACCCATGGTTGTAATTATAACGTTTTCCGGATTAAAGCGTTTCATGATCTCATCCTTAAGTGCAATGGCGTCCTCCAAACAATCACAGTGGGTTATACCTATAACCTTATCCTTTATTGTTTCCTGCTGCTCCGCCAGCTTATCCATCATAAAATTGATTGCCTTTTTCTTACCTCTTAGGGATTTCAGGATTTTGACATACCCATCCTCAACATGGACAACTACCTTAACATTAAGAAGATTGGCTATAATCTCCTTTGTTCTGCTGACTCTTCCGCCCTTTACAGCGTTTTCAATAGTCTCAAGATAAACATAGACCTTCAACTGGTCCCTGTATTCCTTAAGCTTTTCAATTACACCGTTGAAATCCAAACCCTCTTCAATAAGCTTACAGGCCTTTAATACTTGCAATCCCAATCCCATAGAGCCGCTTAAGGAATCAAATATATGTACCTCTTCTCCAAATAGCTCACGGGCCAGCGCTGCCGTCTCAAAGGTGCCGCTCAGCTTTGAGGATAAATGTACGCTTAGGATGTCCTTCTTCTTTTTCGCCGCCTCCTTAAATGCCTCTATAAAGCTATGGGGTGATGGCTGAGAGGTTTTTGGCAGGGTAGATGACTTTGCCATTTTATCATAGAAATCATGATGGGATAATTCTATTCCATCCAGATAGCTTTTCTCATCAATTTCAATGTTTAGAGGAACTACAATAATGTCGTGCCTTTCAATTAATTCTTTTGGTAAATCACAGGAACTATCAGTAATAATTTGCATTAAATTTAAACCCCCTAAAATATCATTAGATTAAAATTCAACGTAAAACTGCAATATCCTTCATTATGTCATAAATTTATGATTCTATATATTATAATTTCTTAATTTTGTACACTTCATACAACAGTTCAAATAATTAGTGAATAGTTAATAGAGAATTGCATGATTTTTAATTTCGAAACACTCGACCCGAGATTAAAAACAAAAGACCAGTTAAAAATTCAAGATTTTCCACTGGCCTTTACTTTTTGGGGGGTATTCCTATCCAATATAAAATGCCTTATACGCCCTATAGGTCATGTACAGATCCACCTTGCTGACCAGCTCAACGGGAGCGTGCATGCTCAGCATTGGCGTGCCACAGTCCAGAACCTCCGCACCGTAGTTTGCCAGCATATAGGCGATGGTGCCGCCGCCCCCTTGGTCAACCTTACCTAACTCTCCCACCTGCCAAACAACATCATTTTTATTAAATAGGGTTCTGATCTCCCCTACAAATTCTGCATTTGCATCGTTGGTGCCGCCTTTACCTCTGGCCCCTGTGTATTTTGCAATTGTAACACCTTTTCCGATAAAGGCACCGTTTCTTTTGTCCAAAACATCGGGATAATTAGGATCAAAGCCTGGCATAACATCTCCTGACAAGACCTTTGAATTCATCATTGCCCTCCGCACATGAAGATGGCTGGTTTGACCCTGCAGCTCCAGAAGCTCTGCAACTACATTCTCAAAGAATGCCGATTGCATTCCGGTATTACCCATACTACCTACCTCTTCCTTATCTACAAAAAGGCCTACCACTGTTGACTTTTGAGCTTCAAGCTCCAGTACCGCCTTAAGTGCCGCATAGGAGCATACTCTATCATCATGCCCGTGAGCCGCCACCATACTTCTATCTATTCCGACATCTCTTGCTCTGCCAGCTGGAACTGCCTCTATCTCAGCAACGGTGAAGTCCTCCTCCACTATGCCGTACTTCTCATTCAATAGCTTTAACACATTCAGCTTCACCTTGTCACTGATATCGCCACCGTTAAAGGGGATATTTCCGATAAGTATATTTAATCCTTCTCCCGTTATCCCTTCAGACATCTTTTTCGTCATTTGGTCTGCTGCCAAATGTGGCAATAAATCTGATATATAGAATACCGGATCACCTTCATCCTCTCCAATGACTATTTCAAGCTTTTCACCATTATTTTTAATTATAACGCCATGAAGAGCAAGGGGAAGCGCTACCCATTGGTATTTTTTTACGCCTCCATAATAATGGGTTTTCAGCAGAGCTAAGCCGCCGTCCTCATAAAGGGGAAATGCCTTTAAGTCTAATCTTGGTGCGTCTAAATGGGCACCTACTATACGCATACCGTTATGAAGATCCTCCTGTCCAATAATAAATAAAGCAATTGCTTTGCCTTTGTTTTCTGCGTATATTCTATCTCCTGCCGTAATAGACCCCTTAGCTAACGCCTCTGTTAATGAGATAAAGCCCGCTGCCTTTGCGCGTGTCATAATTTCCTTGACACTTTCCCTCTCGGTTTTTCCCCGATCCATAAATAGTTTGTAGTCCTCTGACAGGTTGAAAACCTCTGTCATTTCATTGTCCTTTAAGTTGTCCCATGCACTACTGAATTCCTTTGCAAGCTGTTTTTGTAGCTCCTTACCATTAATTTCAGACATGATATCTTCTCCTCTCCAATGTAGCCCGGTGCTATATAAAAAAATTTTTATGCTATTTTAATCTTATATTTGGTGGCATTTTTTGTCAAGAAGTATATATAATAGAAAAGCCACCCCTTCTAGAGTGACCTTAGTATTATCTACTTATATTTTTTTTATGTTCTGCTTATAGGCATAGATTGCAGCCTGTGTTCTATCATTTACATTGATTTTCTTAAAAATATTTGATACGTGATTTTTTACTGTTTTTTCGCTTATGAAAAGGCTGTTGGCGATTTCCTTGTTATTTAAGCCCTCCGCAATTAATGTTAACACTTCATATTCCCTTCTAGTCAGCTTAGTATTGTCGGCTTCACTCTTAAGGCTGTCCACCTTATTAAACTCTCTGACAAGACCTGAGGCCAAGCTTGGATGTATGTATGAGGAGCCCTTAAATACATCTCTGACAGCCTGTATTAAGCCTTCACTCTCAGCGTCCTTAAGCACGTAGCCATTAGCTCCAAGATTTATCGTTTCGTATAAATATTCCTGATCCTCATGGAAGGTCAGCATAATAACCTTGATGGTTTTGTCAATGTCCTTCAGTCTTCGTAGCGTCTGAATGCCATTTAACTTAGGCATATTAATATCCAATAGCACGATATCCGGCTTCAGCTGCTGAACCTTTTGAATAGCATCCTCTCCATCACCTGCTTGTCCAATTATTTCTAGGTCCTTTTCTAGCTCTAAAATCTGCTTTAACCCTTGTCGAACCAGAGCATGATCATCCACAATTAGAATGTTTATCTTTTTCATTTGTGTTGCCTCCTTATTCCTCATTTGGTATATTAACGTAAATTTGTGTTCCCTTATCTATCTCACTGTTAATTTGAACAGAGCCCTTTAAAAGCTCCACTCTTTCCTTTATATTTAGCAATCCAAATCCGCCATCTTCCCTCAACTGATATCCACTTTCCTCAATATTGAAGCCAATACCGTCATCGACTATATTGAGGGTGATGCTCTTCTTGCTTATCTCCAGTGTAATCTTTACCGAGTCGGCCTTAGCATATTTTCTTACATTATTTAATGATTCCTGAATTATTCTAAATATGGTGAGGTTCTTTATCGGGTCCTCTAAAGGCACCTGTGAGAGTATTGTAAAGTCCACCTTAACCTCATTTTCATCCTGAAAGGTTTCAACGAAACGCTGCATGGTGGGCACAAAGCCTATATCATCAAGGGACATCGGTCTTAGATTATATATAATTTTCCTTATATCCTTAACACCTTCCCTCAATACTTTTCTTAGATCTTGCAGCTCCAGCTTTGCCTTTTCTATATCGATATCGATTAGCTTTTCACTGAGCTCTGCCTTAAGCAATACGTTTGCCAATGACTGAGCCGGACCATCATGTATTTCTCTCGCAACCCTCTGACGCTCCTCCTCCTGAGCTCTAATGATCTTCTTGCCTATTGCCTGCCTTTCCTGAATATCCTCCAGTGTGTTTGTGATGCCTTGGAGGCTTCCGCTTAAATACTCCAATGTAACTCCGATTTTAGAGGTTAAATCCTCAGCCTTTTTTAAGATATCCTCAGAGTTTTTATATCGTAATTCCAGCTCACTCCTGCTTCTCATTAAATCGCTTTCCTCTTGTCTTTTAAATAAAAGCTTTATCTGAAGCTCACTGGCCCTCTCATAGGCTATTTTTATATCAATTTCTTTATATTTATTAAAGTCCTTACTAACTTCAATTAGTCTCTTACGGCTATTTCTTTCCTGCCCTTCTAGCTCCTCCACCTCCTTCATGGAGTGGAAAATCCTTTGCTTTATATCCTCCAGCTGCTTTTTAACCTTTGTACATTCCCTTCTTGCATTTTCAGCTATTTCAAATATTGCTTCCTTGCTTTCCTCTATGGCCTCTATAGTCTTGCTCAAAATAACATTTATATTTTCAGGCTTAAAGATTTCATTGGTCATTATCACACCTCGTTTTATAAACTCCTGCCTAATGAATGTAAACAATCCTATTGATATTTCTTCGTCATAAAACAAATATCCTTCATTTTTGATAAGGAAATAACTAGCATCTCATAATATGATGCTATATACCTAGTTTATATAACGAGTTAAAAAATTGCCTCTTATACAATACAAAAAAGAAGGCCCATTTATAGCAGCCTTCTAATTAATTACGCTGTAATTACTTAATACCCATTTTTCTTCTATACATTTAAGACTGATGGTATAGCTGGCTCTCTCTGTGTATCTGCCGTTATAGCCTTCAATTTCCCATATGATATCGGCCTTAAGGGTCATCTCTCCATCATCACCCTTTACTTTCCTCAGCCTTTCGAATTGCAAGCCCTCTATAATCTCGTAGGAAGAGGGACTCTCCAACAGCTGATTAAAAAGCTGACGATCGTCGGAAAGCAATGGCTCTGTGCTAATCTCCGCTAGTCTTTTCAATAATTCAGTGTCGTATTCATAATCGCAGCGAAGAAAATCATTCCACACCTCTGCCCGCTTGTTGAAAATCTCCAGTAAGCGCTGCTGTATTTCATTGTCAATTTCCTGTTCCTGCAATGATGCAAATATTATGGGATACTGTGTTGACAGCAATATAATCAGCAAAAAAGCTGTTATAATCTTTTTCATAAGCGCCTCCTTTGCTTGTCTATAATAGTAAATCAATTATAAACAATAGAGACCGAAAAATTTGCTTTATTTTGCTATCGTTTTAATTTTTCCCACAACATAACCTGCCATTTTTCTTGTGACTGCTATAAAATTCGCAGGCTACTACATCTCCTTTAGCTTTAACTTTTCTTCTTCATTTAGTACCTTCTCCAAATTAAGAAGTATCACCATTCTTTCGCTTATTTTTGCAATTCCATCTATGTACTTGTCCTCAATATTTGTAATTAGCTCTGGTGCTGGGTCTACATCCTTCTCGTCAATGGTTAAAACCTGTGATGCATCGTCAACTAAAAAGCCCACTTGCTTTTCGTTCAGGTTGATGATAATGATTCTGGTGTTGGAGGTAGGCTCCTTTATTACCAGTCCAAATTTTCTTCGCAGGTTAATTACTGGTGTAATAACGCCCCTATAATTGATTATTCCGTCTACAAAACTAGGTGCGCTAGGGATCTTAACACTTTCCTTAAACTCACTAATCTCCTTGACATGCATTATATCTACACCATATTCCTCTTTATCCAGCTTAAAAATAACATATTGTCTTTCGGCCATTTTATATACCTCCTCAAATACAAACTTTAAATATGTATTCTATATAAAATATAAATCTCCTTTTTACTTAGATTATTTTGTCAAAAAAAATAGAAATTAGAAGAAAATCTAATTTCTATTTTTTCCAGATTCCTAAAAACCCTACATTAATCTACAATTTCAATATTGTCCAATTGTTTTTTAAAGGACTCTCTAAAGGATTTTATATATTCCTTCCTTAAGCCTTCCTGCTCATTTTTTTCGTCTTTTGTTAGTTCTCTTGACTTAGCAAGCTTTGCAAGCTCATTGATTCTAGTTATTTTTTCCTGTGTAAGCACCATAAACACTCCTTATAAATCTTATGTATTCAAATATATCATAAAATAATTTATCCTTCAATATTGCATTAATTAGCTCCCTTACCTTCGGGCTTCTCTGGGTATGATAATTTTGTCTCAGCTGCTGGATTGGCTCCGTCAGTTGGATTTACTGCAGTGTTCAAATCCGATGGAGCTGCTGGATTTGGCAATAATGATGCCTGACCTTGACCATTATTGTTTGCCGTGGTACTATTATTGGCCTCATTTCCAATTGTACTGACTGCCTTAACTATTTGCAGCATTCTCCCCAAGCTTTCCGCCTGTTCAGCTGGCATAAAGGATTTCACTGCATCTATTAAATCCATTTCATTAACTCCATTCTTATTATTGACTGTCTTTAGCAGCTTTAGAATACCAATTATTTTTCTCAGCTCCACCGCTTTGTTTTTTAACTCTCCCTCTAATATCGGATCAAAAGCATCAATGTAGCTTTCTATTGTATCGATGGTCACATCATTATTGCTCAAGGTCTGCAATCTCCCTAATCTGTCCTGCATTGTCCTTGCCTTTGAATGTATCTCCACAGCCTTATATATTGCTTCTCTTCTCTCATCATCTACAAATTCACTGATATCCATAAGCATATTTCTTTTTCTGTCGTCCAAGGACAATGAATTATAATGGGTTTCTGCGCCCCTGACCTCTGGACCCTCAAAAATGCTCTTTACCTTTGCAACAGTTAACAAAATCGTCTCTGCTCGATGAACGATAGATTGTTCCTCCGGACTCATATAGCCCTTTATCCTATTCAAGAGCTTAGTTTTCTTTTCCAGCCCCACATGATCTATTTCGGAAAAGCTAAGGGTACCTGCCCCTTTCTTCATTGTTAAAAACAATACGGGCAATAGGAATATCAGCATATTCTGACTTGAAAAATTAAATATATTATTATCTTTTACGGAATTTTGATTTTCATTACTCATCATCTTCCCCCTCTACAGCCTTATTTCTTCATTACAATATATTGCTTATAATATGCAAATATTAAAACTTTGTGCTTAATTTGAAAATATCTGAGAAAATCGCGTAATTAAGGTGGGTAGTAATATATACAAAGTCAAAAGTTTCCTACTTAGTGCCCCACGGGTAATTTATTGATTTTTTAAATGTTATTAGCCCTGGGCAATGCGCGATAAACTTTTAACTTTGTAATAAACTAAATATATATGAAATCCTATGTTAATAATGCAATTTCCTCATGTAAAAAGTAGTGGCAAAATTCGATGTCGCTGCATATTTTATAAGGATAGATATAATGGCTGTTGGCTTCGCTAATGGCATAATATTGAGGAGGGAAGTAAATGGATACAAGAAAGCTAAATGAATTAGTTGCTGCAGCTAAAGCAGGTGATTATTCAAAATTAGAGGAAATAAAGAATTATGTATCGGATGATGACTATCAAAAGGCCCTAAGACTGTTCAACGAATACAGTGGGAAATCAGAAGCAGAAATTATGAGGGAGCTGGCAAAGCTTAAGAATGCAGTTCCAAATCAGCAGGAAATCATAGACAAAATAATACCATTTTTAAACGAAGATCAAAAACAGAAGCTGCAAAGAGTATTGGAGTATTTAGATCAGCAATAAAAAACGTTAGTGGATAGATAATAGTGAATAGTGAATAGTAAAAGAAAAAAACCTAGTGAACAGTGAAGCAAAAATGAATTGACCCCGACAGGCTTTGTGATTTAAAAGAAATTTGTGTCTGAGTAATAACAAGCTCCTTTCTGGAATAATCACCAGAGAGGGGCTTGTTTTAAGTACATTACCCCCTCCTCACTTTCTTCCTTAATACCCTCATAGTATTCCGGCGTTACATTATTGCTAACCGATTCAGCTTTTTCTTCTAACGTCATTCCTTTTAAATCATTAGCGAAAGCTACATTAAAGCAAATCTCTTTTTCCTTAGTTTCCAAATTTACAAACATTTTCCAATTTTCTATTTTTGCGATATCATATAACAAATATAATAATAAACACAACCATTGATCGCTTTATTGCCTGTAATTCTAATAGCTATATATAAATGATTGGTAAAGCAGCTTCCTTAGTCGCTGTTGTACGATAAGCGCTAAACAAAAAAAATTTAGGAGTGATTTTATGAAAAAGAAAGCTTTATTTACCTTAATTACATTAATCGTATGTCTTCTGGGAGTAGGCTGTATAAAAAATACTAGCGAAAATAATAATGCTCTTGGTTTACCTAGCTTCTCCACATATCAAAACGCAACAGAATCAGAAAGAACTATAATAATAGAAAAAGCAGCTGCAATCCCTATGGCAGATGCCATTAAATATGTTGAAGAAAAAATAGCGGAATATGTTAATAGCAAGGAAGCATTAGATATCATTAGCTTAGATATTTATAAAGATGATTTATTGATGAACACACGACTGAATCAAAAAATCTTTAATAATTTGTTTATCGATGCAGAGTTTTCTATTGACACCAAGGATATGACTAGAGAGGAAGCCGAAAATCTGACACGTGAAATGAAATCAGAAATACTGGATTTATGCTTTAAACAGGATACCTATGGTTATCTAAAATTAAATACCTTTAATTTTAATTTTATCGACAATAATCGGCTGTTGAAATTTGGGTATGCCGATACAAGTACGATCGTACCTGCAATTACAAATCTCAATCAAGCTAAGGAAGAGCTGGATGCTCAAACGCTTGTGTATGATTTTGTCCATGAACATGAGCATTTTCTGTTAAGACGGTTTGGTGTTGTAGATGAAACAAAGGAATTATATATTGAGATTCCCATATATACTGTCGATACGGTAGAGGAGCAAACTCATGTTTTAGAAGGCTTAAATAGTATCAGTGATGCTTTATATCATACGCTGGGGTCAGATACAATGTCTAAACAGTATATTGAAAGCAATAATGTGAATACTGTTACGATTTCTTTTGACGTCCCCTGGCATCAAAAGGAATATATCACTTATCAATATACACTGGAAGATTAAAATAAACAATGAAGGTATCTAGTGCTCTGACAACCTTAAATCTTGGTTTAGCAACGGTTAAATTTCCTCAGGACTACGTTATCGTCAGTCGCAATATAGCCCGATATTGCTTCCTCCTCCGCCTTGTCCTGAACAAATTTCCCTCGTTGCCATTCCAAATTTTTAAAATTGTCAGAGCACTAAATAAGGCCGGTGGAAAATCTAAGATTTTCCCCGGCCTTTCACTATTCACTATTCATTATTCATTATTCACTAGCTCCCCTACCGGCTCCTGCTGTGGCACCTCTTCCTCCACGGCCTCCTTTTCTATGGCGGCATACATGGACCCGCCTAGAACGGCTATTGCCCCAATCCATTGCAATGGTGTCAGGCCCTGGGAGAAAAAGATGGTGGTCAATAATATGGTAAATATGGGCTCAACCATGCTGATTATGGCGGCTCGTGTTGAGCCTACTATTTCAAGACCTTTAAAGAAGGCCAATATGGCCATAATGGTGGAAAAAAAGGAAAGACCCAAAATAGATATCCAGATGGTTGGTGTAAATTTCAGCCCTATTGAGCCTGTAATGATGCCATAGCTTCCCAGTCCAAGGGCTGAAAACATCGCCACAAAAGCACTGGTAATGATTGATGAATGCTGCCGGACAACACGATTGCCATAGATGATGTAGCAGGAATAGACTAGGGCAGCAAAAAGAATGATTGTTATGCCAAAGGTGCTGGAGGCCGCCATACCTTGATATAAAACTAAAACCAAGCCCAGTATTGAAACAACCATCGATAGCATATTTCTGAAACTGGGCTTCTGTCCTTCAAAAATAAAGCTCAGTATACTTACAAAAAAGGGGTAGGTATAGAGCAATAGCACCCCTAAAGAGGGACTAATGTACTTAATTCCTGTAAAGTATCCAAAGGACATAAAGGTATAAAAAACTCCCCCCAAAATAAAAACTGAAATTAAATACGTCTTAGTAATATGGATTTTTATCCCTTTAAGAAAAATATAGATAAATAAAAACACTGCTGAAATCAAAAATCTAAAAGTCAGCAATGTAATGGTATTCATCCCGTCTCTGTAGGCAAATAGGGCGAAAATGGGCATGACGCCAAAACCCAGTGCTGATAATAAAACCAAAAAGCTCCCCCAATAGCTTTTATTCAAGCAAACCGCCCCACTTCTCTATAATATTTGATTTAGTATAGCATAAATATACATAGGTGACAATAAGAAAATATGGGGCTAAATCTGCAATTTTTTGCTAAAGCAATTCGACTGTAGCTTCGACTTTATTTACTATAGTATGGTCCAGAATCAATCCGCTACAAAGGTTGATATCAGTGTACATTACACGATCCTCCTGCAGCTGACTCACCTTCTGTCTAATCTCTTGGTAGGCTACCTCAGTGCCTTTTCCAAGGGCATACTGCTTATTAAAATCTATGGCCTGAGCTGCCGCCATTAGCTCTATGGCTAGTACATTGACTGTATTTTTATAAATCTCCCTCGCCTTTCTTGCTGCTATTGTGCCCATGGAAACATGGTCCTCCTGATTTGCTGAAGAGGGTATGGAGTCTACACTGGCAGGATGGGCCAGCACCTTGTTTTCGGATACCAATGAAGCTGCTGCATATTGAGTAATCATAAAGCCTGAATTCAAGCCCCCCTTGGCAGTTAGAAATGCCGGCAACCCACTCAACTGAGGATTCACTAAACGCTCTATTCTTCTCTCTGATACATTGCCCAACTCAGCCAGTGCTATTCCCAGAAAATCAAAGGCCAGTGCCATTGGCTGTCCATGAAAATTGCCTCCGGATATTACCTCCTGCTCCTCAGTAAAAATTAAAGGATTATCTGTCGCAGAGTTCATCTCAATAATTATTTTTTCAAGCACATAATCAATAGCATCCCTGCTGCCGCCATGAATCTGAGGTATGCATCTCAAGGTATAGGCATCCTGAACTCGTATGTCTCCCTGTCTTGTGGTATAGCTACTGCCCTCCAGCAGCCTCAACAGATTAGCGGCGGATTGCCCCTGCCCTCTATGGGGTCTGACTTTGTGCACCCCTTCTCTAAAGGCATCTGTAATCCCTCTTTGAGCTTCGACGGTTAATGCACCTGCTATATCCGCCAGCTTAGCCAGCTTTTTGCTGTCATATACGGTTAATGCGCCGATTGCCGTCATAACCTGTGTTCCGTTTATTAATGCAAGGCCCTCCTTTGAGGTCAGCTGTACTATAGGAATTCCGGCGGCCTTCATAGCCTCAGCACCCGTCATTTTTTCACCTTTAAAAATTGCTTCTCCCTCACCAATCATTACCAAAACCATATGAGATAGTGGCGCAAGGTCACCGCTGGCCCCCAAGGAGCCCTTTTCTGGTATAATCGGATGGACACCTTTATTCAGCATTTCTACTAGAGTCAGCAATGTTTCAGGTCTGATGCCAGAATAACCCTTAGATAATGCATTTGCCCTAAGCAGCATTATCCCTCTAACGATTTCCTCATCCAGGGGATTGCCTACACCGCAGGCATGACTGATGATGAGATTCCTTTGCAAAAGTGCAGTATCCTCCTTTGAAATAGCTACATCACTAAACTTCCCAAATCCAGTAGTGATACCGTAAACCACCTTTTCTTCCTCAACAAATTGGTCCACTACCCTTCTGTTAGCCCTTACCCGTTCCAATGCTTCATTGGTCAATTCAACGCCACTGCCTTTACGTGCTACCATCATAAAGTCCTCTAAGGTCAAATTATTGCCATCAATTAGTACTCTGCTCACATCATCCACTCTCCTATATCATTGCTTATATATTATACACTGTCCTTATTATTCTATTTATTCATTTCAACAATAATATGAAAATTCCTTCAATTATTTGCTAATTTTTTTTAATCCTTCAACAAATTTTAGTAATGTGCAATTGTGCTATGCTAAAGTGCTACAATGCGAAAAAGCTGAGACCTAGTCTCAGCTTTATTAATGCAGCCTTCTTCTTATTTCATCATATACCTGTTCTGCTGACTGACCTCTTGCTGTTATAATGGGGGTCTTGGTTTGAGTTTTTTCAATCCCCAAAGTATTCGAATCCTGCCCGGTTACTACAATAGCATCGAAGGCGTCCAGATTACCTGTTTTCTGCAGACTGGTTACATCCCAGCCTTTTTTTTCCAGATAATCCTTAACACCTGTCAATGTATCCTCTACTGCAATTTTTGTCTTCATATCAACACCTCCTGTGCTTATTATTTGGTGTTGTGATAGATATTATGCTACTTATTAGCTATAAAGGCACCCATAACATTGCTGGCAATCTTGGCCAGATTATAACTGGCGAAATCAAATTCCTTTTCCTTGGCAGGCACAGTAAAGTACATAATGCCCTTTAATATCCCATTATAGCATATCGGTATCAGCATAACTGACTTCCAGTTTGGTGTACCTGTTAGGATATCTATATGACTAATGTCCTCCCAATCGATCAAATACTCACCCTGCTTTGAGTGAATAACCTTATTTAACAGCTTTTCATTATAATTTATTTGACTTAGCCATTCGTCATAAAAACGCCTTCGACATAGGATATTTTCAATTTCCGCATCCCTTAAAACAAAAAGCATGCATTCATCCGCTTCCAGAATTTCTATAAGTCTCCCCATAACATTGAAGGCCTTCTCCTCCAAACTCCTACTGTCTGTCAGGAGCTCGATGACCTCAGTCAGAACCAAAACATTTCTTTGATCCTGCACTATATTTCCGGTTACTACTCCGGCCAGTTTATCAATTCTTCTATCTGAGAAGCCAAGACCCTCCTCCCAAATAATGGTCTTGTTTCTTCCCTCCTCCTTTGCGGTATAAAGGGCTCTGTCGGCCTTTTCAATAATTGTATCCTTGCTTATACCATCCTTTGGATAGGTGGATATGCCGCAGCTGATGGTTAGTTCCACATCCTCACCCAGCAAATTGGCCTTTTTAAACCGCTCACGGATTTTTTCAGCCACCTGAAAAGCATCTTCCTTTCCGGTATTGGGCAGCAATATAATAAACTCCTCCCCACCATATCTACCAAAATAATCGGTGCTTCTGATGGTTTCCTTGACAACTCTTCCTACCTCCGCCAGCACCAAATCCCCCCGTTGATGACCATAGGTATCATTGACATTTTTAAAATGATCGATATCTGCCATAATGATCGAAAAGGTTTGGTTTGCTTCCTTCGCTGACTCCAGCTTTTCTTTAAATACCTTTTCAAAATGCTTTCTGATGTACGCACCCGTAAGCTTATCGATAGAAGCATATATTTTTAAGAAATAATTTTCCAAAAGCAGCATAGCCAAATTTGCAAGCTTTTTACATTCATAGAAGGCTTCATAGGAAAAATTATTGAACACCTTGTTGGTCTCTAAATACAGGTAGCCTTCTATACGATTTTGCTCCTTTGGTGTCCAGCGTCGCTGATCATTGGCTATTCTTTGGGGTCTGCTATGCCTTTCCTGTATAGGGATACATATCAGCGCCTTAGCATCATTAGCTAATGGTTCGCCTCCGTTATCAGTGGAATTGTCCACCAATATCCCAAATGAGCTGGTAGAAAGCTTATCGATAATATAGGTGATTTCGTCAATTTTAACATCCTGTCCAAAGGAAGCTAACCTTTCAAACCCTTCCTCTGTAGCTCCCAAAAATACGCCCTTTGTTGCCAAGACATATTTGCCCGTAAGCCGCAGTAATAAATCCAGATTATACACAGGATCACTGGCGAAGGATTCCAGCAGCTGCCCGACATTATCCACCTTGATTGGAAACATCTTTTTATACTGCTCCAGAGCCAAGCTATAAAAGGTCTCATTTTGAAAGAGCTCCTTAAATCGGGTATTATCAAAAAAGTCATTTAGATCAACAATATCCTCCTGCTGACCTTCTATGTCCAATAGGCTGCAATTCTCCAGCTGATTGTTTCTTATTGCATTCTCCATAAGCAACAATCTATGCTTGATTTTATATTTTTCATCATTTATCAGGTAGCTCCGTTTAAACTCGTCAGGCACCTTGTTTAAGAGCTGCTGAATTGACTCCAGTGCATCTAAAAAGCAACTGGTTGCCTTGTAATAATCCTGCACCTGTAAATAAGCCTCACCTAAGAGATTGTATATCTTCCAGGTCAACTCTTTATACTTGGTGTTTATCACCTTCAGCAGTAGCTCCTCCAGCTTCTGTATGCTATTGCTGTTATTTTTGTCTATGGTCTTGTATAACGTAATCCCTCTGTTTATCTCCAGAAATTCGTTATCATACTCTGATATTAAAGACTCATCCTCATCCAACAGCTTTGTGGTCTTTTCGATATCCCCCTTGCTATAAAAATAGCAGGCCGCTTTTAGCAGATTAAGTCTTCTCTCTCTGATAAGCTTTGATTTTCTAAAGGTATCCAATACCAACAGGAGCTCTGAATCCTCCACCTGCATACCGGCATTCAGCTTACAATAAAATATCCAGCTCTTCATCGACAGATATTCCTTTGAGTCCTTCTGCTTATATACAAAGGCATATTCATCAAATATCTCCAGTGCCTTTTCAAAAAGACCCATTTTGATATAGAATTTGGCATAGCTGATGACAAAGCCTTCAGTATAAAGACTAATCTTCAGCTGAGGCTGACATTCCTTAAGTGCTTTTATAAGATATTTGTAGGCATTTTTATAATCCGCCAGATTAATATAGGATTCTACTAAATTGCTATACCCCAACAGCCTGGCAGTTTCTTCCTCATATTCAATAGTCAGCTCCTGATTTTTAAGCAGTACATCTATTGCCTTTTCATAATTGTACTCAAACATATAGGCATCGGCAATGTTATTGTGATAACGGATAATATCTTCTACTCTATGGTATTGCTGTGCTAGCTTTAAAGCTCTTTCAAAGTAAACTCTGGCCTCATCAACATTTTGGAATTTTTCCTGTAGTATCACACCAATATTATTTATCGGTCTACAGGTTTCCTCTATCTTATTACTCTCCTCCAGCAGGGTGATGCTGTTTTCGAAATTCGTCATTGCGCTATGGTAGTTTCCTTTATAGTATTCCACCACGCCCAATTGACTAGTGAACATGCCTAAAAAGTCCTGGCGTTCAAGCTCCTTGGACTGTTGAATATAGTATTTTGAAGCTTCCTCCATGGCATCAACATTTTTCTGGTGCATATAAACTCTACTAAGAAAATAGCCTGCCATCAAACAGCCCTCATGGTAATCTATGCCCCTTGCCAGTTCAATACATTCCTCAAAATTCTTCTCGGCGATAGCCAGCTCATTTCTATTAAGATATATATGTCCCACCTTGATCTTCGCGTCAATCATTATTTCCTGTTTATCCATTTTGGGTGCCAGCAATATAACTTCAATATAATTAGATATTGCTACTCTGTTTTTCCCCTGATTTTGATGGATATCCGCCACCTTCATCAGTAGTGTAAGCCTTCTTTCATCCAGAGGGTCCTCCATAAGATTCAGTGCCTTTGTAAAAAACACCAATGCCTGGGTATAAATCCTCAAGCCCAGCATGCTGTCGCCGGCCTCGATGCAATAATCGATAACCTTATGCTTTTGATTGGACTTCAGCAGATGATAAATTAATTCATCCTTATTCTCTCGACCTTCTCTTATGTATAGGTCCTCTAATATATTACTAATAAGCTTATGAAGTCTGATCTGCTCCTTGTGGGGAATATTGCCGTATATATATTCCTTTAGCTGCTTTCTGTATATACTATAGGTGTAGCCCCAGTCCTCCAGCTTTTCATCCAATATTTTCAATTGTGTCAATGGACCAAGATACTCTGAATACTTAATGTCCTCCCCAAGTATTTTGGAGATAATTTCAAGTGATACAGCGCTGCTGAACAGGGATACTGTCTCCAATATCCTTCTAGTATTAATGTCAAAGGTATTCAGCTGTCTAACTATGGCCTCGTCAATATTCTCCATTATCTTAAGATTTGCAAAGGTGTCATTGGATATATGCCAGGTAAACACCCTTGACTTTGCACTATAGTCTACATACAAAATTTTTTGCGCAAAAAGCTCTCGGATGATTTCCTCTATGTATCGGGGAATGCCGTCGGTTTCCTTAAGAATTTTTGCTGCAAAATTCAGGGGCTCCTGCCGCCAGCCTAATATATACTTTATCATCTCTGCAGTATCCTCCACCGTAAGCCTGCTGAGCTTAAAGTCCAACGCCGTACCGTCCATTTGCCACTGACTGATAAAGCTATGAATGTCCTCGCCATTATATCGCTCTGTTACAAAGCCTAAAACAATTACAAAGGGGGATTTCTTTACCTTATTGATCTTCAGCAAATAGTCGATAAACTCAATGGCGGTTTGATCCGCCAGATGAAAATCATCTATCGTTATCACCGTAGGCTGATTGGCGGTCACCTCAATAATAAAATGGGATACTCTGTCATATAGCCTCAAAAGCTCCTTATCCTCAGACAGTACTTTAGATGGTGTGATCTTTCTGTTGATTCCGATTTCAGGAATAAGCTTGACAAGCTCTTTCGCATATCTTTCTAGAGAGGTGACAGAGGCAGATTTTAGTAGGGGTCTCAGCAGGTGGGTTGCCAGCTTCTCAAAGGTGTGCTCCTCGGTTGATAATCCTGCATTTAAAATGGCATATTTTTTGGCGTTCATCAGATGCTTTACTTCACTGATCAGTCTGGTCTTGCCAATACCTCTATCGCCATGTATTAGGATTAGGTTTTTTTCAGTCTTAATTATTGCGTTAATAATCTTATTAAGCTCCATCTCTCGTCCCACCAATGGTGTTCTGAAATTCAGGCACTCCATACTGCTCTTATCCTCTATTTTTTGACTTAGACCATATACCTCTTCTATTGCTCCATTTATCTCGTGAATTGTCTGGTATCTCTCTAAAAAATCATTTTGAGTCATTTTCAATACAATTTCCAGTAGTCTCTTCCGCCAAGAATCGTCATTTGCCTTCTTAAGCTCCGCCAGCTTATGCAGCAATCTATTCCCATTGAACTCCTCAAAGGTTATAAAGTAATATAGTAATGCCCCCAGGGAATAAATGTCAGTGTAGCTGCCTATGATATTGTCATAGGTTAGCTCTGGTGCTTTAAAGCTATTGTTTAATGGCTCCATAAATTTTTTGCTTATTTCCAAACGCTTAGTAGAGACCAGATCTAAAAGCTTTACCTTAAGCTGATTATTATCTCTGTAGATTGTAATGGTTTCAATACTTAGGAATTTATAGACAATCCCATGAAAAAGCAGATAGTCCAATGCCCTCGACAATTGAGAATAAATATCCAGAAAATCCGCCTTGGTTAATGGACTATTAAATAAAACGATTTTTTCCTGTTCTATATATTCCGTTGTATAGTAGTAGTACCGCTCCTTGGTTTTCTTATCGTCTATTGAATCCACAACCCCATAGCTATAAACCCCTGTTATATTAGGCTGCTGTAGGGAAGAGATTTCGTATATACTCTTATTGCAATAGTGAATAAATGGCTTAGTAAAATGACTATCGACTATTAGGTACAGAAGTGCCTTGGAATTTTGTTCCTTCTTGAACAAATCCGTAACCAAAAACTTGCTGTATTGATGATCGCTTTCTAAGCACTCCTCGATCTTATATCTATTATTTATTAGCTCCAATTTACTCACTTCCCTATTGCTTATTATACCGTTCTGTCATATACCATAGAAATGCCCTTTAAGATAAAATCCTTTTGCTCTATATTCAAGTCCTTTAGTATTTCCCCAAGATAATTTCTACGAACATGTAAAACCTCATTAATTATGTCATGTCCTTTGTCTAGAACAATGATTCTCACAACTCTTCTATCCTTTTCATCCCTCATGCGCTTAACCAGTTGGTTTTTTTCCATCCGATCGATCAAATCAGTGATAGTGCTACAGGCTAAAAACATTCTATTGCTTAATTCACCGATAGTGAGATTTTCTTCATTTATCAGATATTGAAGGGCTTCAAATTGTGGTGGCGTAATTTCAAAGTCTGTTAAAATTTCTCTCCCCTTTTTCTTTATAACAGTACAAAGATGCCTGAGCTCCTGCTCCAATTCAATTATCACATCGTCATAATTCTTTTCCTCCATAATTACCTCCCATAGTATACACTGATTTTATTATGTTACAATTCTAAATACTAGTACTAAAATCCTCTTTTGTTAAGGTTAATTTTATATTTTTTTTAGTAAAAAATCACTAATTTTATATTTTTTTATGGTATTTAAAGGTTTTTTTGAATTTTTGTAGAAATAAATATTTTTGATACCCTTTAGAAGGAGTTGATATAAGTGAAAGGATTCTCTCACCTATCAGTGAAGGAGCAAAAAAAGCTATCCTTTATAATTATATCAAGCAAAACCCATAAAAAAATTCAGTTTTCAATTCCCCAATGGCTGGTGATCGTCTCCAGTATTTTAGTTGTAGCTCTTATTATTGGTACAGCAAATTTTTCATATAAGCTAATTATCACCAACCATGAGCTGACTCACGTAAATCAGCAGCTTTATCAGCTGGCGGAGGAAAATAATATTCAGGCAGATGAAATTATCTACCTTAGAACCAAATCCTCTACTATTGAAGAAAAGCTGGCTGGCCTAAACGAACTGCAAAATCAGGTTCTTAACATGGTTGGCTTGGAATCCAAACCCGAAGAAGCTAAATTGATTTCTACTCTCTTGGTGTCCCGTTCCGATCAAAGAAGCGCTATAAACCGTGATGACGATTACGACTACGAGATGGAAATGGAGCTTTTGAATGAGCTCATAGAAAAGCAAAAAGATGGTATGGAACAGCTCATAGTCGATGTTGAAAAGCAGCTAAAATACATAGATTCGCAACCAAACCGTATGCCTGCCGCAGGCCGAATCACCTCACCCTATGGCTATAGGATTTCTCCTATAAACAGAAAGCGCGAGTTCCATTCAGGAATTGATATAGCCAACAAAACAAATACCGACATATATGCAGCCGGCAGTGGTGTTGTTACCTTTGCAGGCTATAATGGCGCCTATGGTCGAATGGTAATAATATCCCATGGATATGGATACACCTCAGTATATGCCCACAACAATAAACTGCTTGTACGTGTAGGGGATAATGTAAGCAAAGGTGATGTCATTGCTAAAATGGGCAGCACAGGACGTAGCACAGGGCCTCATCTCCACTTTGAAATTAGAGTAAATGGACAAGCTGTAGATCCAAAAACGATATTAGAAAATTAATGTACTGAGGAGGAAGTTTATGTTTAATAAGAAAAACCCGGTTGAGTATAACAACGTTAATACAATTATTGGAGAGGATTGCTGCTTTGAAGGCCTCTTTAATTCCAACGGCTCTATCCGTATTGACGGAACGGTAAAGGGCGAAATCAAGGTAGGGGGAAATCTATATGTTGGTGAGAAGGGTAAGGTTTTAGGGAATATTAAAGGCCAAAACATTTTTATAGCCGGCGAGGTTCAAGGTAATGTATTTAGCGACGAGCAGCTTCGCATATCCACCTCTGGCCGATTATATGGAGATGTTAACATAAAAACCTTTATCCTGGACGAAGATGCCACCTTTGAAGGCAATTGTAAAATGCACAAGCAGACATCTCCGGAAGAGAGACTTACCACAACACAGGCATAAGCATAAATTAACACACTAAAAAGGCCACTTAGAATCTCAAGTGGCTTTTATTCATGACCTTACACCTCCGCCTTGACCTGAAAAATGATTACTCTCTGCAGCTTTTAATTTTGAAATTGATGAGGTGCTAAGGCACCAGAAGCTCTATGCCCCCCTTAACAACCTTAAAGCTCATGGGCAGCTGCCCCCCCAGTTCTCCATCTATGTCGACCCTTGGGTTGCCTTCTCCTTTTATATGAACCTCCTCCACCTGCATATACTTGAGATTAGGATGATTCAAATGCTCACCCGTCAGTGATAGTACAAATATCCCGGCAGCTTCTATCAGCTGACTTTTCTCCACCAGCAGCAAATCAAAACGCCCGTCATTAAGGGAGGCATCTGGTACTAAGTTCTTGAATCCCCCCACATGAGAGCTATTGGCTAAGAGGAAAAAAAGAATTTCTCTTTCCTCCTTAATACCATTGTACTGCAGCTCCACCCTAAAAGGACGAAAGAACTGCTTTGGTAGCTCCTTAAGGCCCTCGATATAATAGGCAAATTTCCCCATAACTGTCTTAGCCTCATGAGAAACCTTATATGCCACGTCGGTTAAAAGTCCAGCAGCAGCAACATTAAGAAAATATCGATCGCCTCCAAGGCCCACATCAATTCTCCTGCTATTCCCTCTATTTAAAAGAGCTGCAAAATGATATATATTTTTAGGAATCCTTAAGTAATTACCGAAGTCATTGACAGTGCCAGAAGGGTATATTCCCATTTTAACCGCCTTTTCGCTCTTCATAATACCATTTAACACCTCATTAACCGTCCCGTCTCCTCCTGCTGCTATTATTGTCTCATAGCCATTATTGGCGGCATCGCAGGCGATATCTTTAGCATGCACCTCCAGACTGGTGGCGGCAATATCTATCGCAATGCCGTAACGGATTAGCATAAGCTCCTGAAGCTTGGGTATTTTCTTACTAAGGGTTTTTCTCCCGGCATTGGGATTATATATAATTAAAATTCTATTCAAGACCTTCACCCCTAAATGTTAAAGTATTGGATTTAAAGTATTTTCCCTGGAATCCTGTAAGTCTTTATTAAGCTGAAGACCCTTGATGATTTCCGCCAGCTTTTTCATACCCTGCTGGATTTCATATGTCTTAAGGGATGCAATACTTAGCCTGAAATAATTGGCCTGATTATTATTCAAAAAGAACAAATATCCCGGTGCTATTGCTATATTTTCCCTTAAGGCTGCTTCATTAAGCGCCTTAACAGAAATATTTTTGGGTAGCTTAAACCAAAAGTTCAAGCCACCCTTAGGCAAATGATAATGTACGTCGCTGGGAATATAGCGCTCTATGCACTCCACCATTTTATCAAATCTTTCTTTGTAGCTGGCTTCGATATATGCCAGATGCCTCCGCCATATCCCCTTGCTTAAATACAGCTGAAAGGCCCTTTGTATCAAACCAGAGGTAGATATATCTGAGGTATGCTTGGCAACCAGTAGATTATTATAGATTTGCTTCGGTATAACTAAAAAACCAAGCCTTAAACCCGGCATAAATATTTTTGAAAAGCTCTTAATATAAATGACCTGATCCATATTATCGATGCTTTTCAAGGTGCTATTGTCCTTGGAATAAAAGCTTAGGTCGCTTAAATAGTCGTCCTCAATAATATAGACCTTATATTTTTTACATATCTCCATAATTCTTTGCTTTTTTTCAGCGCTGTAGGATACACCGGTGGGATTTTGGAAATTCGGCATAATGTATAGCAGCTTCGGCTGATGGTTTTTTATCTTTGTCTCCAGCATTGCAAGATCCATACCGTTTTCCTCTAGGGGTATATCGATAATTCTAGCGCCTCTTGTTTGAAATGCAGCTATAGCCCCGGTATAAGAAGGGCTTTCCATTATGACATAATCACCATAATTCAAAAAAGCCTTAGCTATGATATCAATACCCTGCTGCGCCCCAGAGATAATCTGAATATTTTCAACATCCGCTTTTATACCATGATTGGCAGTATATTCCTTTAATATGCATCTTAAAGGATAATAGCCCTGACTCTCCTGATAGGTAAAGGCATTACCCTTGTCCCTATCCAGCACCTCGTTGATCACCTGTTTAAAATCCTCAACGGGAAACAAATCCGCTGAAGGCGTTGCACTGGCGAAGTTAATCATATTCCGCTCCAATCTAATATGCCCCTGATTCAGGAGATCCTCTTGCTGTGCTGTTGTATCCACATCAGTTGGCAGCTGTGCCTGTCGAATTATTGCAGAAGAAATAAATGTTCCGCTGCCAATACGTTTATAGACAAGCCCCTCCTGTTCCAATAGCTGATAGGCCTTCACTACGGTAACACTGTTGACTGAAAGCAGCTCCGCCATTTTTCTAACGGGAGGGAGTCTTTCCTCACCCAGTAGCTGTCCCAACAGTATCATATCCTTTATAGACTTATATAATTGTATGTATAAATGCTGTGATTCCTCTTTATTTAGCATGATAGACTCATATTTCTTCAAAACATCACCTCATTAAATTGTAGCCATACAATTATTATAGCATACACTACGTACTGAGGAAATTCTATATTACTATGGAAGTGCATTTATTTTAGTTTATACAAAGTTAAAAGCTTTAACTTTGCATAAACCTACCACTCATTTTTATTATGCAATTTCCTTAGCTAATTAAATAGGTTAAAAGACAAGTAAAAAGGCACGTGTACCGTGCCCGCATTTAATCTCTTCTATATTTATCTGCCATTCTCTGAAGCTCTCTGGCCTGTGTACCGCTTTCTTCTGCTAAATCCTTGAATAGGCTGGCCAATTCCTTATCATCAGTTTGCTTCGAGAACATTTCATAGTCCCTAACCATCTCCTGAGCATCTAAAAGCTTTTTAGTGACCATATCCTTACTGTTTAAGTTCATGCTGACACCTCCTTTTAAAACTATTTTTCCTCATTCCTTGACTAATATGTATCGTTATTTTAAATGAGACGTTTATCGTCATCGATATAGACGAAAAGCTTATCGGCATCAGAATCATCCCGTTTTGCTGCTTTTCTCTTTTTCAATGAACAGCTCTTACGATTATTAGCGCTGCAGGCCAGCATGCGGGAATAGCCATGGATACATTCCCCTTTATATTTTATTGCTGCTTTACGCAACCCCCTATCAGTCATTATGTGTAACCTCCAATTAATATTTAAAATGCTATAGACTATTATTTGTCTTAGGCCCCTCTTATATTCTTAGATAGAAGAGAGCAGCAGTATCGTATAAGCCTATACTATAATTAAAAACTTGAAGGAATGTCGGATTATGTATAGAATAATATTTACTTAGTGTCTAAAAATACTTGGGAAAATTGCATGTTAACCTGGGAAGCATGTGTATTTTAATTTATACAAGGCTAAGGGTTATCTACTCATCTTTATCATGCAATCGTCTCATTTAATTGAGGTGAAGGGCTTGTCTAGTTTACTAACATTAAAGGATTTTTTCAAAAGAAATAAGTGGTATTATTTTTTCGGAATCATATGGCTGTTGATCGTGGATATTCTCCAGCTGGTGGTGCCTGAGATTCTCAGGAGCTTTACAGATCAGCTGAGGAATAACAGCCTTGATTTAAATAGCATCAAAAGGTATGGCTTATACATATTATTGGTGGGTATCGGCATAGGCGTTTTTCGCTTCCTCTGGAGAATTTGCATAATAGGTGCCTCAAGACGATTGGAATATGAGCTTCGCAACAGGCTTTTCTCCCATTTATTGAAGCTCTCCACCAATTATTTTACAAGAAACAAAACCGGGGATTTAATGGCCCATGCAACCAACGACATCAACGCCGTTAGAATGGCTATGAGTATGGGCATTGTAATGCTGACGGATGCCGTCTTTATGTCGGTAATTGCAATTATTATGATGATTACCACAACTGGCTTGAAGCTGACCCTTCTTACTCTGATTCCGCTGCCTTTTCTAGTCATTACCATGGCTTGGGCAGGAAAAACGATAGGTGACCGATTTAAGGCAGTACAGGAGGCCTTTTCTAAGCTCACCGACACCGTTCAGGAGAATTTTTCTGGTATTAGAGTAATCAAATCCTTTGTACAGGAACGTCAAGAGCTAGAGAAATTCAATGAAAGCAATCAGCTGCTCTTTGATAAAAACATGTCCCTGGTCAAGGTATATGGTATGTTTCTTCCCTTTGTTCAATTCGTTTCCGCCATCAGCTTTTTAATCGTTATTGGCTACGGCGGCAGTCTTGTTATCAATGGCAGCATATCTCTGGGTGATTTTATTGCCTTCCATGCATACCTTCAGCTGCTGGTTTGGCCAATGCTGGCAATGGGTTGGGTAATAAATGTCATCCAGAGAGGAACTGCCTCTATGAAGAGAATCAATAAAATTTTGGAGGAGACACCTGAAATCACTGATGCTCCAAATACCATCAGACCCTCTTTCATAAATGGCAGCATTATCTTCAACAACGTATCCTTTATGTACCCCCACAGCAGCAGCTATGCCCTGAAGGACTTTTCCATCAGCCTTGCTGCAGGCAAAAGCCTGGGGGTTATTGGAAAAACTGGCAGCGGAAAGACTACCATTGCTACTCTTCTACTGAGGCTTTACGACTTAGAAGAAGGTGAAATACAGATCGACGGCATAAATATCAGCAAATTACCGCTGGATTATCTGAGGCAGAATATTGGCTATGTGGATCAGGACAGCTTCCTGTTCTCCACCACCATTGCAGATAACATCGGCTTTGCTCTGGATAAATATACTACAGAGGAAATAATTGCCGCTGCAAATCTGGCTCAGGTCCATGATAATATCCTACAGTTTCCGAAGGGCTATGATACCTTTGTGGGGGAACGAGGCGTTACCCTTTCCGGCGGTCAAAAGCAAAGGGTTTCTATTGCCAGAGCTTTGGTAAAGCAGCCGAAAATTCTGGTGCTGGACGATTCGCTGTCGGCCGTAGACACCGATACGGAGGAGAGAATTCTGTCAGCCTTAAAAAGTGATATGAAGGACAGAACCAGCATTATCGTGGCCCATCGTATTTCAACTATACAGAGCTGTGATGAAATCATCGTGCTGGAGGAAGGCCAAATAGTCGAAAGAGGTACCCATGAAGTATTAATCGGAATGAATGGTGTTTATAATGATATTTATCAAAAACAGCTGCTGGAAGAAAAAATACAGAAGGAATAGCTAGGAGGTGACGTAATGGAAAATTTGCATCAGGAGGAAACACTGGGAAAGGCCTACGATTCAAAATTAATGGCACGACTATTGAAATATGCAAAGCCCTACTGGCATTGGCTGTTGATTTGCATCGTGTTGTTAATGGTAATAGCTGGTATTGAACTGGCACAGCCCTATATCATAAAGCTGGCGATAGACAATTATATTGTTGGACAGGAGGATATTTCGGGCTTAAGGTCCTTAAGCCTTTTATATTTATCCGTGGTCATAATAGGATTTTTAATCAACTTTGTTCAGGTCTATCTATTGAACTTTGCTAGCAACAAGATTATATACAATATTAGAGAAGAGCTTTTTTCACATATCCAAAAAATGTCACTGAGCTTCTTCGACAGAAACCCGGTGGGGAGACTGGTAACTCGAGTGACAAACGATACCGATACCCTGCATGAAATGTATACCTCGGTGCTTGTAAATCTTTTTAAAGACATTTTTTTGCTGCTGGGTATCATCATCATTATGCTAAGAATGAATTTTAAATATGCTATGATCTCATTTACGGTGATTCCGCTGGTACTGCTATCGGCTATCATATTTAGAATTAAGATTAGGGACGCCTACAGAGAGGTAAGGGTGAAGCTGGCAAAAATCAATTCAAGCCTTAACGAAAATATTACCGGCATGAAAACCATACATGTTTACCGGAGAGAGCTGCAGCAAATGAAACAATTTGATCAAACCAACAAAGAGCTTCTGGCGGCCAATAACAGGGAGCTATTTGTATTCTCTGTATTCAGACCCTCAATGGAAATTTTGAAAGCATTGGGAATAGCTATTATTATATGGTATGGCGGCGGTCAGGTCATACAGCAAAATATAGAGTTCGGTGTATTATTTGCCTTTATCAATTATATCAAGCAGTTTTTCCAGCCTATAAACGATTTGACGGAGAAATATAATATCTTGCAGTCGGCTATGGCCTCCTCCGAAAGAATTTTTGCTTTGCTGGATCAGCGGTCAATCATTGAAGAAGCAACAGAGCCACAAAGTCTGGGAACCTTTAAGGGTGAAATAGAGTTTAAAAATGTCTGGTTTGCCTATAAGGGCGAGGATTGGGTACTGAAGGATATCAGCTTTAAAATCTTGCCAGGAGAATCCATAGCCTTTGTCGGTGCCACCGGTGCCGGTAAATCCTCCATAATAAATTTAATCAGCCGTTTCTATGAAATTCAAAAAGGAGAAATATTGATCGATGGTGTCAACATTAAGTCGCTGCCTCTTGAGGAGCTAAGAAGAAATATCGGTATCGTATTGCAGGACGTCTTTATCTTCACCGGCAGCATCAAGAACAACATAATATTGAATAACCACGAGATATCTGACGAAAAGTTTATTGAAGCCGCGAAATATGTCAATGCCAATAGCTTTATTGAAAGGCTGCCAAATAAATATGAAGAAGCAATTATGGAACGGGGTGCAAATCTTTCCACTGGTCAGCGGCAGCTTTTGGCCTTTGCCAGAGCTCTAGTATTTGATCCATCAATTCTTATACTGGACGAGGCCACCTCTAATATAGATACTGAAACAGAGGAGCTGATACAGGATGCCATAGAAAGGCTGATTAGGGGTAGAACTTCAATTGCCATTGCCCACAGGCTCTCAACCATACAGAATTGTGACAAAATCATCGTGCTTCATAAGGGTAAAATTAGAGAAATGGGTAATCATCAAAGCCTACTGGAAAAGGAAGGCATATACTATAAGCTATATCAGCTGCAGTATAGCATTAAAGGGTCATAATAGACTTCACGGTAGCAAAAGTCCTTCAAAAAACCATCAAAGCCTGCTAAATTAGCAGGCTCTTTTCATTTGCAATTTATTAATATCCCTCTTGCGAAAACTTTCTTTCAAACATCTCACATTCATCCAGCATGCAGGTGTTTATCACACAATGAATACACGTGTAAACTCCGCATTCCCTAGTTACCTGAACTTTTTTGTTTTCCTTAGCTTTATTTTCCATGTGATATACCCCCTATCGATTTTTCAAATTACAATTTGAGTATATCATCATTTCATTTGTATGTCAATTGCAATTTTAAAATTTTTTAATGCATTTTTTTGTTGGATGCTTTATAGGCTTAATCCTACTATTTTGATTATTTTTCAAAAAAAGTGAGATAATAATGCATGAGGCTTATTAAATGCAGTACAGTAATATCAATTGTTTGGTAACGTTTTCATTCTATGGTTTATAGCGTAACTCCTGTTTGTCCTGCAATCGCTCATTATGCCTATGAAAATTTTGATTATGCAAATTGCACAAGTTTACCAAATTCTTCTTGCATATTTTCTAAATATTTAAAATTATCTTTTAATTAATATATCATGAAAGGGCTGTTGAATATGACAAAACTTAGCAATATACATGTATATAATGAAATTGGCACCTTAAAGAGCATCCTCCTTCACCGTCCTGGTGAGGAAATTGAAAACATTGTTCCCGATTACCTTAATCGACTTCTATTTGATGAAATAGCCTATTTAAAGCAGGCTCGCAGAGAGCATGACCAATTTGCTGAAATCCTGAAAAGACAAGGCGTAGAGGTAAACTATCTGACAGACCTTATGGTGGATATTTTATCAGTACCTAATATAAGAGGTGAGTTTTTAGAGGAGTTTATGACGGAGGGTAAAATTGCTACCGAAGGCCTCCGGGAAGCCTTAATGACCTTTTTTGAGCCAATGTCTCCTCTGCAGCTGCTAAACAAATGTATTTCTGGTGTAAGAAAATCGGAATTGACTGAAATAAAAATTAAGCATCTTGCAGATATGGTAAAAAACCCCTATCCTTTTTACATAGACCCGATACCAAATCTGTATTTTCAAAGAGACCCCTTCGCTTCAATCGGCAGCGGTATAACCCTTAATGTTATGTCCTCTATCACCAGAAATCGAGAGACGCTTTTTGCAAAATACCTGTTTAATCATCATCCTAAATTTTCTAATATACCCCGATGGTATAATAGAGACAAAACCCATCCGATTGAGGGCGGTGATGAGCTGGTGCTTTCACCCAAGGTCGTTGCCATTGGCATTAGTGATAGGACTGACCCTATTGCCGTTGAACAAGTAGCAAAAAATCTCTTTGAGTCAGATGAGAGCTTCGAGGTAGTATTGGCCTTCGATATTCCGAAAACCAGAGCTTATATGCATCTTGACACCGTATTTACTATGGTTGATTATGATAAATTTACTATTTATCCTGGAATTGAGATGCCTTTGGATGTCTACAGCATTCATCCTGCAAAAAATAACGGTATTCGCATCACCTACGAAACCGATCGGCTGTCTGCCATATTGAAAAAATATCTGCATCTGCCGTCTGTAAAGCTTATAAGATGCGGGAACGGCGACCCTATAGCTGCGGGTCGAGAGCAGTGGAGTGATGGCAGCAATACCCTTGCAGTCGCTCCTGGAAAGGTGATTTGCTACAATAGAAATTATGTGACCAATGAAGCCCTGACTAAAAGTGGTGTTGAGGTTTTGGAGTTTGAATCCTACGAGCTTTCCAGAGGCAGAGGTGGTCCAAGATGTATGAGCATGCCCCTTATCAGAGAAGAAATATAATAAAGACTTTGACATTGCTATGATAAAAATATAAAATTTACCCATAGCAATAGAATATTTTTCCTAAGGAGGCGGCACTATGTTTGATTTTCACATGCATTCCCATTTTTCACCGGATGCTTCTATGACTATGGTGGAGGCAGTTGAAGCTTCGATTGGCAAAGGATTAAAGGTCATTTGTATAACGGACCACGTGGATTATGACTTTGATGGCAATGGCAATGACTTTAGCATAGACTACGACGAATACTTTCAAGAAATCAATCGGTTGAAGCGCCACTACAGTGATCGGATAGATATACGTGCAGGGGTGGAATTTGGCCTGCAGCCCCATTTATATCAGCGATATTCAATAGATGCAGCCGATAGACCCTTTGACTTTATACTGTCCTCCATCCACAGTGTAGCTAAAACCGACCTGTACTCAGGAAATTATTTTGATTTACGTAATCAAAGAGAGGCCTATGAGGATTATTACAGCGAAATGAAGGAAATTGCAGAGAACTTCGATGGCTTTAGTGTATTTGGTCACCTTGATGTCATCAAGCGCTATGGCGGCTATGATGTCATCCTGCCCTTTCATAACTATCAGGATATGGTGGAGGCGGTTTTAAAGGCCTTGATTACGAGAGGAAAAGGCATTGAGCTGAACACCTCTGGTATCCGGTATCAGGTTGGGGATTATCATCCCTCCAGAGATATCATACAGATGTATCGACAACTGGGAGGCGAAATCATCACTATCGGATCAGACGCCCATGAAACAGGTCATGTCTCCTTTGATTTCAAAAATGCACTAAAATTTTTACAGGCGATGGGCTTCAAATACATAACCACCTTCACCCAGCTAAAGCCAGAGCTGCATCCTATCGAAAGGCTGCTATAGAGGGATGGCTTTTTCTTAGGTAGACTGTTCAAAAGCCTTCAGATGCGAGGCACAAGAAAAAACCCCGAGCTGCACGTATAGAGACATACGTAAAGCGAGGGTTTTTTTTAAGTGACGAAGCAGATGGAGGCTTTTTCTTAGGTAGACTGTTCAAAAGCCTTCAGATGCGAGGCGCAAGAAAAAAACCCCGAGCTGCGCGTATAGAGACATACGTAAAGCGAGGGGTTTTTTCAAGTGACGAAGCAGATGGAGGCTTTTTCTTAGGTAGACTGTTCAAAAGCCTTCAGATGCGAGGATCGAAAAAAATTCCTGAGCTGCGCGTATATAAACATACGTAAAGCAAAGGAATTTTTTTAAGTGACGAAGCAGATGGAGGCTTTTCAACAGTCTACAGTTCTTCGCGATAACGCTTCATCACATCACTAAATATCGTCCCCATGCTGGGGGGTGTGTAGGTGATGGCGTTTGCTCCTGCCTCTATGGTTCTATTGATACTTTCATCAGTATTACCACCTGTGGCTATTATTGGAATCGTTGAGGATATTTCTCTTATTTTTTGCACTATTAGTGGTGTTCTTGCGGCACCGGAGACGTTTATGATATCTACGCCTGAATCTATTCTGGCCTTTATGTCCTCATTCTCTGATACCACTGTTACGACCACCGGTATATCGATTGTCTTTTTAATTGCCTTAATTGTTTCGTTAGGTGTCGGCTTGTTGACTACCACACCGATTGCCCCTTGAAACTCTGCATGAACTGCTATGTTGACTACCCTATCCCCCATGGTTAGCCCACCTCCGACACCACAGAAAACCGGTACATCTGAAGCCAATATAATGGCTTGAGTTATAACTGGCTGTGGCGTAAAGGGATAAACTGCTATTACAGCATCTGCATTTGTATTTTTTATGATTGCAACATCTGTGCTAAAAAGAATCGATTTTATTCTTCTACCAAAGATTTTAATTCCGCTGGCATTAGCTATACATTGGGGCAGCTCAATAAATTTACTCCTTAGCACCCCTTTTATTTCGGGAACATATTTAACTTTTTTCGTGACTTGATCCATATATTATCCCCCTTTCATTATCTTTATTTTAAATCAAAATCTTTTCTATTGCTACTCTTTTATCATTTTTACATTCGACACAATAAAATAAATGGGTACAGGCCGTAGCTGGTGCTCCATCCACCTTTTGGGTTATATCCATGCTGAGGTAGGGACTATAATCATCTAAATAATCCTGTATAACACCCTTATCCTCCATTTGTCTTCCACAATTAGGGCATTTTACGATGTAGCTATAGAGGCTATTGCATATTGGACAAACGTATTCCAATCTCTCCACCTCCTACCAGCTAGCCTTTTTAACACCAGGTATATGTCCCTTATATGCCAGCTGCCGAAAGCAAATTCTGCATATACCGAATTTTCTGAGATATCCATGAGGTCTACCACATATTTTGCAGCGATGATATTCCCTTGACGAATACCTTTGCTTCCGCCTCTGTTTTATGACTAATGATTTTTTTGCCATATAACCCCTCCTTATGCTTTAATAATAGTGTTTCCTTTTCAAGCTTTTCAATCCTTAAATAAAGCACACAAAAAAGAGAGCCTATGCTCCCTTCTATTTACTGTATTTTTCGAACAAATCATCCAGAGCTTCTCTCAAAAGAAATGCCTCTGTTTTGTCGGTTTTCTTTGAAAGCTCCGTAAGCCGCTCCAATTGGGTTTTGGTATAGTAGTTGGATTTTAAGGTCATGCTTTCACTTTCTGCCAGACAAACTCTATTCTTTCCCTCACGCTTTGCTCTGAAAAGAGCGCTGTCGGCAGCCCTAAAAAGCTCGATGGCATTTTTGGCATCCTTTGGAAAGCTTGCTACACCTGCACTAATTTTTATGGATATATCCTTTCTTTTATCCCCCAGCTGGAAGGTGTTGTTATCAAGATATTTGCGTATCTCCTCAATCATGATAAAGCCTGTTTCTGCTGGGGTGTTATCAAAAATGACATTAAACTCGTCCTTCTTTCCCTTACCCACTAAATCCGTAGACCTCAAATTCTGCTTTAGAACCAATGCTATTTTTTCGATTACGCTATCCCCTACCATCTCACCGTAATAGCTGTTGACTGCCTCAAAATTATCCATGTCTATAGTAGCCAGAGTCAGGGTTTCACTGCCCTTCTGAAGCCTTTCTTCGACTATTTTAACAAGCTCTTCCTTCTGTAATATCCCAGAAATTTTCTCAATCATAAGCATCATCTCCGTATCTAACATTATTTCCATATGCATATATATGTACCCATCTTTATGTCATATTCACAGCCGAAATAAAAGAATTTTATTTGCCCCACCGACTACCTCCTCATGCCTTGATGCTATTTAGCCAAGGGCTTAATTGTCCAGTTCATTGAGTTGCCAATGGAAGGACACCTGTAATAATCTATGTTTTTTAAGAATATCTATGAAATATCAAATAATCAATAGAGGTGGATGACTTTGAAAAAAACTTCCTTTATTCTCGGCACTATAATCCTAGCTTTAATCAACTTTTTAGTAAGATCCTTGGGCTTTGTTTACCGAATAATCCTATCAAGGATCATTGGTCCTCAAGCCATTGGTCTTTATCAAATGGTATTTCCTTTTTTAATGGTACTGATTGCCATACCAACCGCCGGGATTCCTATTGCCGTTTCTAAGCTAGTGGCAAGAGAAAACTCCCTAGGCAACAGAAGGGGAATTTACAAAACCCTTTCAATTGCCATTTTGCTGGGGGGCATACTATCCCTTATTCTAACCGTGGTAGTTTCTCTTAAGCTGGATTATATTACCATCAGCATTCTAAAAAATCAACAGCTCTTTTACCCCTTATTATGGTCGATACCAGCTATTGCCCTTATCACCTTCTCCAGCATTTTAAGAGGCTACTTCTATGGTATGACGGATATAAAACCCGCAGCTGCTGCTCAAATAGTGGAGCAAATTGCCCGGATTTCCTTTGTGCTGCTGTATTTGTATATAAAAAAGCCAAATCATCCTGTAACGGCTGCCACCATTGCCATCATTGGGGTTTCCATCGGTGAACTCTTTGGTCTCTTGTATCTTGTGCTGAAGTTTAACTTTAAAAAGGTCTTTTCCAGAAGCATCGTCTACAAAGCTCTAAATCAAAGCTCCTACAAGGTTTTAGGCAGCATTTTATATATTTCTGTCCCCATTACCATCAGCAGACTGATATCCACACTAATGCAATCAATAAATTCTATTATTATTCCTCAGCGACTACAGGTGGCAGGCTATACAGCAGGTCAAGCCCTGGAGGTTTTTGGAAAAATCTCCGGTATGGCCATGCCGCTGCTTTTTCTGCCCTTCACCGTTACCTCAGCTTTAGTGGTGAATATCATACCAAGTATATCGGAACAAATGGCAGTCAACAACCTCCACGATGTAGAAAACAAGGTCAGCCTTGCCCTGAAGCTGACAATGCTGACAGCTATACCTACGACATTTCTTTTTATACTATTCGGTGACCATTTAGCCGGACTTATATACAAGCAAAAGGATGTCGGTAGTTATTTAGCTATTATTAGCTATGCCACAATATTCTTATGCTTAAACCATACATTATCAGGCATTCTTCACGGTATGGGAAAGCAGGTTATCACCACTTTAAACTTTATTTTAGGTATGACAATCCAGCTATATTGCACATACTTTCTGATACCAAATCCCAAATATGGCATTAATGGCTTTTTTATGGGCTATGTTATATCTGCAGTGTTCATTTTTATTTTAAATGCCATTACCCTCAGAAGACATATAAAGGTCAGGCTGAAGCTAATGGATAGCCTGATAAAACCACTCTTGGCAACAGCCCTTATGGCTTTAGGAATGCTGCTAGTCTATAGATTATCAGCTTATATAATAGACAGCAAAGGAATTAGCACTATAGTAGCCATGATGGTAGGCGGCATACTATATTTTCTGGGGCTGATATTTACCAAAACCATTGATTTAAAGCATGCGATAGGGGCAATTAAGGGATAGGGGAAGGATTAGTGAATAGTGTATAACGAATAGTGAATAGCGAAAAACACCTTGATTGTTTAAAAAAACCTTCAAATTGATGATTTATTACACCAATCTGAAGGTTTTATTTATTGACATCTATTGATTGGTTACCATCCTGTAAATCAACACAAATAACCCCACCATGCTCAAGCCGAAGACCAGCATGTATTGGATAAATATCGCATTTACCCACTTTTTATCATTATTGCTATCCTTAGACCTATTAAAGCCCTTAAAGAAAAAGAACATTACGGTTATACTTGTAATAACACTAATTATTCTAAGCAATACCTTTCCCCCTTTAATAAAGCATCAGACATAGCTTTTTATACCTATATCAATAGATTGATACACGCCGTTGTAAATAGCCTGCACAGTATCAGCATTAGCACTGACAACACTATACCAGTAATGCAACTATATAGTATACCTACATCTGTTTAAGCCGCTTAAAAATTTATTATGTATACTATACTATAAATATGTCGCAACAAATGTCGAATATTGTCCTGTTTGTGTATTCTTGCCGCTTCATTATACAATAACTTTATTTTGAACTACTTTCGTAAAAATTCCTTCAACCTATCTACATTGCTGCTGTTCAGCACATCCTTCGCCTCCAGCCAGCCCTTTCTTGCCACACCTAAACCGTAGCATATGTCATCTATGCCCTCAACCCTATGGGCATCTGGTTCGATTGCCAGCATTACGCCCTTTTCCTTGGCATATTTGCACCTTATCCAATCCAAATCCAGCCTACGGGGATTACTGTTTATTTCGATAGCTACCTTATACTCTGCACACAAATCTATTATTTTTTCGATGTCCAATTCATAGGCTTTTCTGGAGAGCAGCAATCTGCCTGTTGCATGTCCAAGGATATTCAGATGCTTATTTTTAATAGCCCTTGAAATCCTCTCCGTCATGGCCTCCTTGCTCATGGTAAAGCCTGAGTGTATGGAGCCTATGACATAGTCAAAGCTGCTTAAAACCTCATCGCTGTAGTCTAAGGCACCATCATTCAGTATGTCGGACTCAATCCCCTTCAGTATGCTGATATTGGGGTATTTTTCCCTAAGCGCCTCGATCTCCCTATGCTGCTTAATAATATCAGACTCCTTTAGACCACCAGCATAGAAGGCGCTTTTGCTGTGGTCAGATATACCTATATACTGAAAGCCCTTTGCGATGGCAGCCACCACCAGCTCCTCGATTTTATTTTTACCATCGCTATACTGGCTGTGGACATGCAGTACCCCCTTGATATCCTCCAGTTCGATTAAGGCTGGTATTTTATATTCGTCAGCAGCCTCCAGCTCACCATTGTTCTCTCTTAGCTCAGGCGGTATGTATTGGAGCTTCAATATTTTGTAAAGGTCTGCTTCATTTTCCGCCAGCAGCCTCTCCTCGTCACGAAAAATGCCATACTCATTTACCTTCAGCCCCATACCCTTAGCCCTATGCCGTAGGGCTGTATTATGCTCCTTGCTGCCAGTGAAATGCTGCAAAGCATGAGGATATTCCTCAAGACTCACCAGCCTTAAATCTACATTCAAGCCCATATTTAATGCAATACTGGTTTTGGTATTACCCTTAGCAATGACAGAGGTCACCATCTCCAACCCTGCGAAAAAATTCATTATTTTTTCACGGTCCTCTGTATGACAGCTGGCTACGATATCGATATCCTTTATTATCTCCTTGCGACGTCGGATGCTGCCAGCTACACTAATGTCCCTGATTTCTCTAAGGGCTCTCAATTGACCGATAATCATTTCAGCTATATGTATACCAGTAGAAATTAAATGCTGCCCCTCAACGGTTTTCATTCCTTCAATCGATTCAAGGATTTTTTTCTGGCTTTTCTCTCCGAAGCCCTTTAGGTCCACCAATCGATTTTCAGAACATGCCCTCTGCAGCTCTTCTATACTGGTGATGTCCAGCTTTTGATAAAGCTCTCGGACCTTTTTTGCGCCTAACCCGGGAATCTGAAGCAAGGATAACAGCCCTGCCGGCAGCTCCTCCTTCAGCTGCTGATAAAACTCAAGATTTCCCGTTTCCACCAGCTCTGTTATCTTATCCTCCAAGGCCTTGCCGATTCCCTTTATCTCGCCAAGCCTGCCCTCTTTGACATAGAGGACAATATCCTCCTCCATTAGCTCTACAATTCTTGCCCCATTGTAATAGGCCTTTATTTTAAAGGGATTGTCCCCCTTCAGCTCCAGCAGCATGCCGATTTCCTCCAACACTTGACTAATGTAACCTTTATCCATAGTCTCCCTCCTCAAAATCTCTTTATGTTATTATAGCCTAAATAACAGCATAAAAACAAAGGAATACCCGTAGAAGAGTATTCCTTTTATACTTGAGAGAACTAGTCATAAGCTATAATTGCATAAATTTTATTTTATAAAGACTACGTATAATCAGCCTTGTCGAGGGTAATTCAATGTATTTCTCTTCTTTATCCCATCATTGCTTCCAATAGACCTGCAAAGGGGACAATTCCTATGTATTGACCTTTTTCGGTGATGACGACATAGTCATAGACGTTTTTTTCTTCTCTGGAGATAGCCATCTGACAAACCTCTGAAAGCATAGTATCAGCCTCCACCACCAGAGGGTAACTATCCATGACATCACCTATCTTTCTCGATAGAAAATCCAAGTGTCTTTTATGCTTTTCCATTTGATAGTAGAATTTATGCCTCATGATTAGCCCAACTGCCTTATTGCTTTTCAGCACTGCTATTCCCTGAAGATTGTAGCTTTCGTTAAAAATATCATTAATCCTATGGCAGCTGTCATTTACAAAAACCGCCGTATCCCGCCTTACAAGGGCACCGATAGGTCTGCTGCTGCCATTACGCTCCGCTTCAGTGGTGACTTCATTTATGTGTAATATTGTCTGCATGATACGAGGGTTCAATTGTATAAAGGAAGGATTAGGCTTTTGTATAAAATAGCCCTGCCCATATTCAATACCTATTTCTATCAAAGTTCTAAGCTCATCGATGGTTTCTATCCCCTCAGCGATCAGCTTAATATTGGTTATCCTAGAAAAGCTCTGAATACTCCTCAGCAGCTCCTTTTTCATCATATCCTTGTCTATATTCCTAATAAGGCCCATGTCTATCTTGACAAAATTCGGTCTTATTTCCGCCAGCATCCTCAAACCTGAATAGCCGTCTCCAGCATCATCAATTGCAATTCTATAGCCTTGACCCTTGTAATTGTCTATAATTTCCCTAAAGCCCCTGAAATCCAAAACCGCCTGATGCTCTGTAATTTCAAATATAATGTTTTCTGGTGATATCTGATAGGCCTCTAAATACTCCTTTGTGAAGCCTCGCTTAAATTCAGGGTCCTTGATGATATCCGGTTCAATATTTATAAATAAGTACTTATCACCAATGATCTCCTTTGCCCTCTCAATTGCCTTTATCCGGCATAGCAAATCCAGCTCCCAGACCTTATTCATGATCTTCGCGCAGTCAAAAAGTGTCTCGGGCAAATGCAGCAGACCATCTATCGGCCCTCTGCTCAAGGCCTCATAGCCTATGATTTCACCATTTTTCAGGGAAATTATCGGTTGAAAGTATGTATTTATTTTTTTATTCTTTAATATATCGTAGAATTCCTCTTCTAAATCCTTTGGCTGATGGTCTATTATCATTTAAACACCCCTTCTCTAGAATCATTCTAAAAAAGGAATATTTCATTATTGTTATCGTATTGTAAAATAGCTGTTAAAAATTGCATGAAAAAGGAGGGTATACCCTCCTAAATTGACAAACTAAGCTTCTACGATTTCGATTGCATCTCCCGGCTTCACCAGTCCACCCTTTAATATGATAGTGAATATACCCTCCTTAGGCATGACACAATCCCCTACAGTTTGGAAGATAGCACAGCGACTATGACATTCCTTACCTATTTGCGTAACCTCCTGTAATGTTTCACCTATTCTAAGCTTAGTGCCAACCGGCAGCTCATATAAGCAGATGCCCTCTGTGGTTATGTTTTCAGCAAATCTTCCGGGCTCCAGATCCTTTATGCCCATTGCCTTAATTTTGTCAATGCTCTCCTGAGCCAGTAAGCTTACCTGTCTATGCCAGTCACCCCCGTGGGAATCTTCCTTTAAACCAAAATTCTCCACAAATACCCCCTCAGCTATGGCATCCTTTGGTATTCCCTTTTGACTGCTAATATTAATTGATACAACCCTTGCCATCTTAACTCCTCCTTTATAGTAAAATAATTTCACCAATCCTATTTGTATCGTAGCCTCCAAAGCCCTCCACCGTCGTAATGAAATCCTGACCCTTAATAATCTCCAGTAGCCTTTCAATCTTAGTATCCTTCAGCATTTCCTGAGGAATTAAAAGATCATAATCCTCCCATGCCACAGGAACAAAATCCAACCCCATTGCCTCAGCTGCCGAAAGAATGCCAAGCCCACAATCGGCTGTACCGCTGGCAATAGCAGCAGCCACTGACATATGAGTTGTCATTTCTCTTTCATAGCCCATTAGTTCTTCAGTGTCCACCTGCAGCTGCTCTATATAATAATCCAGTAATATTCTTGTTCCGGCACCCCTCTGACGGTTGACATATTGAAGCTTCTTGGAGATAACATCCTCTATCCCCTTGATGCTATGGGGATTGCCCTTCTGTACCATTAGACCCTGGCTTCTTCTAATAAATTTAATGATGGCCATTGGCGCTTCTTTAATATATTGGCGGACATAGGCTTCATTGTAGCTGCCAGTCTTGGCATCCAGTAAATGTATAGGGGCAATATGGCATTCCTGCTTTTTCATAGCCATAATCCCGCCAAGGCTGCCAACATGAGCTGAGGATAAGTATAAATCATTATAATGCAGTCTCATTTTATCCCCCAGCAAGTCCATTACCATGTCATGGCTGCCTATAGAAACGATGGTATTCTGAATCTCCTCCATCGGTTTATATAATTGTATATCCACCTCGCTACCGCCATCATAGCCCTCGCATTGCTGAGGCACCACCAGTACACCGTCGGCCCGTACCAAGGACATTGTAACACCTGCGCCTCTATCTAAAGGCGTGGCAATTAACTTTTCCTTGACCTTTCCCAGCTTTATCCGGATAAACTCCTCATGCTTTAGTGAGGACACAATTCGCTTGGATAAGGTGGCTTTAACCACCGGCAGCTGTATGGTAAGCTGATGGTTGTAGCTGAAAATCAAGGGCTTAACAAAGAAATCAAACACAAAGTAAGCCGACACCGGGTATCCTGGTATTCCTATTACAGGCTTCCCCTTCACTAAAGCCAGAATAGCTGGCTTGCCGGGCTTTGTGGCAATCCCATGAATCACCACTTCACCGATTTCCCTTAGAACATTTACGGTATAGTCCTTAGAACCGGCTGAGGAGCCGGCATTTATTATGACCATATCATTTTCTTCCGTCAGCTTTAATATGGTCTCCTTAATCAGGTCATAGTCGTCCTTAACAACCGGATACCTCACCGGCAGAGCATTGTATTGCTGTACTAAGGCTGCAAACATACTGGAGTTAGATTCTATTATTTTCCCCTCCTGCAGCTCATCAGAAACATCAATAATCTCTGAGCCTGTAGGTAGTATACCGACCCTTAAGTGTCTGTAAACCTCCACCTCTCTAATTTGTCCCGCCAGCAATGCCCCTATATCAAAGGGCCTGATCTGATGATTGGCAGAAATTATCAATTCGCCTTCTACAATATCCTCCCCGACAGGTCTTACATGCTGCCAATTCTTGGCGGGCTCCATTATTTCAACCGTCTCAGCATCAATCTCAACAATATCCTCAATCATAATCACCGCATCAAAGGGGTCCTTGATATGCCCTCCGGTATTTATGTATTCGTAATCAACACCCTTTTTCAATCTTATTGGATTTATCTCTGTTGCGCCGTGGGTTTTGCCAGTTATAACAGCAACACCATCCATAGCGGCAGCATTGTAGCTGGGGGAGGATTTTTTAGCAAAAACAGGCTTCGCTGTGATTCTGTTTAGGGCATCTACAGTTAAAATCCTTTCCCTTTCACCATAAACCGTTGAAAAATCTATGACCTCCAAATATTGCTCCTGTGCTTCCTTTAGTGGTATATTCGTTAGATATACATTTCGAGAATCCTTCAAGTCTGTTCCCCCCTAAAATAGAAATACCTTTACTTCCTGCCCTTTATATAGCCCCTCTTGATTTTGTTCAATTTTGATATAGCCTATGGATTTCGTCATCATTGTCAGCATTCCAGACTTCCCATGAACAGGAACCACTGTATTTCTGCCATTTTCCTGGGAAATATTCACCATGACATAATGCGACTTACCAGCAGCTGAGGAGATATTTACCAACAGCTCTCCTACTATATATGCCTCTGAATGATGATATTTATAAAGACCATGAATGAGATTCTTAACTATAACATGATAGATCACCAAGGCAGAAACCGGTTGCCCCGGCAACCCAAATACTGCCTTTCTGCCCAGCTTCCCAACTATCGTAGGCTTCCCGGGCTTAACCGCCAGCCCATGTATGAAAACCCCCGGCTCTCCCACCATATTTATTGCATCCTTTGTCACATCCTTTGTCCCCATGGAGCTTCCTCCGGAAATCAAAAGAATATCACAAATCTCTAAAAACTCCTCAATTTTAGTCTTAAGAAAGCCAATTTCATCCTTTATGACGGCACGGCCTACGACCTCACAGCCATCCTTTTCTACTGCAGCCCCCAGGCTATAGGTATTCATATCTCTGATTTGTCCCATTTTCAAAGCCTCATCAGGGCCAACGATCTCATCTCCGGTAGATATGATCCCGACTCTTATAGGCTTAAATACCCTTATCTTGGTTATACCAATGCCTGCCAGAGCACCGATATCCTGACTTCTTAGTTTATGGCCTGTATCAAACAGCAGCTGTCCTACAGCAATGTCGTCGCCTTTTCTCAACACATTTTCCAATGGTGCTACAGGCTTCTGAATACAGACCGTCCTCTCATCCAGCAGCTCTGTATACTCCACCATTACAACACCATCACTTCCTTCAGGCAGCATCCCTCCTGTTGGTACATAGCAGCACTCCCCTGCCTTTATAGAAAGCTGTGCCTCTTCTCCCATTTCTATGGCTCCAATATTATTCAGGAAGGAGGGCAAGGTTTCACTGGCACCATTGCTATCCTTTGCCCTGACCGCATAGCCATCCACCGTTGAGCGATTAAACTCCGGTACATTTATAGCAGAGACAATACCCTCTGCCACTATTCTATCTACTGCATCAACGATAGGGACTTCCTCCACCTCCAGAAGAAAATCCCTAAAGCTTTCTGTTATCCGTGCCTTTGCTTCTTCAATTGATAAGGTACTTAATAGCTGCATCCCCATCCCCCTCTGGAATTTATAATATAGCACAAAAAACAAAAAAACTAATCCCGAAGGATTAGCTTTATCAAAGGTCTATTACTCAAATTGCTTAAGTAACATTTTACTATGTAAAGCAAATTTCCTTTCCAGGTGTGGGAGGTAAACAAATTTCTCTATTTACCCAACGGTGATAAACCCTAGCAGCTGCCTTAGATTTTCTCACTCGGAAATTTGAACATGTCCTATTCATTTTCTTAATCTTAGCATATTTTTTTTGATAATTCAATAATTTCGCAGCAATAATAAACGAAATTTCGTTAATTTTATAACAAGGTGTCTGATAAATGGAATAACAGATAAGCCGGAGCCCCCAGGGCCTCCGGCTGTCTCACTATTATTATGCTGTTTCCTTTGTATATTCACTATACATATCATTTATATCCTTCTCATTCAAGGTCTCCTGATCCAACAAGGCTTCAGCAACTCTTTTTACCAGAGTCATATGCCCTTCAATCACTTCCTTTGTTTCTGTAAAAAGCTTATTCATCTGCTGGTTACAAACTTCAATAAGCCTCTGATCAGTCCCCTGATGTCCCATAAGCACATCGTAGTTGATCATACCTATGCTTTCATTCATACCGAAGCGTTTTACCATGGCCGTCAGAATTTCTGTTGCCTTTTGAATATCATTGCTTGCTCCGGTGGTGATATTGTCGCTCCCAAAGATAATTTCTTCAACAATACGACCTGCCAATGCTACCTTAATATTATTCATCATATCCCGTTTAGTCTGATACATTTTATCGGCGGGTATATTCATACTGAAGCCACCAAAGCCCTTGGTACTTGGAATGATTGTTACCTTTGTCACTCTGTTGTTTGGACACAGCAGCTTAGTAACCACAGCATGTCCGGCTTCATGGTAAGCCGTAATTCTTCTATCCAGTTCTTCAATACTGCTTCTGTCCTTCTTTTCCTCACCGGCAACTACCACATAAAATGCTCTGTCTATATGCTGCTGAGTGATACAGTTGGCATCCTCCCTTGCAGCAAAAATAGCAGCCTCGTTCATTAAATTCTCCAACTTCGCCCCACTGAAATATACCGTTTGGTGGGCCAGAGCATTTAAGTCCAGAGTTTCCTCTACAGGTCTGTCTTTACAATAAAGTGCCAGTATTTCTCTTCTGGCGTTGATATCCGGCAGACCCACCTCTATTTGCCTGTCAAATCTGCCAGGTCTTAATAAGGCCTCATCGAGTGTGTCTAATCTGTTTGTTGCTGCTAGAACTATGATTCCCTCACTGCCCTTAAAGCCTGACATTTCAGTAAGCAGTGCATTCAGTGTCCTGTCGGATTCATCGCTTCCTCCGATACCGCCTCTATCTCTTTTCTTACCCATAGCATCTATTTCATCGATAAAGATAACACATTTGCCTTTTTCTCTTGCCTTTTTGAATAGGCTCCTAATTCTGGCAGCCCCAACCCCGGCATATATCTGCACAAAGTCCGAACCAGAGACCGCCATAAAATCGACATCTGCTTCACTTGCCAGTGCCTTTGCCATTAGGGTTTTACCTGTTCCCGGAGGACCATAGAGTATTACCCCCTTTGGCATTCTGGCACCATATTTTTCGTATTTTTCAGGATTCTTTAGAAAATCAACCATCTCCATAAGACTATCCTTCGCCTCTTGGTTTCCTGCTACATTTCCAAAGCTAATCCTCTTTTCTTGATTTGAGGAATACTCCACAGAAGACATTTTGTCGTATTCCTTTGAGGTTTGTCTTGAGCTTTGACGTGATAGGAAAATTGCCAGTATGCCAAAAACTAAAATAACAGCTACAAAGGTAACTATTTGCGAAGGCGTATATTGCTGACTAACCTCCTCAACCTCTACCGCCTTTAGTAAAAGCAGCTCCTTTAGCTGATCGTTTCTTGGATTATCTGTTACAAAGGATTCGCCACTTGTGAAGGTACCCTTTAGCTGAGGTCCTTCAGACAGAAAAACCCGCTGTATCTCACCGGCCTCCACCCGCCTTGCAAATTCCTGATAGGGCAGTTCAACGATTTCTTCCTTATTATTGAATTGCTGAACAACCAAATAAGTAGCTGCAACAGCTAAGACAACAAAAATAATACCTATACTTATAATTTTTTTATTCTTAAGCACTTCCATTATGAAACCCCCTTGTCTATATAGCCATCCCCTTAAAATTGAAACTATGTTAATCGGATGTGTTATGTCTTTACAGCCAACAAAGTATGTCTATTACCTTGACCACCTTAATTCTTAGTTTTACAATCCTCCCGCTACTCCTAATTTTCAAAGTTGGCACATATGAGACTTCAATAGTCACCTATGTATATAAAATCTACAAGGGCAGTTTACATAATATTGTATCATATCTCAGCACAAAAAAAAAGCCCCAAACATGAGCTTTTTTAATAATGCTATGGCAATTTATGCCTCTATTTCTTGTTATTTACCCCTTCATCAGTCCTCGCTGCACCTTTACTATCGTTCGCTTCAGCTTCCCTTATCATTCGCTTCTGCATTTTACTGGTAAGAATATCATAGTTTCCCATAGCAGCTGTGGCCACCAGAAATGAATTTATTGCAGCAAGATAAATGGCCTTACCACTGATGACACCAAAGATCAGCTGATTGCATATGACAACAATTGATGCCACAATAAGCGTAAGTATTTTTCTGTCAAGAACCTCACTGATATAGTCCTTTATAAAATGAGTGATGATGTTGGTGACAAAAACAGCACCCGTTAAGGTAGTTAAGAATTCAATGCTTATCCATGTAATATCCTCCGGCACCACAATCCCTCCCCTATTCTTTCATTATATGAGGAGAGCCTGACATATGTTTCAACTAATACCTGAAAGAAACTCCAGTTTTTCCTTAACCATCTGCTGATATTGTTCCTCTGATATTATCCCCCTTAGCTTTAGTTGCTGAAAGACATCGATGGCTTCAATAGAGAGCCGTTTTAGATCCTCTTCAACATTCCTAAGCTCAGCCTGATAGTTAGCATCTTTGATAAAACTTGAATCAGCCTGCATAAAATCCACCTCAAATCCTCTTATTCTATTATCATATAAATGTCACAAAATTATAAGATTCGACTAATTATATGTAATAGATTGATAAAATATACCATTTTTTCATTTTTTTAATATTTGGGGTCGAAATCCGTAAAGCTTTTACAAATATTTCATTTACTTTTCTCAATGCACTGCATTAAAAAAAGGATGTTAGCACACCCTTTTAATATTCTCAATTCATATGAAAAATCCTTCTATTTCTTGTAATATAATCCCATAAATTTGATTTACACTTTGGCGTACTGCCACCTATTGGTTTTGAAACGAAGATATAGTATGATATATCTTATAATTTGATCAATACATATGGCTAGCCAGGCTCCTATCAATCCCAAATTCATAATCTTTATGAAGAAAAAGGCAAAGCTGATTCGAATTCCCCATATTCCTGCAATGGTGGAATAAAGCGGCCATTTTGTATCTCCCGCACCTCTAAGGCTACCGGCTAAAATAAGCTGAGCTGCCTGAAAGGGCTGAATGAAGGCTATCATTTTTAATATAAAAGAGGCATTTTTAATGATCTGAGGATCATCGCTGTATAGCCCTATAATCTGTTCAGCAAATATAAATATGACAATTCCCATCGCAGCGGATACTATAGTCCCCAAAAATCTTACCTCTTTTCCATACTCCTCCGCTAACTTGTTTTTGCCTGCCCCCAGGCTCTGGCCTATCAGCACAGATGATGCCATCCCAAAAGCCATTCCTGCAGTAAAGGAGAAAGAAAGAATATTGATAGATATTTGATGTGACGCATAAATAATTGTCCCTAAGCCCGCTACCACCTTAACGAAGAATAAGTTGCCTGTTCTCAAGACCAATTGCTCCAGCGCTGATGGAAATCCAATTCTTAAAACGCGCTTTATCAAGCCAAAATCCAGCTTAAATAGATGCTTTAAAGAGAGCTTTATCACGCTCTTACTGAAAAACATAAAGGCCATAAGGGCGACAAAAGCCATAGCCCTAGAAGCAAAGGTAGCTACGCCTGCACCGGTAACTCCCATTTCTTGTACTCCAAGCCTACCAAATATAAAAATATAGTTCATTATAACATTGGCGATATTCGATACTACATTTATTTTCATAGGTGTTTTAGTGTCACCGGTTCCCCTAAGAGCTGCTGCAATAGCCAGGTTGAGATTTTGAAAGATTACACCCCACAGTGCAAAGCGAAAATAGTTCAAGCCGATAAGAGCCACCTCTTCCTCTGCTCCCATAAACATATAAATTTCCTTAACATAGCCCAACGACGGAATAACGATAAGAAAAGAAAACACTGTAGTGATTATAATTAGCTGTTTTGTCGCATTCTGTGCATCCTTAGTTTTTTTTGAGCCGATGCTTCTGGAAACAATAGCCGTTCCCCCAATATTTAAGGCCTGAAATACCGCCATTATAAGCAATATTGGCTGATTTGTCAGTCCGATTGAGGCGATGGCTGCTGCTCCCAAGCTTCCCACCATGATCATATCTATAGCGCCAAAAAGTGACGCAAGAACCAATTCCGTAACCGCTGGCCAGGCTATGGAAATTACCTGTTTTCTAAGCTCCTTTCTATCTTCCAAATTTACACTTAAGGTTGATACATTTTCAGTAGTCATTTCGTCCCCCTTATTTCGATAATCTAAATATTTTTCTAAGTTTATCATATCAAATTTATACAAATTTTTCAAACCATTACATTATTTTTTTTAAAAAGAAAAAAGCCCCTATAGGAGCTTCATATGCAGATAAAATAAAAAAGTACTAATTAATTGATATATTCCTTCAAAAAGAGGACCAATATCAAATTTATAAAATTCACCATTGAAAAATGCAAGCTTTAAATTGTCATCATAGAGGATGAAGTTTTCAAAGCTTAAACTACGATTATTGTCAATAATCTGCCTCTTTAGAGCGATGACATATAAATGTGTCTGATTGCGATCGATATAATCTCTCTCGTTAATAATCTCACTGAAGGCTTCTACTATCTCATTATCTGGCTGATATCTATTATCCACCTTTATTTCCTCCTTCAGCTGTCCCAACTCTGACTCCGACATCGCCTCTATTTCTTTAAATTCCGCTCCCTCAATTAGGCTGGTGTGGTATACCTTTGCTTCAGTAAAGCTATTTATATCCCCCAACTCAATGTTTAATCTATGCATAAAGGCCTCCAGCGCTTCAGACCCGTACAGCACCTGTCTGCCACCACCTATGGACTCAAAAAAGCCGTTATCATATTTACTTATAATCTTGGAATACCAGCGTCCATTGTAGTCATAGCTGAGCCAAAGGGTTGCCTCAGGATTACCGATTCCCATTTCTCCTCTTTCAATAATTTTTTCTATTTTCATAGCTTGTATTCCCTTGCCCAATTCAGCCAAATATTCTTCATCCATACGCAGTTCCACAGCCTTTCCAAGGAAGATTGAAGAGGAATCCGTTAACGAAAAGCCTGCACTCATCTGCTGATATCTCATGCCTAATTTCGTAGGTGTTGTTGCCTCTGCTGCCCTGACAAAACCAACTGCATGAAGCCTAAATGCAAATAATAGCAATGTCGGCAGTAATAATAGCGCAGCTGTACCGTAAAAATATTGTCTTTTGTTTTTAGCAACAGGCTGCCTCTCCACAAACCAAGTGTATGCAATGTAGCATAGGGCTGCAGCAATTGCAAATCCTAAAAAACCTGTATAATTTCTGGGTAGATTCCTATCATTTATAGGAGGAAGCACAGCCATCAGCCAGCGCCAAAAAATCCCCTGAAATATGGAAAGACCCATATAATAGCCCAGTAGTCCGCTTCCCCCTACTGCCACCAGCTTATCTATTTTTATCTTCATTTTTTCGCCTCCTCTGTCGCCTCTATCAACAATAGCCGAGTATCCTCAGAAAGCCTGAACCATTTATGGCTCTGCAGGTACATTCCCCCACTTTCAGTGTCAATATGGGCCACAATTTCTCCTCCGTTACTAAAATGCAACATAATTTCCAGGCCCTCCTTGTAGTTCATATCAATAAATCCGTCATGGGCCTCAGCATTACCTATTCCCTGCATGATCGCCGTGGCATTCTTATTTAAATTATTATGATCTATAGTCATAATCATGCTGCTGCTAAATTCCTGTTTGTCGTATAAGGTCAGGGCTTTGATACCCTCCATGGCTTCTATTTTGGACATGGTATAGCCATAGAAGCCATATACTGCCCCAAACCAAATTGCAAAGGTTATGCCAGCCGTCAATATAAAACGAAGAATTTTCTTCCTCTGAAAGACCCTATTATCGCTAATTAAATAACCTATTAGCATACCAAGGAACATAGCCACCAGTCCCGGAGTTATTAGCTCTACTATAAATCCAAGAATAGGATGATAGGGGAAGAAGCCCATACCCCGGTGCCTGAATCTATACTGCATAATCAAGCCCTGATTAAGTTCATTGCCTGAAAAGAATATGCTTAGCATAAATTCTGCCAGTTTATAGGGCAAAGCCATTATGGCCTTAGTGATAATAAAGCCGTCAGAGGTATAATTTCTTGAGAATACCCCTAGAAGGAAGCCTAATACCCCATAGGCTCTTATCCTTCGAACGCCTCTCCTATGGGCCTTTATTTTTTCCACCAAAACTTCATCGGTTATTTCCGGCTGCTGCTGGCTAAGCTGCATATCCTCCTCCAGCAAGCTATCCAGCTTTTTTTGACAATCTGGGCATTCATCGATATGAGCCTCTATTTCCTTCAGTCTTTCAGCAGGCAGCTCTTCATTCAAATATTTATGTAGCTCATCAGTATATGGGCAAGGCATCTATTTAACCTCCAATTCCTTATATATTTTTTGAAATTCATTTCTAGCACGGTATATACTTACCTTCACGGTATTTAAGCCTGTATCCATGATTTCAGCAATCTCCTGATAGTTGAGCCCTTGAATATCTCTTAGTATGATATAAACTCTATAATTTTCCCTCATCCTCAATAGAGTATCCTTAATCAACCTTTGATGCTGAACCTTTTCCAGGTACTCCTCCGGATGCTCTCCGCCATTGTAATCTCTTCCTTCAAAGATGCCGACTTCGCAGGTCAGTACCTCCTTAGCATTCCTACGTTTAAAATCTAAAAAGGTATTTTTAGCTATTCGGTATATCCAGGTTTTAAAGCTGGAGCGGCCCTCAAATTTATCTATATTCAGATAAACCTTTAGAAAAACATCCTGACAGATTTCCTCAGCTTCAGTATGATTATTTGAAAGGTAGTAAATATAAGAAAAAATGGGGTCCTTGTATTTTTGATATAGTAATGTAAAATCCTTCTCCACAGCTACCTATCCCTTCTGTTTTGCCGGCCGACAAATGAGATTTCCCTCAGCCCCATAATACCCTTTTCATTACAAGGCACTAATATAGACTAAAACCTACTAAAAAGGTTACAGATTTAAATGAAATTTTTTCCTCTTTTAGAATAACATAATAGCTCTAATATGGTTCTTCAAAATAAACTTAATCAATTTATAACAATTTCTCTTGCTTTATTTGAAAAAGTCATTATAATATATTTATGTGGGGTTTAACCAACCCTAGAATATATGGGGGCATAGCTCAGCTGGGAGAGTGCTTGACTGGCAGTCAAGAGGTCAGGGGTTCGATCCCCCTTGTCTCCACCAAAACAGGATTATACGAACCTTTACTTTTTTATTGGCGGTTTAGCAGTAACGGTGAACGTATAACAAAGAGATTAGAGCGGTTAGGGTAGAAAGCCTTAACCGCTCTAATCTTTTTGTATGTCCAATGCATTTGAAAATAATTGCAGTTATGGTTAATATAAAATCACTACCGACGAAGGAAAAACCTTGTAACCGCGCGATTTGATGTAACCTTTCGTTCACCTTTCGTGCGGACTTTATTTATTCATGGAATTTTGAAGGGAAATGTGATATGATGGCAGAGTGCTATATTTTTCTTATCTGCGCTTGACGGAGTATGAGTGCATAGCGCGTAAAATTTATATTTTGTGGGGTGCGTCATGGGTTTTAACGTAATAGTGTTTTTATGCACATTGGGTTGTTGCCTGATATCAATTTTCATTGCCGGTAAATCCCAGAGCAAGGATTATCAGGAATGGTTTGACAGCCTGAATCACCCGGATAACGCATTACTGTCGAGAATAATGCGTTATTTAGGTGTTATTGTCTATCTGATGTTTGGCTTTATTTTATACAATGTTATTGTAAACAACAATATTATTCCCATAGTTCTGACGGTTGTTGTTATCCTACTGTTGGGCTTATCCCCTTTATTACTCCAAAAAACAAAAAATCTGAAAATGTTTTTCTATGCCATGCTCATATTTCCCGCTATACTGCCGGTATTGGCATTCTTTTTACTGCAAACCAACCTTGTCTCTGCAATACTGGTCATAGCATATTTTTTATGGATATTATACGAGATGTCATACTTTTACCGTCTTATGAAGCTGAACAAATAGTATTTCAAGACTCTTTTAATCAAAAATATCAATAATCTTCCATTTCGTCAAACTCATAGGTTGATTAACAAAAACAATAAGCAAAAAGCGAATCCTTTGAAATCTCTAATAATTGGCAAGGCTTCACCCAATGCGGCATCCTATGTATTTAGTGAAATAGATAAAATGGATAAGGAACTTGCTGAGCTCGACTTCCTTCATCAACTTAAAAAGGGCAATATTGACGACCCAGATTATAGAAAGTTACTCGTAAATGTTTTAGTAAACAGTGTTTATCTATACGAGGACGACAATAAGGCAACTATTATTTTTAATGCCAGCAATCAACCATCGGTGAAAGTTGATGTATCTTTGCTTGACGAAATCAAGGAGAAAAGTGGTTCGTATGCGTCCCCCTCATCTCCACCAATATAAAGAAACGACTTAAATCCAATGATTTAGGTCGTTTTGTTTTTTTATGGTATAAGAAAATCCTATTTTTTTAGTTGTCTATTCATTTGTTAGTTACGTGTTAGTTACTCCCCAAAACTTTTACATTCCTAGAAGTGCTGACATGATGCTTTGGCTGGACCTATGCTATAACTTTTATAAATACCATCTGCAAGTCTCACATTCAATACAGTTCAAAAGACTGCCTCAGACCTTCAGTTATTGTATAGCATCTGAAGATACATAGTAATAGATATGCACCGGCTTCCTGGTCTTTAGAAGCTTGCCGGTGTCAGTTATACCGTTTATATCCATTCTTACATTTTCGCCTGTACCGTCAATAAATCCTATCTTCAGGGGTTTTGGCTTGCCCTCTTACTTAAAGCTGCAGATAGCCTGTATAGGTATGCTGGTTGTTGGGATCATGGTATCACCTCAGATACCATTATATCAGAACATCTGTTCGGTGTATAATGGGTAAATAATAGGAGGGAATGGAAAAAGCAGGCGTTTGGCCTGCGTTTATCGGTTCTTATTTTTATTACTCTGCCTAGTAAAAATAAAACCTGATTTAGCTGAAGCTTCTATTTCATCTCCTACTCTTAGTTTATAATGTTTACTGATCAATAATATGCTTTTGATATTTTTATCATTTGTGTTTACAGAGTCTACCGTCACGTCAAATACTTTGTAACCCATAAAATTTATAATTGGATTCATGTAAATCATATTATTACTAATATAAATGAAGCCTACTAATGACATTAAAAACAAAAAAATAAAATTATCAACAATATTATTTAACGACAACCCTAAGCAAGATAGCAAATAAATAGAGATATAGCTAAAATAGTAATTGCTAGTTTCGTCAACAAAATCTATCACTATATAACTTTTTTCCGACTTAGTATTTTTTAATTTTGAACGCAAATATACATACGAACAAATGCTTAATAATAAGAGTAATATAACCGCATAGTCATTTATCTCATCAAAGAAAATAGCATTCTTAAATTTGTATTCTATATTAACAAAATTGCCCTTAACCGTTATTCTTTCAAGGATATTTTTTAAAATCATTAAAACGTAAAGGGGTATATATGATGATACAAAGAGCATAATTTTGTTTAACACGATTACCACCCTCTAACTATATTTTTCAATAGCCTTTGCAATCATACTTTTTTTAGTCAAATCGCTTGTTACATAGTGCTGTAGCAATAAATTTAACATTTCATTTATATATTTATTATCATATTCTATCTGGCCCTTTGGCGTGAGTCTTAATTTTAGTTTATGTTTTTCTATTATTTCGGCAAGGTTATTATTATAGACCTTAGCATTTTTAAACCCGTCTGCCAATATAGCCTTAGTAAATCTCGGAAGGAATCTACCATCGTTTTGACAATCCTCTATAAATTGCTTGCTATTATCGAATATTCTTGCTGACATAATATCTTTCTTGTTATCTTCAATTATTTTATAATAAACATCTTTAAATTCAAGCATGGAATTAAAATTATTTCTATTTGTAATATAATAAAAACCATCAATAAGAAAAGCATCAATATTATCTCCTATAGTAATGATTTTTTGGGGGAGAGGTTTGAATTCTTTGCCATTTATAAAACCTTTAACAGAATTTTTAAATTTGCTTGATGGTCGGAGATGTTTCTTCAAAAAAGTTACCTTTGGCATATCCTTTTTCTTTTTTCGCGAACTTATTTGCATAATCAAAAAATCTAATTTATCAAAATCAAATTTGTCATTTAGAGTATTATCATCCGTTAATACTATAGTTATTTCATTTAGCAACGCATCACCATGAATAACCTGCTCTTTCTCGATTGTTTGAATTGTGTCATCTATAGATATTTCCAAGTCATATTTATCAAGCTTTCTATTATTTAAGATTCCATTAACGCGCTTTAAAGTGCCCTTAACTGCGGGTTCAATTGAATCATTTGAACATTGAAACATATATGTCTCATATTGGATTTCCCTTCCACTTTTTTTCTTTTTTACGAACATTACATCAATCTGAAGATCTTTTACGTCTGCTATAGCATAATGATTTATTATTCTTCTTATTTCATCAGTGCTTTTCGGTTCCCTTTTTTCACGATTCTTTATCATGTTATTCATAAGATCATCCCCCAATGTATATAGTAATGTTGTTATGTTATCTTTCAACAAAAGGGGCCAATATCCTACAATAATCAGTCGACAAATTCTGACAATTCCGAAAATTACTTTGTCTTTGTTTAATTATACCGAACATTTGTTCTATTGTAAAGATAATTTTAAAAAAATTCCCCCAGAGCCTAAGCCCTGGGGTTCTATCTATTAATCGGGTATATAAACATATCGATCACTGAAGGTCTTTTTCTCTAAAACCCCACGTAATCCTTTCGAGCTCTTTATTGAATATCGCTCACCTTCTGAGAATACTCCAGAAATATCTTCAAGTTCAAAGTCCTCTCCAAAAATTTTAGTAGTTCTTAACTTTCCAGTAAAAGTTTTCGTCAGTTCGCCTAAATCATCATCTATGAGGCCAGCCTCACGGTAAAGGTGTATCTTTGTTCCAACAGCTTTAAAATAAAATTCCATGCAATCACCACCAATTAATTTTATAGGTAGTATTTTCGCCGTTCAAGAACAAAATCCTTTAAAAAAATGAGGAATTACCCGATATCTTACACAAATTTCTCTATCCTATTTATCAATGTCAGCACCTCCCACGTAGGCATACCCTCCAGCATGGAGCTTGCCAAAATAGTAAGTTTGTCATTTTTCAAACGTTTTTCTGTAGAAAAATAGTAGTAGATTCTTTCATAATAAAAAACCTGAGGGTTCCCTGGAAAACAAACGTGGCGAAGCCACTTTTGTTCTACAGGACGATTTAATATACTATACTGTAATTTCAAAAATAAAAATTTCAAAGGAACTTAGCAATAGGTGTAGAATATGTAAAGCGAAAGTACTTCTTTTTATGAGGTATATCTGACTATTCTGTCTTTGCATAAGACTAAGCATGTAAAAACAAGGGGGCATTCGATGTTAGATTTGATTTTTGGAGCTATTGTAATAATTATTCTATTTCTAATATTTAAGCCAATTAAAGGTAAGCGTACCAATTCTAATTACGGTAATAGGATTAACTTTAAAAGTAATTCGAGTGTATTTCTATGTGACAACTGTAAATATGATTATGATAGAGCTTGTTCTAACCTCATGAGGCCAAATGCCAAGGTATGTAATCAACATAGTAAGCGTTTCTAACGAAGCAGCATTTTCTACAGTGCTTTTTCTATTATACATATCCACAATACATAAATTATGGCTACCACCTGGCACCGCAGCCCTTAAAACAATCATTTTTTTAGAATTCTCCTCATAATCATTCTAAAGACATTGTTATAAACATCAAATCATGTATAGTTGAATTTTGCAATATTTGGTATTTGTCGCAGGTATAAATAAAATTGTCAAGGGCTTGGAGGAGGCAGAAAAAAGGGTCAGACAATACGCAGCCCCTCTGGATGCCAAACGCACGCTTGAACAAGAATACACCATGTGTAGCCTTGGGGTACTGTACAGATTGCAAAAGTCAGGATAGAATCTGCAATGATTTTGTTGTTATAAAAAGACAGCTTACAAAGGGCCGCATCAAGGTAATCATTGTAGGAAAAGCCTTAGGCTATTGATTTTATATTAGAGCAGTTGAATGCATATATTCAGCTGCTTTTTAATTTGTCATTCCCACTCTTTTACTTCATCACGTGAATAATTGCCTTTACATTCTGTTCCCCTAAGTCCCTACTGAATGTCCATACTTGTATTTGATCTTAAACACAAGAAAATAAATCATATTATCGTTGACATATATCCCAAACTTTTATAAACTATGTTTATAAAATAAATAAACTTATTTGGTAGGTGTGTATTATGTTTGATAATATTATCGACTCCAGCCTGAAGGAAATTATAAAAGGCTACTCCTATGACAGCCAGCAGAAAAAATATATCTGTCGCTTATGTGCAAAGGAATTTGAGGAGGGAGAAATCTTTAAGGTAGATGAAAGATACTTTGTTGCCGCTAAAATGGTAGAGCGCCACATCCAAGAGGCTCATGGGGATATGTTTAGTCTGCTGATCTCCTATGACAAAAAATACACCGGACTCACAGAAAATCAAAAAAATCTTCTGACCATGATGCACCAGGGGATGAGCGACAATGAAATTTCCAAGGAAACTGGCCTTGCCCCTGCCACCATAAGGCATCAACGCTTCGTCTTTCGTGAAAAAGCAAAGCAAGCTAAGCTCTACCTTTCCATATACGAGCTGGCTATAAAAGGTGGAGACAGCCGAAGCCTTCAGCATACAACTAAGGATCAGCTTCTGGAGATACATAAAAATGCCACCATGGTGGATGACCGATATTTTGCTACAAAGTCTGAGAAGGAAAAGACCCTTCAAAATATGTTTATATCCTTATCCCCCTTAAGGCTTAAGAGCTTTGCCACTAAGGAAAAGAAGAAGATCATCATATTGAGAAGAATTTCTGAGGAGTTTGAGCGGGATAAGAAATACAACGAGGTTGAGGTTAATGCAGTATTAAAGGAAATTTATGAGGACTATGCTACCCTTAGACGCTATATGATTGAATATGGCTTCATGGATAGAACAAATGACTGTAAGGAGTATTGGTTAAAATGAATATGGATATCAAAAGATTTTTAAATGAGGAAGGCAAAATAAGTCAGTGGCCTGCAAAGCAAGCCCTAAAGCTTGAAATTCTTAAATACCTTGCGGGGAAATTTGAGCTGGACAAGACTTACACCGAAAAGGAGGTTAATGCCATTATTAACGACTGGCATACCTTCAACGATTATTTCCTTTTGCGAAGGGGGCTTGTAGATGCAAAGCTTATGAAACGAACCAAGGATGGCTCAGAATATTGGCGAGAGAAAGGCCAGGAGGAATAAGCAACTGCCTTTAAATATCTTCATAAACGCTAAAAAACCAACGGAGAAATCTAATCTCATCCGTTGGTTTTTAACTTAAGCCCTATATACTCATTTTTCCTGTAAAAAGCTAAAGCAGGCCTCCCTATCACGCCATATCGTTAGGAGCATTTTTCTATTCTTTAAACCAAGCGCCTTATAGGCATCATTTTTATATCATAGGAAAGTTCTTTTATTTCCCTATGATATGGGGGGGTGTTAAGGGGGGCATCACCCCTTATTAAAAAAAGGAGAGGCGAGTAGTGTCACGAATAAGTGACACTATGCCACGAGCGGCGTCGAGTCAGTGAGGCGACCGAAGGCGAAGCGTCCTAGAGAACGCATGGGTTCTCTGGAA
>JAHDLO010000025.1 GCA_018432235.1 Clostridiaceae bacterium | reverse complement strand
TTGAGGGCCTTGAGGTCCTTGAGGACCGGTAGGGCCTTGAACGCCTTGAATACCCTGAGGACCTTGAGGGCCTTGAGGACCGGTAGGGCCTTGAACGCCTTGGATACCCTGAGGACCTTGAGGACCAGTAGGGCCTTGAACACCTTGGATACCCTGAGGACCTTGAGGCCCAGTAGGACCTTGAACACCTTGAATACCCTGAGGACCTTGAGGGCCAGTAGGGCCTTGAACACCTTGGATACCCTGAGGACCTTGAGGACCAGTAGGGCCTTGAACACCTTGAATACCTTGAGGACCTTGAGGACCAGTAGGGCCTTGAACGCCTTGAATACCCTGAGGGCCTTGAGGACCTTGAGGACCAGTAGGGCCTTCAACACCTTGGATACCCTGAGGCCCTTGAGGACCAGTAGGGCCTTGAACGCCTTGAATACCCTGAGGACCCTGAGGACCTTGAGGGCCGGTAGGACCTTGAACACCCTGAGGACCTTGAGGGCCTTGAGGACCAGTAGGGCCTTGAACGCCTTGAATACCTTGAGGACCTTGAGGGCCAGTAGGGCCTTGAACACCTTGGATACCCTGAGGACCTTGAGGGCCTTGAGGACCAGTAGGGCCTTGAACGCCTTGAATACCCTGAGGGCCTTGAGGGCCTTGAGGGCCTTGAGGACCAGTAGGGCCTTGAACACCTTGGATACCCTGAGGACCTTGAGGACCGGTAGGGCCTTGAACGCCTTGAATACCCTGAGGACCTTGAGGGCCTTGAGGCCCAGTAGGACCTTGAACACCCTGAGGACCCTGAGGGCCTTGAGGACCGGTAGGACCTTGAACACCCTGAGGGCCTTGAGGACCCTGAGGACCTTGAGGACCGGTAGGACCTTGAACACCCTGAGGGCCTTGAGGACCCTGAGGACCTTGAGGACCGGTTGGTCCTGTTGGACCGATAGGGCATTTTATGCAAATGGGTCTACAGCAGCTACTGGGATAATAACAGTTATGCTTTGGGAAGTTGTAGGATTGTGAAGTAAGTTCATTAGAACAGCTTTTTTTATCTATGTCATTACCCCATTTGTTGATTTTTGATATAGAAACCGAATTCGAAGTAGTCTTTTTTTCGTTATCACCATAGGATTCACCCATGTGGATGCACCTCTCTTTAAATATAGTAATTATTTAGACGTATTACTTTTCCCACCACTAATATATGATAGGCCTTCTAATATGTGATAGGCTTTAGTCCTATGAAACTGATTAAATACTATATTTTGGGTGTTTACTATTAACTATTTGGATGCTAGAATATTAATTGCAGAGATATTCCTGTAAGATATTACACTTTAAGCTTTTCTGAAATATTCGTGGGGCTTTTATTTTGAACCTACAATATGTTAAAGGGAGCTGAATACTAGACATGGCAATCAGGCCCAGCGTAAGTCCTAGTAAGGCGGGGGAGGATTAAAGTGTTTATGCCGGCACCCACCTATCGAGAGGATAGGTATCAAAATAAGGCTGACGGTATTTTGGATACCATTTAAAAGGAAGGCAGAGATGTCTTCTTTTTTTTATACTCGCAATATAATACAATAGTACTATTTCTGACGATTAAATTCATGAATTATATTTATCATTTTGTCATAATGTGTTAAAATTACACTAAATTAGTAGTGTTCATGTTTTCATAATCGACAGAGGTGGGGGAGAATATGTCTATTGAATTTTTAGACAGTTATAATATTATAGAAACCTTTAAGGATAATCATCAGCAAAAAATCTTGATTGCCTCTACAAGGGATGAAAAAAAAGAGGCGGTTATCATTAATATCATAAAGAATACTGAAGCCTTTGGCGGTCTTGAAGAAGTCAGTCTGGATAAGATATTTCTGAATCTTATAGATTTTCAAAGAAGCTCTGAGGGAATTATTTTAGTAGGTGCATTGAAGGATGCCCTGCCTTTAGACACCTATTTAGGCAATAATGACCTAACGGCTAAAGAGCGGATGGATTTGATATACGCATACCTCAAAAATATAGCCAGATATGACGGCTTGAATGAGAATATGATAAGTCAGCTTGTTGACGAGGGGCAGCTGGTGGTGGAAAGCGACGAGATTGCTTTAGATGAACTGATCATATTTCCTGAAGAGGGGCTGGAGGAACCGGTATCTGCAATAGAAAAAATAATCCGTGTGGTGGATAAGATATTTTCTGTAGAAGCTTTGTCGTATATGGATCAAATATATCAGGAACAGGTGAATTTGTTTAAGGAGGAGCTTTTAGGAGCAGAATTCTCCCTTAGCTTAAATGATATTTTTAAAGCCTTTAGAAAAAGATACATATATGCATACTGCCTTGAAGGCTTTGAGGAGCCTAAAAAGGGCAAGCCGCAGAAGAAAAAGGCAAAGCCTGATGCGAATGATTCTATTATTCCAGATGCTTCATCCCATAAGCTTTCTAAAGGTCGGTATAGAGGTTTGATTGCTATAGGTATGGTACTTATGCTGGCCCTTACGGTTTATGGTGGCTATCATTGGTTATGGGATAGTACAGAACCTACAGTTGAGACGCCTTCGGAGAAGCTGCCATTACCCTATTTTGATGTTGTACATCAGGATGGAGAATGGGAATTTATCAATAAGAGTGAATACGTGGGCTTTCTGAAGGAGCAGCTTAATATTAACTGGGAGGTCAGTAAATCTGGAGAACTGTTACAGTCCTTTCATCGTGAGGATCTGAAGATTAAAATAGATGAGCCGGGTACCTACATGATAACGTTGATAATAAGTGATTTAGAAGATAGCTGGCAAAGGGAGTATAGTGAGGAAATTGTGGTGGATAATAAGACGGCTGCTGAGGCTATTAATCAGCTGGAATTATATTCTGGGGCAAATAGCCTCTTGGATAAGGCAGTTCTTCGGCAGGGAATGCTTGAGAAAGACACCGAAAGGATTCGCAATAATCGCCCTACCTATATCGTTTCTGAATCTCCAACAACAATAGAGCTGGAGACTTCAGGAGTCAAAAGCGGCACTGTGCTTTCCTTATGGGTTTTGATGGAGACACAGGAAAGTATTGAAATAAAGATAACTGGTTATAAGAACAAATTAGTTGGCTTTCAAGAGGTTTTAAAGCATACCCCAAAGGCTGTCGGTTACTGGGAGATGCTTCAATTAGGTTTGAAGGAATCAAGTTCAGACAAAATAGCAATTGATTTCAGTAGCTTTTCAAAGCCAATATGGGTGGACAATTTAGAGCTATCAGTTATAAAATAGACAATTGCTATTATTTAATAATCGTTATAAAAATCAAAGGTAGAAAGCTATAGGCCTATTCTTGCTGTTATTAGAATAAGGTCCTTTTATATTTTTTGAGTAATTGAATGTGTCCATGCTGCTATAGTGATAAGGTGTAAAAACGACAAAAAAATAAAAAAAATTACAAATAAATATATAATTTTACAAAAATATCTATACAAAAGCCTTATTCTGTTGTATATTATAAGAGGAAATCACAAATTTACATATAACTAGCAATTAATGTTAATTGCCAAGGGCAAACTTATCGAAAGATAAGGACGCAAAGCTATGGATCTAAGGGATATCATCCTATGATTGCCAGGCCGCCAACATTATTGTAATTCTGCTGGATTACACGTATAGAAAGCGCCTGAGGACTAACAGGCTTTTTTTTTGTCTTAAAGCAATAGGTATTACCATTACACCAATAAAATTTGTGCCATTAGAGTTTATAGAAAACTAAATAAGGAGGGTTTTTAGTGAAGCAAAGAAGGATTAAAACCAGCATCGGGGCAAAGATACTGTTAGCCTTGATTGTAGTCAGCACTTTACTTACGGGGGCTATTATATTTTCAGCCCATAGTATTACACGAGGCGTTCTATATGATATCATAACGGATAACACCCAGGTTAATATCGATATATATGCTAACGACATTTCAAAATGGTTACAAGCAAATATGAATGAGATTCAACAGTATTCCAGAAATGAAATTATAAGAAGCATGGACTGGGAGCTGATGGAGGATTATCTTAAAGCAGAGCACAGCATAAAAAATGATGTTTTTGACCTTATGCTGGTGGCAGATATTGAAGGGAATTATAACACGACCTTGACAAGAAACGCAGGCAGTATAGCCGATAGAAAATATTTCATTGAGGCTATCAAAGGAAATTCAGTTATAGGGGACCCCAGCATATCTAGATCTACAGGTAACCTAATTGCAGCCTTAGCCGCACCCATCCGGGATGCAGATAATAAAATAGTTGGGGTTTTTGCAGGTACTCTAAATCTTGAAGGGCTGTCGACGGTGATAAGTAACTATAAGGTAAATGATGAGGGCTCGTATTCCTACATTGTAGATAAGAATGGCCTAATCATTTCTCATCCCAATAAGGACTTTATATTAACAGAAAACATAACAGTTCAATCAGATACAATAAATGAAGAGATAGTAAAGGTGTCCGAGGCAATATTAACTATGGCTAATGGCAATGTTGATTACAGCTATCAAGGGGTTAGAGTGTTTTCCTTCTTTAAGGAAATACCGAATACAGATGGGTGGCGACTTGTAACAAGAGTACCATACAGCTACATAAACGATCCAATATTAGCTTTAACTAAAAAGCTTATCATACCTGCAGTCATAGGGCTGCTCATAGCGATATTGCTCTCAATTTTCATAGGAAACAGTATTTCTAAGCCGGTCAAGCGTTTAACTAGCCTGATAACAAAAATCGTAAATCTTGATTTAACCTATGATTCAAGCTATGAGAATTTGCTAAAGTACAATGATGAGACGGGGGTCATGGCAGAGGAAATATTCTCAATGAGGGCTGCTCTTGAAAATGTAATTGTTGATATTCAGGTAGCAGCAACAGCGGTGAAGACTAATTCAGAAGGACTTGCTGTAAACATGGAGGAAACAGCATCCTCAATTGAAGAGGTAGCAAAGGCAGTTGAGGACTTGGCTGCAGGTGCCACCAATCAAGCAATTGAAGCATCCGACGGCTCTGCTAAGCTGGAGAGGCTTTCTGACAAAATCAAGCTGCTGGTAGAATCAGCACACCTAATGAATAAATTGGCAGATGCTACTGATACTGCCAACAATGCAGGTATGAAGGCGATGGATCTATTTATCGATCAGTTTAAGCTAAACAATGAATTGTCAGGAAGGGTTGGCGGTAAAATAGATACTTTGTCAGAAAAATCAGGTGCCATCGGCAGTATAATAACCGTCATCCATGATATATCAGAGCAAACAAATCTATTGGCCCTCAATGCTGCCATTGAGGCAGCAAGAGCAGGAGAAGCCGGCAGGGGCTTTGCCGTTGTAGCAGAGGAGATAAGAAAGCTATCGGAACAGACATCAAGGTCTACAGAGAAAATAGAAGAGATTACGACAGAGATAAAATTGGAAATAGAGAATGTCAAAAAAGATATGGACGCTGCAAAGGCTGCTGCTGGGGATGCTACAAATGCTTCTACAGAAGCCGTTGAAGCCTTTAAGGAAACTGGCGTCTCAATAGGAAAAACGCTGGAGCAGATACAGCTAATGGCAAATAGCATTGAAATTGTTGAAGAAGACAAGCAGCAGGTTGTAGAGGCTATTGAAGAGATTAATTCTATTACACAGCAGTTTTCTGCATCCACTGAGGAGATATCTGCCTCTGTAGAGGAACAAACAGCGACAATTGAAGAGGTAACCAGAATGACAGAGGGACTTAGGGAGTTGTCAGGTAAGCTGGAAGACTTAGTTAAGATATTTAAGCTATAAATCAAAGCAGGGAAGCTTCTTCCCTGCTAATTATAAGGAAAAGGGATTAGATTAGGGGAAAATATAATGAAGCTAAAATATAAACTACCACTTGTCAACGCCTTGGTACTAGTTTTGGGATTCTGTATAATCTGGAATCTAAGCTTTAAATCAGCAATGAATTTTTTTGTCAACAACCATATCGTTAATTTTCAAAAAGAAGTCATGCTGGAAACAGAAAGAGTAGAGCATTTAATCGAAACAGGGGTTTTACAGCTTAGAGTTTTAAAAAATTATAAGGAAATTGAGTCGCTGAATTGGAGTCAAGCAGAGGAGCTTCTATTAACAGTAGTAGCAAATAGCAAGCTCAATACGATTGGAATTCTTTTACCAGATGGTACCTATAGTATTGCAGGAGGAAAAATAGGTGTAAAGCTGCCAGAAAAGCAAATATTCAATAATTTTAATATGGAAGCCCTTATGGGTACTATGATGCATTATAAATCAAAAAATCAGATATTTGTTGCGGAACCCATTGTTAAAAATGAGACGATGGTAGGGGCGTTATTTGCTTCTATTGACTTAGATGATATCAATGATGTGCTGAAAAAAGGAAGCAATAATGGGAATAGCTACTTTGTTGCTCTGGAGGAAAACGGAAGACTAATGGATGAAGATATTCTTAGAAAACATGGCGGGTTTCTTTTTAACGAAATTGCGTCAAAGCTGGCATCCAGCAGTCAGGGCATTACAATACTAAAGGAAAATAATGAGGAAAGCTATATTTTTTATCAACAGTTAAGTAAAGAAAATTGGTTTATAATGACTATAATTTCTGCAGATGATTTCCTATCGCCATTGATGAAGCTAACAACACAATTTTATTTTATATTTATACTTGGACTTATATTTCTATTAATGACCACCAGTCGAATTATTAAAAAATTCATCAATGCAATAGAGGAATTGATTAACTCCATAAAAAGAGTCGAGGCAGGAGATTATAATGTTAGGGTTCATTCTAAGCGGAAGGATGAACTGGGTGAGCTGGCGGATCATCTAAATACCATGCTTGAGGTGATATCAAACAGAGATAATGCATTATCCGCCTTAAATAGAAAGCTTACAAACAGCATTGAGCATCTGAATATAACCAATGCTAGGCTTGAAAAGGCCTATAGTGAAATAGCGCGTAATTACGGTCAGCAGAGGGTTATAAATCAACTTTCTGAAAAGATAAGTACTATTAGAGGTATGGATGAGCTATTGAAGGAAATTTTGATATATACTCAGGATATCGTAGGTGCAGGTCGCTCAATTGTGTTCTTTCATGACAATGAAGAGAAGGTGTTTAAGGTTAAAGCCTATCAGAATTATAGTATTGAGGAAATATCAAGACTTATAATAGATGATAGTGACCCTGTTTATCAATGGGTAATGAAAAGTAAGGAAAGCGTATATTTTCAGAATATACATCAAAAAGGCTTCATGGCTAGACTGGAAAGCGATTATGCCTATGATATGCTTTTATATTTGCCTATAATGGATGAGGAGGGGGAGGTAATCGGCTTTATAAACTACCTTTCTAAGGACCTTGATATGAGCTTTTCATCAATATTAAAGCAAATGTCCAGAATCATATCCATAACCATTCAAAATGAGCGATTGCTAAATGAAGTAACGGAAACCTATTTTTCAATAATAGTTTCATTGGTTAAGGCAATGGATTTGAAGGACCCTTATACTAAAGGTCATAGCGAGAGAGTGATGAACTATAGTATGGCGTTGGGTAAGGCCTTGGGGCTTAGCGGCCGTCAGATGGAAACCCTGAAATATGGCAGTATACTGCATGATATCGGAAAATTGGGCATCCCTGATAGCATTTTATTAAAGAAGGCATTGCTAACGGATGAGGAATATAATCTGATAAAGGAGCATCCTAACAATGGGGTATCCTTCGTGGAGAATTTAAAATTCCTTCATCCAGCACTGGGGATAATCAAGGGTCATCATGAAAGGCTTGACGGTAAAGGCTATCCAGAGAGGATTAGTGGGGGCGATATCAATTTGCTGACAAGGATAGTATCTATAGCTGATGCCTATGATGCCATGACCTCTGATAGGGCATATAGGAGCAAACTAGATAAGGCAGAGGCTTACCGGGAACTGAGAAGTAATAGCGGTTCGCAATTTGATCCTGATCTGGTGGAAAAATTCATAGCACTTGAGCTTTAAAAAGCAAGGAGTAGGATTTATATTTATCCAGCTCCTTGCTTCATTATTATCCTTCACTTTTGACCATCTGACTTTTTTTAGCAAATATCATGAATATAATAGCTGGTATAACTAAAAGATTGACAAAGCAGATATAGGTGTATGCATCCAGCAGCTTAAATAGTCTGAAAAGATTGTTGCCTGCAAAATATGCAGCGACCCCTGTCAGACAGGTTATGATCAGGATATGATATTTATGACGTATATTAAGAGCGCTTAATACTTTGATGAGGGCATAAAAGGCAACGACGTATCGAATATACCAGCCCCCCACTATTTGAAGCATGACATAAACCTCTCCTGCCTCCATAAATCTAAAATGACTCACCAGCTGGGTTTGCAAAAGCTTTGGATAGGGGATATTATTCACCCGCTCGACATCGAAGCTCATCAGTACCCCCGTTATAGACACAATCTGCATTTGAATAATAAAGAGAATACTTATAATAGAATCTCTCAATAAATGCTTTTTAGATTTTATCTCAGTAAGATAAGGAAAAACAATGGTTACACTGCCATATAAGCCCAATATCTGAAGTATAGAAAGCAAAAAGCCTTTGTTCACTCCATTTTGAAATACGGGGAAGAGCAGATAAGACTCCTTGTATTTCGACGTTAAAAATGCAAGGCTTGTACCGGCAAAAATAATCAGGCTAATACCGATAACTGTCACAGTAACAATGCCCACAAGATCTCTGCCGGCAGTATAGGCTGCGGGAAAAACAAATAAAAGAAGAAAGAACCATACAGGTGTCTCCAGTAGCATATTCGTATGCATTGAGCTGGCTTCTACGGCAGCAGACTCCACCATAGTTAAAAATAAAGTAAGGGCAAACAAGCCCAGCAAAAAATTACCTAATTTTTCTCCAACAGCAGCTCTGTAAATCTTGACCATATCGTAGGTGTTAGTTCTTTTACAAAGCTTCAGTACAGCAACAAAATATACAAATATTATGGCGGATGCAATAATGACAGCTATCCAAGAATCTCTTCCGCCATTATTAGTAAAGACATTGGGATAGGTTTTCATTGATACAATAGCAGCCGCAAGAAAAAGAAAACCCAAATGTCTGGTATTGAATTTATCCATAAATCACACCACCCTCCTTGTCGAATAAAATTTACAAATATTTTAGATTATAGACAGGTTTCGGTATACTATACCCGAGTCTATCATACACTAATTAAAAAATCAGCAGGTGGTTTAGCTATGAGTAAGAAAAGCATGGACTTTAAGAAATATGAAGAATATCTGGCACAGATCAAAGCGCTACTGGTTAAGAATTATGACGTAAAATATCGAAAAATAGATACAAATAATGGTGAGATCACATTAATTTATGTGGACAGCATAACGAATCAGGAGTTTATAGCAAAGAATATCACCGCGCCGATTGTAAACACAGAAAATCTTCCCACTGATGTGGCAGATATAAAGAGCAGAATCATAACGACCAATGATATTGGGGACGTGGAGGACCCAGTGCATGCAGTTAAAGAAATCTTATTCGGCAATGCGGTACTGGTCTTCAGCTTTAGTCAACAGGTATTGTACACTGAAGTGAAAAGCTATAGTAAAAGAGGGATACAGGAGCCCCCGGCGGAAACCGTGCTTAAAGGGCCAAGGGAGGGCTTTACCGAGAACCTTCAGGACAATGTATCTCTAATTAGAAGACGTATCAGAAGCCCAAAGCTAAAAATTGAGAAGTTCTTAATGGGGGATGTAAGTGAAACTGCTCTGGCAGTCATTTATATTGAGGATAGGGCGCCGAAGGACGTCGTGGATTTTGTAAAAAAAAGAATAAGCAAAATACACACAAACTTTCTTTTGGAGGGAAAGTATATCGATAAAGGACTCCAAACAAAGGATAGTGCATTTGATACAATCGGTAATACTGAAAAGCCTGACATCATGGTATCTAAGATTACAGAGGGTAGAGTGGCAATACTTGTGGACAATAACCCCTTTGCCATTATAGCGCCACATTTCTTTGTAGAGTATTTCCATACACCAGACGATTACTATTTAAATAAATATGGGCAGAACTTCTTTCGGATAATCAGATGGGGAGCATTTTTAATATCACTGCTTTTACCTGGCTTCTATCTGGCTTTGATTACCTATCATTTTAAGCTGATACCTTATATATTCACCTTCAGAATGGCGGTAACCAGGGCAGGCGTGCCCTTTCCAGCCTTTATAGAGGTTTTGATCATGATGTTCTTTTTTCAAATATTGAGGGAGGCGGGAATAAGACTGCCTCAGCCTATAGGCTCTGCTTTAAGTATCGTTGGGGCTCTGATTCTTGGCGATGCGGCTATAGGTGCAGGCCTTACATCCCAGATAACGGTGCTGATTATTGCGCTGTCCTCCATTTCGCTTTTTCTGGTACCTAAAATGTATGGTGCAGTCGTGCTGTGGTCTAACTTTATTTTGGTGCTTTCGGCCCTCCTGGGCCTTCCCGGCTTTTACATAGGCTTTATCCTGTTTGTTTCCCATATAGCAGGCCTTGACACCTGTGGTTATCCGTATTTATATCCAATGGGTACCTATAAGACCCTTAATTTTGGTGATTTAATATTGCGGGATGACTTAGACCACATATCAAAAAATATCATGCAAAAGGATGAGTCTATTGAGGAAAACTAAATGCCTTTTAATCGTTTTATTGACCTGCAGTCTATTAAGCGGGTGCTTTAATTACGTCGACATCAACAATGTTGTGTTTGTAACAAGCTTAATTATAGATATTGATGAGGCAGGCAGACCAACAATATATGCTGAAGCCTTTCATTCCTTCAGAAGCTATGAAACAAATTCGGAAAAAGGCCAGAGGCTATTCTATACAACGACAGGGGAAACGTTGTTTGAAGCTATCAGGGATCTCAATACGGTTGCCAGCTTTAAGCTTAATTACACCCAGAATAAGGCTATCATCTTTACTGAAAGAGCAGCACGGCATGGCATAACGGAATATCTTGATTTTCTCCACAGAGATCAGGAGCTTCTGCTGAGGTCCTATGTCATTGTCTTTGAGGGGACAGATCCGGTTGAACTATTGACCTTGGATATAAAGGAGAATGAATACATGGGCCTATTTCTCTTTGAAATGCTGGAGAATCCCTCGGTGGGGGCCAGAAAAATACATGAAAGAATTAACAGATACCTCAACAACCGTTTAAAGGGAAAGGGGATAGACCTAGTAACATATATTAAGATTGACGAAAATCCTGCAGAAAAGAAGCTGAGAGTTGAAGGGGCAGCAGTTATGATGGCGGATAGAATGATCGACAAGCTGTCTGCCGATGAGGTGAAGAGCTATCATCTGTTAATGGACACTTTAGAGGGGGGATTGATACTGGTTCCTCATCCCAATTATCCAGATAAAAAGGTGGTATTGGAAATCTTGCAAGGACAGTCGAAGACAAAAACAGAATTGGAGCTGGAGGATGGCGGCATTACTTTGAAGAAGAGCATAAAAATTCGAACTAGCTTTGGTGAGTCACAGGAGAGTATCACTTTAGCTTCCCATGAGCTTCAGCAGATCGAGGATGCAGCCGAAGGTATCTTAAAGGCAGATATAGAAGCCCTTTTTAATAAGTATAGGGACGAAGGCATTGATTTATTTCGTGTATATGATGGGTTTAAGCGTAAATATCCAAGGATTAATATAGAAAACCCCATTGAGGTTACAAAGCTTAACGTAGATGTAGAGGTCTTCATAGAAGGCAGCACAGATATAACCGGGTTTAAATAGTACCGGGACTTTAGAGCTAAAACCGTTATGAAATGTGTATAGAAAGGGTAAATTGGGTATTTATAAGTTAACAAAATAATTGTTTAGTGTACTAGATAGAATTATTGCAAGAAAAACTGTAGTGAATAAGAGGGTTTCGGAAGGAATTTGTAACAATGCATAGAATTATATATTTTAGAAAAAGTTATAATTTATATGCGAAATAATAGCTTAATATCAATTGACAGAGGTGATTTACGTGATTCCTGTTAAAGAGGTAAGCATGACGACTGATTTTGATGATGAGCTTGTGCTATTAAAAAGAGATATTGCTCAAATGAGATCAGAGCTATTTAAGGTTATAAATGACGCCGACGAATACTTAACAGACCAGAGGGTAATTCAGATTAGTCAGCAACTGGACGGACTATTGGTTAAATACATTAGGATCAGCAAAACATAGCAAAATAGCTAAAGTAATTTAAAAAGGCATCCAAAGGCAGTCCGTCATTAGACAGTATGAAAACTTAAACTGTTTATGGGCAACTGCCAAGTGAAATGTCTAAAACAAGCGTATCGTTTCCTATGAGCGATACGCTTGTTTTTTTTCTGTCCTAATAGTAGAAACAGTCAAACTAACCTACTGCTTGCCGCTTAGTGAAACCTTTGAAATGCGGTAAAGAGAGATACCATTGCTGTACTCGTATTTAGTAGTATAATATATTATATGCTATTCAAATTCACAGAAAACATCTGGCTTTTAAGCTAACTCTACCGCTGGTAGGTGTACATTTTTTGCAAATATTATATGATTTAGTTACGAGGAGGTCTAAATTACATGAACCAGATAAAAATAGGAAATTTCATTGCAGCGCGCCGAAAGGCTCATGGTATGACACAAAGTCAATTAGCCGAGAAATTAGGCATCACAGATAAAGCTGTATCAAAATGGGAAACGGGAAAATCAATGCCAGACCTATCATTATTTAACCCGCTATGTGACTTGTTAGAAATCACATTAAATGAACTTCTTTTAGGTGAATTTATTTCTGAGGATAATTTGAAAGAAAAATCAAATCAAGTTCTTTTTGAGGTCATTACAAGTTGGTTGGGTAAAGACCAATGGGAGTATCCTACACAATTCAATAATCCTCATAATGTCTTGAAATTACAGAACCTCAAAAAAGTATATAATACGGAAAACACTTCGACTTTAGCTGTAAATAATGTTAGCTTGGAGGTATCAAAGGGGAGCTTCATTGGGATTATGGGAGCTTCCGGGTCTGGAAAATCTACTTTATTAAATATGATAGCCACTATAGACAAGGCAACGAGTGGAATAATTGAGATTAGCGGACAAAATATTGCTGAAATTTCAGACGAGGATTTATCTGCTTTTCGCCGAGAGCATTTAGGCTTTATTTTTCAAGAATACAATTTACTTGATACATTGACAATCTATGAGAATATCGCTTTAGCTTTAACCATAAAGCAATCGCCTAAAGAAAGGGTGAAGCACACCATTTATGAATTAGCTGAAAAACTTGAAATATCTGACGTGTTGAGCAAGTTTCCCTACGAAGTGTCGGGAGGTCAACGCCAACGCTGTGCTTGCGCAAGAGCGATTGCAGTTAATCCCAGTCTTATTTTGGCCGACGAGCCTACCGGGGCATTAGATAGCCATTCCGCAAAACAACTGTTGGAAACGCTGGTTATGTTTCGACGGGATTACTCCGCTAAAATTTTAATGGTTACACATGATGCCTTTTCAGCAAGCTATTGCGACAAGATATTGTTTATGCAGGACGGTGAAATCAAGGCGGTATTAGACAGAGAAGAAGAAAATAAGCATACATTTTTTGCTAATATCTTGGATGTGATGGCAAGGCTTACAGAGGGAGGCCCCTATGTACTTTAAATTAGCTTTACGCAATGCAAAACGCTCTATTTTCAACTACTTGCTTTATATCACAACCATGACAATTCTTATAGCGGTTATGTATGTATCGAATGGCATTGCAATCTTTGGAGATATGCAGGCAGGATTTCAAACCGCGTCGTTGCCGTTGCTTATTGTTGTAATTATGGTAGCGTTGGTGAACTATATAAACACTTTTATGATGAAGCAAAGGGCCAAAGAATTTGCCAACTATCTATTGCTTGGTATGAAAAAAAGCAAATTATCTCAAATGTTTCTCCTGGAATTTTGCGTCATTGGAATTGCGTGTTTTATCTTAGGGGGACTAATAGGGGCAACTGCTTATTTCACGTTATTCTCGAATGATCTTCACGATGCTGAATTTCAGATAATACTTACGATACAGACTTTTTTGCAAACCAGTTTCTTCTTTTGTATCGTAGAAATTTTGTCTGCTATTCGTATGCGCAGAAGAATTTATAAATTGCAAATTAGTGAGTTGATGAATGAAAATCGACGTAACCAATCATTAGGGGGAAGCAAGCATAAATTATGGGGATTTGGTTTTTACATTAGTTTTTTAAGCTTTATTCTCCTGCTATGTGGAATTGCTTTTGGTTCGGAAAATATCGCAGGCGTTATCATTTCATTTATTGCAATACCTTTGATTGGCTGTATATTTACATTTTATAAATGGATGTACTCATACTGTTCGTTCAAGCGGCTGGTACAATCAGAAGATTTATACGAGGGTAATAGGCTTTACGGTATTGCAGAAATGACAACAGGGACTAAAACAAGTGCATTGATGAGTTCAATTTTCTGTATCTGCCTACTATTCTCAATCCTATCATTTATGTTTGGAACGCTCCTATTTAATAAGAGACTGGATATTTTGAACCCGGCAAGTCAGCGATGGATGGGATTTTTGCAAATTAGTATCTCTGTCATATTTATTGTTATATATTTTTCGATTCTCTCTTTACAGCAAGTCATTGAGTTGAAGCGGCAATCAAAAAATATTCGTATACTGTACTATTTGGGCAAAAGCCAAACACAAATTAAGTCTTTAATTAAAAGCCAAGTAATGCTAAAACTGCTTATCCCAACATTGATGTGCTTTGTTTTATTGATGACTATCACACCATTCATAAATTATAAAATGAATGCGGTATTTCCTAACATAACAAGTAATTTCTTGTTAAATGCATTGGGCGGATTTGGGGCTTGCTTTGTCATGCTGTACATTTGCTATTTTGAAGTAGTTTACATAACCAGCATACGTTATGTTAAAACAGCTATTAAGCCTTAATCTTTCGAATATAATCAAGGCCCAACGGAAATAAAAAAACCGTTGTTCCATCGGTGGAGTTGTCATGCTCCTATAAATCAAGTAGCTTAACAGCGGTTTTGAACTATCAAAGTCGCTGTGCTATTTATTAGAGGGATTGAGAATAAATAATAGGAAACATACTAGAATTCTATTGACAAAGCTTTAATGAAAATGGTAGACTAGGACCTGTAATAATGAAAATGAAATTCATTACCAATAATAATGACACAATTTGCCTGAGGGCAAAAAAATTTACTCTATCAATGAGAATGATAATCAATACGTGCTTTAAAATTCAATTCACCAGTAGAGTAAATACAAATTTTCTTGGGGGGATATCAATGAAAACTAAAGCAATTATTTTTTTACTTCTGGTAACAATTCTAATGGCAGGCTGCAGCAGTAATGTGACAGATGCTGACAATGGTAATAATCCTGATCTTATTGAGGAAGATGGCAGGTTTAGACTATACGAGCCCGACGGTACTGTTTATGAAAGTGATGCAATTCCTGAAAGAATCGTTGTGGTGTCGGTTTCGACAGCAGAGATTATGAATGCCTTGGGTATTGAGCTGGTGGGGATGACCCGTACGACGAAGCCAATATCAGAAAAACTGAAGGCGTTGCCTACGGTGGGCTTTCCGATGCAGCCCAATATTGAGTCTATCACTGCCTTGAACCCTGATCTTGTCATACTTACATATGATTTTAAGGCTCTGAACAAGGAGCAAATGGAACAGCATAATTTGCCTGCATTTTTTATCGATAACCAATCCTATAAGGGTACAATGGAGGGGATTGAAATGCTGGGGAAGGCCTTTGACAAAGAGGCGGTAGCAGAATCGTTGCTGAAGGAAATGAAGGAAAAGGAGGCTGCGGTTTTACAGAAGGCAAAGGATAAGCCACAACCTAAGGTGCTGATTTTGTTTGGTACCAGTGAATCCTTTATGATGGCAAGGGAGACCTCCTTCGCAGGCGAAATGGTGAAGCTGCTGGGGGCTGATAACATTATTAAGGATGCTGAAATCAGCATAACTCAGGATACCGGTAATTATATCCCCATGAGCGTAGAAAAGGTAGTTGAATTAAATCCTGATGTGATACTTAGAATATCACATGGCTCTCCTGAGGGGACAAAAATGCTTTACGAGCAGGAGTTTGAGAGAAATCCCGTATGGCAGGCGATAGCTGCTCAGCAAAACGGCAGAGTATACGATTTGCCGGAGGATTTATTCTTCTCGAATTCAGGTTTAAAAATTGTAGAATCCTTAGAGTATCTAGCCAACCTATTATATGAGTAAGCTTTATCTCCTCATTGGAGATATTCAATAAAAAAATAAAGAATGGAGTAGATGAAATGAAAAGGAATTCAAAATTATTAACAGGTGCTTTAGCAATAATAATGACACTTATGCTTTTTACTGGAATGGCTGCGGCGGCTACTACCCTGCAGGATGGGGAGTACACGATTGATGCAAAGGCGGTTAACTCTTCAAACGGTACACCTTCGATGGCAGATACATATATCCAAAAGCCGGTTAAGCTACAGGTGGAAGGCAGCAAAATTAACGTTTTATTAACAATGGCAGAAAGCGACATAATGACTGACTTAGCTGCGCCAGATAGCACAGGCAGCTATATTGCAGCAGAAATAGTTGCAGATAACAAGGCAGCTAATGAAAAAACATATAAATTCTCAGTGGCAGGTATAGATGAGCCCGTAACCTTAGAGGTGGTTGTGGCTGCTATGGGCAGAACGGTTAATTTTAATCTGGAATTTGATAAAGCAACTTTAGTAAGCACCACTCAAAAGCCAGCTGCTGAAAGCCCTTCAGCTTCAACACCTATAGCTAATCCTAAAACAGGAGACAATGGTCTTAATGCCGGCATGGCTGTTGTAGGGCTTGCTGCCATTGCATCTGCAATTACCTATATCGTATATAAAAAATAAACAGCGTTTACATAAAAGAAATGATGCTAAGGGGGATTTAAGATCCCTCTTTTCTTCAAGTAACGGCATATTAAGAAGGTGGGGCCATGAAGAAAAATTTAATAGTCATATGGAGTCTTGCGCTCGCTATGATACTAATAATTAAAATTGCTGATAGCCTTAGCAAAAGAGACAGCTTTGAGCTTCATAATCGCCTCAGGGACCAATATGAGGAGGCTGTTGAAGCCCCGGAGACTGAGGCAGAGGAGTATAAAGGAAATGACATGGTAATATTGCCTAAGTACAGTTCTCTATTGGAGGTAAGCAGCGATGCTGTTGGCTGGATAAAAATACCCGGCACCAATATTGACTATCCTGTTGTAAAGGGATTGGATAATGATTTTTACCTGAAGTCCAATATAAAAGGAGAACCAGATAAGGCGGGTTCGATTTTTATGGATTACAGGAATGATGGCATGGCAGAGGAGCGCCACACCATAATATATGGACACCATATGAAGGATGGCACGATGTTTATGGCACTTATGAGCTTTAAGGAGCCTGAGTTTTTGCTGGAGAATAGGATAATAGAATTTAACACGCTATATCAGGATATACAATGGGAGATTTTCTCGGCATATGTGACGGATACGGATTTTGATTATCTAGTGACTAGCTTTACAACACTGCAGGCGTATGACAGCTTTTTGAACAGCATCAAAAGCAAGTCCTATTATCCAATGAATTCGGATATTACCTCTGCCGATACAATTTTAACCCTGTCCACCTGCACCTATGAATTTAAGGATGCCCGGTTTGTAATTCATGCAAGACGTCTGTATAAGTAAATGAGGTGACTGAAAATGATGATAAATAAAAGACTAATCAATACCTGTCAGGATTCTAAAAAGTATATTCTTCTAACGGTTTTGGCAAGCATTACTGCTACAATATGCAATATTGCCATCATAGTAATTATCGGGAATAGCTTGAACAGCTTGTATAGCACTCTTAAAGGAGGAGGGGAGGGTACAATTGCAACCTCCGGTCTGTTGCTTATAGCTGGTCTGATGCTGGTAAAGCTGTTGGCCAATTTATTGCATACAGATTTTTCCCATAGGGCATCTGCAGCCTCTAAGGTCAAGCTCAGGGGGTTGATTTATGATAAGCTTCTGAGGCTAGGGCTTCAATACAATGCCGTCGCCTCTACCTCTTCAATCGTACAGGCAGCAATTGAAGGGGTTGAGGCACTTGAGGTTTATTTTGGAAGATACCTGCCCCAATTCATTTATGCTCTGCTGGCACCAATCATATTGTTTATAGTGATCTCTTCAATATCCGTCAGAGCAGCAGTGGTATTCATTGTCTGTGTTCCCCTAATTCCCATATCAATCATCGCTATAATGAAAATAGCAAAGAAGGTACTAAAGGGATATTGGAGCAGCTATACTAACCTTGGTGAGACCTTTTTAGATAATTTGCAGGGACTAACCACCCTAAAGGTCTTTAATAGGGACGGGGAACGTCATAGAAAAATGAATGAAGAGGCAGAGGGCTTTAGAAGGGTCACGATGAGGGTGCTGAGCATGCAGCTGAACTCTATTACCATCATGGATTTAATTGCCTATGGTGGTGCAGCCTTGGGCAGCCTGGTGGCTCTGCTGCAGTTCAGAGAAGGCAATATCGGAATAGGCCAGCTGACCATAATCATATTGCTGGCATCAGAGTTCTTTATACCCCTGAGATTATTGGGCTCCTACTTTCATATTGCCATGAATGGCATGGCAGCCTGTGAAAGGATTTTTGCCCTTTTGGATTCAGAGGAAGGGATAAATGATAAAGAAGCTAACCCTCATGAGGCTTTGGTGGCCTCTGCTGTTGAGGATAGCACGGCTAAAGAGGGCATTATTAGACTTGATGCTGTCAGTTTCAGCTACGATAAGCAAATTGAGACAATAAAAAATATCTCCCTCACTATTGATAAAGGCTTTACAGCCATTGTAGGTGAAAGCGGCAGCGGCAAGAGCACCTTGGCCTCACTTTTAACGAAAAGCCTTGAGCCTCAGGCTGGTGAGCTTTTTATTGATGATATCAATCTGCAGCGACTCTCTGATGAGGCGGTTTACAGCAGAATCATTTTGATATCAACAAACAGCTACATTTTTAACGGTACGATACGGGAAAATCTATTGATGGGAAAACCAGATGCCAATAAGGCGGATTTGGAGGCTGCTTTAGAGGCTGCCTATTTAAAGGAATTTGTAAACTCTTTGGAGGATAAGCTGGATACGCAGGTAGGTGAAGGCGGCTCCCTTTTATCAGGAGGACAAAAGCAAAGATTGGCTCTGGCAAGGGCTATATTGGCAAATAGAGAAATCATGATATTTGATGAAGCCACCTCCAATATAGACGTAGAGAGTGAAGAGCTGATTTGGCGTACTATATATCAGCTGGCTAAGGAAAAGAAAATAATCGTCATATCCCACAGATTGGCCAATGTTAAGGCTGCTGAAAAGATTGTACTCCTCCACAAGGGAGAGCTTGCAGAAGAAGGCACCCATCAGGAGCTAATGATTAGCAAGGGTAAGTATTTTACAATGATTCAGCAGCAGAATAGCTTGGAAGGGAGGCAGGCGGTATAATGAAAAGATTATCAGGCTTTAAAATTATGCAACGATTAATAAAGGAGCTGAAGCCCCTAAGTCTTTATATGCTCTTAACTATTATTTTAGGGGTGCTGGGCTTTTTAGCCGCTATGGCAGTTGCACTTTTTGCTGCTATTGCAGCTGTTGATGTCATCGGCGAAGGTGTAGGCATTGGCTATGCTACAGCACTTGCCCTTATGCTGGCTGCTGCAATACTGCGGGGGCCCTTAAGATATTCCGAACAGCTGTGTGGTCATTATATAGCCTTTAAAATATTGGTAATACTAAGAGATAAGGTCTTTTTAGCCCTAAGGCGACTTGCCCCGGCAAGGCTGGAGGAGAAGGAAAAGGGAGATTTGGTTTCACTGGTTACCTCAGACATCGAGCTGCTGGAGGTCTTTTATGCCCATACCATTGCCCCCATCTCCATAGCTGTTATTACCAATAGCCTTATTGCTATTTTGCTTTATCTTCTTCATCCTGCATTCGGTGTAACAGCTGCAGCCCTTTATATCATCGTTGGCTTCTGTATTCCATACTTCACATCAAGCCTAGGAAAGCAGGCAGGGGTAGAATATCGCCAGGAATTTGCACGCACCAATGCCTATTTACTGGATTCCCTGAGGGGCTTGAGAGAGGTCCTGATATATGGCAATGGAGCCGACCGGGCTGAAAATATACGACGGGCCTCCGTCAGTCTAAACGAAAAGCAGGAAAAGATAAAGAGACATGAAGGTGTGCTTAGAGGATTGACGGATTTGACCATCATGTTGTCGATCGTAGTGTTTCTATTGATTGGCAGCAGGCTGGCTATTGCAAAAACAATAAGCCTTGGCGGTGTAATGATAGCAGTTACCCTCATTGCTACCTCATTTGGTCCTGTTGTGGCCCTCAGCAATTTGTCAAACAATTTGCTCTTGACCTTTGCTTCAGCGCAAAGACTTTTTGACCTTCTGGATGAAGACCCTGAGGTGGAGGAGGTAAGCGGTAACGGCCAGCTGCCGGACACTGATATCACATATAGTGATGTCACCTTTGGCTACAGCGGTAGAGGGACTGTATTGGAGAATGTTAATATTGACATTAAAAAGGGTGAAAGAATTGCAATTATAGGAAAAAGCGGTACTGGGAAGAGCACCTTTGCAAAGCTTTTAATGCGGTTTTGGGACCCCGGCAGTGGCGAAATAAAGGTTGGAGGCGTCGATTTAAGAACCATAGCAACCAACACCCTGAGGGCAAATGAGGTGCTGATGAGTCAGGACACCTATCTATTCAACGATACAGTTGAAGACAATATCAGACTGGCAAGGCCAGAGGCCACCATAGCGGAGATAAAGGAGGCAGCTTCGCGAGCTGCTATACATGATTTTATAATGTCACTGCCGAAGGGCTATAAGACTAAGGCAAATGAACTGGGCTCAAATTTTTCCTCGGGTGAAAAACAGCGGATGGGGCTTGCAAGAGTCTTTTTAAGCAAAGCCAATATACTGATTTTAGATGAACCCACCAGCAACCTGGATACCCTGAACGAAGCTGCAATACTAAAGGCAGTGGAGGAGAATATTGAAGATAAGACAATATTATTGATAACCCACAGGCGGTCTACAGCGTCGATCTGTAGCAAGGCCTTAAAGATTGAGGATAAGCATTTATTAAAAGAGGGTGGATGAATTGAGTAGGATAGAGAAGGAAAAGGGTATAGTGCAGCTGATGATCAGCCTTTACTGTAGTAAGAAGGAAAAGAACGACGGCGAAATGTGCCCCGATTGTCAGGCGCTTTTGAGCTATTCCCATTTGAGATTAATGAACTGCAGGTATGGAGAGGAAAAGAGCACCTGCGGCAAATGCAGGACACAATGCTACAAAAGGGATATGAAGGAGCGGATAAAAGCTGTTATGCGGTTTTCCGGACCGAGGCTGCTATTTTATCGACCCTTTGAATTCTTTAGACACCTGGTTAAATAAAGAAAATGCTTATATACGATTGAAATGACTACGTAAGCTACGAATAAAAAACATACTGGCATGGAGGTAGACAAATGTTAAAAATAGCTGTATATGGTAAGGGAGGAATAGGGAAATCAACCACAACCTCAAATCTTTCCGCAGCCTTGTCAAAGCTTGGCTTTAAGGTAATGCAAATTGGATGTGACCCAAAGGCAGATTCAACAAAAAACCTAATGAAGGGCGAGATTATCCCAACGGTTTTAGATAGCATCAAGAAAAATAAGGAGGATGTCGCTCTGGAGGATATCGTATTTGAGGGCTATAATGGCGTACTCTGCGTTGAAGCCGGAGGACCCACACCGGGAATAGGCTGTGCCGGTAGAGGCATTATTACTGCCTTTGAAAAGCTGGAGGAGCTTAAGGCCTTTGAGATACATAAGCCCGACATAGTAATTTACGATGTGCTGGGGGATGTTGTATGCGGAGGCTTTGCAATGCCCTTAAGGGGAGGCTACGCAGAGGATGTTTATGTGGTCACCTCCGGCGAAATGATGTCCCTTTATGCGGCTTCAAACATTGCTTCAGCCGTTAATCAATTCAGCAGTAAGGGCTATGCCAGACTAAGAGGGCTGATACTTAATGCTAAGGGCGTTGAAAATGAAAGGGAAATTGTTGCTAAGGCTGCAGCGGAGATTAATACAGACATTATTCAATACATCCCAAGGGACGGCCATGTCCAAAGAGCTGAAAATGATGGCAAAACAGTAATCGAAGCCTTTCCTGAGGCAGATATGTACAATATCTATATTGAGCTGGCAAATAAAATTTTAGAGAGAAAAAAGCAAAGTCAAGTCTCTTAAAAATCAATGTACTTCGCATAACTTAGTATTAAATAAAATGCTTGAAGCAGGTGATGATATATGACAGCAGAAAAAATTAATATAACACAAATTAATGAAAGCGACGAGGTAAAGAAAAGGCTGTTTAAACGGCTAATGGTGTTTATGGGTGCCATAGCCCTGCTGCTAATAACCGCTATTCTATCTTTAAGATTTGGTAGTGTAAGCTATAGCACAGGTGAAATAGTCGATGCATTAAAGGGCATTGAGGGCTCAAATGCCAAAACTATTGTTATGAATATAAGGCTGCCAAGGATGCTGCTGGCGATAATGGTTGGGGCAAATTTAGCCATTTCAGGTGCGCTTCTGCAGGCGGTAATGAGGAATCCCTTAGCGGACCCGGGGCTTACAGGTGTCTCAACGGGGGCCAGTCTTGCTGCCGTCACCATTATGCTGGTCTTTCCTGCCTTGACGGTATATGTTCCTTTGGCGGCCTTTGTCGGAGGCTGCTTGGCCTGCCTTTTTGTTTACAGTCTGGCATGGAAGAGGGGAATAGACCCCATAAGAATCATATTAGCCGGTGTGGCGGTCAATGCCCTGCTGGGGGGAGGAACCTCACTGCTGTCGGTACTGTACAGCGATAAAATACAGGGGGTGCTTATGTGGCTAAATGGCAGCATTGCAGGCAAAAGCTGGTACCACGTCAGGATATTAATGCCCTATAGCATTATAGGAATTATTATAGGACTGCTTTGCATCAATACCTCTAATGTTTTACAGCTGGGGGATGATGCCGCTAAAAACCTTGGGATAAAGGTGAGTCATGCCAGAATATTTTTATCATTGACAGCGGCATTTTTGGCGGGAATTTCCGTTGCCACCGTAGGGCTGATAGGATTTATAGGGCTGATTATTCCCCATATCAGTCGGCTGCTGGTGGGTTCTGATTACAAATACATGCTGCCGGTAAGTGCATTACTGGGCGCAACGCTGCTGGTGGTGGCAGACACCGCTGCCAGAACGGTCTTTAGTCCCGTGGAGCTTCCGGTGGGCATATTGATGGCGGTATTTGGAGGGCCATTCTTTTTATATCTATTAAGAAGGGGAGGTGCTTATAGAGTATGATAGAGGCATCAAGGCTAAAGATTGGCTACGACAATAAAATTGTTGTAGAGGATTTTGATTTCGAGATAAAGGCAGGTGAAATCATTGCACTTATTGGTCCGAATGGTTCAGGAAAATCAACGGTTTTAAAGGTGGTTTCCAGGCTGATGAAGGCCATGGCGGGGGTGGTTCATCTTGATGGCAATGACATACACAGGCTTTCCACTAAAGAGGTTGCTAAAAAGCTTTCAATGCTTTCGCAGCAGCAGATTACGCCCCCTGACTTTACCGTTAGAGAGCTGGTGGCCTATGGTAGGCTGCCCCATCGTCAATGGTATGAGACAAAGTCACAGGAGGATGAGGAAATCATTGAATGGGCAATAGGACAGACTCGTCTGGAAAAGCTGGCGGATCGATATATTAACAATCTTTCCGGTGGCGAAAGACAGCGGGCATGGATAGCAATGGCTCTGGCTCAAAGGCCAAAAATACTTCTGCTGGATGAGCCTACCACATACCTTGATATCTGTCATCAGCTGGAGGTTATGGAGCTTGTTTCTAGGCTGAATAAGGAGTTGGGGATAACTGTTGTGATGGTGCTGCATGATCTTAACCAGGCTGTTCGATACAGTCACAGGCTGGTGGTAATCAAGGAGGGAAGATTTGTAGCAGAGGGTACTCCTGAGGCTGTTCTCACGAAGGATATGCTGAGGCAGGTGTATAATGTGGAGGCAGAGGTAACTATTGACAAGAATATAGGCAAGCCGGTCTTTATGCCATTGGGCTTGGCCTATGGCACCTAATGAGAGGAGGACGTACGATGTCTTATAAATATAGCCTAGACAAATTAAAGAAGGTATCACAAATAGAGACGGCAAAGGATATTAAGCAGCTTTCCAATGCTCAGTTTCCCGGAACCCATTGTCCGCTTTTTGGCGTGGCCCTGACCTCCGGATATATAAAGGATTTATATACACTGGTTGTCGGGACCGATGAATGCACCTATTATACCAAGACCTTTGCCATGGAAAGAAGCAATAGCGACGCAGCAATGGAGGACAATTTCCTCTCCTTTGCCATTGATCAGGATGATGTTGTATTTGGCTGTCAGGAAAAGCTGGAGAAGGCTATTCTACATATAGATAGGAAATACAGACCAAAGGCAATACTGCTGGTGACCACCTGCGTTCTGGAGGTAATCGGTGAGGATTTTGAAGCTATAATTTACTCAATTCAGGATCAGGTGGAAGCAAGGCTTATGGTGGTTCATACGGAGCATTTTAAATGCAATAGCCATATACCGGGAATAGAAAGAACCTTGGAGGCCCTGATTCATCTCATGGAGAAGCAACCGGTCAGGAGCGGCACTATAAATATACTTGGTCATAGATACTCGGGGGTTGAGGATACTGAGCTGCTTAAGCTATTACAGTCAAAGGGGATTGAAATCAACGTGGTATTACCCTCCAGCTGTAGCATAGAGACGATTCAAAAAGCTTCAGCAGCTCAGCTAAATATCGTCACCGATTTTACAGCACTTTCACTGGCTGAAAAAATGAAGCAGCGCTTTGGGGTGGACTATGTCTACTTTGATAAATACTTGAACCTAGAAAGGATTGAAGCAGGCTATAGGGCAGTGGCGGATCATTTAGCTATCGATTTAAATATGGCAATTGCCACCCTTAAGTCAGAGGCAATTGAGCTAATAGAGAAAATAAGGCCTCAGCTGGAGGGCAAAAGCTTTATATATGGCAATACCCCTCTTTTGGCCTTCGAGTTCTGCAGCTTTCTTTGTCAGCTGGGAATGGCGCCAAAGCTAATTCAGGCCAGAGATTTGTATGTCAATGATGATGTATATATGAAGGAAATTGTAGCGGCGGGCTTTGATCCCTATGTTTCCAGAATAGCAAATATTGCACCCCTTCAACAGCTTTACGGAGAAATAAAGCCCAATATTTATATCGGTCATGAAAATCCCAGAAGCTTGATGGAGAAGGGAATAACCCAGGTGGTAATGGATATGGCGGCCAAAAAGCTGGGCTTTGAGGTGCCTATTACCTTTGTAAAAATGCTGTCAAAGGCTACAGATAAAAATCATGCACATACGGGAAGGGGAAATCATCATGCAGCTTCATAAATATTTACCGCTGGCCTCTGACAGAATGGGCACCCTATGGGCATTGGCGTCAATTAAGGATGCCTGCATCATTGAATACGGTCCTGCAGGAACCACCCATTATGGCATAGAAGGCTTTATGAATCTTAATAGTGAGCTGAGGGCTTCCCTCTATACAACCCATATGGATGAAAATAACATCGTTATGGGTGATAGCGAAAGGTTGACAGAGACCATTAAAGAGGTGGACTCAGTCTATAAGCCCCCTTACATATTTGTAGTGGCCTCCTCTATTTCATCGATAATTGGAACAGATATAGACAGTATATGTGAGGATCTTCAGCAGGCGGTGAAGGCTAAGCTGATACCCTTTACCGGAGGTGGCTTTAGAGGCGATTATACCTATGGGATTAGGGAGGTGCTGACCATACTGGCAAAATATGTGGTCAAGGCACCGGCTGCCAGACAGGAAAAGAGCTTTAATATCATAGGCAGCAATGCAGACTGCTATAACTTCGCAGCAGACCTTAGGGAGCTGGAAGCTGTAATGCAGGGGGCCTTTGGTTATCGACTCAATACAGTGTTTACAGCAAATTCCTCTATTAAATCCATTGAAGAGGCGGCAGGTGCAGAGCTGAATATCGTGTTGAGGGCAGAGGGCATAGCGGCAGCAGAGTTACTTAAGGAAAAATACCAGATGTCCTATATCGTAGGGGCACCCTATGGCTTCAATGGCACAAACAGCTGGATTAAAAGGATTGAAGAGGTCTTGAATACAAAGGCAAATGAAATATTTATGGCGCAGCAAATGGATAAGGCAAGAAAGCTCCTAATGAGGTTTAAGCACGCTACCTTTTCCTACAGAGGCTTTGAAGGACTGCTGGCAGGAAATTATGATTTTATCGCCGATATCTATCCCTTTATCACCTCTGAGCTATCAATTAATATATCGCGGGCCTTTGTCAATCATAATCTAAAGGACAAGGGCTATAGGCAGCTACCGGAGGCGTTTTCCGATAGGCTGTTGGTCAATGGCAGTGAGGAAGCAAAGGAAGCCCTGCTTTCGGAAATCAAACCGGATATTATATTTGGAGATGGCGTGTTACTGGAGATGTCCGCTAATACACCCTTGAAGCTGCAGGTATCAAACCCTAATCTTCACCATATCCAGATATACGATTTGACCCCCTTCATGGGTTTTAACGGTGCCACATATATTATAGAAATACTTTTAAATCAGATCAAACAGAAGCAAAAACAGCTAAAGAATGGATTTTAGGAGGTAAAATATGAAGGCAATGATTGTTTATTCAAGCTTGACAGGAAATACGAAGGCCGTAGCAGAGGCGATACTGGAGATAATGCCGGAGGGCACTGAGCTTTATCCGGTGGATGAGGCACCGGAGCCTAAGGCCTATGATTTTATAGCAATTGGTTTTTGGGCCGATAGAGAGAATGCCGATAAGAAAGCGCAGGGCTATATTAGCACAATAAAGGAGAAAAGGGTTGCGCTATTTATGACCCTGGGGGCATATCCTGACTCACAGCACGCTCTAAATACTATGGAAAATGCAAAGAAATTGTTTTTGGACAACAATAATGATATCATGGGTACCTTTATGTGCCAGGGCAAGGTGGATCCAAGGCTGGTACAAAGATTTAACAGTCTTCCTGCTGATCATCCTCATGGTATGAATGCAGAGAGGAAGGCCAGACTTGAGGAGGCCGCAAAGCATCCTAATGAGACGGATTTTAAAAACGCACAGAAGGCTTTCGAGGGAATTTTAAAAGGTCGATAGGCCAAATGAAGCAGCATGATGAAACAATCCCCAATAGCAGGCTTGAATGTATTCAGTAATATGCTATAATTGTAATAATGACAATACCAGTCGTTGATATGAAATGGATTGGAGCGAAATTCATGCAAAGGCGAATCATTCGGAAGCTGTTCCTGGGCTTTATACAAATACATATTCTGCATCATGCAAAAAAAGAGCCTTTTTTCGGTGCATGGATGATAGAGGAGCTTAAGGATCATGGCTATCAGACCAGTGCAGGAACCCTGTATCCCATCTTACACAGCATGGAGAAGGGCGGATTGTTGGAAAAGGAAGAAAGACTAATTGAAGGCAAGATTCGCAAATACTATAGAATAACCGAGACTGGTAACGAGGTGCTGGAGGAAGCAAGAGAAAAGGCCTATGAGCTCTTTAAGGAAATAAAGAAGGAATAAAGCTAAAGGGGTAGCTGACATAGATTGTCGGCCACCCCTTATTTTAATGCATATCACGATGCAGGCTCTGCATTTCTTTTCTAAAATTTTTTTGAACCTCTGTAAGGTTATCCTCCTCTGCAGCCTCTCCATCAGAACCGCCTTCCTCATTGAGCTTGTGATGCTTTTCAGCCTCCGAGGCCATAACTATAAGGTATTTATTTGCCTGCAGCCCTTTAAAAATACAGTATAGAGGGTAAAGATGAAATAATGCCCCCATGTAATCACCTAAAACCACCAGCAATATCGCATCCAGGGCATATAGAATAAAGCCCAGTATAAAGCACAAGTTTTTGCCCTTTCTGGAGCCAAAACCTAGAGCTACAAAAATACCCATTAAAAGCAGACTTAACGCTATGCCAGCTGTTAAAACAAAGCTACCAAGTTGATAGCTGAGCTCCTGAGCAACATAATAAATGATTTCAGCAGTTCCTAAACCGAAAACAAAGCCCCAGCTGCCATTTATAATTGCCATAATTATATTCACTAATGATAGACCAGCTATCCAGAAGAACCAGCCGGAGCCATTTCTATGCTGTCTAACCAAGCGAAGCCCTTCATCTAAATGCCAGTTATTTTTCATATGTACCCCCTGTTTTTCATTGATATATACAATCTTCATTATAGCATAATGAGGCACATAATCCTATATTTTTGGATTACTGTTTATCTTTATTATGCAAATGCTAACGGCCATCATTTAGAAAGGGATTTGGGTTTCTTTAGTCTAATGGTACCGTACAGCAGCAGCGGTAATGGAAAAAAAAGAGGAATGCTAACATAAAAGTAGGGAACAACAGTTTGAAGAATAACATCAAATCGAGGTATTAAAAAGGGCATGGATACGGCAATAAGCAATGCAACCGGCATCGCAAGGTCCTTTGGCGAACCAACCTTAAAATAGTCACTAATAATTTCACAGATCACATAATAGGTGATAGAAAACTTAAAGAAGGTGGTCACATAAAATACTGCAAGAAAAAGAGCATCCAGTCGCTCCAATACCTCACCAATTTCTATCAGTCTAATGGTGCTGAAGGGAGGATATGTCAGGGTTTTCAATGTGTCATTTCCATAAGCACTGGCAGAAGCGATGGATCTTAGGGTAAGGAGTATTGTAGACAGCAATATCCCCCAAAAAATTGTCTTCAAAAAAGTGGTCTTACCTTTGGCGTTAATATTTGAATGCTTATAAAAATAGACCAAGGGCAAAAGCTGGGCATAGGGAAAATTCATATTGGGTATGGCTCCTGCAATAACCGGATTTATGCCATCGGGAATTAAAGGTAGAAGTCGTGTGAAATCCAGCTTAGGAAATACCATTAAGAATAGTGAACAATATATTACTACAATTATTGGCAATATAAATTCCAATAGCCTGGATACGGTCTCCAGGCCTAGCTTGACACCGTAAATTGGCGGAATCAGAAAGAAAATAATAAAAACATATCCAGGAGTTTCCGGCATGGTTATTTTGCCGAAATAAAAGACATCAGCGACGATGAGGCAGCAGAGTATAAAAAAGTAAATCAGATAAAATAGGCTGGCCATACCCCCTAAGAGCTTTCCCCAATATTCATCGTATATTTCCGTTAAGCTGAGCTCAGGCCTTTGGGATATAGGAAGATAGTGGCTAAATATCACAATATAGCCCACAATGGAAGCAATGATATTTGAAATCCAAACATCATTACCAGCCTCCGCCAGCCCTGGAATATAAATGATTGCGGCCCCACCAGCCTGAGCAAGGGTAAGGAGGAACAGCTGGAAAAAGGATATTTTTACAATGCCATTGTTATTTAAAGTATTCATCATACACCTCTATATTTTCGATTATTTTATGATAGTTTCACCATTTTATGTGCAAAATATAGATGCTTGGAGGTGTTCATCAATGAATAATTCTCTTTTCCAATATATCAAGGAGGCTTTAAAGAAAGTGGTAAAAAAGGAGGGCAGCCAAAATCAGGAGGTCCCCTATAATTTTAACGAGGTTAAACCATTCACAGGTAGCTTAGAGGAGGATATCGCCCTTATAAAAAACGCCTTTAAAAACAGTGATGATTTAGTGATAAGAAAGCTGTTTTTGCCCACAAGGCCCATCACAAGGGCAGCTGTCATTTTTCTGGAGAGCATTGTCAATAGAGAATGTCTAGTGAACTCTGTGATTTATCCCCTTCAGCAGGGTATTGGTGAAAGAACCATCACCGAAAGGGGGGAGCTATATAAAAGCATAGAGACCATTATAGAGGGTGTATTGTCGAACAATAATATTTATTATAGAAAGGGGCTGCAAGAGGCTGTCGCTGATATTCTGTTAGGTAATGGGTTGCTTTTAATTGACAGCTATTCGGGGGTGATATCTACTTCTGTTGGTAAGGAGCCTGCAAGAGAATACGCAGAGCCAAAGACTGAAAGGGTGGTAAGGGGCTCGCAGCAGGGATTTGTTGAGGATGCAATGGTGAATTTGTCCTTACTAAGGAAAAACCTAAAGACACCAAGGCTTGTAAGTAAAAAACTGTATATCGGAAGGGAAAGTAAAACAGAGCTATGGGTAGTATATATTGATGAAATTGCGGATAATGCCATTGTTGAGGAGCTTCTAAAAAGACTGAAAAGAATAGATGTCGATGGCATCATAGGCTCTAATCAAATAGAGGAGTATATATCGGATGCGCCGATGAATATTTTTAACACCTCATTTTTTACTGAAAGACCCGACAGGCTTCAGGGAATGCTGCTGGAGGGAAGAATTGGGATGATATGCGAGGGAACACCCTTCGCATCGGTGGTTCCAGCAGTGGTGGCGGATTATTTTATCACAACAGAGGATTATTATATCAATTCATACTTTGCAACCTTTAATCGGCTGATTCGCTACTTAAGCGTATTTGTACTGCTCTTCTTTCCTGCTATTTATATTGCCATTAGTACCTTTCATCAGGAAATGATACCCACCAGACTGGCATTAACTCTGGCGGGAACAAGAGCCGGGGTACCTTATCCTGCCTTTGTAGAGGCATTGCTGATGGAAATAGCAATAGAAACCCTAAGGGAGGCAGGCACCAGACTTCCTGCCTATATAGGCCAAACCATAAGCATTGTCGGTGCTTTGATTATCGGACAGGCGGCTGTAGAGGCAGGCTTGGTGTCACCTGCAGTGGTGATTGTTGTTGCAACAACTGCCATATTCTCCTTTACCTTGCCCTTTACAAATTTCAACCTTAGCTTAAGGCTGATCAGGTTTTTTAATATGGCCTTAGCCGCCACGTTGGGTATTTACGGTCTTATGACAGGTGCATTGATTATCGCTTTGAATCTGTTCTCCCTTCGTTCCTTAGGCGTTCCCTTTATGCTGCCCTTCGGTCCCATCAGCCTAGAGGATATGAAGGACTGGGTACTTAGGCTGCCTGCATGGCGCATTACTAGGAGGTCCAAGCATATTGTCAAGGGTAATAATCAGAGAAAAAGCGATAATTTAAAACCCAGTCCACCAAGCTAAGGAGGCATAATATGAAAAGAGTTAAGCTAGCGATACTTATCATCATCGTCACGCTACTGACAACCGCCTGTTGGAGTAGAAGGGAGATTGAAAATCTAGGCTTTGTTTTGGGCTTGGGGGTATCAAAAACCGAGACAGGTCTGTTTTCAATTGTAGCTCAGGTGGCAAATCCAGGATTTTTCGTGGCTGAGGCACCGGAACAAAGGGATATTTACACAATATTAAAGGCTGAAGGATTGACGGTTTTTGATGCATTAAGAAATCTCTCTATGATCTCTGGAAGACGACTATACCTATCTCATATTAAAGCCCTTGTCATCAATGAAAGCATAGCTAAGGAGGGCATTGGAGAGATTATAGGCTTCCTGGTTCAGGACATGGAGGTAAGGCTGGAGATCGATGTTTTTGTCACCAAGCAGGCCCCCGAGGAGATATTTGATACCCCCAACACATTAGGTTTAATCCCTGCTTTGGTTATGGAGATTATGGCGGTAAACTATGGTGCCAGTTCAAAGGTTTATGTGGCGGAGCTCCATGAAACCGTTGAAGCTGTCAATAATCCCGTAATTAATTATGTTACAGGTCTTTTGGAAAAGCTTCCGGCCCCCAGTGAGAATGAAAAGGCGATGTTTCACCTGACGCAAATCGCTGTTTTTGATAACGACAGGCTGGCGGGTTATTTAGGATTTGAGGAGGGACAGGGCTTTAATTTTATTACTAATAACTTTAAGAATGCTGTAATCGTCTTTGAGAGCAAGAGCAGCGGTGACTTACTGTCGATTGAGGTGCTGGAGTCAACTGCTAAGGTTAAACCGAAGCTGACGGATACTGGTGTAGGCTTTGATATTAAGCTAAAGGTAAGGGCAAATGTGGCTGAGCGAGTGCCCAAGGACCATACCTATTGGGAGCTGGATATTGAAGAGGCCACCCTACAGCTGAATAGCGTGCTGGAGGAAAAGATGGCCCTTGCAATGAAGGCAGCGCAGAATCAGTATCAGATCGATTTTTTTAATCTCAGCAGATATTTTTATAGAGCTTATCCTGCCGAATTCAAGGAGCTGAAGGATGACTGGAATAAGGTATTTTCCAAGGCAGAGATCAATTATGAAGTGGAGAGCACTCTGCTGCATTCAGCATTAAACCAAAATAGGGGGAGAATATAGTGTTCATAATTGTTATTATCTTAGTTGTCGCTGTCATGACAATGGACTTTATCAGGATAAAAAAAGAGAACTGGAGAATGAGTGCAGTCTATCTGAGTCTTGCAGCTATGTCTGCCCTCGTTTATTTATTAAATAAGCTGGAGGTTTTTAATAGGAGTCCCATGGAAATGTTCATTAAGAAAATGGAACCATTAACCATGTGGGTGGAGAGCATGCTGAAGTAGGAAGGAATTAGAATATTGTCCCCTGTTTGAAATGTGGGGACAATATTCTATGGCAGATTCATCATTTCAATAGCTTATGCCATAGACATCAGAGAATTCGATGTTGATTCTCTCAATGTTATTGGGCAAATACACAGGGCTTGATTCAGCAATATACGCCTCATCTATTAGTCTGTTGGGAAGTGAGAAAATGAATTCGCTGCCTGCCTTTAACTGACTGTTGACATCAACAAGACCCCCATGTGCCTCCACTATAGATTTAACCAGAGCTAAACCTAGTCCAGTTCCCTGGCAATTTTTATTAAGGCTTGTATTCACCTGTTTGTAGCGGTCAAATATTGTTTTTAGCTCTGAGCTTGGAATGCCAATGCCCGTATCTTTAACGGATATTACGACATTATTATTATCATCGTTAATGCTAACTTGGATTTTGCCACCATTGGGTGTAAATTTTATGGCATTAGACAATAGGTTCAGAATAACCCTCTCGATTTTATCCATATCAAAGGCTATAATCTTTTCTTCAACATCTGTATCAAATATCAGTTCAATCCCTTTGCTTTCGATATAATCCCCTATGGATATGGTTGTATTTTCGATAAGGGATATGATATCGTTGTTTTTAAATTGTAGGTTCAGCTGTCTATTATCGTACTTTGATATATCCAAGATATTATTGATAAGCTTTAACAGCCTAAAGCAGTTTTGCCTTGTTATGTTGATGTATTTTTTAGTTTTACAGTACATTTCAGTATCTATCAGTATCAGGTTTAGTAATTGCACGGTGCCTAGAATCACGTTTAATGGTGTCTTTAAATCATGGGAGATATTGGTGAAAAATTCTAGCATCATTTCTTCATAGGCTATCTTCTGCTTCAGCTCCCGCTCTTCATTTTCCAGCTGGGTCCTATATTCCTCTGCTGCTCTTCGATCGCTTATATCTCGTACAATACTGATATACTCAGTATTATCACCATTGGGAATAATCGTAGTAACTGTCTCCACATAAACTATTGAATTGTCCGTCCTTACCATGGGGAATTCAAACCCACCCATTTGCTCGCCATGCTTCATTGCTCTTTTTCTCAGCTTGACAGTATCATGAAACTCCTTGGGTAGAAACTCCAATACTGATTTGCCAATGAGATCTCCTTCATTTTCAATACCTATGATATTTAGAAAGGCGGGATTTGCATAAACGATTTCACTGTCCCTTTGGATCATTATACCGTCTGGAGAAAATTCCAGGAGTCTTTTATGATAAGCTTCACTCTCCTTAAGCTGGATATAGGGGCTTATAAGATTATGCTCAACAACGCCTTTATATAGCAAATAGAAGGAGACAAGCTTAAACAGATGCCCCAGAATAAACCTCTGGCTCTCCATTTCTACATAATGGAATGAAAATATAAAAATATACACTGCAACACAGCATAAGGATGCGATTAGAAATTTGTACTTTTTTTCATAAAAATAGGCCTTGTTTTTATAAATTATAACGATAGAGAAAAGATTAATGATGATTAGAAAAAAACTGCTGAATTTAATGAATGTAGATATTTCAATGAATGGTGTATAGAAGGGTGGAAACACATGCCATTTAAATACCAGCGGATTAAGTATGACAGAGGCTAGAATGTATAGGGCTATATATTTATTCACATTAAAGGTCTCTTTGTTTTTAATGCCTAAGCAGGCCAATAATAGTGAAATGCTCTCTAAATATCTGGCGATAATCCATACCTGCATGCTGATATTAATATCATTTGCCGATAAAATGTTGAAGCCCTTGGCGGATACGATATGAAGAAAATCATAATATGCCACAAAGCCGTAGGAAAGGCCCAGGAACAATATGAAGCTGTTTTTGCTGTGCTGATAGGTATTGACGGCGATGAGCAGCATACTCATGGCTACAAAGATACAAAAGGTTTCTATGGTGATATGAAACAGAACAATGTTCTTATTGCTTAAAAAGGCACCGGCAAAAGGCAGTAGGACCAAGATTGCTAAATTCTTTGATACGAGTGTTCCCCGATTGTTACTAAACTCTAGCATATGAACCCCCCCATATATCTTTCCAATTTTTCACAATATTCGATAAATAATATACAAATCCTTTAATTATTTTTATTTTTTTGAATTTGACAAAGATTAAGCCTTTGTGACGTTGATTTTACTGATGTAATATATAATAAAATGCGGATAATATGATATAATATAAATGAGGAATGTGCATAGTAAGATGGATAATAAGCGCTAAAAGGTATCCTGTATGAACTTTTGTGGTATTATGCAATTTCCTCATATACTAATTATTGGAGGAATGTTGAATGGCAAAGATTAAGCTGGGAAATGTAAAGGGTATAGATTTGTTGAAGGCTTCAAAGAACAAGCTTAGCACCCATATGCCGGAGGTAGGAAGAGGCTGCGGTGCCCACGGCGACAAAAAATATAACAGAGCAAAGGCAAAAAGAATCGCTTCCAGAGATGATGATAGGAGCGATTCTTTTTATTTTTGATACCATAAACTGTATGCTACTTAACCAGTAGTGGCGTCAGGGTTTTTTCCCAAATGTCCATATATTGACCAGTGGCCCATTCAGCCATAATTATTGTTTCATTATCCTCAAGCTTAATTTTCTGTAAAGGAACACCAGTTATTTCAGCATTTACTATACTGTATATTAAAATTTCATTCTTAGTAACTATTACAGCAATATCTTTATTAGGAGATGTAAATACGTCCATTGCTCCAGGTATTTTATCCTTAACATTTGTCCACGGAATAGAAAGCTCATCATAGTAGACTAGATTATTGGGGGGAATAAGATTGATGTTGTAATCCTCAGTCACAAAGCTATCGTCTGTTTTATAGCTTAATCTACCTTTAAAAATCCATCTTCCCATTCTTCTTTCCAGAGTTAGATTTGTGTTTCTCAGGGAAGAGGGCTTTAGATTATAAGGGCTTAACCCCTTTTCCTCAATAGTGTTATTTCTTGCTGCCTCCATTGCAGCAGTGCCCTTATCACCCAATAAATCACTGATATCCACAGATTTGATGCTGGGTAATGTATCGACAGGTACCAAACTGACAATATTCTCCATTGTGACACCATCCTTCTGGCGAATTTCCTCAATAGCAATATAATCGTTGCTCAAGAAGATGATATTTCTTAATATGCTATAATCCTCTGCGACAAATATTGCAGATCTGGTTTCAGAACTCTCCTGCTTCAGAATATTAGATGATATATTTTTGGAAAATATCAAGTCCTGTGAATAATGGTCAATGGTACTTCTTTCTACTGCAATCTGCCAAAAACCACTTCTTCTTGGAAAATATATCCCATTACCCTCCAGTGTGGTACGAAGCTGATTGTTTTGTGCAGCTATAAATATTGTTCTATAGCCGTATGAAAGGTCACCCTCAGGCTTCTTGATGGATAAAAGCAGAGCAGTTCGGATACCCTCCGGATCTCTGGTATTCTCTGCAATGATAACCTCTGGCATAGTATCTTTGCCATTAAGGCTAATATCTGTCTCATCCCTGAGCTTCTTTAACAATAGACTGTTATTATGAAGCTGTAGAACTACCAGGTCCCGCTGGAGCATCAGCACGTCGCCAATATACTGTCCATTATCGGTTATGGTCATGACGTCGATATCCGCTATGCCTTCAGTGCTAATGGAAAAATTATCTAAATCACTTCTAAGACTATAGAAGATATAATCTTGAACATCCACACGTCTGGACCTGTAGCTGGGGCTTTGAAGAAGCTCATCACCCAGCATGATATATTGCTCGGAAAACTGTATGACTTTATCCTGCCATTCTCCGCCGATATCCTCAACCACCTCCCAGGTACCCTCTATAGTCAGTTGTTGGTTTATTGGCGGATATACCTTTAGGGCATTGTCTGCTCCGGTGTCGGTGCAACCCAAAAGGGTGCTGAAGATAAATATATATAGAAAGATTAGCTTTGTCCAGCCCTTCATGTTGTTTTTCCCTCCCTTAAAGGAAGCTTGACTATAGCTTCAGTACCGGAATCTATTTCACTGTAGATATGAAATTGTCCCTTCATCAATCGGATGATTTCATCGCATATGGATAAACCAATGCCGTTGCTGGATTTACTGCTTTTTCCCTTATAGAACTTCTCCTTAATCTTAGGCAGCTCCTCCTGAGAAATGCCACTGCCGGTATCCTTCACTTTAAATATGAATTCGTTATTTTGAAACTCAGCAGTAAAGATAATTTTTCCCCCTTGAGGTGTAAACTTAAAGGCATTGTCAAGAAGATTTATAAATACCTGCTTCAGCTTGTTTTCATCTGTGTAGGTGCTGGGCATTAGTTGAGAATATGTCACCTCAAAGCTGATATTATCTCTGACCGCTCTTGGTGTCAGCTGTTTTTTTATATGCTCCATGACATTGGAAATATCAACTTCTTCATAATCCAGCTCTGACTTTTCGGAAATGAACTTTGAAAAATCCAATAGCTCCTCAACCATTTGAGTCAGCCTGTCGCTTTCCTTTTCGATTATCTCAAGACCATCGGCAAGCATTTCCTTATCCTCATAGCCGTTCTTCAAGGTAATTGCCCATCCCTTAATTGATGTAAGCGGAGTCCTCAGTTCATGGGAAACAGAGGAAATAAAGTCATTCTTCAGCTGCTCCTTCTTCACTATTTCACTGGCCATATAATTAAGGGTATTGGATAGCTTTCCGATTTCATCCTTAACCTTAACATCGCTTTTAGCTTTAAAGTCCCCTAAGGCCATTTTTTCTGCAGCAAGTGTCACCTGCTTCAAGGGCCCAACTATCGTATCTGCAAGAATAAGGCTCACAAAGCCAGAGATGAAGATGACGAGGCAGCCAAAGGCGATAAAGAGAAACGCTATCCGCTGAACCTCTTTCTGAACCTCCCTTAAGGTGGATATAAAGCGTAATACCCCCACAATCTCTCCTCTTGCCATCAGAGGATATGCCACAGACATGACTGCTACAGTATCATAGTCCACCATCCCTAACCATCTGCCCTTTTGTCCCTGCAGAGCCTTTTTTACATCATCGCTATTGCCAAGATTGGTTGGTGTTATTCCGATGGAGTCCATCAGGACATTGCCCTCAAGGTCAATTATTTGAACCTGAGCAGAGGTTTGCTTCCAGAAGGAATCTACATTATTTAGGATGTTTTCATTTAGTGAGGCATCGGAAAAATAACGGGAATAGAGGTCGGAGGATATCAACAGCTGATTGTAAAGATTGTCCTCAAGTCCTTTATAATAGTGATGCTTAATGATGCTTATAAGGAATATTTCTAAAATAACGACAGTTATTATAATTACAAACATAAAGTTAACAACAAGACGCTTTTTTATGCTATTCATTAGCCATATCCCCTCGCAATCGGTAGCCGTAGCCCCATACCGTCTCTATCCTTTGGGGAATAGAAGGGTTTTCCTCTATCTTTTCACGTATCCTTCTGATATGAACATCTACCGTCTTCATGTCGCCAAAATAATTCTTACCCCATATTTTATTTAAAATTTCGTCACGGCTGAAGGCCTTACCGGGAGCCTGCATCAGTACCTTCATAATAGAAAACTCAGTAGGTGTAAGCTCTATCTCGACAGTGTTTTTATAAAATCTCTGCTGATCCAGATCCAGCTTTAAGTCCAATATGGCTATTCTGCTAGTGGCAACGGCATTTTTTGAATTCACCTTCCTTAGATTGGCACGTATTCTGGCTATCAGCTCCAGTGGATTGAAGGGCTTCACCATGTAATCATCAGCACCTAAATCAAGCCCCATGATTTTATCTAAGTCTTGTCCTTTGGCTGTCAGCATGATGATAATGGTTGATGGAATAGCAGCTCTAATTTTATGACATACCTCGAAGCCGTCGATGCCCGGCAGCATGACATCCAATATCACCACCTCAGGCGATTCCTTTAGGCATAGCTGCAGCCCCTCCTCGCCGGTTTCAGCCTCCAGAACCTCAAATTCGTTTCTAACTAAATTTATAGATAGAAACTTTCTAATAGGAAGCTCATCCTCAACTATGAGAACCTTCGTTAAATTACTCATATTAATCCTCCAAATCTGCAGGTTATTTATATTAACTCTTTATAGTATTTTACCAAAGTCCAGAAGTAAACAAAATATGACAGGATAAACCTTAATTATTTTGTAAACTTTCATCAATGCTTTCGTAAAGCACATATGGCTAAAAAAATATATGATATTCCTAGGAAAACTAGTTAAGGGGGATTACAAATGAGGAAGCTGATTAAGAAACTGTCTATGTTGAGCTTGGTTGTAGCTATGGTGGTATTGGCAATGGGAGCAACCCCTATAATATTTCAGAGCTTAGGACTCTGGCGGGTTGAAGCCAAAGCCGAGGTGGAGGTTAAAGAGGAGGAAAATCAGGAGGCGGTAGAAGGGCCTGACAAGCCTCAGGAAAGTGATGAGACTGCTGAAGAAGAAGCTTCTGAAGACAATGAAGAGCAGCCGACAGTGGAAAAGCCTGTCAAAAATCCTGATACCATGGAAAAAGTAGCATATTTAACCTTTGACGACGGACCTACTCCGGGTGTAACATCAGGTATATTGGATATTTTAATGGAGCAGCATATTAAGGCCACCTTCTTTATCATAGGAGAACTGGCAGACAGACATCCTGAATTGGTTTTAAGGGCCAGCGACGAAGGACATCTGATTTGCAATCATACTTATACTCATAATTATAAGACGATTTATGCCGATCCAGATGCTTTTATGGCGGACTTAATGGAGGGTGAGGCAGTGCTTAAACAGTTGTTGGGCAGCAGCTATACTTCAAAAATCATCAGATTCCCCGGCGGCTCCTTTGGTGAAGGTAAAAGAGAGTTTAGGGAAAGAGTTCTTCAGGAGGGCTTTGTTTATATTGATTGGAATGCATTGAATGGTGATGCTGAGGCAAAATATGTATCTGTTGAAAAACAGCTAAATAGAATTAAGGAAACAACAAAGGGAAAGAAGGAAATTGTAGTTTTGATGCATGATAGCGGTGGTAAGAAAACCACATTAGAGGCGCTGCCGTTGATCATTGAGTACCTTCGGGAGGAAGGCTATATATTCAAGACCCTTGCAGAATACGAGATTTAAGGAGGGAGTTCTAAGATGTCTAAAAGAATACTATTGGTGTTGATGCTGGTTCTGGCACTAGCTCTTTCTATGATTGGTGTATATGCCAGTAGAATGAATAATACGCCAGAGCCAATTAACGAAGAAATAGATGATAAAAATGAAGGGGCGGAGATCCCGGAGAGCAAGGGGGTTATCAATATTGCATTATTTGGCATTGATACCGGACGGGAAAAATATGAAGCTGCCCATGCTGACGCTATAATGATTTTGTCGATTGATCGGGAGAATAAAAGTCTGAAGCTTTCATCCCTGATGAGGGACCTTTATGTTGATGTAGAGGGGTATAGGAAAACCAGGCTAAATACAGCCTATACTGTAGGCGGTCCCCAGCTAATGATTGATACCATAAACAAGAGCTTCGATCTGGATATAGAGGATCATATAACTGTAGATTTCAAAGGGCTTTCCAGCATAATAGATGCATTGGGAGGCATTCAACTGGAGATTAAGGACAAGGAAATTAAGGAAATTAATAAGTACATGAAGGAAATCGCACAAATAAAGAAGGAAGACCCAACACCAATTACAGAATCCGGACAACAAATGCTTAACGGTAATCAAGCAGTTGCCTATGCAAGAATCAGAAAGGTTGGTGACGGGGACTTTGAAAGGGCAGAACGTCAAAATCTGGTTATTAAGGCCATTTTTGCAAGGCTTCAGGAGGTGGATACCATAAAATATCCCCTTATTGCTGCTAAGCTATATCCTCATGTTAAAACAAGCTTAGGGGTAACTGACATTCTGGCAATGTCAACAGAGGTGCTGAGGTTAGGGGTAAAGAGTATTCAATGGTCAAGATTCCCCCTAGACGGCTATTGGGAAAATGCCATAATCAACGATGCCTGGTATCTGGAGACGGATTTGGACATTACAGGCAACCATATAAAGGATTTCATTTATCAAGAAAAAAGCCAAATATAACATTGCCAGGGGAGCTATTCTCCTGGTTTTTTAGTGCATTCCTGCAGGATGTATAAAACCATTAACCTTGCATACATACGACGTATCTTTTTGATATGATTTACTAAAAATAAAAAACAGGTATTTTTGCAGGGGCTTCTTTATTGTATAATTGATTAGTGGCTGAAGTTATATGTTCTGCAGGATTTGAATTTGAGGCATTATCATGCTTATAATAGCGGTTGGCACATAGCGTTAATAACAGAGGAGGCATTTGAAGGGAAATGAAGCCAGGTTCATTTGATTTTGAAGAAATAGCAGAAGAAGGGGAGCGTATAAAGGAAAGCGCCGCCATCGATGGCAATGAAGAGGCATGGAATAGGGAAACCTATGAGGCATGGCAGCAGAGATTTGGAAGTCCGCTGGCCGCTGCAGCTAAATTAAAAAAAGACCCTACTAAACCCCTCACAGTCCTGTATAAAAAATTCGGTGAGGTTAGAGGAAAAAGAATAATGAATCTGATGGGCTCCAATGGAAATAAGGCTGTGGCCTTGGCGTTGCTGGGGGCAGAGGTAGCCGTAGTGGATTTTTCAGAGGGGAACAAGCGCTATGCATTGGCATTGGCAGAGGCGGCAGATGTAAAAATTGATTATATCCTATCGGATGTATTGAAGCTTAAAGATGAACAGCTGACGGGGGACTATGATATTGTATTTGCAGAAATGGGTATATTGCATTATTTTACTGATCTGATGCCTTTTATGAAAATAATATATAGACTTCTAAAAAATGGTGGGAGGGTTATTATTAGGGATTTTCATCCGGTGTCCACCAAGCTGATAACCTCCAGAGGCTCCACCGCCAGTGTCAGAAAGCATAAGGTGACAGGGGACTACTTTGACACCTCTCTTGAGGAGAAAAACATTTCCTATTCAAAATACCTTGAGGAGAGAGGCGATGTAAGTGTATTTCTGAGGCGGTGGAACCTGGGAGAAATTATAACAGCAGTTGCCGACACAGGATTGATCATAAGAGGACTCGACGAGGAGGCAAATATGTCGTCAGATATTTATGATAAGGGCATACCAAAAACCTTCACATTGGTGGCAGAAAAAAAGCTATAGCATTAAAACCTTAAAATCACCGTGATAATTTTACTCAACATCACAGATAATATACTGAGGTGATTATAGGTGAAAAATATAAAAAAGTCTAAAGATAAAGACCTGGATATTAATTTTTTCAATGCCATGAGCTATGAGCTGGCGGGTGAAATAGGTGCAATAGACAATGAGGATATGCTGGAGAATAAAAAGCTGCCAACGGCAGATGATAGCAATAAAAGGAAAAAAGGAAAATAGTATGATAGAAAAGGATTCTCAATGTAGAGTCCTTTTTTATTGTATAAGAAAGTCCTATTTTTTTACTATGAATTCTTATACAATGGGGGGTTGTTAAGGGGGGTGTCTCCCCTTATTAAAATAAGGAGGGTACAGCGAAGCGTCCTAGGGCGAGTAGTGTCACGTATAAGTGGCACTGCGGTACGAGCGCTGCCGAGACGGTGA
>JAHDLO010000012.1 GCA_018432235.1 Clostridiaceae bacterium | reverse complement strand
TCGTAAAATTACAAAGGGCAGTCCTTATATTAAGGCTATACTGTGTCAAGTTGCATGGGCGGCAGTACGAACACGCAATTCACATTTTAACAATTGGTTTTGGACGCATCAAGGTAAATTAGGCAGAAAGAAGGCTATTATCGCTGTGGCGAGAAAGATTTTAGCGCTTATTTACAAGCTTCTAAAATCTGGTGAGTTCTATGACCCAATGGAGGCAAATAAGCCTATTCAATCGCCTTGCTAAATAATAGCCCATTTATATAATATCTGTTACCTGTAAAAAACACAATACTTACAGGGCTTTTTGTGCTGTGCTTTTTTGGGGTTTTTAGTTTCTATTTTGGGATTGTTTTCACATTAACCGTCCCTTTTGACATTACTTTATCTTTTACGTGCCTTGATAACAAAAAGGTTACCGGAAGCATCTTTGCTTTCTGAGCGAAGCTACTATCCTTAGTTTGCAAAATTTCATTATCAGACTGCTCTATCATTTCCTCGATGACAAAGCCTGCTCTTGCCAGCGCATTCACATAAGTTGAAAGCTTACGGTCTGATAGTGATAGTACGCTACCATCAATAGATACTGAATACCAAGATTCATCAAAATAACTTTTCTTGAATACCAGCATATCATTTTCTGATGCCACACATTTGTGTACGGGGTGAGACCAACTGAAAATAAACACACCATCCTCCTTAAGATAAGAGGCGATACGACTAAAGGTACCCTCAAGGTCGGTGGTCCAGCCTATGCCATATACCGAATAGATATAGTCAAAATAATCCACCGGTATACCACATTCGGCTTCCATTGGAGAACAGATTAATTTTGCTGAAAGATCGTATGCCGCCAAATACTGTTCTGCCTTTCCTATTTGTTCTATTGATATATCTAAGCCCCACAGTTCAGCTGCTTTGCGTTCTCCCATATACTGCAAGGAATGACCAGTCCCACATCCTATTTCCAGCACCTTTTTTCCTGATAAATCGCCAAAAAGCTGGCACTTTTCTTCAGAAACAAATGCACCATAAAAGGGCAAAGCAGTTGTTCCTACAAGGTCGTTCCCCTTTGTGCTCCAGAAAAGCTCGTTTGTTTTATGTACGGTATCCTCTTCCATATCGACTGAAACAGCATATCCAACCTCACCAGCACCAATAATATTTGCTCTTTGATTCGAATCCTTCTCCACCATAATGCCCTCCATTAATACCAGTTTGAAGGTTAAGCGTGGAAAGCTTTTAAGCGTTACCCCCTTATCTCTGGCCAAGGATGGTGCTAAACCATGCAATTGACTAAAGGCTCTAGAAAAAGCAGCTTGAGACTCATACCCATAACGCTGAGCGACATCAATTATTTTTTCTCCATTTTGTATATCCCACGCTGCCACAGTTAATCGCCTGCGACGAACATACTCGGATAATGGGATTTGAGCTAGAAAAGAAAAAATCCGCCGAAACTCCCATTCAGAGCAGTTCATAAATTGTGCTGCTACGTAATAGTCTATCTTGTTAGAAAGATTACTTTCAATGTATTCCATAGCTTGGTTCATGTGCTTCTGCCAATCCATGACTTCACCTCCTGAAAGAATTATATCAAAAAGTTGAAAGGCTTTCTTTGCAGTAGGTGTATTTAAATGCAAATCTTCCTCGACACCCGTCATATTTCATTGGCAAGTTCGCCTTCGTATTTAGGTGCTTGCTGGATTCTACTGTGATTATTGTCACTGCTATTAACATATTGATATCCAACTAATTAAATTTGCGCTCTTCATCTTCTAAAACGGTAACACAATATTGTCAGCTGGAACCGTCCCCCTTGACAACCTCGTAGTGTGCTGCTTTGTCATCAAAGCGCAAGAGCAGCTCTCGGGCTTTCTGGGGTACCACCGATTTCTCGTAATCCTCCCCGGCAAAGGCTTTGACGGCATCGATGGAATCAAAGCGCATTATGGTGATAAACTCTACTTCCTTTTCATGCTTTCTAACCAACAGCTTAATACCTCTGTACCCTTCGATCCCTCGTTCTCCAATGCTGATAAAAATCTCCTTCTTCAGAAGCTCCTCATAGGCGATAGCATTTTCATGGCTTGTCCATCCATGCCATACCCTTTCAATAGAAGCTTTTCCAGGCTTCATGGCTGGTTTTCTGACCACCTGCATCTCCTCATCCAGAAACCAACTGCCATCTCTCATTTTCTCACCTCTCCAGTGAAAAGAGTCTGGCTGAATCTGAGAAAATATCCATTTCCTCTGCATTTCAGCACCGGATTCCGATTCAAGGACAATTTCATCATCAGTTCTAATGATGGTAAAGCTCACAAAGGAATTATTCAAGGGGCCAAACCATGATGCCTTCCATTTCTGTTGCTTCTTGTCGTAGTAGCGCAACGTTGTGCCATATTCCCCTTTGGGATAGCCTTCTTTTCCTCTGTTTTCCAAGCTAGGTATGATCCAAAGATCTTGAAGAATTCTACCTTCTAGCGCCCAGAAGAAAAACCATTCTCCTATTTCTGTCTGTGTATTGCCGTTTCGGTCATATCCAATCCATTTCAAATCCCATGCGCCAATTAAAGGCTCGAAGATATTCAGTATACCCTCCATATCCGGGTTTTGCTGGTCTGCAAACAAAAAGTCCTTCCATTCATCACTTCTACAGTTCATTTTCATTTCCTTTCCAGGCCGGTAGGGATGTCACATACTTCAGTGCCATTTTTCGTGCAGCTTCCCCGTCCAATCCCTGCTTTTCTATAAACCCTTGTGCACAATCTTCCACAACCTCTTCCATAGTCACCTTCAAATGGTCTTCGCTGTCGCCACACCAGGCACACAGCTTATGGGTCACATCTCCTCCTGAGAAATCCGACGCCTTGATCAGCGGCATACCACAGGAGCCGCATGAAATACATTGACTACTCATGTTTTTCACTCCTTTCAAATAATTTGAACATTTTTATAAAATCATCGCGATATTTTTCAATCACGGATTTATCCGGCGAAAACATATCTCTGTTTTGCAGGTAGTAATGCAGGTTTCCAAGCCACATATTGAAAAAATAATGAAACTCCAGCTTCGTTTTTTCTGTATCTATAGCTTTTTTCATCCAATGGCTGATGCCGTTCTGTAATATAAAGATTGCACGCCTGGCTTCTTCAGGCAAAAAGGGGCCTTCTGTCACAAGGTAATAATAAATGGCTTCATTTTCTTGAATAACCTCCAGATGAACACTCAAAATATTTTCCAAGCTCATTTCCTCGCTGGCAAGCTCTAAAAATCTTTCATAAATGGATTTTCCGATCTCCTCAATAGCCTTGATAATCAAAGCCTCTCGCTTAGCATAATGTATAAAAAAATTGCCATGGGATATGCCGGCCGACTTTGTCAGATCATCTATACTGGTATTAAGAAAACCTTTCTGTGCGTATGTATGCAATGCATTATCAAATATTTTTTTTCTGGTTTGCTCTTTTTGCTGTTTTCTTTTATTCACATCACCAACTCCTTAGTCACTGACTATATAGTCATTATAATATTTCAAAAGATTATCTGTCAAGTATAATTAGGGTGAATTTTATGCAGATGGATCATATTCCGAAACCTCTTAATTGCAAGCGCTACATAAGAATCGGTTTCGTGATTAAAAAGCAACATTAGCAAATCAAGCGATTATTGAGTAAAAGCGTCAATATGTGATTTCATCACAGAAACCTTTAATATAGAATGTTATAATCCTTACAGACTAATAATTAGAGAAAAAAAAAGGGAGGGTATTCTAATGCCAAATGCAATCATCATAGGTACTGGTCCTGCAGGCATTTCTGCTGCTTTATATACCATCAGGGCTGGCATTGATACTATTAATATCGGCAAAGACCATGGGGCTTTAGGTAAGGCCACTGAAATCGAAAATTACTATGGCTTTAGCCAACCAATATCCGGCAAGGACTTAATCAGCAATGGCATCGAAGGTGCCCGACGACTTGGGGCCAACATTATATCTGATGAGGTTCTGGGTATCTCTTATTTCGATAGGTTTATTGTAACAACAAAAGAAAATGAGTATCATGCTGACAGCATTATAATTGCCACCGGTGCTTCTCGGGCTACACCTAAAATTAGTGGACTGAATGAGCTTGAAGGTTCCGGCATCAGCTATTGTGCCGTATGCGATGCATTCTTCTATAGGGGCAAGGATGTTGCCGTTTTAGGTGCTGGCGAATATGCACTTCATGAGGCTCTTGCACTATTGCCTACCTCCAAGTCAGTTACACTGCTGACAAACGGAAAGCAACCAAGCCCTGCGATTCCAGATGAAATTAAGGTGAATACCAAAGCCATAGCCTCCCTACAGGGGAATAATGCGCTGGAGACCGTCGTATTTCAGGACGGTACCACCTTGTCGGTTTCTGGATTATTTGTAGCCAACGGTGTGGCCGGCAGCACCGACCTTGCTAAAAAGGTGGGGGCAGCTACTGAAAATAACAGGATACTTATCGATGAAAATATGGCAACCACCGTGCCTGGGCTCTTTGCTGCCGGTGATTGTACCGGCGGATTAATGCAAATATCTAAGGCTGTGTATGAAGGTGCCAAGGCTGGTATGGCGGTTATCAAATTTCTTAGAAAATAACTCGTGGATCGTTAACTTTTCCTAGGCTATGGCATGGTAGTCATGTAATTTTATAGATATGTAATCTTATCTGCTTCTATATTAGCGAGAATGGTGCTATAGTAATAGAACATGGATATGTAAAACAGTGGAACAGAATATCACAAGAATAAAAAGCCTCCTACAAATGTCATAATTTGTATGGCGGTTTTTTTATGTGAATATAGCGGCAACACTTATTGTTTTGTATAGAATTTGCTATAATTAAGCTAGTGTCTTGACAATTTTAAAAGGTAGGAATGGCAACGAGGGAAATTTGTTCGGGACAAGACGGAGGAGGAAGTAATATCGGGCTATATTGCTACTGACGCCAACGCGGTCCTGAGGAAGTTTAACCGTTGCAAACTAAAATTTAAGATTGGTAAGGCCCTAAGTACCTTCCAAACCTAATGCTTAGTTCAGCAATGCCTAATTTCTCCAGGACTCCTTTATCATCAGTCGCAATATAGTCAATATGCCTACCGCCGCCGCCCTGTCCTGAAAAAGTTTTCTCATTGCTGCTCCTGATTTTAAGTTGTTAAGCCACTAAGAAAGGGGACTTAATATGATTGAAAAAGAAGAATTAAAATTTATCCGCTCTCATCTGGGTTTCTGGGATAAATTAAATGATTCAGAAAAAAATCTACTGGAAAGCAATATCACAAAGGTATCCTATCATAAAGGTGGCAATATTCACAGCACAGAAAGTGAATGTATCGGGGTTCTTCTAATACAGAGTGGCGAGTTTCGTGTTTATATATTATCTGAGGATGGACGAGAAATCACCTTATATCGACATTCCCAGGGGGATATCTGTATACTCTCTGCCTCCTGCGTTTTAAACAGCATCACCTTTGACGTTCATATTGAAGCTGAAGTCGATACAGAAGCCTATCTGATCAACATCGGTACCTTCAGTAAGCTCAGCAGCCAAAACGTCTATGTAGAGAATTTTGCGTACAAAAATACCATCGAGCGATTTTCAGATGTGATGTGGGCTATGGAGCAGATTTTATTCATGAGCCTTGATAAACGCCTAGCGATTTTCTTATCCGATGAAATCACTAAGACAAATTCAACTGAGCTACATATTACCCATGAGCAGATTGCTAAATATATTGGAAGTGCCAGAGAGGTTGTTTCTCGTATGCTGAAGGTATTTCAATCACAGGGAATTCTTGAACAATCAAGGGGCTCCATTCATGTCCTCGATAAAAGCAAGCTAAGAAAGCTTATATGATTCTATTTGTAAAAAAGATAAATTAAAGGACAGTGACGGCAAGTGCCAGCTGTCCTTTAGAAACTATTTAAGCATCGATAAAATTGCTTGCTTTGGCTTTACCCCTACGGCGCTTTGAGCCACCTTACCCTCTTTCATAACAACAAGTGTTGGGATACTCATAACATTAAAGGCTTCTGCAAGCTCAGGCTCTTCATCTACATTGATTTTGCCCACCTTGGCTGTATTAATCGTTTCTTCTGCAACCTCGTCAACTACAGGCCCTACCATTCTGCATGGTCCACACCAGGGTGCCCAAAAATCTAGTAATACTGGTTTATCAGATTTTATAACCTCTTGTTCAAAATTGTTCTTTGTTATTTTAATTACACTCATATTTTATTCTCCTTCCAAAATTATTATTTATAATTATATACTGTTATTATGCTTCACATGTTTGAACCCATACCCACATCAGCATTAATTACATGGAAGCCTTGTTCCTAAGTACTTCTGCCGTCCTTACACAACCTTCATCTTAAGGTCAAATGATGCTGTCTATCCTTTTCACCTCACCCAAATAGTATTGATTTTTACTGCCTAATTCTTATTATATAGATTTTCAAATTATTATCTGTGACCATGTCACCTAAGTGCCAAGGGGACGTTTTGTTTGGCACGTTTTTGGTCGGCGTGCCAAACAAAACGTCCCCTTGGCCCCCAAATTTACCACCACTGCAAGAGAGATTAAGGAAACAGAGGACGAATAAATATCACGAATACAATCGAATAAGGATTAAGGAACGTTGTAACCTATACGGTTTTCTTTGCTCCTGTCATCTCAATGTTATTCACTTTCGTCGATATTGACATCAAAGATAAAGTAACGTGGCAAGCAGGGAAAGATGGTACACACCATGCGATTTTGCTCAAGACTCCCTTACGGTTTTTTTGGGGCAAATCTAATTGCATTTCTCATTTCGTACAGATATCACAGCTTTGGAATATTAAAGGGACGCTTTGTTTGACATGCGAACCGAAAACGTGTCAAACAAAGCGTCCCCTTGGCACCCTTGGCACTTATTATGGCATAAAATCTTCAAAGATGAGCAAATCAAATAGGTTCAACTTCTGCTCCATATCTTGAATACGCCTTACTGTCCAGCCTATGGTCTTGGCCTTTAGCATTCTTCTACATATTAAAAAGCTTAAGTTATCTACATCCTCATGCTTGTAGGCAATAAAGTCCGGCCTGGACATAAAATTTGTCAGCAAATATGTAACAGAAAAATTTATTAGTACTGGGTGATTATTTTTTTCTTTTAAAAGATTGGCAGAGAGCTGTCCCCTTATGACATGAGGCTGATTTACCCTAAACCATCTAACTATTCTGGGATCAAAGGACTCAATACAATATACTCCCTTGTACTCCTGAAGTAGGTCACATAGGCTTCGACACAGCAGCTTATAATTTTTACTGGACTTCAGCTCTATGATTAAAGGCACCTTTCCATCCACCAGGTCAAGCACTTCTGTTAACAGCGGTATCCTGTGATGTGTATTAAAAAGCCTGTAATTTTTCAGCTCTTCATAGGTCATATCAGATACCCGCCTATTTACATTGCAGGCACGCAACAGGTTATCATCATGAAAAACTACAACATGCCCATCTTTTGAAGCTCTAACATCAAGCTCTATACCATATTTCTCTTCAACGGCCTTCTGAAAGGCAGGTAGTGTATTTTCTGGTATACCTTTCTTAGTGCTGTGAAGTCCCCTATGGGCGTAATACCAACCCAACATCAATGTTATCGCATTATCTTCTCCCGGCATAATAGCAAAAACATATAATGCTGCTACTATCATTGTTATAACAATAAGGCTTAAATAAATCATAATGGCTATTCCCTTCCTTCTTAATCCCCTGCGATGTCAAATGCTTCAATCTTTGCTGCCGGAAGTACTGGTTTATTGTCCCCATGCTTAACAAATAGCATGGTGATTAATGCCAATGCAATGAAGGTGGCACCGTATGGAAATAGGGTCCAATAGCCCACATATTGAAGCAATGCTCCTGATACAATAGGCGTAAGTATCTGGGCTGACATAGAGAAGGTGTAATAAAGCCCAGTGTACTTACCAACATCACAGCCACGACTCATTTCTACTACCATTGGATATGAATTGACATTGATTGACGCCCATCCAAGCCCCGCCAATGCAAAGAAAAAGAAAATAGTTGTACTGAAATTCTTAAAAAAGGCTGCTGAGCCAAAGGCAAAGGAAAGAATAATAATGCCGCCAATAATCGTTTTCTTACGTCCAATTTTTGAAGCAACGATACCCACTGGAATATAAGATAGGATTGCTGCTACCTGTGCAACTATCAAGGTGTATGCAAACAATCCACCTTCTAACCCCCAATAAATCTGGGCATATTTAGAAAAGGCTGTGGTTACTGCATTATACCCGATAAACCACAAAAATATGGAGAATAACAAAAATCGCAGACTCCGCCTTACATCAGCCGGCATGCTTTCAGATTGGTCGTCTGTTTCATTCTCATTAACTTCATCTTCTAATTCCTTTACCAATTTCCTCTCTTTAATTGCAACAAACATGATACCAACAGATACCAGCATAATGACAGAAACACATATAAATACAAGCATATAGCTTGGACTGCTTACTTTAGGTACCAATGTCGCTATAAGTCCGAGGGATATTATTCCCCCCAATGCCCCCATCAGGTTTATTACAGCATTCGCCTTGGAACGTAAAGGCTTTGGCGTAATATCTGGCATTAAGGCAACTGCAGCAGATCTGTAGGTACTCATTAATAGCAATGTGATTCCTAAAGCAACAATAAAAAAAGTCATTGAATTTATATTATCGGAAATAGGGATGAGGAGCATAAAGGCGGCGGCAGTCAGCGTGCCGAATAGTATGTAGGGGGTTCTTCGTCCAAGCCTTGTATTGGTTTTATCGGATAGCATACCAAACAAAGGAAGCATAAACAGTGCCAAAACATTATCAGCAGCCATGACTGCCCCTGCAATGGTGTCATTCACATGAAAGGTATTTTTTAGTATCAGCGGCACGATGCTGTCATACAATTGCCAAAAAGAACAGATAGACATAAAAGCTAGCCCAACGAAAAAAGTTCTTTTATAATTCAATTTCATAATCAAAGCCTCCCCAGTATAAAATGTGATATAAATACTAATACCCTAATTATATATTATCGTCTTGTGATTTTCATTAATTCAGAGTTAAATATCGCCGAAAATTCGTCGACAACGTGCCAAGGGGACGCTTTGTTTGGCACGTCAATCAAAAACGTGCCAAACAAAGCGTCCCCTTGGCTTAAAGCGTCCCCTTGGCTTATACCCTTGGCTTATTTGCAGGATGCGTATAAAAATCGCCCATAGCCTATTTCGGATGCATTTTTCATTAGTTCCGCATTTAGCCAAAGTGCAATATCGACAAGTCTCTTATCTTCAAAGGGCCATTTCGCATACTGCCTTGAATGATATTCTTTGTCTGATAGCTGCTTTAATTTTAATTCCCATTCATCCTTCAGCAGCCTGATTGCTTCTTTTGCCTTTTCAATATTTCCTGGCCAGGGTATATCGTCTTTATTTAATGTGCCATCTCCAAAATTGTAATCTAATGCAGTAGTCCACCAATATATCATATGCCACATAATCCATGCAATGCTGGAGGGCCCCATTTCATAGCCTTCACTGTCGGGCCAATCGATAACCCACCCATCGTCTTTCTTTCGCACCTGAAGACCCGCAGGGCTAAATGCCCAAAATGCCTCAGTTTCCTCAAGATTTTCTATATGATAAAGATAAAGCTGCCAGCACATATCCAGCTGAAATAGTATACTATCTTTTATTGATTCATCTTTCATTAATTCCAACACTCCCTAACCCTTCACAATTTTCTCCGCAATAAAATTTCATCATTTTAGTTTATCTGAATACACCGCTAAACCGTGATTAGTACAATAAACATATAGCTTGCCAACAGACGTTATAGGAAACCGACATGTTGGGCTTTGTTCCGGATACAATCGATTTAGAGTAAATTTGTCACTTTTTACATAAGCAGCAAAAGAAATATAATGGTTTTTGGTCATTGGATGATCAAAGGTAATATAGTAATCAGTATCTATTTCCTCTATTGTGATTTTGGGTGCATTCAATGTATCCGTTGGCATGACATACTCTAACTTTCTGCCACAGCAGAAGATTGAGGCACTTCCTGTGCTAGCGAGAATATTGCCACAGTTGGAGCACACATAAAAGCGAACCCTATCAATTTTCCCGATGTCAGGCTTATTGGAGGTAATTTCTCCCTCCATCATCTGGGTTATATCTACACCTAAAATGGCAGACAGCTCCGGCCATAGCGATAAATCGGGACATCCTAAGCCACATTCCCACTTGGATACGGTTTTACTTTGAATGCCTAATGCATCGGCTATATTTCTTTGGGTAAAATTCTTTTCTTTCCTCAGTCTGGATATCAATTTCCCTATTTTCACACAATCCATATCGCCACCCCCATTTCTGTTTAGTATAGCATACTTAAAGAAACCTAGCGATTATTTGCACCAGCCTTGCTGGAAGCTGCTTCAAATCCGTAATATCCAAAGTATTTTCGGTGCCGTATAGCTCTCGGATAGCCTCTTTATCTTGACCAATGGCTGCAGCTAAAAATTGTATGCCCTTACGACGATATTCTACTAAGGTATCCTTCATATCCTTGGCGGCCTTTTCACCAGTATAGTCCGGCATAGCCACTGGCTGGCCGTCACTGATGCTAATGGTTAATTTCGTTTTTTGTGGTGCTTTAAGCAATCTATCAGAAATAATACGCAAAGCCATACCATCCCTATTATTGCTACGGGCTTGAATATTCATAAGCGTGTATTTGTCATTTACATCTTTGCTTTCAAGGTCTACATATGCATATACCGACATTTGCTCTAGCTTGGAACGGTCTGCTGTATCCCCGTAAATCATTATGGGAATGCCACACCCAGAACAGAATTCATATAGCGCTATAGCCGCCTGTTTAGCTGCATCTAAGCGACCAAAGGCTGACATAGACGCTGATTCATCAATTCTAAGCGCTACTGCCAGAGAGGGTTCCTCCTCAGGTGGTCGTTTACGAGCGAATACACGAAAATCCATAGCAGCAGTTTGCTCTGCACAAAATTTTGTACCATAAAGCTGAGATTTTGCAAATTCAGCTGAGACCTCATGCTCTAAAAGTGGATTTGTTTTGCGAATTAGTTCGCGAATTACTGGCATCAATTCATTAGCCACACTATGGTACTCAGCCCTATTATCATCGGTAGCTTCGGGACGGTGAACAATTAGCTTAACTGCTGCATGACAGCTGCCCTGTAGACTTTGTCGTGCTTCCTTGTTTAACTGCCTGCGAAACTCTTTTTTTTGAAGGTCATTTGTAACAGACTTGTCCAGTTCGTGATAGGAGGGCGTACCATTTTGTCCAATGTCGTTGCTTGGTGTATCCGAGCTTTCTTCACTGCTAACATCTGAATGCCCCTCACTATCAGATGATTTTCTCAGACGAATTGCATTTGTGTCAGCTTTATCAATGTCTGCAAAATATTCACCGTCATCAGAAATATTGATTTCCATAACCTCAGAATCCTCATCAAATGAAGATGAATGACTGTTTTCATCTATTTCTGCCAGCTTATCGGTTATACCCTGCTTTGCTAGAGCCTCTTCTAAAATAGCTAGTTCCTGTGGATCAGTTGTAATTTTGTATAGCACTTTATAATACAGCGTTTTTTCCACTGAGGCACCGCTTGCTACAGCATCAACCCAAAAGATATAGGATCGCATCCCTGCCACACCCTTGATTGCATTAGCACGAGCCGTTTCATCCAGCAGGATAATTGCATCAGCTAATATTGAAAGGACTTCTTCATTAGCATAGCCTGTCTTAGCTGTTGCCCTTTCCATCATAACTGATTTTGGTGGTAAGTCTAGCTTTTCTGCATGCTGTACTCTATCCCGTAGGGCTTCATTTAAGGGACGATAGCCATTGTAGCCCCGATTTGTCGTAATAACTGCAATAAAATCAGGATGTCGATGCGCAATACGTGTCGGTAGGTTCAAGCTGCCATCAGGTTCTAATGCGGAATTTAAAGCCATTAGAACAGCAGCGTCCCTAATAACTGTAGGCTCCTGTATTTCCAATAGCCAACCATTTTCATAGGCACGAACTATTTCAGACGGATAATAGCGATATTCAACTGTATCTGAGTCATCATTTTCCGCCAATACTGGTAGAATAGAGCCCAGGACATCAGATTTATCCATATCTGCAAAACAGGTTATTTTGGTGTAGGGCAGGTTAAAATCTGCTGAGAGAGCCTTTGCAAGCTGAGTTTTTCCCGAACCTGCATCCCCCTCCAATAATATTGTACTGACCTTCATTTCCCCACGGTTCCAATTTCTAATTACCTCTTGATATATACGTTTTTCTGCTTCACCATCAATATGTGAAGGGGGCTTCTGCCACACAAGAGACTGCTCTTCTTCTGTTAGCTGTCTGCTAGGTGACAGAATACATGTCTGCTTCATTAATAACACTCCAATTCATCTAAAATACGACTTAACACTCGTTGTCGTTCTCCAATCAATTCCCCCAGATCATTCAGACTTTGCGCAAAAGCTTTAATATTTTCATCGATATTTGGGTTATCAACACAAACCTCTACCGGCAGTACACCACCTTGTACGCCAATTCGCTCCACTATTGGTTTTTCTGGTTCATATAATAGTGGAAACCGATAAGCCTCCTTAAAGTAAAGCAATGTCCTTGCCAAAAATATCATCAAGTCAAATGCTTGATGTACTGGAAGCTCTTGCGCTAGTATGGAATTACCATCCTTGTCAAGCTTCCAGAGCTGTGCTGCAATCTGCATTTTTTTATTTTCCTCCATTATTGGAGCACCTAAAGTTAAATGTTTGATATCTGAGGCATATGCATTTCTGCCATCTATGCGGTCATAACCCTTTGAAATCATAACTGTTCCATCCTTCATCGCCATATCCTCCTTGCATTTGGATTATCTGTAAAACATTTGTCTCTCAAGCCTTCTAGCTCTGCTGTATGATCCTCCTGTGGGTCATCATACTTTAGCACTTTTACAACTGATATTTCAAAGCCTTCTATACCATATTTCTTCCAAAGCTCCTGTAGCCTTTTATTCGGATGACTGTTAGCCTTCAATTTTACATTGTTACTATTAAAGTCCGCCTTTGTATCCTTAGATATACCTAAAAAAACCTCATCAGTTTCTTTACAAAGGTAAGATATGACGCCCATTTCAGGACGCCGATTTTTATACTCCTCCAAAAGCTCTCTTTTTCTTTTTAAATCCATTGTTATCACCTCAAGTTTATTATAAGCTTATATACTTGAAAAAATAATCCACGCTCCGTAGACCAATTAGTCCTCTTAAAAAACCATATACAGAGTAATCTAAAACGCAATCCATATAATATAATAAGCCATGGGAAAAAATCTCCTCATGGCTTCATTATTATATATAACATAGATATTTTGATACTAATCACTGGGCATTTGTATATCACACCAACTACTTACCTCACATTGACCATATTCATTATTACCAACAGCCAACACATTTCCATCGGATTTAAGACCAAGGGTATGAGCGCATCCTGCAGCTACCGCGACAATATCCCTCCAACTACTTACATTACATTGCCCATACTCGTTCCAACCAACAGCCACTACAGTACCGTCGGATTTAAGACCGATTGTATGACTGCTGCCTGCTGCTATCTTTGCAATATCCTTCCAGCTGCTTACATCACATTGATGCTGTTTATTCAACCCCACAGCCATCACTGTTCCATCTAATTTGAGTCCAATCGTATGAAGATAACCCGCTGCCACCGACACTACATCCCTCCAGCCCCTCACATCACATTGTCTATACCGATTATTACCCACTGCCACAACTCTTCTTTCGATTGCATTTTTTTATTTTATCATCACTAAAATGGCCGTACTCAATTGCCATATGTTCCTTTTAAATAACAAATCGATAATGCTACCATTAAAAATTCTCCGCATAACCAATAATTATGGACACAGGAAAATATCTAGATAGTATTAACGAAAAAATGTTATCTCAAATTATAAGAAAATCACTCGTTTTATTCTTATTTCTCAAATAATGATTCACTAATCTCGCAAAGATTTATTCTATAAGCATCATATTGGCTCTTTACCTGTGGGTTGTCAGATATGAATTTATTAAAAACATATATACACTGTAATGCACTATGACTTACATCATGTTCAATAAGTTCTGTATCCTTAAGAAGAGTCTTTTTTATACCAAGATTCCTTAAAAATTCTTGTATAATCTCATGACGTTTCAAAAGAAAGTCTCCTATGGTCTTACCATCCTCTGTTAGTTGGATAATTCCATATCTTTTGTATTCTACTAATCCAAGCTCATATAGTTTTTGAACTACCTTGGTTGTTGATGATGGGCGAACATTTAATCTATCCGCAAGGCTATTAATACGTGCATATCCATCCTCCAAGCAAATTCTGCAAATCATTTCTAGGTAATCCTCCAGGCTAGAAGTCAATATCTTATCCTCGCTATTCAACATTTGATATCCTCTAACAGTTCGAAATCCCCTATCAATTTTCATACTATTCTCCTCCTTTTTCCTATTTATGAGTAACAAATATTTACACAAATTCATATCTTAAATATTAGGTACAGCAAATAAAGTTTCACACAACTAATTTATGATATAACCCGTATAAAAATAATAAAGGAGTGTCTTTTTATGAACAAAAATTTGATGCCGTTAGATAAATTACCAATCGGTTCCTTTGGTAAAGTTAAGAAACTCATTGCTGAGGGAGTTGCTCGTAGAAGAATGTTGGACTTAGGGCTAATTTATGATACAACCGTGGAGTCCTTAAGGGAAAGTCCAGCTGGCGATCCCATCGCATATGAAATTAGAGGAGCTGTAATTGCTCTTCGTTCTGAAGAAGCATCTAAAATCCTTGTTGAGTTAGTTTAATAATAAGTGTAAGGAGGAGTATTAATGGGTTTAACAAAACAGTCTACTGGTGCTGGCGCCTTAAAAGAAATGTTCGAAGTAGAATTAGAGTCACCGGATGATATAGTAGTAGCCCTTGCCGGTAATCCTAATACGGGTAAAAGTACAGTGTTTAATAGCCTTACAGGTCTAAACCAACATACTGGAAACTGGCCTGGAAAAACTGTAAGCAATGCTCAAGGAAATTTCACCCATAGAAACAAAAAATATATTCTAGTTGATCTTCCAGGAACCTATTCCTTATTAGCTAATTCTGTTGAAGAGCAAGTTGCTAGAGATTTCATCTGTTTTGGTAATCCACATGCAACTGTAGTTGTAACTGATGCCACTTGTATAGAAAGGAATCTAAACTTGGTTCTTCAAATTATGGAGATTACTAATAAAGTAATCGTATGTATAAATCTTATGGATGAAGCCAAGAGAAAAAAGATTAATATTGATATTAATAAACTCTCTAATTTACTAGGGGTACCTGTGGTAGGAACCTCTGCAAGAAGCGGAGAAGGATTAGATGAATTAAAGGACATAGTAGAGAAGGTGGCGAGTGGAGAAATTATTCCAACCCCTACATATGTAAGCTATGATGAAATACTAGAGAAAGCTATCAAAGAGGTAGAACCTCATATTCATTACTTAGTAGATAATCAAATGAATAGCAAATGGATAGCACTTCGTCTTATTGACGGAGATAGTCCGCTTTTAGAATCTATGGCTAACTATCTAAACATTAATTTATCTCAGGATGACTTACTAGAAAATAGAATAGATCTTGCTCGGATTAAATTAGAAGAAGAAAATATTGAAATAGAGGATTTGAGAGATCGAATTGTTTTAAGCATTGTTAAAACTGCTGAAAGTATTTATAAAAAAGTTGTATATGTAGAAAATAAAGCTTACAATCATCTAGATCGCAAAGTCGATAACGTCTTGACCTCAAAGCTTTTTGGTATCCCTATTATGATTGCTCTTTTAGGTTTAGTTTTCTGGCTAACAATCGAAGGCTCTAATGTTCCATCTGCAATGTTAGCAGAAGGATTATTCTGGATTGAAGGTCATTTGACTGTATTCTTTCAATGGCTTGGTAGCCCTACGTGGATACATGATATTCTTATACTAGGTATTTATCGCACATTAGCATGGGTTGTATCTGTAATGCTTCCACCCATGGCAATTTTCTTTCCATTGTTCACTTTCTTAGAAGATTTAGGCTATCTACCTCGGGTTGCCTTTAACCTAGACCATTATTTTAAGAAAGCATGTGCGCATGGAAAGCAAGCCCTGACTATGTGTATGGGATTTGGGTGTAATGCTGCAGGCGTGATCGCCTGTAGAATCATCGATTCGCCCAGAGAGCGATTAATTGCTATAATTACCAACAACTTTGTTCCTTGTAATGGTCGATTTCCAACTTTAATTGCCCTAGCTAGTATTTTTATTGCAAGTGCAGCTGGTGCTTTTAGTTCCTTTGCAGCTACATTATCAGTCTTAATAACAATTATACTTGGTGTAATCCTAACCTTATTTATATCTAAATTACTATCTAAAACAATTCTAAAAGGTCTACCTTCTTCCTTTACCTTAGAATTGCCACCCTATAGAAAACCTCAGGTAGGAAGAATTATAGTTCGTTCTATCTTTGACCGTACCTTGTTCGTATTAGGAAGAGCAATTGCAATTGCAGCTCCCGCTGGTTTAGTTATATGGCTTATGGCAAACATAACAATTGCTGATACTAGTATATTAACCCATTGCGCTCAGTTCCTAAATCCATTTGCACAACTTATAGGTCTTGATGGCTATATTATGATGGCCTTTATTTTAGGTCTGCCTGCAAATGAAATAGTTATTCCTATATTAGTCATGAGTTACATGTCTAAGGGCTCTATGCTAGAGCTGGACAGTTTGACTGAAATGAGACAATTACTTATAGATAACGGTTGGACTTGGCTAACTGCTGTTTGTATGATGCTGTTTTCATTAAACCATTGGCCCTGTGGCACCACCCTTTGGACTATCCGTAAAGAAACTCAAAGCTGGAAATGGACCTGGGTCTCCTTCTTAGTTCCGACAGTAACAGGTATTGTATTGTGCTTTGTCGTTGCTCAAGGAGCACGACTTTTGGGCCTAGTTTAGTAATACTAAAACCATCTTGAGGTCTTATAAAGGTCTTAATGACGCATTGCTCTATATATAAATAATATTAAAATTGACCAATCAAAAAAAGACTTCCCTCTGAATTGATTAGAGAAAGTCTTTTGGTTTTTGTAATTTTTATTTTCAGGGTAATTTTAATAAAAGATAATGAAGCACTGATTCTTCCTATAGAAAAATCCTCTAAACTTATCATCTAGGGGATTTTTCTGCTTTAATTGTTATCCAAATTATAATTTTTAGCAAGCAATGATTTCTTTTATCATGAATTCTTTACCGCCAAGCAGCTGGAAGCTTTCACCTTTACAAGCTGGACATTTACCCTTATGCTCAAGGAGATTAAAAACCTTATTACAGCTTTTACAAATAGCATTGCCGGGCAATATTTCAATTTTCAATTTTGTCTCCTGCAATAGGGTCCCGTCGACGGCAGCAGGGTAACAGGCTTCAATATATTGGGGTATCATTGATGAAAGCTCCCCAATTTGAAGCACCAGGGTATCAATTTGTGTTAATCCATTTTTTCTTGCGATGCCCTCAACGGTTTTAATCACTTCCATCACTACACCTAATTCATGCATATGAACTCACTCCTGCTCCTTTAGCTTCACGATTCAAGGCATTTTTCGTTCCCCTACGTCTTTTTTCCTTCAAGATGTTAATAATTTTCCGACGCTTCTCTCTACCGCGGAACTTTTAGATTTTAAGCTTACTTCTCGATATGAACTAACTCCGCTGATTTTGTATCAGTCCAAATCTCATCCTTAAATGGATTTAAGCGATACTTACCTATTCGATATAGCTGCCAAATAGCTAAAAGACCATTTAGTGCTAAAGATATCCAAGCCAAGGTCCAATTAGCAGCAGGATTGTAGCTTACACCTACATTAAAAGCACTGCCTGTGGCAAAGAAATAGGGGAAGGTCATTACCCACATCATCCAAAAGGATAGGGTATGGGCACGGTTTTGCATCCAGGTCCCTTTTGCCCAAAATAGAGCTGGGACAATTGGCGCCAGATTTAACGCAAATCCGGAATAGAAGGCGTTACCTGGTGCACATGAATATACATATGAAATATTCCAGACAGCGTAGGCTATAATATACATTATGGTCTGATCGGGCCATACCATATCCTTACGCTTACCTGTAGTGCCATAAATACCAGCCCAACCACAGATTAATAGCATACTTAGAATACCTGCAATAGCATTGACATAATTCCAGCCACCTGAGATATAGTACATACCATCAACCATTCCGTTAAACCCAGCTAAACCTACCTGTAATTCACGTACTGCTGCCTCTAAAATATTTAGGGCTAAGATTGCTGGAACGAGATTAATGTACCATTTATGCTTCTTATGATAATCTGTAAATCTAATAACCATATAGATGATACTACCTGTTAGGGCTGAGTATACCTTAACCCAATGAAACCATGATGTGATTTCATCCCCCTTCATTAACCAAACTGGAGTAAGTAGCACAGGTAAAACCATAAACACAGCAATACTTCCCCTTTTACTTAAGCGTATGAATTCATTTAGTCCAATAAGAATGCCCAATACTGCTAACCACATTATAGCATTAGACCAAGGGATTGCTTCGAAAAACCACATAAAACAACACTCCTTTCAAATAAGTATTTTAGCTTTTTCCTAGGGTAAATAATTCACGTATAGAGGTTTTAACCTTTTTAACCACAATTCGCCCCTTCCGTTTTATTATATATTTCGCCACTGTAGGTCTTAGCTCACTCAGCTCTATATTGCTAGCGTCATATTTCCTAACCAGCGAAATGGCATCAAACTTACATTTTGTCACGCAAACGCCACACCCTACACATAGATACTCATCAACCACTGTAGCACCACAGCCTAGGCAGCGTTCTGTCTCCTTCTTCATTTGCTCTTCTGTAAAGGTAGTTCGTAAATCCCTGAAGGTTTCTTTTGATTTATCTCCATCTACATGACTTGTTTTTTGTCTAGGAAGCCTATCGTAGCCTTCAAGATTAAGGCTTGCTTTATCAAAGCCACGGTACTCCCGTTTCATACGACCAAGAATTAGACTTTGCCCAGGTTGAACGTAACGATGGATTGAAATTGCGCCTTCCTTTCCTAAGGCAATGGCATCAATGGCAAATCTTGGACCAGTCAAAACATCTCCCCCAGCAAATACATCCGCCTCACCTGTTTGGAAGGTAATAGCATCCGCTTTTATGGTCTTGTTAGGATTCAATTCAATTTTACTGTCTACTACTAGATTGCCCCAATCTATCGATTGACCTACCGAAATCAATACGTGGTTTGCCTTCACAAGCTTGGTTTCATTTTCATCAAATATAGGATTAAATCCTCCATTCTCATCAAAGACAGAAATGCATTTTTTGAATTCTACACCGGTCACACTTCCATTTTCCACAAGAATACGTTTTGGCCCCCATGAATTGCTGATACCGATGGCTTCTACCAGAGCTTCCTCAATTTCTTCTGTAAGTGCAGGCATTTCCTCTCTGCTTTCTAGACAATACATATCTACCTGTGTTGCACCAATTCGTGCTGCAGTTCTGGCAACATCAATTGCAACATTTCCACCACCGATAACAATTACCGATCCCTTCATTTCAAGCTTTTCATTTAGATTGACTGTCCGCAAGAAATCAACACCTGTTAAAACTCCCTCGGCATCTTCACCCTCTAGCCCCAGTCGTCTACCTGCTTGAGCACCAATCGCAAGATAAAATGCTTCAAAGCCTTGGCTTCTTAAATCATTTAGACTGATATCTTTGCCGACTTCGATGCCTGTCTTAAACTCAACCCCCAATTCCTTCAGTATGTCTATTTCTGCATTAACTACATTCTTTTCCAATCTGTAGGAGGGAATTCCCAGGGTCAACATTCCACCGAGTACTTTTTGCTTTTCAAACACTGTCACCTTATAGCCTTCAATAGCTAGATAGAAGGCACAGGAAAGTCCAGAGGGCCCTGCACCAATCACAGCAATCCTATTGCTGTATTGATGTTTTACTCTAGGTACATAGCGACGATCAATATTCAAATCCTGTTCTGCAATAAACTTCTTAATATCATCAATAGCAATTGGATCATCAATATCTGTTCTGGTACAGGCAGACTCACAGTTTCTTGGACAGATACGTCCGCATACGGCTGGGAAAGGATTTTCCTGCTTGATAAGCTCTAGTGCTTCTGTATATCTTCCCTGTGAAGCCAGCTTGATATAGCCCTGAATACCAATATGTGCAGGACATTCTGCCTTACAGGGACTTGTGCCTGTATCGACAACAACCTGGTTATTAATACGATAATCAGGATTCCATTTATCCGGTCCCCATTCAGTATCATAGGGAAGAGGGCGCTCCTTTTCAACGATAGGTGTTTTAGTGCAAATTTTTTGCCCTAGTTTTGTTGCATTGACACAGCAATTCTCAACACATTCCCCACAGGCCACGCATTTTTCCTTATCTACACGGGAAACATAGTTTGAACGAACCATATCAGTGTTTAAAAACATGCCAGCTGTTCTTAAGGAAAGGCAGGAGCATCCGCAACAGTTACAAATAGCATGGGTTTTTCCAGGTCCATCGGTATTGGGTATCTGGTGCATAAGACCATTCTCTTCTGCTTTTTTGATTATTTCGATAGCCTCTTCACGGGTAATCTCCCTACCTCGACCTGTACGTATGTAGTACTCAGCAGCATGACCCATCTGAATACACATATCTTCCTTCAGATGACCGCAGCCCTCTCCCATGACCTCTCTTGCTGTACGACAAGAGCAATCTGAAACTGAAAATAGGTTATTTTCATTGAGATATTTCGATACTTCCTCATAGGAGGCTCTTCTTGTTTCCCCCATAATAGACTTTTCGATGGGGATAACCCTCATTAAGCCTAAGCCTACTGGGAAATTACCGGCTGTCTTAGGGCCTCTTACTCTGCCATATGCTTCAAAGGCTTCTGCTATTTGTGGAAACCTTTTAACATTTTCCTTGTTATTAGCCATCATTTCCATGTGTCCGGGAATCCAAAGGTCATGCCAGTATTTATCTACGCCATCAATTTCATTAACGAAGGATACCCCCGCCACTGCTAGTTCCCATAATAGCTTTGCGGTTTCCTCTGCAGATTTACCGCAGAGAGCGGCAACCTCTTCTGCACTCTTTGGCTGACGTAAATCAAGACAGAGGGCTACCTCTGCCATTTCCTCTGTAACAACAGGCTCTAGAATTCTATATTCTGGATCTTCAGGCTTGATTTCTGATTTTGAACCACGTTTTGTCCTGCTGATTTTATTAGCTAGATCAAGTACCTTCTCTTTTACCATATGCATATCCCCCTTACAGATTTAACTTAATTCAATTTCCATTCCAATTTTTTACCTCTGCACGTATCCAATCGGCCCACTCTGCAAGGCCTTCACCTGTTTTGGCAGATATCGGTATTATTTTGATATTTGGATTTAATTTTTTCACACGTTGTTTCACTGCTTCTAGATCAAAATCAAAATAATCCAATGCATCTATTTTATTTACTAGTAATACATCAACCAATGAAAACATTAAAGGATATTTTAGTGGCTTGTCATCTCCCTCTGGGACACTTAAAATCATCGCATTTTTTGATGCACCAGTATCAAACTCTGCTGGACATACCAGATTTCCTACATTTTCTAGAATGACGAAATCAACATCCTCTGTTCCAAGCCCTAAAAGACCTTGTTTAGTCATATCTGCATCTAGATGACACATTCCTCCGGTATGCAATTGAATTACCTTTGTACCGGTTTTCGCAACCGCTTGTGCATCGACATCAGAGTCTATATCGGCTTCTAAAATGCCTATCTTCATTTCATCCTTCAAAGCCTCAATTGTTCTTATCACAGTTGTTGTTTTGCCAGAGCCTGGTGATGACATCAGGTTCAATAAAAAAGTCTTTTCCTTTTTCAGCTCTTCTCTAAGCAAATCAGCCTGATGGTCATTGTCTTTAAAAACACTTTCCTTAATTTCTATAACCTTAAATTTCTCCATCTCTTATCCCCCTCTTTATATTTAAATTAAAGTCCGCTATGATGATTATCGCAAATCATGCAACATTGTTATTATTTTGTCACTTCCAGTATATGCATTAAATATGTCACTGTCAAAATTGTTATATGCTCTATAATTTCAACATCTTTTCGTATTTGTATGTCATGTAAGCTTTACACCGTAGCGACAAAAACCATCATCCCCTAATTGCTGGTATGATGGCTTACTATGGGCAGAAGTGTAAACTGTACTTAAAAACAAAAAAGTTGCTTGAAGGATTTAAAATCATTGAATCGAAAGTATCAAATGATTTACCTTTTGGTGCAAATGCACGTCGACCCTTGCTCGAATGACAGGGGGACGCTTTGTTTGGCATGCGAATCAAAAACGTGCCAAACAAAGCGTCCCCCTGTCACGCGTCACTAGAAATATTTATTTATTAAGTAATTTGAATATCTAATACAGTTCTCCATTGAGACTGTACTCATAATTTCTCCAGCTATGAAAATGTTGTTCTTACCCTGCATTGCTTCCATTTTTTCATAGAAGCCCTTTTGCAAGGTTTCGGTATCAACATAAGGACACTGCTTCCAGCTTTTAAATTGATGTAGCCTTGGATTTTCAATGCCCAGCTCTAATAAATCACTTTTAATCACCTGTAGAGCTGCTGCACTAGAGTCTTCAGGGTGATTGTAGGCATATACCGTTAGAAGATTTTCCTCATTATTTGAATCCCAGCGGGATTTCCAAAGGATAATATGCCCATTCCTTCTGGTGGCCAGGTTATCTAACACACAGCCGCACCCTTTTGGGGGTTTATCTGCGATAAAGGTGTAAACGTTGTAATCTTGATACTTTATGCAGCTCAAGAATTCCTTCATTTGATTATCTTCACTAAATAGATTAGAAAATTGATTTAGAGGGGCTGTTATGATGACTCGATCGAATTCTATTTCCTCCAGCTCTGTTTGAATAGACAAGGTGTTACCCTTTACTAAGGAGATTTTTGTTATACTTTGCCCTAGTCTAAGATTTCTGACCTTCTGACCTAAGCACTCTATCAAAGAGGATACGCCAGCTCTCCATGTAAAAAATTCAGGCACCTCCATAAAGGACAATACAGTCTCATAGTTTAATATCCTTAAAACATAGAGTGCTGGAACTGTATCAATATCGCCTAATCCGTAGCTTGTAAAATAATGCATATAAATCTTTTTCAAAACCTTAAATTGGTGGTATTCACACCACTTTGAAAATGGCAGCATTAATGGCTCCTCAAGGTAGTGGATGTTAATTTTATCTAAGGACTTATAATCCTCTAAAACATCAGGGAGGCGATCGACTTCCTCTAGAAAATCACCGAGCTCATCCTTCTGTATTTGCATAATCTTATTACCCTTTATATCATAATTGACTCGCGACAAATTTGGACCATCAGTTTTTATATTGAACTCCTTCGTGAGATTTTTCAAATGCTTCTGAACAGGCAAACCAAAGACAGCCCCCAATTCATAGGACCTTCCCTTATACCATATCGTGTGGAGCTTGCCACCTAGCCGATTATCTCGTTCAAATACAGTGACATTTCTATAGCCCTTTTTTTGAAGACCCGCTGCTATAACAAGCCCTGAAAGTCCACCGCCTATTACCGCAATCCTACATTCGGCTTTATTCATTACTATTACCCCCTCTAGGTTGATTCAGTAAAGCAAAAAGCCAAAGGGGTAATGTGTCGAAGTCAACATTATTCTGGGCCGCTCTTTCAAGTATGATCTCAGCTGGCACTTTTCCTGCATTACTACCACTTGAGATGACCCTAGAAAAGTTGTAATATCTTAAAAACTTTTGAAATGCTCTTTCAAGCTTATGAAAAGAGTCAATGCCCTTATCTATAGGGATTTTGCTATAAAACTCTTTGACTAAGAATTCATTAAATCCATTTATCGTATCAAATAAAGGACTTTCTGCATCTTCGAGGAAGCTGTGTTTGATATTTAAATGCTCAGTGATTTCCCCCTCCTTGTTTCCCTTCACAAAAAAAGGTAGGAACTCTTTTGTTTTTTTAGTTATTAAATAATCTATTTTTAGATTAAAAGTCTTAAGCAAATACACAATTTTCAATTGGAAAAAATGCCAAATGTCTATGTCTTGCTTTTTATTATATAGTTTTACAACACCAAATTGTGAGTGGACATCGTAAAAGCTGTATTGATATATTTTGCCAATGCCATCAAATTTTCCTATAAAGTCTATACGTTGAATGACATAATGGCCTGGATAATCGGCTTCTTGATAATTATCATAGGGTCCTAGCTTTTCTATTTTGTTCTGTTTCAACATTGACTGGAGTGCCTTGTTCTTTGAATATGTAATACGTTGGGCTTTTCTTGTCAAGCTATTACGCCTTAAGACGTTATAAATTCCTGATTCTCCGATATTAAGATTTTCTGATTTAAGCTCATAGTAAATCCTCTTAGGGCCATCGGAGGGGTATTTCTCCACATAGGCTAAAATTTTGCCCTCAATAGCTTTATTTACTTTATTGGGCATTTGTGGTTTTTTAGGCTCTTTATTTTTCAATCCACTGAAGCCATACTTCTGATATGACCTGTACCAATTGTAAAATGTCGTCCTGGAAATACCAAATAGCTTACAGGTATGAGAAACATTATTTTCCTTCAAAACATGCTTCAAAATCATATATTTGCTATGGGCATTAAAGCCTTCTGATTTCATAATAGCCCCCCCACAAGTTCCGATTCTACTTCTTTTAGCATACTAGGTACCTTGTATAAAATATATAATAAGGGGGGGTATTTGTAAATAGGTAGTACTGTTTGAAGCTTACTTGTAATTATTTAATGCGTACATCTCTGTCGCTGTATAAAAATAATAGCTAAGTCCTATTTGTTGACTTTCTAGCATATCTCTGTGAAAGTCATCCTCAATAAAAAACTGCGCTGTCTCAACAAGTTCTTTAGCATCAGTAGGCATATTGTGAGAATTCAAGAACTCTATGTGCCTTTCTAGTTCTTTTTTTAGTCTTTCATCGTTTGGTCTCCATCCATTTTTCAACCCATTGGCTAAAAAGCCCATAAACCTTTCGGATTCTATTGCCATTTCATTTAGTTCATTTGCGTCAATTGAATCTGTGTCCATCACAAATTCATACGCTTCACTTAAATATTCTTTTTGCTCAGCAAGTACCTCTTTCCATTCCTCTTTATTCAGTCCTTTAAACATTTTTGATTGCTCCATATTTTCTCCCTTCTCAGCACAAATGATTGATTCTTCGATAGTCTTTAATATCCCATCCATTCTTTCACTCCGTTCACTTAGAAGCTTGTATTGCCGTTTTAAGGTCTCAATTCTATTTGATTCATTATCCATTGCCGCTTTTATGTCCTTCAATGAAAAATCTAATTCTCTATAAAACAATATTTGCTGTAGTCTTTCTAATTCTTTTATTCCATAAATTCTATATCCACTTTCTGTTACTTTAAGTGGATTCAACAGACCTACCTTTTGATAATGATGCAATGTCTTCACAGTAGTCCCTGTTAATTGGGCAACCTCTTTAACTGTATACGCCATAAACACTTAACCCCTTTCATGTTTTTTCCTTAGTTAGGATCAATAGCTTATTTAACCGCCTTAGTTAAAAACTAAATATTAATATTCTTATATTGAGTTTTGAAATTTCTTAAATGACTGTAGTGAAATCAAAACGCATATCACGCCAAATAGGAGCACCATAGCGCCATTAGTAATAACCTCTGTCCAATTAATTTGTGAACTCAGCACTCCACGAGCCCCTAAAATTGCCCAATCAATTGGATTTACAATACTTATTGTACGAATCCAAGCAGGCATCAGATTTCTCGGCATAAATGCCGATGAAAGAAACATAAGTGGCAAGGTAAAGAATTGCAGTGCAGTTATCATAGCTTCATGCTTTCTTGTTATAAGTGCTAAACTTATCGATAAAGCACTAACCCCTAGCCCCAACAATATAGGGATAGTTAAAAATATTATTATACTAGAAATACTTAAGGTAAATCTTGCCCCCATAGTTAAAGCCAGTAGCATTATCATAATAAACTGAACCAGCAAAAGAACAATTAGCTGCACTAATTCACTAAAGATTATTACAATTTTATTTATTGGAGTTACTAAGAAACGTTCCAATGCGCCGTAATTTAAATCTGTTAATGTGCCCATCCCAGTATAGATACCTATAAACAATGTATTCATTACTATCATACCCGGCAGAATATACTCTACATAGGAATCAGTGAAAAAACCTGGCACCTGAATGATTCCTTTGAACAGATTGCCAAACAATAATAACCATATGATGGGCTGTGCCATTGACATAAAAATAGTCATTGGTCTCCGAAATGTAGGTCTAATACGACGAAACGCCAAATTCCAAGTATCCTTTATTAATTTTTTCATATTTACCTCTCCTTAGTCATTATATTAATCCACGATATTAAGCTTCAATCCTCTTACCTGTGTATTTTAGATATACTACATCAAGGGAAGGGGGAATTATCTCGACTGAAGCTACCTCTATTGATAATGATTGTAATACCTGAAGTATATTAGGCAATATGCTTGCACCTCTGCTGACTTGTAGTTGTAGCTCTTTGCTTTTGATTTTTACCTCTATAACACCTTCTTGCTTTTTTAAAACATCTTCAACGTGAAAAATACTATTAGAATAATTTTTTAGTAGTTCTATCTTTATTACATCTCCAGCTAATTTATCCTTTAATTCTCTCGGAGAACCTTCAATGATAACCTTGCCTTGATCAATAATCGCAACTCGATCTGCAAGCCGGTCAATTTCATCTAAATAGTGGGAAGTCAGTAAAATAGTTACCTGCTCCTGTTTTGACAAATTTAAAATTATTTCCCACAAAGTAGCCCGTGCCTCTGGATCCAGACCAGTAGTTGGTTCATCTAAAAATAAAATTTGAGGATTGTGAATTATTCCCATAGCAATATCCAGCTTCCGCAGCATCCCACCTGAATATGTCAAGGTAGACCTATTGGCAGCCTCCTCTAATTTAAGAATATTAATTAATTCATCTACCCTTTCCTTAAGATACTTGCCACCCATCCCGTATAGTTGGCCCTGTAAAATTAAGTTTTCTCTACCTGTTGAGTCATAACAAACTCCTGATTTTTGAGAGACACACCCAATGATTCTACGAATCTTATCAGGCTGCGATAAAACATCAATTCCTAATACATTAGCTTCACCACTATCAGGCTTTGATAATGTAGTTAAAATTTTTACTGTTGTCGATTTTCCTGCTCCATTAGGACCAAGTAGCCCATAAATGCTCCCGCTTCTAATATTAAAGGTTAGTCCATCCAATGCTTTGATGCCGCCTTTGTAGGTTTTTACTAAATTATTGACTTCGATGGCGAAAGTGTTCTGATTCTTTAATAACATTTGATTCCCTCCTTGCAATTATAAGAGTTGTAGTTTAATAACAAGCAATCTTATCTCTTGAAATTAATACTAATGCCTCCCCTAAGGTAAGAGTCAAGTAATTAGAAAAAAAATTTTCACTCTCAGCATTAAAGAGAAATTGATTATTCATATAATGGTATTCTAAGAATTCAAAAGCATAATTTCTTTACATTAAAAAATCCCCCAAACTTTAGTCTGAGGGAAAACATAAATTAATTATATTTTTTTATAAACTCTCATAGCAAAGAGATAAGCAACTACAGTTATTGTTAAACACCAAGCAAGGGCAACCCATATATCATTACCTACTGGTTGGTTTGCTAATAAATTGCGAATAGCCTCTATGATAGGGGTTACTGGCTGATTTTCTGCAAAGGCACGTACGACTTTAGGCATAGTATCCGTTGGTACAAAGGCAGAACTGATAAAGGGTAAAAATACAATCGGATATGCGAATGCACCTGCTCCATCTGGTGTATTCGCAGCAAGCCCGGCAATTACAGCAATCCAAGTCAAAGCAAGTGTGAAGATTCCAAGAATTCCAAACACCCCTAACCATTCTAGGATTCCTGCCGAAGAACGGAATCCCATTAATAATGCAACAAGTATAATCACTACTACAGAAATTCCATTTGAAATTAATGAGGTTAATACATGTCCCCACAATACTGTAGAACGAGCAATAGGCATAGAGTGAAAACGTTCAAAGATACCACGCTGTTTATCTGTAAACAAACGATAAGCGACATATGCAATCCCACTACCAATAGCCATTAACAGTATACCTGGCAATAGATAATTAACATAATTTTCTGTACCCGTTTCAATTGCACCACCAAATACATAAACGAATAATAACATCATGGCAATTGGTGTGATACAAACTGTATTAATTGTATCCATACTTCTAAAAATATGACGCATAGAACGCCCAAACATAACACTCAAATCCTTGAAAAAATTTTTGCTTGTTGATTCCATTTATTTCTCCCCCTTTTTACCAATGATTGTTAGGAATATTTCTTCTAATGTAGGTTGTTTTTCAACATATTCAATTTTCGCGGGTGGAAATAATTTTTTCAAGCCTTCTAGTGTATCTAGAGCAATGATTTTTCCACCATGTAGAATAGCGATTTTATCTGCAAGCTGTTCTGCTTCCTCTAAATATTGCGTGGTTAAAAATACCGTAGTTCCAGCAGCTGATAACCCCTTTACGATCTTCCATACTTCTAAACGCCCTTCTGGATCAAGACCTGTTGTTGGCTCATCTAGGAATATAATCTTTGGATTTCCAATAAGACTCATAGCGATATCAATTCTTCTTTTCATACCTCCAGAGTAAGTACCGGCTCTGCGGTCTGCAGCTTCAGACAAACCAAAACGATTAATTAACTCATCTGCCACTTGACTTGGATTTTTAAGATGTCTAAGCTTTGCGATCATCTGAAGATTTTCGCGCCCAGTCAATACTTCATCTATCGCTGCAAACTGACCAGTAAGACTGATAGAAGTTCTTATCTCAGCTGGATTTTTTTCAATATCAAAACCATTTATCACAACACTTCCAGCATCTGCTTTCAGTAAAGTAGCCATGATTCTAATCATTGTTGTTTTTCCAGCGCCATTTGAACCTAGCAATGCAAAAATACCGCCCTCCTCTACTTCAAAATCTACTCCTTTGAGGACTTCTACATCCTTGTAAGCCTTCTTAACCCCTTTAACTTGTATGATATTTTTTTTCATTTTCTGTTCCTCCTCTACAATATAATGGCCCTATTCAAATCTGGTGTAATTCCTTCGATGATGCGCTATCTGTTATCATAAATAAAGAGCCGATAACAGTGATATCACTCACGGTTATCGGCTCTGCGTCTTTACGTCTGGCTCTTTGATAACTGATATATTTAGTTGTTTTACATTGATTATCGTTTCATGCTTACACTTGGGGCAAAATAGCGGAAATTTTTCAAGTACCGTATCAACACCTATCTTGACCCTTGTCTTGTTGCCACATACTGGGCATAATATCCATTCATGATCATGCATTCCGCCATCTCCTTATTTGATGTTTTTAATGACCTTTCCCATTTTTAATGTCTATATACATTAAGCTCACGGGGGGTGTCTTTATTTTGAGTCCCTTCCCTTTCCGACTTTTTTCAGTATGTCGCGGTTTAACGTCTCCCGCCAGTTTTCTGTGTATGTGCTGGCATTTCGCAGAAGCTCGTCGCAGAATGCGGCCACGTCATCACCGGTAATATCTAAAACATGTATTCCGTCCGCTGCACCAGTCTCAAACAATTCTATAAGATCATAATGGATTTTCATCATGTCATAGCCGGATCCCGCGGCGAACATCCACATGTGTCCCTGTATTTTCTTAAAGACGTATTTATAATCTGTCGGCAAAGCCTCTACCCTGGCCATTTGTTTCTTGTACTCACGCTTGCTCTTAATTATTTTTTTGATATTGAAGTAACTATCGAAAAACTCAGACATTTGATTGCTCCTCCTTACTTTTTCTTATCTGTAATTTTTTTCATTTCCTTGCTATAATCGGAATCGAAGGCTTGCGCTTGTTTTTCCATGTCGCTTCCTGTGATTTTCTCCCAAAAATTCATTATATCTCCTCCTTCAATTGGTTAATCTTAGATGATAGAAACTCCCATTTTTCCCAAAACTTCTGTAATTCCTTCCGACCCTCGTCATTGAGGACGAAAAATTTTCGCGGCGGCCCTGCATCTGATGGTTTTTTCGTAATTTCCACCAACTTGTTTTTCTCAAGCCGCACCAAGATTGTATATACCGTCCCATCCACAACGTCCGAAAAACCGAGGGCCTTTAGTCGACGGGTGATCTCGTAGCCGTAGGTTTCTTCCCGACTTATAATTTCAAGGATACAGCCCTCTAGCACACCTTTTAGCATTTCCGTAATATTTTCCAGATTATTCACCTCTTCGCTATCTAGCATTACCGATATTCAGTATTACTTACTACCACTATATAGTAACACGTAGTAGCCAGAGTGTCAATATGATATAAAATGTTTTTCTCCGCTTATTTTCAGTTTATATTTAAAATCAAATTCAAAATAAAAGTTTAGCTCGTAATAGCGTAACAACCTGAAGAAAAAATCCCCCAAACCTTTAGTCTGAGGGAAATAAACCATACTTATTAAGCTACTCTTATTATATTAAAACAAATTGATATATAAATCTGATGCCAGCTTGACCAAAACCGTTTTATCTATAATTTCAAAACCTGTACCATTCTTTTTTATTAAACCCTTTTGACACATATGATTCAAGGTTCTCAGCAAATGTCTGTAGCTTGTTCCTAAGAGCTCTGATATTTCAATAAGGCTTTCATCAAAATTTCCTCCCGTAGCAATTATATAGCTAGCAAGCCTGTTTTCTACAGGAAAGAGCAAATTAATAGAGCTGTTTTTTGAACTTCTCCTAAGCTTTTTACCTAGTGAATTACCAATGTATCTTAAGAATTTTGCATCATTGAGTAAATACCCTTTAACTTTTTCAGTGGGAATACCAATACAGTAAGTATCCTCTATTACCTGTACGTTTGTAGTAGCAGGCTCAGAATTTAATATTTCCAAATCTCCTAATAGCATAAATCCTTGATAAAAGCATAGCAAAAGAGATTTTCCATTGCTTAAGGTTGAATAGGCTTTCGCTTTTCCATCTACAAAAAAAAATAAATAATTTAATTTTTCATTCTCCCTGCAAATATATTCATTCTTTTTGAAAAGCAAAAGCTCCATAAAATGCCTCATATCCACGGTGAAGATATCATTAATATTATATTTTAAAACATATTCCTCCATAATTTTTTTATTGTCAATTTTAATCATATTCCACCCCTTCTCTTGTATCTAATAACTATTTTTTTATAGTATGACATATGTCATACCACTTCTCAACTGCTCCATGATAAATTAAATATGTAACTTATATTTAGGAGGTAAATCATGAACAATTTAATCTCCGCCTTAATTGGCGCCTTGATTGCCATAATGATTATGCTAAATGGTACATTGTCCAATGCTTTAGGAAACTATACGGCAACTATAATTATTCATACTATTGGTCTTTGTGCAATTACATTAGTTTTTCTGGTAAGTAAACAGAAATTTATCATTAATAAAGGCACGCCATTTTATTTGTATAGTGCTGGCGCAATTGGCATTTTTACAGTTCTTTTTAATAATTTGACCTTCAGCTCGCTTGGTATTTCCTTAACGCTTGCTTTAGGCCTACTTGGCCAGACCATTACCTCTATTATAATAGATCACTTTGGGCTATTGGGAATGCAGGTTATGAAATATCAAAAGCACAAACTAATTGGATTAGTCTTTATAATTTTAGGTATTGTTGTCATGGCAGTATTTTAGGGGGAATCGATGTGATTTTTATAGCTATATTAGCAGGAGTATGTATCGTGGTTTCTAGAGCAATAAACGCCAAGCTGGCGACAATAATTGGTTTATTTCAGAGCACTATTTTTAACTTTATTGTTGGCTTAATATTCTCTATTGTATTTCTGCTTTTCAGCAGTGAAGCAGCAAGTATATCTCGTATAAGTTTTATCTCTGTACCTTGGTGGGCATATTTAGGCGGAGTAGTTGGGGTAACGTCGTTGCACTTTCAAGCTATATAACGCCTAGAATATCTGCTTTTTATTTAACTATCCTTATTTTTATATCCCAGCTATTAGTGGGCTTAATTATTGATTACTTAACTTTAAACATATTTTCTATTGGCAAAGTCATTGGTGGTTTATTGGTCTTTATAGGGCTTACTTATAACTTGCTTTTAGATAGAGGTGTTAGAAAAAATGCAATGTATGAATCTCTAGAATAAAAAACGCACCTCTAGTTAAGAATCCTACACTAGAAGTGAACACAGCACATGGCAAACTAACTTTGAGTTTGAATATCTCAAGAATTGCCTTGTTTTTATTTTCTACCAAAATTCAATTGACACTATATGCTAATCTGTCCTTCTTAACATATCTTCTATACTCTAAGATCATTTCTAATATGGTCCTTCCATTTATTAATACTTGTTATTGCATTTTTTTCACCGCCAAGGTATATATCTTCAATTGTCATCGACCACAACCTTAGCTCTCGTTTTCTTTCCAAATTGGGCATGGGATTTGTTATTTTACCTACTGATTTTACAATCTCTCGATTCTTCTTGAGAATATATGCTGTATCCCATTCATTATCATATGCGTCTATAAATAGCTTTACCATATGCTTATATCCTTCTGCTGTGTAATTCGAAGGATGTTGTATCATATAGCATGATACAAGCCAAAAGTGCAAGGCATATAATTCGGGATCATTATGCTCCCAAACAAGTGGAAAACCAAATAGCTCATAGCATGAAAATCCATCTGTCTCCTTGGCACCACATTCTATACATCTCCCTGCTTTCATAACTGTGTTATTATCAACCATTTGTCATAATCTCCTTGAGAAATTATTTATTTATTAGTCTACACTATGACGTAGCGTAAACGTCAACATCATTTTGTGATTTTAATAATAAAACTAAAACTTCCCGAAGCTCTACAAAGGTTAAGTAATATATATCTTTAGTAGCATTAAAAGTGCTACTTAATATACTCGATAACAAAATCAATAAATAGGATGCCATCTAAGTGGTCTATCTCATGGCATAAACACTTTGCTAAATCCCCTGTACCAGTTAGAGTAATTTCTTCTCCATTTTCATTCAAAGCTTCTACTGTTACTTTTGCAGGCCTGATTAATCTTCCCCATTTATTTGGATTGCTTAAACATCCTTCTATAACTACTTGAGTTCCTTCTTGATTAACTATTTTGGGATTTACTAATTTTATAAGGCCTTGTCCCATATCTATTACAACTAATCGCTTTAATATACCCACTTGCGGGGCCGCTAATCCGCCACCGTTTTCTGTATTATACATGGTTTCAGCCATATCATTTAATATTTGCCTTATCTTATCATCTACAGCTTCGACTGGCTTGCTCTTTTTTCTTAATATTTCATCGTCAAACGATCTGATTTCTCTTAATGCCATCTACACTACACCTCTACTTTGCTCAGCTCTAGATTTTCTTTCGCTTTCTTCAAAAAGAAAAATCTCTTCTATAGTACTATGAAATACTTTAGCTATGTCATAAGCCAGCCATATTGATGGCTCAAACTTCTCTGTTTCAATTGAGTTAATTGCCTGTCTTGATACACCTACAAGTTCACCCAATTGCTCTTGGGTTAGCCCCAAAGAATCGCGAAACTGCTTTAATTTATTTTTCATGTATTATCACTCCTGTAATGTTAACCTTACATATTCACTGTAGCATTATTACATTTTAGTGTCAAGTTAACCTTACACATCATGCTCTTATTCTCTTATTCCCCATACCTGAATATTACTTATCATATATTGTACTGTAGATATCATACTTTTAAAGAATATAGTAGACTATTTTATGTTGATTGATTATCAATCCATTCAGTTTAAGTAAAATGTTGCATTTAATTATTTGTTTTTTTCATACAGGACCTACATACACCCTGCATTATAATCGTTATATCATCTATATTATCATCATACTTTTCTTCTATGTAATTTCTTTATTATTGATTATCTTACCTTAAATATATTTTCTGTTGGTAAAGTCTTTGGAGGATCAAAATACGATGTATGAATCTCCACAATAAAAATCTCACCTCTAATTAAGTTCCTAAACTCCGATGTGAGAAGTATCAATGATAAATCGAATTTTTCAAGCTAAAGTTCGATTAATTTAAAAACCAAACTAAATCTGTTTTACATACTCTTCAGTTATTTTATTTAGATTTTGAGCATTGTTATTATTAAACGTTTCCATAGTTAAGCTGACTTCTTGATTTTTCATATAGGCAGACAAAGCTGCAGCTGGAGGACTTTCCAACAATCTAATAATAGGCTGGATGGCCTTTTCTACGGAGCTTCCTATTAATTTATATAATAATTTCGTCAATGCTCTCATGATTGGTTGTTCAAAGGCTTCCATTGTTCCATTTGTCTGTACGGCACCTGGATTGAATAAAATATATCTTATCTTTGTTTCTTTATTATTTGTCGCAAACGAAACACCTAATAAATCATTTAATCTGCTTCCATGCATGATTGATTTAATGTTGCTATAATTTTTTTCAGATTGTAAATCCTCCCAGTTTACTGTCCCCTTCATACCGGGAGCGCATACATTTAAAATAACAGGCTTTGACGCATTCTCCAAACGATCCTTCAAGCCGTAGCTAAGTATATAACGGCTCAAATAATAAAGTCCAAAAGAGAATACAAAGTTTTCTTTTGTTCTAATAATTGATTTAGTATTCTTTTGATATTGTGCACACAGTACTAAAGCATCTATAGCTGTAAACCTGCTTTTTATTTCTTCAATAACTCTATAGTTTTCTTTCACTAAGCTTAGGTCAGCTTGAATATATATAGCGCTATCCTGCGCTCCTGCTTTTTTTGCTTCTTCGTAAAACAGTTCTCCTTTAGCAGCTGAACTACCTATAGCAATTACCCTGTCACCATTATTCAAATAATGCATTGCCAGGCCTTTACCTATACCACTTGTTCCACCAGTAATTATAAATGTCCTCATTTGAATCCTCCTTCACTCTTACTATTGAAAACTAAATATAATATCATTATAATTTAAGTATATAAAAAAGAAAGTACGCACTTTTTATAAATATACTATACAAAAGGAGAGTAATAGAATGAAATCAGTTGATGATAGGTCAATGAAGGAGCAAGAAGAATGTATTAAATTTGAAGGACTTGGATATCCAGCTCTAGAGGAAGTAGTAAACATGATTGGAGGAAAGTGGAAGCTACGCATCATATACAAGCTTGGTTTTAATAGAATTCTTCGCTATGGCGAGCTTAAAAAAGAACTTGCACCAATCACACATAAAATGCTTAGTACTCAACTAAAAGAGTTGGAATCCGACGGTATAATTATAAGAAAGGAATACCCACAAATTCCACCAAAGGTCGAATACTTTCTGAGTCAGAAAGGCTTAGACTTTATTCCTGTATTTAGAGAAATGTTAGAATGGAAATTGAAGTATATGGATAAATAAGGGTTTACCTATATTGACACCTGAGCTTTTCAATCTCGTCTTCTACCTGTTATAATTGCTCCATCCACGTTCAGGATAGAGCAAAAGCGGGGAGCGGCGGCATTTTGTCGGCGGCTCCTTTCTTTTCGTTGAAGATATTTTAATAAACTGATAAAATTTAATTAACTGTTGAAATAGATAGTGAGCGAACAATAATATAGCTACTACGCTTGTAGGAAAGGACGAACAAGCTCATTAAATTTGCAATTGACTGATGATAGAACTAGAATCTTGTTTTATAGGAGCTTGATGAATGTCTACGATGCGTTTACCTAGCATTCTGCGAATTAGCGGTTGCTTTCGATACGAAAGATTGTTAGATTATAAGTATTCTAAGTAAAAGGTGGTTAGAAAAACATGAATATGGCAGATATAATAGCAAAGCGCAGAAAAGAAAAGGGGCTAACACAAAAACAACTGGCTGACAAGCTGGGCGTTACTGATAAGGCGGTATCAAAGTGGGAACGTGGGAACGGCTATCCAGATATTAGTTATCTGGAACCATTGGCCGCGGCACTGGATGTGAATGTAAGTGAATTATTAAAAGGGAAAACCGAAAATCCAGACCAAGAGTCTGATGGCGAGGACGATAACGACGATACAATTATAAAAAAAACCTTAGACTACGCTAACAGTGTCTATGAAACTCGCAGCAAAAAAATGCCGCGCATGGTCTTGCTTTCCTTTTTGGCTCTGGGTCTTGCTGGAATTATTACAACGTCAATTGTAGACTTCGCTATAAACGATGAATTTACGTGGTCGGTTTTACCAATAAGCTCCATTATCTTCACATGGCTGTGCATGATCCCTCTTTTTTTGTTCAAGAAACGTGGTATTGATATTGCACTTCTTTTCACCAGCATTTTTGTCTTTCCGTTGCTATATATAATTGACCGTTTTACTGGCGGCGGTTGGTTCTCCACCATCGCTATTCCAATGATCATTGCGGGAATAGTCATTCTATGGTTGATTCGTATTGTGTTTGCATCAAAGTTAAGTATTTGGAGTAAGCTAGCAGCCTCTTCATTGATCGGCGCAACCGCAAACATTGTAATTGCATTTATATTAGGCCGAATACTGAATGATGGAGGCTTCGATGTTTGGAATCTGATGTCCGTCGCCATTCTTGTAGTCATTGCTATTATTCTATTTGCTATAGGTCGCGCGCAAGAAAAACAATGACTTTTTCGACATCCTCTTCATGAAGACCAGTGGTTGGTTCATCCAGGATATACAGGTTTTTTTACAATCCTTTTTATAGCTCTTTAGCCAGCTTTATTCTAAGTGCTTTCTTGTAATCATCTACGGTTAACGTGCCAATTTCCAACCACTTCATCATAATTCACCTGATTTAAATCTATAATCTTTGAAAATTCAATAGTTTTTGACAATAAAAGAGCATGAAACCTCTTAGTTTTGGTATAATTGAATCACGACAAAACGAACAACCAAAAGGAGGATCATGCTTCCATATTCTGATACTGGTTTTTATCCACGCTACAACCACTATTGTATAATCCCTTTCCACCAACTTTTACTTGACCAGAGTCTGGAAATATAAGACCTAACATCATTCTAATTGTTGTTGTTTTTCCTGACCCATTTTCTCCAAGAAATCCATATATATCTCCCTCATCAACCCTAAGATTGAAATTTTCTATTACCTTTCTATCCCCAAAGGTTTTATTAAGTCCACATATCTCCAATAATTTTTTTCTTTCCATACTAACCCTCCTAGTTTGTTTTTTGCCTTTATCTTAGAGTAATAATAAATAATTAACAGAAACCAGTAAAAATATTAAGAATCTATAGGTTAAATATTAAAATTCTATTAAATATGGGTATAGTATAGAAATTAGATAAACCAGAAATCAAAAAGTAATTAAAAAGAACAACTCTTCACTAATACATTTGAAGAATTGTTCTTTTTTATCACTTCTTAAAGCAATATCAAGAGTGGCTTCCATGAAACAGTTCTAAACCTGGCTATGGCTGCTCTAGTATTTCTAATATAGCTTGTTGAATACTATATCTTCCCCTAGAATAACCCCATTTGAAGGTGCCTGTTCCGCGACTGGTTTATTTTGTTCACATCTGCTCTATCTACTTCCATATAATTTTCCCTATAAAACGGCTACATTCTTTGTTTCAACTCTAGCTGCCATTCTTTTTTCAAAATTTATAATACTACTTCTACCTGTAGCCTGTACTAAACTGTATAATTTCCTTGTAGTTTTAGTTTTTTTGTATAACCCCAATAGCTCCATTGTTGCACAATATTTATCTACCATGCATACAAGAAAAGATTCTTTATACTTCGGAAACAAAAATGGTGTAGCTGGCCACATATGTTTTTTTATGATATCCTGTTCAAGCTCGGTTAAATTAAAATGTGTGTTTGCTTCTTTCATTGCTAATTCACTATGGGTAAAAATGCTATAAATAAAAGACTTTATATCCTTTGTTCTAAAATCATGGAGTAGTGCGCCTCTTGCAGCAGCAATTTCATTTAAGCCCAATCGTTTACATAAGATATAGCTTATATAAGAGGTGTAAACCAAATGATCCAATAAAGTTGCATTTTTTGAATGCTGCTCCAGCTGATTCATTGATTGAACAAGGGGACTGTCTAAAAGATCAGCAATTGCTGCATTAAATTCATTAATATATTCCATTCTTATCATATCCCTTCGTATTTAATTTCCAACTCATTTGTCGTGTTCCTACAAAGCCACTTTTAAAAATATTTCGCTGTAGGTCAATCGTAATAAAAAAGGTTTAAATATCTCTTAGTATTAATTTAATAATTACTGAATAAATGATTAAAATTTACATAAGAAAACCACCTCGCTATCCTAAGAGGTGGTTTATATTTGAAGATATGAGTTTCAGTCCTACATGATAAAGCAATGTCAAGCGAACATATAATATTAGTTCAGGCGACCATTATCATTCCATGCGCCATACATCTTGCCTTGCTTTGTATTTTCTATAAATTTATCTAATCTCTTTATAAATAACTCAGGTTGATTCTTCACCTGATTGATTGTGTCTATTCTTATTCTCCTATAAAGCTCTGGGAATTTCATGAAATTAGAATATGTTTCCTCATCTTCCTTCAATCTTTTCTCAATAACCTCATCGATTATAAATGCATCACTGCTCATATCTGGTAGCACTTTTCTCCCATTATCTGTCATAAGCCCAAGCTTTTCAAGACGTCGTACTCGTTCTTTATTTAGCTCCGTCCATGAACTTCTCTTTGCTCTAGGGGATAATCTTTGAAGAAGCTGATTCTGAGAATTTTTCTTTTTAACGCTATCTATCCATCCAAAGCAAAGAGCCTCCTCTACTGCATCCAAGTAAAGTAAAGTGTCTGGTTGTGGGGTAACACTTACGACCACCCAGCAGCATTTTTCAATATTACAATTAGCCTGTAGCCAACTCCTTAGCTCTTCTCTTGTTGTTATATTAAGTATGTTTTCCATATCGGTCATTCAAATCATCCTTTCCACAGTTCTAACCGCTTCCACCCACTACCTATTAATTAGACTTACACCAATAAGGCAAAATATCACTCCTATTGCATTAGTTAATGAAACCCTCTCACTATATAAGAGCATTCCGATAGGTATTAGTAACACAACTATTATTGAGCTTGCAATCAAATTAGCCTTACTAATATCCCAGCCTGTTCTATAGGCATACCGGAAGCCGATTTCAATCCCCAGCACTGCTAATCCTAATGCAAAGACTGCCCAATTAACCTTCCTTAATTCGTTGATAAAACTACTGTCTTGTTTGAAAAATGGATATACTGCTATAGATATTATTATTGCTGTCAAATATGTTACTAGCATGGATACAACTGGATTTATATTTGTAGGTATAGATTTCTGCGATATATGATAAAGCAATGTCGAAGCTATAATTATGATAATAGACCAATAATTTAAGTTCATGCTAATCAACCTGCTCTTGTGCCACTGGGCACAGGTTTTTCTGGTTGTGCTAATACAGGGGTTATCCCATCAGCATAACCAATATCAAATAACATACCTTCAGATATTTCACCAAACATTTTTTTAGGCGCTAGGTTTACTACAAATAGTGCTTGCTTCCCTTCAATTTCTTTTGGATTATCCCTTTCCTTCTTCATCCCTACTAATATGCAGCGTTCGAAGTCGCCAAAATCAACAATCAGCTTTAGCATTTTATCTGATTTTTCAATATTCTCGACTGTTATTATTGTCCCTACTCTAATATCAATTTTATCTAGTTCCTCAAAACCAATAATTGGCTTAACACTACGGTTCATTTTTAATTCTCCTCGCTTTTCTATGCTTTTATTGCGTGCCAGAATAGAGACCATATTGAATGTGATCTCCTATTATATTCATCCTGAGTATAATAGCAGGATTCAACAAATAGTCCATCGACAGTGCAATAGAAAAAAGAAATGATATCGTCGATAGGCATGTCCCTAATTACACCACTTACTAAGCCTTCTTGAATAACTCCAATTAGCATAGAGCTAAACATAACTTCATTATCGGTAAAAATCAGTTGTGCTTTCTCTTTCAAAAATTCAGGTGGGAAAATCATTGCTCTATTTAAGAACATCATTTTATTACGGTTAGGCGCCTCTTGATAAACCCTGCAATAATGATGAAAAAATAAATATATCTTTTCCTTTACATCAATATTTGTGTTATTCTCTAACAATCCATTAAAATAATTCTTATCCCACTCTAGCACATCCTCAAGCAAAGTGATGAAGAGCTCCTCCTTACTTTTTATATGTGAGTATATTGATGCCTTTTTAATTCCAACTTCAGCTGCTATATTTTCAATAGAGGTTCCCTCATAGCCCTTATATGCAAATAACTCTAGGGCGACGTTTTTAATTTCATATGCCTTTGACATAAAAATTCTCCTCTCACAAATTAACTTACGACCGTTCGGTAGTTATATTGTAGTCTACTTGAACTTCAATGTCAATATGAGCAATCCTACTATTAACAATAAACTTATGAATTATCTTTAATTCTGAGTAAAGTTAAGCCCACCTAAAGTAAAAGCCCCCTTAAACATCAGTCCGAGGGAGCATAGCACTAAATTTTTTCCGCTAGAGCTTTTATACACTCTAGAGCCTTGGGAATCCTTTCATTAAATATTTCTACTAGTTCTTGTGGAATATCGGTTTTAACAATTAATGATGTGACTCCATTTTTTTCGGTAAGGGAATAGCTCTCTGTCCCCCCAGTCCACTCTTTTTCGCGTTCCTGCTGCCCACTTTCTTGTGTGTCTGCACTGTGCTTGAATAATACAAACTCATTGGGATTGAGCTTATCTACAAGGCTTGTTACACCGTAGCCATTTTCAGCTGATAAAAACTGGACTTCACTTCCTTGTTTCATTACGCCCTTCATATATGTGCCTTCATCAATAATATTTGCCCATTCGCGGAACGTTTTATCCTCCTAAAGGGTTGACCAGACTCTTTCTTTAGAGGCATTAATTTCGATTGAAAATTGAGTTTCTATCATATTTTCCCTCCTAATAAAAACTTTAAATGTTTATAAAGAAAAGACTTTCACACCAAATAGCATACTGTAATCATGCTCCTTAGGCTATTATTTCGCATAATTATCCGATTTCTAAACTAATAGAAAAGTAAACTTTTATATAAATTGCAGTAATTATATTTACATATTTGCTTTATACCATTCTAGGTAGAATACAAACAATTTTTACATGCGCGAACCCAAGGACCCTTAAAGATTTGTTCCTTCGCTTTCTATTCTGCTCCCCTTAGAATAGCGGGTAACACAATGAAATCAACTAAAGCTTCAAGTTTTTTATCTGAAACAGGTTCATTTTCTAAAATAATTGCATGACGAATCAGTTGAAACAATGCTAATTTCGTTTCTACTATAGGCATTTTAGCTATTTCTTTTTTTTCGATTGCTATTAGCAGAATATGGTCCATTATTTGGAGATGGCTCTTTCTTGCTTCTGCTAGCATTTCCTTTATACGCTTGGGACTATTTTGCATCTCATATAAAACCATACGGTTGAATTCCAATGGGAAACTATTCAACTGTTTTATGAACATTTGACCTATTAGTAGAAGATTGTCACGTAGATTACCTTTGTCAAAACTTGTTTTTTGACTTTCGTCCTCTAATTCTTGAAAGCGATTGTGAACTGTCTCAAAGACTAAATCAAACGCAGTATCCCAATGTCTGTATATAACAGAACGGCTTGTCTTCGCTTCTCTCGCTATGCGAGCAAAATTAATAGCGTTAAAGCCCTCAGTCGTTAACAGACGGTAGGCTACCTCATATATAGCGTTTTCAAGCTGGTCGCCACGACGTCTAAACATTGTATTATTAGCCATTTTAATCCCTCCTAAAAGTCATTATATCGTGAAATGTACCTTAAAAGCAATAAGATACACCTTGAATCTTATTGACAGTTTGAGTTTTTTTATGTATCCTATTTTTATATTAGATACACAGTGTATCTAATAATTTAGGCATCATATTCAAATGATTAATACGTTTATTATATACTGATAAATCCGCCCATATGAAGCAATTTGCGAATTAAGATGAACATGGATTTAAAGAATCCAAGCTTCTAAGTAAGTATAGAGAGGAGAATTTAAGTATGTCAAAGCTTAAAAGAATAATAGCCCAAAAGAGATTTTTAAGAAAAATATTTGAGGCCAAAGGAAAAATTGTAAATGATTATAAAAAATGTGTGTACTGCGGCTTATGTGAAAAGGTATGTTCAGTTGATGCTATAGCTGTATCTAAAGATCAAAAAACTTGGATCATTGAAGATAATATTTGTGTTCGTTGTACCCATTGCGTTGCCAAATGTCCAACTAAAGCACTGACATTACAGAAGTAAGCTGGATTAAAGAAAGTAACAATCCACTATGCACATAAAATAAACTATTGCTATGGAGAAAGAAATAATGGCTGGGAATAAGATTGAATATGAAATTTTCAAATACCAGAAGGGAAAATAGAAAAACCCCCTCACTAACTTTTACAGGTTAAGCGAGGGGCTATACGGAAATAGCATTATTTTACAAGTGTCAGGTTCCCGTCTTTCATCCCCCATACTTCATCGGCAACAGAAGCTACCTTTTTAGAATGGGTAACGATTATTACGCATTTACCCTCATTATGGGCCAGTGATGTTAATATAGATAAAATGTTCTCTTCCGTATCAGTATCTAAGTTACCTGTGGGTTCATCTGCAATAATAATATCAGGGTTATGAGATAAAGCCCTTGCAATACCAACCCTCTGTTGTTCGCCTCCGGAAAGCTTCAGGACTTTACGGTCAGCGGTTTCCTTATTAATTCCAACTTTTTCAAGCAGCATATATGCCACTTTTTTCTTATTCTTTTCCTTTGTTTTGCTAATGCACATGGACAATACGATGTTTTCAACAGCTGTAGCGTTTGTTAAAAGATTATAGCCCTGAAATATAACGCCAATACTTTCAGCTCTGTATTTATCACGGTCAATCTTAGAAAGTGGATTGCCGTCAAAATTTATTGCTCCGTCGGTACAATTATCAAGCCCTGAAATCAGAGACAGGAGGGTAGTCTTTCCTGAACCTGACTTACCCATAATCACATGGACCTTACCACTTTTAAACTCCGCCGAAACCTTTTTTAATACGTTTTTTGTTGTACTGCTATATTTATAGGATACATTTTCAATTGTTAATAGACTCATGATGTTCACCTTAGTTCCTTTCTGACAGTATTTTTATCGGTTCATATTTTGTGATATACATGATACCTGCAATACTTGATATACCAGCCAAGACAAGAGAGATAAAAATAATCTGTGTAATGGCGTCTCCACTTAAACTTACCTGAAGCTCTGAAAGTGGTTTGGCGTCTGATGAAAATGTTGGAGCGCCAATTCCTGTTCTGCCTGTAGTTGATAAACCGCCATTTGAATTATTGCTTTCAGCAGCAAGTTCAATTTGATTTGAAAGCAAGTTGTCCGCAACAGGTTGAGATACCGCTAAGCCTACACCTAAACCTAGCATCAAGCATAGCACTGTGATAACAAGCATTTCTGTAAGCAGTCCAAAGGCAACCTTACCTTTTTTCATACCCATTGCACGAAGGACTCCAATTTCATATTTACGTTCTCGAATCGCAAGCGTTGATAAGAGAATAAGAACCATTGAACCCAGTATCAAAACAACAATCAAGAAGGTATTTGTTACCTTGGCAAGTCCTTCAACAGGCCCTACTACTTTTTTATACCCTGCTTCGTCGGTGACAACATTATAATAATCAGCTAATCCCTTTTCCCTAAGTTCTTTTTCATAAGCGGAAAGCAATGTAGGGTCTTTTAAGAAATATTGCGCTGATACGCGGCCTTCTCCAGTAAACATCTCCATACTAATGGCCGTATCAAAACCGGTAAGAATCTCATTATTTCTATTTTCCATAGAAGATATTGATTCAAGATTTGAGCCAAGCATAGTATTATCCATATAAATACCTGTTATGGTCAAGCTATGAGTCATTGGATCATTTTTGAAATAACTGTCTACCTCTATGGTATCACCAACAGATAAGTTGTTAAGTTCTGCATACTGTTGGCTGACAATACATTCGTTTAGATTATTGTACATTTCACCACCGATAATTTTACGTGTTCCATTCTTGAAGTCTCTATCTGCTTCTAGGTTGTCCATCGCAATAATTCTGCCTTTTATTGGAACTGTTTCAGGGTTTTTTGTACCGTCTGCCCTTATGGCACCACTTAGAAAATTAGAAATAAAATTATCCATTTCGCTTTCACTGAGGGAAGATAGCTTTCTTGGTGAAATATCAATTGTTGCCAAAAGATTCACGCTCTGCAACAAATCAGACCTTCCAAAATCTATTTGCTGCTGTGGCGTTAGTTTTTTGTAGCCCTCAGCCACATTTTTGCTTTGAAGCATTTCGAAATTTGTTTCAATCGAAACCTCTGCACCAAATCTTGACTTATAATCTGCAATAATAGCCGATGTTGTTGTGTTAATGATAATGGATACGGCTGTCGTAAGAATGATAGCAAAAACAATGATTGCCATTAAAGTATTTCTGCCCTTATTTCTACCGATGTTTTTTATAGCATTTGCAATAATATACATTGTTTAGTCTCTCCTTAAATCAGAATTTGTTTGTCGACATAACCTAGTTTAGCATATGGATTGTTAGGTTTTCGTTAGATTAGAAAGAGACGGATAAAATTATTGTCCGTCTCTTTATCAATGCTTCAAGAGTCATCCCTATTATTAGGTAGAAACGCTGTGAAAGCTATTTGGGAAGCTGTATTGATATTTTTGTACCTTTTACACCCTCACTCGAAACTTTAATTGTTCCTCGGTGCCTTTCTATGATGGTTTTTACAATTGATAGGCCCAGGCCTGATCCTGCGATTTTTCTAGATCGTGAGCTGTCCACCCGATAGAAAGCATCAAATATAAAGGGCAAATGTTCGGCTGGAATTCCTATCCCTGTATCTTCAATATCAATTCTAACGCATTTATTGGTTTTGCTTCCACGAACTGTAATACTTCCTTTATCGTGGTTATATTTATATGAATTTTCAACTAGGTTAAAAAACCCTCTGTAAAGAAGCGCCTCGTTGCCATAGATTGATATAGCCTCACATTCGATACTGTAGGTGATTCCACGATTTTCATATATCGGCGACAACTCATCAAATATCGTTTCAAACATAGCATCTAAATAAATCTCTTCATTAAATTCATCAGTCTCCTCATTTGGAGAAGCTAGAATTAGTAAATCCTCTACGACTTGCGCCAGCCTGTCAACGCTTACTTCCATCATATGGGCGTTTTCCTTATATTCATCTAATGTGGTGGTTTCGTCTATTCTAAGCACCTGAATTCCCGCTTTCATTGTGGCAAGGGGTGTTTTTAGCTCATGTGCAGCGCTTGCCGAGAAACGCTTTTGCCTATTAAATGCTTCTTCTATACGCTCAAGGGCTTGATTGAAGCTCTTTGTCAGACTACTCACCTCGTCATTCGATAAACCTTCAGTTAATCTTTGTGATAGGTCTCCTTCGTCAATCTCAGCCACCTGTCTACTCAAGTTCTTGAGAGGCAGTAGGGCCTTCCCAGATACAAAATATACAAGCACGATTCCAACAGTAGTTAGCCCTAGTAAAAACAGTATGCTTTTCATATCAAAATCTCGCTTGGCTGTTCTTAAAGGTGCAATGCCGCTTTCTATTTCGTTATCGTCTTTACCTTGAATCTTCACATCAGCAGAATTACCCTCCCCCTTCGTTATAACGATGCCACCCTGTAATATAGGCATAAGAGTTCTTTGGGCGTTTAATATGGAGAAGGCGGTCAAGGCAGCAGAGCATATGATCAGCACTATGGCTGTAAGTATTGTAATTCGCCATTGTAAGGTTAGTTTCATAAATAACTTCATTCTTGCACCTCCTCAATGATATAGCCTTGACCACGGATTGTTTTTATTATTTCTTCATTGCTGAAATCAGACAGCTTTTTTTTAAGTGTATGAATATGGTAACGCAGAGTATTTGAAAAAGGATCAAACTCACTATCCCATATATGCTCCACTAATTTTTCTGCGCTGATAATTTTATTCTTGTTTAAAATAAGGTATTCAAAAATACTATATTCTTTGCGTGTCAAATTCAATGTATCGTTATTACAGGTTACCCTTTTGGCATTTGTATCAATTGTAAAATTATTGAGCACAATTGTTGTCGGAATCCCTGAAAAATTTCGGCGCAATAAGTTTCTGATTCTTGCCTCTAATTCTCCAAAGTCGAAGGGTTTAATAAGATAATCATTTGCACCCTCATCTAGTCCAAGAATTCTCTCGTTAACCTTCGTTCTTGCAGATAGTATTAAAATCTTTTGATCTGTATCTTTTTTACGAATTGTCCGCAATACGTCTAGGCCATCAATTTTGGGGATATTCAAGTCTAAAATGATAATATCGTATTCATAGATATCGTAGTATTCTAAGGCTTCTTCTCCATCAAATACAGTATCAACCGCATAGCCTACCTTACGTAGCCCCTTAGCTATGATGGCTGCAAGCATTTCTTCATCTTCAACAAGCAGTATTTTCATAAGAACACCTCTCTATATTAATCATTCTTTATACGATATCAAAATGAATGTTAGTTTTTCGTTAGAATTGTTAAGATTTTGAATCTATCATGTGCTTTTTTAGAATTGGGTACACATAAAAATTAGTAATTAATCCTATAATGCTCATTGTTATGAGAAAGAATAGCAAAATACCGGCTGCTGGGAATAATAACAAAGGTAAGGCAGTTAATATAAAGCATAGAGCAATAACCCCTAGATTTGGGAAAAATTTTATAATAGAAAATATTAATGCATTTCTATATAATTGCTTTATGGATAGTCTGAAGGTTATTAGCATTGGATAAATATACATGTGCATCATCAAATATATTAGAAAAGCCATTATGACTAGAATAACAATTGCAGTTGAAAGTCTGTTATTCCAGTCTACTGTAAGGTAGAAATTTATATTAACTCCAATTAGTATTATTACAGCTAAATCAATAAGGCATACACATATGCTTTGTCTAGCATTGCTAATAGCCTGCTCTTTAAAATCCTCCCATAAAAATGCATGTTCTTCACGGGCGAAATTTCTCATTACATAAGTAAATCCCGCCTGTGCAGGACCTACTGTCACCATTGGTATGCAAACTAAAATTGCTCCGGCAGCAAAGCAAAATGCAAGCTCATAGCTACTATTAGCAATAGGATCTCCCATTTTAATCAATAGCTGTAAAAAAATTCGAGATATAAAAGGCATTACTACAACTGCCGGTAGATTAAATATTAGAAATAACATATTGATTTTGACAAGGTGCCAAAATTTTCGGAGGAATATTTCAAAGAAAACAATGATACGAGGTTTGCCAAAAGTGAATGCCATAGGAGCTCTCATTCCTTTCATTTAATTCATTATTGTCCATTCTGTTTCCTTGTCAAAAATATGAACTTTATCAGGATCTAAAGCCAGCTTTATCGTATCCCCAACCTTAATTAGCTTTTTAGGATTAACCTTCACAGTCAATTCACTAGCTTCAATTTTTACATGTAATAGTGTTTCTGGACCAAGCATTTCAATAACCTCTACTGATGCCTCTACATCACAGCCTGCAAGTGAATCCAGATAGATTTCCTCATCATGTATATCTTCAGGCCGAATTCCCATGATTATTTCCTTTCCTATATAACCCTTATCCTCCAATATTCTTGCCTTTTCCTTAGGTAGCATTATGCTGCTATTACCAAATTTAAGCTGTACCTCCTCTTCTGATTTACCTACCAAGGCTTGTATAAAGTTCATTTGTGGACTTCCAATAAAACCTGCTACAAATATATTATTAGGCTTTTCATATAGTGTTTGTGGCGCATCTACCTGTTGGATATAGCCATCCTTCATAACAACTATTCTTGTTCCCATTGTCATAGCCTCTACTTGATCATGGGTTACATATATAAAGGTTGTTTGCAAATCCTGATGTAGCTTGCTAATTTTAGTCCTCATCTGACTTCTTAGCTTAGCATCAAGGTTTGATAAGGGTTCATCCATTAGAAATACCTTTGGTTGCCTTACTATTGCTCTACCCAAGGCTACCCTTTGTCTCTGTCCTCCGGATAGTGCCTTAGGCCTTCTGTCCAGCAGGTCTTCTATTTCAAGTATTCTAGCTGCTTCCTGCACCCTGGCCTTTATTTCGCTTTTTTGGGTTTTGTTTAACTTTAAGCTATAGGCCATATTTTCAAAAACCGTCATATGAGGATATAAAGCATAATTTTGAAAAACCATAGCGATATCTCTGTCTTTAGGCTGTACATCGTTTATCAGCCTTCCATCTATATATATTTCACCATTAGTTATCTCCTCTAACCCTGCAATCATTCTTAAGGTAGTAGTTTTCCCACAGCCGGAGGGTCCAACAAAAATTATAAATTCCTTATCTTCAATGTCTAAGTTGAAATCTGCAACAGCAACAACCTTATTATCATATTTCTTGCTCACATGCTTTAAATTAATGCTGGCCATAATATTATCACTCTCATCTTTTTTACAAATTAACAATTACCAGGGGCTAAGGCCCCTGACAATTGTTGATGGTCTTTCAATCAATATATTATTTTTTTCTACTCTCTTATATAGGTGTCTACCCTATCCTGGATTAGCTTTGCTGTCTCCTCGACAGATTTTCCTCCAGAGAAGAAGTTTCTCGTTTCATCCTGCACGATACCACTGATATTTACATCTTTATTGGCATAGGTATTTAAGCCTTCAATAAAGGTATTTATATAATCGATATCTCCTTGAGTCAATGGCGATGGGCTTATGGTTAAGCTTCCATTGCCGCTGCTTATATTTATTTTCATAGCTCCGCTTTGAGTTACTTCGATGGTCTGCTGTGCCTTCATCTGCTGAGCCGATTTGTTGATAGAAAAGCCCCCAACTGCATTTACTGCAGATGAGCCCGTTGCTGCTCCTCCTTGACTACTCAGGGTTTGAATCTCATCAGATAATAGAATTTTTAAGAGTTCCCAGCTTTGATCCTTATATTGTGAATTCCTATTTATCCCATACATAGAATTTGAAGTAAAGGTTCCGCCATTACCTCCCGCTGAAGGCATATTATATAGGCTTAGTTCCTCGTTAAAGGCAGATTTCATAAAACTATACATGTTGTAGTCATTAATGCTAAAGGGGTAAAATACCAGAGCTTCTCTGCCTGCTGCCTCCAATACTGAAATCATGTCGTTTTTAATATTGCTATCGGTAAGATTTCCTTCACTAAAGGCTTTTACCGTATTCAATAGGTCTGTAAAGGTTTGTGAAGTAAAATTCACTGTCTTAGTGCCGGCATCGATGTAATCGCTGTAGCTGTCATTGGTAAAGAGATTCAGCAAATCACTAGAGCTAACAGAAGGCATGGCTGATCTATTCCCTTTACTAACCTTTTCTGCAGCTGCTTTAAAATCATTCCAGGTCCACCTGCTGTCATCTATACTAATTAATTCCTCATCAAGTATCTTCTGGTTTGCCATTAAAACATTAAAGGTGAAGCTTGTTGGCATTACATAAAGCTTTCCATTGTATTTTAATGCATCCAAAATATTGGTGTAATACTTGCTTATGTCAAAGCTCTTGTCCTTGGCTATCATTTCACTAAGGTCGGCTAGAATATTTTTTGAAATATAATTTTCGTATGACAATCCAGCAACAGATATGATGTCAGGGCCCTTACCAGATAATATTTGAGTGTTTAGGTTTTTAACATAGGTCTCATAATCATCACTAGGATATGTCTGTACTTCTATTCTGTATCCTGGGTTTTCCTTTTGGAACTTACTTGCTGCTATCTCAAGGCCTCTATTGGAAGCAGGAACAGAAATGGTGATAACCTCTTTTTTTCTAACATTATTTCCACTTACTTTTGAGTATCTATACAATTCATATTTTATGGACTCGGAAGTGGAGGCTGCTGAATTAATTCTTAGCATTCCTGCAGGTGCCGACGAAGTAGTTATATATATGTTGCCTTCAGCATCTAACGCCATATCGGAAATATTATACCCACTGGCAAGAATGCCATAGTATCTAAAGTCAATTATAGTATCCACCAGCTTACCGTCGGAGTCATATTTAGTTATGCTCTGGCTGGTTATATGGTAAATACCTTCATTTGAGGATCTGATCTTATTTAAACCCATTATATTGAGAATTCCATCAGAAGCCGTTGCTAATTCAACAGACCAGATGCTATTTCCTGTTGAGGCCTCAAGCTTTTCTATAGCGCTTTTACCCGTATTAGAGTTTAAGGCAATAATGTTATCGTCAGAGTCGATATCCAAGCTGACATACCCCTGTGAACCAAAGGCTGTTACTGTTTCTCCCTCCTTGTTCAGCACCTGAATGCTCTCAGAAGAATTGGCGAGATATATGTTTCCTTTTGAATCTACAGCTATATCAGTAATACCCATATCCCCCATTCCAGGACCTGTTATACCAGCAAAGCTACCAAGCTCAACAGTTTTTAAGATGTCCCCTTGAGGATTAATTATTGAAAGCCTTTGAGAATTATCAATTCCTGCCGTCACCACATATATATTACCTGCTTCATCCAGATCAAAGGCTCTCACATTGCCTTCAAAGCTAACCTTCGAATTACCAATCGGAGTACCATCCTGGTTTAAGGTTACAAAGCCTGAATCTGATCCATTGCCCCTATCAAAAACCACCAGCTGGTTTTTGGAATTTACACGACTGCCATCAGGCCACATAAGTCCTGAATTAACCCCAATCTCGGTTTCTTCATAGCTAATAATATCCTCGTTTTGGTTCTGTCCAGTGTTTTTGTTGCCTCCACCGCAGGCTGAAAGACTTACGATTAGAATTACTATCATGAATAAGCTCATCATTTTTTTATACATTCTTCATTTCACTTTCCTTTCCATTATTAGTTTTTAAGATATTTAAGAAGATAAAAACCCATGTCACTAGAATACCTTTTATATCCAGTATTAATGGCAGCTGCATCATATATGCTGTGACCACCAGTAAAGCCAGTGAAAAAACAAAACCGACGCCAATTATCATCGTAAGCTTGTTTGTATCTATATTTAATCCCTTCATTTCTCGGAGGCCTATGTATAAAAGTAGGCATCCAGGCATAACAGCCAAGAAAAAAAGCAGGTTCAGCAGCATATTGGTGGCATTCACGTATAGCTCCGATTGAGTTGGAATATATCCCATATCCCGTATACCGCCCTGAATAAATCCTTTAATTATATTGCGATAATATGAGATATCAATTAACTCGTCAGGAATATACCTTGGCGGAATATAGGGCTTGAAGCTTATACCCCTCCAGATAAATACTATTCCTATGAATACAACCATCATTTCAAGAAGGTAGACAGCCAATTCAGCCTTATTCTCTTTTATTACATTTGAAAGATAATCGGTCCTGCAACCCTCCGTAATTAATGAATAGGCCTTTATTGTCAGCTTTTTAACATGCTTTAGTAATATAAGCATTGATGCTATTCCCATAACAAATGCAAATAATAGCGGACCTTGCCTCATTAAAGCGTATTTCAAATTATAATCAACTATATTGTAATTGGAAGGGTCTTTACTGATTTGCCCCAAAGCAGCCGACACATTACTCTTATTCTGATCCAGTGTGTTACCATCAGCTGTCCTTATCTGCATGGCTGTAATTCCTGCTGTATTATCCATATCCAGCATTACCTTAGCAGGTATATATACCTTTGGCATACCGTCATCTGTCAATTTTCCTATAATTGAGCCTTCCTTTTTTAAAACGCCCGTAACCTGAAAGGTTTTACCATAGATATCTAATGTTTTACCAGTTGCATCAACTGATTTGAATAAATCCCAGGCTAGCTCCTCGTCAATTACTGCTACCATCGCCTCCTCTTTCTCTTGTTTTTGTGTAATAAAGCTTCCATTAATCAGGGCCATATTACTGAAATTCGGATATGTATGATCTGTACCAATCAATCTAGCCGTTAGCACTGTGTTACTATTGGAAACTGATGTGTTGATTAGACCTGATAAAGCGGTATAGCTTACATCCTCTGTTGAAAGCTCTTTTTTAAGTCTATCAATATCATCTATAGTAAAGGAATTTTTTCCCTGACTATCTATTTGATTTTTAACCGATACCAGCACCTTCTGCATGTCGTAGTTGCTATTCAACCTATAGCATTCTTTTAGCAGTGCTGTACCCAATACAATGAAGGAAAGTATCATTAAAATGCCTGAAAACGATAGAATCCATACGGCTTTTCCTTTCTTCATGTTATCCCACTCCTCAATTGGCCAGTAATACACGGGATCCATCTGATAAGGGCTTATCACTGTTTGATACTACCTTATCATTAGCACTTATTCCACTTAAAATCGCCGTTTTCAAGTTATCTGAATCACCGATACTGATAGTTACCTTTTCTACAGAAAATTCATTGCCAAGTGGCCCTTTATTATCCTTAAGCACATATACAAAGTATCCTGAAGCGTCCTGCCCCAATGCTGAATTGGATACCAGTACATTATGGGAGCCTATATTCTTTCTGATGTTGGCTGTTCCAACTTCTCCACCAACCAATCCATCTACTGGTATATCAATGATGACATCCTTTTTTACACCCATTTGCTGTTGATTATCTCTAACCTGTGTTACCTTCCCCTGTATCGTCCTGCCACTTAATGAGCTAATGGATATTTCAGCTGTATCACCTGCTCCTAAGAATTCTGCAGCAGTTGTATTAACAGTAGCTACAAACTGGAAGCCTCCACTGATATCTGCAATTTTATATAAGGGTTGTGAAGTATTAGCAGTCATTCCTGTTGAAAAGTACAAATCAGTTACAATGCCGTCACTGGGTGCCGCTACAGTACTCATATTCAACTCCTTAGTTAACTCAGCTATTTTTCTTTCTGCTATATCTATATCAAGCTTTATGCTTTCAATATCTCTTTGGTCATCCTTCATTGCTTTATCTCTATTGTTTTCTGCTATATCGTAGTCTATTTGGGCGCTTTCAAGATTAGCCTTTGCATCCGCCAGCTCAGCAGCAGACACAGCACCAACTTCATATAGCGTTTTACTATTTTCATAATTTTTTTGAGCTTTATTAAGATTTTGCTGAGCTGTCAGAACTGATTTATTCTGGTTCAATAGGTTATTTGAAGAGCTGGCTTCTACTAGCTTCTCGAGATTTAGCTTCCGCTGAGTCAACTTATCCCTCTCATCCTTCAATTGGTTCTCTATATCTGTTGTATCAAGAGTTAAGATTGCTTGCCCCGCCTTAACCAAATCTCCCACCTCCACCATAACCCCCGTTACCTTCATACTGGAGCGTACATAAAGATCATGTATTATTCTTGCCTGCACATTCCCAATACCTGACGCCTCCTTGATTAATGCCCCATTTGAGGGGTTTTCGTATGTTACCTTTGGCAGTGTAAAGTTATTTATGGTTCTGGAAAAAAAGGTTAAGAGAAGCATTACTGTAAGAAATACTACTGTTGTCCTTCCGATTATCTTGCTTCTTCTAATATTTGCACCTTCTTCTAATCCCTTCATCTATTTGTCATACCTCCAATCTGATTTCAAAATTCCTTAACCCATCTATAAGAAGCAGCCTGTATTAGCCTTTAATACCTGAAAGTTGAATTCCCTGAACCAAATAATTCTCTCCATATAAGAAAATCAATAGCATTGGCAGCATATAGATCGTTGATGCAGCAAAAGCTATTCCCATCTCTCCTTTATTAATATTGGAAAGATAAATTGACAATGGGTGCATATTCACATCCTGCAGAAAAATCAATGGCTGCTCAACCATATTCCAGTTATCTATGAATACTAGGATGGAGAGTGCCGCAAGGGCTGTTTTTGCCATTGGCAGCATAATAGTAAAAAATATCCTAAGCTGACTGGCCCCATCAACCTTTGCCGACTCAATATAGGCATCTGGAATATATGTCATAAATTGCCTCATTAAAAAAACTCCGAAGGTACCGAAGATACCCGGCAAAATTATTGATGAATAGCTGCCTACTAAACCCAGTCGGCTGGCCATGATATAATTCGGCACCAGCGTGACCTGGAAGGGCATCATCATTATAATAATATAGGCAAAGAACAGCTTATCTCGAAACATAAAATCTAGTTTTGCAAAGGCATATGCTGCCATTGACGATACCATTATCTGACCTAATATTATTGGTACAACGATAATTACAGAATTCCAAAACTTAATAAGAAACTGAGTTCTTTTAATAAGGGCTGTGTAGTACTGTTTAATGGTCACCATCTCTGGAATTAGCTTTATATTGGCATACTCACTTGCAAAAGCAGATTCCTGTTGACCTGAAGAGTTTGCAGACACCATGCTATAGCTTGTTTCTATCTCCTGTTCACTCATAAAGGAGTTGGCAATTGTGAATATGAGGGGAAAAAGGAAGACCACAACCATAGTAAACAGCAATACTGAAAGTACTATATTTCCTAATTTTTTCTTTATATGCTGGTTAATTTGCATAAGCTTTATCACCCTCCTAAAGTACTGCTGATTTTTCTTTGAATCCTAAATAAAATTAGTACTAGAATGTAAATAAATATAGCCATAATAAAGGCTGCTGAGGTTAACATCTGGTAATCCAAGGATGCAAACTTGTTGTTCATATAATGCTGCAGCATGTAAATACTGTCATGTGGATATGCACCTGAAATCAAATACACCTCTCTAAAGACCTTAAAGGAATTTATTATAGACATGATAAAGACAAAGAAGGTTGTGGGTGTAAGGCAAACCAATGTTATATCAATAAACTTACGCCAGCTACTGGCTCCATCAATATTAGCCGCCTCATAATATTCTGGCGGTATATTTTGAAGACCCGCCAGGAATAGGAGCATGTTATAGCCAAGATTCTTCCAGAGATAGACTATTACAACCACAGCTCTAGCATACTCTGTCTTCATCCAGTCTATAGGTGAGAATCCAAATGCTGATATAATAGCATTAAGGGAGCCATTGATATCAAATAATATCTGCCACACCAAAACCACCGATGCCACAGGCACCACCAGAGGTATTATAAAGCCCATCCGAATAATGTTTCTTCCATAAATCTTCCTATTTAGTAAAAGGGCAAGCCCTAAGGAAATTATCATGTTAAGCGGAACACTAATAATCGTAAAAATCAGTGTATTGTATCCCGCTTTTTGAAAAATAGGATTCTTTATTAAATCAATATAGTTGGCTAGACCCACAAAGCTGCCACCTATTGGACTATCCACAAAGGAATAGTATAGGCCCCCTACAAAGGGTATAAAGAAGAAAACTAGAAAGCCTATTAGACTTGGTGCCAGAAAGATTAGTGCTATTAGGTTATTTTTTTTAGCTATTTTTGTTGATACCTTCATTATCCATCCCCCTGTGGTGTATGCCATTCTAAAGGCATATACCTACCTACGAAAAAGATTACATCTAGCTTATGGCGTTTTTTCCAAGCTTTAACACTTTTAAGTATAAAATATAATCCTTTAGCGAACCTTGAATGGATCAAAATTATAAAAAAACGATAGTCACTTTGCCTGACTATCGCTCTTTTCAATCAAAAATAAGACCTATAATATAACTTTCTTCTACAAGCAAAAGAGCAATAGCTCGTTTGAAGCCATCGCTCTATGATTTATATACTCCGCTTTATCACGTTATAGGTCATACTTTATTATTAATTATTTATTTGTTAATAAGTCATTAAATAATTGATTTTGCTTTTCATGCTTTACAGTTCAAGCATAAAGGTAAAGGTGGTGTACTCGTTTTCCACACTTGTGACCTGTATCGTACCACCTAATCTATCCATAATTGTCTTGGCAATTGATAGCCCTAAACCATATCCTCCGCCTTCATGGACTCTAGATGGGTCTCCTCTATAAAATCTGTCAAAAACTCTAGGTAAATCCTCCTTTGCTATGCCTTTTCCAGTATTTTTTATTGAATATATCACTTGGCGTTTTGTCGCTTTTAATGAAATATCAATCTGACCATTTTCATCTGAATACTTAATAGCGTTATCAAATAAAATTGTCACAGCCTGTTTAACTCTCTCAGAGTCGCTTTTTACAATAATATCAGTCTCTATTAAGGGACAGAGCTTAATACCCTTTTCTCTTGCTATAGCCTCCATCGACAACATCACTTCATTGACAGCATTGCTAATATTAAATGGAAGTTTTTGTGCTTCGAAATTTTTATCCTCAATCTTAGCCAAAGACAAAAGATCATTAATAAGCTTTGTCATTCTATCGGTTCCAATCCTTATATATCCAAACCATTTTAATTGACTTTTAATGGTTTCCTCTTGATTTTCCAGGAGGGCATCATAGTTAGCATTTATAATTGAAAGGGGGGTCTTCAATTCATGTGACGCGTCAGCAATAAATTGCTTCTGCTTTTCCCATGTTTCTGCAATAGGTTTAATTGCCCGATTTGCAAAGTATAGACTGATTATAAAAATCGCCACTAACATAAGTAATCCCACAGAAACCAAGGTAGTAAGCAGCTGAAACAATGTACTTTTATAGTTGGTGATATCTAAAAATGTGATTTTATATCCGGCATCTGAGATTGCAAGTTGTTGACCACCTCGTAAAATACTTACCGTCCCAAATGGGTTTATAAGATATTGCCATTGTCTGCCTTCTAATGTTACTGTAGAATTATTATTTCCTTTGCTCCATACAAGCTCAACAGCCTTAATATATACCTCCTCAGGCATTTCTATGATAGAGTTGACTCCTAAAATCTCTCCTTTAGGGTTTACCTCTATACTGAAGAAAAGAGCATCATCAATAGTAAAACTTTGACCGACAGCAACTCTCATTCGCGCATCATTAGGCAATTGTGTTGCTCCCATTATCGGTGTAAAATCACTTCGTGAAATCAGTTTATTTTGAATCTCAGAATGTATATTGCTGTAGGTGATGAAATATATTACCACAAAAGCAATAATCATTACCGTAGATGTAATTGACATATTAAGAAGGAGAAATTTGTTTCTCATCTTTGAAAACATTTTAATCCCCCTCCTTTATTTTCAAGACATATCCAGCACCCCGTATCGCATTAATAGCCACCTGGGATTCCAAATGATTTACCTTTTTTCGCAGTAATGATACATGTATTTCTACATGGTTATCCTCTGCTTCAGTGTCATAACCCCAAAGCTTTTTGATAATAAGCTCCTTTGAGGTAATCATCCCATTTCTTTTTATAAGAAGCTCTAACAATTGGGACTCCTTTAAAGTAAGCTTTGATTCCTTATTTCCGCAGAAAATCAATAGGGTTTGGGGATTAAACGCTATATCGCCATATTTAAGTATGCCATCATTTATCAATTCCGATTTTCTTCGGCCTAATGCCCGCAGTCGAGCCAATAGTTCATCCGTATGAAAGGGCTTTGGCAAATAATCATCCGCTCCACTGTCCAGCCCATTTACCTTATCCTCAGTTTCGCCTCTTGCCGTTAACAGAATCACGGGGGCTTCAATGCCGTTTTTTCGTAATCCTTTAAGCACCTCAATCCCATTCATCTTGGGGAGCATGATATCGAGAATGATAATGTCATATATACCAGTAAGGCCAAAATCCAGTCCATCATTTCCGTCATATACCAAATCTACGCTATAGTTATTTTTTCTTAAGACCTGAGCAATTGCTTCAGCAATATATTTTTCATCTTCAACCATTAAAATTCTCAAACTCGTACCTCCTCGTCTTCATCTACTTAATATTATCGATAAAATAATAATATTATTATAGTATAACGACTTCACTTATGCAAAATCAAACCGAAGGCATTGCCTCAAGTATATGTCATATTTAAATACTAGTATATAATTAAACCTGCTATAATTACAAACTATTACTTTTGATTATAATATCATACACTATGGCCTTACTTCACAGATAATAATCCCCTCCCACCAAATCTGGGAGCTTTAAACACCCTACAACTCTTACTTAAAAATAGACAAACCCTTTGATATCAGCAATATTAAGTGATTAACTAGGTTAAACAGTTATGCTATACTAATATCAAGAGGTGGTGGAATTGGAATGGACAAAAGCATTAAAGGAATCGATTGATTATATAGAAAAGCACCTGTTTTCAGACTGTACAGTGGAAAAAGTAGCAAATCATGTTCATATTTCTCCCTTCTATTTTCAAAAGGCATTTAAGATGATGACAGGTTATACCATAGGCGAATACGTAAGAAATCGTCGCCTGTATCTGGCAGCACTTGATTTGATTAAAAAAGCAGAAAAGGTCATTGAGCTGGCTTACCGCTATGGGTATGATACGCCCGAAAGCTTTACAAAGGCATTTAGCCGATTTCATGGATTATCCCCCATGCAGCTTAAGGAACAGCCCTACAAGATCAAACCATTTCTTCCGCTTATAATCAATATATCAGTAAGAGGTGGAGAGCAGATAGAATATAGCATCGAAGCAATGGATGGCTTTGAGGTAATGGGAATAGGACGCATGTTTTCCTATGAAGAAGCCTTTAATAAAATCCCTTCCTTTTGGCAGGAATGGAAAAAGGAAGGGTGCTCCACGAAGGAATCAGCTCTATCAGGGTACAACGTAGGCAAATATGGTATATGCATCGATGAGGCGTTAAACGGTAAGGATTTTTACTATCTGATTGCAGGGGACTACAGAGAAAATTTAGTTCAAGAAGGACTTAAAGTAGTTAGGATCCCTGCTCTAACCTGGGCAAGGTTTCGCTGTGTAGGTCCAATGCCAGAGGCTTTACAAGCACTAAATACCAGAATTTTTAATGAGTGGCTTCCTGAAAATGAGGACTATGAAATTGCTGCAGGATACAATATAGAATGCTACGAAGAAGGAGACATTAGCAATTTAAACTACCGTAGTGAAGTTTGGATTCCGGTTAAGAAGCGGCCTGAAAAGCAAGACAAATAAAAGCTGAAAATGACAGGATAAAATATGTTTTGCGCGATAGAATGAACCTACAAAAAGAAAGGAATGATTCTATGGAAAAGCAAAATGTATCTTATCTTAAATTAGAAGGCAGCTATGAAGAAATCGGTAGGCAGCTGGCAAAAAAGACAAGAGATAAAAGCGCAGTCTTTCCGGCACCAAAGTATTTTACAGAAAACGAATTAGAAGAAGCCATAAAGCTTTATAAAACCTATTGTCCGGGTCTTTTAGAAGAGCTGGAGGGATATGCAAACGCATACAATATCCCATTAAGTGACATTGCCTACACTTGGATGACATACCTTAAACCGCACTGCTCTGGTCTCATTGTAGAAGGAAGTCTTATGAATGACGGCCATACCAGACTGATACGCAATTATGAGTTTAGTATAGAAGATGAAGATCTTATGCTATGCGAGACAAGACCGCAAGGAAAATATGCCCACATTGGAGGCAGTATTGTACTCTTTGGCAGGACGGAAGGCATCAATGAATGTGGTCTTGCCATATCTATGTCCTCTTGTGGATTTCCTGTGAGTAATCTAGAAGGTATGCGCCCTCCGAAGATAGAGGGACTTCAGTTCTGGGCTGTAATAAGGAGCCTGCTGGAAAACTGCAAAGACGTGGAAGAAGCCTTAAAAATGGCACAAAAGATGCCCATAGCTTATAACATCAACCTCTACTTAGCAGATGCCAAGGGTAATGGCTGTATTTTTGAGACTATGGACGGAGCGTTTTCATTTGTTCAAATCTCTTCTCAAAGCGAGAAAAAATATTTATGTGGAACCAACCACATTGCAATTCCCTCCTTTCAGAAATTCGAACCCTTTGCAATGAAAAATTCCATAGTTCGTTATGAGACACTAAAGCGATTCATGGAGGACAAGAAAAATCTGGAGGAAAAAGAAATCAAAGAGCTTTTCTTAACCAAGTATCCGCAGGGCATGAGTACACATTATTACGATGACTGGTTTGGAACCATCAAATCGGTAGTCATGGATACAGTCAATCGCTCCTTCCAGATTTGCTGGCTCGGACAAAAAGAAAACGGATGGGAAGAATACCGAATAGGAGCACCCTTTCAGGAACAGACACTTGAAAAGAGCTATGAGAGGGAACGGGGAAACCCAGCATTTTTTGAGAGAATCGGCCTATAAAAAAAATAGTCTTCAAAATCAGTTTGCTCTTTGTCCAGATAATGCTTAACCGATAATGAAAACTGTATTTAAGTGCATTTTAATTCAGGTTCCTCTCAAGCAAAGAAAAAGGGACTATCTCAAAATGATTTACCAATCATTTTGAGACAGTCCTCTTTCCAATCGTATATTCTCAATTCCTCTTAAAATAAATCCATCTGCAATCTCCATACGCCATGTGGTATGGGACATCCTAAAAATACTACCTTTGTACATAAAATGATGTCCTCAACTAAATTATTAATCTGGCCTTTATCCATCGAATTTAATTCGCCGATCAAAACGTGCCAAACAAAGCGTCCCCTTGTACCCCCTTGTACCGAGCGATTTTATAACATAAGAGGGCTTAATAATAGGTTTTGCCAGCAGCTCCTTGGCCCGAAGTTTACCATTTTTATTCTTCATTGTCATTGATACTTATTGACGCAAAATCAATAGCCTCACTTACAGATGCACTCTTTTCTGTATTTATTTCCAAATATTTGCCATAGTCTTGTGGTATTTTTATAATCAGCGGGGAATTTTGTATATCTATTTTAATTGCAGTCTTATTGTCTCCCTTTATCTTCAAGACGCCATTTTCTTCAGTTATTTCATATTTATAACCGGCTCCCTCGTAATATATAATATGCACCATATCATCATTTGACACCTGTACTTTAACGGTGTCGGCAGACTCAACCACAATAATCTGTTCTATAGCATCTACGCTTATTTCAAAATTATTTTTTGATTTCCACTCAATAGCTACAACTATTATCACTAACAGTACGATTACCGCTACTATTACCCATTTTTTTTTATCCATAATTATTCCTCCTGATTTTTATTATATATCACTTCTATTAAACAAAAAAACAGTACCACTAAGGAATATGATAATCATGGCTACATATACCAGCATTGGTACTAACAGATTTCTGCTAAATAATCCGTTCGCCATTTCTCCAAATAAACATATAATTAATATAAAATTCACCGGCATTGCGGCTCCGCTATATTTTGTTAAAAAGGAACCGAATAAAGCAAGTGAAATAAACGCTATGTTAATTGAAATTACTTTAATCAAATAAATTAGAACAATGATTTTATAATCCAATAAACTGCGCATACCTGTAATGCCAACTGCCACAGCCATACTAATAAGTGTCATAATCAAAATCATCAGAATGATAAATTCACAAATCCCTAAAAATTTTGCTATCACTATTTTATGTCTGCTAAATCCTTTGCCAGAGAGCTGCTGTATATTTCTTGTCGCATATTCATCCGTTACAGATATTGATGTATAGACAGGGACTATGCAAATTGCAGACAAAAATCCGAATACAGTAATCGCCCCTAATATAACAATTGTGCTTATTATTTCATTTCCATATGATGAAATATCCCCCAACATATAAGCAAAGGCGTTCATAAAATTATCATTAGCTATATCTGCCACACTAAAACCAGATATGAAATTTCGGCATTGCATAAAATAAATGATACCCGCAATCACAAATAGCAGCATGGTACCTTTGCTACTAATGCTTTTGTTGCGTTTATATCTCTCACCGCATATTAGGTTATACACTTTACCCCTCCCATCAAATGAACAAAATAATCTTCCAAATCCATACCTTGAATAAAGATAGAGCTTACAATAACATCATGAAGAACCATATTTCTATTAATCAATGCTGCATTCTCTAAATTATCAAATACCTTAATCGTATTGGGATTGTAGATTTCAAAATTTTGAATATTCATTTGTTCTCTCAAAACATTACTTGCTTTTATCAAATCATTTACTTCTATCTTTATATATTTTTTACAACGCTCGGCTAATTCGTTATTATCAAACTCATCAACTAAAATTCCATTATCAATTACACCGTATCTTGTGGCGATTTTTGATAATTCCCCTAATATATGGGAAGATATTAAAATTGTAATTTCTTTTTCACTATTAAGTCTTAATAATAGTTCCCTTATTTCTTTTATCCCAGTAGGGTCAAGGCCATTAACAGGTTCGTCTAAGACCAAAAATTCAGCGTTATTAGAAAAAGCAATGGCAATAGCAAGTCTTTGTTTCATACCCAGTGAAAACTCCATCACTTTTTTACCGCCAAATCCGGTCAAACCCACAAAATCTAATATTTCACTTGTTTTCACATTGTTTTTATGTCCATTTATTATACTATAGTATCTTAAGTTTTCTTCTGCCGTCATGGTGGGATAGAACGCCGGAGTCTCTATTATAGAACCTATTTTTTTTCTTCCTCTAACTAAATCAGCATTTCCAAATAATTCAATATCGCCGCTACTTGGAATAAACATACCGCATATCATTTTCATGAAGGAACTTTTACCCGCTCCATTTTTTCCGATAAACCCATAAATATCACCTTTTTTTACACTCATACTAACTTCATTTACTACCTTGACATCTTTGAATCTTTTTGTTAAGTGTTTGGTTTTTAACACATAGTCCATACAGTAGCTCCTTCCCTATAGAGTAGGGTAATCCCTAAAAGGTAAATAAATACCATTATTATTTTTTCAACCTGATCCTTTGATGACGCTTCGCAACATACATTAAATATTTAATTAATGCTTTCCAAAGCAGTAGGGCAAAGCTACTCAAAATCACACTGCTGATAATTGCTACAACCAATTGTGAAAACCCTGTATACGATGCGGAATTAAGAACAATCCCTCCCGGTATATCCATAAACATTCCTGCTACAGAAATAACTAATGAAACCGCTGCCGCAATAGCAAATAGGATTGACAGTATAAACAGAAGCGGAATGACAATCACACTAGTTAGCCCAGTTGAAAGAAAAAATGAAACGTTATGTAAAACATGATTACTACGACTTTTTTCCAGATCATAAAGAGCTGTGTATGACCCGGCAAGTTTTGATGGTGAACCTAATTTGTCCAGAACGTTTTGTAATGACTCTTGTCTGCTCACAGCTTCATGAATATGGTTTGTGATTTCTTTCAGAATTTCCTCTTTCTCAGTAACGGGCAATCTGTTAAGCTTCGCCGAAACTTTCCCCAAATATTTATCAACTTCACTTGTCATCGTTCGTCACCTCCCCATTATTAATGATTGAAATAGCAGTTGTTAAATTGCTCCATTCCTCGTTCATTATTTCTAAAAAAAGTTTCCCTTCATCTGTTAAATCGTAGTATTTTCTTGGTGGTATGCCGGGGTTAGATTCTCTCCATGTTGAGACGATCAACTTATCTTTTTCAAGCCTGCGTAACAGGGGGTATACGGTTCCTTCTGTTGTAGTCAGAACTTCCCATTTGCTCAGAGATGCCAGTAAATCGTAGCCATACATGCTTTTTTTGCTTATTAACAGTAATATACTGAATTCTAAAATCCCCCTCCGCAATTGGGATAACCACTCTATTTTTTCCATAGTTATCTCCTCCCTTCTTGCTTTGACAATATACATCGTACCACACAGTACATTGAATGTCAATGTCTATTCATTCTGGAATTACTGAGTAAAACCAGCTCAGAGCAATTTCTTGGAAATATCCCGGTTCATGTACAAGATGATGACTTCTTTTGCCGTCATTTTCTCCGATGTGACTATTGCAAAGAAATAAACCCTCGATATGTTCCCATGAACGTCTATCGAGGGTTTAGGTTGAGCGGATAGATTTATTTTTATTCCATAAAGCCTGATAAGGGCCTTGGCGGAATGACGCGATTCTGAAGCTACGTTAATCTACCGCAGTCCAATTAATAGGATACTGTCTATTGGACTCATATGCCAAATTTTATAGTACGGTTCTGTCACTAGCGTAGGCTGTGCCTCGTAATTCCGAATCTTTAATCATCCCGTTCCAAGTATCAGTACCATCCCAATTTCCTGTCTCATCCCAGAAGAAAACCGTTATCGCAGAATCAACATTCTGCCGCTGCGGCTGTATCCTCTGTTGTGATTAGAGTGTATCCGGGTGCAACATACTCCTCAATTGCCGGTCGTTGGCAGATGCCGACAACCGTATAGTTTTTCTCTGTCGTGGGTACAAGCGTTTCTTCCCCGACACTATACGAATCGTGCTGGCTGAGCTTCTGAATCACCGCTCATGCGTGCTTAAATATCCTCTTTCAGCTTTATAGGAAAATATCTTTGCATTTGTTTATAGCCCAATCCCTTTTCTATGTCTTTATAGGCAATATCCCTTCCATCTTCATATAAATAAGGCATATTGAACATGACATTGCGGCCTTGGTCAAGCTCAAAATTTGTGTTTTCAATCCATCGGCGAACTTTATCTTCCACTTTATATAAACTCTCGTTATCTTCGTCAATACTGACTGCCATAGCGTATAAGCCTCCCTGAAAATCGAATAATTTAAAAGGGCTTATATCCGCATTGGAAACACCATCTTTAACAGCGCATATCCATTCAGCTTTGTCATTTTTAGACAGCAAAAAATCAAAACAGTCAAAAATCACATTTTTGTACAAATCCACATACTGCCACAATTGATACATGTATCCGCCGTTTTTGAACATATCCTCCCATGATTGCTCGCCAACTGTCACCGCTCTAAATGCCGGTATCCTGACGACCATTATATCAGGGATTTTTTTATCTAATTTTTCCGTTATTTCAATCAAACGGTTTATATTGGAGGGCTTGCCGATATAGTCTATGCTTATCAATTGTGTTTCAATCTCTTTAGCCTTGTTATACAGCAGTTTTATGTCGGAGTTGTCTGAAAAATTCACTTGTTCGATTTCGTGTATAAAATCCAGCACGATTTCCTTCAGCTCATGCAAAAGTGCAACCTCGTCGTCTATGTTCTGTACTTTTTTTCCCAGCACCTCTAAAACTACATCAGAACCAGAAGTGTTAAAAACACGTTGAATGTCTTTTATGCTGATATTAAGCTTGCGTAAAATGAGTATTTGCTCAAGCCGTCTGACAGCTTTTTCATCATACATTCTGTATGCGTAGTCATCACTTCGGATGCTAGACAGCAATCCCATGTCCTCATAATAACGCAGTGTACGTGCTGTAATGTCATATTTACTCGACACATCTTTGATTTTGATTAGATTGCTCATTTGTTTCAACCTCTTTTCTTATTTTTTAGGTCATCGGGTATAAACTTAGTATAAAGGCTTACCCAAAGGAAGAGTCAAGAGGGTAATGCTATTTTTTGTCAAAAATATATGCCAAGGGGACGCTTTGTTTAAAAAAGGGAAGCCGGCATCATCGCTGACTTCCCTTAGGACTAAACCTCTATTGATTTTATCGAATGGATTGAAAAGCTCAACAAACCCAGGACCCCTATCAATACGCCAGACAGCAAAAACCACTTTGATACACCCAGTAATTCTGCTCCCGGCCCTGCAATTAATAATCCTAAAGGTGTAGCAACCAGCATCATACTATTTATAACCCCCATGACTCTTCCTAATACACCCGGATCAATTTTACTTTGAATCAAAGCCATGTATGCACCGGAAAACATAGGTGCACTCAATCCCATTACAGCAGACAGTCCAGCAAAAGCTATAAAGCCGGACCCCGGCAGCACCCCTGAAAATATCAGAGCAATTCCCATCATGCATATAGATATACTAATTGCAGTTGTTTTTTTAAGCTTATCACCTACAACCCCAAGAACTATAGAACCGCCTATCATTCCCGCGGCAAAGGCAACTTCAACGGCACTGGCATGAAAAGCGCCTCCTTGGAAATGCCTTCTAACCATCAATGGAAATAAGGAACCTACCGGAATATATATAATCGTATAAAGCGATGAAATCACAGTAAGGTAGAATAATCCCTTATAACCGGTTAAAGCTTTGATTCCATGGGAAATTTCCTTTAACATACCGGTATTTTCAGCGTTCTCGGTGCTTCTCTCAGGGTTTGGTATCGCAACAATGAAAAGCGTAATTGTTGCAATAGCAGCCCCTGCTACATCGATCATCATCAAGTGCTCAATTGAAAGCAACCCCAGCATGAATGCAGCAAGCGCAGGCCCCAATGCATAAGATGCCGACTGAATCAACTGAGTAACTCCGGCAGCGGATGTTAAGCTCTCTTCCGGTACAAGTAGCGGAATAGAGGCTTGCATTGCAGGTATATGAAAAGCACTTCCCAACGACCTGACAGCTAATACCAGGTATATGATCCATATGGAAGGCTCGCCCATGTAAAAGAAAGCAATCAACACCAAGGTAGCTGCAGCTATCGTAATATCTGCCATTATCATGATCGTCTTCCTGCTGTATCTATCAACCAGCGCCCCTATAAAGGGTCCAAATATTGCCTGTGGTAGAAATCCTGCTATCGATGCTGCTGACAGCACTAAGGCAGAATTCGTTTTAACGGTCAACCACCAAATAATTGCAAACTGCACCATCGAACTTCCCAGCAATGAAAACGCCTGTCCTGCTGAAATAATATAAAATACCTTTTTCCAACTTTTATTAATTGTACTATCCATAATCATTCTCCTTTAATACGCTATTTTTCAAAGCTTAATAGCACGGATAATGACTACGACTTTCTCATCAAGTTATGCACTTTGGAAAGGCTACGCCACAAACCGCGCCTTACCCTCTTAATCGAATATGACAAATACCACATTTGAAAATCATGTCTCTTTCCTCCTTAAACGTATTTAGTAGATTAAGTTTTACTCTTTAATGACAAACTGCTGATATCGCTTATAATCACTCTCTCTGCATTCTACAATTAACAGAATCCCATCATTTTCGTAACTTTCCGATTTCACATTTGCATTTTCATTAAAATACGCTGCTATTTTACCCTGATCGTAGGGAATGAGCAGCTTACACTCAACGTATTGCTTAAACACCCTTGCACTAATGAGTTGTATCAGTTCATCAAGCCCTATTCTATTCTTAGCAGAAATAAATATATTATCATTTTCCACCCTTGGCACTGTCATTCCAGTCAGTTCAGCTTTATTGTAAACCTGGATGGTTGGTATCCCTTCTGCTCCTATTTGTTTCAATGTTTCTTCGGTTATCTCCATCTGCTGTTTATAATTTTCATTTGAGACATCGATCACGTGCAGCAATAAATCTGCGTCCCGTACTTCCTCCAACGTCGACCGGAAGGCCTTGACCAAGCCATGGGGTAACTTGCGGATAAAGCCAACCGTATCAGATAAAAGAAAGACTTTATTACCCGGCAAGCTGATATTCCTCACTGAGTTTTCAAGAGTTGCAAAAAGCATATCTTTTTCAAACACTTTTTTTAAGTCAGTTTTTTGAAAAAGCTCAACCATGGCATTCATAACCGTTGATTTACCTGCGTTTGTATAGCCAACCAGTGCAACTGCCGGCAGCTCTGCTTTAGTTCTTTTTCTACGCTGTGTTTGACGTTCATTCACAAGCAGCTCCAGCTCTTTATTCAACTCCGCAATTTTTGCTTCAATTCTTCTACGTTCAAGTTCTAATTTTTTCTCGCCGGTTCCTCTATTCTTAGTACCTACTCCTCCGCTTTGTCTGCCCAAATCTTCATTTGAACCTATGAGTCTCGGCAACATATATTGAAGACGAGCTACTTCAACTTGAAGCTTAGCCTCTCTTGTTTTAGCTCTCTTTGCGAATATTACCAGAATAAGCATGGTTCGATCCATAACATCTCTCTCTAATGCATCTTCAAGATTTCGCAGCTGGGATGGAGAAAGCTCATTGTCAAATATTACAACCTCTGCTTTCCTTTCTTCAGTTAAGCTCCTGACTTCATCAACTTTGCCTGATCCAATATAATATGCCGGGTTGACAGCCTTTAAATTCTGCTCTACCTGACCGACAACCTCCAACTCACAAGCAATTGCCAGCTTTTTTAGTTCCTCCATCGACCCTATAAAATTAGGTTGATTATTTATATTTACTCCAACTAAAAGCACTCTTTGTTTTTGCTTCATCATCATTCACATTCACTCCTATTAATTGCTATTTTTATATTTTTAAATAGCACGGAGTCATGATTTCACAAATTCCATATCAAAGTATTTGAAAAGGCTACGTCACGAACCGTGCCTTACCCTCTTAATCTAATATGAGAAAAGCTAAATCTATAAGCCATACAGACACCTCCACCCACTTTATATACTAAAGTTTTTTCATAAATCAAATATCCCATACAAACGCAAAAAGGCTACAAATGAACACAATTCACCTGCAGCCTAAACCTATCACTAAATATATACATATAGAACAGCATTTGGACAATAATATCCAAAATGTTGTCATAAAATGTTAGTATTAAGGCAAGTATGATGTTCTTAACAAGAATCCCGAAATAAGGCATAACAAACAAACCTAAAGAATAGGCTCTTATCCCTTATTTTTATTCAGTTATAAATTAAACTAAATTACGGAATCTTATAAAGAAGTATCCCACTTTTAACACCTCACCTTTTTAACTTGAATTCATTATAACACGAGTTTGATTCATTATCAATAATTAGCATGGCTCATGTTCCCACATGTTATATCTTTACTGCAGTCCCTGGATAGACATATCTTATATGGCGGAAGCTCAGTGAGCAACAGGCTGATAGCGAAGCTGAACAACACCTGAAGAGAACCTTCTTAAATTGACAAGTTTCAGCTCCAGTCACCCATATAACAGCTACCTTTTTAAAATAATCTTTTTGCTATGGTGGGATTATTTTCATTTATTGTTTTTCAATTGAAGACTTCATCGCATTGTACATTTTTTCCGAGTACATGTTAATTTCATCCCGTGACATTTGTAAACGGGCTATGGAAGTACTGTATCCAATTTCTTTACTTCCTTCTTCCAATCCTTTGAAGATCCCGTCTGCAAAGGCATCCAGCGGCTCGATCTGAGTCTTTAGCCACGCCCCGTTTAAATCCGTATCTACTGCTGGCGGCACTACTTCAATCACTTCTACGGATGTAGCAGACAGTTGGTATCTCAAGCTCATTGTAAAAGAATGCATTGCCGATTTTGTTGCCGAATAAATGGGAGTAACCGCCAGCGGGGTGAAGGCCAGCCCAGATGTCACATTTATAATGGTCGCCTCACCTTTTTCAGTCAGAAAAGGTGCAAAAAGCATAGAAAGATGGATGGGGGCTTCAAGATTTGTTATGATTTCCTTATTGTAGTAACCCCAATTACTCTTTACATCTGCCTTTAACATATCGAAATGTTGCAGGATGCCTGCATTGTTAATCAATACATTTACTTCCGGGTGATTCGTGGTTACCCAATCAAATAACGCTGTGCGCTCAGCTTCTACCGCTAAATCACATTTTCGTACGATAATATCCGGGTATTTTTCCTTGACTGCTTGAAGTGCGTTTTCGCGACGCCCGCATATAATGACTTGATTTCCGCGTTTTATGAATCGTTCCGTAAAGGCCAACCCAATTCCTGATCCCCCGCCTGTAATGAGTATTGTATTTCCTGAAAGTTTCATATCTATTCCGCCTTTCACATTATTTTTTTACCGCTACCATCAGACCATCACCTATGGGCAGCAACGTACTCTCAAAGCTCAAGCAATTAGCTACTCTTTTATTGAATGCATCCAACGACCCTCGCATGTCGGCTAAATAACTGTATTCAAAATGGAAATCAAACACCGGAAAGAGTGCATCCTCTGCAAGCAGGATTCCTCCTGGTTTAAGCAATCTGACATAGTCGTCAAACATTGCGTCATACAGGGTCTTATCACCAACATCCTGAAAGATAAGATCAAATTCTTCATTCATATCTGTAATAATGGTTCTGGCATCTCCGATTTTAACCTGTATCTGGTCCTTTACCCCTGCGCGTTCAAAGTTTTTCTTCGCCTGTTCTGCCACTTTCTCATCCAGCTCAATTGTGGTTATTTTCCCTCCATAAAGACTGATTGCTTCTGCCATCATTACAGTTGAAAATCCAATACTTGTGCCGATTTCAAGAATTTTTCCCGGCCTGGCGATTGTAATTAAGACCTGCAGCATTCTTGCGTGCCAAGGGGACGCTTTGCGTGCCAAGGGGACGCTTTGTTTGGCACGCCGATCAAAAACGTGCCAAACAAAGCGTCCCCTTGGCAGGATGCCCCTGCAATTTCCTTTTTTGCAGAGAAAAGCGGCGGCTTTGATTTTTGATTTCAAAACCGCCGCTTGGCTACCAAATACTATTCAGGCACAAATGGCCCTGTTGCCGAAACAACGGTTTTTATAAGTCTCACTGAGTAAAATAGGGACGTATACTAGCAAGAGATTTACCTACAACAAATAAAATGCTTTTATATGAGCAAGCTGGCAGCGACTGCTGCCAGCTTGCAACAAACGTTGGTATGCTGTAAGGATATCGACAAACGGAGCAGACCTATCTAGGTTAATTGGGGATTCGCAGATACATACTGTATTGCCATTCTGTGTGCTAACTTTCAACAGCTATTTCGACAGAACCTTTTATATTATCTAAAGTTGCACCCTCAAAATTTCCAACCCACAAATAATATGTACCCGCTAATTTGTCAGTAACTTTCATATTGAAATTTTTATCAATTATAGAATTTCCAGCATACATCATATGTCCCAAATAGCCATCGCTGTTTGAAGGATCACCGGCTTTATAAAACCCAACATTTATGTTGCCTTCTCCTTCTGCCGTAAGGTTATACGCTATTAAATCGCCTTCTTCAAGCGTATACTCCCCCAAACATACAAACTTACCGCTCTCCAAAGACTTTATATCAACGTTAATGACTTGTTTAGACTCTGTAAGTTCCCTATCAACATTAATATCTAGTTGAGATGCTGTTTTCTCAACAGTGACATTGGTAACATTGTCATTTACAATCTCTTTCGAATCGGCAGCGAAGGCCGATACGGCCGTACCTACACCTGCAATTGCGAGAACTGCTACAGCCGCAAAAATCGCAATATGCTTCTTTATTTTCTTTGCATTTAATATCATGGTCAATCTCCTTTTAATGTACTTCTTGCTCTCACAAAATGAAGAGCAAAAAGCCGTGTTGATGCCGGATTGATTATCCAGCGTGTTTAAAATAGCTTCGCCATAAAGTCTTTTTTCCTCAAGGGACATCTTCGTTGCCAATGCTTCGTCACAAGCCAACTCACCCCATGTGCTTATATCCTTGCGTAGAACATGGACAAGGGGGTTAAACCAATGCACGGTTCCAGCAAGCAGGGCAAGCATTTTCACCCATAAATCCTTGCGCTTTAAGTGCATTAGCTCATGGGTCAAGACAAGTTTCAAGTTAATTTCCTGCATGTTTGCGGTTGGCAATAGTATCATAGGGCGAAGTAGCCCTACAAGCATAGGACTTGGAATTGTAGCGTTTTGCATGAGTTCTACACCACAGCGGATACCTAATGCCGCCTTGCATGAGGAAAGCAGGACAGCGGTATCTTCTGGTGCCGCAATACTGTTTGCTTGAAGTGATTTCATAAATCTGCGGTAGCAATACAAATGCCAGACGGCAAAGCCAATTGCTCCGAAGAGCCAAATAGTTGAAACCACTTGAATTACTTCAATCGTCAAGTGTTGTTCCATTGTAGTATCCACAGCATTTATTGCATTCAACAAACCATTTTTTTGCTCCGCTATCGGAACGAGCATTGGAGACGTTCCCGAATACTGATTTTGGGAAACTAGCTGGGGAAAGACCGAAGCAAGCTTTTCAGCAAAAAGTGAAACGGGAACAAGGAAAAAAATAATCACCATTTTCCCAATTCGGTATTGCCAATTCGCGGAAAATAATTTTGCCGTTACGGGCCGAATCAATAGCATCAATATCACAATCACGCTTCCCGCAACGGTCATAGCAAGCAGATTATTCATTCTTCTCACCTGCCTTTTCCGCAAACCAACGCCGAAGTTCGGTTACATCGTCCTTTGTCAGTTCCTTGCCGTCGTAGAGCGTAGCAAGAAAGTTTTTGACAGAACCTTCATACACGGTATCCAAAAAGCTTTTTGCTTCCTTGCTCCGATATTCTTCCGGCGAAATGCGGGGGGAATAAATATTTGTTCGACCTTGTTTTTTTGTGGATGTGAGGACACCTTTCTCAACAAGCCTTGCAAGGAATGTTGCTATGGTTTGCCCTTTCCACTCTTTGCCTTTTTCCTCTGCAAAAATGTCATGCAATTTACTGGACGTAATGGGATGGCCGCACTCCCATATAATCTGCATCACTTCCATTTCTGTTTCCGATAATTTTTGAAAACTCGTCATAGTGTACACCTCTCCGTTCATTACCACACGTCTGCGGCAAATCACTACATGGTCGTAGTGATTACATTTTACTACATGGTCGTAGTGATGTCAAGGGGGTCTGAAAAATTTCATTTAGTATTTTGCGTGCCAAGGGTGCCAAGGGGACGCTTTTAATTCTCTACTTGGCATCGCCTGAAACTAAAATACGCTCCAATGACCATGAGTATCGATAGCACCACAGCAAAAATCGCTGTAACTGAAGGCAACATGATCACTTTATCAAAAATATAAAAGGCATCAAATGTTTTAAAATGATCTACACTTATTAAAACGCTAGAAGGCATAAACATAAAAATTTTCTTTACAATCTCCCCACCAAATACCCCAGAAAGCGTTATGGGAAATAATGTGACAACTCCAGCTGTCACCAGTGAGATAACAGAGCTTTTTGATCGAGATGAAATAAATAAAATAGTTGATGTTAAAAATATTAGTCCTAAAAAGCTCATAGCTGTTATCACAAAATAACTTGTCATATAAGTGAAGGGGTAGGGGCTTGGATTTTGCGCCCAATTTTGAAGAAAGGATTTTGCTCCTTCTGTCCCAAATAAGGTGAATATCATGACAATATTTATGAACTGTATCATCATCCATGATAAAATTGATAATATAAACGCTGAAATCATTTTGGCTTTAATAACTTTATTTTTACCATACTTTGCACTTAAAATAAGCGCTTTTGTTTTTCTGGCATACTCCTGGGAGAATATTGGCGATAGAACCACAATTAGCAATACACCCACCGTATAAGGCAGTACCGTCTGCATAGCATGAAGTCTTGACCATCCCCAGCTGTAATCGTAATAGGCCCTATATTCATTGCTTAGATAGCTATACATTTCTTCTGCTCTTGAAGCTAAGGCTTCTCCTTTTTCTCCACCATAAATTTGACGGTAATCGTTCGCTTTTTCTTGGCCTCTTTCACCTGCATACCTATAAAAGTTAGATGCTACTTCAGGTTCTTCCAATCGTTGTAATTCTCTGCTATATAAGACCTCTTCTTTAACAAAGAAAATGCTATTTGAGTCAATCATTTCCCTGGATAATCCCCTAGCAAGTAATTCTTGAGTTTTTTCCTCACGCTCCTCCACGCTTATTTGATTAGCTGGATTGTGCAATATGGCATTTTTTTCATTCTCTACATTTTGTATCCACTTATCATCAATGAAGCCCCCGAACTCCGATTGTTCTTGTCGCAATTGGTCTACCTTTTCTTTACTATATGGCATACCATATGTTGGTTCATTATTAAATGTCCCATAGAATATCATTAATCCATTATAAAAAAGAATTATTGCTAAGATACCCAAAACCACAGGCCTACGGCTGCTTTTTCTTATCTCAAATCCAATTAAATCTTTCAAAATGGTCACCTCCATTAATTTTCCACCTGATGTCTCTTAACTGTCCTAATTGCAATTGTTACCATAAAAGCGGATGCCGCAATGGCCACCATTGGTATTACCCACTGCATTAATATCACCTTACCCAAAATATAATAAGCTCTGAAAAAAGTAAAATGATTAGCAGCTATTAATATCCTAACAGGCATAAAAAGCATTGTCTCTCCCATAATGCTACCGGCTACACCACCAGCACCCGGTAGAGGTATAACAACGGGAAATAATAAAACGATGCTACTTATCAGTATTGAAACAAATGAGCTTTTTGTTTTGGCTGATATTAAAATAATCACACTGGCAAAGAATATTACACCAATAAAGCTCACTACACTTACTGCAATATAGTTTGTAAGTTGCGTTAAGGCAAATGGGCTGCTGTTAACTACCCAATCCTGCACAAAGGTCTCCCCACCCTGCAAGCTAAATAGCCATCCTATCACCAGCAAATTCATAACCTGTATAGTTAACCAAATACCTGAAGCCAATATCAATGCGGCCAATAGCTTAGCATAAATCAATCTGCTTTTACCGTATTTTGCCGATAATATAAGGCTATCTGTCTTTTGACTATATTCCCTTGAAAATATAGTGGATATTGTCACGAGCAGAAACAGACCCACAGTGAATGGCATCAGGCTTTGCATAAAATTGAGTTTATGCCAACCTAAATTGTAATTATAATGGGCTATATAATGCTGGGCTAGATAACCATACATTGTTTCGGCCTTAGTAGCTAAATCTTCTCCTTTCTTTCCCTCAAACACTGTTCGATAAAGCTCTTCCTGCATGTCAGAAATTTGCTGGGCATGATTATAAAATTCAGCGGAATATTTCGCATCTAGAAGTAGGTTGTAGGATAGGCTATTTAATAGCTCTGGTTTTAAGAAGGCAGTACGATCCATATTCTCCACATGCTCCTGTGTATAGCCCCTTGGTAAATATTCCTTCCGCACCCGTGCTTTCTCAGTTTCAGACATCAAATTGTCAGGATTCTCCCTGATCATTTTCAGCGTTTCGTGTATTCTACCAATCCAATTTTCATTAATTTTACCTGCATATTGAGATTGCTCTACTCTTTGCATTTCAATGTCTTGTAGTGTAACAAAATTACCCTCGTTATTTAACAATAGAATGATTCCATTTACGGCAAGTATCATCAAGATTAACATGAGAGATATGGGCCGAATCAGCATCTTTTTGAGTTCCAGCCGAATCATCGTTAACATCTACACTTCTCCCTTGAAATGATAGAGGTACAAATCTTCAAGGTTTGGAGAAACATTTGCTGCCCTTTCCGAAGGGCGTTCTTCCGACACAATACGAAGCTCCACCATTTCACCGCTATGCTTTAGATTACTCACAATAAACCTGCTATTGTAGCTGTCCACATCTTTAGGTGCAACCTGTAGGCTCCATACGAAGTCTTTTATAGAATCACATATCCGGTCTGTGGTAGCTTGCTGAGAGAGTTGTCCATTTTTCATAATCATAATTCGATCTGCAATGTATTCAACATCAGACACAATGTGGGTAGAGAGCAATATGATTTTTCCTATAGCGTAGTCACTGATAATGTTACGAAATTTAGCCCGTTCTTTTGGATCAAGTCCTACTGTAGGCTCATCTAGGATCAGTATTTTAGGATCGTTAATTAGAGCTTGGGCAATTCCTAATCTCTGACGCATGCCACCAGAATAAGTCTTGATTTTCTTCTTTCTTACCTCATAAAGTCCCACTGTATCCAGTAACTCCTTACACCTGTTCTCAGCCGTCAGCTTTGGCAATCCCTTTAAGGCTGAAAAATATAGCATAAAGTCCCAAGCTGAAAAATCAGGATAGTACCCGAAGTATTGTGGCAAATACCCTAATAATTCACGATAAGCTTCATCTAGTGTTGTTATATTAACGCCATCTAACAACACTTCCCCTGATGTGGGACGTAATATATCGCACATTATCCGCATCAATGTTGTTTTACCTGAACCGTTTGCACCAAGCAGTCCATTGATTCCTTCAGTAAATGTGACAGAAAACCGGTCCACCGCTAATTTGCTTCCATATTGCTTTGTTAAGTTATTAATCTTTAGTTCCATTGAATCAATACCTCCTTGCTTGTTATATCTTTTATAAAATGATAGAGTTCAGCTAGGAAAAACGCTGTTGATACCACGAATAAGATCATCCACATGGTTTCGCTTATGGTAATAAAAAAGCTAAACTCTGTTAACATCTTCATCAAAGCAACCAAACAGAGGGAAACGCTTATAGATGCTACAGAAGAACGAATCTTTATAAAATGGAACACCAGTAAATGAATTCCGTTTACAATGTTAAAGGGCACTAGACCATAGAGAACAACTTGTGTAAATGGTATCTGGTGTTGGATTGATAGAAAAGTGATCATGATAGTTAACGCCACAAGGTTGACACTTCCAATAATAAATAACCGTGCTACCAAAATCTTTGATACATTATTCTTACAGGTATCCTCTAATTCGGACATGCCGCAAACCATATTTTTGACTAGTTCTGGTACAGCAAAAAAAGCAAGTATCGGTGTTAGGGTGAATAATATCCTTTGGATTTCAAGGTATGGATCAATTAAATGAATGGACAGCAATATGGTCAAGGTAATAGCAATAAGTTGCGTCATCCAAAGAAAGGGTGAAATATATTTTGCTTGCTCTTTAAGCAGCACACTAAATGCTGTTTTAGAAGATACTATTCCCGTCATAACTTTTTGTCCTTCCAATATAGTCCTAGCAATATCCTCTTCTGCGCCATAGGGCACGTGATATTGATGAAGCATTTCCTTAAAGCGATCTCTATCTTTCAAAGTAATCCTCCTCACTTAACATTTTTTTAAGCTTATCCTTTCCTTGCTTCAATCGTGATTTTACTGTAGGTAAACTTACTCCCATAATCTTTGCAATATCCTTGGCCTTAATATCATGATAGTAATAAAGAATAATGGTATCTTTTTGAAAATCAGGAAGATTATCTATTTTTTTCTTGATAGCCTTTGCTTCCTCATTCTGAATGACCCCGTCTATAGGTTCAGGTTCGCTGCCACTTTTCTGTAAGCTGTCGACATCTTCATAGCTCTGCAGGGGCTTTTTGTAATAGTCGTTGCAGGTATTAACGGCTATTGTAAATAAAAAGTTAATGAACTTTCCCGTAAATCGGTAATGATAGATACTCTTTATCAGCTTTAGAAAAATATCTTGAGTTAAGTCGGCGGCCACCACTTGATTACCAATCCGTCTAATACAATAGCTGTAAATATTCCCATAATACTTTCTTACTAAAGTGTCAAATGCATGCTTATCACCTTTTTGTATTTGGCGTATTAATATATAATCCTCAATGGTAACCGCCTCCTTCCACTCTTAGTTTGTAAAATACCTTATACTTATATTAACGAATATAAGAACAAAAGGATTTAAAAATTAAAAAAGAATTAATTTAGCTTCTTTTTTGCTAAAAAATTACCCTCGATATGCTTCCATGAACACATATCAAGGGTATAAATCGAGTGGATAGATTTACTTTTATTTTATAAAACCTAGTATTTTAAAGGATTTTCTGGACTTGCGTTTCTTGCTATCAAGACAACGCACTCAACATGTGTCGGCCGATGAATAGGAAGGCAAATCTACCACATCATTTTGCCGTCTCTTTTTTTTAAACTGCTTATGCATTTTGCTCTGCACAGCATTATAAAATCCTGTCTTATAAACAAAAGTAAGCTTATATGGGTTAGGCTTTCCATCTTTATCTACTTCTCCGATAATAACCTTCTCAACAATGCTTTCAAAGACACATCGGTCGAAAGTCGTTAAAACTTCATTCTTCTCAAGCACTTTCCGGAAATGCTCGATCCGTTTTCCAAGGTCAATTTCTTCTTGTGAAGACTGCTCCAATTGCTCCTTTTCACTCAGAAGGTCATCCAAAATCATTTCAAACTCTTCGTACTTCTTTTCATAAGCAGCTTTATCTATCTTTTCCTCCAGGTGAAGGTCAATCAGCCGGTTTCGCTTCTGTTCAACGGCGTGAATTTCATTTTCCACTTTTACAAGCCTCTTTTGGAAATCATTGCTTTTCAAAACAGCTTCCATCCTCTTAACAAGTTCATCCAGCACATCAGAATTATTATCGCACAACAGCTTGTACGATTCAACAAAAGCATCCTCAAGAATTTTTTCTTCAATTGCTTTACTGTTCGGACAATATTTTTTGCCCTTTTTCGTAGCAGCTACACACTGCCAGATGACTTTTTCATGTACAGTGCCGCTATGCCAGTTCCGACGCGATAAATTTCCACCGCAAAAAGCACACTCCAGCTTGCTGCTAAAAGCAAATTTTCTGCTGTATTTTTCACGCTTTCCCTTTTCAACACCGCGGCGATTAATTCCTCTCCTGCTTAAAATTGCCTGTGCTTTTTCAAAAACTTCTTCACTGACAATAGGCTCGTGATGATTTTTTACGTAGAATTGATCCTCCTCACCATAGTTATCCAGTCTTCTTTTTGATATAGGATCAACAGTAAATGTTTTGCCCTGCAAAACATCCCCTTTGTATTTTTCATTTTTAATTATTCCTAAAACAGTCGTGTCATGCCATTGCGTATTTCCATACCTGGTTTTATATCCAAGGCTGGTTAACTCCTTTGCAATAACATAAGCACCGGCACCGTCAACATACCGGTCGAATATGTATCTAACAACATTTGCTTCTGCTTCATTTATAGAAATACTCTTATCAGTCGGATCATAATCATACCCCAAACAGCTTTGGAATCCAACCAGTTCACCGCGCTTCATTTTCATCTTCAAGCCTTTTTTCACATTGGCGGAAATGTTCTCAACCTCCTGCTGTGCGACAGAGCTTAGTATGACAAGCAGCAATTCGCCGTCCATTGTCATCGTATTGATGTTCTCATCCTCAAAAAATACGGCAATGTTTCTTTCCTTTAACATACGGACATATTTCAGAGTATCCAGGGTATTTCTTGCAAATCTTGATATGGATTTTGTAATAATCATATCGATTTTTCCGTCCATACAATCATTAATCATCCGCTGGAAATTTTCACGCTTTGTCACCTGTGTGCCTGTTATGGCTTCATCAGCATAAATGTCTACCAAAACCCAATCCTTGCGCTTTTCCACCAAGTCCGTATAATAAGCAACCTGTGATTTATAACTGCTTAATTGTTCCTCTGAATCCGTACTAACTCTGGCATAAGGAGCAACACGCAATATATCCGTCAGCTTCCCTGCTGTACGTTCAGATATCTTCCTATTTGCTCTAATCACTTCAACTTCATGCATCATAAATCCCCCTTTCAGCTTTTATTATTACGGAATCAGTATAATAATCTATTGAATATTTCACAAATGTGTAAATTAAGATGTCAAGTCTGAAACTACACCATAGTCCTGCATAAGCTTATTTTTGATTAATGCAAATTCCTTCTCAGTGATCAAAGCCAAGGTCAATAATTGCCTCAACATAGCAATTTGCATGCTATATCGAATCAATTTATCTCTCATAAAACCCCTCCATCCTCACAATCACTAATTTCTATATTCTTGCAGTATCAAGGGTACGCCTTTTTAAATAGTCATATATTAAAGCGCACCCCTAACCTACATTTCTGTTTTGGTTTTATTTTCATTATGTTTATCCGGCAGATGGCGGTTAACCATCCTCATAGGAATTACACCTCTCCGTGGTTCTCACCGAGCCGCCCCCATTGCGTGTTCCCGCTTCGCGGGGCTGTGGCTGGACGGAAGTATCATTATCCCTCGCATGTATCATCGCCTTAAGCGTAACCATCATCTATTTATTGCACGGGTATTGATCGCTCGCACCTTCCTTTCAGATTTGCATTAGCGTGAATACATCACTTATATTGTGATTGATATCGAACAGGTGGTCTTGGCGTACCTGCAATCTGGCTTTCCCTTTCAGGACATACGGGGAACGTACCGGAAAACAATTATTTAATTGTCAAGGTTCAATTGAGGGGGGTAGAAGTTGTCCCTCTAATAACCAGTTCATTTTTAAGGCAAAACCGCAGGGTGTTATAAAAAGTTTTTTAGAAATTTTTCAATATTTTTAAGTCCACGCTCAATGGATTCTCTGACTGCACTTTCTCGAACACCTTCCGCTTTTGCAATATCCGCTTTACTCATACCTAAAAAGAAATATGCGTAAATCCGCTTTGCCTGTTTTTCCGGCAGGCTGTTGATTGCAGCATAAAGCTCATTATTTGTAATTCTTCTTTCGTAAATTTCCTGGGGAGATAATGATATAAATATAATCTCATTTTCTATACCGTCGTTCCGGTCAAGAGAGTAGTACGCTTTGTGCCTGTATGTTCGTAGTCGATAGGCACTCTCGTCCAATTCAAAGCGTTTTAGGGATAGTGCGATTTCATCAGCTACTTCAATAAAAAAATCAGATTTATAAAACGGGTAATAATCCCGCAAATTGATCCTTTTCATTTTCCTAACCTCCGTTTTGATTTCTTTGGAAAACCAAAACAGAGGGCGGAGAACGACAACCGACGCAATTCCGCTTTATGCGACAAAAAAAGCTCACTTGGGTACAATCCAAATGAGCTTTTACAACACTTATGTTTTTACATTTCCTATTTTTAGGGTCTGGTAGTTCTACTTGTTGGTCATATTTGCCCCTTGCCCGAAATAGGCTTTTTTTAATAGTTCAACATTAGCTATAAAGTATAAAACAATGTCTGCTTTATCACGCCTGGCCGCTATTCAATAGCGGTTGTCGAATTATGACATACTGAATAAGCATAAAAATACCCTCCAAACTTGTGAGTATAAGGGGGCTATACTCAAGCACAGGAAGTCCCACAAACTCACCTTTTTTATTTAACGGCACAGCCCGTTACATTAAAAAGCTATTTCTTACTTACAATATGCCTCTTCATTTTCTACTGTTTTGCTATAAGACTTCTTTGAATAACACGCTTCTATGTATTCATTCTTTTTTATTGTCCAACAAAGCTTTTATTGTTGCAGTTATAACCTTGAGTTCCTTCTCATCGCACATATATAATAATTGAATAAGCAGCTCAGTTTTTGTATCTGCATGTAGTTTTTCAGAAAAAAAGATCATATTTGCGGATATGCCTAATTCGCGTATAAGATTAAAAAGAACATGATAGCTCGGCTTCTTATTTTCGTTCTCAATAGCCATGAGATAGCGAGGTGTAATATTAATTTTCTCAGCTAGCTGCTCTCGAGTGAGGTTATTTTCTTTCCGAGCAGTTTTAATAATTTTCCCCAGCTTGTCCATATTATCATTATGCATGTTGTTTCACCTCCAATATCGCATCAGCCATATGCTATCCCATACAAAATGAAAAACCTGCCGCAAAAAAGGGCAGGTCTTAGTCACATAGTAATGCGGCAACCGGCTGTCATAGTGCATCGAGCACATTAGACCCTTTGGCTTTGCGTCCCTACCTTTCGACAGGTTTGCCCTTAACTCTGATAATTCAATTTTTATATTATTCACAACTATTAGTGAAAAACTAAAAAGGATCTATGTTTAAATATCATGTGCTTTTGATAATGAGATTAAAAACACAACTGAAACCAACATCATCAGTAATGTAGACGAAAATATCGTCCAGTGCATTTCAATGGTGTTGAGGATAAATCCATACATTAATGCACCGAGAGGAATTCCACCCTTAGTAATTATTCCAACTATTGAAAATATTCGAGACATATATTCGTTCGGCGTTTTCCTTTGTATAAGTGCCTGTACCGGAACATGGATGAACATGATAGAAACACTTAACAGACAAAGAACTCCCGACAGCAAGGAAAAATACAAAAGCGTGTCTTTTCCCAGCTGAGATAAGCTGGATGGGAACAATAACACCGAAAATGCCAGCATCATACCCATGAGCAGATTACAGCCGATCATAAGCGATTTAATCACCTTTTTCTCTTTACCAAACAACAGTCCCACCAGAATACTTCCAAGGAGTGCACCCAATATTATTATCATTTGTAAATAGCCGTACTGTGTATCAGAGTAATTAAGCCGGGTTCTAAAAAACAGAGGTAACACTACGGTAAATATAGGCTGAATCAAGGCATATATTATCAAGAAAAAAACACATAGTTTACGAATCAACTTATTATCCAAGATGAACTTGAGGCCTTCAGACAAATCTGCTACTATTCCCTGTATACCTTTGCCCACTTCTCGCTTGGAATGCTTATACTTTATGAGCATCTCACTAGTTGCCGACAACAAAAATGATATACCATTAATAAAAAATAGTACCGTAATCCCCAATTTTACATACAAAGCAGCCCCGATGACAGGTCCGAGAAGAGATGACAATGTTCTAAGGGATGCTACAGCAGAATTGGCCCGTGTCAGTTTATCCTGTTCTACCAACTGGGGAAGCATTCCCTTTGTGGCCGGATCAAACAAACCGTTCAGCAAAGATACTATAACCTGAACCGTCAAAAGTAAAACAAGACTCATTTTACCTAAATAGGAGGCAAAAGCTAATCCAAGTATTATCCCGGCACTGGCGAAATCTGTTGCCACCATGATTGTCTTTCGGTTCAACCTATCACCTATCACTCCGGCAAGGGGATATACGAGAAGCGCCGGCATTAAAGCCAGAAATGAAAACAGTCCCACAGTAGCTGCTGAGCCCCCGACATCAATGATATACAGAGGGATAATCACCATTTGGAGGCTCGTTCCAGTATCGGAAACCATCCTTCCAAGCAATAACAATATTAGATTTGTATTTGTAGCTTTCTTATCTTTTTCCACAATCGAAACACCTCAATTCTTTTTATGTCTGAGAAAGCGACCTTCAATGGGTCGCTTAATAGTTTGTCATCCTTTATTCATTCATTAACAAAAAAATATCACTCTTACTATTCCAAAATTTCTATATATCCTTCTGTTCCATTTATACGAATTCTTTGTCCATCTTTAATCAGCCTGGTAGCGTTCACCACGCCAACTACCGCAGGCAGGCCATATTCGCGGGTAATTACTGCGCCATGCGACATCATGCCCCCAACCTCAGTAACAAGTCCTGAAAGAGATACGAATATCGGTGTCCAACTGGGATCTGTGAATGTGGTAACGAGAATATCCCCCTTTTCGATATGAGCATCCTCAAGGTTTTCCACCACACGAGCGCGCCCCTCCACGATACCCGTTGATACTGCAAGTCCTGCAAGCGCACCGCTCGGAATATTCACTGAATAAGATACAGGCGGTACTTCACCATCGGAGAAAATGATACGAGGCGGTGTAAGTGTTTCATAAGAACGGTAAGCGTCCTTACGTTCCTCAATCAAATTCTGATTTACACACCCGCTTTTTACCGCATCTAAAAGTTCATCCATTGACAGGTAATTGGCATCCTCCGATTTCTTCAGTACACCAGCCTCGACAAGGTTGTGCACTTCTCGCATAATGGCTTGCTTATAAACATCATAGTGAGCCATCCAAAAATATTTTGTATATTCCCGTACACCCACAAAATTTCGGTATTTTTCAATTCTCTTTTTTAGCTTCCTTGCTTTGAGTCTACCATGCTCGGCCTCCATTTTTGCCACAAGCTCTTTCGCTAATTGTTCAGCTTCCTGCTTACCCTGTTCAAAGGAAATTTCCGCGTGTCCGGCAGGCAAATTTTTAATATTATTCAGCAGGGAAGTACAAAGTATGCCTGGACGTTCGCGGAAACGTTCACGAGTTATATCTAATTCCCCGGCGCAATGCATACCGTATTCCTTCAGAAACTCCGCAAACTTGTTGGCTACCTGATTGCCTCCCTCCAGCTTTCTGAGTGCCTCAAGTGACAAATCCTCGCCGGCTTCTTCAAGATAAGCCACAACCTGAGGATAATTTCGTACGATATCTGACACCTCACAAAGTTTCAACCCCATTTCTGATGAAGAATTGTGCCTTACTGATTTTGCCAGACGGTTGGTAATTGTCTTTTCGCCGGTGAGCTTTTCCACCGATTTATCCAAAAGTCTCGCAACCATAATCGTCATAACAGTTGCACCCGTTCCCGAAGGGTCATATAGAACTTTGCGAAAACGCTCCTGATCGTCCATAATAAATTGCAAGGCTTTTGTTCCGGAAAGACGTTCCAATTTGCTACGCATGGCTTCTATTTCCGCTTTTTGCCTGTTCACATAAGCGTCAATGTCTGCTTCGTTGTTGCGAAAATAGGTACGGACCGCTGTTACCAATATTTTGCCTATTCCCTCAATGGCCAGAAACCCACTGGGACCACTGGGAATATTTTTTATATATTCCTTTCTTTCCATGATTTTTGCTAATGTGGAATACATAAGAGGATCTTTTATTTTTGCTTCCGATAAAACTTTTCGCCGCCCTTTTTTTGTGCCAAGGTCATGGGTCACGTCCATATACATCCGGCCACCCAATTCCATTACCGGAAAAAATGCAGATTTTTGTAACACAGAAATTCCTAATGGCAGAATAATGTCCGTCATCATTTGCAGGTGACCGGCAGATATAGCACAATGCTTATAGCCATCAGGACTTTGCGGCAGGGGGAACAAGGTAGTGATGGGCCGTGCCTGTACGATAGAAAAACCGTCCTTGGTATAACACCATTCAATATCCTGCTCGCAGTCGAAAGCCTTTTCTATTCTTTTACCAATCTGTGACAATTCCAAAAGACGTGCTTCTTCAAGGGGCATTTCCCCTTCGCCGTCGCTGGTTTTTTGCAGCTTGCCGTGCCGCAGCTTCCACTCAAAGGGGTTTTTGCGCCCGGATACCAAATCCTCTCCTAAACCCCTGACCGCTTCAATAACGGTTGTAAAACGGTCGGAGGTCATCGGATCGGCTGTGAACAGTACGCCAGATACTTCAGAATTAACCATTTTTTGTACAACCACAGCGATTGTAACCTTGTCATGGGGAAAACCGTTTTTAATACGGTAAGCAACAGCCCGTTCGTTGAACAGAGACGCCCAACACTTAACAATTGCCTCGCAAATGTTTTTAAGCCCCTTGACATTCAAGAATGTATCTTGCTGCCCGGCAAAGGAAGCTCCAGGTAAATCCTCTGCAGTTGCGCTGGAGCGCACGGCATATGGGAATGAATTGCCATATTTTGATAGTACCTTGTTAATTTCTTCTGTGAACTCTAAGGGAAAACTGATTTTTTCGATTGTCTCTCTTATTTGTTTACTTAATTGTGAGACGGCTTCTGTTTGATCTACGGTAATCGATCTCAACCGGGAAAGTAAGCTTTTTACTTCCGGCATGGACAAGACCAAATCGCTATAACCCTGGGCACTAACAACAAAGCCATCCGGTACAGGAATACCGGGGATACTGTGCAGTTTGGAAAGGTTTGCGCCTTTCCCACCTGAAATGGACAGTTTACATGCCTCATTGTCTTTTAGGTTAATAATATATTTTCCCACTTTTTTATCCCTCCTTAAAGTTTGATTGCTCTATTAGATAATTATTAATTTGCACTTACTCCATCCCGCATTATTTTGATGGCTTTATCCAGCGTGTCCAAATATTTCTCTTCATCATCTAGACCGACCCGGTAATAATTTAGCAGAACAAAATTGTAAAACATATCTATCATTACATCAGCATCGACTTCCGGTTTGATTAGACTACGCTCCTTATCGCGTTCAATAATGTCTTTCCAGCGTTTGGTAGAACCTCTACGTAGCTTCCTGATAAATTCATTGTCATCCATCTCTTGGAGCAGGACAATCTGTGCATAGTCTGCATTACGTTTTCCCAACTCAAACAGCGCTCCGATTTTTCCCCGAATTGTGTCAAAAAAATCCTCATCCATATCCTCTGCACCAGCTTGTTCCAGAGCATCCCATTTATCTCTTGATATTTCCTTTATAACATAGAGGTAAAGGTCTTCTTTACCATCAAAATATTGATAGAAGCTGCCCCATGGTATCTGCGCAACCTTGACAATTTGATTAAGGGACGCCTCGCTGAACTTGCGCGATGCAAATTCTTGAACTGCTGCCTCAAATATGCGCTGCTTTTTTTCGTCCTTCAGATTGTAAAATGTTTCCTTTGGCATAATCACACCTCCAATCAAATAATATGAGATACCTCTCACGTTTGCATTATAACATATTATGTTAAAAATGAGAAGTATCTCATATAAGAAAAATTCTTTTTTTAATAATTTTTGTGGAGTCTGCACAGATAATCCATGGCATGGTAAGTTTATTCTGTATATATTAACTATTACAAGATAAGGTAGTTTTGGCTCGATTCTCACTTTTTCAAAACCCAATTTGCCAAAACACAACTGAAGCATTTGCGTTGAACGGAATATACAACCGTGTTCTTCTATTCTTTTGCTATTAGTCATAATGCCCCGCCGGGTACAAACATAATTTTTTCTATATCATGATCTTGGTATACTGTCGTAATTCATACGCAGGCGGTTACTTTATACTTGAAACTTGCAGTTTGAGAATTCTACCAACTTCCTGATACGTTCAACAAAAGCCAACGCTCCGCTTTTATCGGTTCCATGTAAAATTATTACAAACTATTCATCACCCCAACGGACAATGTATCATCCGACCTGCGCTGTGTTTTAAATATTCTGGCAATCACTACCAGAACCTTGTCACCCTCCAGATGCCCTTAGATATCGTTAATAGTTATGAAATTGCCTATGTCTATTAATGCAAATGATAACAACAATATTGCAGGCTTCATTCTTTTTATTTCATAGTCGCTCCTGTCGTAAAAGTACAGTTAACTATATAAGTCTGTTCATGAGTCTGTGTTTGCTCCATGGTGAAGCCTTTTAATAAATATACCTATTAGAACGCCTGAACACATATTGACAAACAAGATTATCAGCCAGAATATAAACTGCAAACAATTATATAAAAATAGACATGTAATTATGGTTATCCCCCGTTATGATAATATAACCTGGTCTATTTAGGCTTTAATTTTGGCGTTTACAATAATATTGCATTGACTATTTTGTGATTTGATAAGATACTTAACGCGAATGTGTATGTTTAAACCTATTCCGATTTTCTTTCACGGGTATTGGGCCTAAAGAAATCTGTTCATAATTTGCCGTACCTTTGCATTGATGCGGAAGTATCCCTTTTTCCGCCATGGAAGAATAGCTTGCGCCGCTCACAATTATGTGGTCTAAAACTTTTATTTCTAAGGGATGAAAAATATCAACAATCCTCTGTGTCAATGCCTTATCATCCGGAGAAAAATTTTTGGAGCCTCCGGGATGGTTATGGGCTAAAATCATTGCATTACAATCACAGGCAAGAGCATATTTCAATATTTCTCTTGGATATACTGCTGTTTGTCCGATACTTCCTTCCGACATGGTTTTTGCTTCGATTATATTATTGCCGCTGTCTAAAAAAGCCACCATAAACCTTTCCTTATCCTTCATTCCCCCCAAAAGGGCTAAGAAATACTGACCTGATAAGGTTGATGAATTAAGCACTACCTTTTCATTGCTCTCATAGATTTTCAAAATGTTGTACGAGGCAATAAACTCATTGAGCAAGCCTATCTTTTCAAGCTGCTTTTCATTTGGCTCCATGATATGGGGATGCTCCAGGATATTAAAGGGGTTATTTTCTTTTACATACCGCTGAACTTTTTTATAGGACAGTCCTGTTAAGGTTGTCAGCCCTTTTAAAAAATTATCAGTATGCCGTATGTCTTGCTTCATAATACCTGCCCCCTTTTTCTCTCAACTAAATCAATAATGGATTTAATGCTATTCAACTTCTCGAAAATTTGAGGAGGTAAGTCCAACGATTCAAGGCGAAGAAAAAAGCTTTTAATCCCCATCTTTTGAAAGCATTTATGGATTTTTTCTTTTGCGTCGGCATCCAGATCAAGCAACTCAGTCAGTAAATCCACGCACTTTATATATTCCACTTCTCTTAATTTCTCTAGATCCATCCATTCTTCCACCTTTCGTATGATTCATTAATTTTTTCACGGTATATTCCTTTTGATTTTCTGCAGGCACAGTCTAATATCCCTTAACTGCCGATCAGCCGCATAAATAATTCCCGGTATTTATCCTGCATTAATTCGTCCAGCATCTCTGCCTGTTCCGCATTGAAATCATACTCGGCAATCATATCCGTATAGGATTTTGATATTAACCTGATATGTAAAATAGTCTCAGTGGTAGTAACCGTTTCCTGGGTTTCGTTACCGTCCTCATCGGTAGATGTTACCGTTTCTATATGCTCAATAGTTTCTATCCAATAGTCGATTATGTTCATATCCCAAAAGACATCTCGTAGAATTCCCACCTTTATATCATCAAGAGTGGCAACCTCCATACCATTTTTGGGGTCGGTTGCCACCTTGACTGCATAGACCGCCAGGATGTCCCGCCAGTTGCCTATAGTTGTGATACTGTCAGACATCTCTAGCGTGTCATGGGAATTTTCATCCTGTATTTGCTCTAGTTCTACCGTGAATTCCTCATTTAGCTGCTGGACTACCTCTGTCATGACCGGAGTGTTTTCGCCGGAGCTTTCATTGGAATAGAAAACACCGAAGACAGAGCTTGTAAAAAGCCCCGCAAGACATATCACAAGAATAATGATAAAAGCTATCCATCCACCGGCGGTAATTAGGGTAATCAAACCTTTTGCCGCTGCGATAATTGCTTTGATAGAGGCCAATACCGCTTTCAATGCCGCCTTTGCAGAAACTGCCGCCGCTCTTGCCGCCATCCGTGCCGCCTGTGCCGCTCTTTGAGCCGTCTGTGCGGTGCGGACAGCGGTTTTTGTCGCTGCCCTGGTGGTTTTTACGGTAGCCTTGGTAGTGTGTTCAGCAGTTTTTACCGACTTTTGTACTGCTTTAATCGTACCTTTAGCAGATTTCTTTAGGGTTTTGCCACCGGTTTTGGCAGACTGCTTTATGGATCGGCCTGTTTCCCCGTATTCACGGAAGGTCTGTGGTGCTGCTCTCCTGACCGTTTGAAAGAGGGAGTGTTGGAAAGATATTGGCTTGGATATTTGTTGTGAATGTATTGCACTGAAATTGTGACTTACCGTCCGAATTTCACTGGCTTGCGAAAGCTGCTGTTTCGTTCTGCTTTGAACAAACCTGCGTCTTGCCAATTCGCTTGGTTTGGATAGAGTAAATTTCCGTTTTGAGGTTTGTTTCGTTGTGGTTTTTTTAGCTGTGGATTGGATAGCATTATGTTTTTCTGCTGTCTCTGATACGGGTTGAAAAACGTTTTCCTTCCCTGTTTTTTTAGTTTTGAAGGGGGAAGCATTCCGCTTTGCTGCTTGTTTTGTTTCAGTTGGAACGCCATTTTGGTACACGGATTCCTTTGCTTCATTATCAGGAGCCTGCCGTGCACCCTCTCCGTTAGGTGAATCTGAACGCGGTGCATTTGTATCCGGTGCGCGGCGTTCCTTTGTTTTTTGAATTGATTTTTTTCCGTAGATTCCCGCAGTATGTCCGGCTTTTCGGGCAACAGTTTCCATGCCTTCCTGGATGCTGCTTTCGGCTTCATCTACATAGTTATCGTCCTTGTTATGCCCAAGCTGTTCAGCTTTATCTTTAGTGCGGATATAGGCTTTTTTCATCCTGTGGGAAACATCTATTGTTTTATCCAGCACTTTAATGTCCTTTATGGTGGACTTGGTTTTGATTTCTTTCAACGCGCGCACCTCCTTTTCATAATTTGTTGACTTACCGCTCTATCACAGATATATGGATGGTACGTCCTATGTTCCGGCAGTATTCAGGATATCGCAGACGGACGGCTTCAAAAAAGTAGGGTGCAAAGTCGCAGTCGAATAACTCATAGGGGGAGGAACGGTTTTCATTACCTTCCTCCGTAAAGCCGTTCCAGAGATTAAAGGCTAAACGGCACAAACGGCGAGTGCCGCCGGTCTGCCACGGAGCTGATAAGCCGTCTGGGTTAATACCATCATTTTTGAAATCAAAAAGGGTGTCTATATTACGTCTTGTTTCCACACAAATTCCCATTGTATAGAAAAACGCCCGGTGATAAGGGTCAAAATTGTGGGTTTTGAGAAGCATTTGACAATAAAAATCCTTATGCTCCTTGCTTGAAAAACTGATATTTTCCATTGTGTTTTCCTCCTTACTAATAAATAAACGGCTGACCGTAAATATGGATAGTCGTTTAAGGCTTGTATGGTTTATCATATTGTCGCCTGCTCTCCCGGCTTGGTGGTCATCAAGTTATAGAGCTTTGTATTGTGCGGGAATTGGTCCTTGAAGGGCACAAGGGAGCTGCCCACCTTAATGAGTCCGTTACCGGCATCTACGTTTGTGATGTAGGAAAGCTGAAGGTCGGAAATATTTATTAACCTGGCAAGCTCCATTCTGTCCGTAGAAGCCTGATTGAGCATGGCAATAAACTCACTGTTGGCCAGCATGGTCCGTGCCGTATGGCTCTGCAAAAGATCGTCCACATTCTGTGTGATGCCCGTGCAAAAAGCGCCGTACTTCCTAACACGCTTCCAGAGAGTGAACAGGAAATTGGCGCTGTACTCATGCTGGAACAGCAGATAAATTTCATCAATAATGATAAAGGTGTTCTTGCCTTTTGCCCGGTTTTGCGTGATGCGGTTTAGTATGCTGTCCAGCACCACCAGCATCCCGATGGGAAGAAGCTGTTTTCCTAAATCAAGAATGTCATAGCAGATCAGGCGGTTGTTCACATCCACGTTGGTGTGTTTGGCAAAGGTGTTCAGGCTGCCGCTGGTAAACAATTCTATGGCAAGGGCAATTTCTTGGGCCTCAGGTTCATCCTGCTTTAAAAGCTCCCCATGAAAGTCCTGCAAGGTGGGCGGTGTTCCCTTGAAATTGTTTTGCAGATATTTCCGGTAGACACTTGCTGTACAGCGGTCAATCAAGGATTTCTGTTTCGCGCCCAGGTTTTGTCCGCCTATGAGCTGCTCACACAGGGACAGTACAAATTCAGATTTTAGGATAACGGGGTTTGCACCATCACCATAATCCTTGTTCATGTCCATTGCGTTGATATGATTGGGAGAGGTCGCAGAGATGTGAATGATCTCACCGCCCATCGCTTTGACAAGGGAGGAATACTCCCTTTCGGGGTCGATTAAGATAATGTCGTCGTCACTGGCAAGCATCTGATTGACGATTTCCCTCTTGGCAGTAAAGCTCTTACCGGAGCCGGACACCCCCAGAATGAAGCTGTTGCCGTTTAGCAGGTGCTTGCGGTTGGCGATAATCATGTTCTTGCTGATAACATTCTGGCCGTAATAGATACCGCCGCTGTGAGCAATCTCCTGTGCCCTGAATGGAATGAACACCGCCGTGCTTTCAGTGGTCAGTGTCCGTATGGCGTCGATTTTTCGCAAACCGTATGGCAGTACCGTATTCAAGCCGTCCATCTGCTGATAGGTCAGGGGGGAAAACTGGCATAGGTGTTTTCGTGCCGTGGTCAGCAGGGTTTCGGTATCACCGTCAAGCTGCTCTTTGCTGTCCGCAATGTGTATCATCGTCAGCACGGCAAACATCATCCGCTGGTCGCGGGTGGTCAGGTCGTCAAGAAATTCTTTGCTTTCCTTGCGCTGCTGCTCCATGTCATAGGGCACCACGGCGGAAAAGTTGTTGCTTTGGTTCTGCCTGCGCTGCCAGTTGGTGATATTGGTTTCCACTCCCAGCAGCCGGTTCTCCACCTCCCGCACAGCTTCGTCGGTGGGGATGGGGATAATGTCCAGCGACAACATCATATTACGGTTTAAATCGCACAATTCGGATACCATACTGTCCTTGATGTAGCTGGCATACTCACGCAGAAAGATGACACGCCCGAATTTGCTGCCCATGCGAAAGTGATCTTTTTCAAACTCAAAGGTGTCGGGGCAGATATAATCTTTAAAATCGTGCCCTTTTCTCATGGTTTCGGACAGGTCAAAACGAAAATCCGTTTCCTCACCGGAACGGAAGAAGTCGTGCAGGATTCTAAGCCGATCAATGGCGTTCAGCTCTACACATCTGGAACCAAGATGAGAAAAATGGGTAATCAGGTCGGTGCCGATACGGGAGAAGTAGTTTCTCGCTTCCTCAATGTTCTTTTTCATTACAGAGACTGTCACATATTTGTCCTGTACAATGCTATTTGCGCCGCTGGCCTTATCCATGAGCATCTGATTATATTCACTGCGGTACTCGTCCAGCCGGTCGTTCCTTAAAGGAATCAGGATGGAGTTTTCAAAGTCTGTTTTATTCAAACGCCGGTTGTTGATGGTGATTTTAGTGGTGGCTCCGCTGTCAAAGGAATTTAAAAGCTCCGAATAGGATAAAAACATAGCTTCCTTATCCTCCTTGGAGGCTACTGCATAATTTATATCTTCAAAGCGAAAGGATTTGGAAAATTTGTTGCCAACACGAAAAATCCCATCCGGCCAGATGGCGCGTATAGGGATAGCTTGCTGGACGCCTTTGGGGACTATAAATTTCTCCTTATCCTGCTTCATAATTTTTTGCAGAGTCTTAATCATGGCTTTTGTATTCCTCCTTCTCGTGTTTCTCAATGCTCGGCTTCAATGCTTCGTAATACACGTTGGTAGGATAAAATGTCAGCTTTTTAGGTATGAGAAACTCCGATTTGATATACGCCCATAAAAACTGCTCCGCAGTCATGCCGTGGTATTTGATAAAGCCCAGGGCAGCACAAGGGGCTGCACCCAAAACGCACATCCAGCTCACAGTTTCAGTTCCGAAGTAGTCCCGCAAACCGAAATAGAAGCCCACGGCAATTCCTACGGCCAGTACAGAAAAAATGAACTGCCGCATGGACAGTCCAAAAAACATACTTTCCGTATAATCCCGGATTTCCCGGTTGATTTTAACTTCCAATTATAATCACCTCCAAATAAAAAAAGCTCCGTGCAATGAAGCTTTGTGGGGTTGTTTGCCTTATCGTTCCTGTTGGTTCTTCTTTCGCCGTTCCTTTTCCCTTTGTATCCTCACTACCAATTCGTCAACCTTACGGTTCTGCTCCATAAAAGCCACATGCTGATTAAGTGGGATACCATTTTTCAAGGCTTCATCCGCAAGCTTGTTGAGCTTTTCTTTCTCTTTTTCCAGTTGCTTATTGTAATGATTAGATTTCATGCAAAACCTCCTTTTGATTTATCACTGTGATATCCTTCCATTTTCTTTTTCCATGGGTGATAATGGAATTAGGAAAGGAGGGTTTATTTATGATGTACATATCCATTTTCATATTTTTATTAATGCTTCTGTTAAACTCCATGTTTAAAATCGCATCTTTCTTATGGCTTGGGATACCACTGCTCTATGCTCTTTTTGTCTCCATTCTTTTTCCGGACTTTGTGCAGGAGCAAGCGGGAACAAAATCAGTACGAGAGAAATATCAACGGCTGACAGCATTACAACCCCATCATCTCCCGTACCACCCGGTCGGCCATCTTGACGGCACCGACCAGCACCAGCATATTGAAAATAAGTTCTCCTACATAGCTCCACACCATTGTAACGGCGCTGGCGCTGCTATCCACCACCGGCGGTGACACTGCAAAGACGGAAAAAATAACACAGGCAAGGACAATGATTGCCCCTTCCAGACAGACGGCGGCATAGCCTTTCAAGAAGGATATGCCGATGCTCTGGCTCGGTTCTCCCGCAAAGGAGGCCATAGGTACGGGGGCGATTGCTGTGTATAAATATAATTTAAAAAACCGCCCGTACACCGACAGAATCATAATGAAGGACAGCACCGTAATGAACAGACCTCCGATCAGGGTCACCGCCCACAGCGGTATGCTCTGTAGGAAGCTGCAATCCTCGACAGCCTGCACAATTGTGTCTGGCAGGACGGTTGGGGTGGTAGTCGTAAAGCCCGCGTTGGTCATAATAGTAGAGATTATGCCCTGCACAATGTTGAACAGTGCCATCATCAACTCCAGCCCATAGGTCACCACGCCTTTGGCCAGGGCAAAGCGGATGAACAGCTTCAAAGCGTGTTCGGGCTTTTTGACTTCCGCGAAGCTGCCGCAGGTTTTAACCACACCGATTACGAAGAACAGTACCAGCAGAGCAAGGCCGATGGCCTGCAATGCATCATGGATATTTACAATAACGTTCCAAATACCGCCGCCTTTAAATTCTGTGGGAGATTGGGCCACAAGCTGCCAGATTTCCGCCAGCTTTTCATTCCATGTCTGCAGGGCGTTGTTCAAGTTGTCGATTACCCAGTTGCCGCTTGACATAACAAAACCACCTCCTTGAAGAAATTTGGGGAACAGGCTTTTACCGGCCAGTTCCCCTTATATTTGAGGCGCTTCATATCAGCCTGTAATGAGATTTAAAATCTCTTTGGCAAAGGTAATAATGATGCCGCCGGCAAGAGTGAGAAACCCATTTGCTCTCTGAGACGGGTCGTGGGATTTGAGGGAAAGGCCGATTTGCACTATACCAAAACCAAGTAGGATCATCCCGATGGCGCGGATCAGTCCGAAGATAAAATCGGATAGATTATTAACGACGGTCAGCGGGTCATTTGCGGCATAGGCTGGTGCGGTAAAAAGGGCAGTCATTAATACCAGTGCGCAGTATACGGCAAAAGCCGTTTTGGTTCTTTTGGACATTTTCATAGAATTATACCTCCATGTAGATTTTTCAGGATTGCAGCAGGATTTCGAGTTCTTCCTCGGTGAGAAGCTCGTAATCGCTGTTCTCGTTTAAGGTTACAGCTTTCCAATCCAGGGCGTTTTCCGTGCCTCCGTGACGGAAAGCTTCGCTGTTGCCGTCAACGGTCAGCTTGAGGTTGGGGTGCTTTAAAATATCGTACTTGTCATCCATCACCGCACGTTCTCCCCGGATAAACAGCAAGGCATAGCGGTTGTCCAGCATTCGCACTTCATCAGGAGTCAGAAGCTCACGCCCCGACAATTGATAATTGATGGAATAGCTGCCGTTTCTGCCCTTACTCTGCCCGTAGGAATTGGTGTCAATGGTTTCCTTGCCCAAAAGCTCGGATACATACTTATGGGTGCTTTGCTCGTTGCCGCCCAGGTACAGAAATTCGTCACAGTTGCCCACGATGGATTCCCAGGTATCCTTGAACAAGGCTTTTAGCTGCGCTAGGTTTTGCAGAATAATGGAAACGGATATTTCACGAGACCGCATGGTGGAAAGCAGCTTGTCAAATTCATCCGGCAAAGCGACATTGGAAAACTCGTCCATGACAAAATGGACGTGAATAGGGAGCCGTCCGTCGTACCTATGGTCGGCAAGAAAGTAGAGCTGTTGGAATAGCTGTGTATAAAGCATACCGATAATGAAATTAAAGGATGAATCGTTGTCCGGTATGACGGCAAAAAGTGCCGTTTTCTTTTCTCCGATGTAGGCCAGATCCAGTTCGTCCGTGGTGGTAATTCCGGCTATGGAAGCCAAGTTAAATTTCTCCAGCCGCACCCCCAAGCTGATAAGAATACTTTTGGCAGTCTTGCCTGCCGCCAGCTTAAAGATATTATACTGTTTGACCGCCAGATGCTCCGGCTCCCGCATTTCCAGCCGTTCAAACAGTTCATCCAAAGGACTTTGATAAGTTTCGTCATCCTCCCGGACCTCGGCTGCGGCAATCATTTCCATGACCATCGGGAAGTTTTGTTCCTCCGGCGGGGCTTCGTAAAGCAGGTACAGGATTAATGCTTCCAGCAGGGCCGTTTCAGAACGCTCCCAAAACGGGTCGTTGGTATTACTGCCTTTGGGCGTGGTATTTCTAATCAGGTTGGTCACCAGCTTCAGCACGTCCTTGTCGTCCTGTAGGTAGGAAAAGGGATTGTAGCAGTGGGACAGGTGCATGTTGATTAAATCCAGCACCTTGATTTCATAGTCCTTGGCTTTGAGCAGATTTCCCGTGTCCCGCAGGATCTCCCCCTTGGGGTCAAGCACAACAAAAGAGGTGTTGGCCTGCATGATGTTAGGCTTGGCGTAAAATCTCGTCTTACCGGAGCCGGAGCCGCCTACCACCAGCACATTCAGATTCCGTCTGTGCTTTCTTCCATCCAGGCCGATACGGACATTCTGAGTCAGGATTTTATTCCGGAAGTGGATCTTATCCCTGTATTTTTTATTGACAGCCACCGCGCCGCCCCAGCGGGCGCTGCCGTGTTCCTCCCTTCGCCGGTAATTGCGTTTGGTGGAAAGGTAAATCCCGATGCCCATCCCATAGGCAGCAACAAACAGCAGGATGCACTTTAATGAATCGTCAACCCATTGGACGTGAAAGGGATTATCCATTGCCGCCGTTAGGTTGGCAAGAATTTCGGGAAGTCCTCCTGACAGAGAAGGGGCGGTAAGCAAAGCCGCCCATACCACCGGAATTAAAAAAACCGCAAAGAGTATCAGGTTACTCCTTGCGGTTTCAGCGCGTTTCATGGTTTCTTCTTTTTACTTTTTTGCTTGGGGCGTCGATGGTTTTGAGAAGCAGTTCGTCTACTGCGTCGGTGGGCCGTTCTTCTTTAATCAGGTCGTTGCGCATTTCGTTTAAAGCGTTTACCACAACGCCGTATTCGTAATCGTTCAGGGTAAGCACCCTTTCTTCTTTCATGTGCAATTCCTCCTAACGTTCCGGCTCCTGCCGTTTTTGCTGTCTTTGCTGCGCCAGCACCCGGTTCATCCTGCCTGAGATTTCACAGTTGGCATCCCGGATGACAGAGAGCTCAGCCCGGATTTCCTGGGTATCCATGCTCTCCAGCATTTCGGGGGCACGGTCAAAACGGTAGCCGTCCGTGTCCACGCCATACTGCTTGCAAAGCATGTATGATGTACAGTAGGCATGAAAGGCATGGTCGGAACGGCTGTAGCTTCCATTTTCCGTATCCATTTCCGCATGGGCAAGCTCCTGGGAAAGGGCGCGGAAAATATCGCCCGCGTCCATGCCCTTAAGGATTATAATATCCCTTGTTTCCGGCTGGTATAGGGCGTTTGCACCTTCAGGCAAGGAATCGCTGATACGGATGGGAACAGGTGAATGGGCCGTTAATGCTTTAATGCGAGTACGGTCGTCGGGATAGGACGGCGTCTCCCCCTTACGGCTGTTCCCGGTCTGCGTGATATCAAACATTTTTTTAGGGTTATAGCTGATGCCGGTGGTGCCGTCTTCACGCTGATATTCCTCGCCCGGCTCCAGGATGTAGAAGCCACTTTCCTTTTTGCGGATGTAAACACCTTGCTCCTTCCAAGTGTCAAAATCCGCTATGCGGGTAGCGTCCGGCCGCTGCGCAAGGATTAACAAGGCATTGGCAACGCTGTAACGGTCAAAACGGCTTTGTACATCCAGATAGCTCTGAAATTTTGTGCCGTCCTTAGCCACGGCTTCCGCCGTGTCATCAATCATGGCGTAAACCGTTTCCCGCTGTTCCTGCTTCTGCTGCTTCCATGCTTCCTTATCAAAGGGCTGGTCGTTTGAGGAAGGAGGTTGCGCATTTTCCTGTTTGAACAAATCATCGAAATTACTCATAAAGCTTACCTCGCTTTCGATTTTGGTTTTATGGATTTCGTTTGCTGCCTGTCAGATTTGACATTTTGTTTTGCGGCAGTTTGCTGTTCTCTGGCAGGCTCGCGCTTGGGCTGTGCCGCCTGCTCCTTTTGAGCGGCCTTGATTTCCCACAATTCTTCGCGGACGGATCTTCTTGGCCGCTCAATAGTACCCTCGGCGGCTTTCCCGCTGCGCTCTGAGATAGGCTCGGACGGATGGGATTTCTCCGTCGTCGCCGTGGTGGGGTTTGGGTTGTCGGGCTGCTCCTTTACCGGCTCCGGCTGTTCGGGCTTTGCCATGAGTTCGTCCAGAAAATCATCCGTGCTTTTTTCGGTGGGCGTTCCTTTTTCGACAGGAGTTTTTTCCTCTTCCTTGGCAGCTCTGGATTTTTCGATTTCACTCTTGATGCTTGCCGTATCCACAGTAGCCAGCTTGAAACGTTCCACAATGCGATTGATTTTGGATGCATCCTCCGCCCTCACCATAATGTCGCACATGCCGTCAGTATCATTTTTGTCACGGAGAGCGCAATAGAGTACGCCGTAACGTTTTGCCTCCTGGGTGAATTTCTGTAAATCTTCGTTCTTGACTGCAAAGACTTTCAGTTCCTTACCACTGCGCAAAAGCCCCTCCAGACGGGTCTTACCTCTGGTCTTTTTCTGGTCTTTCAGCACAGCATAGAGATAGGTAGCCAGGTTTTTTGCTCCCTCACCGGAGATTTTAGCCAGCACCTCAATTCCTTTAAAACTCATATTTACGATTTGGTCCGCTGCGTCGGCTCCGTTGTTCATAAGTTTTTTCCTCCTTTCCATGTTGGATTTCTTCCTGTCTGACTTGAAGCAACTTCCGCTTCATTTCCTCGGAACGGGACAGGATGCCCGTACAGAGCTTCACCTCCTTGCGGAGCAGGGAAAGTTTTTTGGAAAGTCCGGCAATCTGCTCCTTATATGCCGTTACCAGCTCATCGTCCTTACAGCGACGTATCCGGTTGTAAAGGGCTTTGCGGTCGGCATACAGTCTGCTCATTTCCTGCTCCGCGGCTAACTGATATGTGAAAAGCTGCCCCTTGCTCGAAATATGGTGAGCACAAAGCAGCTTGGTTTGTTCGGTGATTTCCTCCAGGTACCGGAGGTCCTCCCGCAATAAAAAATGCGTCCTTTTGCTGGACGCACGTTTTCGGGGCAGAATCCCCATCTTATATAAGTAATGAAAGTAAAGAGCTTGCAGTCCGGTTATTTTCTTCGCTGTCTTGAAAGAACCTTTTAAGATATACCGTTTTCGTTTAGGTTCCGGGAGAATTTGCTCCCGCTTTGGGCTGCGGTTTTGCAGGATGCGCTGCTTAATGGCTTCCTCAGTGTAATCGTCCCCCAAGGTTTTCAGCCGGACAAAACGCTCCTTGCCCGGCGGACGCACCGCCATGTATTTCACACCGGTTTTAACTTCATATCCCTGCTTGCGGAGAGTGGCGATAAACTGTGTGAAAGTCATGGAGGCGGCAATCATACTGTCAACATCCTCCCGGATCTGTCCCCGCCAGGTGGGCTTACCTTCCTTTTCGGCCTTCCATTCGGCATAATGCTTCGATTTTCCCCGTTTTGGGTTTTCAATAACGGAAAGGGAGTATTCCCGGCACAGCCGGTCGGAGGTCTGCCGCATGAGGGCATAAGTAGCCTTATTATCATAATACCGCTTGCCGTCCATGAAGGACACAGAGTTCAGCACAAAATGATTATGAAGATGCTGCTTGTCAAGGTGGGTGGAAACCACTACCTCAAAACGGTCGCCCCATAGCTCCTGCGCCAGCTTTACGCCGATGGCATGAGCGGTTTCAGGTGTGGCTTCTCCCGGTGCAAAGGCTTGGTAACCGTGAAAAGCCAGTATGCCTTCCGTCTTTTGAAACTGGAACTTTGTCCGGCTCATTTGTTCGCAGGCAGTGACCGGGTCGCAGTTGATTCCCGTTACATAAAATTGCCTTTCGGTTTTGGCATCCTGCTGTGTGTAATCCAGCACCTTCTGCAAATCCTGAAAATCAGGACTGGAAAAATCAAGGTTCTCTGTTTTGTTGGGATTAGTGGCATAATCAATTACTCGGTCAAGGCGGTCTGTCACATCCCATATTGCTGTGGTTGCCATAGTTTTCTCTCCTTTCCGGTGATATAACTGCTTCTTGTATATCCTGTACAGCCCTTCTAAGTCGGTTTGCTTCATACTGAAAAACAGCTTTATCAATATGCCCTGTGGCATTAGCCTTAGCCGCAAGTTGATTTAAATTGTTTCCAATAGCGTGAAGCTCTCGCATCATAGAGAAGTAATCGATAGGAGGCAGTTCCTTGGGCATATAACCGTTTATAAGTGAACGAATAAAAGCTTCCTGCGAAAGTCCGGTTTTCTTCACCTGAGTTTTTAATCGCTGAAATTCTCTAGTATTCATACGAAATGTCACTTTTATGCTTCGTTTAAGCATATATAACCTCCTGTTCTTTTAAGGGTTTCAGGGATTATCCCTGACAAGCGAATAATGCTGGCATTATTCAGTGCTTGCTACAACACAAGACAGCAGTCTTGTGTTGAAATATGGTTACATTTGATTTCAAATATTACTGGCCGAAAAAGAAGCTCTGCCAATCATACAAAGGGTTTCTATTAGTTTCCACCTGATAGCATTCATATGGGCTAAACCACCTTTCTTGATTTTTGGGCATAAAAAAAAGGTGCTGATTTCTCAACGCCTTAGCCAAGCTCCCATTATGCTCACATAATAGATAGCAGAAGCTCGAATTAATCTTTTATGTTACTCTTTTCATATAAATATATTTTATCAAAAAACGTTATTCCTTCTTCTATAGAGTTTAGTAGCGTACCACTTTCATGGAGTTGCAGCAAATATCTAAGATATTCCTTGTTTTCCTCTACCGTCACGGTTAGTGTATCATCAATCTTGTAGAATGATTTAAGGTTTTCATTAAAACTACTACTAAATATATAGTTTTCTTCATGCCCCAAAAGAAATAATAATACATGAATTGTCGTTATTCGCTCATTACATTCATATTCAACAAGACGAGCAAAATCATAAGGTGGTTGCTTATATATTGTAATAGCTTTTCGCAATTCATCAATTAACTCTTTCATCTTAGCAAGAGATAGAACAGTGGTTTTTACAAGCTGTTCCAGCTTTGAGGCATATACCTTATTGAATTTTTGCATTGCCTGTTTGGCGGGCATTGAAATAAAGTTCGATTTTCCCATTGTACCAAAACAGGTCTCTGATTTTTCTCCGTCTATTGCATATAAAAAAAGATTATAATAATTAGCCAAATTAAAATTAGGACTATTTAAATTACAAATACGAATTTTATAATAGATAATGCCCCAAAAATTTAGAATGACATATTTATATCCATCTATATCAACGTACTCAAACAATCCGTGACTTCCCAAATAACAAATATCTTTTAATGCATAATCAAGATTTCCGTCAACAACAATTTCTACAAATTCTGTAACGTTTCGTTTCATTAGAACGCAATCAACGATGTCTTGATATATTTCAGGTATAAAACTATTGATTTTATTAGAATAGCAATACCACTCGTAAGCAATTTTAGCGATTGTCCTTAACATTTCATCAGAAGCAAATAATTGTTCGATGGAAAACGTAACACTTACAACTGTGTCGCTCATATCTAAAGTATCTATATTACCAGCGCAGACACCTTTTTTCTGCTTTAGCTTATCCACATTGCCAATCAAAACTTTTTTACCATCATGCTCGGCAGAAAAAAGTCTTTTCTTGTCTTCATAAATTGACGTTCTACCGCTTACCGCAACATTTGGTATGGTAATTCCATCAATAACTAAATTAGCTCTATATTTAATATCCTTACCGCTTCTTCTTTCAGACAAGCCTAATGAGTTCCTGAAAAAATCAAGATTGGCTATTGCAAATCTTTCAAAGTTTTCGTTTGTAAATGCATTATGCTCATGGCACACAAATTTTTTTGTTACTTTAGCACCAGTTAAAGCATATGAAATGATGTCAGAGACTGATAAATCATCTGAATTACAATATATACATCTGCACATTATGAACCCCCTATTACTTTTATCGAACGTACTTGCTTATAGAATTTCTGTGCATGAATTCATTATAAATATCCCCTTGCTCCGATGTTATTCCAATAAGCTCCGGACGTTCATTATAGATTTCTTCCAAAGTCTTATCTAAGCCTCCGATAATACTGAAAGGTTCTCCAGCCTCAAGTGGATAGCCAGAAATCAATTTTTTAACTAATTCTTCCCCATGGTCCTGGTTCTTAGCAAACACAATACCTTCAAACTTGCTGGCAGCTAAAAATGTACCGAACAAATCATACGGTTCTTCTCCCATTACCCTATTCCTTATAAACGGTTACTACCTTCCGACTCCACGTTATAGTCATAGCTCTGATCCTTGATTTATATAGAATCACATACCACTTTTTTCAAAAACATCTTGTGAGCTTATTCAATGGTATAAACTGATAGACCCGCTTGAATTATCCAAAGATAGATCCCTTTTATAATTAATTTAATCAACCTGCTCTGAAAAAAGAAGAGTTCTTAACTCTCCATCTTCAAACCAAACTAACCAGCATTTGTCATTTCGACTCCGCAGTTTAGGATATTTCTCAAGCGCTTTTGAAGTAGCTTGTCTGAGTAATCTAGCAGTCCAAAAAATCTGTAATTTAAGATGCTCTAATTGCAAAAGCAGTTTTTCTCGATTAACACATAAATATGATTGTGAGTCATGCCACTTTTCTCCTGCTTCAAACCTAATTGCTTCAAGCTGTTTTTCTCCATTACAGTACTTATACCCATCCCCATCACATATGCCCAGCAATTCTCGTATAATTCGGGAAGGTAGTTTATAATATACATCACCAAATTCAGGATAATTAGCTGTACACTCTTCAACTGTCTTATCAATTGTATATTCCACAAAATCGCCATCATCAATAGAAATATTATAGATTTTATTGTAACACTCATTTTTCCAATTCATCCAGCATATCTCTTTAGGGGTTATATAGCATTGAGTCTCAGTAGATGAATGTAAATCCTCAGGATTGCTTAAATTATAAACTAAGGAGTCTTTTCGATTCATTATGTCATTTTTTAAGTATTTAAAATGCTCATTTGTGATTATTGCTGAAGAAATCCACATAAGTGATTCTCCACCCAAAGTATTAGATACAGAATTAAAACTATATAATGGTATCCAATTCTTTTTCTCTTCTTGTACAATTTCATGGTTGAAATCACGAATATCAATCCATTTTTCAAAATTAGGAGTAGGAGCATTTATTATCCAATATCTTATGGCATTTTCTCCCACATTTTCGTTAATTAAAGGTGATAGTTCCTCTGGGACAAACCAAGAGGTTTTTTCCATAATGCTATCTGGATTTTCTTGATATAATTCTTGCGCTGGATTTGGGAAATCATCAAGTAAACCATAATCGTTCAGTAATGATGGCGCTCTCTCAAAATCTCTAAATGGTAACCGATCTGATAAATATCCTAAAATTTCATTGCGAGCGCACCATGTATACTTCTCACAAAAAGTCATTATGCTACTTTTGGAACCGTGAGTTGCGGGATGGTGTTGGCGCAAAATTGCAATATCAACACCGATTACTTCCCCAGGTTTACCTCCATTAGGACAACCGTAGAACTCTTCTTCATTCCATCCCTGTAGTAGAATGTAAGCATATGCAGCTGATAGGACAAATTGATTAGGTTCAAGTGATTCCATTTCCATAATTCGCGCATGTTCTAACAAGAAGCTGTCTGCTTCTTTATTGTATTTGTAAGCAGGCGATTTCGAATTTGGAGTGGTGGTATCTTCACCGTCATCAATCAAATCATCCAGATGATCCCAAAATCTCCTTTGCTTTTTGTATGCAAGCTGAATCTCTCTCAATTTTTCTCTACATTTCTCATTAAGAAAAATTTCTTCGTTAGTCAATATATCTTCAATTTCTTTCTCAGAAAAATGCCATGTATAGTCAATCTCTTCAGCAGTTTTATCACTACCGTGGCGGCTGAAAAACATTCTATCCATAGGATCACACAGAACATATCTTGCCAAATCATAATCAATTGGCCCAAAGCCACCCATCCGGGTACCAGAAGTAGCCTCACGATTAAGAGGGATAGTTCCACTTGTATGAAATGGTGGACGGCTCTTACTTACATCCTCATCATTTATGTTACCAAATGCATAGGACCGTTCAACAATAGCTCTGCTGTAATATCGAATAGCACAATTATAATGCATACTAATTTTATCTGAAGCAAAAATATTTTTTATCATCCAATCACTGAATAATTTAATACAGGGATGTCCTTTTTCAAGCATAAATACAGTCCCCATTGCTACTGAAAATAAATCTTCTTTCATCTGAGGATCGTTAGTGCACCATGTATGCTCGAACATTTTATAAAATTCAAAAGGTTGCCTAAAAGCCCATTTCATTAGTTCTCGCCTATAACTCACTCTTTCAATATTATTAACAGTGGTTAGCATCCATGCATAGACTAAGGGAATACTATTATGCTTGTCCTCACCACATAATTTATATCTTTTGTCGTTTAAATCAATTTTTGTGTAACATTTCCAAGGAGCATCTCCTGGATACCTTAAATAGCTAGGTACAGACCATATAACGTCACGTTTTCCCGCAGTTTCAAAACTCATAAGGTACTCATGTAACATCTGTGCACCAAGAGGATGATTCTCAATTCGTGATACCGGAAGAACAATTTTATTCACAACACTTTTTAAACAGTCCGAATTATAATTCATCATCCTTTTGACCAAAGGTATATATTTAGATGTAGGGGTTGGTGATACGTTTGATAATGAAAAGCAAACTAAATCAAATAATTCGTTATTACTTAAATTATCTCTGAAACTTTTATTCTCAGTTATCAAGTAGCAATAATCTTCCAAAAGAAGAATAGATACCATTTGCAGAGCACCCTCGTGGTCTACTAATGTATCTGTAAGTGTGACCTCTGATGGATCTTGTATTTGATTAGTAATTAATAGTGCCAGTATATAATCAAAAAAGGGCTGAACGCCAATAGAATAATATGTTTTTGGAGGCTCAAATATAGTATCTGAATTTATTGTATAGCTCTGCAGTATTCCATAATCTTCGATAAAATCAATAAGTTCTCTTCGATAATCATTGGCAGCGGTAATAAGCCCTGAAACGTCTTTCAGAGAATCAATTAAATCATTTCTATACACCGTTGTATTTATTAGAAGCTTTCTGGCTATTGCTAATAATGAATTTTGCACAATAAGCTCTCTATCTCCATACCCCGTTTCATATTTGGAGTTAAATTCTTTTTCAATTATATGAAACTTCTTCGATAAAAGATTAGTAATAGTAACAGAAGATTTTTCTACGCCGTATATACTTCTATGCCTATAATTCTCACAAAAAACACGCAATGCAAGAGGAGTCTTTAAGCTCCATTTAATCCAAGAGCACCCTTCGATATTTATATGAAAATATTCAATATATTCTAGAAATAATTCGTTTACCGGAACATCGCCATCAGAAGGTAGTCTTAATGTATTAATTAATAAGCTATCATCATATGCCAATTCTCTAAATACATATGGTCGACTTGTAATACAAAACCTCAGCCTGGAATATTTGTAACATATTGCTTCTATCTCTCTAAGGCGATCATACCATAAGTCATATGGTTTAGATTCATCCACCCCATCAATGCAAATTAATATCTTCGGAATGATTTTAGCTACAACAATGTCTGCTGTATAGACATTATTAACTTCTGCACGATACGACAATGCTTCTAAAGCCTGCCACAATTCTGTTTCATTCCAAACCGAAGCTAACCCTAAAGATTTTTTTAAGATATCAGCCCAATTGCTATTTGGATTGACATCTTTCGCACGAATTAATATCGGGATATGTAAATTTTCATTTAGTAATGATTCCACCAGGTTAGCTATTCCATGTGTTTTTCCCGAACCAGGATTACCTAATATCAGATATTTTTTATTATCTAATTGAAAACGAATATCCGAAATAATAGTATGGATTTCATTTTCCTGAAGTGCTTCGGCAGTTTTTTTAATCTCGCTAATGTGAAAGTAATTTTTTCTTAATTGCTCGTTTTGTTTTAACAACTCTATTAGCATAGCAAAATCAATATACCAATTGTTTTCGTTAATTGAGGATGCAACTTGTTGGTCATTATTTAAAGCATCTATAATACATTTTATCTCACCTAATAACTTAATTACTTGCTCTTGAGTTCTCTGAATTTCATGTATTAACTGCTCCTGCGATGAATGATCTTGAACAAATTGTAAATAGTCATCACACGCTTTCAAAAATTTGCTGCATTGCTGGCTCATAGCACTCAGCGTACTTATACTGCTTTGACGATTATCTAATGTTCCTACGAATTTTAAAATGCTTTTTTGCATTTGTCCTTGAATATGCAGACAAGGAGTATATTTCTGCGATAACCATCCACTTTTTTGTTTCTCGTAAGAGTACACAATAAGCTCTTTTGATATCTCGGATTTTTCAAACCAATATCGGTATATCCCTGTAGCATCACTATCTTGCAATTTAGTTAAAAGTTGAGTTTCATTCCATAACTCAATATTCAATCCTGGATAATCATCTTCTAATTTATTTTTTAACTGTTGCCAACGATTTAATTCAGTATCTTCTATAACCTTCTTTCCTCTACCAATGCGATCTGATGATAAATCACGAGGAACACATACAATATATTGTCTTATCAATGGTCTTACTCTAAGAGCAGTTTTAATCGAACTGCTAATTTGAGCGAACTGGCCTGTGGTAATACTATTTGAAAACCACTTAGCTTGCATTCCGATAATTGTATCATCTTTTTTTATTGCAAAGGATTCAACTCCTCCATCTCCTCCAGCACCATTTACAATTGTAACGACCTTTAAAGAGTCAGGATATGTTTTTTTGCACCACAATTCAAACAATTGATTGCACATACATTCAAAAGCTCGTGTTGGTGCCTCGTTATAAGTTTGAAAATGTTGCCAGTTCATACTCTCACTCCCCTTTATTCTCTAATGTACCAACCATCCATAATCCTGCCTGCAATCCACTATATAGTCAACGTACACCGTCTGATCCTTGATCTGATACAGAATCAAATACCATTTCTCAACGAACATCTTGTGATATTTGTTCAGCGGTATAAATTCTGCATTGAGAAAAGGAAATCGCTCCGGCATGGTGGAAAGGGAACGGATGGCATCCATCAATTCATTCTTTGTTTTGCGGGCGGCAGAAGGGCTTTTCTGCGCCAGAAAACGAACATGGCCCGCCAGCATCTGACGGGCACGGTCGGAGACAATCACCTTATATTGAGGCTTTTTTTCCATGTTCCACCTCATCAATAATGCTTTCCAGATAGCTGTCTAATTCGTCCGGTGTAGTTCCGGTGCGGCCTGCCAGACGATCTTCCTCGACAGCCAACAGTTCTTCACGCAGCTTTAGCATTTTTTCACGGCGGGCAAACGTATCTATATCCATAACCACAAGATCACCCTCGCCGTTTTTCGTAAGATACACAGGTTCCCCGGTAGATCTGCATAAATCCGCGATTTCGTTGTAATTCTGTCGGATGCTTGCGGACGGTTTAATCTGCATGATATCATCAACTCCTTGTAGTAACATTCTAACCATATTATACCCCTTTCTTGCTATGAATTCAATCGATATTTGGTTACAGTCTTTCAATTTCCTGCGGGCGTTGCAATCCCAACGAAATTTTTAAGTAGTCATTCATGTCCTTTCCACGCTTCGGCGGCTCATCGGAAATGACATATGAGGGGGAAAGAAGTGTCTTGATAGTCTCTGCCGCCAGACGTCCGGCTGTGTCGTTGTCCAAGTGTAAAGCGATTTCCTTAATTTGTGGGAAATCTTTTAAGTATTGCATCAAAGCGGCAGGTGGTGTGCTTTCCTCAATGTTCTTCTTCGGTTTATAAATCCCCGCAAGGGACAGGTAGTTTTCCTTTCGCCAATCTCTGCCGGAAAGCAGATCCAATGTGCCATAGGAAAGCAGGTCAATGGCGCTTTCAAACAGGTGCAGACTGTGACTTTCTTCCCGTGAGGGAATTGAGAAGGAGAAATGCTTGTCGCTGCCGTTGGCTTCTCCCATATAGCGCCGGTTTGTGGTTCCCCGAAGGGTTGCATATTTCGGTGTGCCTTTGCGGTCAAAGCCGATAAAGACTGCATTATGGTAAGGCTGGCTTTCATACAGCCGCCCGGTATCAAGGCAGTAGTCAATCAGCGTGATTTGTATGCCGCGTCCTAAGAGGTAATCAACCACTCGGTCGTTATTCTCGTTCTTTTCTGGCAAAAGCAGCTTTTTCGGCTCTGCGGCTTCCAGTTTTCTTGACAGGATAGGCGGCGTGATGGCCGCCTGTCCGTCTATCTGAAGCACCGCTTCGGGGAGGGTCATGCCCCGCACCTTGATAAGATAGTCCAGAGCAGAGCGCCCACCGATGCCGTGTGACCACCAGTTCCATTTACCGTTGCTGATTTTCAGGCTGTCATGGCTTCGTGTGGTAAAGACATTACCTGAAAAGCGTACCAGTTCCTGCGGCTCGTAATATTGAAGATACGTCAGCAGATCCATTTGCTTTGCGCGCTCGATCTGCTCCGGTGTTACATAGGGCATAGTTTATCACCTCATCTTTCATAGCCAACAGCTTTCTTTTGGGGAATGTCCATATCCTCGTCAGGTTCGCCGTCAACCATTTCGTTTTCCCGCTTATCCATATTGAGCAAAATGTTCAATTCAGCCAGACGCGCGGATTTTGTTTGCAACTCCTGTTCCTTTTCAAAGGGAATGTCAATCTGCTCCTTGGCTGTTTCCATCTGATGATGAAGGGTACTTAACTGCTCCCGGCAATACTCCAGCTTTTTGGGGATTTCAGCAAGGGCATTATTAAGGCGGGTAATGTTGCCGTGAATATCCGTACCCAGCGATACCTTATGGCTGAGAGCGCCCCACAGGGTAATTTCATATTGCTTGTTGAAGCCGTCAAAGGAAAACAGCATTGGAAAGCCCATATAGCTGCCCAGCTCCTGCGGCTCCGGTGTGGTCATCAGCTTGCAGGCTTCCAGGATGGCCGCGCCCGCCTGCGCCTTTTCGGTATAGGAAATGTTTTTGACCGTCATTCCCGCAAATTTGCTGTCCTCCGCACCATCCGCGACAGGTTCGGATGTACTGTGCCGCTCATACAGGGCAAGGTCTTTTTCATAGCCTGCAATGCGCTCCTCGGTGGATTTAATTTGCTGCGGGAATTGCTTGAGCAATCTGTCCTCCAAAGCATACCGCTGGCTTAGATGGTTGGCCTTCAATAGTTTTAGCTTGGAAACCTGAATGTCTAAATCCATTTTGTCCTTGATATAGGGATTGCCCGTTGCCAGCGCCTTTATCTCGGCGTAGGAAAGCGCCGTTTCGTCAATGTCCTCGGCGCTTCTCACCGGGGATTTGCTGGTCATAATCTGCGAAATGAACCGCTGCTTGTTCTCTATAATCTGGTACAGGTATGCGTCAAAGGTGTTTTCCGTCACATACCGGAAGATATGCACCTCGTCATTTTTGTTGCCCTGCCGGACGATTCTGCCGCTGCGCTGCTCCAGATCACGGGGCCGCCACGGGCAATCCAGATCATGGAGGGCAATCAGCTTATCCTGCACATTGGTTCCGGCTCCCATCTTAAAGGTGGAGCCTAACAGGGTGCGTACTTGGCCCTTGCGAACCTTGGCAAACAACTCCTTTTTGCGAGTTTCGGTATTAGCATCGTGTATAAAGGCCACTTCATCGGCGGGAACGCCTCGGGCGATAAGCTTTTGACGCACATCATCGTACACGTTGAAATTCCCGTCACCTTTGGGTGTGGAGAGGTCGCAGAACACAAGCTGTGTCAGTTTTTTGTCGTTATTCTCCCGCCAGAAGCGGAAGATGTTTTCCACACAGGCGTTTACCTTGCTGTCCTCATGGTCGGGCAGCATGGGATTGGCCAACCGTTGGTCAAGTGCCAGCTTCCGTCCGTCGTTGGTAATTTTGAGCATATTGTCCTCATAGGGTTCCACCTTCTTGGCGCGTACCTGTTCGGCGCGTTCCGCAAGCTCGGCCACCATGTCCTGCTGGAATTCGCTCGGCTTGACGGCCACATTGTGGTAATTTGCCTTGGGCACAGGAAGGTTCAACATATCGGCGGTTTTGATATCCGCAACCTCCTTAAACATACTCATCAGTTCCGGGAGGTTGTAGAAACGGGCGAAACGCGTTTTAGCCCGGTAGCCCGTGCCCTCCGGCGCAAGCTCAATAGCGTTAAACATATAGATACATTTACTCAATTGCACCCACACAGCGGTAGTGAATACGGATTTTAAGCTTCTTTTCGCCATCAATTACCTTGGGCTCAAATACCTCGATTTTCTCTATCAATCGGTTTAT
>JAHDLO010000068.1 GCA_018432235.1 Clostridiaceae bacterium | reverse complement strand
GGTTTCAAAAACAGGCAATTCTATGCTCATACGAAGCCCAAGGTCTAAAAGCTGCAAACTCGGTGCCCTCAAACATGCAGCTTTCTTAACGCCCTTAGGCTTCTCCTTCGCTGTGAATTGCTGCTGTTTTTTCAAAGGTCGACAAATCCTCAGGGACAACCAGCCTTATAATTGTTAATTAGAAGTTCTAAATATATGATTTGAGTATCGTAACGAAATAATAGATATCTAATTAAAAGGAAAACTAAAGGGTAATATTGAAGTATGAGTATAATATAACCTGTGGGGTGATGGTATGGCGGTTTCTAAGGATGTTGTGATAACTAAGGTTTGGGAGGATAGGCTGGAGGAACTGGAGGATTCTGTGGTTGTGGAGTATCCCCTCACTATTTTTATCAATGATCAGGAGTTTATTACCCTCCTATGCTCTCCGGAGGCCCTGGAGTATTTGGTGGTGGGCTTTCTTGCATCTGAGGGTCTGATTAAGGATAATAAGCAGATTAAGAGGCTTTCAGTGGATGAGGAAAAGGGCCATGCTTTTGTTGAGCTTTCTGGCTTTTCTACCTTTTCTGATAAGCTGTTTGGCAAGCGTACGGTGACCACCGGCTGCGGTAAGGGTACGGTATTTTATAATGTGCTGGATTCCCTGACTGCCAATGTCAGTGAGGGCGGTATGACGATTACACAGGAGGATATATTCAGGCTTACAAAGGAGTTTAATCAAAGCTCTGAGACCTTTAAGGATACTGGCGGGGTCCATAGCTGTTGTCTGTGTGACGCTGAGGGGATTTTGATTTTCCATGAGGACATCGGGCGGCATAACGCTTTGGACAAGCTTATTGGTGAAGCCATTCAAAAGGGTATAGCCCTTGATGACAAGCTGCTGCTAACCAGTGGACGTATTTCATCTGAAATGATTATCAAGGCCAGCAAGCAAAACATTCCTATTATGATATCCAGGTCTGCGGCAACTGAGCTCTCTATAAAAATAGCACAGGAGCTTAATGTCACCCTTATTGGCTTTGCCAGAGGACGGCGGATGAATATATACAATGGAAAAAATAGAGTTTTATTTTCTAACGAATAATGATATAATGTTACTAGAATTTTCAAATAAATAGCTTTTATTTCCGAGTTGTATGCTCTAAAGATTGATGTCTATGAGTAAGCAGCCGTTGGGTATAAAAAGAAATTTTTATGCCTCCCCTTTAGGAAAGGAAATAAATTGGTACGTGCTTCAAGTATACTACCAGTCCTTTCGTGGACTGGTTTTTTTATATCGCAGGAAATTTTGTTTATTTCCTACGAAATGGGGGGCAGTTCCTATTGTCTCCTCCAAACTGAGATAGTAGGAAACGTTCCCATTGTCTCGCATCGTACCTGTATCATCAAAACAAAAGGGGATAGGGTGATAAAATGAAGGATTTATATCAAAGAAAAATAAATTACATGAGAATTTCAGTAACTGATCTTTGTAACCTTCGCTGTCAGTACTGTATGCCGGAGGCAGGTATTGCTGATAAAAAGCATCATAAGGAGATTTTGAGCTTTGAGGAAATGGCTGAAATAGTAAAGGCGGCGGCTAAAATCGGAGTTAATAAAATAAGAATCACTGGCGGTGAGCCTCTTGTTAGAAAGGGAATTGTGAATTTCATCAGCACGATATCCCAAATTGACGGTATCAATGACATTGCCATAACCACCAATGGTCTGCTGCTGAAGGAAATGGCTAAGGATCTGAAGGAGGCGGGCCTTAAAAGGCTAAATATCAGTATTGATACCCTTAAACCCGATAGATTCAAGGAGATAACCAGAGGTGGAGACCTAAGCCGTGTTCTGGATGGTATTCAGGAGGCCCTCAGGCTTCAAATGAAGCCAATTAAGCTTAATGCCGTTGTGATAGGAGGCTTTAATGAGGATGAAATTCAGGACCTTGTAAGGCTGACGATGGCAGATGACATTGATGTGCGGTTCATTGAGCTTATGCCAATAGGCGAGGCCAGTAATTGGGCCAAGGAGCGGTTTATTTCCAATGAGGAAATTAAAAACAGAATCGGAGATATGATGGCATTGGAGGGGGATCCTTCAAGCCCGGCGAAATATTATAGGCTGCCTAGGGCAAAGGGAAGGGTTGGCTTCATTAATCCCATCAGCAGTCATTTCTGTGAAAGCTGCAACAGGATAAGATTGACCAGTGATGGTAAGCTGAAGCCCTGTCTTCACAGCAATCAAGAGGTGGACATTATGGATATTGTCAGAAGAAATCCCTCTGAGCTGCAGCAGGTTCTGGAAAGGGCTATTTTATTAAAGCCTGAAAAGCACTATCTATATACAACCCAGCATGAAATAGGTCATAGAAATATGTCTGAGATAGGGGGCTAGTACATGGCTACTCTAGTGGGAATATGCTATAAGGATAGTGAGAAGAGAAATATTGCCTGTAGGGAGCTGGACCTGAGGGCAGAGCTTTTTCACGGTAAGGACCCTGAGAGACAGATCAGCTTTTTATCCGTTGAAACCGATAGAAGACTGAGGGAGGATACCGATAGAGGCTTTTGTCATATGCGATTTAAGGGGAATCTCGTTATAGATGGTCTGGCGGCTTTAAATATACAAGGACAGCAATGCTTAAGAATTGGTGATGCCGTCATAGAGGTAACTATAGCCGGCAAGGAATGTCATCCTAATTGCCCCTTACACAATTCTGATGTCAGCTGTAGCATATATAAGGATATTTACTTCGGTAGGATAGTCAAGTCTGGCCTAATGAGGCTTGAGGATAGTGTCGGTCGGATATCATATAATGATTAATGAAAGGGCTTTTGCAGATGTCGTCTGTGGAGGCCCTTTGATTTTGTCCTTCTAGAATGAATAAAGGCTTTGAAGCCAGAATACATTTAAATAGGGAGGGGTCATATGAAAAAAATAAAGAGAAACTCTATTTTTGTGCTGCTATTAACCTTTTTTATTGCCCTGGGGCCTTATTATTTGATGTTTCATAGACCCGGAGGAATAAACTACATAAAGACCAGACCACAAAGCGAGTGGACCGGTGTCATAACACTGTGGGATTATCCACGACTGGATCAGGTTACCGGCTCCGGAAGCAGCTGGATCAACGGGAAAATTCGTCAATTTGAAAAGGAGAATCCCGGTGTATTTATAAAACTAGAACCCCTTACTTGGGAAAGGGGCACCATAAAGCTGGATTCCGCAATTAAAACAGGAAATCTACCGGATATTGGTCCTATAGGAAGCGATTATAGCTTTCTCAGCAAGGGGATATTGGAGCCCCTAGATCAGTACTTCAGTAAAGGTGAGCTGGAGGCCTTCCATGAAAATGCTATAAAAGCTGTAGCGTATGAGGGAAGGTTATGGGCTGTGCCCTGGATGATGACCACCTATACCATGATATTGAATTTAGACATTTTCAGAGAAAGAGGTGTAGAGCCTCCCGTTGACGGTAATTGGACCTATCAGGAATTTATTGATAAGCTTCAGCAGCTGACCTATGACAGTAAGGGTAGAGGTAAAATGGATCATTATGGACTGAATGGCTTTATACAGCCGGGGTATTATAATCTTTGGGGGATAATTTTAAGCGATGGGGCAAGTTTGGTGGATAAGCAGGGGAATTATAGCTTCAATGATAGTGAGGCCATATCCGGTGTTGAGAAGCTTCTGGATTTAAAGCATAATCTTAAGGTCACTCACCCTAAGCTGGGGGAGAATTCTGCAAATGAGGCATGGACCACCTTCTATAAGGATCAAAATGTTGCCGTATTTCCCACCGGTACATGGGCGATAAATGTTTTGGAGGGTTTGCAAAATCAAGGCACAGGCTTCGAATTTGCAGTGGTAAATTATCCTGTTGGCGAGCTGGGTAGACCAATTGTCCTCAGTAACTCTGTAGGCTCCTATGGTGTATTTAAGCAGGAGGACCCTAAGAAACTGGAGATGATAGTAAAATTCTTGAAATTTTTAGTTCAGGACCAGTATCAGATGGAGCTTAAACGTCTGGGGGTTTTTCCTGTAAAAAAGGCAGTGGGAAACATATACCAGGATAATAAGCATATGAGCTTCATCTATGAGAGTCTGGCATATACTGAAATTATACCGCCTCACCCCGATTGGAGAGAGATAGACGAGGTCTTGCAAAGACAGCTCCAACAGGGCATTGTGAACAATTCCGATGCCAAAAGCATATTGACAGAGGTAGAGGCTAGAGTAGAGACCTATATCAAGATAAAGGATAAATATAGATAATAGAAGCGATTGACCATAATAATAAAAAGGGTTATACTTGAAATGAATTAAAATGGAAATAATGACTATCACAGGATAAATGACTGTTAATCATAGGAGTGAATCAGATGAATAAGAGCTTACTTAAAGAGGAATTTTTAAAATTTATGGCGCAGGACCAGGTGCTTTTGAATGAACCGATGTCAAAGCATACCTCCTTTAAAATAGGCGGTCCTGCCGATATACTGTTGCTGCCTAAAACCACTGAAGAAATACAGCAGATAATAAAGGTGTGCAATGAACAGAAGGCGCCCTTCTTTACTATGGGCAATGGCTCCAATTTGCTGGTCAGCGACAAAGGTATGAGAAATGTTGTTATAAAAATTGCTGACAATTTTAATGAGATAAATATTAAAGATAATACAATAATCGCTCAGGCAGGGATTCTGTTATCTACCCTTTCTAAAAAGGCATTGCAGGAATCATTAGGTGGCTTAGAATTTGCCAGCGGCATTCCTGGTACCCTTGGAGGGGCTGTAACCATGAATGCCGGTGCCTATGGGGGAGAGATGAAGGATGTTGTTAAATCCTGTAGAATTTTGGATTTGGAGGGCAATGTTCGGCAGTTGACCATTGATGATATGGCAATGGGGTACAGAACCAGCTTCGTTCAAAAAAACAAGCTGATCGTTCTGGAGGTCACTATGGAGCTGCCTAAGGCCGTTTATGAGGATATCAAGGTTAAAATGGACGAGCTGACGGTTCAAAGAACCACTAAGCAGCCCCTGCAATTGCCCAGCGCAGGAAGCGTCTTTAAGCGACCAGAGGGGTATTTTGCAGGAAAGCTGATTCAGGACAGCGGCTTAAAGGGTTGTAGGATAGGCGGTGCTCAGGTTTCTGAGCTCCACAGCGGCTTTATAGTCAATGTTGGAAATGCCACTGCTGAGGATGTTCTAAGTTTGATAAAGCACATTCAGCTTGAGGTAGAGGAACGCTTCGGCGTTAAGCTGGAAACTGAGGTTAGATTAGTAGGAGAAGAATAAACATAAGAGGAGCTATTAATATGAGGTTCGTAATAATTACAGGCTTATCAGGAGCAGGAAAAAGTCAAGCTGTTAAATACCTAGAGGACTTTGGTTACTTTTGCGTGGATAATTTGCCGCCGGCTCTTATACCGAAGTTTGTGGAGCTATGCCATCAAACAAAGGGGAAAATAGAAAAAATTGCATTGGTTATCGACATAAGGGGTGGCCTGTTTTTTGACGACCTATTTGCCAGCCTTGAGGAGCTGGAGGAAAGCTTATTTAATTATGAGATACTGTTCTTAGATGCAGGTGAAGAGGTGCTAGTGAAGCGTTATAAGGAAACAAGAAGAATGCATCCTCTCTCCGGCGATGGTTCCATTAGTGAAGGTATTATGAAGGAAAGGGAAAAGCTGCAGTATCTAAAACAGAAGGCTACCAATATAATAGATACTACAAATCTGATTCCCTCACAATTAAAGGAAGAGCTTAGAAATATCTATTTAGAAGGAAATGAAACAAATAACCTAATTATTAATATTGTCTCCTTTGGTTTTAAAAGGGGAATTCCTTTGGATGCTGATTTGGTATTTGATGTCAGGTTCCTGCCCAATCCCTTTTATATCGAAGGCTTAAAAGAACGTACCGGTCAGGAGGAGGACGTACGGGAGTATGTTATGAACTCCCCTGTTAGTATTGCTTTTTTAGAGAAGCTCTACGACTTAATAGATTTTCTGATACCCTGCTATATAAAGGAGGGGAAAAACCAGCTGGTAATAGCTATAGGCTGCACGGGAGGCAAGCATCGATCAGTGACGATAGCCCATGCCCTATTCCATAAGCTGAAGGAGTCAGGAGAAAGAGTTATTGTTAATCATAGGGATTGCAATAGCAAATAGGGAGAGGTAAATAATGAGACTACTAGAATGGTTAAGACCTGGATTGCATATTAAAAGGTGGCTCATGCTGGGAATTATGGGGGTGCTTTTTATCTCCATCGCATTAGCAGGTCTTTTTTCTCTTATATTTTCTGATTTGAATATAGCTGCTTGTATGCTATTTTTTTTGATGGGCAGCGTTTGCCTGGGCTTTAGTGTAAAATATGGATTTATTTCCTTGTTCAGCTTGTGCTCCGATGACAGAATACGATTGGATAAGGGCAGGATGAATAAAGCACTGTATGACAATAGAATACGGGCCAGAGGGCCTAAAATTGCAGTTATTGGCGGTGGAACAGGCCTATCAGTGCTGTTGAGGGGCTTAAAGCTATACACCTCAAATATAACGGCTATCGTGACTGTTGCCGACGACGGCGGCGGCTCCGGCAAGCTTAGGGAGGATCTAGGCATGCTACCTCCGGGAGATATCCGGAACTGTATACTGGCGCTGGCTGAGATGGAGCCCACAATGGAAAAGCTGTTCCAGTACAGGTTTGAGGAGGGCACTCTTAAGGGTCAGAGCTTTGGAAATCTGCTGATAGCCTCGATGAACGGAATTTCCCATAGCTTTGAGGATGCCATTAAGAAAATCAGCGACGTACTGGCGGTAACCGGTAGTGTGATCCCCGTAACCTTGGAGGATGTAACCCTCTTTGCTGAGCTTGAAAATGGCAGAGTTATAAAGGGGGAATCCAATATTCCCCTGCAGAGTATGGCAGAAAAAAGCAAAATCAAAAGCGTATATTTAGAGCCGGAGGGTGCAGTGGCAGTGGCGGAGGCTATTGCAGCCATAAATCAGGCGGATGCAGTGATACTGGGGCCGGGTAGCCTTTACACCAGCATCATTCCGAATCTTCTGATACAGGGAATTCAAGAGGCTCTGGCAGAAACCTCTGCAATGAAAATCTATATTCCCAATATTATGACTCAGCCCGGCGAAACCGACGGATACTCAATATGTAGACATTTGGAGGGGATTCAAAAGCATGCACCGGGGCTTACAATAGACTATGTAGCAGTCAATATAGGCAGTATCCCTAACGATGTGAGAGAAAAGTATCTGCTGGAGGGAGCGGAGCTTATACAGCCGCTGCCGGAGGATATTGATTGTCTACTGGCACAAAAAATTCGAGTAATAGAGGGCAGCTTTATCGACATAAAAAATCAGTACGTCAGACATGATGCTGCAAAGCTTTCAAAGGTTATTGTTAATGAAATACAGCAGCAGAAGGCGGCAAATGAAAAAAGGACCTTTCTGGATAAAATTTTGAATAGAGGGGCTGCGGAGAGAAATAGCCAGTGAAGCACTGGCTTTTTTCTTATTAGATGAATAAAATGCCGCTTGATAAGCAAAATAATGTCAGGAGGTGTGTTTATGAATATTACTTTAACACAAAAGGAAAGAATGCTTTTAGAGGATCAGAAATCCCATGAGGAGCTCTGTATCAAGAAGTACAATGATTATGCAAACATGGCTCAGGACCCACAGCTTAAGCAAATGTTTCAGGCTCATGCAGCACAGGAGCAGGAGCATTTAAATAGCATAAACCAGATTCTACAGGGTCAGCTGCCCAATACGAATAGCCAGCAGCAAAATCAACAAAATCAACAAAACCAACAAAACCAAGGCCAGCAAGCATCAGGCAGCCAAAATTCCAATAATCAAGGTGGATATAATCAAGAGGATGCGTATCTGTGTGAGGATTTACTTAGCACTGAAAAGTATGTTTCCTCAAGCTACAATACCACAATTTTTGAATGCATCGATACAAATCTCAGACAGGTACTGAATCATATCCAAAAAGAAGAACAGCAGCACGGAGAGGACATTTCCACCTATATGATTGCACAGGGAATGTATACGCCTCAATAAAAGGAAATGCTACATATAAAAGTCTTTTAAGGCATAGATGTCTTGAAGGGCTTTTGCTTTATGGTATTATAAGCGATGATTTATGGGTGAAGGACGACATCAGGCAAGGCTTCCCTACCTATGGCGGTTTATCACGACGGGATAAATTAAAGCCCGTTGAATAAGTAAGAATTAGGGCCGATGATTATCGGTCCTTAATTTTTCCTAACCAGACTTAAGGTTATCCGGAAGCATTAGGTAGTAATTATTGCATTAGATCTGCTAATATGGTAATTTATAAATATGTATAGTTCCTTCACTGGTAAGCAAAATTATCAATATACTTTTATAAAGCAAATGGATACTGTGAAAAATTAATGCAAGCACTGGAATAGCAAGGAAGTATGAAGGACAGGGGAGTGAAAAAGGTGCGGGAGGAAATTAGTGCCGGTGGTGTAGTCATATTTGGAAATGCAATATTAATGCTTAAAAAATATAATGGTGACTGGGTTCTGCCAAAGGGCAAGGTGGAGCTGGATGAGGAGTTTGAGGAGACTGCCATCAGAGAAGTCTTCGAGGAAGCAGCAGTTAAGGTTGAAATCATAAAATATTTGGGAAAAATTCATTATACCTACAAAAATAGCTGGGAGGATAATGAAAAAATATATAAAACTGTCCATTGGTTTCTGATGCAGTCAAGGACAATTCACTGTATCCCTCTGAAGGAGGAGGGCTTTATTGATGCTAAGTTCATTCATATCAATAGAGCTGTGGATTTGGCAAAGTATACGGATGAAAAGGAAATCATTAAAAAAGCAATAACTGAACATGAAAAGACCTCACCGTCTAAGTGAGGTCTCTGTGGTGGAGAGGAGATTACTGAGGCATAAAGGTGGTACATAGTGCTTCCTTAGAAGAAGTGGCATTATCGCCATGCATAGCATTTACCTCAAGCTTAGGTGCAACACAGTATTGTTTTTCATTGAATTGACAGTTCCTCACGTGACACATTACTTCCATTCTTTGATGTTCACTCATAAAAACACCTCCAAAAGTTGATTTACTACATCAATATTTTGTGCAGAATAATTTTCTTTATGTTAGTAAATTTAAGCCAAAATGGACGAATCACTAGTGTTTTTAAAATAACAGAAAACATGTGGAGAAATCATATAAAGGTTTTAAAAAATAGGCAAGATAAGCATATATTCTTATGTAAGGGTGATATAGATGTCATTTTCTTCAAAAACTAAAGGTGAGCTGGCAAGAATATATTCCAGTGATGTGTGCTGTCAGCTGGCAGAGCTGGCAGCGCTGGTAAGGATGAGCGGAACCCTTCAATTGGTAGGGGCTAGAAAATTAAACTTAAATATTGTTACAGAAAACCCTGCTATAGCCAGAAAGGCTTTTAAGCTTATTAAGGACATATTTGGCATTCATACAGAGGTTATGGTCAGAAGAAATCCAAGATTAAAGAAGAATAATCATTATTTGATAGTCATCACCTATCAAGCAGGAAGCAGTGAAATATTGAAGCAGGTGGGCATTCTAAGAGAAGAGCAGGATTCCTTTGATATTACCTATGACATACCAGAGAGTATCATTGAAAATCGCTGCTGCAAAAGGGCATTTTTAAGGGGAGCCTTCTTAGGCGGCGGTTCCGTAAGTGATCCTGAGAAAACCTATCATCTGGAGTTTGTGACAAATAGCCTGGAGCATAGCGAGGTTCTGCAAGGTCTTATTAATGAATTTGAGTTAAATGCCAAGATAATACAGAGAAAGGGCAGCTATGTCTTATATATTAAAGAGGGAGATCAGGTTGTGGATCTTTTAAATATCATCGGTGCCCATAATGCGTTACTTGACCTAGAGAACGTTAGAATCATTAAGCAGATGCGAAATGATATCAATAGAATAGTAAATTGTGAAACGGCAAATTTGAGTAAAACCGTAAATGCCTCCATTCGGCAAATAGAAAATATAGATTTCATTAAGAAAACAGTTGGGCTGAATAAGCTACCGGAGAATTTAAGGGAGATTGCGGAAATAAGGCTAAACTATCAGGATGCAAACCTTAAAGAGCTGGGACAAATGTTAAATCCCCCCATTGGCAAGTCTGGTGTTAACCATCGCTTAAGAAAAATAGAAGAATACGCCGAAAAGCTGCGGAGTAAAATGTAAGGCCTTCTGATTTGGAGGCTTACTTTTTTGTGCATTTACAGAAAAATAATAATTTAACAGCAAAAGTATACAGGATTTCTGAAATTTATGTTGAATTATGTAAATTGTACCACCATTTACCCTAAGCTGACATCGGAGGATTTTCAATGATTAAAATTCTATTAACCTCAGTTAAATATGGTATGAGGCTGGCTAAGCCCGTATTCACGACAGAAGGAAAGCTCTTAATAGATAAGGGCGCTTTCTTAAGAGAAGGCTACGTATATAAGCTTTTGAACTTTGGGATAAATGAGGTCTATGTTGAATGGGATAAGAACCAGCATCCACCGGAATATATAGAGGCTATAACTGAGGACATAAAAAATAATGCTAGGACGGCTATGATTGAGGTCATAGAAAATATAAAGCTGGCTAAAGCGGTAGATGCTGATGAGATTAAACAGCTGGTGGGACAGATGATCGACCGTCTTTTAAATAATAAAGAAACAATCCTTTATTTGACGGATATCAGAACCGTAGATAATTATACCTTTGAGCACAGCTTAAATGTCTGCCTGTATGCCTTGATTCTAGGAATTGCACTGGCATATGATAATGCCAAGCTGGAGACCCTGGGCATAGGGGCTTTGCTACACGATATCGGTAAGCTTGCCACCCCCGATGAAATACTGAATAAGCCTTCTAGGCTGGAAGAGCAGGAGTACGAGATTATAAAGCGGCATGTATTAGAGGGTCATCGCATGATCATGCTGGTTCCTGACATAAATGAAGAGGTTGCTCTTATTATCCGAGACCACCATGAAAGATATGACGGCAAAGGCTACCCCATGGGCAAAAGTGGCAAGGAAATCCATGAATTTGCAAGAATTGTAGCCATATGTGATGTTTATGATGCCCTTACCTCCGACAGGGTATATAAGAAAAGGATTCCTATTCATCAGGCAATAGAGTACTTAATATCTATGGGAAATCATCAGTTTGATTATACCTTAACCAGGCTTTTTATCAATCAGCTGGCGATATATCCCGAAGGCACCTTTGTAAAGCTGGAGACTGGTGAAATAGCAGAGGTAATAAAGGAAAATCGACAATGGCCGACTAGGCCTATTGTAGCTATAAAATACAATACTGAGGGACAGGCGCTTAAGCTGCCCTATAGCGTCGATTTAGCAAAGCAATTGAATATTGGAATCGTACATTCATTATGAAGAATCTAAGGGAGGGCCTTAGATTTTTTTCGATTTATTCAGAAAAGTTTTAAAAAAACCCAAAATGTAGACGATATGTTGACGGTTAAATTATATAATTTGAAATGTAGAGTAAAATAGGAATATTATGAAAAATTAAGACGTTTAAAGTTTAATTGAGGAAAGTGCATAGCCCTAGGCAATGCGCGACAAACCTTTAACTTTGTATAAACTAGTAACGATATCCACTGCCATATAATATGCAATTTCCTCAATTAAATAAAATGATATTAAGGAAGGGAAGGATGAATATGAGTATTAAGGTGCCAAGTGATATTGAAATTGCACAGCAGGCTAAAATGAAGCCAATAGCGGAGATCGCAGAGACGTGGGGAATTTTGGAGGATGAGCTGGAGCTCTATGGCAAGTATAAGGCAAAGATTACACCGGAGGCCTATGCCAGATTAAAGGATAAGCCAGACGGAAAGCTGGTATTAGTAACCGCCATTACCCCAACACCGGCAGGAGAAGGAAAGTCAACTACTACCGTTGGTCTTGGTCAGGCCTTAAATAAGATTGGTAAAAAAGCGGTAATAGCCCTTAGAGAGCCATCCCTAGGTCCAGTATTCGGGGTTAAGGGTGGGGCTGCCGGTGGTGGCTATGCTCAGGTGGTGCCAATGGAGGACATCAACCTTCATTTTACTGGAGATATGCATGCCATAACCACAGCCAATAATCTCTTATCCGCCAGTATAGACAACCATATCCACCAGGGGAATGCACTAAATATTGACCTAAGACAAATTGTATGGAAGCGTGTATTAGATATGAATGATCGTGCCTTAAGGGAGGTTGTTGTAGGTCTAGGAGACAAGTCCAATGGCTATGCCCGTCAGGACGGCTTTATGATCACCGTTGCCTCAGAGGTAATGGCGGCCCTTTGCTTAGCCAGTGACCTTATGGACCTGAAAAATCGACTAGGCAGAATGATCGTTGCCTACAATACTGAAGGAAAGCCAGTAACAGCAGAGGATTTAAAGGTGCATGGGGCAATGGCATTATTGATGAAGGAGGCCATCAAGCCGAATTTAGTCCAAACACTGGAAAATACACCAGCCTTTATCCACGGTGGACCCTTCGCCAATATCGCCCACGGCTGCAATAGTATTACAGCCACAAAGCTGGGACTTAAACTAGGAGAGTATTTAGTGACAGAGGCTGGCTTTGGTGCTGACCTGGGGGCAGAAAAGTTCCTGGATATCAAATGCCGATATGGTGAATTAAAGCCTGCTGCTGTCGTCGTGGTGGCTACTATCAGAGCATTAAAAATGCATGGTGGGGTGCCAAAGGCGGAGCTGGGTAATGAAAACCTAGAGGCTCTGGATAAGGGCTTTGCTAACCTGGAAAAACAAGTGGCCAATGTTAAGAAGTTTGGTCTGCCGGCTATGGTGGCAGTGAATAGATTCGTAGCCGACACCGAGGCGGAAATTCAATTATTGATAGATAAATGTAAGGCTGCTGGCGTAGACGTTGCCCTAAATGAGGTGTGGTCCAATGGCGGCGAAGGCGGTAGAGAAATGGCGGAGGTGCTGGTGGATTTAATTGAACGTGAAGCCTCCAACTATCATCCATTATATCCTTTAGAGGCATCAATCCCTGAAAAGGTAAATGCCATAGTGACGGAAATCTATGGTGGAGATGGTGTTGTCTTTACCCCTAAGGCCAAGAAGGAAATTGCCAAGCTGGAGGAGCTGGGACTGGATAAGCTGCCAATATGTATTGCAAAAACCCAGTACTCATTATCGGATAATGCCAGCCTATTAGGGGCGCCAACAGGCTTTAAAATAACCGTAAAAGAGGTTAGGGTATCGGCAGGGGCAGGCTTTATTGTTTGCTTGACGGGAGATATTATGACAATGCCGGGATTGCCAAAGGTGCCATCGGCAGAAAAGATTGACATAGACGAAGCAGGCGTTATTACAGGATTATTCTAGAGGATAAGGAAGGGGAATAACCATGATTAGTAATGTAGATATTTCAAATGCCATGACAATTAAGCTGGATATGGCGCTTCCTGAAATGCCTAAGTTTATTGAGGGCATTAGAAGGGCCCCCGACAGAGGCTTTAAGCTAACCCCCGCCCAAACAGAGGTGGCGTTGAAAAATGCCTTAAGATATATACCGGAGCAGCATCATGAGGTAGTGGCCCCTGAGCTGTTGGAGGAGCTTTTAGCCTATGGTCGAATCTATGGCTACAGGTATCGTCCTGAGGGAAATCTGAAGGCTAAGTCCATTGATGACTATAAAGGGAACTGTATAGAAGGCAAGGCCTTTCAGGTGATGATGGATAACAATTTGGACTTTGATGTAGCCCTGTACCCCTATGAGCTGGTGACCTATGGGGAGACAGGAAAGGTATGCCAGAACTGGATGCAGTACAGGCTGATTAAGAGGTATCTTGAGGCCATGACCAATCAACAAACCCTTGTGATAGAATCCGGACATCCCTTAGGCCTATTTAAATCCAAGCCGGAGGCCCCAAGGGTGATCATCACAAATGCCTTGATGGTGGGGATGTTTGACAATCCTAAGGATTGGGATATCGCAGAGCAGATGGGTGTTGCCAACTATGGACAAATGACGGCCGGTGGATGGATGTATATCGGGCCTCAGGGAATTGTCCACGGCACCTTTAATACTCTTTTAAATGCAGGACGCCTTAAGTTAGGCCTTAAGGATGAGGCGGATTTGAAGGGTATTCTATTCGTATCCTCCGGGCTGGGGGGCATGAGTGGTGCACAGCCAAAGGCCATTGAAATTGCTGGTGGCGTGGGTATTATCGCCGAGGTGGATAAATCCAGAATCGAAACCCGTCATTCTCAGGGCTGGGTAGGTAAGGTATCGGATGACTTGAAGGAGGTCTTCGCTACAGCGGCGGACTATATGGCTAGAAAAGAGTCCATCTCCATCGCCTACCACGGTAATATTGTAGACCTTTTAGAATATGCAGCAGAAAATAATATTAAAATAGATTTATTATCGGATCAAACCTCCTGCCATGCGGTTTATGAGGGGGGCTATTGCCCTCAGGGCCTAAGCTTTGAGGAAAGAACAAAAATGCTGAAGGAAAACCGAGGCCTGTTTATAGAAAAGGTAAATGAAACCTTAGTAAGGCATTTCAACAGCATAAAGGCATTAGTGGCACAGGGAACCTACTTCTTTGATTATGGTAATGCCTTCATGAAGGCGGTCTATGATGCAGGAGTGCAGGAAATTTCTAAAAATGGCATAGATGAGAAGGACGGCTTTATCTTCCCCTCCTATGTGGAGGATATTATGGGGCCGGAGCTTTTTGACTATGGCTATGGTCCCTTCCGATGGGTATGCCTAAGCGGAAAGCATGAGGATTTAATAAAGACCGACAAGGCGGCAATGGATTGTATTGATCCCAACAGAAGAGGTCAGGACAGAGATAATTATGTATGGATTAGGGATGCAGAAAAGAATCAGCTGGTGGTGGGCACTCAGGCCAGAATTCTGTATCAGGATGCCATGGGCAGAACAAAAATAGCCCTGAAATTTAATGAAATGGTTCGTAATGGTGAGGTGGGCCCCATCATGCTGGGTAGAGATCATCACGATGTCAGCGGGACGGACTCACCCTTCAGAGAAACCTCAAATATCAAGGACGGCAGTAATGTCATGGCAGATATGGCAACCCAATGCTTTGTAGGTAATGCAGCAAGGGGCATGAGTCTGGTGGCCCTCCACAATGGCGGCGGCGTAGGCATCGGAAAATCCATCAATGGCGGCTTCGGTATGGTGCTGGACGGCAGTGAAAGGGTGGATGAAATCCTAAAATCTGCAATGCCCTGGGACGTTATGGGTGGCGTTGCCAGAAGAGCCTGGGCGAGAAATGAAAATTCCATAAGCACCAGTATCGAATTCAATAAGGAAAATGAGAACACCGACCATATCACCTTACCCTATATCCCTAAGGAGGCGCTAATAAAGGGTCTGGTGGAGACAGCATTTAAAAAATAACATAAATGATGAAGGGTGGAAGATAAAATGAGCATGAATAAAATTGTCCAATGTGTACCTAATTTCAGTGAAGGCAGAGATTTAGAAAAAATCGAAAAGATAGTATCCCCCTTTAGAGGAAAGCAGGGGGTAAAGCTGCTGGACTACAGCAACGATGAGGACCATAACCGAGTGGTGGTAACGGTGGTGGGAGAGCCGGAAGCCCTAAAGGCAGCAGTTTTGGAGGCTATGGCGGTGGCTGTAGAGGAGATAGACATGACAAAGCATCAGGGTCAGCACCCAAGAATGGGAGCGACAGATGTTGTGCCCTTTATTCCTATAAAAAATGTCAGCATGACGGAGGCTATAGAGCTGGCTAAAGAGGTGGCAAAGGAAGCTTCAGAGCGATTCAAGCTGCCGATTTTCCTCTACGAAAAAACAGCCTCCAGCCCCAATAGAGAAAACCTTGCCAATATCCGTAAGGGTGAATTTGAGGGCATGACAGAAAAGCTGACGCAAGCAGAGTGGAAGCCGGATTTTGGACCATTAGCACCTCACCCCACAGCAGGGGTAACGGCGGTTGGCGCAAGAATGCCGCTGGTGGCCTTCAATGTCAACCTAGACACCAATAATTTAACTATCGCCAATGCCATAGCAAAAAATGTACGCTTCCTAAGCGGAGGCCTGAGATACTGCAAGGCCATAGGCATAGAGCTTAAGGACAGAGGCATTGTTCAGGTATCCATGAATATGACGGATTACTCCAAAACCGCCCTTTATAGAGCCTTTGAATTAATTAAAATCGAAGCCAGACGCTATGGTGTCAATGCAGTAGGCAGCGAAATCATAGGTTTGGTGCCTATGGAGGCCCTTATAGACACTGCCGTATACTATCTTGGTGTTGAGAATTTCTCCATTGAGCAGGTTTTAGAAACAAGGATCATGGAGTAGGCCTATGAAGGAAAAGGGATTATTGATAAAAAATGCTGCAGAGCTGGTGACCTGCAGCGGCTTTAAGGCAAAATCCGGGGCGGAAATGTCGGATTTAAAGGTCATAAAAAATGGCGCGGTGATTATAGAAGAAGGCATAATTAAAGTGGTTGGCACTACAGCGGAGCTTTTACAGCAGTATAAGGAAGAGGATTATACGGTGGTGGATGCCACCAACAAGGCGGTGCTGCCAGGCTTTATCGATTCCCATACCCACTTTGTCTTTGGCGGCTATAGAGCGGAGGAATTTTCCTGGAGGCTGAAGGGCGAAGGCTATATGGAAATTATGAAGCGTGGCGGAGGTATCATAAGCTCAGTCAGGGCCACAAAGGAGGCCACAAAGGCGGAGCTGGTGGCAGCAGGGCTGAAAAGACTGGACACCATGCTGTCCTTTGGGGTAACCACAGTGGAGGGCAAGAGCGGCTATGGTCTGGATTATGACACCGAGCTAAAGCAGCTGGAGGCAATGAAGGAGATAGCTGATATTCATCCTATGGATGTTGTCACAACCTTTTTAGGTGCCCATGCGGTGCCTCAGGATTACAAGGGTAAAGAGGATGAATTCATCGATTACATGATTGAGGAAGTGCTGCCGGCGGTGGCAGATAAGAAGCTGGCAGAGTTCTGCGACATCTTCTGCGAGAAAAATGTATTTTCAGTGGCGCAGTCCCGAAGGCTTTTAACAAAAGCTAAAGAGTTAGGGATGAAGCTAAAGCTCCATGCCGACGAAATCGTACAGCTGGGTGGTGCAGAGCTGGCGGCAGAGCTAAAAGCCATTTCAGCCGACCATCTGCTACAGGCATCGGATGCAGGGATAGCAGCAATGGCAGAAAAGGGTGTGGTGGCAACATTACTGCCAGCCACCGCCTTCAGCCTGAAGGAGGAATTTGCAAGGGGTAGGTACATGATAGACCAGGGCTGCGCTGTGGCTCTGGCAACGGACCTAAACCCCGGTAGCTGCTTTACCATGTCGGTGCCCTTGGTATTTGCACTGGCAACTCTATATATGAAGCTGACACCAGAGGAGGCCATTACCGCCTTCACCGTCAATGCCGCAGCAGCAGTGGATAGAGCCCATGAGGTGGGCAGTATCGATGTCGGTAAGCAGGGGGACATCGTCATGCTGGAGTTCCCCTCCTACAACTTCATACCCTACCATATAGGGGTAAGCACAGTGGAGAAGGTAATAAAAAGGGGTAAAATCGTATTTGATAAAGAAAAGGGAGGAAGCTTATGCTAGCGGATATGTATTTAAAGGAATTTTTAGATAAAACAGCATCAAATGCACCGGTGCCAGGGGGAGGCAGCATAGCGGCTTTAAGCGGAGCCATAGCGGCAGCTCTGACAGAGATGGTGGCAAACCTTACTATAGGAAAGAAAAAGTATGTAGAGGTAGAAGAGGAAATGAAGACAATAGCCGCCACCTTCACCGACTACAGAAATAAGCTGGTTCAAGACATAGATAGAGATTCCGATGCCTTCAACGAGGTAATGGCTGCCTTCAAGCTGCCAAAGGAGACAGAGGAGGAAAAGGCTACTAGAAACGCCGTTATAGAGGCAGCAACTAAAAAGGCAACACTGGTGCCTTTAGAGGTGGCAAAGGATACCTTCAAAATGCTGGCAACCATAGAAATCGTCGTAGAAAAGGGCAATCAAAATGCCGTCTCCGACGGAGCCGTCGCCGCCATGATGGCAAGAACAGCTGTATTGTCAGCCCTATACAATGTAGAAATCAACCTAGGCTCCCTGCAGGACGAAGCCTTTGTGGCAGAAATGAAAAAGGAAGTCGCAGAGCTAAGACAGCAGGTAGCAGAGGCAGAGAAACGGATTTTGGAGAAGGTTAGGCTGTAATTAAAATAAAGAAAATGAGTGAGTTTGGGGATAGCCTTAGGGGTTATCCCTGGTTTGTTTTTTTGATTGGTGGATTCAATTTTAGGTTCACATAAAAGTTTTTTATAAATATTATTAGGAAAAAACATTGTGGAAGGTAAGTTAATTAGTCGTTGTAAGTTAACATATGATAATTAGGATTGTAAAGGTGGGTTGCTATGGAAAAAAATGTGGTATATAATAACAAAAAAGCAATGACTCTTGAAAAATTCAATTGAGTTAGTTATTTTAAGAAAGCAGGGATAAAGCATATTTATTTGTGTCCAACTGGGCTACATTACTTCACTCTTCATTATGAGTAGAAAAAATAGACTTAAATAAAATTTCTTGGGATTTAGTTAAAGGGGGTGACGAGGGGACGGTTCTCTTGTCACCTTATTAGGCGTTGGATACAGAGGTGACATCGGAATTCTGTAATCGTCTATATTGATATAAAGCGAATATGTCAAACAAAGCGTCCCTTTGACAAGGCAGCCAGTTCACTTCAAACGAGCACATCGAGCTCATCAAGGGTGACAAGGGGACGGTTCTCTTGTCACCTTATTAGGTGTTGGATGCAGAGGTGACATTGGAATTCTGTACTCGTCTATATTGATATAAAGCGGATATGTCAAACAAAGCGTCCCCTTGACATATGATATAATTATCAGTAGGATTTTTATGAAAGGTCGCAGATAATATGAAAAAATTTGTTGTTTTAATTTTACTAATATCCT
>JAHDLO010000070.1 GCA_018432235.1 Clostridiaceae bacterium | reverse complement strand
CTACCATCAAAAATACTATCTACAGCTCCATAGAGCAATAGCTGATGAATACAAAAGAAGCCTTGGTAGCATGGCGGACTTTATGGCTTCAACTGCCACTGCTAGGGTAAATGGATATATCAAGGGCTATGGCACCATAGATGGACTCATTCAGGAGCTGCCTCAGCTGGGATTGTCAGAGGCGGCAGAAAAAAGGTTAATACAGATTGTTGAGGGCTATGGCAGATAGATAGGCTTTTAGTGTGTCAGGAGAACCCGCCCGAGACCACTGAAAAGGTACCTTTAGAAAAAAATCCTTGAATCTGTCATTCTGAGGGCAGCAAAGAAGCTAGTATTTAGAATTCTTAGAGATTCTTCATTTCACTTCGTTCCATTCAGAATGACAAAATTCCAGACTTTTTCAGTAATCTCGAAGCCATCCCCTTGTCACCCCAAAAAGAATTATTTATTCTTCTGTGAAGCAATGATAAATTCCTTAATATCACTAACATCTTTTTTCATCTCTTCGACAACATTTAGTTTGTCGCTGAGGCTTGTTATAACTTCTTGATACCTGAACTCCCTTTCTTCTTGTTTAATATCTCTTTTTTCTTGAGCCTTTAAAATATAAAATATGAGTGCAACAGATAATGCAGCCCAGATACCCTGTGTAGAAGATAATTTAAAAAGTTCATTCTCCATGACAGCAGCTCCTTAACTTTGGAATGTTCTTTGATTTATAAGATGATAAAAACTAAAATAATGTAAACCAGATATTATGAAAGTAATAACCTAGACAAATGATTAGATGAAGTTTTGAAATCTAGGAAGTGAGTTAAAGAGGAGAAATGTATTAGTAATGTTCTTACATTGAGCTTTAATGATTAAAATAAGGCTATTGGCCTGAGTAATCATATATTGCTAGAGGTATGCGAAAAAAATGTATACTATCTAGCAATATTTTTTCGAATAGTTAGATGCATAACTCCTATTTTTATTGAGACTTGTATGATAAACAAACAAGTATTTTTTTGCTAAAAAATAAGATAGGTTTACATTTGAACATCAAATTTACTTGTATATAGTGAGAATATAATAACCGGTTAAAATTTAATTCTCGGAAATATCAAAAAAATAAAAGGAGAGAATAAAATGATTTTTCAACCAAAACCATCAATAATAAGCAGGAGTTCTTGGGGTAGTCGCACAGATACTAGAGTTGGAACAAATAGGCATGGAACTAGATATATAGTTATCCATCATTGTGCCTATAATAACTCAACTATTGCAGCAAGGTCAGAGTATGAGCATATGAGAGTGATACAAAACCAGCATATGAATGATCAAGGCTGGAGCGATATCGCCTATCATTATGGCATAGGTAAAAATGGTACTATCATGGAGGGCAGATTGTTTCAGTATTTGAGCTATGCAAGCAATACAAGTCCAACTTATGTAGATAATAATGGAATTCAGGTTCTAATGCATGGAAACTTTCATGTGGGTAATCATTTTATGAATACTTCACAACGATCAAAGCTAATAGACCTATTATCATGGTTATGCTACCAATACAATATCAGTCCTTCAAATATTATAGGACATAGGGACAATGGTGCATCAGCTTGCCCAGGAGATCAGATTTATAGTGAATTGACAAATATTAAAAATGAGGTAACAATGAGAGTATATGGCGTACAAATTGATTAATTGCTAAATAATAATGGAGACCTTTTCCCTTGGCTTAGGAGAAGGTCCCCATTGTATTAAAATTGATTTATGTCTTCAATTTTTAAGATATAGGCTTTGTTATAATTGTTATAATAAGCATTATCCTTAAGTTGATTGGATAATCTTATAAGCTCGCTCTTAAGGGCTTCTGCATCCTTTTTGTTATGAAAAGCCTTGATTGGATAAAAGTATCCATCTACATCCTTTAAAAGCCTAAAGGGCATATGAAATGAGGGGTCAAGATGAAAGAGGAAAGAGGTGGTAGATTCCATATGTGCCCAAGCTTCACTAAGTTTAAAGCTGGGGCTGCGTAAAATAAATTGTTCATGGGAAGAAGCTTCATCGTTTTTAATTGAAATAACTATGCGGCCTGGATGAGTAAGCTCCTCAACTGTATATTTAATTGGTGTCCTGAATAACACACTATAAACTACAGAATGGCTAATATTGGATTTTGTAGCATACCAGCTTCTGATGAAGCTGCTTCCAGCAATATCGCTAATATTTCCGCTATGAACCAACATTTTTTCGGACGGTAAGGAGCTATTTAGATTACTAAATCTTAATTCGTTATAGTCGGAATAATACGCTATTTGAAAATCCTTCATAAACTGTGAAGGGGTATCATCAAAGCCTGTAAATATAAGGACTAAGCTATCAGTATTCTCTATGGCCTCTATGGATTTCAGCATTACAGTTGTTGAAATCATATGCCCTTCATTAGGGGAGCCCTTATCTAAAGACTCTCTATTTTCATTAATTGTTTCATTGTTTTTCTCTACAGAAGGCAAATCCTTCTGTATTGTTTTTTTATTAAGCCTACAGCCAAAGTTGGTTGAGAGTGTCAGTAAAACAATTATTAACAAAATCGTTTTTTTATGTTTTAATGATAAAAACAATGCTATAACCTCCTTATAACTTCGAATTTAATTCTCACCTAAAGTTTTTGAAGACTCATGGAATCCCTGTAGAATATCTTTTTTGTATTTTAAGTAAATATTTTACAAAATTTCAACCATAAGTAAATTATAGCATATTATCTGGTTATAATGCTGATTTGGGAAAAACTGTATTGATTTTAATATAGATTCAAGAGTTAGTAGCTTATCTACTGCCGATACAAAAATGAAAAAAACACAAAATACCCAGACTTTAATGAGGAACGCATAAATGTGATTGCAGATAACTCCGCCATATACTTAGAAAATTTTGGATATAACGATAATGACCTTTCGGGTGTTGTAGAGGATGAAGAGCTTATTAAGGCAATAAACATCTTAACTGACAGGCAGAAGGAGATTAGAGGTGACAAGGGGAGAGGTGACAAGGGGACGGTTCTCTTGTCACCTAATTATTTAATTCTCACGCAGGCGTTACTAAGTAAACTGAATGGCAAACCAGTTGTATGCATGGAAGATGCAGCAATTGAAATCAAGAATCTTGAAAAAAATTTCTCGGGAAAACTCAAATATCATTCAGTCACATTTGCTGTTGAAAGCCCAACGAAGCGGCCCATTGGAAGACCGAAGAAAACATCGGATGAATCAAAGGATCAAACCATTTACATTGATTACAGTCTGACACCTGATTAAAGGGCTAACGGTGTCGCCATTATCAAGTCGTGTGTTTTTGTCATGGACCAAACTCAATATGACCGCTGAATCAATCCTAGGTGAATACAAAACACAAAGTGCTCCAGAGAAAAAATTCCAATTTCTGAGGTCGCCTCAGTTTTCAACTTGCTCTACGTCGATTCGCCAAGACGAGTAGAAGCAATTAACCGTTATGCCTGCTGCCCCAATATCCCATTATGTCTTACTTAAAATGTGTATTAACCTACAATTAAAATTGGAAAGTATAATCCAGTATCATTCTTGAAAGCTACCTAAATTAATAGTATTATTAAACCATACTAAATTAAGGAGGATATTCAAAAAAATGGAAAAGGTGAAAAGACTTAGAGATATCAAATCTTTAATTGGAAGTATGATTTTTTTATCTATTGCTATTGGTCTAATTAACGATTCCCTTAATTCAATATCACATGGGGTAATTAATCTGGTAATTGCTATTAGTTTAGGCATACTTTCGATTATAGAATTTAAAATGCTTAATAAGATTAAAGACATTCAGAAAAAAGAAAAGGTATGGGTAGTATCACTAGGAACTATATTTTTTATTATCGCAGCTTTTTATATATTAACTCTTAGAAATTTAATTTTATAAAATTAACTAAAACCAGGTGACAAGGGGACGGACGGTTCTCTTGTCACCTAATTATTTAATTCTTCAAGGTGATATTGGGTATAATTAAAGTAATAGTATTTATTCATACTCACAGGAGGGAACTAAAATGAACTTGCGAAACATACCTATTCTGGATACGAAAATACCATCGGTTTTGAAGACAGCCACCTTTGCCATGGGCTGATTTTGGGGTCCGGATGCCCGGTTCGGGCTGGTG
>JAHDLO010000047.1 GCA_018432235.1 Clostridiaceae bacterium | reverse complement strand
CACCAGCCCGAACCGGGCATCCGGACCCCAAAATCAGCCCATGGCAAAGGTGGCTGTCTTCAAAACCGATGGTATTTTCGTATCCAGAATAGGTATGTTTCGCAAGTTCATTTTAGTTCCCTCCTGTGAGTATGAATAAATGCTATTACTTTAATTATACCCAATATCACCTTGAAGAACTAAGTAGTTAGGTGACAAGAGAACCGTCCCCTTGTCACCTCTCCTGTGGCACACCTACGACTATGCCAAACCATTCCACGCCGCCAATTTCTGCAAAGCCACAGGCCTCCGCTAATCCCGGAGACATCGAATTATTTCTGACTATTTGCAGAAATGGGGTCTTCCCTGCCTCAATGATTTTACCAGCAAGGTCTATACTGACATCTACCCCATAGCCTCTTCGCCTGTAGGCCTCCTTGGTATACATAATCCCCATCGAATTATCGTCATGCACCAGCACCCAGCTGGCTATTTCATCATCTATGTATATGGCAGAGGAGGGTCTATGCCTGATGTCCGCCTTTATGGCCTCAAGGCTATGATCATTTCGATAGGTATAGTAGCTATCTATGATTTCTGCGTCCTCCAGCCTGACGTCTTCAGTGTTATTCTTTATCAGCTTTAGGTCTAGATTCCCCTCAGGTAAATAATACAGTCTACATAGAGACTCCCAATTCACCTGATGGCGGCTTCTTATTTTTCTGGCAATACTCTCCTCAACCCCTGAAAAGCCGTAAAAGCCCTCCTTGCTAAAAAATTCCTCAGAAACTGCCTCTATAAATTCATCGGATTTGCTATAAATGTAGTGGAAATAGTTTTTCCTTAAAAGAACTCCGGTAGGCTGTAGCTCATCATCCACAAATATCTCTACCTCCAATACATTTTCCAATATTCCCAGTATATTTAGATTTATAAGATAGTCCTTCTTCAAAAATTCCTCAACCGCTGCTACATGATTCGTTTTTATTAGCATACCTCACACCTCATTTCCTATCTTCTATTCTATATTTATAGCTCACAGCATACAAGTTCTACGGCTACAAAATATTTTCGACAGATGCACACCTTAGTTAATTTTGGGAATAGCCTGTAGTAGGAGGGAGCTCTATGATATTAAAGCGCTTACTTGGTAAGCTTAATACTGATAAGGATAATGATGATGTAAAGCCCCAAACGGATTATATTCAGCTGCAGCTGGAGGACCTTAATATTCAAATGTTCAGGGTCACAAATCCCGATATACCCCATGAGGTATCGGTAATTGTTCCTCGTGCAGAAATAAGAGAAAAATATGATGAGGATAATCGACTGGTGGAGAAGGAGGTCATCCTTAATAGTATCACCATTGTCCATGCCCCCAGGCATCCGCTGGCTGGTCCGCCCTCACCACCACCTGAGATACCCGAGAGATATGCAAAATTTATACCAAAGGACTCCGATGAGGATGAGGAGAATTGAAAACAGATAAAAAGCACCTAATTTCATTTGAAATTTTATAGGTGCTTTATTTTTTAGTTGACAGCTGTAGTACTAATTGATATGATAGGTTTACAATAGTAGTACAAAATGAGGTGATGACATGACGGAAAAAGAAAATATTATCTTAAACGAAAGTGAACGACATATTATGGAATGCCTTTGGCTTCAGAGTCCCCTTACAGTTATGCAGCTGGTGAGAAGCCTCAGCCATAAGGTAGGCTGGGCCAAAAGCACCGTTACCACTTTGGTCAGCCGTATGGAAGCCAAGGGCCTAATCTATTACCAAGAGGGTACGAAGGCAAGAGAATACTATCCCGCCATAAGCCGTGAGGCGGCAGCCATTTCTGAGACAGAATCTCTTTTGAGCAGAGTATATAAGGGAAGTGTCGGCATGATGATGAATACCCTAGTAGAGAAAAAGAGTCTTTCAAGGGATGAGATTCAAGAGCTTTACGAAATATTGCGAAGAGCAGAGGAGGAGCAAAAATGATGGCGATTATCCTATCATCCTCAATACTTATAGCTGTTGTTATTTCACTGCGTTATGTTTTAAAAGGAAAAATCAGTCCAAGGCTGCAGTACGGCCTTTGGCTTCTGGTGGCCATCAGGCTGCTATTGCCCTTCAATATTGCAGCCAGCACCATCAGTGTTTTGAATATATTTGAAGTTTTATCGGTACAGGGTGTGGTTCGGCCGACTCCTGCTATGGAAGCGCCTGTCTATACCAATCCCATACCGGTATCACAAATTCAGCTGCCTGCTATAGATATTCCAGATACATACACTCATGATGGTGATACCCCTAGGGCATCCATAGAGATGGAGAATGTGCTGTTGATCATCTGGCTTTTAGGTGCTGTTTCCATGGCTCTAATCTTGATAATCTCAAACCTGCGCTTTAAACGCAGACTTAAAAAAAGTGCAATAGCAATAACCTCAGCCGATTGCCCTTTACCGATTTACGTGGCAGAGAGCCTTCCTTCGCCTTGCCTCTACGGTATATTTAGGCCAGCAATTTATCTCAACACCAATGATCTTAAGGGGGAAAATAAGCTTAATCACATCCTCCTCCATGAGCTGACTCACTATAGGCATAAGGACCACATATGGTCTCTGGTGAGAAGCCTGTGTTTGGTATTGCATTGGTTTAACCCTCTTGTATGGGCAGGCGCCCTATTATCTAAAAGGGATTGTGAGCTGGCCTGTGATGAGGGCGCCCTCCTCCGGCTTGGCGAATCGGAGAGAATTGAATATGGTCGCACCCTAATAAGCATGATATCAACAGATAAATCTGCTAGAAATGTTTTAAACTGTGCCACCACCATGTCCTCCGGCAAGTCTGAAATAAAGGAAAGAATCGATTTAATTGCCAAAAAGCCAAGGATGCTGGTTATAACCCTTGTGGCAGTTATCCTAATTTCTTCTGTGGCTGCTGCCTGCACCTTTACCGGAGCCAAGGAAAATAATAAGGAAGCTCCGCCTCCCTTGGAGGAGACAACGACCTATAGCATATTCAAGCTTGGCAAAGGAGGGCAGGAGCTGGCTTCAAAAATAGAGCTGACTTCAGAGGAAGCTACGCTGATAGAGGAGCTAGTATTTGACTATATGGTTAAATCCGCCGCATGGCCCAGTATGGATATATCCGCCTTAGAGGAGTACTACATGATACGTGCAAAATATCCTGATTCAGAGGAGCTGTCGGAGTACTATGCCTATATCCTTGATGGCAGAAGTGTGATGCAACGGGGTACGGGCTTTTACAGCTATGTTTCAGAATCTAAGTATGCATACCTGGAAAAAATTCTAACGGGAGAAGTAAAAATCAGTATGCCTCAGCCTCAATTTAATGATATTGAGGCATATATATCAGAGGCCATAATCTCTCGTTATAAAGACATCTATCCAATTGGAGAATTTAAGACCGAGGCACACGACTTATTAAAAATTGAAGATGACGATACCACTACAACTGCTTATCTGATTGCCTATTATGCAGTATATAACTTCCCCGATGGCAAGCCTCAGCTGGTGGGGGGCAGTCATATGCCAGTGGCTCTGACCTTCTCTAGGCAGCAAGATGGCAGCTTTGATCTAACAGACTATTGGGAACCCTCCGATGGTTCATATTATGCTTCCTCAATCCAGGAGAGGTTTTCCAGCGACATTGCTTCAATAGCAATTAGCTCCCATACCTATGCTAAGCAGCACAGAGAAGAATGTGATTTAAAAGCAGAGGAATACTTGAAAGGTAGAGTTTCCGAGGCAGAGCTTATAAAGAAGATCACTGAGAAGCCCATGCCCTCCTCTAACCCCTATGCCTATATTGATATGCACCAAGAGGAATACAGGCTATTGGTTTCTCGAGGCAGCACTACCCTCAGATATATTTACCGTAGATTTCTTGAGGGCGGCCAGAATGGGCTGGAGGGCTGGATAATGCTTTATGCCTGCCGAGATATTCTTGCAAATGAGGATAGGCCAGCTGATATGGGCAATTCACCCCAGACCATATTTGATCAATATGCAGCCGAGGTTCTAAAAAAGAGCCAAGAGGTTCCCTACGAGGAGCTTCTGAAATACAGCCCCGGCGCAGCACTTTTGCTGGATTTAATGGAGGAAATGTAACAAAAGACGGTATTGCCTAGCTTACACCGTAGCAATACCGTCTTTATTTTCAAATATTATTTTCTAAAGCGTCTTTCCCATTTACCAAAGAGCTTTATCAGCACCACATAGATAATTACAACAACTGCAAAGGTAGCGGCCCTTTCCAGCATTGAGCCATCTGCCAGCAGTACAGGCCCCATACCGAAAAAGGTGACAATTGCAATTAGCAGCATAAATACGATATATCCAATGTATCTCACCATCTGTCTTCTCCCTCCAACTATGAATTACGTCCTATATAAAATTTTTACATATTTCATATAGGGTGTCAATGATTGATATATTTAAGGGAGTTATGAATTTTTTATCTGGTGCTTCAAACCCTTAAGCCAGTTGACGATGTCCTCATATACCCGTTGCCGCTTATGCTCATTTAATACTTCATGCCGCATTCCTTCATAAAGCTTCATACTAATATTTTTAACTCCAGCCCTTTTATAGCTTTCATAGGCCTTGATCACCTGTCTGCCCCACTCTCCTACAGGGTCCTCCTCGCCGGAAATCAACAGCATCGGCAGGTCCTTAGGATGTCCTTTTATATTGGTGGTGTTGGTAATCTCCAACAGACCATAAAACATATCCCGAAAGCCGCTGGAGGTTAGCACAAAGCCGCAGAGCTCATCATCTACAAATTTGTCTACAATCTCCTCATCTGATGTCAGCCAATCCTGAGTAGTCCTTGCCGGTGAAATTTTTTTGTTAAAGGAGCCGTAGGACAGGTTATGCAGTAGCTTGCTTCTATTATAGTGCCCGTTTTTAATAATATCTCTATTAGCCAGATGCTTCCCTAGCTTCAACAGTAGCCTCGGATTGTGGGAGGTACCAATGGCAATAAGACCGTTAATGGTATCTCCATTAAGTAAAGCAAAATGTCTTACTAAAAAGGAGCCCATACTGTGACCGATTAATATTAAAGGCTTGTGCGGATATTCTGTCCTTATATGTTTATTTATCTCCAGAATATCACTAAGAAGCAGTTCCCAGCCTCCCTGCAGCGCAAAAAATCCCAGCTCCTCCCGGGAGGAGGCAGTAATTCCATGGCCTCGAAGGTCCCACCCATAGACAATATAACCACTATATGCCATATAGGCTGCGAACGCCTCATATCTGCCGATATGCTCGCAGGAGCCATGCACAAGCTGCAGAAGTCCCAAGGGCTCTTGCAGGGGCTTCCAAATGTGAAGTAAGAGCTCCTTCCCATCGGGCATTAATATTGTCTCTGTCGTCTTATTCACACCTATACCTCCTTCCCTAGTTCTTCCGATACAACATTACAGCCTGCTGTCGTCTATTGTATCCAGCCATTCTTCGATATGAGGAATAACCTTCCTTATGCAACCATCCTCAAATGGGTTTTTAAGACCTGCCAGCGCCACCAAGTCAAGGAAGCTTTTGCTGCCCCCTGCTCTGCATAGCCTCAGGTAATCCTCCCATGCTGCTGTCTTGTTTTCTCTTGACTTAACCCAGAATTGGAAGGCACAAACCTGAGCCAGTGTGTAGTCAATATAATAGAAGGGGTCCTTAAAGATATGGCCCTGTCTAAACCAGTATCCACCTTCATTTAGGAAGTCTTCGTCTCCATAGTCTCTATGGGGCAAATATTTTTTCTCCAGCTCCCGCCATTTTGCCCGTCTTTCCGTTGGTGTAACCTCCGGATTTTCATAGACCCAATGCTGGAACTCATCCACTAAAACGCCATAGGGTATGAATAGCAGTGATCCGCTTAGGTGAGAGAATTTGTACTTTTCCTCGTCCTCCTTGAAAAACAGATTCATCCAGGGCCATGCGATAAATTCCATACTCATGGAATGTATTTCGCAGGCCTCATATGTAGGCCAGGTATACTCCGGTACTTTGTAATTTCTGCTGCAATAAACCTGGAAGGCGTGCCCTGCCTCGTGGGTCAGAACATCGACATCCCCTGAGGTGCCATTGAAGTTTGAGAATATAAAGGGTGATTGATATTTACTTATGTAGGTACAGTAGCCTCCTCCGGCCTTTCCTGGCTTTGTTACCAGGTCCAGAAGCTGATGCTGAAGCATAAAATCAAAGAATTCCTTGGTTTCCTCAGACATCTCCGCATACATCTTCCTGCCGTTTTCAATAATCCAATCAGGCTCACCCTTTGGTGTTGCATTTCCCGTTAAAAACTCCAGTGGCTCATCATAATGCATCAGCTGCTGCAGGCCTAAGCGCTGCTGCTGGCGAGCCCTTAATTTTGTTGCCACCGGAACGATGTCCTCCAGCACCTGCCTTCTATAATTTGCCGCCATAGTAGCATCATAGTCTGACCTGTTGAGGCGATCATAGCCCAGCTGCACATAGTTTTCATAGCCAAGCTTTTGGGCTATTTGATGTCGTACCTTAACCAGATTGTCGTATATTTCATCAAAGCTATCTTGATTTTGCTTGTAGAATGCTATTATTGCCTTTTGGGCCTCCATTCTCTCATTTCTATCCAGAGACTGAGTGAAGGGCTCCATCTGTGAAAGATTTCTTTCCTCGCCTTTAAAAGGAATCTTAGCTGACGCTCTAAGCTTTGTATATTGGCTGGCCAGCTTGTTTTCTTTTTGAAGATCCTCAACAATTTCAGGCTTAAAGGTCTTTAGGGTAAGGTCTGCTAAAGTGAAGAGATGGCTTCCCCAATGGGCCTCCAGCTGGTCTCTGAATTTTGAGTCCACAAGAAGCCTATAGTACCTGCTTTTTAGGCCTTCGAATATTGGTTTCGCCTCGTCTATGTAGTCATTCTCGCCTTCATAAAACGCATCTCTGGTGTCACAGGTGTGCCGGATATAAACAATTGACTCCATTGATTCAAATTCACTGTTAAAGCTGTTTATTTCCGCCATAATGTCAATCTGCTGCTGAAAGCTATCTGCATTTTCAAAGTCCTTGAATAAAACCTCCAGCTTGTCCTTGAGCTCCTCCATATTGGGTCTTGCGTATTGATAATCTTTAAACTCCATACTGCCAGCCTCCCTTTTTATAAAGTATATTGTAAGAATTTTCTATATAAAAAAATTATATCATATTAAAATCCTACATAAAAATAATTCCCCATGAATTGGAGAATTATTTTTATAGCAAACGTAATATCGTCGGAACCAAAAGTATTAGAATCACTAACACTGTTGAAATCCATATGGTTATCTCCGCAGCTCTGCCGACCCTTCCCTTTGCCATTCTGTAATGGGAATACAATATCGAGGCCACAGCAAAAAGCTTAAAATACTGCTGATAAGGCGCTATTAGAGATAAATATGAAAAGCCTACGCCACCAATCCCGAGTGACACCAAAATATATGGCAGCACTCAGCAGGCGGAAGACATTAGAGCGGTTACGACGGCGCCAATATTTAAGGTTCCTATCTTAAAATTCTTCATCTCATCCCTCCTCATACACTAAACTGCATTGCTCTACTAAGCATAAGCAGCTCCCTGGAATTAAATATTTGGGAAAGCTTTTTCTTAAGTCTTTTATAATATACGAATCTGAAGATAGAATATTCCTCCAGGGCCTTAATATATTTCCTACGATATAGTCCTCTATTTCCGGCGATGGCCTCCAGCAGCATCTGCTTACAGCACTCCCGGATAATGCTCACCAGCCTTTTGGCATCATCGCTATTTACTATATCGGTATACACTAATGCATCGTCAATAAAGGAAAACACTCTATTGGTGGCCTCTTCAAGCTTACCCTCCTTGAAGGCCTCAGTAAATACAGTTTCATGGCTGTTATCCATATCCTCCCTTAAATCTTGCAGGTCATCAATGAATTGAAGGAAAACACCATAGCCAAAGAGAAAGAAGGCCTCCGCTTCAGATAGTCTGCCCTTTACCAGATAGCCATCGGCCAAAACCGAGGTGCCGCCCTTCTCTATACTAATCCTAAGGGGCTCCACCCTTTGCAGTGGATGATATTGCTTCTGTTGATTAAAGCTTTTTACCTGGGCCTCATGAATGAAAAGCAGTCCATCATATACCTGTGGGTTCAATGCCCTGGGAAATTCCTGTTCAATTTTACCGATGAGTTCAAATACCTTTTCTTCGTGCTGATTTATAGGGATTAGGTGCTTTCCCGATAGCCGATGGGTTAGTCTGTCGCAAAAGCCTAATTTATCGTCGAGAGAAACAGAGGTGTCATCTATATAATTGTCACTGTAGGGATATAGCATGCTATAGCCAAAAACTGAAGGTGTCATCCGAACCTCCATTCCGAATAGTATCTGAATACTGTTCATGATCCAAACATTTCTTAAAGCCTGGGATATATCATAAAGCTGAATATCTCTGTCAAACTCTCTCGCTGCCTTTATGAAGTCCTCGGTGGAGGCAGTATATTTCCTTTCAGCAAAAAAATTAAAGACCTTAAGCCTACTGCCTATAAGCTTGAACTCCTGCTCCTCAAGGGCCTGCATTATTTTTATTTTTTCCTCCTGCTTAATGTCGGAGGTCATATGCTTCAGCTGTTTTTCCATTTTCTTTAGAAAGCGACTGGTGCTTTTTTGCTTTAACAGCTTGGTAAAGAGTCCAACCCTTTTACCAATGACAGGAAAAGCACTACTACTGCGTATCCATAGCTCCTCATAAGCCGTCACCATGCCTTCCACCGATGCTTCAGGATTTACCCCCTGTGTATTCTCAGCATATATGCCTGAAATCCTCACATAAATCACCCCAATTTCTGTAGATTAGTACCTTCCGGCATTTAAGCATTGTGATAAATCCCGAGGAATATTTTTCTGTAGCAGGCTAGTACGAAGGAATATCGAGTAATTTTGCGACTGACGTCTACAAAGCTGCAGAGAGCGATAACGGGATCAATTCATTGATTAAGTGCCGGAAAGCACTAACTATTATATATACGGCAATCTGCCCTATATGTTTACCCGGTCTATAAATTTTTTTTCTACCAAAGCCTTTACATATAAGGCATTATTAACACAAGTCCTGTGGAAAAAAAATCCTATTTGGGTTATAATATTAAAAAGCCATTTACATGTAAAGGGGGTGATGGTAAATGGAGGATTTTTCGCAGGAGCTAAAGGTAATTAAGGTATTTCTTAAGGAGGACATCACTCGTCTCCGACAATATATCAGCAAAAAGTTTCCCTACTATGATAATAGAAGACAGGCTCAAATTTTAATTGACTCCCTTAGGAAAATATTGGATAACCACATGGTAGGGCTCCCCCATCAGCACCAAAATACCATACGAGAGAAGCTGCTTAAGGAGGTATTGCTTTCTAAGGCCGATGGTTTGTTTATTTCTGATATATATGAAGCCTCCGCTGCACTGGAGGCAGATGAGGGCTTTTCAGTCCAGTTATCTCAATGGGTCAACAAATATGTCCACAGTCCTATAGAGGCTAAACCTAAAATGGTGCCCCTAATTCAGGCTGCTATAGCTGCTGACGAGGTTCCAACCCCTATTACCGTCATTGCCGATGCTTACGAAGAACCCTTCAAGCTTCTGGTGGAGGGTAAAAAAATCAGAATGGTGTTGATGGCCGCCCTTATTATCTTTGCTGTCGCAGGACTGTACACAGCCCGATTGAATCGGCCGCATCCACAGGCAATCGTCATCGAGGAACCTGTAGCATATATCTATACCCATCTCCCACATAATTTTTATTATAAGGATATAGATACTGAAAAGCTAAGGGCATATTTGAACACAAGAAACTCACTATTGGCTCAGGAGCCTTACTTCTCTGCAATTATAGATACCGCCAGGGAGTTTCAGTTAAATCCCCTTGTACTTTTTGCAATAGCAGGCCATGAGCAGGGCTTTGTACCACAGGATCATCCCTCTGCATATGAGATTGCAAATAACCCCTTTAATGTCTTTAACAGCTGGCAAAGCTATAACACTGATATTGCAGATTCCGCCGCTATCGCCTCAAGAACCGTAATTAATCTTCTAATGGATCGCCCTGAGGATATAGAACCCTTCCAATGGATAAACCGTAAATATGCTGAGGATGAAAATTGGTGGAGGGGCATTAATTCTATATATATACGTCTTGAAAAAGAGGTTGCAATACAAAACCTGGCGGAGTAATCCACCAGGTTATATTATTTATTATCGTTATTGTCGTTTACTCCAATCAACCTCTTTAATGCCCACCGTCATCTTTTTTTCCAGGAGGCCAGTAGTTAGGTACACCCCTGCAAAAACAAATAATCCGCCAAGAATCTGTGCCCCGGTTATCCTTTCGCCAAGGCTCCAGCTTATAATAGCAGTAAACACAGGAATCAAATTTAAGAATACACCAGCCTGATTTGCCCCTATTTCTTGAACTGAGATGTTCCAGAATACAAAGGAACCCACCGATGGGAACAATACCATATATATTACTCCGATTACCGCCAGCTTGCTTATACCCCCAAAATCCAGCCCCTGTCTTAGGGCAAAGGGGGCCATAATTATAGTGGCGATCAATGCCGCAATTGCCGTTGCCGTTATGGGCTTAACACTGGTTAGCCTTCTACCTAATATCGTGTAGATCGTCCACATCACTACAGCCACCAGCATCAAAAGATCGCCTCTATTATATTCAATCGACAAAAGTGCCGTCAAGCTTCCCCTGGTTAATATGATACAAACCCCCAAAAGGGATACCGCTAAGCCCGCAGCTTGGAACTTTGTCATTTTCTCCTTGAACAGCAGAAAGGAGCCTATCACTATAACACTGGGATTTAAGGCACTAATTAATGCAGCATTAGTAGAAGATGTATATTCCAGCGCAGAATAAAGGATAAGATTGTAGCCAATAATTCCTGTAGCAGCCAATATTAGCAGATTCGGCCAGACCTTAAAAACAGAGCGCCATTTTGGCTTCTCAAGGTAGTATGCCACAAATAAAAGTATTATGGAGGCGCCTAACCAACGGGTAAAGGTAATCCATACTGGTGATATTTCGGCTACGACGAATTTACCGAATACGTAATTGCCTGCCCAAAAAAGATTGCATATCACCAATAAAATCCATGCTTTAAATTTATTCAACCTGCTCATCTCCTTTACAATTACCCAGCATAAGTATATCAAACTATTTCAATTGTAACAATAACCTGCACTTTATTTTATGCTGCTGATCCCTTGCGAAGGATTAAATTGGGAGAAGGTGCAAACTATAATTTATAAATTATTAATATAGTTCATGTATGTATCATTGGATATCTGGTTATATTTAAATAGTCTTACTTTTTAATTCGCAATTGTCGTGGAGAGATATGGAGGGTTGTTATGACACTGGATAGCATTATTATTTTTCTGGACAAATACAATTTACCCTGGGTACTGCTTGCAATACTGGTCTGGATAGTAATTGTATTTACCTGCTCAATGAAGGAATTTGTACATGCACTTCCTGTTGGTATATGGACAATGTTTGTGGGATATATTCTTGAAACCTTTTTTGTCGATCATAGATTCTGGGTAGACAAATTTTTAATGATACCTATAGGGGATTTGGACCTCTTTCTTGTGATTGGTCCATTTTTCGCAATAGGACTCCTGTTGATCAGATTCCTCCCCAGAGAAAGATGGAAAAAGCTCTTCTTGATACTACTCTTCTCGGCTTTGGCAACAGCTATTGAAGCTCTTGCTATGCAGCTAGGGTTTCTACAGTATGCAGATGAAAAATGGTGTTATATCCACTCATTTGTTGCTTATATCTTTGGCTTGTTCAGTGCAGTGGGTTTCTACTCAATATACTACGATAAACGCCCCAATAAGCTCGGGAAATAAAAACAGCCTCCTCATTTGAGGTAAGGCTGTTTTAATTTGAGCTGATGGCTTGTCTCATGGCAGAGCCGTAATCCCATACAAATCCTTGATATACTATTTCCTTCGTTTCAATAGTCAGCAGGTCTGTCGGCCGAATCATTTCCGGCGGATTATTATCGTTTAATACATTTATCTTTATCAACAGCTCCGAAACAAATTGTGAGCAAAAATAATATCTTTCCCTTTTGAGCTTAATCTTCATTCCCGCGGTAAAGAGACCTATAAAATTATATCGTAAGGACTCCTGCTTTGCTAAAAAGGCATTTATCTCTTCCTCCAGCAGCTGATGCTGCTCTGCTGTTATCTTTATCCTATAAACAATACACTCACAATTCCTGTTCTTCTTGTAAACACCTGTTGAGAAGCTTTCTTCTACAAAGCCTCCGGAAAATGGATTGTCTGGATTAACCCTGCCAAATGAGTACATTTTTGATAAATCCTCATCCAAAGCAATTGACACATGAACATATTTTGTTTTAACAAAAAATTTCAATATTCTTGATAACCACGTACCCGTCTTTGAAAAAACCAAATAAATATACATACTTCGTATCACCATATCCTTAATTCAGATTATTCGTCGGATTATCCTACTAATCCTTCAAATACACTAGGTTGATCAGCATTTATTATACCTAATAAAGTATACCACTACTTTGTTAAAATTTCTATCTATTTATTAAATACAGGAGCTTATCCACCTCTTGTAAAATAGCGGCTTCGACCCACTGTTTTACTTCAATCCATATATTACATATTAATAAAATTCATATCTTTGGTACCAGAGCCCCATTCCAGCCCCTTAGCCTGCTTATAGACTTCCTTATGGCTTTTGGTAACTACTACCGATTTCAAGCCCTGTGTGCTGCAAAGCTTAAGCTGTATATGACCCTTGCGAATGATAGGATGTCTTAGGATCCTGCCTTCACCTATATTGCTTGCATCACGGCTCATGGCTATAAAGGTAAACTTTTCATCCTCATAGGAAAGCTCTCCGCCTTTAACCTGTCGGTGAAGTCTGGAACGAGCCACTCTTTGAGAAAAATGACACCAATCGTCCTCAGGTAACGGGCAGTTGTCGTTGTGGGGACAGGGGGCAATGGTCTTTGCTCCTTCCCTTATTAAAATTTCTCTTGCAGCCTTGAGCCTATTGAAGCCAATCGGTGTTCCTGGCTCTATAATGATCAAAACACCCTTCGTTATAGACCAAAGCTTCATCAATACGCTGTTCAGCGCCTCCGTCGAAAGCTCTCCCAGAGAATATGAGGCTATAACCAAATCCTTTTCATCTGTCTTCCAATCACCATTTAAATCTACGCTAATCCAGTCAGCCTCTCTTATGGCAGCAGAATCAGCCTCACGGGCCAGTAGCTTTCCAAGAGACATCATATTTTTATCTCTTTCCAATAGTGTTATCTTCTCCAGCTGCGGCCATGCTGCGGTGGCAGCCCACATTGCAGTACCGGGGCCTGCACCAACGTCCAGCATGCTTTTAGGTAGCCAGCCATCGCCAAAGTCTCCCAGCTGATTAATGGCCCCTGCCACTGCCGCATAGGTGGCAGGCATTCTAAAAGCGGCGTAGGCTGTGATATCCATCGGCGAGTTCAAGTAGCCCTCTCCCTCTGCGCTTAAGCCCTCTCGATATCGTTTGGAAAGCCCCTGTGCTATAGCAGTCAGCTCCTTCGATGATATGGATGTCAATTCTCTATCTATTGCAGTCCTTAAATCCTGTGGTAATTCCATATGTCATGCGCCTCCTTAAAAGCCGATATGCCAATATATTTTAATGTCTTATTTTTGCCTCAATATCATTATTATGCAGCGGCTATGGCAATTTATCAATAGTATTCTTCAGTGCTGTCATACTCCGCTGGAAAGCCAGAGCAGCCTTGTGCCTTGACAACCTTAAGTCTTAGCTCAGCAATGATAATATTTAACCGCCAAGGCACTAGCTCTCTTGCATATCTGTTCCTTCAGCTACTTTTGCCTCCTGTAATGTAAAGAAAAACCTCACCCCTGCATCGGTATTTACGGCACCAAACTCACTGTTATGAAGCTCCAGTATGTTTTTAACTATTGAAAGCCCCAGTCCGGTTCCACCGGTCCTTCTGTCCCTCGCCTCTTCAGCTCTGTAGAAGCGGTCCCATATCAGCCTCAGCTTTTCCTTCGGTATATTATCTCCCTGATTTTCTACGGCAATATAGACCCTGTTTCCCAGCAGACGCCTAATATCTATTCTTATATTGCTATTAGGCCGTACATGACGGACTGCATTGCTGAAAATATTGGTGATTACCTGCTGTATTCTCTTTTCATCGCAGCTGACCAAAATATCCTCTGCCTCTAAACAATATTCAATGTTGATATTCTTTTCCTCCAGCAGCTGTATAAATCTGCTCTCTATTGTGTTTACAAGAGCATATATATTAATGTCCTCAATAGTCAAAGGATAGGCCTTTGATTCTAGCCTGGAAAGCTCCAGCATGTCCAGCACCAGCGAATCCATTCTTTGTATTTCATCTAAAATTGTCTCTATATAATAATCCTTTTTTTCAATAGCAACCTCATCCTTCAGGCCTTCTGCAAAGCCCCGCATAATACCCAGAGGTGTTTTAAGCTCATGGGATACGCTGGAGACAAACTCCTTCCGCATCCTTTCAAGGCCTCGTTCCTTCTCTATTTCCAGCTTCAGCCTTTCATTGGTATCCTGAAGGGTCTTCATGTTTTTATTTAGGCTTGAGGCAAGGATGTTAATACTATTTGCCAGCTTCCCTATTTCATCCTCCGAGCTGATATTGCATTCCACAGAAAAATCCAAGTTTGCCATCCTAAGGGCTGCATTATTGATTTTTATTAGGGGATTTGCCACTAATCTGGAATATATATAGGATAAAAGTATGATGATAATAATTGCACCCATGATGCCGTAAATATAGTAATCCTTCATGACCTCAATAGCTTCCCCTACTGGCTGTAAAGACGACATGGCAAATAACATTTCGCTTAAATTCCCCTCTTTAAAAATTGGCTTAATCATGACAATGCTATTAATCCCATTCAAAGGATTTGTGTATTTGTAGCTAATCATTTCTTCTGAGGATATTTCAAAGTTCTTATCCTGAGAAGCCCAGAACCAGTAGTCCAGTGCAGACCACAGCATATCCTCCCTATAGGCCATAGCATATGCCTCCTGCTGTGGATAGTTCAGCTCCAGCACCTTTCCCTTAAGCTGTTGCAGATTTAAGCTAATGGTGGCTTGTACAGCTTGCATCTCACTTAAGGCTATAACTGCGGCATCGGTGACCACTGTAGTCGATTCTACCTCCTCCAGCTTAACCGGAGGGGTGGCCTCATATACGCCAATAGTGTTGGAAATGGATGTTACGCCACTTCTTACATTGACTCCAACCGGTCTTAAAGCCTCCCAGCGGCTGCCCTCCCCCTCTATACTATAGGGATACAGTACATTGTTATCGTTACTGGTGTATATGCCTTCTATGGCGATTTCTCTGCCTATGACGGGTTTAATCTGCTGCATTGCCTGCACCAGATTTATATTGTTTAATAAAACCACAACGCTTTTATTGTCCTCTGTTTCAATGACTATGTTGTAGGAGGGTAGATGCTTTGCGGCAGCCTTCTCATTTAGTATCGCCAGCTGCGAATTGTTATTGTTGACAAACCTACTGATATTCTTAGTTATATCTAATGTTCCCCAGCCCTCATTTTCATAGCTAAAGGCAAAATCCTCTACATTCTTCTCCAAACGTTTTATCTTCTGCTGCAAATAAAAGCTCTCAAAAAACACCGACTGGCTAATGGCGACCAAAACAAGGAATAACATGAAAAAGGCAGCCGTTATTGTAAAGAGCTTAAAGGTTATACTTTTCCTCCTCACGGCTTCACCTCAAATCTGTAGCCAACCCTATTGATGGTCCCTATATGTCCTGCCTGGCTGCTTAGCTTTGACCTCAATTTTTTAATATGGGTGTCTATCGTACGCAAATCCCCAAAATAGTCGTAGCCCCAAACATGCCTTGAAATCTGCTCCCTTGTCAGTACCATGTCCCTATTTTCCACCAAATACACAAGCAGGTCAAATTCCTTGGGCGCCAGCTCTATTGCTTCATCACCGATCTTAACCCTTCTGGCGGCCTTGTTGATTTCTATTTCATCGATTTTAATAATACTGTTCTCCGATAATACACTTCCCTCAGCCCTTTTTAGCAGGGTCTTGGCCTTCGCCACCAGAACCTTTGGACTGAAGGGCTTGGTCATATAATCATCTGCCCCCAGCTCATAGCCCATCAGCTTATCCTCTTCATCAGAACGAGCTGTTAGCATTATGATTGGCACTCCGGACTCCCTTCGTATACGCTTGCATACTGACCAGCCGTCTATCTCTGGTATCATTATATCTAAAATGACAAGGTGGATCGGCTGGGCTTCAAAGACTTCAAGGGCTTCTCTGCCATCGGCAGCCTCAAATATAGTAAAGTCTTCCCTCTTAAAATAATCCACCAAAATCTCTCTCATTCTCTTTTCATCTTCGATTAATAAAATGCTTCTGCTCATTCAGGTCCCTCCCAAGTAACAAAGCCTTTCCAGTTCAATAAGTAAAAAATACCTACTTACATTATAGCTTATAAGTAGGTATTCAGATGAGTTAAATAATACTATTTAATCTCTTTTATGGCAGATTTAGCTGCCACCATATTCTCCAGCTTTAGGGTTATTCCATTGACTGTGATTTCATTGGCTATAAACAAATCGCCGGAAGGCATGGCTCTTAGGCTCATAGTATTTTCTAAAGACAAGCCCGCTATTTCTTCCACCGGGTTTAGCATGCTTACTACAAAGTCCTGATTGTTATTATCTAAAGCTTCAGCAGTCTCTATATTGCCATTGAAGACCCTCACACTGATACCAGATTCATCCCTGCTTAGCTCTATACTATCTGCATTTGCCTTCTGCATCAGCTTTTCTATTTCTTCCTTACTTAGTTCTTTAGCTTTTGTTGCGCTTACGGTAGATACTACTATTGAATTATCCTTAAGGTCAGTTGCCCCCCAGTTAATAGCGATATCAGGCACAATTTCGCCATCCGCCTTTTTCAGCTTCAGCACCGTTTCACCTTCCATAAGCGCCGTAGTAGCTGTGAAAACCCCCTCCATCATTTGGGAACCAAAGCCCTTCAGCTCTATTTCGTCTCCCACCTGCAGATCAGCCGCCTGATATTCCTCCAACTGCTTAAAGCCGAAAATTGGGACTATGTATTCCTTCCCATCTGCATCCTCAACCACTAGCTCCATTTCTCTGATTTCCTTGATGCTTCCCTTAAGCTCCTTAAGCGCCACAGCTTGGCTGCTAATTTCTATAGTCTCCACTGTCCCATAGTCATCTGCCTCATTTGCTGATACTGGTGTAATTAGCATTGCTGTTGAAAGAGCCAGCAGCAGTGCTGCCGATAATACTTTTTTAGCTTTCATTTTATTTCCTCCTCTTGATTTTGTTTTATACTACAGGCTTAGTTTAAACCCTATTTATGTCCTTTCTGTGACTATGCCGGGAACTTTCCATGAAAAAAGCAATATGAATAAAATTCACATTGCCCTCTTGTATTTGCCTATAGTGCATCAATAAATTGCTTAAGCTCCTCTTCATTGCTCCGGTCTATAAGGCTATTAACAAAATAAGTCCTAATTTCCTGCCTGATGGGACTGTCCTCAGCCAGGCTGCCTCTTCTTGCCAGATATTCTCTTAAAATCTCCTGCTCCTCCGGAGACAGCTTATAATAAATGCCTTGATTTTTTGTGAGCAAATCCGCCAGCAATACTGGGGCCTTTTTTTTCTCTTCAATAATCACTATTGTGGAGGCTACATAATCGCCAATCCTTTTTCTGCTTTTTGAAAAAAAGATTGCAACCACCCCCACACCAAAGATATCAAGAAAAAGCCTGAAGAAATTCCTTAAAGCAGAATGCTTTAGTGTCAGGGGCTGACCATTGCTTCGTATAGCCCTAAGCCCCAGCACTTTTTTTCCTATTGTTACACCATTCATGCTGAGCTCCATTACTATAAAATAAGCAAAGGCTATTACGGCATTGATCAGCAGCACGATGGCTATAATCCATCCCTCATAATTATCCCATAGCTGTCCTGGTCGTGTACTGATAAAAATTACCGCCACCCACAGAATAATGCTAACTATCGCCTGAAGCAAGAAATCGATTAGAGCAGCAGCGGTCCTGGAGCCGATATCCGCCAGAAGATATTCCACTTCAATGTTTTCCGGGGTTACTATTTTAATCTTTTTCAAATGAATCCCTCCATTACGGTATACAATATTTGGTATTATCTGATACAATAGACTAGAGGTGATGACATGAAGGAAGAGGATTTTATAAAAGCAAAATCAAATATTTGGCGGGACCTAGAGGCTCTGTCAGGCGTAATTAATAAAAAGGGCATAGGTTCTCTATCCTCTGCAGAGGTAAAAAATTTCTTATACCTCTTCCGACAGAGCAGCCATCATTTGGCCTATGCCAGAGTGCATTATCCCCAAAGTAATACCTATAGCTATCTAAACGCCCTTATTGCTAAATGCCATAACCAGGTTTATGCTGTTAAAAGGGTATCGCCTGCAGCAATTATTAAATATTTTACCTATGAATTTCCGAAGCTTCTTAGGGAAGCTAGGTGGTATACATTTACGGCCTTCAGCATTTTTACCCTTGGCTTCCTCGCCAGCCTTCTGATGGTCTATTTCAACCCCGAGTCTGCTGGCATTTTTTTGCCCCAAGGCCTGCTGGAGGGTATTAAAGAGGGTACTGCCTCTTCAGTAGAATGGAATCATCCCCTAATGGCAAGTCAAATTATGATAAACAATATAACCGTCTCCTTTAATGCCTTTGTGTTGGGTATCACGCTAGGTGTTGGCACAGTTTATGTATTGGCCTACAACGGCCTACTTATAGGTGCCCTGACTGCACTTATGTATTTATACGGTAATCCCCTGAACTACTGGTCCCTGATACTGCCCCATGGGGTTATAGAGCTGGCGGCTATATTTATCTCCGGCGGAGCGGGTCTTATTATTGCAAAGCATATCCTCATCCCTGGAGATTACGCCAGAAGGGATGCTCTGATAGTGGGAGCAAAAAAGGCCGTCCAGCTGGTGGCGGGTATCGTCCTTATGCTGGTGGTGGCAGGAATTATCGAGGGTTTTTTTACGCCAAGCCAGCTGTCGGAGTCTGTGAAGCTTACCTTTGCAGCTGCAACAGCGGTGGTGCTGGCCCTATACCTTTCAATTCCTTATATTAAGAAAAAGAGCTGAGGCCCATACTGGGCCAATGTAACATTTAAGACCTACAAACCCAAATTTTTAAAACTCAAGTAAATAATTAGCGTAGTTATAAGCTTTGAAAATCTTAGGTCAAGCTATAAGTACGTCCTATTTTTAATACTGATATATTTATTTATCGCCGTATATTCCAGCTTTTCAGCAGGGCATTCCAGGCATAGGATTCCCCTGTGATTCAGGGTATGGATGATTCGTCTTCGCTCCTCCAAAAGATCCATTGCTACACCCTTTGTAAATATACTTTCCTTATCCTGTATGCCCTGATGACTTATGTCCTTTAGTCCCTCGTTTTCCATAAGCAAGATCACCACAATATTTTTCTTTGCTATTACCGGCAGCACCCGCAGCATTTCCTCCGCCTCCTCTACAGTATCGAAGTCGGTGAAGATAAAGACAATACTTCTATGCCGTTCCTTTTTCTTAAAGTAGAAAAAGGCCTCATCATAATTGGAGGTATCTCTGGTTCCCTCTATATGATATAGGGTCTCCAGTATTTTATTCCTATGAGTGGCTCCCTTACCTGGCATAATCATGCCCTCTACCTTGGTGTTAAATAACAGCAGTGCCGATTGATCGCCGTTTTGATTGATCAGGTCTGATAAGACCAATGCTGTATTGACCGCTATGTCCAGCTTTCGATTTCCCCTTATGGTATAGCTCATGGGGCGGCCTATGTCTAAAAACAAATAGACATGCTGGTTTTTTTCTGGCTCATACTGATTCACTATTGGCTTGTTGCCTCTGGCGGTGGCCTTCCAGTTGATCCTCCTGTATTCATCACCATGCACATATTCCCTCAGACTCTCGAAGGAGGTGCCTCTGCCCAGCATTCTGAGATTCCTCTGCCCTTGCTGATACCTTCTATTGTTGCAAATGCCGAGCCTATATTTCCGGAGATTTTTCATATTGGGATAAACCCTGTACTCCCTATCCATCCTTAGCTTGAATATTTTCTGACATAGACCCAGTCTTCCCCTTAGCCTTATATGGAGGCTGCCAAAGCTGAAGGCACCTCTTTTTGTTGGTGTAACATCATATTTAAGTACCTTGCTGCTGTGGGGCTCCAGCTCCACCTTCATAAGCCCTCCCTCTGCTTCAAAATGAAATTCCGGCACTTCATCCTTTAACTCAATGCCAAGCTTCAGACTGCCCTTATTATATACCTCAAAGGCTATTGCCTCCCGTTCAAAGAGGGAAAGCTTATCCTCTCCGAGTCGATTTATCTCCAGAGCAGTAGCATCCGGTGTTATAAGATAATCCAGCACCAATAGTCCAAAGCAGACAATATTGTATATAACGAAAACCGTCAAGGGGCTGTTCATATAAATCGATATCGCCAATACTATTAACCCCACCGCCGGCAGAAGTATAAAACGTCTTGTTATGCTCAAAACCTCACCTGCTTTCTATCGGGGTACCTTTATTCTGGAGAGTATGTCCTTCAGTATTTCCTCTGGCGTTACCCCCTCCAGCTCCAGCTCAGGCTTTAAGGTTATTCTGTGTCTGAGGGTAGGTATTGCCATCCTCTTTATATCCTCTGGCGTAACGAAGTCTCTCCCCTCAAAGGCCGCCAGAGCCTTGGCGCATTGCAGCAACGCTATAGAACCCCTGGGGGAGCTGCCGATTTCAATGGCAGAGTTGCTGCGGGTATCGGATACGATACTTACCATATATGCCATCAGCATAGCGTCCACCTGAACTTCCTGGACTTCTTTTCTGCATTGAAGTATTTCCTCTGGTCCCCAGACAGCCTTAATGCCTGCCTCCTCCAGCTCCAGGCTGTTGAAGCCTTCATTAAATCTAATCAGAACCTCCTTTTCTGCTGCAGCAGAGGGATAGCTGATATTTATCTTCATTAAAAATCGGTCTATAAGTGCCTCTGGTAATGGATACGTGCCTTCATATTCCAAGGGATTTTGTGTAGCAAATACCATGTAGGGCGAGGGCAAGCTCAGCATTTCCCCGTCTATAGAGACGGTCCCCTCCGCCATAGCCTCCAAAAGCCCTGCCTGTGTCTTGGGCGGCGTCCTGTTGATTTCGTCCGCCAATAGAAAATTTGTAAATATAGGACCCTTCTTCAGCTCAAATTCTCTTTTTTCCATATTAAATATTTTAGTTCCCGTCACGTCGGCAGGCATTAAATCCGGTGTAAACTGAACCCTTTTAAAATCTATTGTAAGACTTTTTGCAAGGGCTTTAACCATAAGGGTTTTAGCTAGCCCCGGTACGCCCTCTATCAATACATGCCCCCCTGCTAAAAGACTAATCAGAGCATAGTCAATAAGCTCCTCCTGCTCTACTATGACCTTGCCTAATTCTCCCTTAATTCCTTCCACCAGCTGCTTTACTGTTGCTTTTTCAGTGTTTTCCAATGTCTCTCTCCCTTTCCTGACTAGTGTATCAATGCAATTAAATTCTTAGTATTCCCTGAGGGTATAGCCTAAGCTTCAACTGCGACGAGGCACTAGTACCTCATCGCAATTAAATTCATAGGTAATCCCTAGTTAAATTTCCATATAGCTTCGTTGTCGTCAGTCATCATATTGCCGATATGTCTTCCTCCTCCGCCTCGCTATATCAAAATTTTCCGCAGGGCTTAACCTAAGCTTTAACTGCGACGAGGCACTAAGCTTTTTAACTCCTCAATAAGAAGAATGGCCTCGATGTACGCCTTGGACCTTAGCCCACTGTTGGGCCTTTCCATAAGAGCCTGTATCGACTTTACCTTATTTATTTCCGGCAGGCCCTTTGCCTCCCATACCGCCAAAAGCTCCTTGTCGGATACCCTCAGTAGTCTTAGCAGGCTTCTATAGTAGCTCTCCAGTATAACATCCCAACAGCTCCCCTGGATATACAAGGCAGCGGCAGTATGTATATATTCATTCTCAACTCTCTCCGACTCCTCATAAAGGGGGATAGGCCTACCAAAGCCTCTGCCCTTGTAATAGAAGTAGGCCGCCAAAGCTATCAGCAGCTGATAGCATAAAAGCCTATAGGCAATGGGGATATACGCCCAGAGGCCGGGGCTCTCATTCTGCGCATACATGTAGTATTCATTAAAATATATTTCACTGTATTCATGTCCGTCTATTGCTTGAATAAGCTGATATGCCTTGGTGTAATCCTCCGTCAGGGTGCTGTTCAGCAACACCTCGGGGTTCAATGTCATTATAAAACCATTTTGATATTGATATTTACCTACACTGCCGGCAGAAGACAGCCTTGAGGCATAGTCAATCGTCGGAGGCTCCTGCGACAAATAGACAATAATACCGCCATTACTTATCCAATTTTTTATACTTTCCTCCGACAATAGATTAAGGACGGGGGACTCTGCCACAATTTGAACTTGGTTGTATTCGTGTTCAGCTAAGGGCTTGAGACTCCTATCCACCCTATAATTCATATCCTTTAGCGTATCATAAAAAACACTATAGCCGTTGACAGACCTGTTAGCCACCGAATAGGCCGGCAGGCTTCCACCTCTGATATCGGAGATATAGAGGGCTGTCCATAAAAATATCGGTATCAGGATGAGGAATATCGTCAGCTCCTTACTTAGTTTTTTCTTCATATGCCAGCACCTCTTTCCAAAGCTCCCCTATATTCTGCTTCCAGCCATTGTATGCCTCCTGATGGGGTGCCTTATGTCCATACCAGCTGCTATTGAATAAGGCCGTCAATTTCTTAAATTCACCGGCGCCAACGAAGCCCCTGCTGTTTAAAGCCTTGTATAGCTCTTCATTCGTTTTGGCCTCATCCAGATATACGAGGTTTTTGTTGTGCATCAGCAGCAGCAGCCCTATAAAATCATATCGAATAGCCAGCCTCAGCTTTCCTTCCGCCTCATAGTCAGCCGCCTTCCTTCTTAAGCCTGTGGGCGTGGTCTTATCGTCTATTTGCTCACCCAATATCTCTCGAACCTTTGTTGTGTCATCCATGGTCTTGTTAATCCTTACTGCAATGATAATAATAATTGCAAATATTATGGTAAGGCCTACTACCATTAATAGATTGGATATATCACCTGCGGTGGCTGGATTAATAGCCCCTCTGCTTTCAAAAATACTGTCCAGTCTCTTTTCCAGCCACTGCTGAAGGGCTTCCTTCAATTTCTCCAGGGTTCCCTCTACACTGTACCTCAGATGCCTGTAGGAGGGCTTATCCAAAACCCTATTTAATGTGTTTTCAAATTCTGTAATTGTTGGCGTACTATTATTTAAAAGCATGCTGCCCTATCCTTTCAGCTTTTCTTTAATTTCTCTAAGTTTTAAAGATATGTCATAGCCTTCCTTCACAAACCTCTGATTATAATATAGCACCGTCAAAATAATTGAGCTTATAGGCGTAATGATCAACCACGATAATATAGTTATGGGCCATTGAAGCTGTGCATATATTGACGAAAAGAATAATAAGTATTCCTGTTGCACATTTAAAAACCTCAGTATCATAAACAATATGCTTATAATCAATCCCAGAAAGCCCTCAAAGGATAGATTAATAGCATATACACTTCCGAATATTAAAAGATTGTAGCCCACCAGCCTAATATAGCCGCCCTTAAGTAAGTGATAGCTCCGCTTTATGGCGGCTATTGGTCCGAGATTTTCCAGCGCTATAGCCTGAAGGGAAAAGCTGAAGAGGGTTAAATAGCTTATAGTTATCAAGGCAAAGAGAATCACTAAAGCCAATATAGATAATAGCTGTAATATATTTCCCGCCCCCATAGGCTCTGCCAGGCCAGTGTTGATGCTAATTGATAATTCTTTAAACACTGTAATGGCAGCTGCCGCCATCGGAATAAATACTAAGGCTACTAAGGTGACCAATCCAAGTATCAAGGGCAGCTTTTTTACCGCTACTCTGATGGCATCATAGGCATATGCCGGTTTTTCTCCATAGTATTGTCCGGAGATTTTCATAATACCGGCATTTAATGAAAGTATAATTGAAAGCACCCCCACCACGATGATGAATAAGAGCACATATATGCCCCCGCTGTTGCCATACATTGTTCCCGGAATTAATAGCATAAAGCTTAAAAATATAAAGATAAATAAAGAAATGAAAGCGATTATCCCCATTCCTATATTGTAAAATATTATTGTTTTCAAGTATTTCCTTAATATTTCAATTCCGCTGTCCATGATTTCTGCAAAACCCATTATTCCCATAGCATTTCTCCTTCTTAGATTTTATTATATGAGAGATTGCATATACATTTAGTTTATACAAGGTTAAAAGCTTATCGCCCATTGTCTAGGGCTAACAACCTCTTTTATTCAATGAATTAGCCCGTGGACACTAAGCAGGAAGCTTTTAACCTTGTATAAACCTACTACTGACCCTTAATGCAATTTCATCATATAACTACTTCAACATAAATCTTCGTTTCCCTTTATTTACCTATTACCCTGCATAAGTCCTATTTTTAGGATAATGGTTAAATTCCATAATTATATCACTAATATAATTTCATTTATCGACAGTTTTATTATATAATTAGAGATATAAGCTTGATTGAATACTAATCGTATCAGGGATGGTGACCGCATTGAGTAATGAGCTTTTTCAAATACGGAATATTTTAAATACCCTAACTAAAAACAACAATTCACATAATGAGCTGAATTTAATTCAAGAGCTGATAGACTATGCAGAGGCCTATAAGGAGCGTTTAACTAAGCTTAATGCTCAAAACAGTACTGTACCTATATGTAATGCTCCTAAGCTAAAAATGGATAAAATATCGGAAGAAAGCTTCTTATATAAGCCTGTAACCGTTAAAAACTATTATGATGGCGATTATCTGGAGAACTTTTCAAACATACGCTCCTCTGATTTGAAGACCAGCGGAGCCTTTGAAGTACATAATAAGTTTTGGGAGGCCCATGAGGTAAACGGCGGAAATGTGTTCGCCACTATTCCATATGCGCTGGTAAACCCACAGCAGACGGCAAAGCTGGAGAGGCTGAATTGGGATAGAGCTGAGGTGGATATTTATGAAATAGATGCCGCTACTGTGCAAGCCATGCCCAAATTTAAAATAAATGAGGCAGTTGAAAAGAATTTCCCTCACTATTTACTAATTAGAGAGGTCTATGGCAATATTATGATGGTGCTACACTATAAAATATAATATTAATCAAAGGATGTGTTTGAATGCAATTTTTAGTTACCGCTTATGATGGTACCGACGCCGGTGCCATGGACAGAAGAATGGCAGTCAGGAGTCAACATATGGAGCTGGTTAAAGCAATGAAGCAGGAGGGCAGATACCTATATGCCGCTGCCATCTTGGATGATGCAGAAAAAATGATAGGCTCAGTGCTGTTGGTGGATTTTCCTTCGAGGGAGGCCCTTGATGAATGGCTTAAAATTGAGCCCTATGTCACCGGTGATGTCTGGAGGGAAATAGACGTAAAGCTCTGCAAGGTGCCACCGCTTTTTATGGCATAGTATACAGCTCCACCCCTCGGTGGAGCTTGTTTTTTACTCTCTGCCCAACAATCCTTCAGTAACCCGCTGAACCGCCAGACCGTCCTTGAAGGTCACCAGTCTTGAGGGCTTACCTTCAATAGATTTAAAAACCTCCTGAAGCAGCTCCACCAGATGATCATTTTCAAGCCCTTCAATTCTTCTCTTGCCTTCAAGGTCCGTTATCCATAGCTCTCTCCAATTTTCAAGTGAAAGCACGCCCTTGGTGCCATATATACTTAATGCCAGCTTATCCTCAATACCGATATTGGAGAAGCCGTTAAAAAGTATTCTCTCTCCCCTCTTTAATTTTGCTGTTGCTACGATGCCTACCTCAGAGCTATTAGGGTCCTTTGCTTCCTCTATAAAAGAACTAATGTCGGTTATGCCACCAAAGCAGCTTAATATAATCTGTACAAAATGTGTAAATACCTCTCTAATAAAGCCCCCCTGCTCCTTTGATGCAATCCAATCCGTCTGCTGCCATGCTCTAGGCCATTGCTTAAAATAGCCATGAAGCTCTATTCTTCTAAGATCACCTATAAGGCCCTCCTTCAGCAGCTCCTCCAGCCTTTTATAAGGAGCACTATAAACCGTCGGAAAATTCATGGCATGGATAATTCCTGCTTCTGCAGCTGCCTCATACATTTCTATAGCCTCCTGGGTTGAATTAGCCAGTGGCTTTTCGCAAAGCAAATGCTTCTTTGCTCCTATAATCTCCATAGCTATAAAGTGATGATATTTTGGAGGAACTGCAAGATAAATCAAATCTATGTCGGGGTTTTCCAGCAGCTCCCAATAACTGCCCACTGCTGTCAAATTATATTCCTCAGACATGTACCGAAGCCTATCGGCATTGATATCATATACCCCCAGTATTTCTCCACCACCATGCCTTCTTATTGCCTTTATAAGCCTTTCTCCTACAATTCCTGCGCCTATAATTCCTATGTTTATCTTTGCCATAGCTAGAGCGCCTCCTTTTTTATATCTTAAGTATTTTTTTCTGTACTTAGGGTCAATACTACAGTGTTAGAACTTTCTACCGCCACCGCCTCGGCTGCTTTCACTGCTGGAGCCTGAGCTGAAGCTCCTGCCTCCGCCACCATGGGTTGTGCCACTGCTGGAGGTGTGGACGGTGCTCCTGCCGGAGCTACTACTGGATGAGCTGGAGGACCAGCTGTCGTCGCTACCAGAGGAGGGTGGTGGCTTCTTCTCTATTATCTCATAGGTTTCAATCGTATTGGTGAGACGATCGCGGCGTTTAAATACCTTGAAGGAGTTGGGCTTAAGATACATACCCTGCGAAACATCTTCAGACCTTCGGGTTTTTTCTACCAAGCTCTTTACAACTTTAAACGCTGCCATTAATGATATGATAAGCTTCAGAATCAGCCCAAAAGCAGCGATAGTACCTTCATCGAAGCCTTCCCATTTAAGCTTTGTCTTTGTGTTGGGTTTGGGCATGGGTCTTAAGGCAGACTTTACATCCATTTCCATTTGCGACAAAAACGTCATAACGCCTAGTTCATAGCTCTTCGATGATGATAATCCAGCCACCTCTCCTAAAAGATCAAGCATTTTATCATCATATAAATAGTTTTTTCCAGTCGTTAACAAATGCACCTCGCCATCTGCCATATTTATTAGTAAAAGTGCACCTTCAACTGCCAACCCATTACCTTGATGTCGTTCATTATAAAAATCCAGGGCATATTCTCTTGAGGTTTTTCCCATATTATCATTTATGGTGACAATAACCAAATCCATTTTTAAGTCCCTACTCATTGCTAGAGTACGATAAGGCAACATCTCCAAATCATTTGGAAAAAACAACTCTGCATAGTCATAAACATTTCTGGTGGGGATAGTGCTATAGCTTTTTGCCCCAGTACCCTCAGTAGCATCATTACGAGCCTTGCCAAAATAGTCCCAAGCCCATGCAAAGAAATCAATAGCCCCTTGACCATAGTCTTCGTTATCCAAATGGCCCTGCATTTTCTCTAGCATTTCCTCCAATTTATCGCCCTTTAGGTGCTCTGAGACTATCCCTCCTGTCGAAATATATACCTCTTTATCCACCATATTTAAATATAGAACTCCACCATCTGAATTACGCCCATCGTATTTCCTCCCATAGTAAAAATTATCGGCAGCTTCCTTTGATATTTTTTCCTCTGGCTCACCATCAATTGTATATATATAAAAATCCACATGTAAATCTATTAAAAGGGCCATAGCATACCCCTCTAATACTTGCAGCTCTTCACGCGAAAATAAATTCCCATAGTCATATATCTTACTAGTGCTTCGATCAATAATTCTAGCGTTTCTATACCTCTCCACTTCATTTAGAAAGACTATTGCTGCTTCAGCATAATTTTCCTCTGATAGATATATATATATTTTGTCTAATATTTTTTCAATTCTTTCACTGCCTAAAAGGTAATAGGCTACGCCAGTTGTCGATATATAGACCTCTCTATTCTCCATATCGATTAGCAGCAGTGCCCCTGCGGAATCATGTCCATAGCCAAAGCCCCCATTATCATAGAAATCATCGGCAAACTCCTTCGGGGTTTTTCCCTGGCTATCCTTTGTCGTTACTATAGCCAGATCCAGCTTCAGCGCCGACCTTAGCTCCTGTGCCCTTGCCTCCAGCGCCAGCAGCGCCTCAGGTGTAAACAGTCTCGCTTCATCATAAACCTTAGGGGTAATACTATTTATCGCAGCATCAGGTGCATCTACCTTTATGCTTTTGGTGAGCTCCCTTAAGGTATAATAGGGGAAATATACCTTTTCATAGCTTTCCATTTCATTGAAAAAAGCCATTATACCTTCGACATTATTGCCGGCATTAAGATACGCCACAATCTTTCCTAAGGCGTTATCTCTTTGATCACTTCTCAACACCACTCTACCCGAAGTCTTTATGTAAATTTCTCTATATTTCTTGTTAATAAGCAATAAAGTACCATCGGCATTAGCCCCATAACCAAATCCGCCATTATCATAAAAATTATCGGCAAATTCCTTTGAACTTTTTCTCGGATCGTCGTCTATGGTGACAACGATAAAATCCATCTTTAGGGCCTTCCTAAGCTGGGTGGCCCTTACCTCCAGCTGCAACCTCTCCTCTGGAGACATTAGATTTGCTTTATCGTATACTCTTTGGGCTGCAATGGCTTCTTTCGCCTCCTGCTTCTCTTCCACTATAGTTTTTGTGTCTTCGTTATAGGTATATTGATTAGCAGGAATCCCCGACTTGACAAAATATTCGACACAACCTAAAAAAGCCATTGCGCCGTCAGCATAGCGACCATCTGGTAGGTGCTGGAATATATCATCCAAAATGGCTTCAATTCTGGCATCCGTTAAATATTTGATAGCGATGCCGGTAGTCGAGATATAGGCCTCTCTATCCACCATATTTATTAGCAGCAAAACCCCATCGGCTTCAGGACCGTAGCCAAATCCGCCATAATCATAAAAATCATCAGCAAAATCTCTTGAGGTCTTCCCCTGATTATCCTCGATTGTTACAATAACCAAATCCAGCTCCAGGGCTTTTTCCAGTTCTAAAGCCTTAGCCTCTATCCGTTGTAGCTCTGCTTCTGTAAATAATCCCGCCTCGTCATAAACCTTAGGCTGTGTGCCAAAGGCTGGTAGGCTTGACAATAAAAGCAATGTCATTATAAGGCTGCAAATAAGGCAACACTTTTTTATCATAGCAGCAATCTCTCCCCCTAAACCCACGAATTATATGTCTATGATGTCATAATCCCCAATACCATTGCCTTACGGGTAGTATTGGGGATTGTAGATGCTAGAACTTTCTTCCGCCACCGCCGTGGCTTCTGCCGCTGCTGGAGCGATGCACGGTACTCCTGCCTATGCTTGAACCGCCGGAGGATGGTGGATCTTTTTTTATCACCACGAAGGTTTGCTGTGTATTCACGTGATGATCGTATCTATTAAAAACATTGAAGGACTTTGTATCCAGGTAGGTATGCTTGTTGGTTCCTTTTATTCCCTTATTCATGGCTGCCATAATACCCACAACTATACCTGCTGCTGCAATAGCTATGATAAAGTAGTAGAACAGCTTTTGGGCAAGGGGTGTTTCTTCCTTAACGATTCTGCCGGTATCCTCATCATAGGTATGTTGCGTGCTGGGGATACCAGTCCTTACATAATTCTCCACCTGTGTCAGGAAGGCCATGGCGGCATCGCCATAGTGACCATCAGGGAGATAATCGTATACTCTGTCTAATATAGCCTCTATTCTGGCATCAGTAAGGTATTTGATGGCTTTCCCTGATGTTGAAATATAAACTTCCCTATCCGCCATATTTATAAGAAAAAGTACACCATCGGCCTCGGAGCCATAGCCAAAGCCATTTTCGTCGTAGAAATCATCTGCAAATTGTCGGGAGGTTTTTCCCATATTATCCTCAATTGTTACTATAACCAGGTCAAGCTTTAGCTCCTGCCCCAGCTCAGATGCTCTTGACTCCAGAGCTTGAAGCTCTGACTCTGAAAATAGCATTGCCTCATCGTATACCTTTTGGTCTACACCAAAAACCATTATAGAGGATAATAGCAGCAACAGAACTAAAACTGCAGACAGTCTTTTAAAGGTATTTATCATAGCAGCATTCCTCCTAAGGTTAATAGTGAGAATACGCCTGCAGAAATGCCTATAAACCATGCTGCAACCTGTTTATTACTGATGGGGAGGCTGCCTGCAATCTTCCCTGTTTGACCGTTCATTGCAAAAACATAAACCTTCCCCTTGTAGTTGTAGGTGAACATCCATGTCGGCAGCAGCACATATTGAACCTTCGATTTGCTTATATCTACGCTGCAGCTTCTGACGGATACGCTGCTGTAGCCGGTTATCGTGTCCCTCAAGAGCTTATTGGAGTAGTCCTTAAGTCTTTCGACTATACGCCCATATACTGCACCGTCATCTAAGTCATATTTTTCAGCCATATAGCCCGACAAATAGGGCATTGAGAAATCCACCATTTGATTATAGTCGAAGGGCTCTAGGGTCTCCATTAGCTGATCGTCGGTTTTCTTAGAACCGTCGGCCGGTACTTTTATAAAACGGGCAGTTGCTGAACGTCCTACATCATAATACTTTGTCTCAGTATACCGCTTATCGCCACTGACCCATGTTCGGATATTTCTGCCCTCCGCCGATATCTTTCCTCTGATATCACAGTCAAAGAGCCAAAAGGGTATGTATACCCCTGATAAATGCTGAAGCTGTGATGCTGAGGTAAAGTCCTTAGACAGCAACGGCTTCTTTTTACACCATTTGATAAAGGCCTCTGTCGCCGCCTCCTTTTTAATCTTAAAGGGAATCACCTTAGCAGGTCTGAACTTACCTGACAATTGCCCGGGCAATATGGCAGGGCTATGGCAATAGTAGCAAAAAGTAGCTGAGGTCGTGCTGTCTGTGACAATCTCGGCTCCACAGCTGGTACAGCTATAGGTTTTACCGATGGCTTCAAACTCCCTTTCGGCTTCCGCCCTTTTTTCCTTTTCAGATAGCAGGCCCTTTTCTATTGATTTAATCTCCCGATCGTCAAAGTCACTCAGGCAGAATTCGCATTTCCAGCTTTGGCTTTCACTTTTAAATTCCAGAACGCCTCCACAATTAGGACATTTATAGGTAATTACCTCCATCCTGTCACCTCCGTTATAATAGTAGATTATTTTAAAGCTATAAGCTGATTGAATATATGGCTAATACCTTCATATGTACGCCATAGCTCAATTAGTACCGTGTTATGATTAATGATGCTATAATATTTCCACAGGGCTAAATATATATAGCTAAACTAATTTTATCAATTATCCCTCTGCTTTTCAATCAAACCCTGAATTAATAATTCGCCATCATTTTAAAGAGTGATTTTTGATGGTATATGTTCCCTCCAGCAGCTTTATTTTCGCAAAAAAACAGAAAAGACAGGAAGCTCCTGCCTTTATTTAAGTCTTAGTTGAAACCGCGATCCTCCAGCTCTTCCTCTGTCACCCTCTGGCTCTCAATACGATTCAATATCTTAATCTCAACCCTTCGATTTCTTGTTCTTCCCTCCGGCGTATCATTTGTTGCAATCGGTGCATATTCACCAAAGCCTTCTGCCGACAGTCGTTTAGGATCATAGCCCTTTTCATTTATGTAGTATTCCGCTACTGCAATTGCTCTTGCTGCTGCCAGGTACCAGTTATTGGGGTATTCAATGGTCCTAATTGGCACCGTATCCGTATGGCCCTCAATCTTTATACGATTTTCGGAATAATCCGCCAGCTTTAATGCCACTGCCTCCAGCACCGGTATAGCCTCCTGCTTTATAATTGCCTTTCCTGGATCAAATAGAACACCATCCAAGAAATTAAGCTTAACATAGCGTTCATTAAATTGTATATCTACAGCTTGACTATATCCTCTGCTCTCGAGAAATTCCTTCAACTCGTTAGCTATTTCCTCCAGCTCCTTTAAGGCCTCCAGCTCCTGTACCTGCTTTGTCATCATTTCATTCATTTCAGCATCTACAAAATACTCACTAGGCTCTATTGCCCGTCCGGAATCCAGAATCCCCAATGAGCCCTGGAAGGATTGGATTACAGCTTCAAACTTCTGTGCATCAATTTCTGAAAATGCAAACAGCAGAACAAAAAAGCAAAGCAAAAGAGTTACCATGTCGCCATAGGTGGTCATCCATTCAGGTGCTCCCTTTTTTTCCTCGTCACTAGATCTACTTCTTCTTCCCATAGCCGCTATTCACTCCTTTAGTACCCACGTATTAACTTCGTTGAAATATATTAAATAGCCTCTTCAAAGCTAGCCTCTACCCACAGCTTCCCGTCATCACAAAAACCCTTGTGCATCTCCTTTAAGCTCAGTCTTGGGTATATGCGCCTTATATACTCAATTTCTTCCCTTGACAGCCTCAGCTCTCTGGAGGCTCTGCCACCTGAAAAGGATTCCTCAATAAAACCTATGACATCTTCTATAGCCTTAACTGACATAGCACTTCCTCCCACAATTTTTTGTAAGCTTGACTAGAATAATTATATTATAATTAGATTAGAATATCTATAATTCAATTTTCCCAATAAATACAAAGGGCACAAAAAATGTCTTACAAGTATTATCGGTTAATATGCTGCTTTACTTGAGAATTTGCATTCATAAATTTAGTTTTATGTTGGATGATTTCACCCTATCCTATGATAGCACAAAAGAGGCATAGGATAATAACCCCATACCTCTTAAATGATAGGCCTAAGCTCTATTTTACTCAGTCGATTTTTCCCTTTATCTGCTTGCCTGAAAGCACGATAGCCCTTTCCACTAAAACCGCCATTGCATCTATACAACAGTCTGCAACCTCTTGACTAAGCTTTATGCACGAAAGCTCTGTACAGGCGATTATAATGCATTTGCATTTTTCACGCGTAATCAGTTCCTTGATGATTGCCTCTATTTCGCTTGAATCTGTATTTAAACCGCCTTTAACATTATCGTATATGATTTTCATGGTACGCTCTCTAATGGCATCCTCTGGTACAAACAGGTCTAGCCCGTACTTATTGCAGGCCTCCTCGTATATGCCACTGCTTAAGGTTCCCTGTGTTGCCAATATGCCAACCTTGCTGCCCTTTCCATATTTCTCGAATATCCTTTTTGTCGTTTCCTCTATCATATTAATAATATTGATATCCGTCATCTTCACCAAGTCTTTAAAGAAATAATGGGAGGTATTACAAGGTATTGCAATATTTGCAACGCCAGCAACCTCCAGCAGCCTTATATCCTTTTCGATAGCACTTAAGAAATCGCCTGCTTTTTTATTAAATATTGTATTGGTCCTATCGGGAATAGTGGCATGATTTAATATAACCATATCGATATGATCCTGATCTTTGGCTGCAACCGTCATTTCCACAACCTTATCAAAAAAAACAGCAGTTGCCTTAGGTCCCATACCCCCAATTACACCCAAGCTTTTACTCTCCATCCTCAACCCACCTTATTTTAGAATTAAAAGAGCCTGTGTCCAAATGTTTTGAACAAAAGTGGCTTCGCCACGTTTGTTTTCCAAAAGGAGCTCATGTGTTCCTTAGGACGCTTCGCTGTATCCTCCTTATTTTATTAAGGAGTGAAGCCCCCTTTAAAAACCCTCATATCGGCCCTATTCTATTTTACGTCAACGATCACCGCATGCTTCCCTAAATCATAGTAGCTACGGAAAAACTCAGCCTTACCTTTAATAAGATCTCCTAAGATAGGGTCCATATAGTATACGTTATTTTCATCATAGCCCTTTAAAACAACTGCATGAAGGTTAACCGGTGCTTGATATTCCTCACCTGTATCCCTTAGATACCATGAGTAATTTAATCGAGGCTTTGACAGATCAAGGGTAACCCATATGACAACCGGCAGTCCCCTGTCTAGATATCCTAATATCTCCTCCATGGCGCTATTGCTTACATCGATTGCTTCATGCCCTCCTGCCGCTTTGTCAATATAGCTGTTGGCTGCTTCAACAACAGGTGGTGCATATGAGAAAAAGCCGCTGTTGTCCCGCGGATTCCCTGCAAAGGCCTTATAGGGATTTGCGCCTATTAGCTTGCCGTCTTTTCTGTTGAAGGCCTCCTGAGGTAAATAATTATCAGCCATATCCAGCTTCTCAGCTTCATAGCCATAATAGTTAAGAAGTGCTGTTAAGGCAGTTATTTCGCAGCCATTGGGCAGCTCGGGATTTTGCATAAGAACTTCCACAGGCATAAAAGCCTTTGTTATTTTTACTGTACCATCCTGAAGTCGATCAATAGCCTCCACATGGTCCATCAAGCCATTTTTATATATGACCTCATGGTTCTCTTGTGAAATCTCGAAAGCAATACGCTCTTTAGAAAGCTTATAGGGTGATGGCGCTTTTACTTGCTGCACCTCGTACTTTGCACCATAATCCAGTGGGGCTGATATTACTTTGCCCTCTTGGTCTGTCGTTAATACCTCCACTGCCAAACCTGTTTCAACATCAACTATTTTAAATTCTGCACTTAAAATCGGCAGCTCTGTATCTGCCTCTTGATTTATAATCGTTATTATGCCCTGAGGCACAACAAATATATGCTCTTCTTCAGGCTTATTGTTGACCATAAACCTATTTACAGCAAATACCGAAGCTGTTGTAACTAATAAGAGAAATAAGGTCAATCTTATTAGGCTCCAAAATCTTTTTCTTTGCTTTCTTTTATTCGTAATCATGGCTCACTCCTGTAAGGTCTAATTTTTTTGTTCCTATAGTTCAACAAAGAATTTCTTATACCAAACTAGGAAAACATAAGCGGTATAAATATATCTTGCATAATTGTTTTTGCCCTCATAATGTGCATCGAGGAATTTTACTAGCTCTTCTGTAACAAAAAATGTTTTTGCCATATCGGACTCAAACATTTCCTTTACGATTTCATAATACTTTTTCTCCTTCAGCCAATCTCTTATCGGCACCGGAAAGCCTACCTTCGGCCTGTTGGCCCATTCCTCCGGTAAAACCTCTTTGGAGGCCTCCCGCAGCGCATACTTCGTATCTATTTGGTTTACTCTCAGATTACCCGGTAGCTTTGATGCAAGGGCCATAACCTCCTTGTCCAAAAATGGCACCCTAAGCTCTAAGGAGTGGGCCATGCTCATTTTATCTGCCTTCAGTAAAATATCTCCCGGCAGCCATAGCAGCATGTCTATATACTGCATTTTGGTTATGTCATCCTTATCCTTAACCCTTTCATAAAGTCCCTTGGTGATACTGTGAACAGCTGGGCCATTTTTGTAGTCATCCTTCAGCACTCTTAGGGCATCGGCCTCTTCAAAGACCTTAGCCTGTCCGATAAAGCTCTCCTCTACCCGTTGTCCGCCCTTCACCAGAAAGTTGGTAATTGTGTTCTTAGGCAGCCTCCTGCTGATCTTGTGCAAGGCCCGCCTGACAGGAAAGGGTACAATTTCGTATTTTCGCTGCTTTGGCGATTTTTGATACCATGTGTAGCCACCGAATATCTCGTCTGCCCCCTCACCTGAAAGCACCACTGTTACATGCTCCCGGGCCAGCTGGGCGAGATAGTACAGCGGTACCGATGAGAGATTTGATTGAGGCTCATCCATATGATATTGTATGGTTGGCAGCATATCAAAGAGGTCATCAGCGTTGATAAGCCGCTTGTAGTTTTCTATGTCCAGAATATCAGATAAATTCTTTGCATGGTTGGTCTCATTAAAGATACCCTCATAATCCTTAAAGCCCACTGAAAAGGTCTTATTTGGCTTTAACAGGGCTGTAATATAGCTGGAATCAATCCCACCTGAAAGAAAGGATCCCACCTTTACATCGCTGATTCTGTGATAGTCCACCGATTCCTGGAGAGTACTCTTTATTTTATTCATATAATGCTTTAAGGTGTTTTTTTCTTCATTGAAATCTAAGCTCCAATATGGCTTGATCTCAATATTCCCCTTTTTATATATCATATAATGGGCAGGCTTAAGCTTATAGACCCCCTTGAAGAAGGTTTCGTCCAATACAGAGTATTGGAAGGTGAGATATGGCTTTAATGCCGCCTTGTTAAGCTCCTTTTTAAAGGCTGGCTGCTTCAAAAATGCCTTTATTTCTGATCCGAAAATCAATGAATTGTCTGTGGTGTTTTGCGTATAGTACAAAGGCTTTATCCCAAAATAGTCCCTTGCCATCAGCATTGTTTCCTTCTTTGAATCCCATATGGCAAAGGCAAACATCCCCCTTAGCTTTGGCAACAAATCCACACCATATTCCTCATAGCCATGGATAAGCACCTCGCTGTCGGAATCGCATTTAAAAATATGCCCCTTCTTTAATAAATCCTCCCTAAGCTCCTGAAAATTATATATTTCACCATTGAAAACCAGCACACAGCTCTTGTCCTCGTTATACATAGGCTGGCCGGCATCATCGGAAAGGTCTATAATGCTCAATCTCCTAAAGCCCAGGGTAACATTATCATCAGTAAAGAAGTCCCCACTGTCGGGACCTCTGTGAAGTATTGCCATCATCATATCGTTAATGGTCTTAACTTTGTCTATCTCTGGCGCAGCATGGGCAAAGCCTACAAAACCACACATTTATATCACCCTTTTTTAGTAAATTTTTATAGCATTCGGTATAAATACTAGGAGCTTAAATCCGCCATCATTTCCTCTGTTATACCGGCTACTCTGTTTTTCAGCGGGAAGAAAAGCTTCTCTTTTGGATATTCTAACATTTTCTGGTGCAGCTGTCTTAAGGCAATTTCTGCCCCATAATCCATTCCCTGGCAGCCCGCCAGCAAAATCAAATCTCCTGCTTGAGCAATAGCCAATGAGTGGGCTATGGCATCCGTCAGCTCGTCATATAAATGCACCTTAATTTCAGCCTTCCCCATTACCTCAAGGAATACCTGAAGCTCCTCCGCTGTTACCCTGTCCTTAGCAGTGACATGAGATATACTTTTCGTAGCGATTATCTCCTTTATACCTAGCTTATCTGCCCAATTTACAATTACCTCTGAATTTTCACGATTTACTGTGGTGCCTCGCTCACCTCTGATGGCATATACCAGATGCAGCTTTTTAAAATCCATGTATTCCAATGTTTGTAGCGTTACATTGATATTCCCCGGATTTGCAAAGTGGTCATCAATAATTTTAATGTCATCCTCAAAGATAAATTCAAAGCGTCGTTCAACCCCAGCAAAGCTCTTTAGGGTTTGTTGTATTGTTTCAATCTCAACACCGCAAAGAAGGGCCACTGTGATAGCTGCCATAGAATTATACACAGAATGAAGTCCTGGTACCGAAAGCTCTATGGTAAATTCGCAGGGCTTATATGTTCTATCGCCTACAGTAAAGGCCTTGAGAATTTCTACCGTAAACCTACCTCTGCCGGTTGATAAATCTAAGCTTTTACAATGGAGATGTCCTTCAGCGCTGTTAACCCCGAAGGTAATCGCCCTGGCCTTGGTTTGATCAATGAGAGCGGCAGAATATTTGTCATCCAGATTTAATACGGCATAGCTGTTTTCTCCGGCTCCTGTAATTAGACTGGATTTAGCAGCAAAATATTTTTCAAAGCTACCGTGATTATCTATGTGATCTCTGCTGATGTTGTTGAAGGTCACTATGTCATATTCCACACCCCGAACCCTTTGCAGCTCCAGGGCAGATGAAGACACCTCCATGGTTGTATGAGTTACCCCCCGCTCCGTCATTTTGCTGAGATAATACTGCAAATCCAGAGACTCAGGTGTAGTTAATTCTGAAGGAATAGAGGAATCATCTATTTTAATTGTTACTGTTCCTATTAGTCCCGTTTTTAAGCCATGATTCTCCAGCATAGAGTTTATCATGTACGTGGTGGTGGTTTTTCCATTGGTGGCGGTTACGCCAATCATTTTCATCCTTCTGGAGGGATTACTATAAAAAGCAGCTCCCAATTCAGCCAGAGCAGCCCTGGAATTTTCCACCCGGTATTGCGGTATATCCAATTCCTCATTAAATTCCTCTACAATGGCGGCAACCGCACCCTGCGCCACCGACTGCGGCAGATATTTATGTCCGTCTACCTTGTAGCCCCTTATGCAAACGAAAAGAAAGCTCTCCTGAACCTTTTTGGAATGATAGGCTATGCCTTCGATACATATGTCTTTGTCATTAATCGCACCTAATACCTTGGTTGACTTCAACAGCTCCGCTAATCTCATGGTAACTCCTCATTTCTATCCTGTAATCTACATTTATCTTCGGGTTATTTTTGCTATAACCTTGCCTATAAGCATTTTTAAGAACATCAGAGCCGGAATAGGGTCCTTCCAGTCCCATATGGCATAGGCCTTTGGCTTAAATAACGAACCCAGCACCTGTCCTAATGTCAGCTGTCTGGTTTTAATATAGTCCCTAATTGCCAGCATGTCCTCATATCCATACCAGAAAACCAGGTTTGTGTCTCGTTCCACAGCACTTGGGGGAAGCGGTTGTCCAATTAATTCCCGATATGTAATGTAGGGTATGTTGACGCCTGATTTAAATAAAAGATTGTTCAAATTCGTGATTCTTACATTTATTTCTATCAAATAAAACCTTCCGGTATCGGCATCCTTTTTAAATTCTATTTCGGCAAAGCCCTTGTACTTCATTTCCTCCAAGAATTTTGCACCTATATCATACAGCTCCGGCACATATTTCTGCCCTGTATACACCGAGGCACCGAAATTGATGGGGTATTGTCTGTATTTCTGACAGCTTACCCAATGAGTTACCTTGGCCTCCTGATTTAAATAGGCGTCAAAGGTATACATATGGTCGTCGAAGCCAGGAATTATCCGCTGAACAATTACCTCTAGATCAGCTTTTCTTGCCTTGTCTAATGCTTCCTCCAGCTCTTCTCTATTATGCACCTTAAACAGCTTTCGCCTGAACTTAGCTACAAAGGTGGGGGAATCCACCGGTTTCACTATACATGGAAACTTAATTTGACTCTCTATCTTTTCATAAAAATCCTCGTCATTTAACCTAACGGTCTCCGGGACGGCCACTCCCTTTTCGGAGGCAGCCCGCTGCAAGGTTTCTTTATTCATTAGCTTTGTATATATTCCTGCCTCTGTTTGGGGTATAAGGTAGCTTTCCCTTATTTCCTCTAAATATTGATCTATAATCTCCACATAGGTGTCATGACAGGGTATGAGTACAGGCTTTTCCTCCTGTTTATCGGCATATGCCTTTAAAAATTTTATAAAGTTTTCTGTATCATCCTTGTAGTGAGGCGATATAAGCCTCTCGGAACAATATTTTGACTTAGAGCCATAGGTGTTTTCTGTTGAATAGTCTACTGCCACCGTATGTATGCCGTGAATCCCCAGGCATCTAATTGTGCTTAATCCAATGTAATAATTGCTTCCTAAAATTACTGCTTTGTTATTCATTTTTTAACCTCACAATAAAAGCCCTATATTTTGTATATACTTATATTGACATAAAAAACAAGAGTTTGCAATACTTATTATGCCCTTAAGGGCCTTATACTATAACCCTTATGGCTTGTTTGAGGCAATTAAAAGTCGCCTATATCCACCGTATTTTATATTGCCATTCATCGGCTACAACAAAATGTGACCTATTAAGACAAAATGACTTAATAGGTCAGCGTTTATAAAATACTATGGGAGCCACAAAAATGCCTGTTCAGATTTCCTAGATATTGGTCTTATATAATTCAGCGGCTTCCGAATGCCTAGCTTCAATAATTCGTCGTATATGTGGCGGCTCTAAAACCTCCACCGCTGCACCAAAGGATAGAATATACCCATAGACCCATTCATCCTCTGGGTAGCTAACCGTAACCACACAGGTGCCATCCTCAAGTCTAACAATTCCGGTTTCAGGAAAGTCGTCATATACTCTATAAACCATATAAGGCTTAAAACGCAGCTTCAGAGTAACATCTTTTTTAGCAGGCGAGGGCTGATCAATAGGAATGGTCCCTGAAAAGGGTCTCCTTTGAAAGCCCTCTGTGGTCAATGTGATATGCTTCATTCTTGATAGTCGAAATATCCTGAAATCCTGCTTCCTTCTGCAGTAGCCATATAAATACCATGCTTGCCCCTTATATATTAGCTTCATAGCCTCTATTTCTCTATGGCTTTTATCTCCAAAGGTATTGATATAATCAAAGCCCATAATTCGCTTCCTTATTATAGCCTCTTTAATGAGGGCAAACCGGCCGCCTTCGTTAGGGTCACTGCCCCATTGGCTAAAGTCCACCTGAACCCAGTCCTCCAGAGTCTCCTCCTTAAATAGGCTTCCAATTTTTTCTATAGCTGCCTCTGTTTCAGGATATTTGGTTACCTGTAAGGTTTTAAGGGCTAGTATTAAGCTTTCCTTGTCCTCCTTTGTCAGCATGGCTTTATTAACCGAAAAATCCTCCAGTAGGGATATGCCCCCACCCTTACCCTTGCTCATGTACACAGGAATCCCTGCCAACGACAGGTTTTCTACATCACGATATATGGTTCTGGTTGAGACCTGAAACCTATCCGCCAGCTCCTTTGCCTTTATTATTCTTTTATTCAGCAGCAGGACAGTTATCTCCAGCAATCTATTGATTTTCATACACATCACCCAACTCTATTATAGCATTTTAATATGACATATATGCGTCATATTAAATAAACCTTGTATTAAGAAACCACACCCAAATTGGTGTGGTTTTACCTTCAGGATATATTCACCAGGTTCCTGCCGCCCTCCTTGGAGATATACAGCGCCTGGTCTGCCTGGTCTATCATCTCCCATATGTCCTTTGTGTCCTGCTTAAGGGTGGATAGGCCCATGCTTATTGTAAACCTGACGGTACTTGCTTCATCCAAGCAGATTTTAAGCTTTTCAACGGACCTACGCATTGACTCAGCTATTTTATAGGCCTCGTGAATACCAATATCCTTAAGAAGCACTAAAAATTCTTCCCCGCCATATCGTCCTATAGAACCCCTTTCATCAAGGTTGATCCTAAGACAGCTGACCAGCTCCACCAGCACCCTATCGCCTGCTATATGCCCGTAGCTATCATTAATTTGCTTAAACCAATCGATGTCAATCATTATGATGGATAGACGCCTATTACTCCTTTTGGCTTCCTGAAGGGCCTCTTCTGCTATACCGGCAAAATGTTTGCGATTCCATACGCCAGTTAGCCCATCAGTGATGGCCATTCTCCTTACTTCGTTAAAGAGTCTCAAATTCTGAATTGATATGCCTACCTGTCCGGCAAAATCGTTAATAATTTTGTTCTCCAGCTCATTGATTTTCTTGGTTTGAAAACTGTATAAGATTATCAAGCCCAGCAGCTCCTTATGATATACGATTGGAATCCCCATTAAGGTACCTACCTTTCTATTGATCCCAAATCCACTTAAGTCTGTATCTGTAAGGGCTGTGGTCTTATTTTCCAGCACTATTCTCCAAAAAACCTTTTCTCCCTCCAGTGACGGCAGTGCTTTAGCCTTTAGCTCATGGGCCATATAACCTAAGGCGTCCTTTATGATGTAGCTATCCTGCTGCTTTAATATAAGGAGACCATTTTCATACCTAGCTAGCTCCGCAACATTTTTAAGTATGTATTGCACCAGCTCCTCAATATCATGGGTGGAGGTGAGGGTTTTGGTTATGTCGTGCAGGGTTTTAAGCAGTACTCTTTGCTTTTCTTCAACGATCTTTTCCTGCTTAATCCTATTGAACCTGTCCACCAACGCCAGCGACAGCAAAACCACCTCTGCAATAGAACCAATGCGGGGTGAATAAAGGGTTATAAAGTTAATAGGCAGTATTCTATAGGCTGCCAATAGATTTAAAACCACGCCCAAAAATAACATCGCCCAGGCAGATGAATATAGATACACTGTTCTATCGTAATTGCCTACAATAAAAATGTTTATAATGCAAGTGATAAGAGTAATGCTAACAATAAGGGCGGCCAGCTTAGTAGCGGCTGCTGCCGGTATGAAAAGTGTAAAAATGGCTCCCAAAGTCATAATCAATATAAGGTAGTTTATCCATTTGTCCAATACCCTGCTTTTTTCCTTTACCCTCAGAAAGCTTCTGGAAAATTGAAGAGCAAATATAGCGGTGCATATGAGAAAAAAAGGATTTGCCCTTATATCCCATGTCGGCATTGTAGGCCATAGGTATTGAAAGGCTAGCCCATCCCATACAAGCTGAACCATAGAGAAGCCAAATATATATAAAATATAGTAAAGATAGGTTCTTTCCTTCAAAGAAATTAACAGCACCAGATTGTAAAGGAACATCACCAGCATAATGCCATAGTAGGTGCCAAAGACCAGCTGAGACCGGTATTCCTTTTCTAAAAAGCTCTGGGTTTTATAAAGCTTTACGGGAAACTGAAGATAGCTTTCCGTCTCTACTCTAAAAAATATCTCCTCCTCCGTCTGTGGCAGCATATTCATCTCAAAGACAAAATTTCTATGCTTTACCTCTCTGTTTTGGAAGGCATAATGTCTCCCTGTCTGCACATGACTTATTACTTGCCCGTCAAGATACCGGTAAAATGAGAGATTGCCTAAATGCGGCTTGCTTATTTCCATAAACACGTTCTGTGCCTTATCCGTAGTATTTGAGAGAATGACCTTCATCCAAAAGGCAGAATCTGATATGATGCCACTAAAGCTGCTTTTATTATAGGGGATGAACTGACCTTCATGTTGATGATTTAAAATATCCTCTATTTTGAGACCTTTTTCCTTGTCCTCCAGAATCATTATTGTGCTTGTCAAATCATACTCAGCCACATCCTCTAAAATCTTTACCACCTCACTGCTGCCAAATACGACTGAATTTGAGAGGATTATAAAAAGCACTGACAGCAAAAAGCACCGGCTACAGCTTCTCCTGCCTTTTCCTTTCATATCTATTTTCATCCCTATTTCCACCCCTAATACCCTTCCCCTTATTATTATTCATTAATGTTAACAAAAATCTCCTTGGTCAGACTCCCCTTCAGTAGCTTCAAATTGCCATCGCTAGAAAAATCCATTGGCATGTAGCCATTTGTTGCCCTTTTTCCGCTTAGCAATCCCATTGCTATATAGGATTCAGCTACCAGCTGGCTGCAGGTGTAATTATCCAGCTTTGATTTAATGTTGAAAATTCTTCCCTCTAAAACCTCCAGAATCATTTTCCATTCTCCAGGGTTTGGAATACCATGAAGATTACAAAAAAGGTTGCTTAATTCAGACAGCATCTCAGGGGTTCTTTCCACCTCCAGCTGTCTTATTGCGTATTCTGGTGGGACATATGGGCTGACATCGCTGCCATAGGTTCTAAGTCTATCCAATAGCTTTACCACCTTTGGCCCGGTCTTATTGTCGTGGTAAATTTCATCCGGCAGATTAGTCAGGGCTGTCGATTCCCATAGCAAAAGCTCGTCTATATCGGGAATCCTAACCACCATTGCCACATGGGACCATTTGCTGTGCTCCAGCCTTTCTACCAGCTTGCTTATACTGTATTTTCCGCTAAACAGCACCAGGTCTCCCGTTTGCAGCTTATTCTTAATTTCTGAATAGGGTATTGCCGCCATAATTTAAATTCTCCTTCGCTATAATATACTTAATAGCTTCTACAATTTACCCGAATATCCTGCTAAATTTAGGTCCAAAGCCCTATTTGTCGTATGAAAATATGCAAAAAAAAGACCATTGTATTTTTGTATTGTTTTAAATTATACTTAAACCTCAGTATCCAAAAAACAATATAGCCAAGGTCTCCCCAGTTTAGGTTCAGACCTTGGCTTTGCTTTTTTCTTTAAAGCTCTTTATACCATACGTTCATGCTTTCTATACCCTTTGCTATATGGGTATTGTTATATAGGGTTCCGCCATAATCATAGCCATTTTTTGAGAAGGTACAATTCATTCCATAGGATACAGCTCTGGCAATGGTATACGCTGTAAGGATGCCAGTGCTTTTCATCTCCTCCTCCATAGACTGTAGCAGCTTTGAAGATATATTTTTTCCTCTATACTCCGGATCAACTGCAAAATCTGTCATTTCCACATTTTGGCTGCGCCAATCCACTTCGCTGGAGGAAAGGGCCACCAGCTTGCTTTTATCCCACACACCAAAATAAACAACATTCTCCTTCATGGTGCTTAATATATATTCCTCCTGATGGATTGGGAAGGGGTAGGATAAAAACACATTTCTATACAGTTCTGCCATTTCTAAAACATCCTCTTCTTCAGCTTTTCTGCATTCAAAGCCTTCCTCCAGCCTCACCTTACATAGATCACTTTTATTTTTGCGCGCCACCTTCAAAACCCCTTCAATGGTTGACTTGTTCTTTACCCTTCTCCTGCCTGGGCTCATATACTTACTAACAAAGGAGCAAGCCTCTTTGCCTTTGTAGAAATTAGGCACCTGCGCCTCTTCATTGTAGCCACTATCTAAGAATTCATCTACAATACCCTCCGGTACCTTTGCTATTATCTTCTCGTAATCCTTGTCATTTGCCAGTTCTTCAATGCTTTCAATGAATTTATTATGATTTACCTTCGGGGTTTTCATGACATACACGCGATTGTTTTGTTTTCCATGATGAATTAATCCTTCTCCAATATTTATAATTTTATCCAGCATATTTTCCGCCTCCTATTCCTTTTCCCTTCGGCTGATGCCAGAAGGGGTAAGTGTGATACTATCATCGAAATCCGACAGTAATCCTTGAATACCAATGGGTTTTATGCCAGTTGCATCTTGTATCAATTTGTTGGAGGTCTGCTTATAGGCATCTGGCTCGTGATAGGTGGTGATCACCCCTTCAAAATTTCTCAAAATCACCTTATTTGCAGACCAGGATAGCATGTAATTTGGTCCAACGGGGATCTTTCCGCCACCCCCTGGTGCATCTACAACATAGGTTGGCACAGCAAAACCACTGGTATGCCCTCTTAAGCTCTCCATAATTTCTATACCTACTCCGATGGGCGTTCTAAAATGCTCAAGCCCCTCTGACAAATCACATTGATATAAATAGTAGGGTCTTACCTTATTTTGAACCAGCTTATGGACCAGCTGCTTCATAATATCTGTTGAATCATTTATATCAGCCAGAAGAACCGATTGGTTGCCCAAAGGAATGCCTGCCCCTACCAGCTTTTTTAGCACGCCTTTAGAGGCTTCTGTTATTTCTCTTGGATGATTGAAGTGGGTGTTTAACCACAGAGAATCATACTTTTTCAGCACCTCGATTAATGAATCTGTAATTCGATATGGCAGCACCACTGGAGTTCGCGTTCCGATACGAACAAGCTCTACATGAGGAATTGTCGAAATCTCTCCCAATATCCAATCCAGATATTCATCTGATAATAGAAAGGGATCTCCGCCTGACAGCAAAACATCTCGAATCTCAGGCGTTTTTTTAATATACTCGATCCCCTTTAGCATTTGTTCCTTTGAGGGAATGCTGTCTACATCCCCGACTTTTCTCTTTCGGGTACAATGGCGACAGTACATTGCACAGGTATTGCTTATATGCAATAGTACTCTATCGGGATAACGGTGAGTTACGCCTTCTACCGGACTATCCTTATCCTCCGCCAGTGGGTCCGCCATGTCATATTTCGCTATATCCAACTCCCTCTTATCGGGAAAGGCCTGCTTAAATACAGGATCATTTTTAAAATCCACAGGGTCCACTAAGGACAAATAGTATGGTGTTATAGCCATCGGAAAGCTTTTAATCGTTTTTTCAATATCGTTGCTTTGATACGCATCCAGCTTTACATCAAAGATCTCCTCCACTTGCGATATTTCCCTAATGCTATGCTTTACCTGCCATTTCCAATCCTGCCAAAGTGCTATGGCCTCCTCCGAGAGCAGCTGTCCCCTCTGCCTTTGTTTGATTATTTCAACTACCTTTTGCATGTTTCATCCTCCTTGTACTTCTTTATATATAAAAGGGTAAATAAAAAGCACTCTAACCCTATAATAAATAGAGTTAGAGTGCCTAAGCTTCACTGTTCCCAGCTCACTTTATATCACCTTAGTAATATAGTTCATGACCATATGATCCTAAACAAGCCCCAGTTCTATAATATTTCCACATTTTTCAATGAGATTTTTGCCTGCTTAGTTAATTTACTCACTTCCACATCAAAACACAGCTGATACGTAAATAAGCTCGTTAACCGGCTACTCAAATCATCTACTTCACATGTAATACTCAAGAATATGAAATTTATGCCAAAAATTGCTCATAAAAAGCTATATATATTATACACCTTTTTCAAATTTTTGTCAAATTATTTATCCTTTGACCCACCTAGTGTCTTGTAAACTAAGCTATAAGATTATAAATCAAGTCTTATAGCCTATATACAAAAAATGTAAACTGCTATAAACTAATAGTTATGAATACAGTAAAAATGGAGGTATACTATGGAATATTATGATTCTGAAATGCTATCATTACTTAAGAAAAAAGGAAAACGCCTTGCTTTATCGCGGACATTAATCATTTTTTTGGCTATCGCTGGTTATCTGTTTTATTCGGATTTTGCATTGCTGAAATTTCTTTCAGGCCCTATTCCTCTAGAGGAGATCAGTGTTGCTGATTATAAAAATCAATATGTTATAACTGAAATGTCGCTTTCCCTTGGTGCCTATATGGATACCGTCTCAACCGACGCCGACACCAAAATATCCACCACCGTAAATTCTGATTATTTAATCCCGACAAATGAAAATAAGCTGATGGGTGTTTCTCTGACTAAAGCCGAGCTTGAAACAGCCAATCAAATCGTTAATGAAACCTATGATTGGTTAAATGAAGTCATTGAATATCCGTCAACTACGCTAGAGATCAAGGGAACAATTCAAGAAATCCCTGCTGATGAATGGTTCTATCTTAAAAGCTTTATGGAATATTTACAATACCCACCAGAGGAAATCGATGCTTGGGCCACACCATACGTCATAAAGCATGGTAATATCGGTAAATTAAATAAAAATGCTGTTATCTTTTCTGCCGTCTTGGCGGCAGCAATGCTACTATTTGCTGTATATACCCTAGCCAGAGCCTTTACCGGCTCCTATCAAAAGAGCATCACCAACTATTTAGATATTAACCCCGCCGTAAGTCTTAAAACACTTGAATCAGATTTTGCTGGTGCAGCTTTAGTTGGTAAAGAAATATGGGTAGGTAATAGATGGATGATTTACCTGGATGGGGCAACAGCTAAAATTGCAGATAATAAAGAGACCGTATGGGCCTATTTCAGGGAGCATACCGTAATAAATAGAGGTATACCCCAAAAATATTTGAGCGTAGAATTATTTGACATCAATAAAAAACAACGGACGGTTAAGGTGAAGAAGAAGGCTGACGCCGACGAGATTCTTCAATTGCTGGCAGAAAATCATAGTCATATTGTTATCGGCTATAGCACGGAACTGGAGAATTGCTTTAAAAAGGAATTCGATAAATTCTTGACCATAAGCTACAGCCCTCAACCACAGGAGTAGAGCCGATGCTTTATATTGCCTCTACTCTGTCTCTTCCCCTGTCCTTTGATAGATACAGCGCCTGGTCCGCCTTGCTGATAAAGCTTCTAAGAGAATCCTCCCTGGATACTATCATAGAGCTTAATCCCAGACTAATAGTGACATATTCACTGATGGAAGAGGATTTATGGGGAATTTTTAAGCGCTTTATGGCGGCTCTCAAGCCTTCTGCGATTTCTCTGGCATCGTCAGCCTCTATATTGGGCAGTAGTACTATAAACTCCTCTCCCCCATATCGGGCGACGATGCCAGATTTATGGCGCACCCCTTCCTCCAGCTCCTTAGTGATCTTTTTCAAGCACTCATCCCCTTCAATATGTCCATAGGTATCATTGTAGCCCTTAAAAAAGTCTATATCCACCATTATAACTGAAAGAGGCCGTTTATCTCTTATGGACTTAAACCACTCCTGCTGTATTCTTTCGTCAAAATACCTTCTATTAGCTAAGCCAGTCAGTGCGTCTGTTCTTGTAAGCGTCTCCAGCTTGCTGTTGGCAATCTCCAGAGCACGGGTACGGCTTCTTATTTTTTCCTCTAAATCCTTGTTCAGCTGCTGTATTTCCTGAAACATTGCTTCATTTTCCTTCGCCAGCTGTCGAGCCTTTATAAAGGCGTCATTGAATCGCCATGCTAAAAACAAAGCCTGCAATAATATAAAGGCGACTATTGTTGTGGACAATGCCTCTGGTGTGGTTATGATACTTAGCTCCCTTAAGATATCGTTGACTGCCGCAATTAATATCATTACTCCCCCTATTGCCATTGTATAGGAGCCTCTGGTTTTTTTGAAAAGTCCGTTGGATATTAATAAATATATGGTATAAATCCCTAAAAGCACATTTATCCACTGACCATATGTAAAAATCATATCATATATCTTAACAGAGGTGGTGCACACTATCAGTCCCATTATCATGCATATATACTTGGATGCTGCTGCCAGCTTTTTTAGCTGAGGCGCTCTGAATATTTCGTATAGATAAAGATTTAATAAGGGCAATAAAACAAAGGTAGGCAGATATCCCAGCTTCATCATCAGCTCAGCAGGAAAAAGCGGCCATAATCTTATCAAAATCCGCTCACTCACTATACTTCCCCTGACGGCTACAACAAAGGCGATTAAAGAGAGGTAGATAAGGGCAGCCTCTCTTTTTTGAATAAAGTAAAGGATTAAATAATACAGGGCGATTAGAAGCAGGCTGCCAAAGATTATCCCTTCTTGGATAATCTTGAGATTGGTAGCTCTTTGTATTTCATCAGCAGTGCCAAATTTTACCTCATTTAATTTAATGCGTCTATGATGGAAATTGGATATCTGTACCACAATCTCCACAACTTCAGTATCCCCTTGAAAAAAAATCTCTCCAGGCAAGTATTGAGGCCTGAAGTTGGCTCTGCCATCGGATACAGCACCTGCTTCAAACAAGAGGGCGCCATTAACCCAGACTTTATAAGCCGAAGAAAAGTATTGAAATTTAAGGCCGTAGAGCTTTCCTAAATCCTTTATTCTAATATTAAGCCGTAAGGTGCCATAGCCCTCAGCAGCATACCCTTCGCCATTGTCTTTCAACACCTCCGTCAGCTCAATAGGCAGACTGACATAGGCTTTTTCAACAGCGGCACCCTTAAAATCTCTCGGCTCCAGCAGCTGATTCCAATAAAGCTCCCATTCGCCATTTAAATTCAGCAGTCCATCCGTCTGTGGACGCCATTGTGCTGTGTCCATTAGCCCCGCTTTGGCAATAGGCATGCTGTAGGCATTTGCATCAATAATGGCAGCATTTGCAGCTAACATCGACAACAAAATCATTATAAAGCCAATGATAAGGCTTGTCCTCTTCTTATATATACACCTCATTTGAAGCACCTCAATTATATGGTTTTAAATAGAGTATCATAACGATGCCTCAATTACATGTATATATATATCATAATTTTCATAAAATATCCAATATTATTATTCTATAAATTAAACTATTGTTAATGGCTGCCTTTAATGTTTTTAGGTGCCTCTTCGTCCTTATCCTCTGCTGGCAGAGAGTTATATTCCCTTGTCTTTTTAAATTCCTTCAGTACATCATTAAAGGCTTTAGCCAAGAGCTGACCATCCGGGTCCTTTTCACGGATCATGGACAGGGCTTGACTGTATACTGCCTCCACCTGCTGCTTTGACTTACAGCCCTTTAATCTATTTTCCAGCGCCTCCCTATGCATTTCTATTCTCTTGACCCTCATATACAAGGCTGGGTCTGTTCTTTGTAAATAAGCCATTTCCTGTGGCGTCAATTTGGCTCCAGCAGATATTTTTTTGTTAATCTTTTCCTTGATGACAGTGCTTTTTTCCTTTTTCGTCAGGCTGATGGCTTCTTTTGTCTGACGTATAGCTGTCATTGCATCCTTCATTGCTTTTTTCTTCGTATCATCACTGCTTTTGCCGCTGACACCCTCAAGGATATTGTAGGTGCCAGTATTCGGGAAAATCTTCACAGTCTTCACCTCCATTTATTCTTTGCTTGATATAAAGGTATATCGGCATTTTTTAGAAATATATAAGGTAGGCGGTTATCCGCCTACCTCAAATTTATATATCTAAATGGTCCTTAATCGAATACCACAGCTCTCCCTCTGTATTTATAATATCTGATATTGCCTCGTAGGGAATCATGAAGGATGGCATGCCTTCAGCATAGCTGGCGATTTCATACACCTGAAAGCGTATTTCCAGCCCCTCCTCAGTCAATAGGAAAAACTGCTCTTCACTGATTTTAACCTCTGCCGATTCAAAGTAAATAAACGCCTCCGCACCCTCCATTTGCTTACGGATTATGCTCTCCAGCCGCTCTGAATAGCTGCTGCCGTCAATAAACAAATCCTCAAGCCTATATTGCCTGCCATTTTTAGCATTAAAATGATAGCTTTTAATCCAGGGGGTACCATGGGCAGCGCCAAGGCTATAATAGTAGCCCTCTTCAATAATCGTCAGTAGTCCTCCCTTTTCCTCCGCACTGAAGCCTTTTTCTATGCTCTCGTAATATCCATCTAAAGCACCCTCAGTATCTTTTTCTTTAGCTATAAAAAGCGCCTCAAATATTCTATTTAACTCAGCCTCAACAGCCTTATCCGGATAATCTGCTATTTGTGGGTAATAGGTCAGTGTATATCTGTCAGGTCTGTGCTTTTTAGCTACTATACTTCCGCCTTCCTTTAACCGGTGGCTATACTCGCCCCTCCAGATTTCCTTTCCTTCCCTTGTCATATATATTAATTCATTGTCCAGCTCCAGCTTAAGCAGCTCTCCTACAGCCTTTACCTTTCCTATCCCGCTTTGGGGTTCAAACTTTTTGTCGGCGCTATAGGCAGCATCTGTGATATAGGTATTTATGCCATCGGAATAATACTTCATACCCTCCTGTAATTCACCAAAGGTATAGTAAATATAATCGCTTAACAGCTCTCCCCTCTGGTTCATTAAAGCCTTTGGCAGAAAGTCCCTCCAATACCAGCTTAAATACTCGTGTGGCTCACATACTGCATAAAGATCATCATTCAGCACCTCAATGCCACCAAATTTTGCCTCCAATACAAAGTCACCGTTGTGGTCTATGAGTCCCCAAAAGTCTAAACCCGAAGAGTCGCTTACCATAACCTCTGCCCTTCCACCCTTGAAGGGTCTTGCCTCATCAAAGATTGCCTCAGTTAATTTTTCCCCCTGCAGGGTCATATAGCCCAACTTTCCGGTGGCTTCTCCGCGATAGGACACTACACCCTCACTAACTTCACTTATAATAGCTCCCTCCAGCTTGCGCAGGGTCTGTCCCTTATTATCTATAACTGCAAATTGATTTTCCTTTGTTTTAACCACTGCCCCCGCCTCAGTAAAGGGGGTTCCCCAAAGGTAGTTGGCTTCTATAACCATGTTCCCCTTATGATCGATATACCCGTATTCCCTGTTTTGCCAATCACTGGAGCTGGTATATAGGGCTAGGCCCTGACTGAATTTATCCAGTTGACCCGTAACCTCCTTTATGATATTTCCTTTTGTATCCATAAAGGTATAGCCGCTGTTATTTTCCTTTACACCTACGATGGTGCCCTGATAAATATCTAAGATATAGATAAAATCAGGCTTAACCACATATCCGCCGGCTACATTTATAACACCATATTTCCCATCTAAACCAACAATCGCCAGACCATCGATGTGAAACTCCTCTGCATAGCTAAATTTAGGCGCTATAGCAAATTCACCAGCTTCATTAATATATCCCCACTGCTTATTCTGCCCCTCGTAAATATATGCAGGATAAAGGAGTGAGCTGATAATCTCCTGCTCAGGTGGAGCTGAAACCCTGGTATTGCTACAGCCGCTCAGAAAAAGCATAAGCATTGCAGCTGTTAAAATGAAATATAGATGCGCTTTTTTCATGTCAACACCTTCTCCTTGTTTATCTTCTATTTATTTTACCTGCCATAAAAATCTATTGTCTTCTACCTTTGAAATCAGTATATTCTTGTCATGCATATAAGCCATATAGGATCTTATGGTGCTTCCCACCAAAACATATTGATTTAAGTCCATCGTCAGCTGATAGTGATCGAATATTTCCTTCAAAACCTCCTCAAAGCTGCAGGGTCTTATGCAAATACGCTGTATTTTCTCAATGATTTCGTTGACCTTACGTCTATTTATCTCTACCAGGGCCTTAATGTCCTTCGTTGCTTCCGCATGGGAGGGGATAAACAAATCCCCCTCCAGCGCCTCGATTTTTGACAACGCGTTTAGGTAGCCTTCCACATCATATAAAAAGACCACATGGTACTTTTCTATAATAGCTTTGCTGGATAAGGCATCTGCTAAAAACCATATATTATCTGGGGTTTTGACTCCTACCATTGAGAAGGAATGTCCGTCGAGACTGATCAATGCCATGCCCTCTGGAAGCTCAGCCTCCGATAACTCTTGAATTTCACTGGGCGCTGCCATTAAAAACTTATTCCTCAGCTCCTTCATTGGATAGCCACCGTATAGAAATGATGGTTCAAGAATTGGATGCTTAATGAAGGGAGTATCCACTCCAACAGAATATGCCGGAGCTCCTGTCCTCTGCTGTAAAAGTGCATTCCCTCCAATATGGTCGGCATGGGAATGGGTATTAATAATTACCTTTAGACGCCACCCCTTCTCCTGCAGTATTTTATGCAGCTTCTTCCCTGCCTCCTTGTCGTTGCCGGTATCGATTAAACAGACCTCCGTATCGTTGATTTTATAGATACCCATTTTTGCAGGACAATTGACATAATATGTTCTCTCCCCTACCTGCACTAATTCATACATTGCATACACCTCTTTTGTTAGATTATATGTTTACCTACAGCTATGTAAATAACGCTTATCTAGCCTTAGCTTCCTATGATGCTATCATCCTGTCAATAGGATTTTTGTAGATTTTATGCCGCTTGTATATTCCGATTATTTATATTATACTCTATCCTGTAAGCTTAATAGATACAAAATGATTACAATTTAATATATAAATGGTGGAGGTGTGGCAATGAAATTTAATAGGCTTGTAGCGGTAGATAATACCGGATTAGTGGAAAATGCAAGACTAAAGCTTAAGGACCTAGCTGTAGAAGCTGTTTTTTATAATGATTATCCCACAGACAAAAAGGAGATAATTTCCAGAATAGCGGATGCCGACTGTCTTTTGGTTTCATGGAATACTGTCATCGACAGAGAAATAATTGAAGGGGCTAGGGGCTTAAAATATATCGGTATGTGCTGCAGCCTTTACGATGAAGCCAGCGCCAATGTAGACATTGCAGCTGCACGAGAAGCGGGAATTACAGTCCTGGGTGTCCGGGACTACGGAGACGAAGGTGTGATTGAATATATTATTGGTGAATTGTCCAGACTATTGCACGGCTTTGGAGAGCATCAGTGGAGGGCGGACGTTCTGGAGCTGACAGGTCAAAGGCTAGGTATTATAGGCATGGGCACCCTTGGCTCTATGCTGGCGGAAAAGGCGCGAGCCTTTGGTATGACGGTAAATTACTATAATCGTTCAAGGAGGCCCCAGCTGGAGGATAAGGGTATAAATTATCTAGAGCTAAAGGCATTGCTACAGGAGTCGGATATTATATCCACGCATTTGCCTAGAAATTCCAAGCTAATAGGAGCAGAGGAGTTTGGGCTCCTTGGCAATGGAAAAGTATTAGTAAATACTTCCTTAGGCCCAACCTTTGACGTAGAAGCCTTTAAATCGTGGATATCACAGGAAGGAAATTTCGCCATATTTGACAGGGTAGCTATGGGCAGCTATTATGAAATATTCAAGGAATATAAGCGGGTTATTTATACCGACAAGGTGGCTGGCTGGACGGCTCAGGCGAAGGAAAGGCTTTCCTTTAAGGTGCTGGATAATATGGTGGGCTTTTTATCTGAATAACAATAGAGGCTATTCCCCCGCATATACGCATTGAATCCAAAATTATATTGGACATGGTAAGGGCAAGGTTTGAAAACCTTGCCCTTTAAGCTTATCTATACTTTTTTGGTTAAGTCTGATGCTATAGCTTTTCTCCGCAGTTGGAGCAGAAATTCCCATTGCCTGTTTTGGTACCGCAATTTGGGCAGAAGTTTGGCTTCGACTTGGCGGTCTTTTCCTCTGCCTCTTTATCCTTGTCAATCTCCTTCATTTTTTTCATCATTTCCCCAGCCATGTTCATGCCCATCATCATGCCGGCCATGTCTGAGGCGGCTCCGCCCCCCTTAACTCTTCCGGAGGCAATGCCGTCCACCATTTCCACCTGCTGATATTTGCCGAGGTCGCCGATCATGCTGTGGGAGGCTGTCTTTGTAATCATTTTTTGGATTTCCTCTGGATAGCTGAAGCTCATGATATTAAAGCCGGTTATGCTTAGGCCGTCCTTCATCACGCTCATGTCTAAGTCCTCTCTGATGCCCTTGGCAATATCAAAGGCATTGGCTTGAAGATTAAACATATCCTTTCCCTCCTTACTAATCCACTTCATCAGCAGCTGATCCAATATGGATATAATCCTAAGCCTTACATCCTCCACCACATAGGATGCCTTTATCCCTGCCACCTTGTCTATAAGTGCAATATAATCGCTTACCTTAATATTAAAGGTTCCGTTGGCACGAATTGGAAGCCCTCCGGGAAGCTGGGGATGGGGTATATTTATTGCATTTTTCGTACCCCATTTTACAGTAAATTCCTTTGTATTTACAAAGAGCACCTCTGCTCTCATGCCACTGTTAAAGCCAAACTTAAAGCCCTTTAGTGTAGATAAAAAGGGTATAATCTGAGATTCTATATCGTAGTCTCCCTCGTCCTTAAATATCCCTTCTATTCTTCCTGAGTTTAAGAAAATTGCGTCCTGCCCCGGACGAATAATCAGCCTACTGCCTTTTTTTATCTCTTTATTATGCCATTTCCAGAAAATCATATCGTCTCTGAATTCTTCCCACTCAACTACATTTGCAAATTGTCTTCCAAACACCATAAGCTATCCTTCCCTCCCTAAAATGAAATACCTCTGCCTTGAATATATTACAAATACCCTAGCATATCAATATTTATCGATAAAAACATTAATTATATCATTAATGATATCATTTAATGAAAAAATGAACAAAAGTGGCTTCGCCACGTTTGTTTTCCAGAGAACCCATGCGTTCTCTAGGACGCTTCGCCTTCGGTCGCCTCACTGACTCGACGCCGCTCGTGGCATAGTGTCACTTATTCGTGACACTACTCGCCTCTCCTTTT
>JAHDLO010000065.1 GCA_018432235.1 Clostridiaceae bacterium | reverse complement strand
TTCCATCGATTCCATCGCCTAACAAAGCATTTGCACAAGGCTGCTGGTGGGCACGGTACTAGGGAGCCATCAGAGCACCACACCTTCTCACTGGGTGACAAGCACCGCCAAGAGAGTATTCCCGTGGGGTCCAGTTCGAAGACGTCGTAAACACAGAAACGTTAGGCGTCATTGTAGCAAAATTGTTATGATAGAAAATACAAAAAAAGATATCCGTATTGGATATCATTAAGAGTTAATATATGGTTCACTTTGCTCGTATAGTATTTCTGGACACAAATCAGCATCATTATCCCAACAAATTGTGTCGAAACAAACTTTAACAGTACTAAATAAATTTTGATCTTTAAGTTGTTGGAAAATACCTTTATTCAAAAATGGAGACATATCAAGAACTCTTTGCTCATTGTTTTCGAATACAAGAAGAAGCTGATAATCTTTAAGTGGCCTAACACTTTTTACCGCTAAGTACATAGTAATACACACCTCCTATTTTAAAGGCTCGATTTTAAATGGCAATTCGCTGTTAATGGCGAGTTCCCAGTTAGCTAATAATTCATCTTTATGAATTTCAGCCCAAGCAACTACAAGTTTAAGTTGTTTATTAGGTAAAGTTCCCTCAATTATTTCGCACGAGTTAATATCTATTATAGATTTATGGTCCTGGTAATATGCATGAAAATGAGGAGGATTATGTTCGCCTGGCGCACAATACATTCTAATAATAATACCATAAAACATTGATATTGTAGGCATATGTATCATCCTTTCGCATTAGTTTATTAATTATATTATAACATATTTATATCACTGTTAAATAGGAATCAATAACGACGCCTAACAATGTGTTTGCACAAGGATGCTGCAGGCAAGGTCAGCTAAACTTAATCCATAACCATAACGAGGCAAGGTCAGAGCACCACATCCCTTCACCGAGAACAAAGTTCCGCCAAGACGGTCTATATTAGGGGTCCGGTTCAGTGACGTCGTAAACACGGGAACGTTATATGATATTGCATACTAGTTTGTGAAACAGAGATTATTTATCTAATAGTTATGAAAGACTAATATAATTTCAGAGTGTGTTTTTAGGGATAATTTAAGAAAAGTTTAGAAGTAGTAAATTTCTTATTATTTTAGCAAAGATTATTTATATTATGCGACTAATGGATAAATCTGAAGTTGAGGAGGTTAATTAAGATGAAAAAAATTAAAATAATTATATTCGCTGCATTATTTCTTACACTTCTGGTTTGTATGCTGTTTTACACCCGACCAATGACGCTTGCTCAACTTTGTTCAGGTGTCGATATTACTGAATGTGTATCAGTTAGTGGATATTTTTTTCTTGCACCAAGTGTTGAGGATTCACGTTTTGAGATTTATAAAGATGATGAGCGTTTTAGTCAGATAGTAGAGTTGTTTGAAACTCAGAAATTTCGCAGATCACTTGTCAACTTGTTGCCTCAGGGAACTAAAACACATTTAACCAAAGATGGTGATTTTAAGTGGGAGATAATGTTTGAAATTAACGATGTAAAATATCCAGATGGAAGTGTTGTTTCAGGAACTTTGATAGGTGTAAGCAATTTTTTTGGGGTTTTAGAAGTCCGTTTCAATGGCGATGAATGGCACTGTAACACAAACGATAAGAAAGAATGGTTGAGTGATGTGATGTCACTGATTTCATATCCATAAGATTGAATGATATACAAGTTCAAGTATGTTAGGTAGGTTAAAAAGTATAATATTAATTTGCTAAAATTTACAGATAGTCAAGTAGCTTATATTAGTCCTACACATAACAACATGTTCACGCTTCGGGTCTTAGTGGGAACGTCAAGAGAAAAAGTCAGACCACATCCCTTTACCGGGATCAAAGTTCTGCCAAGACGGTCTATATTAGGGGTCCAGTTCAGGGACGTCGTAAACACGGTGACGTTATGTGACATACTTTAAAAGATTTGCAATTATATAGATGGAGGTTATAGTTATGTTTGATAGATTTTCAAGCACGGAAATAGAATACACAAAAAAATTCAGCGAAAATTATAATAACAAAGAAATTATTAGATTTTATGATGATGCATTACCAGGTATGTATATGCACAATTTCACATTTATTAAAGAGAATATTTCTGAAAACAGATTAAGGGAAATAATCTACGAAGAATTAGAGAATCGAAAAACTCAGAATGCAGATTTTTTGAGAATAGAGTTTAACTTTTCTATAAAAGAGAATTTTACTAATAACTTACCTTTGGCTTTAGAAGTATCAAAGTATGATTATATGTATATTAATACTAAGATGAGTAAATGTTTAAAAGGAAATGAAGAATGTTTGATAAAGAAAGCTGTGTCGGAAGATATATTAAAAGAGGGAATTGATGTAGATATTATTGCAAATCAGTCAGATATGGGTTTGGAATTTGCAAAGAAAAGGATATATAGAAAGGCAAAAGTATATAATCAGCAAAATTCAAATTTGGACTTATATGTTTGTTATCATAATGATTTACCTATTGGGAATTGTGAACTTATGTTAAATAGTAATATTGGTAAAATAGAAGATTTTGATATACTTAATAATTATCAAAGGCAGGGATATGGGACATCGATGTTAAAATACCTAATAGAAGAGGCAAAAGGGTATGGTATTGAATTTGTTTATCTTATAACTGATAGCGAAGATTCTGCAAAAGAAATGTATAAAAAATGTGGATTTAAAAAAACAGGAGAAAAAACAGAATTATTTTTTGATTTAAGTAAATAATAGCATCTGGTTTTGTACATCACATAACACTGTGTTTACAGGAGGTGCTGGCGGGCACGTTTTGAGGGGAAGCTCAGCGCACCAAATCCCTTCACCGGGAGCAAAGTTCCGCCAGGGCGGACTAACTTTGGGGTCCGGTTCAGGGACGTCGCAAACACGGAGACGTTATCTGCAATCCCATTTTAAAATTGGATAAAATACATAATGTAGAAAGTTTAATAAATAAAAAAAGATGAAACGAAAAGTTTCAGATGACTTTGGAGGATAAGTAGTAAGTATGTTAAATGTAAATATTAGAGATATAAATATGAAATTTAAAACTTCAAATGAGGTTTTCTCACCTCTAAATGCAGATAGAGGGACTTTAGCTATGTTGTCAGTAGTTGAATTTAATGATAATGATAAGATACTCGACTTGGGATGTGGTTATGGTATCGTTGGAATATTTTCAGCTAAGATAGTAGGTCCAACAAATGTAGTAATGACCGATATAGATAGTAAAGCAGTAGATATTGCTAGAAAAAATATTATCCTAAATGATGTCAAAGGAATTAGAATATATCAAAGCGATGGATTTAGTAATATTAATGAAAAAAACTTTAGTTCTATACTTACTAATCCGCCGTATCATACTGATTTTTCTGTTGCTAAAGAATTTATTGAAAAAGGATTTAATAGATTAGTGATCGGTGGGAAAATGTATATGGTCACAAAACGTAAAGATTGGTATAAAAACAAGTTAATTTCTATATTTGGAGGTGTGAAAATTTGGGAATTAGATGGTTATAATGTTTTTATGGCAATCAAGAAAGATAGCTTTTATGCTAATGTCAAGCCGATGAAGCAAAAAAAGAAGTAATTAGAATACGTGATAACTATTAATTTTACACATCAAAACTAGAAAAGCTGTAGTGGGATTAGTGAATAAGCAACGTGGGACAGCAGATAACAGCGTGTTTGCGGGAGGTGCTGGAGGGCACGTTTTGCGGGAAAGGTCAGAGCACCACACCTCCTCACTGGGTGCAAGCACCGCCAGGACGGTCTATCTTTGAGGTCCAGTTCGAAGGTGTCGTAAACACAGAAACGTTATATGCCATCCCCAGTAAAATTTGAACAATCACATAAGGAGGATACGTTAATGTTAGATAAAAAAGGATTTGATAAATGGGCTGGAGGCTATGATAAATCTATAGCTGAATCAAGCAAAGGATATCCATTTGAAGGATATTATGACGTCTTGTCAGCTGTTCAATCATTAATTAAAGAGCCAAGTGGAAAGAGAATCTTGGATGTTGGGATTGGAACAGGATTATTAACAAATGAGTTATATAAGCAAGGTGCAAATATATTCGGTTTAGACTTTTCTGAAAAAATGATAATTGAAGCAAAGAATAAAATGCCCAAAGGGTCATTTTACAATTTTGATATGAATGAAGGAATTCCAGATGTTTTAAAAAATAATAAGTTTGATTATATAGTGTCATCATATGCCATACATCATTTAAGAGATGAGGATAAGATTAAATTTATTAAAGGCTTAAAGGATATTTTGGTGGAAGAAGGTCTAATTATATTAGCTGATGTATCATTTGAAAATAAAGAAGACTTGGATGAATGTAAAATTGAATCAGGTTATAAATGGGATAATGATGAAGAATATATTGTATTCAATGAATTGAAAAACGATTTATTAGAAATAGGATTTGAAGCAGAATATAGTCAGGTATCTAAATGTGCAGGCGTATTAAAGTTAAAAAGAAATAGGTAGTGGTAGAAAATATGATTTAAGGGACGTCCTATAACAGCATGTTTTACGGGAGGTGCTGGTGGGCACGTTTTAAGGGAAAGGTCAGAGCACCACATCCCTTCACCGGGAACGAAGTTCCGCCAGAACGGTCTATCTTTAAGGTCCGGTTCAGGGACATCCCAAAAACGGAGACGAAACACAAATCGTATACTTTAGTTGAATAAATAATAAAAAAGCGAGGAGGATTAGGATGAAGAAAATATTAGTATTTACTTTTCTTATGATAGTTTCAATAAGTTTAGTATTTAGCGGTTGTACTAAGGAAATTAATATTGAAACAGAACATGTTGAGACACAACTGAATACAGAAGACAATGAATCGGATACAGTTGAGGAAAAAATAGAAAATATGGACTTGAAAATTAGTGAGTTCTCTGACTTAAGGCAAAATGTGTTGGTAATGGAAGGGAAGTCTATAAAAGATCTTGATTTATTAGGTAGCTATGATGCTTTGCTTAAAGTGACCTTTGACACACGTACCGAATGGCCATCAAAAGATAAATTACCAAAAGAGTTTAATCCGCAAGAAATAATTGAAATAGGCAAGAATCCAGGCTTAGGGATAAGGGATTTACATAATCAAGGAATTACAGGGCAAGGAATAAATGTGGCAATAATTGACCAACCACTGTTACTAGGACACGAAGAATATAAAGATAAAGTCGTAAAATATATTGCTATAGAATGTGAGGATGTAGGACCGCAAATGCATGGTCCGGCAGTAGCTAGTATATTAGTTGGAAAGGACTGTGGAGTTGCGCCTGGTGCATCATTATATTATTGGGCAGAACCGTCCTGGGAAAGAGACTATATATATAGAACAACTGCTTTAGATCAAATCATTGAGTACAATAAAAACAAACCTTTAAACGAGAAAATAAGAGTAGTGAGTGTTTCAAAAGGATTTAGTTCAGATGAAGATAATTTATCAATGTGGAAAGAGAAAATTGAAGAAGCTGAGGAAAGTGGTATTATAGTAGTACATTGCTCTGATGAAGGAAATAAAGGATTTTTTGGAATAGGTTGTAAGTTATATGAAGATAGAGATAATCCTGTAAATTATGATATATGTTATTTTTCAAACAATGAGTCAATTCTGAAATCAAAAAATCTTTTATATGTCCCAATAGATAATAGGACCACATCAGATTATAAAGGAGAAAAGGACTATACATTCTGGTCTCAAGGTGGATTAAGTTGGGGGGCTCCATATTTAACTGGAGTAATTGCCTTGGGATTTCAGGTAAATCCAAATCTTGAGCTAGAAGAGGTATATCAATATTTAAGAGAAACAGGTACACCATTCAATGGAGGTTGTATAATTAACCCAAAAGCATTTATACAGAAGGTAAGTGAGATAGGTTAGCTAAAAGTGTACTTCGTCTAACATTATATTTGCACAAGGGTACCGGAGGCAAGGTCAGTGAAACTTAATCCATAACCATAGCGAAGAAAAATCAGAGTACCACATCCCTTCACTGGGAGCGCAGCTCCACCTGAGGAAAAGGCCAAGGGGGGCCGGTTCAGGGACGTCGCAAATACGGGAACGTTATGTGAAAGCGTACAGTGATGCAGATTTCAGATAACTATGTATTGCATTAAAAACATTATTACAATATTAATCGTTTAATTTAAAGGAGAAAAGAAGTATATGAAAATAATTAGAAATGAAAATATAGATATAGAAGAATTAAATAATTTGAATATTCCGTTGCGATGAAATCGCAGTTCCGGACAAGTGGAAATCACCTGTCCAGAACAGGAAATCATCTATCTCTTACTCACTAAGTGACTTGTCTAGCCCATACACCTCACGCATGGATATGTCTTTTGATGGATC
>JAHDLO010000026.1 GCA_018432235.1 Clostridiaceae bacterium | reverse complement strand
CTTCGGTCGCCTCACTGACTCGACGCCGCTCGTGGCATAGTGTCACTTATTCGTGACACTACTCGCCTCTCCTTTTTTTAATAAGGGGTGATGCCCCCCTTAACAACCCCCCATATCATAGGGAAATAAAAGAACTTTCCTGTGATACAACGAAAAAAAGCTACTGAATTAAATCAGTAGCTTTAGAATGAAGTAAAAGAATAAAACCCTTCAAACTCAATTATTAAAATATAAGTAATAGGCTATTCATCCTTCCTTCCCGGCACCACTCCTTTTAGTACCAGTCTTTCAACCTTACGAACTTGGTTAGTCCACCAAAACTCCTTGCTGACAATAGGCACCACTAGAACCGTGTAAAGGCCCATTCTATTGCCCCCCAATACATCTGTAAATATTTGATCTCCGATAACGGCTGTGTTTCCAACATTGGTGCCCATCTTCTCCATCGCCCTTTTGAAGGGTAATCTTCTAGGCTTAGTCGCTCTATGTATCGCCAAAAGCTTTAATTCCTCATTAAAGGTTACCACTCTATCCTCTGTATTATTAGAGACAAGACATACCTGAAAGCCTTCCTGTTGAAGACTTAAAAGCCAACTCTTGGTCTTTTCGCTGGCATATTTTGTATCCCAGCCCACCAAGGTATTGTCTATATCTATTATAAGCCCCTTTATACCTCGCTCCTTCAATTTGTCAAGATGTATATGAAAGACTGAGTCAACATACACATCCGGTGTCAATAGCTTCACAAAATCACCTCATTTAAAAGTTCTCACCTTTTATATTATTACCAATTGGAAAAAAATAAAAGACATTTTTTCATTTCTTTAAAATGAAGTGAGACATTCCGGGCATTAGAATTATTTCCTGGAGTACTCCCTAAAACGCATCTTGCCGGTTTCTTTAATTTTGGGTGCTTCACTGCCCTCCAGCTTCTCCTTGGCACCCTGAAGCTCTCTTAGCATTTCGAGCTCACAGGTAGGACAGTATTTATGATGGGCCGACAGCAATAAGCAGCCGCATCTTTGACATTCTAAGTTTAGATATGGATTGTCAATCTCAATCAATCTGCCATCCTTTACAAAATTATTTACCACATGCATTGGTATACCAAGCCTTTGCTCTATTTCAAAGGAGGTTGCACCGGGATATTCCCTCAGATATTGGCGTATTTGCTCAAATACCTCCTCCACCTTTTTATAGCAGGAGGGACAATAATCATGCAATGAGTTTTCGTGTAGATAGGCTTTGCATTTACGACAGGTCCTTAATTTACCAATTACTACAGCTCCCATAATTTTCCCACCTTTATTATTATTCTATATATAATTTCGTGAAGACTGGCACTGATACCTTCCCCATGCTTTAAATTAGTAAAAGAGACCCATTTTACCCAAGGACAAGTTATTAAGCATAATATTAAAATTAGAGCGTAGGAATGTATCCTACGCCTCCTCTGCCATCATAAAAAGTTCGATTATTTTGATGAAGTAGAAGTCACTTTTGTCCTTGCCAGATATCCAGCACCGTACTTTCATCCTCGCTGCGTACCAGTGCTTTCTCAGGTAAAAATTCCTTAATAATGAATTCACAAAGAAAGACCGTGGTGCCCTTCAGCAGATGTCCGCCATAGGAGCTGCCCTCATCATCAGATACCAGTATATGGGCATGAACAAAGGGTTTTTCATCCAGTAGAGATATATTCCCAGATAGGCTGGTAATATCTAAATGCTTATTCAGTTCCCTCTCAATATACTGTAAATTGTGCTGATCATAGAATCCAACCCTAGCACGAGTAACTGCCCCTATTGCACTGATTTGACCGGCTTTAATGCCATTTTCCTGCACAAAGGCAGTTAAATAGTCATAGAGATCTTCGCCATAGGGTATCCTACCAATAAAATTTCTGCTTTCTTCAAATTCTACATAATTCATATTATCAGCTCCTATACTATAGCTCTTAAATCCTATACCCGCTTTTATGTCAATTATTCATGTCTATTATGTTTATTACATAATAGTATTTGTTTTTTGCAGGGTTTGAAAATAGTGCATTGTACTCATATTACAATTATTCACTTAAAAAACGATATTGTGCCATGTATAGCTCATAATACATACCTTTTTTATCCAGCAGCTGTTGATGGCTGCCTATCTCTTTTATGGTACCTTCATCCACCACCATGATGCGATCGGCATTCCTAATGGTTGAAAGCCTGTGGGCTATCACAAAGGAGGTTCTGCCTGCCAACAATTGATTAATCGCCTTTTGCACCAGCACCTCTGTTTCTGTATCTATGCTGGAGGTGGCCTCGTCTAAGATTAGAAGCTTTGGCTTTGCTAATACTGCTCTTGCCAGCGCGATAAGCTGCCTTTGTCCTGCCGAAAGTCTGGTTCCCCTCTCATTGACTCCAGTATCATATCCCTTTTCCAGCTGCAATATAAAGTCATGGGCCTGAACTGCCTTTGCAGCCTCAATGATCTCATCATCTGTAGCATCTAGCCTGCCATAACGAATATTATCCTTTATGCTGCCGGAGAAGAGGAAGCTGTCCTGCATCATTACCGCCATTTGACTTCTCAGAGACTCAGACGTAATCTTTCGTACGTCGTAGCCATCGATCAAAATACTGCCTATATCCGTTTCATAGAACCGACTGATCAGATTGACAATGGTGGTTTTACCAGCACCGGTTTCTCCCACTAGAGCTATGGTTTCTCCTTCCTTTATCTCGAAGCTCACATTTTTTAGCACAGTATCTCCGTTATCATAGGAGAAGGTGACATCCTTGAAGACAACACTGCCTCTTATAGGGGGAATATCTATGGCCCCCTCTTCATCCACAATGCCTGGCTCGATATCCATGATCTCAAATATCCGCTCTGCGCCAGCCATATTGGTTAACAGAATATTGTAATAGTTACTTAGCTTCATTATCGGTCTCCAGAATAAGCCGATATAGCCTATAAAAGCCACCAGCACACCTATGGTGATGCCTTCTACCTGCAGCAGCCTAACCCCATACCAGAAGACAACCGCTGATCCTACACCCCAGGAAAGCTCCACCACAGGCCAAAAGCCATCGGCCATTTTTACCGCCTTTAGAAAGGCATCCGTCAAGCTATTTGAAAGCTCTGAAAAGCTGCTGCTTCTTCTGTTTTCCTGTGTAAAGCTTTGGACTACCCTGATTCCAGAATAATCCTCATGGATATATGCATTCAAATTTGAGCTCTTTTTTCTGTATTGCTGCCATCTCTTCCTACAGCTGATCTGAATAAAAAACATGACGATGATCAAGGCCGGCAGCATAATCAAGGCCATCAGAGCCAGCCTATAATTGATAATCAGCATAATAATGGCTATGGTGACCAAGGTGATGGCATCGGGGATCAGCACAGTTACACTGTCGGTAAAAAGCTGATTCAGAGAGTTAACGTCCCCTATAATTCTCGCCAAAACCTTTCCCACCGGACGGCTGTCAAAAAAGGAAAGGGTGAGCCTTTGTATATGAGTGAAGAGCTCCTGACGTATTTTTAATAGTATCTTACTGGATACCGTTGCCATGGTGACAACCGTCACCTTGTAGGCCATCATGCCAAAAACATTGATGACCAATGCGATGATGCCAAGGGTAAACAATCCATTTATATCATTATCTGCTATGTACTTATCGATACCCAGCTTCATAAAGTATGGGTTTAATAGGGTAACTGATATAACGATCGGCATCAGTCCCAGAGTTTTCAAAACCTGAAGCTTATAATCCTTCAAATAGCTCAGTAATCTGATGATGATTTTTAAATCAAAGGATTCCCTTAATATTTCATCCTCTTTAAAGGTATTTACGGACATTTATATCACCTCTTCCTCCACAGCATCGATGTCCTTATATTGCTGACGGTATATTTCGTAGTACCTGCCCTTTTTCCATAGGAGGCTTTGGTGAGTGCCTCGTTCTACAACAACACCTTTATCCAATAGCAGAATTTCATTGGCCTCCTTAACAGCAGAAATTCTATGGGCTATTATTATTTTTGTAAGGCCCTTGATGCTCTTCAACGCCCTTTGTAGCTGATATTCCGTTTCCATATCCAGGGCTGAGGTGGCATCGTCCAGCACCAGTAGCCTGCTGTTTTTTAATAGGGCTCTGGCGATAGCGATCCTTTGCTTTTGACCACCGGAAAGTCCTACGCCTCTTTCACCGATAACCGTCCTGTAGCCCAGCTCCAGCCCTTCTACAAAGTCATGTATACAGGCCGCCTTAGCAGCTGCTACTATTTGCTCCCTAGTTGCGTCAACAGCACCAAATTTTATATTCTCTTCTATGGTATCTGAAAAAAGAAAGGTATCCTGCATAACCACAGATATGCTTCTTCGAAGGTCCTTTAAATCCATACGCCTTATATCAACGCCATCAAGAATAATGCCCCCCTCAGATACATCATAAAATCGACCTATGAGGTTAGATATGGAGCTTTTGCCGGAGCCAGTTGCCCCCATTATTGCCAAAGTCTCTCCAGGCTTAACATGGAAATTAATGTCCTTCAAAACATGATTCTTTTCATATTTAAGTGAGACTTTTTGAAAGCTGAGCTCACCGACGGACCTTCTAGGCTTTGCTGGACTCTCGGGGCTTTTAATTGCTGGTTCAATATCCATAATGGCAAATATCTTTTTCGCTGAAGCACTGCATTGAGCAAAGTTATTGGTCATAAAGCCCATAAGCCGCATTGGCCATACAATCATGGTCACATACCAATTAAAGGCAAATAAATCACCTATGGTCATATAACCTCTGATTACCATATAGCCCCCAATACATATCACCACCAGCATAACAATGTTTGTAAGGAATTCTATCTTAGGGTAATAATCCCCCACTATTTTTGCTCTACCTATATTTAAGGCATAGTTCTTTTCATTCTCCTTAAAGAACTTACTAATTTCATACTTCTCTCTACCAAAGGCCTTTACCAGCCTGACACCTGCAATATTTTCCTGTGCTGTCGTGTTAAGCACAGCGTTTTGGTCACTGATTTTGTCATAGGCCTCGCCGATCTTCTTCTCCAAATTAATAGCATAATATCCGATGAAGGGTATCAGAGCCAGACATGCCAGGGCCAGTCGCCATTCTGTTATGAACATCATGATGATACCTACCACAAAAAACAAAATCTGCTCCATAAAAAAGCCAAAGGTAAAGCCTATCACCTGCCAGATATTATTAACGTCCTCCGTAGTTCTGGACATAATTTCACCGGTATTGGTCTTATCAAAAAACTCAAAGGGCATGCTTTGAATATGATCAAAGAGATCCTTTCTAATATCCTTTACAGCCTTTGAACCAGCATAATCAAACATAAATTCACGGATATAGCCAGCGACTGCCTTGCCAATGGTTATAGCCACCAATAAGAGGAGCAGCTTAGCTAAAATATGGTATTCTCCCTTTAAGATGACATCATCTATTATCCTTCTGCTGATAATGGGATTTAGAAGATCCAATACAACAAATACCATCATTGCCATAGTAGGTATAAGGAATAATACCTTGTATTTTGCTGCATACTTTAAAATGCGCTTCATGGGTCGTTCCCCCTTTCGATATCCCTTTTGAGTCTGACTTTTGCCAATAAATACAAAAAAGCCATGGCAGTCCATGACTATTTTAGGCATTAAAAAAGTCATGGCATAACGTCCATGACCTTATATAAGCATTGGATGACACCGGTTACCGATGATCAAAAATCACTCAAAAAGGTAGGACTAAAGAGTTTTAAGTTGATTTTAACTACGCTACTATCATATACAAAACCTAACATCATTCCTACCTCCTTTCTTTAACTGTCTTTACATTTTATACCAGATTATATGACTTTGTCAATATATAATATTATATTTTTTTTATATATAATTTTCTTAGTCTTCGAAATCCTTAAATAAAAGGCTTGGTTGTATTCCTTTATTATTTTGATACTTACCACTTTTATATGGATCATAGCTTCCCTCTATGCTGTGATAGAATATCTGACATATTTCAACCTCCGGATATATTTTTATTGGTTGAACGCATAACATTTCAAGCGTCCAATAACCAGAAAAGCCAACATCACCAAAGCCGGCAGTGATATGTACAAATAGACCAAGTCGTCCTATAGAGGAGCGCCCCTCCAGCATTGGTACATAACCTTCGGTTTTAGTATATTCTAGGGTTCGACCTAGATAGAGCTTTCCTGTTTCCAATACAAGCCCCTCTGGAGGAATTATCAACTTCCTGGCCCTGTTCTCCTGCTTCATATCTAAAACAGTGTTTTCGTACACCAGCAGTTCGTTATGGAGTCTTAGATTATAGCTGTTGGGATTTAATTGACTGTCATTAAAGGGTTCAATTAAAAGCTTTGTCCCCAGCTTATTTTTAATCTCTTTCCCAGATAAAATCATTCATATCAACCTCCCTATCAAAAAGCATATGAATTATTTCGACAGAATTCTATGATATCCTTTATAATTATGCTTATTTTCCAGAATGAGCCTTAAGGCTCACTGAACGGTTCGCCAACTGCTTATTTTTACAGGCTGCTGCTAAAGCAGCTTGTTATTTTTTCCTGCCTTTATCTACTGGCTCACCCGTAAACGGGTCGATATATTCTTGAATGCTTATTTGGTCGTGTGCTATATCTTCCTGTAGTTGGTTCTTTACATATTCATTCAGCCGCACAGACTGACTCTTTTTAAGCGGGGCCAAATTGATTTGGGAAACGATAGCGGAGTAGCTAACCGCAAGATGCACCTGTTGCTGAATTGCGTACGAGGTAGCCGCTTCAAGCCTTGTGCTTTTAATCAAGTGCATGGTACAGGCTTTTTTTGAAAGGCTTTTGTATGTGCCGCATTGGTAGTAAACATACAATTCCTTGCTTGCTATCCGTGACATTGCCCTGCCGCAATCCGCACAGCGAAGGAAGCCGCTGAACAAGTAAAGCTGTTTTTGCTTTGGCGCAGTGCGGGTATCGCGCTTTAGCAGTTGCATGGCTTTCTCAAAGGATTCCCGGTCAACAAGCGGCTCATGAGTATACTGAACGACAATCCAATCTTCTTCGGGTACGGCTTCGATTTTGTGTATCTTATAGCTCTTGACACGGTTTCGGCCTTGCGCCATATCCCCGACATAAACATGATTTTTCAGCAAGTATTGTTGCTCCACCGTTCGGTCAGCGTCATATCTAAAATTGTGTCTTTTTCCATTTCGATTCTCCTATTGTAAAATAGGTGGAGCGCCGCGCCGTAAAGTGTCGGGCTGTCATACACCCTTGAGGGAAAATCCCTGAAAGGTGTCGAATGAAAAATGTGCGCAGTAGCTTGCGAATATTCTTTTAATTTTTTGAAGTTATGTAGAATTAAAACTTCTGCTACATTTGGCCGCTACGGTAGAATAGCGGCCCCTCCATCAACCGATGGACAGCTCTTTTGTACATAAAAGGCCCCCCAATCACATAACTGCCATTGGAAGGCCCTCAAAGCCAAAAGTGCCCCAATTGATAAGCTCCCCGCCATTGCCTGCCACCAGAAGAAAGACGCCAAAACCAATGGAATAATCCAAAGGACGTTATTTCCGGCTATTTTGCGTTCGTAGGAAACCCTCTCTATCATGCCGTCTCCCTCCAATAACGCCTGTTTCCTTGCAGCAGCATGGAAGCAAGACCGACACAGAGCAGGAAAGCAAGATTCCACAGCAGTTTTTGGATCATGATGGTTTCAAAGCTCTCATAGGTATAAATGAGTTTCAGCATATCGCTCTGAAACAGATATAGAGAGCGGAGAATGCTGTTTTCGGTATAAATGAAGTCGGAATTCATGAGGAAATACACGGAGAACACTACATAAAATAAGCGAATATCCGCCACTACGTACAACGTTACTGAACATGCGGAAACAAAGAAGCAAGCGGGTACACACATGGTAAGAAGCCCGACGACATACGGTATTAAGGTGAAAGGGCCGGGGGTATAGAAATACTGTGCTACCGCATGAACCCCAAGATATGCGGCCATTACCAACAGGAGCGCTGCGTAGTTCCTCAAGAGCTTCCCCCATATATATTGGGCTTTACTCAAAGGGCTTGCTATGAAAAGCTCCATTGTGCCTTTCTTTCTATCTCCCTTATCCTGTCTGCCAGTAGGAACATCAATCCAAATAGAAGCAGGACACCTTCGTGTGAAAGCAATCTACTGACAACATAACCTTGATCGGGAAGGAATTCCAGACGATTCAGATTCGCTTCGGAGGGGAAATTATCCCATAGGGCGGCGGCAACCGCAAAACAGAAAGGTATAAGCGAAGGAGCCGTGCGCCGTGAAATTGAAATTGCCATAGCGGAAGCTATGAAAAGTCCCGAACCACAGGCACAAGCATTTTGGAAATCTATCCCCCACAAAGGAGAACAGCCAACGCCAGAGGAAGTCATTGCCTACATTGTGGACATGGTGAAGGAGTAGCGTAATCAACTTCAATCAACTTCGGGCCAAGTTGGCCCGAAGTTGAAATTGACAATATTAACAAGTAGTGATAATATAAATATGCTATACGACTGACGGAAGTGGAATTAACCACAGGAAGTATAGCATTTTGGGAGCCGACCGTCTGGGCATGATGCTTGGATTGGTGGGTCTTTTTTATTGCTTTCTGAATACTGTGATTTTTATTCAGAAATAATTAATGAATACAAGAGCAGAGTAGGACTTTGTGCGTAAATCATTGATTTACAGTGCCTTCTGAACGGGGAGTTGTCAGAGGGACGAAAAGCCTTTGCAGGCTTACGGTACAAGGTTCGCATCCCGCTGCTACATAAGGAGAAGTGGTGTAATCATTATACCTCTTGTTATGTAGCTGTGCTGCATAACAGGAGGTGGTTTTTATGGTTGTAACTTAGCAAATCAATTTAACTGTAAACTTTCTATAACACGTTCTATTAAGAAGGGAGAAGTTAAATTGAAAGATTCATCTTTATATGTGCGCCGTATCACAATATCTGCGGTATTCCTTAGTATTTCACTCGTTTTGAAAACAACATTTTCCTTTTACATACCCATGTTTGGACAAAACGGAATGAGTGTTGGAATTTCGGGCATTTTCTCCATCATGCCATCCCTTTTATTTGGGCCTGTGTATGGCGCTGTTGTGTCCGGGCTTTCTGACTTATTAGGCTACCTTTTGAAGCCAGTGGGAACCTATATCCCCCTCATGACGCTGGTCGTAGCTGCCGGTGGATTTATCAGGGGAGCATTATGGACTATTCTGCGAAACAAGGACAGTAAGAAAATGAGAATTGCAGTCGCAGTATGTTCTACGTTTTTATTGTTGGTAGGCATTTGCAATATTGCGTTTCTGTCTGCCGATGGTATTGACAATGGATTTTATGACCATGTACAGAAAGAAAATATCAATACAGACAACATGCACCTTGTCAGCAAAATGCTTATTACAAGAACAATTGACACGAAAGACCCATCGGGAAATCTGGCAACCTACATCACTTTCGTAACAGCAGGAATCATTGGAAGCGCTGCTCTTGGCATCCTTTTGTTAGCAGCAGATTTCTTTATATCAAAAAAGTTTCTTCATGACGCACGAAAAGGGCAAATTCCCCAGTTGTTAATCGCTATGGTAGGTTCAGGCTTGATTGTGACTACGCTTAACACAGTCGTATTACGCGAAACAATCTTTACTGCGTGGAAGGTGCTGCCATTTATAGCTATATGGATTCCCCGAGTGATTGAAGAAGTCCTGGGCAATACGGTTAAGGCATATTTTGTAGCCGTACTGCTGGAAATTTTCAGAAAGCAACATAGCCTAAACGAACTAATTGATGGGTCATCCATAGGGTCCAAAAACAACACAAAGTCTTAGTAAGATTGGGATGAATGAATATGGAACACTACAAAATCTTGAATGAAAATGTACATCAGTTTCCGGTGGTGATTGATTTGCCCCACAGCGGAGTATTTGTTCCCTCAGATATTCGCAGTCGTCTCCTTGATAACGTATGTTTATCAAACACAGATTGGTTTTTGCCAGAACTCTACGACTTTCTTCCCGCAATGGGATGCACCACAATCATCAATCATCTAAGCCGATATGTGGTGGATGTGAATCGCCCTATTGGTGGTGCAAGAAGCGGAGATTATCGTAATACGGTTGTCTATCAGGAAAACACGCAAGGTAGTCCTCTGTATTCTCCACCACTGAATGAGAAAGAGATTAACCAACGAGTAATCCAATATTATCAACCTTACCATCAGGCACTCGAAAAACTACTGCAAGACAAATTACAAGTATACCCATCGGTTCTCCTGTTGGATTTACACAGCTTCTTTCTTGATTTTGTTGAAGGCGGTAGGCAGGATGTGTATCTATCAAATAGATGTGGCGTTACGTCCTCTGAACAAACATTGCAGGAACTTCGTAAAGGTTTTACAGCACAAGGCTACAGTGTTATAAATAATGCAATTATGGGAGGACACATCATTCATCATTACCGCAATATTTTTCAGGAGCGGTTTGAAGGTATACTTATTGAATTTCGATATACAAAATATATTGAGAACCGCTACTTTGGAGAAGAAGAACTAACGGATAGAAACGAAATACTTTTCCAGTCAGCAAAGCAGAAGCTAAAGGAAGTGTTTATGCGATTGCCTTATTTTCGGAAGTAAAACATTAACTATATCAGAACAACAACCAAATTAACCTGTAGTTCTGATATAAAAGAAAACGTGGAGCGGAGGCATGACGCCAACGCTCCACGCCGTCGTTATAGCTCCACTACCGCCGTAAGCTGTTTAAGAACATCAGATACCCGGCCCTGCAATAGCGCCGCTTTTTGGTATCGTTGGCATGGTCGCCGCTCCATGCGGCTGTGATGTATGCTAAAGGTCGTTTCATATAATAAAGCACCTCCGTTCTTGTTGCGCTGAATGTGTCAACCTATCCCCCCGCCCTTTCCACGCTTGGAAAGGGAGCGGCTCAAAGGAATATATTATATCCTTTGAGCTTCGGGGCGCGGGGCAGCGCCCCGCAAAGCCCTATCAGGTCAACTTGGCCCGATGTTACTTTTCCTGTTCGGCCTGTTTTTCCGGCTTGGCAATATCCTTCTGCTGGCCTTTCCATTCGTCCAACAGCTTGATAATGGTGTCCTTCATTTCGCGCGGGGTTTTGTCCTTGCCAAAATACTGAGAAAGTTCCTGACTGGAAATAATCACTTTGTCTGCCTCCTTTTTTTCTTCCAACATAATACCGTCAATCACATCGGCATTTAAAATGCCTTTTCCGTCAAGCTCCTGCATCCGCTGTGCCTGTGATAGCGACGGGCCGACTGCTGGCCTTCGATGGCAACGGCGATATACCGCTGCACCTGCTTGACCGTCATTTTATTGCGCTCGGCCACAACCTGATTAGAGCGTTGCCCGTTTTCCAACTTCGGGCCATCTTGGCCCGAAGTGGACAGATCGGCGCGCGCACCCTGAAGCTTGATAGCCTCCAACTGCATTTTCAGGGTTTTGGCCCGTTTACTCGGCAGGATATTTTCACGCTGGTTGGTGTTGTCCTCCACCATCTGCGTGATGGCTTCCTCGTCAGTGAGATTGCGGACAATTGCAGGCTGTGTAACGCCCTTGTCCTTGACGATTTCCACCATAGCCCGCATTTCTTCATCGTCCCGGACTGCGAACGGGTGATTTTTGAAGGCGTGTAGCTCGGACAGGTTAATATATACAATCTGTTCCGGTCCACCCTTGCGCGGCGCTTCCTTCGGTTCCGGCGGTTTCTCCGGCTCCGGGGCGGGGGCTTCCTCTTTAACCGAGGCCTTTTTCTTTGCATCTGAAATAGGTTTACCGTCCGGCAACGGGGAAGTACGCGTTCCCACCATGAAGTCAAGAACTTCTGCTTTTCGGCGCGGGGCTTGCGTTCCTTTTTTGCTTCAATTTCGGAAAGCGGCTTTTCCCATTCCTGCCGGGTATCCTCGGTTACAGCTTCCTGAGCCTCTTGAGGAACAGTTTTTTCCGGGCTTGGTTCCTCGGTGGATTTATCTGTTTTTGGGGACCTACCCCTGCGTGTGGATTTCTTTTCCGAGTCAGTCTGCCCTGCCTCAGGCGACGCCTTCTGCTTTTCCGATACAAGCTCATTGATTTTGTCAAACGGCACAACAATGTCGCCGGGGTCGGGGATATGTTCGCCGCCAATATCTAACGGTGTGGGCGGCTCAATTTCGGCTTCGCCCATTTCCTGCAATGCCGCTTCGCCCTCATGGGCCGGTGTTGCCGCTTCTTCGGCGGTCAGTTCAGGAGCCGGATTATCACCGGCAATCTCTGGCGGTGTGGTGGCAGGAGCGGTTTGTTTTTCTGCCGGAGATTCATTTGCGGGCGTGGTCTTTACATCATCCGGCCTGTTGGGTTCATTTTTTGCCATGCGCTATACCTCCTTCATCTTTGAATGGCACAAAAAAAGGGCCTGATTTTTCAATCAAGCCCGGTGGGGATATTGCAATCCCTCCTTTCCACTTCGGGACATGTTGGCCCGCAGTGATCGCTACCATACAAAAACACCGCCCATAGTCTCACTAAGGCGGTGTCTTGTGTAATGTGATAGCTTTAAATTTTATTTTATTTTTGCCCTTGTTCCGGGCTATTTTGCAGTTTTCCTAATACATTTAGCTCATAATACCCCCGGCACCAAAAATGTCTATTCCCATATTTGTATTTTAAACTAGCATGTCTATCAAATATCATTAATGAGCTTTTTCCTTTTAAATATCCCATCACACTTGATACACTGTATTTTGGCGGTATCGCAATCACCATATGTATATGATCTACACATGCCGATGCTTCTAATATTTCTACACCCTTTTGCTCACATAATTTCCTTAATATCTTCCCTATGTCACTTTTTATCTTCCCGTATATCGCTTGCCTTCTATATTTTGGCGCAAACACTACATGATATTTACAATTCCATGTGGTATGTGCTAAACTGTTCTTATCCATTTCGGATCCTCCTTTTGTTTTTAGATTGGTTGACGAACCTATCTTATTCTAACAAAAGGAGGTAGTTTTTTTCTACTCATAGCTAAAGCTTTTTGGAACCCCCGGTAGAACCGGGGGTTTTCGTTTCACAAACAATCAAAGGCACCCCTAAATAGCTTCAAGGGTGCCTTCAGTGACTATAAATCTTTAATTTTCCCAAAATACTCCTTGCTTTTTTGAACTTGGTTATGCTTAATATAGAATTCACATATCACAGCATATACCTCTTTGAGCTTAATTCTGATATCCAGCTGCTCCAAGTAAGCCTCAAGCGACATCAGTGTTTTTTCCGCTTCCTCAACCTCGCCAATATGGTCATAAGTATCAGAAAGAAGAATTTTCATATTAGATAATATTTCTGTATGGGTATATTGGCTTTTGCTTTCCTCTGCTTCCTTTAGAAGCTCGAATACCTTTTCCGGCCTGTTCAATAAGTAATATTCATTAGCAATTTTCAATAGATACTCTGATAGGAATACCTCCTTTAGGTCTCCTATATATTCACATGCAAGCTCGATATTAGCTATGGCCTCTGCCTCATTATTCAGCTCTCTATGGAAGGCTGATAGGCTAGTGAATAAGGTGATTTTTACAGCAGTTTTCAGCTTGGCTTCTTTATTCATCAGCTTTTCAAAGAGCTTTTTAGCCTTTTCGTAATTTTTAAGCTCACGATAGGTATTTGCCTCCATCAAAGTGATATTGTCGGACATTTCCTCTTTAACACCCTTAAGGTGCTTAAATAGGTCAATGCTTTGTATCGCCATATCATATTTTTTAGTTCGAATATAGCATTCTATGAGATGATATAGCGCCTTAATATTGATATCATTTCCGTTTTGAACCTTATTATCACGCACCATATTCAGAGCCTTTTGATTATAGAAGATGGCTTGTCCGAAAAGCAGTAATCTAAAATAGCATTTTCCTGCTTCGATATAGATATTTGCCACCTGTCTGCCCTCTAATGCACCTAAATAGTATTCTAATGCACTAAAGTAATCATCAAGTGCTGCATTATTTTGACTAACCTCAAAGAAGTATCTTCCCCTCATCATTTTGATCTCAGCGACTTTTGCTTCAAGATCCCAGGTTTTTGCCAAATCCAAAATCTTGCTGAAGACCTCAATAACATGGTTGTAATCCGTCTCCCTTTTATTATTAATAATAGGGGCTAAAGAATTTAAATGGCTATCAATGATCTTTTCAGCCTGTGCTTCCTCAGATTCCAGCAGATACTGTGGTGTAATTTCCTTACCTAGGTTCTTGTAATACTGATTTAGCTTTTCTGCTATAATTTCTGCCGTCTTTTTGTTAAGATTTCTTTTGCCGCTTTCAATCATACTGACAAGGCTTCGTGTTATTTTATCATCTGTTAGCTGGTCTTGTCGGAGATTAATTTTCTTTCTTAAATTCCTAATTTTTTTACCTGGACTTAAAATTTCCAACGTTTTGCCTCCCCTCTTTATTTTTGATACTTTATGGATATCAGATGACAGATAAATTTTGATTGTTGTCATCTATTTAAAAGTAGCCTGTATAATATTTATATTAACAAATTTTTGCTAAATTGTCTAAATATTTATTCTACATTTTTTTATATATTTATACAAATAATAATCTTTATTAATTATAATTCGATTTTTCTGATTCTTACTATTTCTATTACATAATTGTAATATATAAGCGAATGATTTAAATGTAACAGACTAAGCATCGAGCAAAAATTATGCATGTTAACTATAACTATACTCAAACAGGTAAATATTATATATAAAAAAAAGAGTTTGTGCGTAAATGTAAGGAATTTCAATGTTCTGTGAAATTTAACACCTCTAGTTCTTTAAATTATCACAAAAAAAAGACCTATTTTAAAATAGGCCTTTTGATATAAATTATATAATTTTAGTGGTCCAATCCTCTACATTCCATATATCCGTAACCCAATCCTCATAAAAGTCCGGCTCATGGGATACAATGACGACAGTGCCCTTGAACTCTTTAATAGCCCTCTTCAGCTCCTCCTTAGCCTCAACATCCAGATGGTTGGTTGGCTCATCCAGAACAAGAAGGTTGACTTCCTTAAGCATTAGCTTACATAAGCGTACCTTTGCATTTTCTCCGCCGCTCAATACCATCATCTGGCTAGTGATATGCTCGTTGGTTAAACCACATTTAGCTAACGCTTGCCTTACCTCAAAGTTGGACAGTCCAGGAAACTCGCTCCATATCTCCTCCATAGCGGTTTTACCGTCTCTAATGCTTTCCTGCTCAAAATATCCAGGATACAGGTAGTCCCCCATTACGACATTGCCTGATACCGGCTTCAAATAGCCCAGCAGTGTTTTTAGCAGGGTGGATTTACCCAAACCATTGACCCCGCGAATAGCTACCTTTTTACCCCTCTCCAGTATTATGTTTAAGGGCCTTGTCAAGGGCTCATCATAGCCTATAATCAGATTGGTTGCCTCGAAGATGATCTTTCCGGGAACTCTGGCTTCATTAAACTTAAAGCTAGGCTTAACCTTCTCCCTTGGCTTTTCCATTATCTCCATTTTATCCAGCTGCTTTTGACGACTTTTGGCTCTACCGGTGGTTGATATTCTCGCCTTGTTTCGGGCAATAAAATCCTCCAGCCTATCGATTTCGGCCTGCTGCCTATCATAGGCATGCTGTTGCTGCTGCTTTTTAATTTCATACAGTTGAATAAACTGATCATAGCTGCCGCTGTATCTGGTCAAAGTAGCATTCTCCACATGGTATATTACATTAACTACCTCATTTAGGAAGGGGATATCATGGGAGACCAGAACAAAGCTGTTTTCATAATTCTTTAAATACCGTTTAAGCCATTCTATATGCTCAAAGTCAAGGTAGTTTGTTGGCTCATCCAATATTAGTATCGTAGGACTCTGAAGCAACAGTTTAGTTAACAGCACCTTTGTTCGCTGTCCACCGCTTAGGTCTGCTACGTCCTTATCCAGACCAATATCCTTAAGTCCCAAGCCGTTAGCAACCTCTTCTATCTTGGCGTCAATGATGTAGAAGCCATTGTATTCTAAAATACTCTGAATTTCCCCTACATCCTCCATCATTTTGGTTAGGTCCTCATCTGTTGCATCTGCCATAGCATTGTAAATCTCCAGCATTTCTGCCTCAAGATCAAACATTCCCTGAAAGGCCTCTCTTAGCACCTCTCTTATGGTCTTCCCTTTGGTAAGCACAGAATGCTGATCCAAATAGCCAACGGATACCCTGTTGGACCATTCAACCGTTCCGGCATCCGGCATTAGCTTACCTGTAATGATATTTAAAAAGCTAGACTTACCCTCTCCGTTGGCCCCTACAAGTCCAACATGCTCCCCCTTCAATAGTCTGAAGGATACATCCTGTAGTATCGTTCTAGCGCCATAACCGTGGCTCAAATCAGTAACCGTTAATACGCTCATAGTTCTCTCCTTAGTTCAATAAAAATTTTCTCACTTTATCTATTTTACTGCATAGCTCTACTTATAACAATTATTTTTTGCTAATTCCATTATAAATATATGTAAATTTGCAAAAAAAGAGGAGGCTTAATGCCTCGTCGCAGTTAAAGCTTATAATGTTAGCCCTTATGAAATTTTCATACAGGGCAATTTAACGCTATATCATATTTTAAGAGACACAAGGTGTCAGTACCCTAACCGCTTTAAAAATTTGTCCCAGCTGCTAGGCTAATTTTTCTGGAAATTCACCATTGCTAAACTAAGGATAAGGTGTCAAGCTGTTACTCTACCTCCATGATAAAATAGGTGATATCATCGTCATTTGATCTTTGATTCATCAGCCTTCTTATTTCTTGCTGAAGCTTATCCTCCAGCTGACGGGTGCTGACATGGGAATTATGCTTTAGAAACTCCTGAAGGCTTGAGGTGTCAAAAACACCACTGCCCTTGAAGCCATCGGCAAGACCATCGGTATAGAACAGGATTCGATCCCCTGCTATTAGCGTTATGGTTGCCTCACGAAACTCCGGCTGATAGAATTCGTCAAATTTACATATGGGGAAACCGGTGCTCTGATCCAGCGGAATAATTTCGCCACTTGCCCTTATTACCACAGGAACAGTGTTCATTCCTCCGGTGCAATAGGTTAATATCTTGCTTTCAATATCAAACACAGCCTTAAAAGCCACAATATGCATCTCATCGGGGAAATTTGCTTTATTAAACTCATTGAAGAGAAACCTCATGGATTTCTCCGGCGATGCCTTCCCTTCACCCTCCCTCATGCCATAGACCGGATTGATCAACCGTTCAGTAAATACCGTCAGCATAGCTGCGGACACACCATGTCCGGAAACATCGGCAATATACAGACCAAGCAGCCTGTCATCGATTTTAAAGAACTGATATAAATCCCCACTAAGGCTCTGACAGGGAATATAGTCCGATGTAAATCGAATACCATGTAGAGTGACCTGCTTAGGTGGCAGAAGGGATTGCTGAATCAGCTTTGCATACTCTAGCTCCGCCATCATTTTTACATTGGTATCTCGAATTTCTCTCGTTCTGCGCTCAACGATTTCTTCAAGATTATCAGCATATGCCTTCAGCTGAATTCTGGCCTCCCTCAATTGCCTGTAGGGGGTATCCAGATTATACAGAAATATTGCTCTAAAAATTAAATAGGAGCTGAGTATTTTAAAGAGATGCCCTATAAGGTTATAGGTATCATAGACGCTCTTATATAAAGTAAATGATGCGTCGGTAAAAGCTGCAAACAATAGCCCAGCAGAATAAATGATAAAGATTCTGTCCTTAGTTTTGCGATAATCCTTTAGGGCAAGGACAGCTGCAACAAGAAAAGCCAATATTATGACATATTCCAGATAAACCTTCAGCTTTGTCAGTCCAACCTCTGGTATGAAGAAGGTGGGGAATATATCAATTCTGTAGGTGCCTAAATAAAAAATCAATATCGATACAGCAATGCTGCCGCCTAGTGCATATCTTCTACTGCTCTCAGTTTTTCGATTGTAGGGTACAGTGCCGGCAAATAGCAGACCAAAGCTCATAATTAATCTGGAAATCATCCAATAGGTAGTTGCCGTGGGTATGGAGCTTTCTCCGAAAAAGCCCTGCATACCATTGTAATTCATTGTATGAAGGAAATCAGTGATACCTATAACAAAGAATATTAATGAGAATATCAACAGCCTTGCTCTTGAATTCTTGGTAAAGGTATAGTAGGTGATGATAAATAGGGCAAAGCTGATGATAATGGTTATAAACTCCATTCCCGTATGCCAGTGTAAAAAAGCACTGATGGGAAATACCTCGTAAATAAAATCCTCTAGCTTTCCTACAGCATAAAGCAATATAAATGAAAGTGCGCCTGCCAATAGTAAATATATATAGTTAGCATCCAGCTTCTCTTTTTTAGCAGCAATTTTTGTCATAGTAATCACCTATTTTGAAAGTATATTCATCATTATTTCTACAGATTTGTAGTTAATTCCTGCTATTTGTCGAAGCTTCTTTCCAATATTATCTTAATTTACACGATTCTACTTTCGCTTATTAGTTTTAAAACCTCCTCCAATTCTTCTGGTGGCAATGGCTTGTGAAATAAATATCCTTGGACAAAATCGCAGTTTTGATGCTTAAGAAATTCCAATTCCTCTCTTTTTTCTACACCCTCCGCAGTAACCTTGCAATTTAAGCTATGGGCTAGTGTAATGATTGCCTGGGCAATTTGCTTTTCATTCCTCTTGGAATCCAAATCCTGAATAAAAGTCTTATCGATCTTTACAGAGTTAATTGGTAATGTTTTTAAATAGTTCAATGAGGAATAGCCTGTCCCGAAATCATCCAGTGCAATACTAAGACCGTATTCCACCATCTTCTTTATTATATCACTGGTATAGCTTAAATCCTCCATTGCTACTGTTTCAGTAATCTCTATGCTCAAATAACAAGGGTCCAGCTTTGCCTCCAACAAAGCCTCCTTTATTTTGTCCAGCAGATTTTTCTGTTGAAATTGATAAGCAGATATGTTTACCGCTATCCTAATGAGGGGTAGCTGAAGCTGCTGCCACCTGCTATTTTGCCTGCAGGCCTCCTTAATTACCCACTCTCCTATCTCACGAATCAATCCGCTCTCCTCTGCTATTGGGATGAAATCCATTGGTGGAATAATTCCCTTTACAGGATGTATCCAACGCAGCAGAGCTTCCGCAGATACGATATCGCCGGTCTTGGTATCAATGATAGGTTGATAGTAAAGGACAAGCTCGTTCCGATCAATAGCATGTCTTAGCTCTGCCTCAATTTCCATTCTCCTCATGATAACTTCATTTATTGATCTGGTAAATATTTGATACCCATTCTTTCCAAGCTCCTTAGCCTTATACATTGCTGTATCTGCATTTCTAAATAGTGTTTCCTCTTCTTCTCCGTGCTGAGGATAAATGGCTATCCCTATGCTGCTGGTGAGATAAAACTCATGTCCCTGAATCTTGATGGGCGTCCTCAGAGCAGAAACGATTCTTTCTGCTGTTTCGATGGACTGCGCCTCATTTCCCTCTGTTTGAAGCACCATAAATTCGTCGCCCCCCAGCCTAAAAACGGTTTCATTTTCCCTCAGACAGCTGAGCAGCATCTTGCTTATCTTTACAAGCACCTCATCGCCGGACAAATGACCCAGTGTATCATTTATCCGCTTAAAATTATCTAAATCCAAAAACAGTATGCCCACCTGCTTATTATAGCTTTTGGCTTCCAATAAGGACTGTTTAAAGCTGTCCATGAAATATGCTCTATTAGGTAAATTAGTTAAGCTGTCGTAATAGGCAAGTCGATATATCTTTTCCTCTGAACGCTTCCGGTCAGTCACATCCTTATGGGACCCTGCCATTCGGATGGGCTTTGAGTCTTCCTCATCCCAAATGGTTTTACCTCTACTCAGTATCCATTTATAGCCGCCGGACTTAGTTCTCAGTCTGTACTCACATATATAATAAGGTGTTCGCCTTTCAAAATGCTCTTTAAGATTTTTTTGCAGCCGTTTAAGATCCTCCTTATGCACAAGGCTGATGAAGGTCTGATAATTGTTCTCTAGGTCATTTTCCCTATAGCCTAAAATTTTTTTAGTTCTTTCGAAATAAAAGAGATTTTTTCGTATATCCCAATCCCATATGCCATCATTGGCTCCCTCTATAGCCAGTCTATAGCGCTCCTGTACCGATCTCATGGATTGCTGGTTATCCCTTAGCTCGCCAAGCTTCTCCTTCAGCTCGTCCTCAATAGCAATAAGCTCCTCTACCGTAGCCTCCAAATCTGAGTTGGTTACCATAAGCTTTTCCTTAGTTTTCTCCAATTTTTGAACATTAGATTTTATTAGAAAAAATAGTATAAAGGAGGTAAGAATGATATAGAACCAGCCTTTAATCGTCTGCAGCTGTGATAATGCCGTGGTGCTTTCAGTAAGCATGAGGAGTATATTATCAGAAAAAACAATCCATACTCCCCCTAAAATTAGGTAAAAAATAGTTATCTTGATAGCAACACCAGATGAGTACGCGCCGTAGACTGTTGAAAATTTAACCTCCTCAGCGTTGTTTAACTTCGTATTAAACATGCTTATACCCCCTTTAGTTATCCCCTGTATAATGAGCAGCCATTAGGTCGGCCTCCGTCTCTATATGTAAGGAAAGCCCATTTATGCTATTTATACCCTTTTTAACCCCTATTAAATATAAGTATTTTGGCCTATTATTCTCCCCCCTCTGCTGTCTGATATTGATATCCTTCCAATCATTATGCTATCCGTAAAGACGATAGTCGCCGATGCAAAAAAAACTGCATTATGCAGATTTTTTTTGTATCAAGGCCTATGTTTTTAGGAGTGGGGTCTCTTTGTTGTACTGAATTTTAGTTCCGCAATTTCTGCATTTTCCTGTATACCTCATGGGCTTTGCTTTATCTGCGTCTAGCTGACATTTTATTACCTCATAATTATTTTCAAAGCAGTTTGGGCAAATATATTTTCCATCTAGGAATACCGCCTCCCTTTTAACCTCTCCTCTTTTTGACTTACGCTTGACTGCGCCAATTTTCTCCATAGGGAAAACAATTCTGGACATCGCCGTTCCTCCGTATTGCTTGTGTTATTTTATAGCTTACATAATGTACCCTCAATAGGACTGCCATTGTATTTTATCAGTAGTGCCTCAAAATCCTCAGTCTTAACCGGTGGGCTGATGAGATAGCCCTGTATTTCATCGCAATGGTGGTCTCTTAGATATGCCATTTGCTCTTTCGTCTCCACCCCTTCTGCCACGACCCTCAGCCCCAGGGTTTTAGCCATGGCAATAATCGCTGATACGATTGCTTGTTTCTCTACATCATTAACAATATTACTGATAAAGGATCTGTCAATTTTTAATCTGTCTATAGGAAGTCGATTGAGTAGTGCCAGGGATGAATACCCTGTTCCAAAGTCATCCATTGATATCTGAAGACCATTTTTCTTTAATTCCTTTAAAAGTGCTATGGCAAAATCCGGATCTTGAATTGCACTGCTTTCGGTTATCTCAAGATCAAGGTAGCTGGCTGAAAGCCCTACCTCCTTTAGTGCTGCATTTACAGTCTTTAACAGACTTTTTTGCTGAAACTGCATAGCAGAAAGATTAACTGACATATTAATGGCATGATATCCCTTTTCCTGCCATTGCTTATTTTGTCTGCAGGAGGTCAATAGCACCCAGTTCCCTAAAAGCTCCACCAGACCTGTCTCTTCAGCGATATGTATGAACTTTCCTGGCAAAAGAAAGCCCAGCTCTGGATGCTGCCAGCGTATCAGCGCCTCTGCACCTATGATTTTATTCGTTTCAAGGCAAAGCTGAGGCTGGTAATAGACGACGAATTCTTCTCTTTCCAGACCCTTTATAATTTCATTTTCTATAGCCAATCGTTTTATAGCCTCATCGTTCATGGAGGCTGTATATAGTCGAACGTTATTCCTCCCCTGCCCCTTAGCCTCATACATGGCTGTATCGGCATTCTTAATAAGGGTATCGACATCCACCCCATCATTAGGATAAATGCTTACGCCTATGCTAGTGGTGACATAAAGCTCATGATCCCTTAAAATGAAGGGTTTTGAAAAGGCTTTAAAGATTTTTTGAGCAACCTTCAATGCATTTTCGACATGCTTAATATCCTCCAGTATGATACAAAATTCATCCCCACCAAGTCTTGAAACAGTATCGCCCTCTCTAAGGCTGTCCTTTAATCTAAGGGCAACCTCCTGCAGCAGAATATCTCCGGCCGGATGACCCATTGTATCATTTATTCGCTTAAAACGGTCTAAATCCAGCAGCATTACCGCCAGCTTTTCCTGATTTCTATGGGCATGAGAAATATTCATATTTAAACGGTCGTACAGCAAGTATCTATTAGGCAGCTTCGTAAGGGCATCATGGTAGGCCTGATACTTTATATGCTCCTCTCTTTTAATCCGCTCCGATATATCATTGAAAACAGAAACATATTGTAATGTATTGCCCTCCTCATCACATATCGCTGATATCGTCAGCCACTCGGGGTAGGTTTCACCGTTTTTTCTACGATTCCATATCTCCCCCTGCCACTGACCTCGATGGATAAGGGAGTCCCACATTCGGGAATAAAATTCTCTATTATGCTTTTCAGAACGAAGTACTCTGGGGTTTTTTCCAATAACCTCATGGGCGCTGTAGCCTGTAATTGCTGTGAAAGCAGGGTTCACCCACTGTATAATCGCATTTTTATCCGTCACTGCTATTCCCTCTATCGTATTTTCAAAAACCTTTGTAGCCATCCTCAGCTTTTCTGTGGATTTACTGACATCCGTAATGTCCACCAAAGTACCAAAAATTGCTACCTTATCCTTGAGTTCATATCTGTTACCCAGCACCTCAACCGTGATTATGCTGCCATCCTTTTTCACACCTCTAAACTTGTACTGGATGCCTCTGATCTCACCCTTTATCCTTCTGTCCAAATTGTTATACACCAATGCCAAATCATCTATATGTACTACCTTATCCACCGGTGCCATCAAAAGCTCCTCTACAGAATAACCAAAAATCTCCGCAAATTTCGGATTGATATATGACCATTTTCTATCCACAACAATATAAGTAGCGTATAAGGATTCCTCCACCAGTAGCTTATGTCTTTCTTCATTTTCTCTGAGACGATGGGCAAGCTCAGCCTGTTGAGTTATATCTATGATGTAGCCTGCATATAATCCATCGCTATGATCGGGTCGACTATTAACGACATACTCCTTCAACCACTTAGTACGACCTTCACTTAATATAATCCTGTATAGCAGCTCAAAGCTAACATCACCATTTTCTTTATGCTGCAATATTCGGGCTTTAGTCTCATCTACATCCGCTGGATGAAGGATACTAAAAAAATCATTTTGTATCCTTATTAAGTCGTCATCCTCTATGAGCCACTCTAATATATTATCAGAAACCCTTGATATGATTCCCTTCTCTCTGGAGGCCCATTCAATAAATATGACTGGTCCTGCTTCTAGATAAATATTGTCCATATACATAAATATCTGACCCCTTATATTATAATAATCTTCTTTTTCCTCTTGTTCATAATGCCATCATTCAATACCAATATGGTTAATATATGCTTATTTCATAGGAAAGTTCTTTTTATAAATAATGAACTAAAAGTGATGTAGATATATAATCCCTTATAGTCCTTTATATTCAATATTCTACAATTTCTCCTGTTATCCTTTTTATTTCGACCTGTTATCACTAAAATATTAGCTTTTGTTGAAATAAAAAAACACCAGATTAGAAATCCGATGTTTTTTTATTTCTATATTCCCTTTTCCTTAAGCTTAGTCAGCATATCCACTGTCATTCTACTTAAGTCATATTCCGCCTTAAAGCCCCACTCTTCTATTGCAGCAGTGGGATCAATAGAATTCGGCCAGCTATTGGCAATTGCCTGACGCATTGGATCTACCTTATAATCTATTGTAAACTCTGGTATGTGCTTTCTAATTTCTGCAGCTATACCCTCTGGGTCAAAGCTCATGGCAGTAACATTAAAGGCGTTTCTATGCTTCAGCCTGTCACCGTCAGCCTCCATCAAATCAATGATCGCATTAAGTGCATCCGGCATATACATCATATCCATATAGGTTCCCTTGTCTATGTAGCTGGTATATTTTTTATGTCTCAGGGCCTCATAATAGATATGAACTGCATAATCTGTGGTTCCGCCTCCTGGTGGCTGTACATATGAGATTAGTCCTGGGAATCGTACTCCTCTGGTATCAACACCGAATTTATGGTAATAATAATCACAAAGCAGCTCACCCGCTACTTTATTCACCCCATACATAGTTACCGGTCTTTGAATTGTGTCCTGTGGTGTATTGTCCTTTGGTGAAGAAGGTCCAAATGCACCAATGGAGCTTGGTGTAAAGAACTGACAGTTCAGTTCTCTTGCCACCTCAAGGGCATTGATCAGGCCCCCCATGTTAATTTCCCATGCCAAAAGGGGATTGTTTTCTGCTGTTGCCGACAAAAGCGCGGCCATATGCATAATAGTATCCACCTTATATTTATCAGCCACCTCAAATATACGCTTTGCATCAGTAACATCAATTACCTCAAAAGGGCCAGACTGAGTGAGTGTATGATCCTCCTGACCGCTTCTGTTGGAAGCTATAATATTATCAGCACCATATATCTCTCTCATTTTTACAACCAATTCAGTACCTATCTGCCCTAAAGCACCTGTGACTAAAACCCTTTTCATCAAAACACCTCCATCAAAATGTACATTAAATATCCATCATCTTATGTTGCCCTGAAAACAATTTAATATTTTCTTTTACTAAAACTGTATTATGCTTTTCAGCTTATACAGCTAATGTATATTTCTTACCAATAATAACTTACCACATGATGGAATTAGTCGTCAATGTATACATAACTTATTACTTTAATTTAACAAACCCTGAAGCTGTTGTAAAATCAGCCCTCTAGTGGCATGCAGCTGTTTGTTCACAAATATTTTAATTCCTTCTATATCGTACTGATGATACAGTTCTATATCAACCGGTCTTCCCATCAGAACTGATGGTAGGGTATAGGAGGCTCAACAGCTTCTAACGTTTGTAATATCAATTGTTATACTGTCCTTTCTCTGTCTTTTTAATAGCTGCTTTACTTCGTTAATTAATTGCGTATCCATACTTTAGCTCCCTTCTGCACTTAATTATGCGGTTAATATATTATAGCGCCTCAAGTCATTAATAGTGCTAAGAAAATCGTCTATTTTAAGTTGCTTATGCTTAAGGAAGATGTATAATACCAAGGGTAGCTAAACCTTTTTTCGTCCCAAAAAAATATGCTCCGCCTTACAGTCAGCAGTTTACTATTAAACTGTCCACCATAAGGGGAGCATATTATTCTACAAAGGTCTTAGCTTATATATTATTTAGTTATCAGTTTTAAATCTACAGGAATAAAAGCTTCAACAGCTTCACCCTTAATCACCTTGTCTGCTGCTTCAACACCAAGACTGCCGATTTTGTCGGGCTGCTGTGCAACCGTTGCCGCCATTTCGCCATCATTAACGGCCTTTACGGCATCGTCAGTGGCGTCGAAACCAACAATCATAATTTCTCTGCCTGAAGCCTTAACCGCTTGAAGGGCACCTAATGCCATTTCATCGTTGTGGGCAAATACGGCATTGATTTCTGGCTGTGCTTGAAGAATATTTTCCATAACAGACAATCCCTTAGTTCTATCAAAGTCTGCGGTCTGCTTAGAAACCACCTCTAAGCCAGTACCGCCAATAGCTTCATTGAAGCCCTGACCTCTATCTCTCGCTGCAGAGGTTCCTGCAATTCCCTCCAGCTCAACCAGCTTACCTGCACCGTTTAATTGCTCAACAATGAACTCTCCTGCCATTTTACCACCAGCAACGTTGTCGGAAGCGATATGCGTTACAACTTCTCCTGCATTAGCACCTCTATCTAGGGTGATCACTGGGATATTTTTTCCATTAGCTGCCCTGACGGCGTTGCCTACAGCATCAGAATCTGTAGGGTTAATGAGTATTAAGGCAACCTTTTGTGTAATTAAGTCCTCAACATTTGCTATTTCCTTAGCTGGGTCATTTTGTGAATCCAGCACGACTAATTCATAGCCTAATGCCTTAGCCTTTGCCTCTGCTCCTTCCTTTAAGGTTACGAAGAAAGGATTGTTTAAGGTTGAGATAACCAACCCTATTTTTTCAGCACCTTCATTAGAAGGTCCCGGTGTAGGCCCAGCATCTTGAGTACAGCCTACTGCCAGAGCCATTGTTAGCATTACCACCAATGCAATTAATAAAAATTTCTTCATTTTTTATTCCCCCTTATATTTATTATAATCCGCCAAGCTTCGGCAGATGATAAACCTTATTGCTTTGCCTTTCTGTCCAATAGAACTGCTATAAGGATAACTAAGCCCTTTGCCAGCAGCTGGTAATATGAGGATACATTCATCAGATTCAGTCCATTGTTGAGTATCCCTATGATGAGGGCACCGATAACAGTACCTAGAATTCCTCCCGTACCACCCGATAGACTGGTACCGCCAAGCACGACCGCCGCAATGGCATCCAGCTCATACCCGCTGCCTGCCTGAGACTGGGCAGAGGACAGCCTTGCTGTTATAATGATACCTGCAACGGCAGATAGCAGTCCACTGATGCCATAAACATAGGCTTTTATCCTTTTGGTATTAATGCCAGATAGGGCTGTGGCCTCCTCATTCCCACCTAAGGCATAGACATAGCGCCCAAATCTTGTCTGTCTTAACACGTAATACACCAAGCCGAAGACAATCAGAGTGATATAAATAGGTATTGGTATACCCATGAAGTACCCTGTTCCAAAGCCAGCAAATTTTAGAGCACCGGCGTCATAGCCAATGCTGATGGGCTTTCCGTCGGTAAAAACTAAGGTGGCTCCCCTTAGAAGGGTCATTGTCGCCAGAGTTGCAATAAAGGGCTGTACCTTTCCTTTTGTGATAATATAACCATTTAGGAGCCCTATTATTGCACCTAAAAAGCATGACAGCAATATCACCAGCATCCAATTCATTCCGCCCGCCACCAAGCTGGCAGCTATGGCGCCCACTATTGCAAGGATCGACCCTACGGATAGGTCAATACCGCCTGTTAAAATAACAAAGGTCATTCCTGCTGCGATAATGGCATTTACAGAGGTTTGTCTCAATATATTCAACAGGTTTGACATAGTTAAAAATCTCGGATTGATTATCGCGATAATGCCGGAAAAAACAATTAATAATATTATGGATTTATATTTATTTAAGCGATCGATATTATTCTTGTCCAAATCACTGCACCCCCATTCCTACTGCATAACGAAGAATTTTTTCCTGTGTTGCCTCGTCTCTTAATAGCTGACCCTTTACAGCACCTTCGTGCATAACTAATATCCGGTCGCTCATTCCCAAAATTTCTGGGATTTCTGACGAAATCATGATGATGCTCATGCCCTCACGTCTAAAGGCATTGATTAGCTCGTATATTTCCTTTTTAGCCCCGACGTCAACTCCGCGGGTCGGTTCATCCAATATCAAAACCTTTGGCTGACTCATAAGACATTTTGCAATAGAAACCTTCTGCTGATTGCCACCGCTTAGATTTTTTACAATTTGATTTAAGCCGGGGGTTTTGATAGACATATTTTTGATATAGTGTTGAGCCCTTTCTGCTTCCTGGCCCTTATCGATTATTCCCATAAAGCCCGTTAAGGCCTTCAGTGATGAAAGGCTCATATTTTCTTTAACCGATAGTCCTAATACTAAGCCGTTACCCTTTCTGTCCTCCGATACATAGGCAATACCTAATTTAATGGCATCCTCCGGTGACCGTATCTCTAGGGACTGTTGGTCCATATAAATACTGCCTGATGCTTTGCCAAGAGAACCAATAATGGTCTTAGCCAGTTCTGTTCTGCCTGACCCCATTAGCCCTGCTACACCAAGTATTTCACTTTTGTTTACATGGAAGCTGACATTCTTCAAATATCTATTAGTTAAACCCTTGACCTCTAGAAAAGGTTTTCCAACATTACCTTCCAGCCTTGGAAACTGCTCCGTCAGCCTTCTGCCCACCATCATTTCTATCAAGCTGTCCTCTGTAAGCTTTTCAACGGCATCCTCTCCTATAAATCGGCCATCTCGCAATACCGTCACCGCATCACAGATTTCAAATATTTCCTTCAGCCTATGGGATATATATATGATACTTCTGCCCTCTGCCTTAAGCTCAGCGATTACCTTAAATAGCTGCTGGGTTTCCTTATCGGTTAAGGCATCTGTCGGCTCATCCATGATGATGATTTTTGCATCCAGTGATAGGGCTTTAGCTATTTCCACCATTTGCTGCTGGCCTACACTCAGCTCTCCACAGGGTCTTCTAGGGTCTTCCATTACGCCTAAGCGAGATAACAGCTTGCCAGCATCATTATATAGCTGATGCCAGTTGATCTTTCTTGCAAAGCCCAATGGCTCCCGACCAAGAAAAATATTTTCTCCAATGGTCAGCTCAGGCAGAAGGTTTAACTCCTGATGAATAATGGCAATGCCACTGATTTGAGATTCTCTGGGATTTCTAAATTCAACGGGGCTCCCCATATAGCGGATTTCGCCGGAGGTTTTTTCATATACACCCGTAAGAATCTTCATTAGGGTTGATTTACCTGCACCATTTTCACCCAGCAGAGCCATTACACCACCCTCTTGAACTTTGAAGTCAACCTGATCTAATGCCTTAACCCCCGGAAATTCCTTAGAGATATTTTTCATTTCTAAAATATAGTTTGGCATTTTATCACTCCCTAAAATACAACACCTGATTTTAAAATAATATTGGCATAGGGGGTTTCCTCCCCAGTTCTAACAACAGCCTTTGTCTCAGCCGTCATGGCTTTAAAATCCTCATGGGCTACCTCTTTAATTTCAATCGTTATGCCTTCTCTATTCTCTTGATTTTCAATCATAGCCAACAGCTGATGATATAATTTGGGGCTCTTAGCCTTCATCTCTTTGGCTATTATGACCTCTTCTACCCTCAACTCAGATAATACTACCACTAGGGTGTCCAAAAATGATGGCACATTTTTCTTAAGGGCAAGATCGATTCTCTTGACATGATCAGGAATCGGCAGTCCTGCATCTCCAATAGTCAGTCCATCGGTATGCCCCATTTTACTTATGATATAGCTTAGCTCTGAATTCAGCAGCATCCCTTTTTTCATTTTCTTCCCTCCTCAAATTGTTCCACTTCCTGTCTATAGGGCAATGAGCTTTGTGCGCCCTCCTTTGTTACTGTCAGAGCACCCACCTTCATTGCAAAATCTATGGTTTCCTTCAGGCTTTTCTCTTCCGACAATGCTACGGCTACTGCAGCCGCAAAGCTGTCCCCGGCTGCTGTGGTGTCAACTGCCGCCACGGGATAGGCACTAAACCATTCTACCACTTCCTTTGACACATACACGGCACCCTTATCTCCTAGGGTTACTAATAGTGCCCTAACACCTTTATCTAATAAAACCCTTGTACCTTTTAAAATATTCTCCTTTGTGTCGGTTGGAATGCCACTAAGGCCCTCCAGCTCAGTTTCATTTGGCAGCAGTAGATCAACGCTCTTTAGGATATCATTGCTCAATGCCACGGCAGGGGCAGGGTTAAGTATGGTGAATTTTCCCAGCTCCTTTGACCTTTTCAGGGCATAGCTGACAGCTTCGAGAGGAATCTCCAGCTGCATCAGGACGATATCTGCTGACGACAGCTTTTCCGCTTCTATCCCCGTCATCAGGTCCTCCTTATTGAAATTAAAATTTGCCCCCGGAATAACAACAATAGAATTGTTACCCCTTTCATTGACCATAATTAATGCAGTGCCTGTGGCAATGCCTTCTACTTTTTGAATCGCATCAACATCTATGCCGTCAGCTTTTAATCCCTGGATTAAGGTGTCACCGAAGTTATCGCCCCCTACACGACCTATCATACTGACCTCTCCGCCCAATCTGGCTATCGCTACAGCTTGATTGGCCCCCTTGCCGCCGGGTATTTGCTTGAAGTTATTACCGAATACTGTTTCTCCCACCTTTGGCATTTCTATAACCCTTGCAACCAAGTCCATATTTAGGCTGCCGATCACAACAATTTTCTTCATAGTCTCCCACCTTTCAAGTTAAACGTTTAACTAGTCAAAAAAATTAGGTCGATTTTCGAATTACAAGCTTCGTATCGAAAACAATAATTCTATCCATATTCTTTTCCTTCTCAATCATGCTGATAAGCAGCTCTGATGCCCTATAGCCCATTTCGTATTTAGGCTGGCTAATGGTCGACAGCTCTGGCTCCACCAGCTTTGACATATAGATATCGTCGAAGCCCAAAACCGCTACGTCCTCTGGAATTGATTTGCCACCATCCTTTAAAGCCCTAATAGCTCCTATGGCAATAAGGTCATTACCACAAACCACTGCATCGAATGGTATCTCTTGATTTAGCAGCCATGATGCAGCGCCATAGCCCCACTCTCTTTTAAAGGAGCCCTCCAGCATTCTTTCTGCTTTTATTTCAAGCTCATATTCTTGAAGGGCCATCTTGAAGCCTGCTAATCTGTGCTTAGCAGTCTCGTTAGCTATATTACCATTAATAAAAGCAATTAGCTTATATCCTTTTTCTATTAAATATTTTGTCCCCTCATAGGTTCCCTGTTTATTATTTACAACGATTCTACCGACATCTCCCTTAAAGGGGATATCTCTATCCAGCAGTATAATCGGAATGGATTGCCTTTGAAGCTTATCCAAGCTGTTGTTTCTATCGGAGGAGGCGGTGAATATAATACCATCCACCATTTTTTCACTTAACATATCGATATATTTTTGCTCTTTTTCTATATTGTCATCTGTATTACAAAAAATGATATTGTAGCCGGCCTCGTTTGCCTTGTCCTCTGCGCCTCTGGCTATTTCGGGGAAAAAGGGATTAGCTATGTCCGGTATAATCAGACCAATTGTTTTAGTTTTTTTTGTGACGAGGCTTCTCGCCATAGTATTAGGGATATAGTTATATTCCTTTGCCAAGCTAAGGATTTTTTCTTTAGTCAAAGCACTAATATGCTCATCCTTATTATTTAAAACCATAGAAACCGTAGCCGTTGAAACCCCCGCCATTCTGGCAATATCCTTGATTGTAATTTTCATAAGCTCTCTTAGACCCCTTTGTCTCATGTGAAAACGTTTTAGTTAAACGTTTATCTAAATTGTACCATAGCAATTACTCTTTTACAAGTCATCTTTTCCATAAAAAAAGTGTGTTTTCTTGACATTGGGGGTCATTATAATATTTGACGGATACGGACTTCTACCGCAAAGCTTCACCCATGCTGGGAACAACACATTAAAAGCCATCAAATCTATTCTGTTCTCGTTCAAAGGGGCATAATGTGAACCGAGGTTCCTATGTACAAGGCGGACGGCGCAAGCTGTCCGACTTGTAAAGCCCTGCGGGATGACCTGAATAAAAGCATCCGGATGGACGAGGCGGCGATGGCAAAAATCGAGGCTGTGAGCACCGAATACAGCGAGGCTGGGCGGCATCTGAAAAATATGGGCCGGGCGCTGGTCGGGAAAGAAGCCGTGGCTGAGGCAAAGGCCCCCGGCAGACTGGCGGCGATTGCGGCTCCGTTTCGCGCCGAGCACGCCTGCCTGATGGTGGCGCGGCGGCATGTCACAGCCGCCATTGCTTGCCATTCCGTGCGGAAGTCAGTAAAATGTTTTTGCTATTTGACTTCTGTATTGTTCCGTAGTATACTGTACTTGTTAAACAAATACAGTATACTACAGAATGGTGGTGGTATTTTGGAAATCGTGGTGAGTAATCATGCAAGCCGCCCTTTATATGAGCAAATTGCAACGCAAATTAAAACTGCCATTATGAGTGGAGAGTTGAAAGCAGGTGACGCAATTCCCTCGGTACGCTCATTGGCAAAATCATTGCAAATCAGCGTTTTAACCGTACAAAAAGCGTATGCAAACTTGCAGGAAGATGGCTTTATTGAAACGACAGCCGGTAAAGGCTGCTATGTATCAGCTCAAAATCAAGACTTTTACATCGAAGAACAGCAAAAAAAGATAGAAGAACATTTTACAAAAGCAATAGAGATTGCCCGTGCCAGCGGAATAGATTTTGAAAAGCTGACCGGACTACTCACACTTTTATATCAGGAGGATAATTAAATGACAAATAATATATTGGAAGTCAAGAACCTGACAAAAGACTACGGAGATTTTGTTCTTGACAAGTTGAGCTTTATTATTCCCCGTGGTGTAATCATGGGACTTATCGGGGAAAACGGTGCTGGAAAATCTACCACTATCAACTGCATTTTGAATGAAGTGCAGAAAACCGATGGGCAGATTCTGTTTTTTGGAAAAGACCACGTTACAGATGAAATTGACATCAAGGACAAAATCGGTGTTGTATTTGATGAAAACCATTTTCCCGACATTTTTACTCCATTGGAAATTGGAAAGTATATGTCGGGCATTTATTCAAATTGGGAATGGCCGACCTATCGCAATTACTTGAAGCAGTTTCAGCTTCCCGACAATAAAAGGGTCAAGGATTTTTCTAAAGGCATGAAAGTTAAATTAGCATTTGCCGTCGCGCTCTCTCACAAGGCTGACTTCTTGATTTTGGATGAAGCAACCAGCGGACTTGACCCAATTATGCGAGATGATATCCTTGATATTTTGATTGATTTTGTTCAAGATGAAAATCATTCCGTGTTGTTTTCTACACATATCACAAGCGATTTGGAAAAGATTGCAGATTACATCACCTTTATTCATAAGGGAAAACGACTTTTTAGCTGCCTCAAGGACGACCTACTTGATAAATATGGTATTGTCAGTTGCGGGGCAGCAATATACGACAGTTTGGATAAAGCAGAAATCATCGCTTATCGAAAAGAGGATTATCAGTATAAAGTCCTCGTCCGAGATAGGAATAAGGCCGCAAAGAATTATCCTAAAGCGATTGTAGAGCCTGCCACTATTGATGATATTATGGTGTTTTATGTAAAGGGGGAACAACAATGAAAGGATTGCTCACGAAGGATTTTCTGACCATCAGAAAAAAATATGGCATAACCCGGCTTGTTGTGGATATTGCCATTATGGTAGCTCTGATGCTTGTACTTGAAGGTAAGGGGGCTTTGTTTATTAGCTTTCTGCTGATCCCGCTCGAAATTATGTCTATAATCATTACTTTGGCAACCTGTGACGAACAATGGAGATGGGGCAAGTATGCTATTTCTCTACCTGTTTCTAAAAAACAGATCGTCAGCAGCAGATATGGACTTGCGGTCCTTATATCGGTGGTGGGGCTGGTTGTCGCGCTCATTGTAAACACCATTTCTTTTTTTTGTTTTCCAACGTATGCGTATGGATTCTATCTTTTTATTGCTTTTTCCAGCTTTGCAATAACGCTCTTATTCATAGCTTTGATTTTGCCATCAAACTATTCGTTGGGAGTCAATGCCGGATTTGTTATTATGCTGGTACTGTTATGCGTAATTTTAGTCTTAGGCTTTTGGTCAAACAAAAATGAAAATGCCATTTCAATGTTCGTTGTTGATAACTTTGAACTTTGCATTGGGCTTGCTGCTTTAACCGTTATTGTGACTTGTATACTGTCTTATGTACTGTCAGTATTTTTCTTCAAGAAAAAATATGCTTAAATATATTTGGGAGGAATAAACATGCGTAATTGTATCAGGTGTCGAACCGCGATGATTGAAAATCTGGATGTCAAAGTTGATATGCAAGGATACGGGATTAAAATTACAAAAGAAGGGGTTTTTGGCGATACAGTTCAAAAGCCTAAAGTGTCTGTTTGTCCTGCTTGTGGTGAAATATCTCTTTATATTGAAGATACGTCCAAATTAAAAAAAGTCGGGGGTTTTTGATTTTAAGATAAGGCAAATATCCATTGAGTAAATGGCAGGTGGATAATATGGAAAAATTCCAATGGATTTTATGTCCTTTATGTCCTGTATGTGGTGGCAAGACGAGATTAAAAATCCGTGAAGATACGGTACTTGAAAACTTCCCCATGTACTATCCAAAATGCAAACAAGATACACTAATCAAAATACGACAACTGTGCAAGGTATTGCTCAATGTTATTTTGATTGGCGGGGGATTAGACAGCATTGGCTGGACAGAAATTTTTTTTGATAACGGCAGGGGCTCAGCCATTCTAATCTTCAAACGGAAAATGAGAATGAACCTGCATGGTACATTGCGGGTAATGCTGAAGTGAACGAGGACTACGGCTACACCCTTCCAAACAGCGACTATGAACACTCATACGAGTACTAAACAGAGTTAGAAGAAGTGGAAAATTAGCCTATCACTCACAAGGACAGCCGAAGTTAATTCGACTGTCCTTTACACCCACCAATATGCTGCTCGGCTTTGAATGAGCCAAGCAGGAGTATTCATTTTCTGCATGTTGGATAACGATATAATTACCCCGGATATCTTTGACTAGCGGGTCAGTTTTGCCGCCGCCCATGATTTTGCTGTCTCGGCAATCTGTTCTCACATCTACCACCACGCCATCAGCTGGAGCAAGTATTTCCTTGTTATAGCAATAATACTGGATAGGGCAGCGGTGTTTCCGGAATAGCTTTGCCCTTCACTATTCAGAATGATAAAATCATAGACATACCTTTGCGAATTGATTTCCTATGAATGGGAGCATGCGACAGTTAATCCTTTCTTTTGATTCTCTCATATTCGACTGTCTACACCTTACAAATCTATTTAATCCTACATATTTAGTTATAAAAAAATACAAAAAAGCAGCGGGGAGCTGCTTTTGGTAAGAAGATGATACCTTATTGCTATACTGCTATTCGTCTTTATTTAGAAAGGCCTTGTAGAGCTTTTTAACTGCACGCTTTTCAATCCTGGATACATATGATCTTGATATGCCCAGCATTTTTGCTATTTCCCGCTGGGTCATGCTGCCGCCGTTGCATATGCCGTACCTCAGCTCAATTACGATTCTTTCCCGCTTCTTTAACACGCTGGTCATCTTTTTATAGAGCTTTTTAATCTGCATCTTAAGCTCCACCTCATCTAAAATCTTATCCGGCTCTGTTCCCAGAAGATCAAGCAGAGAAATTTCATTGCCCTCCTTATCGATTCCGATTGGTTCCTGCAATGATACCTCCGTCTTTATTTTCTTATTGGAGCGTATCGTCATTAAAATTTCGTTTTCAATACATCTGGCTGCATAGGTGGCCAGACGTGTTCCCTTACTTCTGTCAAAGGTGGTAATTCCCTTTATCAGCCCGATGGTTCCGATGGAAATCAAATCATCCGGATCGCAGCCGATATTGCCGTATTTTTTTACGATATGAGCCACAAGACGAAGATTTCTTTCCACCAGAACATTTCTGGCCTCTTCATCCCCCTTTTCATGTCGCTCCAAATACATTGCCTCCTCCTCTGGCGTAAGGGGCTGTGGAAATGAATTACTGGTTGAAACATAGGATACAGCCAGCATAAAGGGCTTAATTAAAAACGGAAATAAACCCGTTACAAGGGTCCACACATAGATCATCTCCTCCCCGAAAAAACCTATAAAATAGGTCACTTTAAATAATATGTTTCGTAATCTATATGTGTGCATGTACGGTTTATTTTGAATTTGTCAGCATTGTACTTTTTTTAATAGCCCAGCCCTATGATCCCTTCAATTATCTGCTTAAAAATAGGTACTGCCACCTTTCCTCCCGAGCCTCCGTTTTGTATAAATACTGTAATGGCATATTGAGGGTTTTCTGCCGGATAGTAGCCTGTAAACCAGGCATGTAGAACCGCCTGTCCTCTGGCACTGGCCTGTGCGGTACCAGTTTTTCCTGCCGTCACCTCAGCCAGCTCACCAACCACCTTGCCTGTGCCCTCCACCATTACCTGTTCCATAAGAAATTGCAGCATTTCCAGCACTTCTCCCTTTAACAGTACCTCCTCAGTGTCGTTACTTATCCTCTCCAGCACCTCATAGCTGTCATTTAGCACCGAATCTATGATGTAGAGGGGTTTTTTTACGCCATCATTGGCTATGATTTGTGTCATCTGATTTATCTGTAATGGTGTCACTTCTATTACCCCTTGACCTATGGATATGTTGCCAATTGCAGGACCCAGCAGCTGATCCCCTGAAGGAAGATTCCCTGCCTCCTCCTCCATTAGACCGATGCCTACTGTTTCTCCCAAACCCAAACGTCTCGCCATATTTATTATATGCTCTGCCCCCACCCTTTGCCCCAGTTGAATAAAGGTGGAATTGCAGGACTCGGCAAATGCCTCCCGAAAGTTAATATACCCGTGTCCGCCGCTGCTGTAGGAATTGCATTTTATCTGAATATTGCCTACTTCCTCCAGCCCGCCGCAGAAAAATACTTCCTCCATATCCACCAATCCTGCCTCGAGAGCTGCGGCTGCCACAACTATTTTAAATATTGAGCCCGGTGGAAAGGTCAGCTGAAGGGCTTTATTGTAGAGCTCGTCACCGCTACTGTTAAGATGAAGGGATATATTATTGGGGTCAAAATTTGGTCTGCTAACAATGCTCAAAAGCTCTCCGGTGTCAATTTTTGACACCACGACAGCACCATCCAGCTTTTCCCTATCCATTATTTCCTCAGCTAACGCCTGTATATGATAGTCTATAGTCAGCCTTACATGCCTCTGATCTTCGCTTTGATTAACCAGCGTATAGCCCTCTCCCGGCAATAATCTTTTTCTACCGTCCACTACTGCTGCTAGGCTTCTGGTCTCCTTCCCCTTCAGCAAATTGTCCAATGCCTTCTCTATCCCATACAAGCCATTTTTGTCGGCCTGATTGATATAGCCTATGACGTGGCTTAGTCTTGGCATTTCGTCATATCTTAAACGTTTATTAACAACAAATAATCCCCTTATCTGATTTGAATTAAAATCCTCAATCGACAGCTTCTCCTGTAAAGGCAATTCCACCAGACTGCTGGTGGTTGTAAGCCTATTGGTCAATTCAGTTTCACTAAGCCCGGTTAAGTCTGTCAGTATAGCTAATCCCTCATCATTGATGTTGAATAGCTGAGGAAAAATCACCACCATGGGCTTTTCAGTTCGATCCGTCAAAGGAATCATATTTCTATCCAACAGCAAGCCCCTGCCGCTATTAAGTGGAATATGCATTCGCCTTTGTTTATTGACCTCAGTCGTATATAGATCGTGCTTTACAACCTGTATATAAAAAAGCCTTGCCAGCAATGTCAGTATCAAAAAGGTTGCCAGCACTCCGATGAACCATAATCTTTTTATGTTAACATTCTCCATATGCATCATCTTTTTATCCATTCTAGACATAAAAATACCCCCGTACATTTTTTTGTATTATCTCCAAATGTACAGGGGAATAAACTATTCGATCTTCTCTTTTCTCAATAGATAAAACTCATCTACATAATCCTCTATTTTCATTCTCACTATTTGCTGCGGATGGGGGGCAACCGCTATGTCATTCCCCTCTTCGTCCCACATTTCGTCTATTACCATTTTGATAATCTTCTCTTGAGGTCCCAGTATTTCTATAGTATCTCCTTTAAAGAAACGGTTCCTTTGCTCAATAGTGGCTATTTTCGTCTCGGGGTTATAGGTCTTAACCGCCCCTATAAAATCATAATTTCTTACATATTGAACAACATCATAAATATGGTCCTTTGGGCCGGGCTTATCTACATAAAACCCTGTGGTGAAATCCCTATGGCTGGATTTTTTCAGCTCCTCCATCCATTCTGACTTGAAGCGCCAGCCCTCAGGGTTCTCCAAATAGCTGTCAATAGCCAGCCTGTAGGCTCTAATCACAGTGGCAACATAAAAGGTGGTCTTCATCCTGCCTTCAATCTTTAGGCTGTCGATTCCAGCTTCAATTAATTGCGGAATATATTCTATCATACAGAGGTCCTTGGAATTCATAATATAGGTACCTTTTTCGTCCTCATAAACCTGCATATATTCACCCGGGCGCTTTTCCTCTACGATATGATAATTCCAACGGCAGGGCTGTGCACATTCCCCTCTGTTGGCATCTCTGTTGGCCATATAATTGCTTAGTAGACAACGACCTGAATAGGATATACACATTGCCCCATGGACAAAGGCCTCCAGCTCCAGCTCCTGTGGAATCCTGTCTCTAATGTCCTTAATTTCTGCAAAGGACAGCTCTCTGGCCAGTACTACCCTTGCAGCCCCCATATCATGCCAAAACTTTACTGTTCTATAATTTGTGTTATTAGCCTGTGTGCTGACATGTATTTCCATGTCAGGTACAATTTCCTTTACGATTGACATGGTGCCGGGGTCTGATACGATAACTGCATCTACCCCTATTTCCTGAAGCTTTCTAAGATAATCCGGAAGCTCCTCTAGGTCTTCGTTGTGGGGTATGATATTTGCGGTAACAAATACCTTAGCCCCTCTTTTGTGGGCAAATTCAACTCCTTCAGCCATTTCCTCCAGAGTGAAGTTCTTTGCTGCAGCCCTTAGTCCAAATATCTGACCACCTATGTATACGGCATTGGCCCCATAGACAATGGCAAATTTTAATCTTTCCAAGTCCCCTGCCGGTGCTAATAATTCAATATTTCTCATTTTGCTTCCTCCTGATTTTTATAGCTTAGAGCTAAGCCGTCCCCGATGGGTATGATGCTGGTTGTCAGCTGGGGATGATGGCAAATATACTCCAGATAGTCCCTCAATCTATTAACTATGGTTCTCTTTCTTCTCATAACCAGCTGGTCCGTAGCCGTCATACCCTTAAAGAGGATATTATCCGAAATCAATAATCCTCCAGGCTTAAGTAAATGTAGGCAATCCACTAGAAAATCAGTGTATTGGCCCTTGGCTCCATCGAGAAAAATAATATCATAGCTGCCCTCAAGGAATTTCAGTATATCCTCTGCATCCCCTTGCAGGAGCCTTATGGCATCCTTTTTGCCAGCGCTTTCTATGTTTGCTTTGGCCTGCTCCACCATCTTTTCGTTTCTTTCTATAGTGGTGACATGTCCCTCTTCACCCATGGCATAGCTAAATATTAAAGTAGAGTAGGCTATTGCAGTACCCACCTCTAAAACCCTTTTCGCCTGCTTTGCTTGGGTCAGCACCTTTAAAAGGGCCGCAACCTCCTTATGTACTATCGGGACACCGTGTTCTATTGCATACAATTCCATTTCCTTCAATAGCCCTTCGTGCTGAGGCAATAGCTCTCTAATGTAATCTTCCACAATAGGGTTTGTAATATTACTCAACGAGAACAACTCCTTATTAAAGTTTAAATAGCCCAGGACTTCCACATAAATGAAGTCTCTCCTAAAATTACATTTTCTATTATATAATTTAAAGTCCGTAAAGACAAGTTTTCACGTCGTCTTAGACTGGTTTTTTTGAAAATAAAAAAGCAGCCATGCCAATGACTGCTAATCCTCTCTATTTAAATCGAAATCCAGCTCTACAGCCTCACCTAAAATCTTATAAATATCCGCCATCATTTGAGTCAGCCTGTATTCCGCCTGCATAAATTCACTGATTATGCCGTCCTTCATTAGAATAGTATGCAGCTCCTGGAGTCTAACAATCTTACTTTCATCCACCTGCTGCCCCATCATTTGAGCACTTTGCACCTCAAACTGCCTACGTCTGAAGTCATCCATCATGACCTTAACCTCAGGATTGGCCTTAACCTTAGTTTCAAGATTTTTATATACGATATATTCATCACTTTCTTTTAAAGCCTTGGCTAATTGATGTGCACAGTTATATACATTCATTTTAATAAACAGCCTCCCTTTAAAAATAATGCAAAATTGCCTGGTACCTTCTGGCAATGTGAATACTTATTTATAATATCTATATTCATTTTATATAAAGTCATGTGATAAATCAATGCAAAAAGAAGGAAATAAGTTGTCAAGACCTTCCAATTGACCTAAGTCCCACGCTACATACGCATAATTAGAGGCACCAATACCGGCACCATAAAGGATAAAGCCACACCTGTAATAAAGGAAATGACAGCTATTCCCCCATCTGTAGATTTTGATATTACCGGTAAAGTTGTATCCATGGCGGTGGCTCCTGCAGGCGCAATGCTCTCCAGACCCCCTATATAGCGGGCCACCAGGGGGATGGATATTAAAGCAATAATCTCTCTGCTGACATTTGTAAGGAAGGCCAGACTCCCCAGCTGTGGGCTATGCTTTGAAAGCTCTATCGCAGAAAGGGAATACCAGCCGAAGCCGGCCCCTACGGCCCCTGCCTCCTTTAAGGGCACCTTAAGCAAGTAGCCCCCTGCCATGGCACCAAATATGCTGCCAAGGGCTATCATAAGGGGAACCAACAAGACCCTCAGCCCCATTTTCTTTATCTTATCAAATATATCTCTCTGTCTGCCTATATCAATGCCTACGAATAAAAGCAATAGACATAGTCCAAAATCAATGCCGTAACCGATATATCGATTAACCTCCGGTGGGATAACCGTATAGCCTAATAAAACACCTGCAACCACCGCAAAAAGTATGCTAAATGTCATTTTGTGTCTGCCCCGCTTTCTCTTCCTTCAATACATGCTTAGATACCAGCTTGACGGCAGCAATACTAAAGATTATAGAAAAGACAGCCAGTGTAACTGCTTGAAAGCCTATAAGCCCGAAGGATTTTATCGTATCCCTATCTAGTCCAATTTTTATTCCCATTATTAAGAGCAGGAAAAGCAAGGAATAGCTCTGCAGCTTCCCCAAATGCTTCTTTAAGCCAGGCTTTATTAAATCCCTGTAGCCAATAATTGCTCCAATAATTATTATTATTAAATATAGCAATATATTCATGTAAATCTCCTCCCCGTAGGAAATATTATACTACATTACCAGGGGACTTTAAAGGGTGAGGGAGCCATATGATTTACTTGAGCTAGGACACGATGGAGATGGATACTTTTGATTAGTGCATCTTATTAAGTGTACACAATTGTAATTTAATAGTAATATAAAAATGGCAAATTTCGACAAAACAATCAAACATACTATGATACGATAATCTAGTAAATTGCCTAGAGTAATTACAGCCATCATGACGGTTTTAACTCATTTTATCCAATAATAATGAACGAAAGGATGATCAAAATGATAAAAAGAAAACCTTTAATGACAGCATGTATTTTAATAATAGCCATCTTAGTTCTTTCATCTATTTATGTTAATGCAATTTATCAGCAAGCACCATCAGATACGTACTACAATTCCGAATCTACAGAAAGCCCCCCTTTAAATGTAGTGGATATAGAAAAAAATCTATTGGAAGAGCTTAATTCCTTTTTCGATGTACTTAATAATCACATGGCCGAATCCTTAAATATCTCCTTAAGTGATTACAATAAAATTGACCTCTTTGATTCCATTGGTTTTGAAGGGAAATTTGATTTGCTGAATATATATTTTAATATTCCGAAGGAAACTGGTGATCATAAACCTTCAGTTTATCTCAATGATCATGGCAAGGGCATCATCCTTATACAGAAGCATGATGGAACAAATATCGCTTATTATCTGGAGCATACCTCAGAGGGCTGGGTGATTCAATCGGAGGAACGTGCTGCAGGTACTATGATGAAATTCCAATCTGACCTCCTACCGGAGCTCAATGATGTTGTTTTGGATGACTATGCAGCTGTAGAATATCACTATGTCGTCGACATTGAAGCCGATGAAAATAATAAAGTGTCAAGCAAAAATTTTAGCGTTGAAGGTATTAATAAGGCAATGGATCAATTTCAAGAGAATTTACTTCAGCATATCGCCTCTTCCTTAGATATTTCATTGGAAGATTATACAGAGGTTAAAACTAATTTATCCAGCTATGGTCCGTCACTGGTCATCCTGTATTTTGAACTACCTAAAGAGGTTGGAGATTTCAAACCTACTATTTTCTTGAAGAATGACAATGATAAAGAAGGCATAATCTTAACCCAAAAATCTGACGGAAGAAATATTGCCTACAATATTGAGTTGCTTGATGAAGGCTGGACTATTGTAGAAACAAAATCTGCCCAGGGAATCCGTATGACCATAAACTTTGAATGACATACAACCTACAGACTCAAATATTTCGAAACTTAAGCAAGTCATTAGCTAATTAAAACAAAGAGCTTAAGCTCATTCCTACCCTTTCTTCAGAGTGGATTGAGGTAGTTTTAAAAAACTTAAGGTTTGTTTGCAAAACAAGGCTCCCATCGCTGGGAGCCTCTTTATTATACCTCCATGATTACTGGAAGTATCATTGGTCTTCTCTTTGTCTTCTCGTACAGGAAGTCCTTTAGGCCATCCTTGATGCTGCTTTTTAATACGGACCATTCCTTGACATTTTGATTTTGGCAGTTATCCAAGGCCTTGCTAACAACTTCCTTAGCCTCATCCATTAAATCCTCTGACTCTCTTACGTATACAAAGCCTCTGGAGATAATATCGGGACCTGCTACTATTTTTCTATCCTCTCTTGAGATGGTGACAACCACCACCATCAAGCCGTCCTCAGCCAGATGCTTACGGTCTCTTAATACGATATTGCCAACGTCTCCTACACCTAAGCCATCAACTAATACCCTGCCGGCCGGCACTGTGCCATTTACCTTGGCATAATCCTTGGTAAACTCAATAATAGTTCCGTTTTGAGGTATGAAGATATTATCTCTTTGCATACCCAAATCTTCAGCCAGCTTTGCATGCTTTCTTAGATGCCTGTGCTCACCATGAACAGGTATAAAGTACTTTGGCTTTACCAGTCGATGCATCAGCTTCAGCTCCTCCTGGCATGCATGTCCTGAAACATGGACATCCGCAAGGCTTTCGTAGATAACCTCTGCACCCTTTTCAAAAAGTTGGTTGATCACCTTACTTACCAGCTTTTCATTGCCGGGTATTGGTGTTGAAGAAAAGACAATTAAATCTCCGTTCCTAATCTCAACCTTTTTATGCTCTGAGCTGGCCATTCTTGAAAGGGCTGCCATAGGCTCTCCCTGGCTTCCTGTTGTAATAATTACTATTTCATGATCCTCATATTGATCCATGTCGTCAATATCGATTAGCAGCTCTTCCGGTACGGTTAAAATTCCTAAGTCTACTGCTACATTTACTACATTTACCATGCTTCTTCCAGATACCACAACTTTTCGGTTATATTTATAGGCGGCTTCCATAACCTGTTGTACTCTGTGGACGTTTGAAGCAAAGGTTGCAACGATGATACGTTTTTTAGTATTCCTAAAGATGTTTTCAAAGGTAACCCCTACGCTTCTTTCAGACATAGTTGCCCCCGGTCTCTCAGCATTGGTGCTGTCGGCCATCATAACCAGTACACCCTTTTGACCTAGCTCTGCAATTTTATGCAGGTCAATGACATTGTTATCAATAGGTGTATAATCGATTTTAAAATCACCCGTATGGAATACAGTACCCATAGGCGTATGAATTGCAATTGCACAGGAATCCGGTATACTGTGGCTGGTTCGTATAAACTCAATGTTAAAAGCCCCCAGCTTTATAGCTTCTCCTGGATTAATCCTTTGCAGGTGAAGATTTGAAAGCTTATGCTCCTTCAGCTTTATATCCACCAGACCCAGAGTTAATCTACTGCCAAATACCGGCACATTAATCTTCTTCAAAACATAGGGCAATGCACCTATATGATCCTCATGGCCGTGGGTTAACAGAATGCCATGTATCTTATCCTTATTCTTAAGTATATATGATATGTCTGGTATAACAATGTCTATACCCAGCATTTCATCCTCGGGAAAGCTCAATCCGCAGTCTATGATAACTATTTCATCCTTATATTCGATAGCCGTCATGTTTTTTCCAATTTCATTAATACCACCAAGCGGTATTATTCGCAGCTTTGCTGGTTTTCTCCCCAATATTTATCACTCCTTTTTTTATATAATCCGCCCATTTATTTAAACAATTGTATTTCCATAACCGTACCTTCTTCGCCATATCTATTTTACCATATATGTAAAATAGATGAAAAAGTATTTTTATTACAAACAGAAAACATTTGGTTTTTTAGTCAACCGTAAATTCTCAGTAGACTATTATATTCTTTATTTTAACCTAAAGAATCATTTTTAACACCTAATAGGATAAAATGCCGCAAAAAAAGTCTTGCCTTATTAGCAAGACTTGACTATTGACAATCTGAACAAATACCGAAAAACTTAACTTTGTGATCCTTGATTTTAAAGTGGTGTGTCTTTTCGATCTCTTCCTCAAGTTGATCCAACAAATCCAGTTCAACCTCGATAACAGTACCACAGCTCTGACAAATTAAGTGATGATGCTGATGATCATCTTCATGAGTATTAAATTCATATCTACTACATCCATCATCCAGGTTTAATTTTGAAATTAATCCTAAATCATCCAGTAGCTGTACAGTTCTATAAACTGTAGCCAAGCCTATTTCGGGACACTTTTCCCTTACTAATTCGTAAATTTCTTCCGTATTTAAATGTTTTCCTTGATTGTCGAAGATAATGTCCAAGGTTGCCCTACGCTGAGGAGTTAGTTTAAAACCCTTTTCCTTCAATCGTTCCTTCAGATTTTCTATAAGTAGACCATCCACATTTATCACCGCATTTCTCAAATAATAACTGCTTTCATAAATTAGTATAGCTCTTATTATAAATTTTGTCAATATTTTACTCAGAAAGTCTAATACATTTAATTTCAGTTAATTAGTTGTGAAAAGCTCAACTGCTTCAGGTCTATACAATTTCTAGCTCCTGGGCTAATTCGATATAATCCTCTGTGACTTTAGTATTGAAGGCATAGAATTCTACACCAGCTGCTGATGCCTTTACAACCGCATCAGCGAAGGCCTCGTCCATCTCTCTATTTGGTGTAAAATATTTTCCGTCTCCTCTTTGCACTATAAATATAACGGCTGTCCTAAAGCCTACCTCTAGAGCCGCCATCAGCTCCAGTATATGCCTTTGTCCTCTTTCAGTGGGTGCATCGGGAAAGGAAGCCATATGATTTTCCTTTACCAGCGTTACACATTTTGCTTCAATCAATGCATTTTCCTTTTGATTTGACAAGGAAAAATCAAACTTACTCTTTCCAAAGGTAACCTCTCTTTTCACTGAAGTAAAACCCGAAAAATATGGTATTGCCCCTTCCCGAAAGGCTTTTTCCAGCATTGTATTTGGTAGCTTAGAGTCTATTGAAACCAGCATATCCTCTTTATAGACCATTAGAAGATCATATTTAGTCTTTCTATGGGCCTCCTCTACATATCTCACCAAAACCCTCGCCCCTGGCACTAGGAGCTCTTTCATCCTCCCGGTATTTGCCACATGCACCAGCTCTATATTATCCTTTATCAGCACTTTTGCTATAAATCTATTTACTCTTTCTACAAAAAAACCCTCAAATTTTAATCCTTCAATAAAAACCTTCATATTTTTCACCTACTTATGCTATAATAATTTTGTATATATATATTAAAAAAGCTCAATTTTTTCTAAAATCATATATCAATTCAATTTAAGGAGGTAGTAAAAATTGAAGACCGGTCAGCAGGTGTTTCTAAATACCATACATGGTTTATTCTTAGGCTTTGCCTTAGGAATGACGGCATCAATATTAGTAAATGAATTTTACCCGGCTTTTGAGGCCTATTTGCAGCCTGCATTCATTTATCCTATTTTTTCAGTCCTTGGTGCCATAATAGGCTTTATTAAGGGGTATCAAAATAAGGCCAGACTATTGAATTTTATGTTTTCCACAGCAGGAACTATATTAATTCCTCTGGTATTATTTTCTTTGGTTCTTTATTTTATCGGATTAGAAAAATTCTTATCATTACCTCCAATTATGTTTAAAAATGGCCTTGGTTTATCTCAAATGGATACGCAATTAAGCACCTACATACTGACATTTTTATTTGCTCTAGGTGCTGTAGCCTCCTTTATTTCAAGTCTATCTATAAATAAAAGAAAAAGATGGACCTGGTAAAGTCCATCTTTTTATTATTCTTGATCTTCTCCCATTTCATCCATTATTGCTTCATAGGCAGCAACAACATTATCATACTCTTCGTCGTCCTCAACTGCTATTAAGGTATATTCATCATTTTCTTGGTTTTCAATCTTGAATATATATGCCTCTTCCTCTTCATCAGCGTCTACAGGCAATAAAATCGCATATTCTTGACCTTCAACCTCTAATGTCATAAGGATTTCGAAATTTTCTTCTTGTCCTTCTTCATCAACCAATGTTATGATATCGTCTCTTTCATCCATTTTAAAAAAACTCCTTCCTATTTGTTTTACTACTCTTGTATTATATACTAATATCCTACAAATTAATACTACATATTTTCTATTATTTGCATATACTATCAAGATATCCCTGTAAAATGTATACCGCTGCCATTTTATCTATAACTTCCTTGCGTTTTTTTCTGCTAACATCTGCCTGAATCAAGGATCTTTCTGCTGCCACTGTAGTTAGCCTTTCGTCCCATAGAACGATCTCAGCTGAAAAACGCTTTTTAAGACGTTCCGCAAATTCCAGTACCTTTTCACCTTGAGGGCCTATGGTACCATTCATGTTTTTTGGCAGCCCTACTACAATTTTATTGACTTCATAGGACTTAACCAATTCCTCCAGTCGCTGCAAATCCTTTTTTATATTGGTACGTATTATCGTTTCAATTCCCTGTGCCGTCCAGCCTAATAGATCACTGGCTGCAACACCGATTGTTTTATCTCCGACATCCAAGCCCATAGTTCTTGCCATTTTATTACCTCCTATACAACCTTTATGCAAAACTGAGGACAATATTTAGAGCAGTAGCCGCATAATACACATTTTTCGTGGTCAACCACCAGTCGGCCATTTACGATGCTGAGGGCCTTATGGGAGCAGGCATTGACACAGCTGCCGCAAACCTCACACCAATCTGCAATATTAAGGCTTTTATTCTCCAAAAGGAGCCCCCGCTGCAGGTTGGCTTCGTCATACTCCCCTGTCAGCATTGAAATATTCATGTCGATTTCCTCAATAGACTGCATACCTACAGCAATTGAATGCAAATAAGGAATATCCAACACAAAATCAAAGCACTCTTTAAAGCTTCTAAGCAGATTTCCGCCCCCCAAGGGCTTCATGCCGTAGATGCCCTTTCCCTGCCGGTGAGCCCTAGTCAAGGCCGCCAGCATTTCCTCTATGGTGCCATCCTGTATACCCAGTCCAGCCTTGTTAACGATAGGGTGTAAAACCTGTATTTCCTTGTACTTAAGGCTGGCCTCTACCCCTGCTATCCTATGGGTAGATATCCCTACAGCCCCTATATAGCCCTCTTCCTTTTTTCGTATGAAGTACTCAAGTGCTTCATAATGTCCCTTTATCGTCAATTCACTTTCCTGCTCGTGCAGCAGAAAAATATCGACATAATCCGTATTCATTTCCTTCAAGGCTTTATGAAGGCTGGTCTCTGCTGTGTCTCTCGAATATGAATAGGATTTTGTTGCTATAATATATTGCTGCCTTGGAATTGCCTCAAGGGCATTTCTAATATGAGGATAGGTTTCGTATAGCTCTGCGGTATCAACAAAATTGATCCCCCTTTCAAAGCCATAGCTTAATAATCTGCCCCCCTCCTCCGGCGACAGCTTTTTTTGCAAGGGACCCATGGTAAGGCTTCCGAAGCAAAGCCTTGAAACCTCTAAGCCAGTGTCCCCCAATTGACTTTTATACAACATAAACACTCCCTGCTACTTTTTTATGCCTTTCTCTGTCTCAGCTAATAAGAGATATAGGATTGAGGTGGTTAAATATATGATGCAGGTTGCTGCCATGACCACGCCAGAATCATTCACCATAAAGCCAACGATACAGGCAGCTATTATACCGCTCCAGCCCGACAGCAGGCTGGGATATTTAGTTGCTAAGCTCTTCAGCAGGCCTATAGGTCTGTAGAACAATATACCTAAAATGCCTAAAGCAAGCAGCAGCACTCTGCTCCAAATTGTGACACCCATTACCCTGAGATTCATCGTAATTTTCCTAAGGATAATCTGATATACCACCAGTGGTCCTCCATTTGCTATCTGTTGAATGGCTCCTGCCAAATGTGATTTGCTTTCCATCAAGAAGTAGTCGATAAAGGCAAAAGTAGAAATCGCAGCAAAAATGATAGCTACTATGATTCCCCATCGCTTTATACTCATTCGTTTAGCTGTCATTAAAAAGTATGCAAAAAGAAAGGCAAATAGCGCCGTAATCGTTGCACCTACATTGGCCCCTAGCCTCGGATAACCAATAAAGAAAATAACCATTGTAAAGAACAGCATTATCCACTCAGGTCTCACCCTATATTTTTCTCTGAAGGCGGCTGCACCCACCAAAGTACTGCCAATCAATACGCCAGCGAACTCATTGCCTATACCATAATATCTTGCGCCGATGATAGGATCGTAGCCCAAAATAGAGCCCTTAATCAGATTTTGTCCTGTGACAATGTCCAAAAGCAGCCCCGTAGTCACCAACAGACAGATGAGCATTAGGGTATTCAATGGACTTCCTTTGCTGACATAATACAATATGAGGGTTAGTACTGCAGAAATCAAGACTATAGCCACATATGTTGTAAACATGCTGGTGCTTCCTACTATTGGCAGAATAAGAAAAACCAAAGGAATAACTGCTGTAGATAGCAATAATATTGCACTAAGCTTGGTTAAGCCCTTAGGCATTCTCTTTTTATAAACAATTGCCAATAGCGCCAGCACTGATGCCAGCATTTCAAATACTGCAAAGGTGTAAAGGATACGATACCGATTTACCGAGGTATTTACGGTACGGCTGTTTAACTCCATGATATAGCTCAGATGTCCTTCTCTGTCGATGGTTGTTATCTTTTTGCCTGTGATATTCTCAGGCTGCAAATTAAAGGCCGCCAGCACCGTAGGCGCGATATCCACATTTCCTATTATGCCTTCCCTTCTGGTGGTATCTGAGGTCAGAAGACCTCTGGTGCCTTCGTCTCCATCATAAATGATGATTGGCGTCAGACGATCACCAGCCTCATAGGCGGCATCAGTAGGATAGGGCGTAAGAATAATCAGCTTCGTATCCTTGAAATTGATCTTTCCAACCAGCTCACCGACAAAATTATCTATGTTATTTAGAATCGTCCTCCTATGACTGCTATAGGCACTGCTATTCAGATTAGAACGATATGCCTCCAGACGCGATAGATCTCCTGTTTCTATAGCCACTAAGTGGGCTTTGCCATACACCGCTTCAAATTCTGACATTAGTTTGTCATAATTGGTCCTTAAACCGAAGGGGCTGCTGATATCCTCCAGGGTCAGCTCCCTGCTAAGATTGCCATAGTCGATATAACCCATGGCATCCATAGCAATAAACCCTATAGCCCGTGATGCATTATTATCGGTGTCACTATTTCCAATGGCTGCAGTTTTATATCCAGCCTTTCTCAGCTGTTCACCCATGGTGCCTGGCATTGCCTTGAATTCTCCACTTAAGTTGAGCTGCTGCAAATTATTAATTGATAAATTGATTAATCCCCCTTTAGGTAATACCTGTCCAACACGACGCTGATATATCTCTCTAGCTTCATCATCCAGCTTGTGAAAATCATCGGTGGCCTCAGATGCCTCAGCCCTCGTCCCCCACCCGATGCTGGCATAGGATTTAAGCTCATTGTACCTTCCTGAAGCCCTAGTATTCATAAGTCCAATATAGCTGTTATCCATCAATGCCTTTATATTTGGCATCTCCGTCAGCTGGTCATAGCCTACTCTACTGATGGTTAAAATGATATATCGCTGCTGTTGAATATTTCCTTCAGCCTGTCCAGAACTATAGGATATAGTCGTAAACAATATGAAAGCAATCAGGATGAGTATTAACACCTTAGGTAGTTTCATTTAATCGCCCCTATTTATCTTGTAAATAGCTCTTTAAAAGCTCCTCCAGAAGCTCATCCCTTTCAAGCTTTCGAATAAGACCTCTGGCATTATTATGACTAGTAATATAGGTAGGATCACCAGATAAAATGTAGCCGATAAATTGGTTTACAGGATTGTAGCCCTTTTCTTCTAGTGCCTGGTAGACTGTGGTGATGATTTCCTTGGCCTTTTGGCTCTTATCTGTATCTAAATCAAACTTCATTGTATAGTTCATTTTTTCAGTCATACAAATTCTCCCTTCAATTGGATTTATGATTATTTTACCATATTATACCCCTTACTCCAATTTTTAAATAATTTATTACCAACCTTTAAAATATTATTAACATTTACCCGAAAATTATATACTTAAGGAACTGTCAGCATATCATGGAAGTGCATATATATTTTGGTTGATACAAAGTTAAAGCTTTTGACTGCCTAGGGCTAAAAACATATATAGAAATGATACAAATTAGCCCGTAAGCCACTATTCAGAAATATATCCTGATTTCATATAAAAATGTAAAACGATAGCAATGATATGCTATCGCTGTTACATTTAATTTTATTCAGCTAAAACCCGCTTAACCTCTTCAAGTGCAGCCGGTATCTTGTCGGGATTCTTGCCTCCAGCCTGAGCCATGTCTGGTCTTCCGCCACCGCCACCACCTGCAATTGCAGCAGCAGCCTTTACAAGATTTCCTGCATGGATACCCTTGGTTGTTAAATCCTTAGACACAGCTGAAACAAAATTAGCCTTTCCATCGCTTTCGGATGCCAGTACAATAACGCCACTGCCAAGCTTTTCCTTCAACACGTCACAAATTTTTCTTAGGTCCTCCATGCCCATTGCGCCTGCATGGTGTAATATCACCTTGTTGTCTTTGATTGTTGCAGCCTGATTTAGTATATCATCAGTTGCTCCACTGGCCAGCTGAGACTTTAGCCTGTCTATTTCCTTATCCTTTTCCTTAAGCTCTGTAACTAAGGCTTCCACCCTGCTTATCAGTAAAGGCTCCTGAGTTTTAGCAGCCTCTGTCAGCTTTGTCAATAGTCCCTGCTTTTCCTTTATATACTTGTAGGCTTCATTGCCTGTAACAGCCTCTATACGTCTGACGCCGGCAGCAACACCGCCCTCACTTAGTATCAGCAGCATGCCTATTTCACTGGTATTTCTTACATGGGTGCCACCGCAAAGCTCAGTGCTATAGTCTCCTGATTTAACGACCCTTACAGTTTCTCCATATTTTTCACCAAAAAGTGCCTCTGCCCCCATAGCCTTTGCCTCATTGATGGCCATTTCGTAGGTTTCCACCCCTAGAGCAGCCATTATTTTGTCATTGATTAGGGCTTCAATCTCCTTCAGCTGCTGTGGCTTAACCGCCTCGAAATGTGTAAAGTCAAACCTTAAACGCTCCGAAGTTACTAAGGAGCCTGCCTGCTGAACATGTCCGCCGACAATTTCCTTCAATGCCCTGTGCAGCAGGTGGGTTGCCGTATGATTCCTCTCTGTATTGCTTCTGGTGGAGGCATTAACCACTAGCTTAACCTCATCACCAACCCTCAATGACCCCTCCGCCAGCTTTACTATATGGAGTATCCTATTGTTGACACCCTTCTTAGTATCGACAACCGTAGCCTTTGCAACTGAATTGAAGATGACTCCTTTATCCCCCACCTGACCGCCACTTTCAGCATAGAAGGGAGTGCTGTCAACCACAACCGTTACCTCTTCACCTACAGATGCCGCATTAAGCAGCTGGTTATTCTTTACAATAGCAACAATTTTACCTTCACCGCTCTGCTGCTGATAACCAATGAAGCTTGTTTGAATATCTCTATCCAGAGAAGCAAGTATATCCTCCTTCCAGCCTTCGATATCCTCTCCTGCTCTGGCACTCCTTGCCCGCTGTCTCTGCTGCTCCATTTCATCCTCAAAGGCAGTCTCATCGACTGTAAGACCTTTTTCTTCCAGGATTTCCTTAGTTAAATCCAACGGAAAGCCATAGGTATCATACAGCTTAAAAGCGCTTTCTCCCCCCAGCTGAGCTTTTCCTGAGGCCTCCAGCTCAGCTATATAACCGTTAAGAATATCCATTCCCTGATTAATGGTCTCCTGGAATCTTTCCTCCTCAACCTTGATGACCTTTTTGATATAGTCCGCTTTTTCCTTCAGCTCGGTGTAGCTTTCACCGAACATGGCTATAACATAATCCACCATCTGGTGCAGAAAAGCATCGGATTTACCTAGAAGCTTACCATGTCTTGCAGCTCGTCTTAAGAGTCTTCTCAATACATAGCCTCTGCCTTCATTGTTGGGAAGAATTCCGTCTCCCACCATAAAGGCTACAGATCTTATATGATCTGTTATGATCCTGATGGAAATGTCATCCTTTGCATTGACATTATATTTTGCTCCTGTAAGGCTGCATACACCCTCTAAAATCCCCCTCATGGTGTCGACATCATAAATAGAGTCAACGTCCTGCATAATGCAGGCAACCCTCTCCAGACCGGCACCGGTATCGATATTAGGCTTGGGCAGCTTGTGATAAACACCCGCTTCATCCTTATCAAATTGTGTAAATACAAGGTTCCAAAATTCAATATACCTATCGCAATCGCAGCCTGGCTTACAGTCTGGGGAGCCACAGCCGTATTTTTCTCCTCTGTCGTAATAAATCTCAGAGCAGGGACCGCATGGTCCTACACCAATTTCCCAGAAGTTATCTGCCTTTCCCAGACGAACGATCTTATCCGTCGGTAGGCCGATTTGCTTATGCCATATTTCGAAGGCCTCATCATCCTCCAAATATATAGAGGCCCACAGCTTCTCAACCGGCATCTTTAAATGCTGGGTCACAAACTCCCAGCTCCAGGCAATAGCTTCTTCTTTAAAGTAGTCACCAAAGGAGAAATTCCCCAGCATTTCGAAAAAGGTGGCATGCCTTGCCGTCTTACCGACATTTTCAATGTCATCTGTACGAATACACTTCTGACATGTGGCCATTCGCTTATGGGGCGGCTCCTCGGTTCCTGAAAAATATGGCTTTAAAGGGGCCATACCTGCATTGATAAGCAAAAGACTGTTGTCATTGTGGGGAACCAATGGATAGCTGGGAACCACCAAATGATCCTTTGTTTTAAAGAAATTCAAGAATAAGCTTCTAATTTCATTCAATCCTCTTTTTTCCATAGTTGTTACCTCCTTTAATAGTTGGAAAATTGCATATCACCAAGGAAGTGCATATATATTTTAGTTTATACAGGTTTATAAGTTTATCTCGCATTGTCTAGGGCTAATAACCTCTTAAATTTTATCAATAAGCCCGTAGACACTAAGCAGGAAGCTTTTAACCCTGTATAAACATACTGCTCATTTTTATTATACAGTTTCCTTAGTCCAAAAAATAAAAAACCTTATACAAATAAATAGGGACGAGAAAAACCCGCGGTACCACCCTAATTACCTATAAAGGTCACCTTACAATAATCATCTTTAACGGAATTTCCGATAATTTCTACTTTATTCGAAATTATAGCTCAGAGATTGCTTCCCATATCAATTTCTGGAGACTTCACAGCCAAGAGCCTCTTCTCTTTAAGAATTTAGATATGCTACTCCTTCTCATCGTTGCTTTTCACAATATTTTGTTGTTTAAAATTATATATAATTTCCTATATTTTGTCAATGGTTTGCTTTTTAATGTTGTTTTTTCTAAAATCTCACAATGTATTTAATAATGTGATTGCCCAGTACCTTCAGCACTCCAGCTGCCGGCACTGCTGCCAGCAGACCTACAACGCCAAAGAATCTCCCCCCAATCAACAGCGCCAAAATAACGAATATGGGATGTAGACCAACACTCTCTCCAACAATCTTCGGAGAAAGAATGGCACTTTCGATTTGCTGTATAACGGTAAAGGTGATTATAACCCACAGGGCTTTCATGGGACTGTCCATAATAGCAAACAAAACACCGGGAATTATTCCGATGATTGGTCCGAAATACGGTATAATATTTGCCAGACCAGCTATAAGTCCCACCAAAACGGCGAAGTTAACTCTTAGCAGCATTAGGGCTATTGTGGTCATTAGACCTACAAAGGCAGCTACGATCAACTGACCTCTGATAAAGCCGCCTAAGACCTTATCCACATCCTTTGCTATAGACAGGACCTCTCTTCTAGCCTTAGCAGGAATTAGCATTATTAAGCTTCTTTTAAATTCCTCAGCATCCTTTAAAAAATAAAAAGCCAATATTGGTATCAATATAACCCCTATTACCTTAGAAAAAATTGCCAGAAGTCCCTCGGTAACTGATTTTAGTATGTTGATGACGATGTCCTGAATTCTATTGATATTGATTCTCAGCAAATCCTTAACAGCATTAAACTCCTCCGGAAGATTCTCAACATTTTTATTGTAGCTTAAATAAATGTCATAAAAATAATCAAAGGTTTCGTTGCCATACTTGGGCAACAGCTCTATTAAATTTCTTACCTCTGCTGTCATCCGTGGTATTAAGGTGATGGAAAATATTAAAATCACTATAGAAATTGCCAAATACACCAAAAGAACGCCCCAAAGCCTTGGCATTCCTCGGCCACATAGCTTTTTTATTAGGGGATTTAATATGTAGGCTAAAACTATTGCATAAATAAATGGTGATAGCATATTAAATAGAAGCCCTCTTAGATTGACCAGCAGCAAAAAAAATAAAACACCGACTAATGTTATGGTGAGATATGCAATCTGCTTCTTTTTTATGGCTAGTCTTTTTTTGTCTTCTATGTATCTATTTCCTATATTCACCAGGTAATATAAAATAGCAGCCAAAAGAATTACAACCAGCACTTGAATCATAAAATTCAAGGAGTTTTCCAAATACTTACCCTCAGTTAAATATTTAATGCTTTTAGATACCGTCTCTATTGCACCTTTATTCATTATATCACCCCAAAAACTGAAATAAGCACCTAGTTTTATATACACCAAGGGAACTGGTTTTATTCTAGTTTTCTATGTATCCTTGTTTATTTGCTATAAAAGCAGCTTTGAAGCTGCCCTTATAGTATATTGGATATTAGCATTCCTGTTGCCTTTGTCAACATCCTTCTTGTTCTTTTCATTGCCTTTTTTCTTTCCCTTGGAGATATGTGGCTTACTGCGTAGGCACCTATAGTAACACCTACAATGCCTGCTGTTAATAAACCAGTCATACTGCTTCCTCTATTCATTCTTATCACTCCTCAATTAGATTCCTCAAATTTATTCTTTGTTATATGCGGTCATCTATACCAAGTAATTTTTTCAAGCCGCCTGTGCTGCTGGAAATAAGTAATTCCTCCCCCTCCGCCATAACAATTGCTTTTTTTCCATAGTCTATGCTGGTGATGGGGGGCAAAAGGGAATATCCGGAGGTAATATCTGTAAAGAAGCCTTCACTTATGACAAAGCTCATGATTTCTCCTGTTCTAAGATCAAATTTATAATTCTTTACAATACCCAATAAATCCTGTGTAGCAGAGTAGACCTCGAAGCCTATGATGCTTCTAAATTCCTTAAAGGTCTTCGCCAGTGACGGTGCCTCCTCCAGCTTAACGATATCTCCTACCTGTTGAATAATTACTCCTCTTTCATTGACATCTATTATTTTTCTGAGGGGCAGAAAGAGCGTTGTTTTACTTTTTTTTGTCGTATTTAATCGAAGCGCAATGACCTTCAGCTCTCTCCTTTGAAAAAGGATGTCCGCAACATTATAGCTGGTGGTCTGATTTCTACAATTAATAATTTGCTTTCCAATAATATCGAGGCAGCTCAGCATGATATTTCCCTCCTTCAGCCATCAATTATATTTTTCCATTCAAAAAAGAAAAAATGCAGGTAATCCCTGCATTTTAATTAGGTATTTTGTGTCTATATATGACAGCTTTCCTCGTCATGATGATGGTCCTCATCGGCATCTGGATCAAAGCCTTCCAGCTCCTTAAAGTAAAGCCCATTTTTTTCAGCGTAATGATAGATAGCTGATTTTACAGCCTGTTCAGCCAAAACAGAGCAATGCATTTTCACCGGCGGAAGTCCGTCTAAAGCCTCTGCCACAGCCTTATTTGAAAGGTTTAATGCCTCCTCTATTGTCTTACCCATGATCATTTCAGTCGCCATGCTGGAGGTGGCTATAGCTGACCCACAGCCGAAGGTTTTGAATTTAACATCTACGATGACGCCATCCTCTATCTTTAAATACATTTTCATTATATCTCCGCATTTAGGATTTCCAACCTGACCAACTGCATCTGCATTTTCTATTTCCCCTACATTTCTGGGATTCATAAAATGATCCATTACTTTATCACTGTACATATTAATTTCCTCCTTTTACCTTCTCAAACAGCGGTGACATTTGTCTTAATCGGTCTACAATAGGCGGCAGCTGCTGAATCACATAATCAATATCCTCATCTGTAGTAAAGTCACCTATTGTAATTCTTAGGGAGCCATGGGCAACCTCGTGGGTCAAACCAATTGCCATCAGCACATGAGACGGATCCAATGAGCCAGAGGTGCAGGCTGAACCGCTGGAGGAGGCTATGCCTACCATATCCAAACTCAATAATAGTGCTTCTCCTTCAATAAATTGAATACAAATATTAACATTTCCCGGAAGCCTCTTGGTTGGATGCCCATTTAAATGCATAAAGGGAATCCTTTCCTTCAGCTCCTGAATGAGGCGATCTCTTTTTGAAATAAGGCTTTCCATATGTCCCTCTAAATCCTCAAAAGCCATTTCAGCTGCCTTTCCGAAGCCTACAATACCCGGCACGTTCTCGGTTCCTGCTCTTCTCTTTTTCTCCTGAGCACCGCCATGAATCAAGGGATGCAATTTAGTTCCCTTTTTCACATAAAGCGCACCGATTCCTTTAGGTCCATATACCTTATGGGCAGAAATTGACATCAAGTCAATGCCCAGTTCCTTAACATCTATTGGCAAATTACCATAGGCTTGAACTGCATCAGTATGGAAGGTAATGCCATGCGCCTTTGCCATTGCTGCTATTTCCTTTACAGGCTCTACCGTTCCGATTTCATTATTTGCGAACATAATCGTAATAAGGATTGTATCAGGTCTAATTGCAGCCTTCAGCTCCTCAAGGCTGATTAGGCCGTAAGCATCAACATTTAAGTAAGTAACTTCAAAGCCTTCCTTTTCCAAATACTGACAGGTGTGTAAAACAGCATGATGCTCGATTTTGGAGGTAATGATATGTTTTCCCTTCTCCTTAAGTGCATAGGCAACACCCTTGATGGCCCAGTTGTCGGACTCGGAACCACCAGCAGTAAAGAATATTTCATCTGATGCCGCATTGATGGTTTTGGCAATTTGCTCCCTTGCCTTCGCTACAGCTGTTTTGTTATCCCTGCCGAAGGAATGAATGCTGGAAGGATTTCCAAACTGCACATTAAAGAATGGCAGCATTTCATCTAAAACTTCCTTCTTCATCGGTGTTGTTGCAGAGTAGTCTAAATATACTTTTTTTCTCATGTCTACATCTCCTTACGACTTGTTCTTTATTATATATAAAACATTAAATTATCCTTCTTGTTCATTCTATAATAATCATCCACCATGTCCTGAAGGGTAATTGAATCTATGACATCACTTATGCTATCCTGAATTTTTTTCCATATCACCCTTGTTACGCAGCATTCGGCGTTCTCACAGGCAGTAGGCTCCTCCTCCAGCGAGCATTCCGCTACGCCTAAAGGTCCCTCTAATGAACGGATGATTTCTCCTACTGTAATTTTTTCTGGTGACTCTGAAAGTGTATATCCTCCCTGAGCACCCCTGACGCTTTTAACAAGCCCTGATTTTCTAAGAGTCGCTATTAACTGCTCAAGATAGTGGTCAGAAATCCGCTGTCGCTCAGCTATATTCTTAAGGGATATAGGACCGTCACCGAAGTGAATAGCTAGATCATACATTGCTTTTAAGCCATATCTTCCCTTCGTCGATAACTTCATACTATCACTCCTTTTTTTAATCCCAAGTGATTTGATTGGAATTCATCATTAGTATATTATATCCTAGTATTTTTGTCAACATTCACCATTAAGTATTTTTGGGTTTTGAAAGTTTTTCTTTTTTTGCCTTTTCCATTTTATCCTTTTATAATTCCTAGTACCCCACTGTGTTATATTGCAGGTACTTAAAAATCATCAAAGCCCAGACATTATGAAATGCCTGGGCTAATATCTCTCAAAAGCACAATGCTTTATTTTTCTTTATTAATCTCCATCAATATACGATTGCCTTCATCATCAGATACATCATATAACGCAATGGAACGAGTAATTTCCACCCCTGCCTGGATGGGATATCCAAAGTGATAATAAAGCTTTCCTAGTCTTAATAAGGCATTGGGATCCTTAACATACTCAAGCAGCTTAACTGATTTCTTAAACAGATCCAGCGCTTGTATTTCCAGTAATCGCTTTAAAATTTGAAATATGATATTTGTATATTCCCATACCTCAGATGAGTCTGTAGGAGGGAAGTCTCTTACTTCTCCCTCCTTCAGCAGAGCCACCAGTGCGTTGTAGGTGGCATAGCTTAGATGGTCTTCATCCATCTCCTTTAGCCTTGCTAATACCCGGGGTACCTTCACATGCGCCTCCAGCAGCAAATAACACATCAGCTGCAGCTGTAAAAAATCTATATCAACAAATTCATTATCCTCGATTGTCTCAATTATCTTAATTGAATTCTGTAGATCACCGGTATAAAAATATATTTTTGCCTGTAGGAGCATACTGGAATAGCCCTTGGCTTCATCATTTACAATTATAATATAATGCAGAGCTAAAGCGTAGGCCTTCAGCTTAAAATATGCTCTGCTTAAATAATAGGCTTTGTGGATATCCAAGGGTGCCAACAAGTCTTCTACTATCTTCGCTCCCCTCACTGCATCACTAAGCTTTATCGCTGTAGCGATCATGCCCTCCACTGCTCTTTCGTAATTTATCTGATATGCAACCGCTGCTGTATATGCTTCGAGGGCAAGGTCATACTTCCCCTGTTCATAAAATATATCACCCAGGCAGCAATGAGATTTGAAAGTGCCTACCCCCTCAACAAACCTGTACGCTATAGGTGCCTCACCTATCTCAAGACATCTTTTAAAGCAGCTTATTGCAGCTGAATGCTTTTGCTGAGCCTTAAGAAGGATTCCCTTTATAAACATAAAATCTGTCTGCTTCGGAAACTTAGCCCTTCCTTCTTCAAGCATCGCCAAACCGCCAGCATAATCCTTCAGTTCTATCAAGGAAAGGGCTATCCTTAGCATCAACGTCGATTCATAGCCGCAATCTGGCGTTATTTTATTTAGAGCGCCATTATAAAGCTGCAATGCACTCTTATAATCATTTGAAACAAAGCATTCATTTCCCAGTGCAAACAATAAAAAGGCATCCTCCTGATTTTCCTCCAGCATCAGCTCTAATATTCTCCTGTTTCTGCTATTCTTTTCCTTCAGCTTTATCTCCTTTGGCGTGTATCCATAATGATATATACGGACATTTCTTGATACCATTTTTGCCTCAGGCTTAGCCCTTAATATATTTAAAGCCAGCTCCTCATGGACTCTTCCTGTATATTGATAATCCCTTTTGTTTCTATACAATCTCAGGTTCATGTTTATGACTCTCTCCAGCCCTGCAGCTTCACCTATAAAGCTGGTAACAGGAAAGAAATAAGCTTCTATCTCGTCATTTTCCAGCAGCTTTAGCAATAAATCCTTATCCTGCGTCTCCAGCTCATCGTCTGCATCCATTGTCAGTATCCATTTCCCCCTTGCATGAGAGGCGGCGAAGTTCCTAGCCCTACTGAAGTCCTCCTGCCATTCAAAATCATATATGAGGTCCGTATAAAATCCGGCTATAGTCTTTGTTGCATCTGTGGAGCCGGTATCTATGATTACGATTTCATCAACCACCGCTTTCACACTATCCAGGCATCTTGCCAGGTTTTTTTCTTCATTTTTTACAATCATGCATAGACTTAATCTAATATCTTGATTATCCATTGATTCACCTCCTCCCAAGTACCTTGCGTCAATTGAAGGTTGAGATAAATCCACTTTTTTTAAAGCCCTTACCCCCATTGGAGGCAAGGGCATATATTTAAAATAGTAATACCGGCACTATATCTGATACACTTGAGGTATTCACCGCTGGTATGTTAGCCACCTCCAATAGATATTGTAAGCCAGCCGGATTTGACTGCGGTGTTCCTTTTTCCTGAGGATAGTTTATCGCCTCTATCTCTAGGTAAACTCTAATTTCTGTTGTACCGGCTATGATAGGTGACTCAATAGTATATTTTGAGGCAAATTGCCATTTGTATGGCGGACCTAAGCTGTTAATCCCTCCCCTTATGCTGACATCCCCTTCAGTAATGTCATAGCTATTTGTACTTGTTAACTGATCAAGAATATATCCTTCAACCCTGAGCTTTCCGCTAAAGGCATCATCCACCAATACTAAAAGTGATATCGAAGCATTGTAGGCTGTTGCCTGGGGCTGAAGGCCTAAGAAACTTATGCCTCTTCCAAAATATCTTATCTGTCCTACGGAAGCCCCCACTGTGGTTATTGGATTTGTTTGCCATATCCACTCTGGCTTTAAAGCAGCCAGTGGCATCAACACCTTTATTTCAGGCCAAACCTCCGGTGTATTCGTCAATTTGACAGCAAGCTCCGAAAAGCTTAAATCACCTGCTTCCCTGACATAGGTGCCGACACTGTTACTGATAAATCGATAAATCGCCATATTCCTTCACCTCCTTATATGTAAAGGGTAATGGGGCAGCGACATGGATCATAGGTTTTCCTGCTTAAATAATATTACTGTTCTGGGCTTTTCGTGCATGAATTAGAACCCCCTCAGGGGTTCTAAAAGCTATTATTCTTAATGATTTCATTGGCAGCATGCCCGAAGTCCAGCGATATCTTATTCATATGATTTGCGATTTTTTCTGAAAGCATTACTGCAGCTATTCCGGCAGATACCAAAGCTATATCAAATTTATACTGGGTTATTATTTTCATTACCCTTCTCCAATCCCGCACTCCCATAACTGGCTTAATAGCGGCAATAACCCTGATTTCACTTTTTCTCATAATGCCAGCTAATTTGTCGGTTTTATTGCCTACCAGCAGGACCCTCGGCTTAGGCTCCTTTAACAGCAGCTGCTTAAGGCGATTATTTTCCAGCAAAAAGTAATTTATGCAGGCATTTGTAAGCTGAAGCTTATTGATGTCTATACGATGTGCTGCCAATGCCTTTTTCAAAAGAGGAGTAAAATCCGGCGTACTGTTTATCGCTACACCGACTATACTGGCTCTTCTTACCGACTCCGCCAGTTCATCTCTAGCCTTTAAATTCGGCACTACCAATCCTGCATAGGGTAAAAAATTTCTCTTTCTGATCTCCTTGCAGGGCAAAACCAGGTCCTGAGCAAGTGCCAGAGCCTCTCCGTCTCCCAGCCTCACAATTGATAGCTTTTTCTTAAGCTTATAGGCATCACTCATCCTGGCAATTATATCATCCGGCGTTATTAAACGCTTTTCCAGCTCCTCCATCTAATCACATCCTTATCATCGCCCCTATTTTAAATTCCATTTCTGATTAAAGAGGATCCTGTTCCTTTCTCCTACCCTTCTGTCGTCTATTCGATTTCCCTTAAAGGTCTGGCTGCCAAAATGATAAATAAATGTATCTCCTGCAACCATTAGCCTATAGCCGCCTTGAAGGGTTCTTAAGCAATAGTCATTGTCCTCAAAGGATCCTATGTTGAATCTTTCATCCAAATAACCTATTTTTTCTATAACCTCTCTTTTTATCACCATACAAAAACCCGACAAAAAGTCCACCTCAAACCATTTAGCTGGCTGCATAATATTCATCACACCATCACCAAATTTGTACCGCTTAAGGTCCGGTCCTTTAACCAATTGCCTTCCCGCCACAAAATTTGACAGCGGCCCCACTATACCAATCCTGGGACTGCTATCAAGACAGCTTATCATGTTATTCAGCCAGTTTCTCGATACTATAGTATCATTATTAAGCAGCACAACATATTTCCCTGAAGCCTGCTTAATTCCCTGATTACAGGCATATGCAAAGCCCATGTTCTTTGTGTTGTTTATAAGCTTAATCCAAGGCAATTTTCCTAAAACGCCTCTGGTCTTATCCTTTGAGCCATTATTAATAATTATAATCTCATATGGCAGCTCCGTATGCTTTTTAATAGAGGCTAAGCAATTTCTTGTTAAATGAAGCTGATTGAAGACAGGTATTATAATGCTTATCAATATTTTCACCCCTTCTCATCCTCAATTTATAATATTCTCTAATATCATAATTGCTTATTTTATTTTGACGAATATAATGAAGCAAAGCATTTAAAGGAGGTAGTTGTTATGTTAAGCTATGAAGGCAGCTTTCGCTCTATTAATGAGGTATCAAATAAAATTATGTATGCTATGGATAACAAAATCGGCTTATCTCTAGTCAGATGTGGAGATGGTGAAGCCTTTGCTATGGGCTATGATTTGGTGCCAAATTACCAGCAGGTGGCAAAGCAATATGATTATGCGGGTATACCAGCAGCCTCTCCATTAATAAAAAACTCTCTTTTAAAAGCTTTGAGTCTGGCAGACATTGTTGGTCTTTCAAACAACAGGGATGTATTTCTATGTGGTCCTCTATTAGAGCAAATTATTGAAAGGAACCGCTTAAAGCTACCCTTTATTTGCAATGCCCGTATCAATTGGGAATTGCATGGGGGAGGAAGTGGCCCGTTATATAAGCTTTTGAAGGGAAAAAGAGTTTTGGTGGTGGGTCGATTGGCTCGACAGGCGCTTCCCAGAATGCGACGCCTGGGTCTGACGGTAGTAAAAACCCTATCGCTGGAGGGGTTCAATCAGCTGCATCCTGTTTATAATACAATAAAAAGCTATGCCAGAAGCTTCGATGTTGCTTTGGTGGCTGCCGGTATCCCTGCTGTACCGCTATGTGTACGTATCGCAAAGGAATGCAATAAGGTGGCTATAGACTTTGGTCATGCTATCAATGATTTTGTTATGCCGGGCTTTAACGAGAGTCATCTTAGAGGCACAACAGAGGAATGGCGCAGGCGCTATCATCGTCAGTTTCGTTAATAGAGCTGCAAGAGCAAGGTCAATATTTAAAGGGCGACATCCGTCGCCCTAATATTTATACCCCCAGATAGCCGATTATTTTTTTGATACGGTCACTCATTTTATGCTCTCCCATTACCTTGGTATAAGCACTATCAGTCATCTGCTTCCTGGCCTGGGGATTTTTTAAATAGTATTCACAATAATTGATTATCTCATTGGAGTCCTTCGCAATTACACATTCTTTCCCATTTTTCAGATATTTATCAATATCTCTTCTTACACTAATTATTTGAAAGGCGCCGCAGGCTGCAATATCAAAAACCCTGTTATTGGGTGAATATGCCTTTAAACCCCTGGAATTTCTATTTAAATATTTACAATTATATTCTCGATGAATATTGATTATTATTTGGGCCCCATTGTAATAGTTCACTACCTCTTTAGGTGGCACGACATCCCTTATTCTATGCTTTAGGCGAGGGTAGGAACTGAGCCTTTCCCACCTATGGCCTATAATTATGGTGTTTTTGCTGTTGAGATAATTGGCCATATAGTCCACTGCCTTTAATCGTACATCAAAGCCGGTTCCCACGATACAAATATCACTTTGATAGCTTGGGGCAACCGTTATCGGCCTAAAGGTTGAAGTATCCGCCCCCAGTGGCACATAGAAGGCCTTATGGCCTGTGGCGCTTCTATAGGACTCAGTACAGCCGACCTCATCGGTTATTACCCAGTCGAAGAGCTTCCCTCTGCCGATGCTGCTATCACTGTCGTAGGGATCATCGGTACACCACAATGCGGTTTTATAGCCCTTGCTTCTTAGATGAGTAAAAAAATTCATATGCACCGATGTGGAGTTCATTGTCAAAATGGCCTTGGGTTTATGGGCCTCAATATAACCCATCATGTCGGCATGCTTAGCAAATGCATTAGCATTTAACATCTGGGCATCAACTTTAGCCTCCTTTATAGCATGGGCTATAGCCTCGTCAACCCAGCAAAAGGGCCAGCCTTCACCGCTTGAAATATATAATAGTCGCAACTTTATCACCCTTTTTAATGAATTATATCCTGTTAAGGTTATATATTTTCTTCTTTATATTATGAGTATGGGCGTGAATTGCTACACTTTGTCTATTCTTTGGCACTATGGCCTTTAAGCAAAAAAATAAGGGCCTATGCCCTATTTTTCAAAAAATCCGCTAAAGCTGCCTGCCATTCCCTTAGCTTAATGCCGGAGTTATTATTCAAGCTAGAATTTTTTGGACGCCTCGCCTTACGCTGAAGCTCCTGTGATGAGATAGGCAGAAGCTTTGCTTCTATCCCCTTTACTCTACAAATTTCCTCTGCAAAATCATACCAGGTAGCCTGCCCCTCGTTGACAAAATGATAGATCCCATAGCTATCGTTGTTTATCAGCTGATAGATAGCTTCGGATAAATCGAATCCATAGGTCGGACAGCCCTGCTGGTCATTGACCACTGTTAGCAGTGAATTGTTATTGGCAAGGCTTAATATGGATTTAATGAAGTTCTTTCCCTTATGCCCATAAAGCCACGCGGTCCGTACAATAAAGTACTTATCCATATGGCTTTTTACTGCCTCTTCTCCCTGAAGCTTGGATTTACCGTAAATATTTATTGGATTTTCTTTATCCGCCTCATTATAGGCAGAGCCTTTTTCACCGTCAAAAACATAGTCAGTACTGATATATACCAGTCTGGATTTAATGGTGTTGGCGACCTCTGCGACGTTTGCAGTAGCCCTGCCATTGACCTTAAAGGCCAGCTCCATTCTATCCTCACATAAATCAACATCGGTGACCGCCGCCGCATGGATGATGACATCCGGATTAATGGTCCTAAGTGCTTCATGTGTTTTATCTATATTAGTTATGTCAAAATCTCTTCTGCCACAGGAAAATAATTCCTCATCCTTTAGAACCCTTTGTAGCTCATATCCTAATTGACCTGTTCCTCCCAACAGACATATTCTCACGACATTTCCCCCCACCATTTTGGATTGTCACTATACCACTTTATTGTACTTTTCAAGGCAGCCTCAAAGGTATATGCCGGTTGCCATCCTAAGTCTTTGCTAATTTTGCTATGATTCACTGCATATCGAAAGTCATGCCCTAGGCGATCCGCCACCGGAGTAATAAGATTGTAACTTCTACCGATTTCATCAAGTATACATCTGATCATATCGACATTTTTCACCCTTATCCCGCTGCCGATATTATATACAGTAGATTTTCCTTTTTGCAGCATTACCAGTTCTATTGCCCTGCAAAAATCCCCTACGTATATCCACTCCCTTTCCTGCTGACCGCTACCATAAAGGGGTATGGATTCATTCTTTAAGCCTCTTAATATCGTCAATGGCACAAGCTTTTCAGGATATTGGTGAGGGCCGAAGTTATTCGTACACCTTACTATGGCTGCATCTATGCCATAGGTATGTGCATAGGACTGAACTAAAAGGTCGGCAGAGGCCTTACTGGCAGAATAGGGGCTGCTGGGCTTTAAGAGAGACTCCTCTGTGAACTCATGTTCAGTCGATCCATAAACCTCGTCTGTAGATATTTGTATTAATCTAATATGGCGATTATGCTTAACCGCCTCTAAAAGCACCTGAGTACCCAGTATATTTGTTTCCAGAAAAATCGATGGGTCAGTAATACTTCTATCGACATGGGATTCAGCAGCAAAATTAACGATGCAATCAATTTGTGAGTTCATAAGCTGATCTATGAGCTGCCTATTCCGTATATCGCCTTTTACAAAGCGATATCTCCTCTTGTTCTCCAATGCTGCTGTGTTTCTGATATTAGCTGCATAGGTTAAGGCATCGACATTTATTATTTCATAGGCACTATCCTTCTCCATCAAATAATGTATAAAATTGCTGCCGATAAACCCCATTCCCCCGGTTACTAAAATCCTCATCATCCATCCTTCCTTTCCCAGCCGTAGGGTATTTTGCTGCTATGAGGCTCCAGTCTAAATTCGTCCGGCTCCTGATGGTTATAGGCCTTTGTCGGAAGGTTTAGAACCAGCGTTTCCTCCTCACTAATTCCCTTGAAGCCGTGGTATACCATCGGTGGTATTTTCACCAGCATGGGATTATAGTCCCCGATAAAAAGCTCATTAACCCGCCCATAGCTTTCAGAAGCTTCTCTGTCATCATACAGCACCAGCTTCAGCATACCCTTCAATACAAAAAAGTGATCCGTCTGCTGTTTATGATAATGCCATGCCTTTACAACACCGAAGTTTACAGTAGTCATATATACCTGCCCAAAGCCTTGAAAAAAGGCCTCATCACATCTTAAAATTTCTATCAGACGACCCCTTTCGTCACAATGATACTTAAGCTGTTTTATGGCAACTCCCTCGATTAAATCCATTATATGCCCCTCCCTCGAATATTAGTAATAGAATCATTAAATTCGGCCTTTAAATTTAGAAGACTATTAAAGCCTATAATATTGTAGGAGATGGGTCCGCTTAGATTGTATATGCTGGTATCTGACAGTATTAAGCTTCTATCCATACTGGATTTCACAATTTCGCATCTCTCACCAATACAGGTATCTGTGCCGATGAAGCTGTCCTTTACCAGGGTATCCCTTCCGATGATCAGGGGGCCCTGCAATATGCTATTAACAACCCGCACACCCTCTTCGATGACAACCTCGCCTAAAACTGTACTGGTGGCATCCAGTATCCCTCTATTTATAGCTGAGAGCCCCGCTAGCTTATGAAAGTTTATGTTCAATAGATCCAACGGTGTTCCTATATCTATCCAAGTCCCTTTAACCGTTTTCATGCCAACGCTATAGGATTTGTCTATCAGCCATTGTATGGCATCAGTTATTTCAAGCTCACCCCGTACCGAGGGTACTATACCCGCTATAGCTTCAAATATCCTCTTATGATTAAATATATAAAGGCCTGCAATGGCTAAGTTACTGCTGGGTCCTTTTGGCTTCTCTTTAACTCTTACAATATGATCTCCTTCCACATAAGCAATCCCATAGTTTTTAACACATGAGACCTCCTTCAATGCCAGAGTTGCCACCTGTTCTCCCTTTATATGAGCATCAATCATATCCCTTAAATCCAGCTGAAGATGACAATCTCCCAGCAGCATGACAAAGTCCTCATCCTGTAGCTGTTCCCTTGCAATCGCTACTGCATGGGCCAAGCCTAGTGGCAGCTGCTGAAATTTATAGCTGATGCTTACCCCCCACTTTTGACCATTTCCCAGTAGCCTTTGAACCTGTGGATAAGTATCACCAACAATTACTACGATTTCCTTGATATCTGCAGCCCTTAGCATTTCAATCAGATATATGATATTCGCTTTATTTAGAACAGGCAGAAGCTGCTTTGGATAATTTTTAGTCAGCGGATGTAATCTCGTGCCGCTTCCCCCGCTTAGTATCAATCCCCTCATTTAAAAGCTCCTTTCCTCACTTCTGCTATAAATTATGCCTATGATTCTCTTTATGTTAAGCTTTTATAGGGATTGATATGCCCTAAGAATTTTTTCTGCAATCCTTTCCCATAGATAGTTTTCCGCTACGTATTTTTTAAACGCTTCATCCTTTTTTCTGTTATAGGCATTTTCCAGCTGCTTTTCAATTTCAGAATCGGTGTTGGGGTTGGCGTATAGAACATAATCTCTGAAATAATCCCGGGTACTGCCCTCCGTTGTAGTCAAAATATTACAGCCCGCCAAGCCTGCCTCAAGGTTAACCAAGCCGGGTATCTCGTACCAGCTGACTAAAGCATGAACCCTTGCACTGTGATATATACCAACTAAATCCTCATGCTGAATTTTAGGTACATAAATGATATTCTTGTAGGTCTTCATGCATTGGTAATAATACTCCATTTGATTAATTGGTCCAATCATTACATAGGGCACACCAAGTTTTCTTGCGGCCTTAGCAATGGACAACTGATTTTTATGATCACAAACCCTTGCTACCGTCAAGACATAATCCTCAATCCTATGCTTCTTTAAAAAGCTGCTTTCTCTATCGTTAAGAAAAATTGAATCTACACCATTTGGTACCACGACATAGTTCCGCTTCAGGTTGAAATCCTCCTCTATTGCCCGCATTTCACTTTCTGTCCCCGGCAGGATCAAATCTGTACCCTCCAGCACCTCTTTTCTAAGCGGATTTGACATATGCCAAAGAGCAATCCTTTTTCCCTCCCTTTGAGGGTCTACATACTTAATATAATTCCAATAAATTGGTGACAGAACGATTTTTTTCTTCTGCTGCTTTGCATTTTTGTAGAATTGAAAGGTATCTGAGACCCGTATCGTATTGAAGAGATGGACAATGTTGTAATCCCTTAAATTTTCCTGTGGATTACTGGAGATTTTAATCTGAAGCCCCTTTTTTGTAAGAAACTCCCTAGTCTTTAGCAACTGTATACTATCTCCTGCTAAAGAATGCTGATAATCACTTCTAATATAAAATAGAACCCTCATAAATCACCTGCTTTTTCCCTTTTTTATTGAAGGCTTTATTATCTCCTCTATTTCATCCACCCTGGCTTTCCAAGAATTATTTAGGGCTGCTTTTTTTCTTTTTTCCTGTAGTGCAGTGCTGTTTTCCGCCAGAGCTAGCTTGACATTTCTTATAAACTCGCTTTTATCTCTACTGATATATAAAATATCCTTATATGGCACAACCTCAGGAATCATGCTACTGATGATCGGCTTCCCCAAGGCAAGATATTCGTACATTTTTATGGGATTGGTTGCCCTTGTTATTTGATTTTGCTTAAAGGGTATAAGGGCGGCATCCATACGATTTAAATAAGCCGGCACCATATGATAGCTTTGTTGTCCTATGTATGAGATATTTTTTGCCTTTGGCAGCTTTGGAAAGCCTATATTAGCCCCCACCATAAGAATATTGTCATTTTTATATACTTCTGCTAGCTCCTTTATTAGGGCGATATCCACCCACGAGGCCAAGGCCCCAATATATCCGATAACGCTTCCGTCAGGATTTGGAGGCCTCCACCCTATTTCCAGCTCCTTATTATCATTGAAAAAGCCGATATCACAGCCATTCTGAACCAGATACACCTCTTTCTTGTATTTTTTTAAGTCCAAGCAAAGTAATTTTGAGGTTGTAATTACAATATCAGCCGCCTTAAGCATCTTATGCTGCTGAAGCTTCAGTAAAGGAAAATCATCTACACAATCATAGATGGTGAGCCTTTCCTTAAAGGCGCCCTTCATTGACACCAGCTTTGGGTCAACAATCCATAAAATATCTGCTGTAATATTACTGGCCAACAGACTCTTGATATTATGGCATATCGTCAAGCTATCGCTTCTCTTTTCCATGTACAAACCTTTTCTTTTTGTCCGATTGCAATATATAACCTCCCAGCCCCTGCTGCTGAGCTCCAGCATCAGCTGCTGAGGTCTCTGAAACATCCAATCATAATCAACCGAAGAAAGACATATGATACGCTTCACTCTAGTACCCCCTTGCCTTTATTTCGTCATATTACCATATTTTATGCGTTGAACCTGATAATCTATTACTGTATCATGATTACAAGCCTTAATAAAAGGAGGAGAATTAATGTTAAAAAATAATCTAATTAAGAAGGCAGTAGTACCAACCTTAGTTGCAACTATGTTCATTACGTCGGCAGTATCTGCAAGTGCCTACACTCTAGTCAAGAGCACAGATGGGACAAAGGTAATCTACAATGTAAAACCGGCTACAACATCAAAAACTTCATATAGCTTTACAGTTGGTAGTCTCAGAAATATCATCTCACTATGCTCCGACAACACGACTGTAACAACTGTTAAAAAGGAAGAAAAGGTTACAGTTCAGACACCGGTAGTTAAAGAAAATGCCCCTGCAGAGGCGCCTAAGGATACACCTACACCTAAGCCGACACCAGAGGTAACGCCAAAACCAACTCCGGCACCGGCACCTACGCCAGAACCAACTCCAGCTCCAGTCCCTACTCCGGAGCCAACGCCAGCGCCTACAAATCCAACCGCAACAACTAAATATAACCATACAATTTCTGCTCAAGAGCAGCAAATGGTTAATTTGGTCAACAAGGCTAGACGTGAGGCTGGATTAAAAGAATTGATTGTTGACACTGATTTGGCATATGTTGCTAGAGTAAAATCTAAAGACATGCATGATAACAATTACTTCTCTCACACTTCACCAACCCATGGTTCACCATTTGATATGATGCGTGCTTTTGGAATCCAGTTTAAGGGTGCAGCTGAAAATATTGCTAAAAATCAAAGTGTTGAGGCAGCTCAAAATGCCTTCATGAACTCTGAGGGCCACAGAAAGAATATACTGAATCCTAGCCTTACACATATTGGTGTAGGTATTCATAATGGGTATTACACTCAAATGTTTATAACAAAGTAATAAAACATATTTCGATAAAGCATAAAAAACTGCCTTTGGCAGTTTTTTATGCTTTATCCTTTCTTAGAATAATTCATCGTAAGGAATATCCTCAAGCTGTCTTGGGAAGAATTCTGGGAACGGTGCTGTCTCAAAGTCAATACAGATATCCTCGGGTGAGAATTCTTCACATTCAGGAGGCTCTGGACAGAAGCCAAAAGCCGGAATAAGTAATTGAACCCTTCCTACAACCTTCACAATAATGAATACACCAACAGGGAATACTAGGAAGCCTTTTTCGATTATTGGTTCTGCCAATACCTGTGATGCTGTTTCAATAACGATTTGGAATGTAAACTCGTCTCTTGCCTCCGGTATAAACAAAATTATGTCCTTTTGAATTTCTGGTAATTCACCAGGAATTTCAATTATGCAGCCGGTATCCTTATTCTTCGCGCGTAAAACAAAGGTTATGCTGACTCTGAAGCGAACCCTGCTGAAGTTAGGTCTGTTTGGTATCGGTGTAATCGTTAAAGAACCATCCACTATTTCCCCGGGATTAAATATAATGTCTATAAACTTTAAGCATTTATCGTCGGGCAGCGGTACAAATATTTCATCGAAGCATTCTCGCTGCTGGCAGCTGGCATAAACTTTATCGACGATTATACATTCCGCTTTAAAGTCTGGGAAATATGGATCCGATGATAACCCTGGACTTGGGTCAAAATTAATTGCCATCTTGTTACCCCCTTATAATTAATTTAAAATTATTTTTCTGTACAGTATCAATATATGTAGATACAAAAATAGTGTTACAAATAAAAGCTACCTAAAAATGGTAGCTTTTATTTATTTTTTTATTTTTTTTATTTTTTAAAACAATTCATCGTAGGGTATATCCTCTAATTGTCTAGGGAAGAATTCTGGGAACGGTGCTGCTTCGAACTCAATACAAATATCCTCCGGTGAAAACTCCTCACATTCAGGCGGCTCTGGACAGAAGCCAAATGCTGGAATAAGTAACTGCACTCTTCCGACTACCTTTATAATGATAAATACGCCTACCGGGAAGATTAAAAAACCATCTGCTATTTGCGGCTCTGCTAAAACCATTGAAGCGGTTTCAATTACGATTTGCAATGAAAACTCATCTCTGGCCTGAGGCATAAAGAGTATGATGTCCTTTTGGATATCGGGTAGCTGGCCCGGAATTTCCACAACGACACATGTATCTTTATTTAACAAGCGCACGGTAAAGCCGATAGAGATTCTAAAGCGAACTCTGCTGAAATTGGGTCTGTTGGGTATTGGTGTTATTGTTAGTGAGCCTGGAACGATTACACCAGGACTAAAGGTGATGCTTAAAAGCTTAAGGCATCCGTCATCAGGTAATTGAACAGCTATTTCATCAAAGCATTCTCTTTGTTGACAGCTGGCATAAACCTTATCAACAATAATACACTCTGCTTTAAAATCTGGAAAATAAGGGTCTAACTGTTGCAACACGCCTGGATTAGGATCGAAATTTAACGACATACTTCTCTCCCTCCTTCTTATTAATAACTTTTACAAAATCACTAATAAATTTATTAGTAATAACATAATATGGAGTAAAGCTGTATATGGGAACCATTATGAAAGCTATTAGCCATATTTAATGAAAAACCTAAAATAAAAACTAAAAGGAAGTGAAAAAATGCAAGCCTATACACCTCAAAGCTGCCTGATTAAGAATGCAAAAAATATATCTTTTTTCTTTTACCTAGACAAGCACAAATTGATCAATTATAAAATCTTTAGCCCTGACAATACTTTAATATCCAATGAAGAGGCCTATCCCCAGCCGGTAATTGATTTCTCAGCTACAATAGATAATAAGGACCAGCTGCACCTAATATGCATTACAAAGGAAGGCAGCCTCTTGTATTTAGTCAATATTCTGGGAAAATGGGAGCATAAGCAATTGGCAAAGCTAGACTTTAAATCTAATACCTACAGGCATTTAACCTTACTTCATCGAAGGGACTACACCCATGTATTTTGCAATAAGACAAACCTGCTTAGTCCCATGATAACCTCCATAGAGCACATGTACTGGAACGAAAAGACCTTCAACAAGGGGACTATCATTACCTATATGCCGGGAAAATTCCTTGCACCCTTTCAGGTGGATATGGATAGCATCAACAATGTGCATTTAATCTATAAGGTGATGCACAGAAATAATCACCAGCTTTCCTACTGCAAATTCAATGTATTCAATAAAAAGTGGAGTACTGGGGAGATAGTGACCAATTTGCAGGAGGATAACAACCACCCATTTTTATTAATAGATAGAAAGGATAATATGCATGTGGCCTGGTGCACCATAATAGACAATAATTTTACCTTAAAGTATCGAAGAAAATCCAGTATAATCAATCAAAAGGCCAGGTGGTCGCCTATTGTTCAGCTTTCCAATAAGAATGCCAATTACTTCTCTCCTTTACTGCTACAGGAAGGTAATACGATTAAGCTACTCAGTAGACAAAATGATAATATCAATGAAATTAATTCAGCAGACTATGGCCTTAGCTGGACACCCCTCAATACAGTAAAGGGATTTTCACTGGAAAATGCAGAGCTCATAAGATATAGCAGTAATGCAACCAATGAAAGAAGCTACTATATTTCCTCCTTTATCTATGGTATTGTAGAGGACGGCATTAACATACTGGGTTCTCGACTGTATTATCAGCCTCCTAAAAATCCTATGGAGGGATATAATGAGACTATTGTACAGCCGACAGCTACGCCAAGGCTGGAATCCCCCAATATCCCTTTAAATACTGAAGATCAGCAAGAAGAATCCATGAAGCCGGTTGAACAGGAGATAAATGACCTCATAGAGGAAGCGCCCGATGAAGAGGTGCAGGCAGACCCCGACGAAGCTTCAATTGAAATTGACGAGGACATAAAATCAGAAGAGGCTTTGCAGGTACCACTGAAGAATGAGGATAAAGCTCAAGAGGAGCATATACTTATCGATGCGAACTTAAAAAGCATGATTCAAGAGGTTCAGGGCTATGTCAATAAAATGATGACTGAAATCGAAAAGCTCGAAGCCAATCAAAGGGCTATGGAAGATGATCAGCCTGTGGTCAATAGTCAGCTGACTACTGAATTGGTCAGCGAGGAATTACATACACAATTAAGAGAGCTGAATTCAAATCTCATTAAGCTGGAGGATGAACAGCTAAAGCTGGAATGTCAGCTGGGTGAATTCCATAAGAAAATATATAATATAGAGGATAGACTGATCGCCTACAAAAAACAATTTATGGAGCTTGAGGAAAAAACCTATCAGTCTCTTCATTCAAGCTCCAGCATCGTAAACAGAGTTATCAGCTTTTTTAAATAGCATCTAGCTTCTTGATTATCCTTTTGCCATAGGATCTTTCTACAACATAAACCCCAGCAATTGTCTTCCTTATGCTTTTTGCTTCCTGAAGCAGTCTATCCAGCTCATTAAGGTCCTGGAATTTAATAGAATAGCTGCAGCCGGCCTTTATCTTACAAGGGGTAGACACTAGCTCATATTGCATTAATTGATTGCGCTGTAAATGCTGATGTAATTGAATCGCATAATTTCTGGATTCGAATACAGCAAGATAATATTTTCTTTCAATCTGTTTCATCCCATTTCCTCCCCAAGGTCGAAAATTATATTACTAATAATACTATATGAAGCAGATAAAATTCTGGTTACCATGAGAAAATCCCCTTAATATGACTTAAGGGGATTTTCTTATAGACCATCTATACCACCGTAAAGCTCTGTCACCAGCGCTTTGGTTTCTTCTTTGTTCTGTGTATAATAGCTAACAGCATCAATATACTCTGGGACACCTGGCAGAACATGCATTCTTATATTCTCGTTTTTCATGCCTATAATGCTATTGGTATAGCTAAGAATCTCTTTTGTCGACAGGCCTGTTTCTACATATTCCTTAGCAATACCCACCACCCTTGGAAGATTCAACCCCAGGGATTTTCTAACTAGCTTGTTCACAAAATCCTGCTGACGATTAATTCTGCCTATGTCTCCATCGGAGTGGCTGCCATCGTCATTTTTTCTAAAACGCAGATATTTAACAGCATCACTGCCATTTAGGTGCTTTTGTCCTTTTGTAAAGCTAATAACCAGCGGCGGCTTATCATAGGGATCTGTGTAGTACATGTTGAATGGAATATTTACAGTTATGCCACCAACTGCATCTACAATTTTAGCAACAGCGGCATAATCAACCTTAACAAAATTATGTATAGGCATACCAAGGACATCACTGACGGCATTCATAGCGGATTGGGCTCGGTTTTCCCTTACACCATAGGCGGCATTCAGCTTTCTCTGGTCCTTTCCATTATATCCCTCCCGTTCATAGTAGGTATCTCTAGGTAGTGAAATAAAGTCCAGTACCTTGCTGGTTGGGTCAAAGCTTGCAACAATAATCGTATCCGTCAAAAGATTATTTGTGGTGCCTAAAAGCAACACATTGAAGCGTTTACTATCATTGATCATCTTCGCATAGGGGTCAAGCTCCTCCTCATCCTGTGAATCCAATAAATTATCATCATTTTTAAACGCATCCACTGCCTCTATATCTACTCTGTTCAAATCATTTAAGGTATCCAATATCCAAAGGGTAATACCACCAAAAATCAAGGTAAAGACGATAAAGGAAATGGCAAAGATTTTTACATAAAATTTCATACAAGTCTCCTCCAGTAGCTTATATTATTCTGAATTATTGCCAGATTATACTATTTTATTGCATAGAGTCTTATATTAGTTCCCCATAGGTATTGAAAACACCTCTTATCTTAACAAAATCTTTAAAAATGTCATCCTATGTTAATAAAGGCAGATACCCATAAAGAACATCTGCCCCGTGTAAATCCTAAGCAACTTATTCCCTGCATTTTAGCCACGCCATATAATCACTAATTTTTTTTTCATAGCCCAGCTCTGTTGGCTCATAGTATCTTCTGCCGTTAAGCTCATCGGGAAGGTATTGCTGCTGAACATAATGATTTTCATAGTCATGGGCATACATGTAACCTTTACCATGACCGAAGCCCTTGGCGTAGCTGGAATCCCTTAAGTGAAGGGGCACAGTAGTTTTTGTTTTTTCAATATCCTGCAAAGCACTTCCTATACCAAGATATGCTGCATTACTCTTAGGTGCCGTCGCCAGATATGTAGTTGCTTGTGCTAAATTAATCCTTGCTTCCGGCATGCCGATAATTTGAACAGCCTGATGGGCAGCCATTGCCACCAGCAATGCCTGAGGGTCTGCATTTCCTATATCCTCCGAGGCTGAGATGACAAGCCTTCTTCCAATAAACTCCGGGTCCTCTCCCCCGTACAGCATCTTAGCAAGATAATGAAGGGCTGCATCGGGATCACTTCCCCTTATGCTTTTAATAAAGGCCGATATCACATCATAATGCTGATCTCCATCCTTGTCATATTGAAGTGCTCTTTTTTGTATCGACTCCTGAGCAACCTCCAAATCAATGATAATTTTAAGCTCATTATTGGGGGGAGTGCTAAGAACTGCCACTTCTAGAGCATTATAGGCCCTTCTGACATCACCATTAGCAATAGCTGCAATATGCAGCAGTGCCTCAGGATGGGCTTCTACTGACAGATTGCCAAAGCCCCTTTCCCTGTCGGCGATAGTCCTTTCTAAAAGTGCTACAATTGTTTCTTCGCTTAAAAGCTCCAGCTTTAAGACGGTAGTACGTGATATTAAGGCAGCATTTACCTGATAATAAGGATTTTCTGTCGTAGCGCCTATTAATGTCAAAAGTCCCCGCTCGACATGAGGCAGCAGGGCATCCTGCTGATTTTTAGAGAATCTATGTATTTCATCGATAAACAAAATGCTTTTTTTCCGATACATCCCCAAAAGCTGTTCAGCCTTATCTACCACCTCTCTAATTTCCTTTACCCCCGAAGTGACGGCATTCAACTGGAAAAACTCGGCCTCTATCTCCTTCGCTATAGCCTTTCCTATTGTTGTCTTCCCTGTCCCCGGTGGTCCATAAAGAATGATTGAAGGTAATCTCCTGGCTTTTATGCAACGGTTTAAAAATTTGTCCTTGCCTAATATTTGCTCCTGACCCAATATCTCAGCTATTGTCCTCGGTCGCATCCTTTCAGCCAGAGGCGCTTGAAGAGAAAGGGTCTCCTCCTTTGCTAAATCAAATAAATCCATTTTCTTCACCCTTATTTACATATTTGTCTAATAATTTCAACAGCCTCCACCACATCGGCCTTAGTTACACCATTGTGGGTAACAAAGCGAATGAGCCTATGATTTCTGCCATTCACTAAAATGCCGCTTTCCCTCATTTTATTTACTAAATCAGGGATGCTTATGCCTGTATCATGAAAATCCACATTGATTATATTACTCTGTACTGTTGTTAAATCAACCGCTACGCCCTCTATTGTATTTAGCCTTTCTGCTAATAATATTGCGTTAGAATGGTCCTCATGCAATCTTTTGGATTGCTCCTCCAGAGCTACAATCCCTGCAGCAGCAATGATCCCAGCCTGACGCATACCTCCCCCCAGCATTTTTCTATACTTTCTAGCCTTTTCTATAAATGCCCTTTCACCTACAAGCATACTACCTATTGGTGCGCACAAGCCCTTAGATAAACAGAACATTACAGAATCAACATATTTTGCTATTTCCCTTACATTTACACCTAGGGCCACCGCAGCATTAAAAATTCTTGCGCCATCAAGGTGAAGCGGTATATTTCTAGCCTTTCCAAGCTTATAGACGGCTTCCATTTGCTCCAGTGGAATCGTTACGCCACCCCCCATATTATGGGTGTTCTCTTGACATATTAAACCAGTCTCTGGGAAATGAATATTATCTACACGGATAGCTGCTTCAATATCCGCCACTCTTAAGGCACCATTATCTCCCTTTAAGGTCCTAGCCTGCACCCCAGCAACCCTAGCGATTCCAGCCACCTCATAAAGATAAATATGACTGCTTTCTTCTAATATAATCTCTTGACCTGGCGTCGTATGGGACATAACTGCGATTAAATTACCCATTGTTCCTGAGGGAATTAATAATGCCGCCTCTTTTCCCATAACCGAAGCCGCAAGAGCCTCTAATCTATTAACGGTTTCGTCGTCTCCATAAACATCGTCACCTAGTGGCGCCTTCACCATTTTATTTAGCATCACTTCAGTTGGAAGCGTCACAGTATCACTTCTAAAATCCATAATCCTCATCGGTTTCCCTCCTTCTCCTACCTCTTTTATGATATATCTACTATTATAAACCATTTGGTATTAAACATAAAGAAAACTCCTACTTCTAAAACAATAGAGTAGGAGGTATAGATATTTGCCATGCTATTTGCTTCTAGCCTTTATTGCTTTTTAATACCGTATGCTTGTGACCAGTAACCTCGACACAGCTCCAAATCCAGCCATACGCTTACGAAAATATCGAATAAAGCTTAGCCTGGAGCCCATAGCACAATGTTCCATAATAAATGCTGTAGAGTACTTGCTATATGATAAATTTATCTATCTTTACTTTGTTACAACTGAAATATTTCCGCTATCCGTTTTTAATTTCATTATAATGCTTCCTTTTCCGATTGAAGCCTCTTTAGTATATTTATTGAATAGATTTACTTCACCAGAATTTGTTTTTACGTCAAACTGAAGATCAATAGGTTCTTGTTCTGTTTCTATTTCAATTTTCCCACTTTCGGATTTAGCATATATCAAATGTGCAATTTCTTTTGTTGATATAAAAATATTACCATTATCAGTCTCCGCTGTAGCTTCTCCCCGTATTTTTAACAGATGAATTTTACCGGAATAGGTTTTTGCAGTTATATTATCAGACATGATATTCTCAGCTTCAATGCTACCACTGTCTGTTTTCGTATCTACTACACCTATTACATTCATCAATCGAATTTTACCTGAATCTGTTCTTACAAGCATTCTTTCAGATCTAATATTTTCAGCTTCTACAACGCCGCTATCTGTTCTCCTATGATACAAAAAGAGCTGATGTCCATTGGACACCAGCTTCTTTAAAAACAGTTATAATATTTTATTAGCAATGATCAATTGGATCGATAAAGGGCTCATTAATTTGTGGTGCAAATAATGATGGGAAGTTATCTCCACAAATTGGTCTTACCCTTGCCTCTTGCTCGCAGAAGCCTGTGCTTAGGACGCATAATTGAGCAGGCAGCTTGATTTTCTTTTCACATGTAAGGCATAATGCAATGATTAGGTTAACAAAGATTTCACCATTGTTTGTGTTGAAGTTTATATCTCTATTTATGCTTTGAGTTGCCAGCCTTGAGATAAAGGATATATTACAGAACTCAACAAACTGAGGCAGGAATGCGCCTTCATAGACAGATGGCATACAAAGCTCGAAGAAGTTTGTTAATACCTGATTAATAGGTGCTCTACCTCTAATGGTGGCAAATTGTATATTTCCAAGTGCATCGATGTATTCAACGTCTATCTCTACCAATACTGAACCTGTTACTATGATTTCCTGAGAACCAAATATTGGTGTACCTCTTCCGATTTCATCACATTCTGTTGTATCTGTGTAAATTAGGTATTGCAGTAATCCTGCAGGTCCGGGTACAGTTACCGGGCAGCCCTTTTCATCAGTTACGAATTGTGCGCCAGAAAGCTGAGTTTTTGGTGTTACAGCTAGGTTTTTAGGATCGTGTATATTGCTTGGGTTAAAATACTTCCTTGTTCTAATGTCTAATACCCTTACAATACGAGATTTAGGTCCGCATTTTGATGCAGGCAGAGTTCCAAATGGAACCTTTGAAGCCGGTTGAATACCTGATAGATTGAAGGTTACAGAGTCATATACCTTGTCAATGAATATGCATTCACCCACAACATCCCTTAAATCCCCTTCAAAATAGCAACCTGTATTGGCAACACAGCAACGATCTTCTATACTTTGGGCTTCAACATCAGCTATAGGTCTGTGTGACATTATATCATCTCCTCTTTCTTATTTTCAGTAAATGTAATATTTCTTAAATATCACTTACTGTAAAATATGAAATAACCTATCTTTAGGTGCTACTAATAAGTAATTTTTATAAAGATTTTGCATATATTTTACTAGTACCTTGTCGCAGTTAATACTTAGGTTAAGCCCTGAGGGAGTTTTCGTATAGCGAGGAGAGGATGCAGTCTTATCGAGGAATTTTTGACTGCTGACAACGAAGCTATACGGAGATTTGACCAAGGAATACCAAGCATTAAATTGCGAATTTTTTTCAGGACAAGGCGGAGGGGAAGCAAGATTTTGGACTATGTTGCGACTGACAAAGCAGTTCTTGAAAAATATTACCGTTGCTGAAGTAAAACTTGAGCTGGTAAGGGTGCTAGAATCTTATAGGATGTGATTTTTATGGGGTTAGTTGGAAAATACGAGTATGTCTTAAAGGATTCCAGCGACAAAATATATAATTTTTTCATTAACGAGAAGGAACAGCTGGAATGTATTTACTCCAACAAAAGCAATCAATGGATAGATAAGACCATAATCTCTAACAAGGCCTGCCGTCATTTTGCAGCCGCCATTGACAGCAGAGACAAAATCCATGCCCTTGTCATACATGGGAGCGGAGAAATCAACTATTATTATTTGGAGGAAAAGCTCTGGCGAAGTCACAAGGTAGCCGCAATAAATAAAAACAATGAAAACGCCTATTATCCAGATATCGCCCTCGTAAAGAACCAATTGCATTTCTTTTATTTATATCAGAACAGTGGCTCAAGGAACACCTGTAAAATACAGCACATCACAAAGCACAAGGATCAATGGCATCATCAGACGATTGAGGCCATCACCTTCAACAAATATATAAACCCATTTAAGCTCCTGAAGCATGAGGATAATCTTTACCTCCTCTTCGCCTCCTATAATTCAGTTTGTGAGGAATTTTATTTAACAAGGCTTCAACAGGAGGATATGTCCTGGGAGTTTTCAAGACGGCTTACGGATATTTCAGAACGGAAAATCTACTTAGATGGTCTGATCGATATCTATGGTCTTTTACATATTACCTGGAGTATGCTGGAGGAGGATGGGCTGACGGTAAAATATCAGCAGCATAACCTATCAAAGCTGCCTAAAGCAAAGCTTTTGGATAAAGATACCGGAGAAATGGGAAAAACAATTGATGAAATAGGCCAGCTATTGCAGGAGGAGGATGCAGTTAGTGATACCAGTAGCGATGCTGAGGCATCCTCTACGCCGATTATATTATCAGATCGTCAAAATTGCTCCTTTCCTTATTTGATTGGCTTTAATAAGGTCCTTTGGATAGTTTGGTTCCAATTCAACAGTCTGGTATCCTGCTATTCAACCGACAATGGTAAAACCTGGTCTACACCGAATCTGATTGCAAAGACTAAGCTTATGAGCTTTAAAAGATATCGTTTTGCGTCAAACGCCAAATTGGATATGACCCTAATAAACTGTGACTATCTCTTTGGTACCCTCTACCCAAATATTCAATTCATAGGCTTTGGAGGTGATATTAATGATGACGTACCAAAAAATCCTCAACAACCTTCCGGTGAAGGAGAGTGAGAAGGGCCTTAATCATATTAAAGACATTTCTGATGCTATAGATGGAGAAAAGGAGCAGCTGGCAAGAAATGTTACAGAACTGAGGAGCAGCTTAGGCTATGCAGAACAGGAGCTTTTAAGTAAGGAGCATGAGATTATGGAGCTAAACAATCGACTGCTGCATATGGAGGCAAGACTCCAACGCTATGAATATCTCACCGGTGAGCTGGATCAGGTTGAAAGCCTTGATGAAAGAGTAAAAGCACTGAATACTGAGCTGGAGGGGCTGAGGATTGAAAATGATAGTCTAACAAAAAGCGTTACACAATACAAGAGCCACGTTCAAACGCTATATCTCATACTGGTGGTAGCTGTAATCATGTAAGCAAATACATAAGCTTTTAATTGATATAGGCAAGGCCTCGAGGCTTTTTTTCAGCATCGGGGCCTTTGCATTAGCTACCATTGATGAGACTTCTATACCACTTTATTGCCATAGAGGAGGTGACCTTTAACCTAGTGTCCAGAGCCTTCAGTTCCTCAGGCAAACATATCACCATTGTAAAATCATTGCCTTCTTTAGCTGCCTCCGTCAATACATTGACATATATCTCTTCCATAACCTTTAAATCATAAACACCAATTGGCTTCACTAGTATATTAAGCTTCAGCTCAGTATTCCCATGGGATAACAGCTTTTCCTTAATTAGTATGTAGCTTATAGACTCACTTCCCTGCATGAAGCTGACTTTTTCCACTTCTACTGAGGATATTCTTTTCTGCCATCCCTTGACAAGAAGACTTAGCGGTAGAGTCCGCTCCGACATGATATACTCCTGAAATGGCGCATCCTCTAGTTCAACCGTAGCCTTTTCTATTTTTTGTATTCGTAACTCTGGCGCCACTGCCTGCAATTTACCCTTTACTAGCCGAGAGACTGAAAAGGCATGGAAGCCCATTTCCTGCAGCTGCTCCTCCGATAGGTTTGTAGCTGCATTGGAGACATCAATATTTAATGCCTTTTCCTGCTTGGCAATGGCCTGTAAATATCCCGACAAATAGGTTAAATTTTTCTTTGTTTGCAGAGCTTTTTCCAGATACAGACCATATATATGCAAATAATCACCATAGGGCATCGGCTCCTGCTGAGGCATAATACCGATTATGCCAACTGGCCTTTTTCTGCTAATAATGATATAAAAGAGCCTGTCCTCCAGCCATTCCTTTTCCTTATAAAAAGCAATCTTATCCTCCAGCTCCTGTGGTAGAGCAGTAGACTGCTGCATAAGAGCCTGATAGGAGTATACTAGAATTCTGTTGCTTTTTTCCTCCATCTCCAGCTCCTCTGGTCTTAAGGCTTGAATTTTATTCATCGTATGCTGCAGCTCCATTACAATAAATTTCTTCATAGCCGCCAGTTTCTTTCCTTCAGTCTCATGGGCAATTTTTAATTCGATATACTGCTGCAGACTACAGCCCTGCTCCTCAGCTGCCTGTAATAGCTCTGAATACAGAGCTTCCGAAATCTCTATCTCAATCCTTCTCTTCATATTACCCCTCCCCCTACAATAGTATTTGTAGGCTGGGGGTTTTATGCTATAAAAAGCTATAACCCTACTTTTAGAAGGGTTATAGCTTTATTAGAATTGATCTATTTTCTTTTTACGGCAAATATTCCTCCAGCCAGTAATGCCATAGCACCCAGTCCATAAAGCAAAGGCTCTTTTGAGGCTTCAGGCTTAGCGCCCTCCTCATTGGTATCCATTGTTCTAAAAACAATATCTTCTCCTGCTTCTGCTGCCAGTTCATTGTATTCCAGCTCGGCTTCAGTTACCTCAACAACCCTTACGCTGTCCTTGCCAACTATCTCATAGATGACATCCGCATTGGCATCGCTATATGGATAAATACCCACCTCTAAATAGTCCTCATTGGGAAGGGTTCTGTAGATTTTGAAATCCTTATCTGTAAAGAAGGCACCATTGTCCTTAAGCATGTATTCATCTAGGGCAATTTGAATTTTCATAACTTCTTCACTGTAGCCTAGTTCTTCAGGCTCTAGTCTCAGCGGTAGATCCCTTGCCATCATCGGCATTATTGTTGCCAACTCTCCTTCAACGATTTTGATATTTTTTTCCTTAAGTAAATTACTTAGCTGCTTTGAGTTTTCTTCGCTGTAGGGGGAGATACCGATCTCAATATTGCCATCAAGCTCAACAGTGTGAGTTACAAAAATATTCAGCTTTGCAATTTCCTCCGCGTATATCTCAAACAGCTTTTTGTCAATATCCTTTTGCAGCTGTGATCTTTCATCCACCATGTAGGAAACCGCTGCATCTGGGCCAAGCGTTGGTGCTTGCCCTTCAACAGAGCTTTGTATAAGCGGCATACGGCCTGCATCATATGCCGACGTACCACCACCTGCGGCATTGCCGGTAGCTAACGCCGCCCCTGTTGACATCAGTGTTAAACATACACCCAAAATAAAAGCCTTACCATATCTCAATTTCATAAATATTCCTCCTCTAAATAGTCATTTCATATCATAGTAAAAATTACTTGGTACCAAGAGTTTTTTTCATTGCTTCTACTATTTAGACGGAGGTAATCCGATTTAGTTCCATGCAGTGATATGTATAAATTGGAAGAGTCCGAGGGGAACAAAGGAACGCAAGAGAACACAAGGGGACGGAACACAAGGGGACGGTTCTTCTGAAGGAACACAAGGGGACGGTTCTTCTGTGTCCCGATGGATGACACAGAAGAACCGTCCCCTTGTGTTTTCTTTAACCGTCCCCTTGTGTTCCCCTTGTGTTGAATGCGTGTCAATCAAAACGTCCCGCTGACACGTAATTCTTGTGGATGTATTCACTGGTCATGAGGGCAAGCATTGCGCCGTAGCCTATATTGAAGACAACTTCATCTCCGACCCTGTACTCTTTGTCGCAATTGGTGAAGTCTACTATTAGATGGTCACTGCTGCCGCCTAATATCTCTATTTGCTGATCTACAGGGGTGATTGGATGTGTGGCAATGTCCTGCTTACCTACTGCTAATATACCTCTTTTATGAGTACCCTTATCTACAAAGGTGGGGACATTGCCAAAGGCATCTCGCCCGATTTCTCCGATCGGTACCGATGGCTTTTCCTTTAGCTCTATCACCTCGGCAACCAACTGAAAGGCATCCTGATGGGTATTAGGTATAGCCTCTCCATAGGCCGTCTCTGAGCCTAATAGAATTGCTTCTCCAAGCCTTATGTGGTTTATGCCTTTAGGCATTTTATTGTTCATAAGCATATAAACACTGCTGGAGTTTCCTCCGCTAATTATTTCAAGCTTTTTTCCGAGTATTTCTTCTATTTTACAAGCAGTTTCCACCAGCTGGCCTAAATTTACCTCGTTTGGAATTACCCCTCCATAGCAGGTGAGATTAGTACCAATACCTATTAAGTCTATATTGCTGAGACCTTTAATTTCTCTAACCACCTTCTCAAGCTCCATAGCATCGAAGATACCCTCTCTTAAGTCCCCCAAATCCAGCATCAGAATAATCTTATGTGTAGTACAAATATCCTCTGCTGCAGCATTCAAGGACTTAATTGTTTCCAGCTCTGAATTCAAGCTAATATCCGCGTAGGTAACCACCTCATTAGCCTGACTTATCATTGGAAGCCTCAATAAAAGCTTTTCTAAAGGTAAATCCTTCATTTTAACAAAGTTCTCTAAGCGAGAATCTGCTAGATACTTTACACCCGCGGATACCAAGACCTCTGCTATTTCTGGCTTACCACAGAAGCCCTTAGTAACTGCTGCCACACTTAGATTGAATGGCCTACATAGCTCCAGCAGCACCTTGGCATTATGCTTGATTTTGTCTAAATCTATATCTATTCTTGGATTCATCCTATCACTCCTCCTGAATGCCCATGCTGGACTTCATTAGTCTAAGGGCAGCTTCTGGATAGCGCTTAGCCAATACCCCAAGGGAAGCCATAATATAGTCCTTATCTATAAGGACCTTAGCACCCTCTTTAGGCAATAAAAGACTGTTTCTGCTTCTTTTAGTAATCTCCCCCAATATAGCCTTACCCTTTGGAAGTCTAGTTAGAGCGCCACCGGTTCCTACTATATATTTGACATTAGACAGATCTTTTCCTTCTGCAACTGTCTTTTTCCCTGCCGGACCATATAGATCCCTTAGCTTTCCTACATGTCTGTCTAGGGCAGTCATAACCGCCTCTAGCGTTAATCTCTCTACGAAAGCTATCTGCTCTGGTGTCTTTGGTATCGGTCTATGCTCTGAAATCAGCTTATCAATATCCAGCTTAAGCTCTGCCTGAAGCTTATCCTTGCCGATTCTTTCAACAATATTAAGCATGTTTACAAACACGCCCAAATCCCCCTCAACAGTTCGTTTAGCCAAGGGCTCTGGACTGATTAATATTCTGTTGATTTCCTCGCTACCCTCTGTGACTGAATGTAGGTCTGTTGTAGCCCCACCAACATCAAAGGTTATTAGATCCCCTATGGCCTCCTTTAAAAGCTTAGAGGCCTCCATAACAGCTCCCGGTGTAGGAATAATTGGCCCATCAATCATCTCCCTCACCTTTACCATTCCAGGTGCATGAATAATATGCTCCTCAAAAACATCCTGAATGACACTTCTGGTTGGCTCAATATTCAAAAGGTCTATTTTAGGATAAACATTTTCAACACAATAAAGTCTGTTGTCGGTATCCTTAAAAATCTCTTTGATTTCCTCTTGATTCTCTATATTTCCTGCATAGATAACTGGGATTCCCAATTCAAGATCAGCAATAAGCTCAGCGTTATAAATAGCTGTATCCCTTTCTCCATAATCCACGCCACCGGCAATCAAAATTATATTAGGCTTTAGCTCTGTAATTTTCTTGATGTCGGTTCGCTTTAGCCTGCCAGCACTTATCTGATGAATGATAGCTCCAGCCCCTAAGGCTGCTTCCTTAGCTGCTCTTACCGTCATATCATAAACAAGCCCATGTACCGTCATTTTTAAGCCTCCAGCGGCACTACTGGTGGCCAGCATTTCATCATATTCAAGCACAGAAAGACCTAAGTTAATCCTTAGGTCCTCTATAGCTCCTCTTAAGCCAATGTTGACGTCCCCCTCTAAAACTGAGGTTGGAGCCTGCCCCTGCCCGAGGAATTTCGGACTGGGGCTATTAATATCTTGAAATGCATTTACTACAGTAGTTGTACTACCGATTTCTGCAACCAATACATTAATTTTCATTGCTCATTTCCCTTCTTCTTTCTACAAGGAATGTTGCAACGTGAACTCCCTTCGAGCCTCTGCCAAAGCCCGCGTCAACCCCCTGCTGAACTGCGATTTCAGGGCTAACCTGAGTTCCGCCGCAAAGAATCATTATTCTGTCACGGATTCCCTTTTCTATTGCAAGCTCATGAATTCTCTTCATGTTTTTATAGTGAATATCGTCGTGGCTTATTATTGTTGAAGCCAAGATAGCATCTGCATTTAATTCAATAGCTGCATCCACTAGCTTCTCGATTGCAACTGAAGTACCAAGGTAATGACATTCAATGCCATATTTCTCAATACCGCCATGCTTAATGTCTATGATTTCTCTTAGACCTACTGAATGCTCATCCTCTCCAACTGTACCTGCAACAATTTTTAAAGGCTTAGCAGCAATGTCCTCACGAATTTCCTCTTCAGACATTATTGAAGGCTCTGGTGGAATTACTAAGGCAGCTGTATCTATTGTGAAAGGCACCTTACCCTTAAGCTCTATTCTAGTGCCTTCACTAGGATGCATAATCTCCTTGTGGATTATCTCTACATCCTCAAGATTCATCTTCTTAGCCATTTCTAAAGCTGCAAATTCAGCAACCCTTCTGGAAGCCGGCATAAATAGATTCATCATCACATAGCCATCACCAGTCCACTCAACCTCTGGCTTGATCTCTGTAGTCTCTCTTAATGCCTTAGTCTCCTCTAGACGAACATTGACATTATCAGTTTCATCTAGCTCATCGATGAAGATTATTTTTTCAGGCTTTTCATAGGTGCCGCCACCAATTAGCTTAGATGGCTCCTCTACTGCTGATGGGTCGTATTGAGCAACGTTGTTATAGCCAAAGTGAGCTGTTACTGGAGCGCAATAGTCCTCATCTCTTTCATAAACCGTTCCAACACCAATACCACCATCTATTTTTCTAACTATACCATCACCATTTCTCTCCGGATAGTAGCCTGAGTCTACGAAGAAGCCCTCTTCAACAGCATTGAAATAGCCACCAGCCTCAAGAACCTCCTCCATAAATAGAACAGCTCTTTCCTTAAGCTCCCTAGCCTTATCTCTTAAGAAGCCTTCATTCTTTAGCTCAACCATATCCATCAGTGAATCCATACCAACAAGGGCCTGCTTTGCTGTGTCAACAGCCTCCATATTGTAGATATGCCATGGTACGTTTCTTCCCTCATCAGGTGTAATAGTTGACTGGATATCAGCTCTGGTTAATCTTGAAATCATAAGATTTAATACATGAGTAACCGTCGCCTCTCTAGTAGAGGACTCCATATACTTTGTATTCATTTGGGCTCTCATTTTGTATTCCTTAAATACGTCTCTTAAAGCAACTGCATATGGCAGGTCTAAAGCCAAGCAGGGTGCCGGCGGTGCTGTAGGCGGTACTGTTGAAAGGCAAATATTTTCCTTCTTCATACCGACCTTAACGGAATATATTGAGTTTAGGGCATGCTGAACCATAAGCTCAGGCATTACCTTCCAGGCCTCTCTAGCCGTAGCATTAGCATTGTGGGCACCATCGATTTGCGCTATATCTGCCCAAACCATATTTCTCTTAGCCTCTGCCGCATCTACGAAGGAGCGAATCATATTAATGTTTCTATATAGTACATTGTACTGAGGGTCCTGATGTGCACCATTTACGCCCTCCTCAGCATACATAACCGCGATTTCTGGCCCAGCAACACCACTGATGTAGGAATGATAATTGATTGGTCTGCCAACCTCCTCCTCAATCATATCAAGGGCCTTACGTTGTGCCCTTACTTGCTTTCTTGTGATTGGAATGCCTCCAATACCCTGAGGTGTCCCCTCTATTAAGCCATCGAAATGGCTTTGACCTGCTGTTCTGATCACCATGATGTGGTCAGCCCCATGCCATGCAGCCATTCTCATACGTCTGATATCATCCTCAAAGCGGCCTGAAGCAATCTCTGTCGTAATTATATAATCTGGCTGAGGATCTATATCACCAAAATACTTAGCAGATGGTAGTGGCACACTATTTTTTAAAGGCTCTGAGCAATTTTTGTAAGTAAAGGGCCCCATTTTTAAAGCAGGATTTTTCTTTCTCCAGGTCCAGCCCCTACGCTTTGGGCGATAGCTTTCTAAATCCTTTAAAATTTCTTTAACATCAATTTTTTCATCTATTTTTAAAGTCATTATTTTGCACCCCCTTGGCATAATGCTACAGCTTCATCCCATAGCTCACCTTCTACCAGCTTCAGTCCGGCAGCACGTATCTCTAAATTCTTCGCAGTAGCCAATTTATATACGACATTACCTGCACCCTTTCCCATTAGGCCTCTAGCTATAACACCGTCTACAATAGCCCTGGCTTCTATACTGGAAAAGCCCATTCTTAGAAGTACAGAACGCTCTATAGAAGGCGTTGTGTGTTTTTTTGCCATATCTATCATTGGATTAACTATCTTTTCTGCTAATTGCCAAAAGCGCTGTTCTAGCTCTTCATCGGATAAATTGATTAAATGCTGTCTTCTCTGTTGAAAATCGTCAGCTCTTTTCATACTCGACACCTCCAAATTGGTTTTCACTACATCAGACAAAGCGTAAATAACCATTAATCAACAACAGTTACCCCCATCTGCTGCAGAATATCTAGCACCATCTCTTTATTAAATTTGCTGTCAGCAACCATAAAGCTGACATCTGCGCTATCAATTTCAGTAACCCTATTATTCTCCACACAATTCTTTATATAGGATGCCCTTAGCTTATCCATTTCTATGTCCTTTGCCTTCAATAGTGACGGATGGGCAGGCAAAATAATATTTACACCAGATATCTCTTCAGCAGGATTGCCGAATATCACCTGAATGCCATTTTCCTTTGCGAAGGATAGCTGTGCCTGTAGATGCTTTCCAGCCCCTGTGTATTCTGTCTCCTGTACAACTATGATCTGATCCTTATCCATTTCCTGTGCTAAACTAAAGGCTGCTGCTAAGGAGGTATTTCCCGCCGGACCCCTTTCAAGGCCTTCTAGCTGGGCCAAAGCCTCCGTCATATAGAATACCTCGCCTTGGTTCACTATTACATATCTGTCTAGGTATCGTAACGGTCTGGCTGCAGAACGAGGCACATCTGAACGATCCGGCCATGTCGCAAATGGCATGCCAAAGCCTGTGTGGCCTGTTGTAAAGGATTTTTTATTGAACTGCTCATCACTGGCCATATGCAGCCCCTTTAGATTAACACTGGCTCCCACAATTTTTACGCCTTCGGCTCCAGCCTTAATCAAGCCCCTTGCTGTACCGGTAACATTGCCGCCACCTGCATTGGTGCATACAACAACATCTGGGTCCTTCCCTAGTCTCTCTCGACACTGCATAGCCAGCTCATAACCTAGGGTTTCTACCCCTGCAATGCCAAAAGGCGTGTAAAGGGAAGCATTGAAATATCCTGTCTCCTCTAAAAGCTTTAGGAAGGTATAGAATAGCTCAGGTCCAACGGTTAATTGAACCACCTCTGCGCCATAGGCCTCACATTTTCTTGCCTTTTCAATAATTTCAGGCTGACCTTTTCCAGTGCTATCATAGCATTCCTGAACAATGATGCACTTTAGGCCCTGCATTGCCGCTTGGCTGGCAACTGCAGCACCATAGTTTCCGCTGGTGGCTGCTATAACACCCTTATAGCCCAATCTCTTGGCATGATATACAGCATTGGCTGCTCTTCTAGCCTTAAAGCTCCCGGATGGGTTTGATGCTTCATCCTTGATAAAGATTCTAGCACCCTTTCCCTCTGGCGTTAGCTTTCTTGCCAAAGCAGTTAAATTCTTAAGCTCTAGTAGAGGGGTATTCCCTACACCAGTTTGGCCTTGAATTTCCTGCATCTCCTGTAGGGTGTATCCCGTTTCCCGCATCATTTTTTCATAATCAAAGCCAATTTTACCATATTCAAAAACGCTATAATCTATACCAACAGCCTGCTTCATAATCTCACTACGGCGACCCATTACCCCTGTATAGCTCATATCCTTATTCATTTAGGTCACCTCCCCAAAGTATATCCTTCAGCTGAAGACCTATTTCCAATATTTCAGGAACAAATTTTCCGAAATCATGGCTGTAAAAAGGATTGACCTCAACTAAGGTTCCTTTTACAGTTCTCCCTGTTATGGTCTTGATTTCCACCATGTCACCGATGCTGGCCTCCTCCAATAGAAAGCCCTTAGTCCACATTTCCAGTGGAACCTCTTTAGTGTCCTCTGGCAGATTTGCTGCTCTTTCCTCTGGGGTTAATATGATATCGTGTATGCGTACCCATGTACCTTCTGCTCGTCTTCTCATTTTCTAAACCTACCTTTGAATAAAATCTCTCATGTCACCCATTATAGCTCTTGGTACAGGTAAGTCTAGCATCGTCTTTAGACCTGCTGCGGAGTTTATTACATGAGGAATCATGTTGATACACATTGCTATTGTTCCAATGCCGCCTGGTATTTCTGGTTTTATTTGAAGATTGATATTTGGTGTACCCTTTATCCAGATGTAATCACCGGTGTCTACTCCCTCCATCTCAGGAAGAATTTGCTGAGGATGCTCCATATCAAGCTTGATTTCACCATCGACATAGCCATAGCCACACTGACGGCAGCCTGCCACATTACCAGCCTCAACCTTTGCATATTTCGTTTCTCGATTCACGCTACTGACAATAGGCTCTCTTGTCTGATCAATCTTTTCAACATTCCAGCCTATACCGTCTGCAATCATTCTAATAGATTCAGGGAAGCCTACATGTCCTGCAACCTTACCATTAGCAACGCCTTCTTCAAAGTTCTTAACAGTAAGGCCTACCCCCTGCTCCTCCATAACTGCATGACCAAATGGAGATAGATCATTAATACGTGCTGCTTTTATATGCTCAACTGTTTCACAGGTCCCTGTCAATGCTAATATTAATAAATCAAGTACAAAGCCGGGGTTAATGCCAGTGCCTAAGATAGTCACACCATTTTCCTTAGCTAATCGATCCATTTCCTTAGCCAGCTCTGGCTCTTGAGCCTGTGGATAAGCCATTTCTTCAGCAGTTGAAATAACATTGATTTTCTTTTCAACGATGTATTTAATTTTATCGAAGGCGGCTCTTGTGAAGGAATCTGTTGCTAATAATGCTACATCAGCTGCACCTTCCTTAGCTATCTCTTCTATATTATCCGTTATAATAACAGGCCTTCTGTCGCCACGCTCCATTTGTAGCACCTCATACATGTCCTTGCCTATTCTTGCTGCATTTCTATCACAAACACCTACGATTTCTACACCCTTTTTCTTTAATAGCATTTCTGCCATACCGCTGCCCATAGCACCAAAGCCCCAGATAATTACTTTAATATTTTCCATATCGATCAACCTCCATTGATAAATTTTGGTACTTTGATATACTGCAAAATCCTTGCCAATTTTTTTTAATACTTCCAATCTTTTTAAATTAACCCTTATGATATAAATATACATTGCCTATGGCTATAAGCCTTTTAGCTATCCCTTCATAGCTTTTACATTTGAATAGTTATACATAGTGTAAGTCAGCAGCAGGAAAAAATTCAATAAAAAAACGCAAATATTTTTGCGCTAAGTGCAAATATACTTGCGTTTAATGCATTGTTTTCATTTTATTGATTTTTTAGCTTATGTTGAAGGGCCTGGCGGCTTATTTTTAACTCCTTTGCGGCATGGGTAATATTATTACTATGCTTTTTCATGGCTGATTTTATCAAGTCTGCCTCTATTGCCTCCAGCAGCTCTTTTAGGCTGCCATATTCACTCAGGTCCATTTGACCAATAGCACCAAATCCCTTCTCTTCCGCAGCCATAGCCTTAATGATATGAGGAGGAAAATGCTCCTCCTTAAGAATATGCTCCTCTTGAATAAGATTCATAGCACCCTCTATGACATTCCTAAGCTCCCTTACATTTCCGGGCCAGGAATAGGCCAAAAAATGCTTATGAATAGAGGCCGCCAGCATCCATACCTCCTTATTCAGCTGCTGATTAAAGGTATTAATAAACCGTTCTGACAGCAATAGGATATCGTCCCTGCGTTCCTTAAGGCTAGGTATATTGATATTAACGACATTTAAGCGATAGTATAAATCCTTCCTTAGACTTCCTCTGTTCACCGCCTCTAAGGGGTCCTCATTGGTGGTGGCTATTATCCTTACATCTATGGGCACATCCTTTAAGCCCCCTATTCGGCGTATATATCCCTCCTGCAGCACCCGCAGCAGCTTGGATTGCAGCAGCAAGCCCATAGAATTTATTTCATCCAGCAATATTGTCCCGCCATTGGCCTGCTCAAAAATACCCGGTCTGTCTATGGCACCTGTAAAGCTGCCCTTGGTGGTGCCGAAAAGAATACCCTCCAGCAGACTTTCCGGAAGAGCAGCACAATTTTGTGCTATGAAGGGCTTATCGCTTCTATTGCTTTGATAGTGTATGCTTTGGGCAAAAAGCTCCTTACCGGTTCCGGTTTCACCATATATCAGTACACTGGAGTTTGAGGCGGCTGCTCTTTTTGCCATCTTTACAGCCATTAGAAATTCAGGACTTTTTCCATGCAGGTCTTGAAAGGTATAGCGCTTTATTATGTTTTTTTGATTTGGCGAGGATGCCGTCAGCTGCTGCTGGAGTCTTAAAATCTCCTCTGATAAATGCTTTATTTTGGTTATATTTTTTGCTATTTCTACTGCTCCAATTTTTTCATTTAAATAGATAAGAGGTATGGTAGTATTTACTGTTGTAATCTCCTTACCGATATTGTTTAAATAGCTCTGGCTTTCATCAACGATAGGCCTACCCGTTTTTAAAACCCTCAAATGGGTGCTGGTGTCCTCGTTAAGACTGGGGAATACCTCCAGCAGCCCCTTGCCCAGCACATCCTCCACCTGCATCCCCTCAAGGTCTGCCATTGCTTTATTATAAAAAACTGTACTACCATTTTCATCCACCACATGAATGCCCTCTTCAACCGACTGCAAAATTATTTGCAGTAAGGCCATCAAATGCTTCTTAGATTTCATTGGCTACCTCCGTTAAAAAGTTATATATCTAAGTATATCAATTTTTATGGCATTAATGAATAGGCCTAATAACATCCTTCAATCACCAGCTGCTGATTTATTTCTATAATTTCCTTTCTCTTATCTCTATTAATAGCATCCATATATCCTCGAAGGCAGCCCCTCAGCTTTTCCTCAGCCTCTGATATATCGACTTCAACCTCAGAATTATAGGGATGCTTTTTAATTAAAGCTGCCAGCTCAACAGCCTCTAGGCCCGCTAACACAGCAGCTACTTCCATCGCCTCAAGCTCTGCATCCATTAAGATATCCTCTAAATCTGCAAAGGTACTTATTCTTTCCCTGATTAAAGCCAGTCTGTCGGAGGTGAAGCGACATGCCATAAGCTCAGCAACTAGCCCTCGATAGTCCTCATCCGCCATTTTAGTACCGGATTCAAATCTGATCTTAGGCTTTAAATCTGGATTCACAGCTACCACGACAGTTTTTTCCAGGGTATTTGTCCTAACTGCGTTAGTGATATAGGCTATGATTTTGGGCATGCTTGCCTTAATATAATTCCTCATAGGCATTGCAGGTATATCCAGTACCTGCAGCATTTTTTCCGCTGCCTCATATAACCTTAGCTCTAAAGTTGCCTCACCCTCCTGCAGCGACATATAAAGATACTTCACCTCCTCCGCTGTAATGGTTAAGTCCCCAGGAGTACGGTCTAATAGGACACAGCCCAGAGCTGCGGTTAATACATGCTCAAAAATATTAATTAATAGATCCTCATATCCCTCATCATAACCAAATAGCAAATTCCGTATATGACATGCTTCAAAGCTTCTGCAGAATTCATTTTCCAGATATAGCTGCTGTAGATATTTGAACATAAACTCAACACCAGATAAACCCTCAATCGGGTTGCATAGCTGGTAGTCAATAGAGGCCGGTACCTCATGGGAAAAATACTCAGGATTGTAATTGTCAAAAAAGCTTTTTATTCCTTCAACCAAGGTTGCGTTGTAGGTATAATTCTTGGTAACTAATCTATTGCTTTTAACCATTTTATAAATTTTCCTTGTCAATTCCAGCTTATGATCAATTATTCGCCTCCCCTCACTAAACATATATGAAACAGCTTCAGTTTTCAGCTTTTCTATTGCAGATATTTCATTCGGCAGGGCCTTTAGGTACATCCCTATAGCATAGAGGATGGATTTCATAATACTTTCTGCCAGCTCCACTCTAATAGAGCTACTGTTCCCACCGCTGAAATCCTCGCTTTTGCGGGCTACCAGCTGGAGGCATTGCAGCTGGAGGTTCTCTATATCAGGCGCATTCATAGCCCCGCTGAAGTATGCCTCCTGAAGAATTGTGTTTAGGTAGCTTTCACTGCTTATATTACTATAGCTGCTTTTATGCTTTACTTCACCATTGACTATCATCCCACTCATCGTCAGACGCCTCCTCTTGCTCCTCTGTATAATCCATCGGATAGCCGTATCTCAAATTGGTCGCCATTTTTGCCAGCTCTTTTTCTGCCAATAGCTCCAGCGACCCTTGACAACTGCCGTCAAAGCAATCCTTCATGTATTTAATAAGGTCATCGTCACTCAATAAATCCAGTGTCTCATTTTTATAGAAATAAAATATTTCAGTTAAGCCATGTATCGTTTCAGCATAGTTTTCCTTGTAAATATAGGGAGAATCGCAGAATTCTTTTATTATTTTCCCAACAGCACCGCCTCCAAATTCTATCCTTCCATTGCTTTTCAGTGAATCCGAACGGGTTTCCACCAGCTCTATGACATCATTGTGGGTGAGAATAAGACCATAATCGGCGGTAAAAGCATTGCATTTTTCAATTTCCTCTACAGCCAGCCTTTGCAGCATTGATGAAGCAAAGCCTATTATTTCGAACTCCAACATGATCACCTCCTGAAGAAATATTTTATCAAAAAGCCATTGACGCATCATTCAAAGTATGATATAATAAAATAGAGTTAATATGTATTTGAGTATTATTCCTACCTTTTATCTTAACACTTCTAACAATAAAAATCAATGATTATATATATCAAAAATTGAAAAAGTCATAGAACCTTAATTCCATGACTCAGTTTGTCGACTTTTATGGCTATTTGATTTTTATTAAAAATCAAATAGCCATTTGTTTTTCACCATAATTTTCTTGAAAGACATCAAGAATACACATAAATAATCGAAAAAGCAAAGGAGTGAAATCCTACATTACAGCTTTAGCCACAAAGCAGGACGGACACCGCCTGCACATTTGCCATCGCTGATGTTGCCCTTCAATATATTGTTGCCAACAGCATGTCGTCAGCCTGAGTCATAGAATATATATTCTATGACGCTTTCTATTAATCAAGCTTATAAAGATTTAAGCCAATCTCTTTACTAAATTCTCTGTCAACCTCTCCATCAATGGCCTCAATAAGAAATTCCCCTGTTGCGCTGATTACTGCTTCATTTAAATGTCCGCCATAGGTCTTATATTGATCATCCGATAAGTTGATGTGTAGATGCAGGTAGACTTCTCCCTTCATTGTGCTGATATTCCCCAGCAAGCTGGTAATTTCGAAGTCTCCCTCCATGATGGTTGAATGGTATTGTTTAATGCCCGTTTCAAACAATCCAATTTTCACTCGGTTAACAGCACCAAGACCCTTTACCCATCCCAGTGTGATTTTTTGCTGTTGGCAGAAGCTTTTGAGGGTTTCTACTACCTCCTCCGATTTGTCCATACGTATGATATACTTATTGCCAAATTGCTTAAATTCCATAATTGTCACCCCACTTTATTGTTTCGTTCCAAGTCATAGTAAAATTACGCTATTCCTGGAGATAAATTTGCATACATAATACTTCTGTACTACTGTATATATTCCCTTCATTCTTTATTTTAAAAATTGTACTTACCATAAAAACGAATAAAGCCTCGTAGATTCTACATCCTTCAATCATATTTCCCCATGCTTTATCAAATGAGCCAATAGTAAATCCACCATTCTACCATAGCTTTTAGTTCCCTCACTTTGTCCATTGCTCTTTAAATAGGCATCGTTCATACGATTTGCCGTCTCGTTTACCTTACCCTCATACTCCCTCCAAAATTCTGAATAGGCCAGCAGATCTCGCCTTAAGCCATCTGAATAGCCTTCCCTTAATACTGCCGCCATTTGGGGATTTTGCTTATCGAGGGCATTCATACTATGAATTAGAGCCAGCATAGTTCCTGAATATTGAAAATCTGTATCTGGATGGAGGGATGCTGTCAGGTAAGCAATATAGTTGGCCTCATCCTCACTGGCAAAGCCTCTCTGATGAGCCATTTCATGCAGCACCGTAGCCGGCAGCAATAAATCCGGTGTGGCTACATTAACATTGGCCTCTGCTGTAAATGGGAAATACATTCCTGTAATACCTGTATACAGCATCGGTCTCGAAAGCAGCACTGCCTTAGGGCTACCATAGCTTCCGGCTAAAGCGACAATGCTTTCACCTGCTGCCGCAAATCCTGCATCAGCCCGTGAAAAAACCGTCCTATAGCCGCCTGAAATCTGCATAATACCGGCATCGTCCTCCAGTATAAATTCCCTCAACTCATTTCCCTTTTCGATTAAGGCGGTATTTAATTCATATAGCTGCTGCTCTGTATAGGTCTGAAGCTCCAACCCTGTTATTTCAGCAATAGAAATTCTATTGTAGTTCATACCCCAAACCAGCATAAAAACGATATATACAACACATATATATTGAAGAATGTTATATAGAAATTTGGATAGCCCTCCCTTGAATGCCTTGTAGAGCAACAAAACAGCCACCACTGGGATAGCCAGCAAATGACCAACATATATCACTTCACCCAGCGAAATTGGAAAAATACCAGTGATACGGCTAATCAATTGAATTACCCACTTGTTAACTCCCTGTGAATAAAATCTTTCCAGCAGCCATCCCTGCCCCTTTAATAGTCTTCCTAAAAAGAAGATTAAAATTGCAATGATTGGCAGGATTGGTAGTGTAACTTTCTTTTTAGATTTCAGCTTTTTAACACTCGGCGTCAAAATCAAGACTCCCACTCCTTATGATTGTTTAGTCAAAATGATTGTTTAGTCAAAACAACTTGATATTATTCATAACCCTTCTCTAGTGTAATCATAATTGATTTGATCAAATTTATCAATGTTATTTAATTCTAGTCGCCGCCAAGTGCCTACTGAAACACAAAACCAGCACCTCTAAAGCGCTGGTTTCGATAATTTCATTTTTTTATGCTAATATAGCTGAAAACCACTCACCAAATCCTTTACCATAGCCTTAGCCTCAGCTGTTTTTTCTTGATTGTTTATAATTAATTCAAAAATCTCAGCAATTTTTATCATTTCAGCTTCCTTCATACCTCTTGTTGTAACAGCAGGTGTACCTATACGTATACCACTGGTAACAAATGGACTTTCGGGATCGAAGGGAATTGTATTTTTATTAACGGTTATTCCTATTTCATCTAATAGCTTTTCTGCAGCCTTTCCTGTAATCCCTTTATTTCTAAGGTCTATAAGCATCAGGTGATTGTCGGTGCCACCCGAAACTAAATTAAAGCCTCTCTTTGTCAGCTCCTCAGATAATGCTTTGGCATTTTTGACTATTTGCTGTTGATACGCCTTGAACCCCGGACTTAATGCCTCCTTGAAGGATACCGCCTTGGCAGCTATAACATGCATTAATGGTCCCCCTTGAATTCCCGGGAATATGGCCTTATCAATGCTCTTAGCATACTTTTCCTTACATAGTATAGCGCCACCCCTTGGACCTCTTAGTGTCTTATGGGTAGTTGTGGTTACAAAGTCTGCGTATTCACATGGATTAGGATGTAGTCCAGCCGCTACTAAACCAGCAATGTGAGCCATATCCACCATCAAATATGCCTCTACCTCATCGGCAATTTCTTTGAATTTCTTAAAATCCAGAGTTCTAGGATATGCACTGGCACCGGCAACAATCAGCTTTGGCTTAGTTTCCAGAGCAATTCTTCTAACCTCATCATAGTTGATAACCTGTGTCTCTGCATCTACGCCGTAAGCAACGAAGTTATAATATGTACCAGAAATATTCACTGGGCTGCCATGAGTTAAATGTCCGCCATGAGAAAGATTCATGCCAAGAACGGTATCCCCTGGCTGTAGGATTGAGAAATATACCCCCAGGTTTGCATTAGCACCCGAATGAGGCTGAACATTGGCATGCTCTGCGTTAAATAGCTCCTTCAAACGGTTTCTAGCTAAATCCTCAGCAACGTCAACTTCTTCACAGCCCCCATAATATCTTTTACCTGGATAGCCCTCTGCATACTTATTGGTCAGTTGGCTCCCCATAGCCTCCATAACCGCTGGCGTTACAAAGTTTTCTGAAGCTATAAGCTCGATATTATTTCTTTGTCGAGCTGTTTCCTTTTCAATAACCTCAAAAATCTCAGGATCACTATTTTTTAAATGATCAAAGTTCATTTCCATCGCTCCCTTCGTAATGTATAACATTTTAATATTATAATTTTTGGACTGCTTTTACAAGTATCGACAGAAACAATTCATTAAAAATTGTATGTTATTTATGTAACATTCCTTATATTCCAAAAATTCATTCAGTCCATGCATTTTATTTATGAGAAATCTTACATTTAAGCTCTTACAAACACCGTTTTTTTTGGTATAATTACATTACTCTGGAGGTGATACAATGAATCAGGTTAATCAAAAAAAGCTTTTGGTTATGGCTGTATATGCAGGCGAAATTATGCTTAAAAATGGAGCCGAAACCTATAGGGTTGAAGATACCATTACCAGACTGTGCCAATCAAGAAATTATCCCTATGTTGATGCCTATGTCACCCCTACGGGTATATTTGTATCCGTGGATACGAAGGGACAAATGGAAAAGGAAATGCTATCTTCTGTGAAAAGGATACGATCCAGGAATATAAACCTGAATAAAATAACTGAGGTCAATGATTTTTCTAGAAAGTTTGTGGAAGGCAGTATGTCGGTTGAGGATGGTATGCAGCAGCTGAGGCACATCGATGGCTTAGCCTCATATCCCCTGCCGCTTCAGGCCTTTATGGGCGGAGTTGCCAGTGCCTTTGTGGCCTTGCTCTTTGGTGCTAATCTATTGGAATTTATCAGTGCCCTGATTACAAGCATTATCGTAACCTTTTCAATTAAAAAGCTTAATGAGGCTGGCTTTACGCTTTTTTTAAACAATATTGTGGGAGGGTGTCTAGCAGCTTTTTTTGCAATTTTGCTTTCATACCTGCATCCCAGTATCGATGTGGATAAGGTAATTATCGGTGCCATCATGGTTATGGTTCCCGGTGTAGCTATGACCAATGCAGTGCGGGATACGATTATGGGGGACTTGGTTTCCGGACTTGCAAGGGGGATTGAGGCTCTACTCATAGCCATATCTATAGCCTTTGGGGTGGGCTTTGTTCTCAAGGCCTGGATTATATTAATCGGAGGTACTCTGATATGATAAATATAATATTGCATTTTTTATATGCTTTTGTATGTACCATAGGCTTTGCTATCATATTTAATACACCGAGGGCTTCATTACTGAAGGCAGGCTTTACCGGCGCCATAGGCTGGACGGTTTACCGACTAACAAGCCATTATTCTCCGTCAATCGTTTTTTCAAGCTTTTTGGGGGCATTTTTTGTAGCCCTGTCGGGGGAAATCTTTGCGATTGTTGACAAAAAACCGATGACGGTTTATGTTATTCCTGGAATTGTACCCCTGGTTCCCGGATATAGCCTTTATTACACCATGCTTTCTATTTTGGAAAATGATAATGTCACTGCATTAGAAAGGGGCAGCGAAGCCTTTATGGTGGCTATTTCGATTGCAGCCGCCTTGACAATCATTTTGTCCTTAAATGCCTATAGAAAGCGCAGACTGGCTAGAGGAAAAACAGCCTAGCGCCTTATGAGACATTTAAACGATGAGGTAAAGCCAAGACAGAATTCAGCACGGGATTAATTTGCTATAATTATTTAGATGACCTATTGCATTCACAGAGGAGGAAATCTGTATGGAGGGTAATTCAGTAGAGGTAAAGGAAAAAAATGATGCTTTAAAGCTATTGGCGATAATTACAATGCTAATAGATCATATTGGCTATATGCTCTTTCCACAGCAATTGATTTTGAGGGCAATAGGACGAATTGCCTTTCCCATTTTTGCCCACCAGCTGGTGATCGGTTATAGAAAAACCTCCAGCTTAAAGAATTATGCCTTAAGGCTTGGCGTATTTGCCTTTATTTCACAGCTGCCCTTTTACTTTTTTGGCAGAGGCCTTAATATATTCTTCACTCTGTTGACAGGACTTGCTGCCATCTACCTTTATGAAAGCAAAAGCATCAAAAATAGAATTATACTCTTGTTCATACTGGTATTTACTGCAGCCCCGCCCTTTAGCTTTCTTAAAATGGACTATGGTGCCTATGGTGTACTGACGATACTAATATGCCATATTTTTTACGAGAGAAAAACAGAAAACCTAATTGCCTTTGGCGCACTTACGCTGCTGTATTGTCTAGATGCAGGCTTTTATCTGCAAATGTGGGCTGTTGCGGCCGTCCCCTTTTTCTATGTCGATTGGAAATTCAGGGTCAGCTTAAACAAATACTTCTTTTATTTATTTTATCCTCTGCACATAACCCTATTAGTGCTTATTGTGAGATATATGATATAAGCGGTTAGCAGCCTTGCCCTATAGGCCAAGCTGTTGAGTTTATAGCTTTTATTTTATATACACTAAGCTTATGTGTACGCCTATAGTACAAAAATGCAGCCAATAGGCCAAATTTTCCTTTGACTTATTCGCTGCATTATTATTTGTAGGTATCATTTATTCCATCATATCTATGACATCTGTAATAACTGGTAAATACCGTTTGCTTAAGGAGAAATTCTTTTCTTTTGCGCGAATCACCATAAAGGTAATTGCCATTGCACTAAAGCCAACTGCTGCCGATACTAGATCAAGATACTCTCCTGCAACTGTGGCTAGGGTTAGATTACTTATCACAATCCCTGCTATAAGAGCGATTAAAGGGATGACATATACGATAAAGGCCGCCATTAACACATCATGGTTTTCCATATCTACAGAAACCCATTGACCAACCTCTCCCTTTGCATTATTTAGCCCACGTATCTCCACCTTGGTATTTTCATGTCCCATTTTACAGGCATTACAACCGCTACAGCTGGTGTGCCTTTGCATAACTACCGTTGCATATTCACCATTGACTTCTTTTACAACACCACATTGCTTCATTTGAATCCTCCCCTTTCTTAAGCACCTCCCGGCACCTAAAAATATACTTTATCCCTCGTTAGCTTACCCTATACTATAATTTTACCGCTATCATCTGACTATTAATCATTTTTAGCTTTAATTAAATCCTTTATGACCTCTCCTGCAATGATCAAGCCCACAACAGATGGTACAAAGGCTACACTGCCTGGAATCTGATGCTTAACCGTACAGGTTCTGGCCTTGTTTGTACAGATACAGTTGGTTTTGCAATCGGCTTCAATTATCAGCGGTGTCAAAGGCTCCTCCTTTGAGTATACCACCTTTACACCTGTAACGCCACGCTTCTTTAGCTCCTTCCGCATAACCTTCGCCAAGGGACAAATTGAAGTCTTTGAGATATCAGTTATCTCAAACCTTGTGGGGTCCAGCTTATTTCCTGCCCCCATGCTGCTGATCATAGGGATATCCTTGCTCTTGCAGCGCTCTATAAGGTCCAGCTTTGCAGTAACCATATCTATTGCATCTACAACATAATCATAATCCGCCTTCAGCAGTCTTTCTGCACTATCACTATTGTACAGCTCACGGTAGGCCTCAACCTCTGCCTTTGGATTGATATCCAGTATCCTTGCCTTCATCACCTCAACCTTTGGCTTCCCAACAGTGCTTCTTGTGGCATGCAGCTGCCGATTTATATTTGTCAGACAAATGTCGTCGTCATCAACTAATATAAACTTCCCTACTCCCGTTCTCGCCAGGGCCTCAGCAGTAAAGGAACCGACACCACCTACACCAAATATTGCAACCTTGCTATTTTTTAATTTATTTAAACCCTCTGTACCCAGTAATAATTCACTTCTGGAAAATGAATGTAAGCCCATATTATGCCTCCTTCTTCTAACACTAAAATTAATAGTAACTAATTTTAGTTCTTATGTCAACAGCTTCAGCCTTATTCATATAGCTTTATTATGCCACTTTATATTTAAATGATAGCTTACTTCTTTATTATTATAGGCAATAAAAAAACCCCTTGCTTTAAGAGGTTAGGATTCCCGCCATGCCGTTTGTCGATTGCTTTGAACCTGCGTCTCGCAGGTGGGTGCCCTGTTACCGTTTTCATAAGTCCCCTTTCCGTGGGGGCATTTACTACAACTGTAAACCCGGATTCCCAATGTTACTATGTTGGCTCCGAAACCATCGAGTCATCGTACACAGCAGGATTTATATATATAATAACATAAGTTTTAGAAATTTTCAAATTTAATTACTGGAAATCCTACAATTAAAATTACAATTAATACAGTCATTTAAACGCTTAGATAAATCACTACATGCTCTCTTTGAAAAGACACATGGTATATTTTGCTGCTTAGCCTTAGTCTTTACAATTTCAGTAATATTATGCTCAATAAAATCGTAAAAGACAATAACCATATCCACCTGCTCCGGTATCTCAAGCTTCCTCATACCCTTTTTTCTTCCGGTCCAATGTATGTAATCCTTTATACCATAGCTCTCTAAGGTTGTCGGTATATTGCCAAGTCTGTCGCCGCCCACTAGTAATGCTTTCATATTCTAACCTCCTTTACATCTTTTTTTGATAATGATTATCATTATTATATTATGTCCTCTTGGTATTGTCAATATGTGAATGTTAAAAATGTTAAAAATTATGGCCTTACCATGAATTATCGGCGGAGAATAGTATAGTGAATAATACCGAATACATAGTTTATAGCATAGTGATTATGCTAAAAGCATAGTTAATAACGAATAGTGTATAGAAAATAGTTTGCTCAGGATAATAATTAATAAATGCTTGGTCAATAGTGTACAGTAAATAACGACTATTTGAGGCCGTGATAGGCTACAGCGCTTTGTCTGCCATCCCTCTAGAAGTAAACATCTGGACTGCATTTATGCTTTTATCCATTTATCCTTATTTTTATATATTAATACCATATATTCCTGCCCATAAACAAAAGCAAGGGGCAAATTTCAAAAGAAATTCACCCCTTGCTTATTGCTTGCATTTTTTAATCTTTTTTCGCCATTCACTATTCTCTGTTCGCTAATCGCTCTTCTCTATTCTCTATTCTCTATTCTCTTTTCATTATTCGCTATTCACTATTCACTATTCGTTATTCTCTATTCGTTATTCGTTAATCATTATTCTCTGCTCCTACTTCTCCTCCAGCTTAACTGCTACACTCAGCTCCTTAAGCTGCTTTTCTTCAACTACTGAAGGTGCATTGGTCATTGGGTCCTGTGCATTTTGTGTTTTTGGGAAGGCGATAACCTGACGGATATTGTCTTCCTGAGCTAGTATCATTGCCAATCGATCAAAGCCGAAGGCAATTCCACCATGGGGCGGTGTACCATACTTAAAGGCCTCCAGCAGGAAGCCGAACTTATCCCAGGCCTCTTCGTCGCTGAAGCCAAGCGCTCTGAACATTCTTTGCTGAAGCTCGGAGGAATGAATTCTAATACTGCCGCCGCCTATCTCATAGCCATTTATGACAATATCATAGGCCTTCGCCCTTGCCTTTTCAGGTGCTGTCTCTAAGAGCGCCAAGTCCTCTTCCATCGGTGAGGTAAAGGGGTGATGCTTTGCTACATATCGATTTTCCTCTTCGTCATATTCAAACAATGGGAATTCTGTAACCCAAAGGGCTTTGAATTCATTTTTGTCAATTAGGTTTAATCTCTTAGCCAGCTCATTTCTTAGATGTCCCAGAGAATCAAATACGACTGAATCCTTATCGGCAGCAAACAGCAAAAGGTCACCCTTTTCAACATTAGCCTTTTCAAGAATTGCAGCCATTTCCTCCTCACTAAAGAACTTTGCAATCGGTGAGGTTACACCCTCATCGGTTACCTTTATCCAGGCTAAGCCCTTTGCGCCATAGGTTTTAGCATATTCCTCAAGGCTTGTTATATCCTTTCTGCTGAAGCGGTCCCCATAGCCCTTTACATTTATCGCCCTTACAGAGCCGCCGTTTTCGATTGCTGATGTAAACACCTTAAAGCCACAGCTTTTAACAAGCTCCGAAAGATCAATTAGCTCAAAGCCATACCGTATATCCGGCTTATCAGAGCCATAGCGCTCCATAGCCTCTTGATAGGAAAGCCTTGGCAATGGCAGCTGTAAATCTAAATTGAGAATTTCCTTAAAGACCCTTTGAACAAGTCTTTCATTGATTTCTATAACGTCCTCAGCATCAACAAAGGACATTTCACAGTCTATTTGAGTGAATTCAGGCTGTCTATCTGCCCTTAAATCCTCATCCCTATAGCATTTTACGATTTGGAAGTATCTATCCATGCCAGAAACCATCAGCAGCTGCTTAAAGAGCTGAGGGGATTGCGGCAGAGCATAAAACTTGCCGGGGTTCACCCTGCTGGGTACAAGATAATCCCTTGCCCCCTCTGGCGTAGGCTTTGTCAACACTGGGGTTTCTACCTCTATGAAGCCCTCTGCGGCTAAAAACTCTCTGACTATTCTTGAGGTCTCGTGACGTACCATTAGATTTTTCTGCATTGAAGGCTTTCTCAAATCCAAATATCGATATTTTAAACGAAGGTTCTCATTGACATCATCATCGTCCTTAATATAAATCGGCGGTGTCTCAGATTTATTCAGAATCTGAAGGCTGTCTGCAAAGATTTCTATTTCTCCGGTTGGAAGGTTTGGATTTATCGATTGACGCTGGTGCACCTTGCCAACAGCAGCTATGACATATTCAGAGCCCAGCTCAGAGGCCAAATTAAAGGCATCCAGAGAGATATCCTTATCGAATACAATTTGTACGATTCCTGTTCGATCCCTTAAATCGACGAATATAAGCCCTCCTAAATCTCTTCTTTTTTGAACCCAGCCCATCAACGTAACTGTTTCACCGATATTGCTTTTGTTCAAGCTGCCGGCCATATGGGACCTTTTTAGCTTCATAATAATTCCTCCTCTTGTATTTAAATCAAAAAGTTGCATTATATAGATTAGTGCCTGGTTTATGCAAGGTCAAATGCTTCCTGCTTAGTGCCCACGCACGGGCTAATTTATTGTATTTTAAATGTTATTAGCCCCAGGCAATGCACGATAAACCTTTAACTTTTTATAAACTAGAATATTTACGGGCTTCCGTAATCATATGCAATTTCCTTAAATAATAAAAATTCAAAAAATAAAAAACTCCTATCCCTAATAAAATAAAGGGACGAGAGCTATTTTTCCCGCGGTACCACCCTGTTTGGATTTATAAAATCCCACTTTACCCTTAACGCAGGCTCACGGACCCTCCTACTAGCTTCAGAGGATATACTCCTAGATGTCTTCAGTATTCCCTATCATATCGGGCTTCCACCATCCCCGACTCGCTAAAATGAGTAAAATACTTACTCCTTCTATTCAAAGTATCTAAAGTATATAATTGGTAATATTATAAGATGATTTCTTAATTTTGTCAATCTAAAAATATGCTCTTTTCCGCTCTACCATTTCCTCAACCCTTTGAAGATAATGCTCCAGGTTTTTTACATTGGGAACTCGCTCCAGTCGGTTTTCCCTTGGATAAACCATTTTGGAAACAGCACCTGCTCCAAAGGCCAGTATCGTCTGCTTTTCCTCCATGATCTGGATATTATAAATCCCCTCGTAGCCTGCCCTGCAATAGCCGATATTCTCCATATGCCCCAGCATATGCTTTTGTCGGTACATGTAGTAGGGCTTCAATCCCATTTCCTTTGCATAGGTCTGGGTTATCTCCAGCATTTTTACTATTGTTTCCTCTTCCTTTAGAACATATGCATGGGACTTTTCCTTAAGCTGTGATGCTCTTTTTATGGCAAGGGTATGCACCGTCAGGTTTTCAGGCTGTAGCTTTTTTAATTCCTCCATTGTATTCACTACCATTGCTTCATCCTCTCCGGGAAGCCCAACGATTAAATCCATATTAATATTGTCGAAGCCTGCCTCCCGTGCAAGATAAAAGGCCCTTTTTAAATCTTCTACTGTATGGCTTCTGCCAATCTCTACTAAAGTACAATCATTCATGGTCTGTGGATTTATGGAGAGTCTTGTAACTCCCCTGGACTTTAATAGCATTAGCTTGTCTAAATCTATTGTATCCGGTCTACCGGCCTCCACCGTTAGCTCCTTCAGCTGCCTTAGATCATAGGCGCTTTCCAATACATCAAAAATCCTAGTAAATCCCTCCAGCGTCAAGGTAGTTGGCGTTCCTCCCCCTATGTAGATTGTCTCAATGGTCTTATTTTGCTGCTTGACGTACTCTGCTGTCATGCTAAGCTCCCGGCAGAGGGCATCAACATAGTCCGCCATAAGATGTCCCCATTGCTTCATGGGATTTGACGGAAAAGAGCAATAGACACATCTCGTAGGACAAAAGGGAATGCTGATATACAAGCTGATAAGCGACTCATTTATTGGATAAACAAATGTATGCTCTGTCCTTGCCACTGTCAGCAGCAGATTTGCCTTGTCAAAAGCTATTAAATATTCATTTTGTAGTATTTGCAGGATATCATGATCGTCGTAGCCATTCTCCAGAAGCTCATGAACAATTTTTGTCGGTCGTATACCGGTCAGTATACCCCATGGTAAGGCTATACCATTAACATTCATCAGTAGCTTCAAAAGTACTCGCTTTAGCAGCTGCTTGCTCTTTTTTCTAATGACGAGGGAGGATTCATTGGCGATATTACATTCCTCATCTCCCTTTCCCTTTTGTCCGTCAATAGAAATTTCGACCTCAGTCCGCAGTATGCCTGAGGCGATATTGACCCTTGTCATTATATAGCTACCTTCTAATAGCGCCTGCCCCTCATTAATATATTGAAGCTCCTCTGCCGGGAAAAACAGCTTGAGGAGCTCCATTAATTCGTAGGTATAATCATGCCCAACACAATAAACCTTCACCATCTAACTAGCTCCCATCAATAATCTCTTTTAATTACCTTTTCCTGCTCCTTAACGAAGCCTTTACTCATGCCCAGCTGCTGAGCTATTTCGGTCTCCGAAAGCCCTTCCTCCCACAGCTCTAAAAAGTCATGGTAGTCATAGTCGGCATATAAACTGCTTTTGTCCTTTGGAATAGTATTTTTTGATTTTTCCATCATAAAAAACCTCCCGGAATAGTATATGTTTATTTTTACCTTTTTTCCTGGGAGTATACAGCTACCTGATATATCTATTTGTGAGCTTTTCTATGCCAATTCGAGATGCAGGACCATGTCCCGGCAGCACCAAAATATCATCATCCAAAACAAACAGCCTTTTCTTTATAGCCTTCACCAGCTGATTATGATCTCCGCCCTCTAAATCCGTACGTCCTATGGAGTTGGAGAACAATGTATCCCCAGTAAAAAGCAGCTTATCCACCAGTATACATATGCCTCCCGGCGAATGGCCAGGGGTATGGATAATTCTGAGGCTGGCGTTGCCTAAAGGGAGGATGTCTCCATCCTTTAGCAAATTATCTGTTGTTAGCTCCACCTCCGGCATTGCCATATGAGCGGAGTAGTTGATATTTTTATTTTGTAGTATATATAAATCCTTTTTGTGTACATAGAGCGGTGCCTTTGTCATAGCCTGCAGCTCCGCCACGCCGCCGATATGGTCGCCATGGGCATGGGTCAATATGATGTAGGCCAGCTCAAACCCATTGTCCTTCAAAACCTTCATTATTTTATCGGCATCACCACCGGGATCAATCACCGCTGCTTTACCGGATTTGTCGTCCCCCACAACATAGCAATTAACTGATAATATCCCTGCTAGAATTTTTTCTAAAAACATAGCTTACCCTCCTAAAAGCATTTTTTACTGTCCACCATAATTGTTACAGGACCGTCATTGATAGAATGCACATACATATGAGCCTGAAAAACCCCTGTCGCTACCTCAACCCCCAGCTCCTGACAGCCCTTTATAAATTCCTTATACAGACTATCGGCTATATCTGGCTTAGCAGCCTCTGTAAAGTTTGGCCTTCTGCCCTTTCTGCAATCCCCCAGCAGAGTAAATTGAGAAACCGCCAGAATTTTACCACCCACATCCATCAGAGAAAGATTCATCTTCTCCTCTTGATCCTCAAATATCCTTAAATTCGTCAGTTTGTCCACCATATATTTGACATCCTGTAGGGTATCACCCTCCTGAACACCTAAATAAACCAATAGACCCCTGTCAATTGCTCCTGTAATCTCGTCATTTACAACTACCTTGCCATGATTTATTCTTTGTACTACTGCTCTCATATTACCCTCCTACCAGTGCAAACGTCACTTAATGTATTGAATAGCTCCCAGTATAATTCTCCTATTGCTGCTTAGTCGTAAGATGCGATACAGCCCCTTAAACCCCCTCCTCTGCCTTACCACAGAAAAAATACGCCTGGGGTATTGCAGCTTTCAAATGAGGCAGGCATTAGGTAATTACCCTGTGAACATCAAAGGTCCCCTTAAGATTCCTGAATTTCTGCATTAGCTTGTCTAATTCCTCTATATCATTTATTTCAATGGTTAAATTTAAGATTGCCATTCTTTCCTTATTGGTTCTAGCATTTAGTGCATTCACAGTGTGCTTGGAATCACTAAGAATTCTTGTGATTTCCGACAATAGGCCCTTTCTGTCAGCTGACCTGATTTGAATTTCAGCCTGGAAGGCCAACGGCTTCGTCGTATCCCACTCCACATCGATTAGCCTGTCTGCTACCTCCGTTGCATCCAGTAGGTTAGGGCAATCCTTTCTATGCACAGAAACGCCTCTGCCTCTGGTGATATAGCCCACAATTTCATCGCCGGGCACCGGATTACAGCATCGTGAAAAGCGCACCATGATGTTATCAATCCCCTTGACGGTAACCCCTTGACTTTGCTTATTGGTCTTACCCCTATTCTCTTGATTCTTCTGCTGAAGATGGGTCTCCTTTTCAGTTAGCTCAGGTAATATTTCCTTTTTGACCGCTTCCTTTTTAACAACCTCTTTTATCTTGGGAAGAATTTGAGTAAGGGTAATACCGCCATAGCCTACAGCTGCATATAAATCCTCCTCGCTGCTGAGGCCTAAACGTTTACCAATAGATATTAATAGCTTTGGATTTAATGCCTCCGCCATCGTAAAGCCCTGACGACGGACCTCCCGCTCAAGAATCTCTCTTCCCTTCTCAACATTTTCCTCCCTGCGCTCCTTCTTAAACCATTGCCTTATCTTTGTCTTTGCCTGGGAGCTCTTAACTATCTTCAGCCAATCCCGACTGGGTCCATTACTGTTGGAGGAGGTGAGAACCTCAATAATATTACCGTTCTTCAGCTTGTAATCCAGTGGAACAATTCTTCCGTCCACCTTGGCACCGACACATTTATTTCCTATATCAGAGTGTATTTTGTAAGCAAAATCCACAGGCGTAGAGCCTGCCGGAAGATTAATAACAGCACCCTTAGGCGTAAAGACAAACACCTCATTGGTGAATAAATCCACTTTAAGGGATTCCATAAACTCCTTGGAATCGTTGGTTTCCTTTTCCAGCTCCATCATCTGACCCAGCCAGGAAAGCTTGTCATTGAAGCCGAAATGACTGTCGAGGGTCTTACCCTCCTTATACTTCCAATGGGCTGCAATACCATATTCAGCAATTTGATGCATTTCAAAGGTTCTAATTTGGATTTCCACCGGCTCACCCTTAGGCCCGATAATAGTGGTATGCAAGGATTGATACATATTGGGCTTAGGCATGGCAATATAGTCCTTAAAACGGCCGGGAATCGGCTTCCATAGGGTATGCACAACACCTAATACCCCATAGCAGTCCTTTATGGAATCCACTATTACACGAACTGCTAGAAAATCAAAAATTTCATCAAAGGTTTTATTCTGGTACACCATTTTTCTATATATACTATAGAAGTGCTTAGGTCTTCCTGAAATTTCTCCTTCTATACTAAACTCCTGGAGCTTCTTTCCAAGCTGGCTCATCACCTCGTTGATAAAGGCTTCTCTATCATTTCTCTTTATGGCCACCTTTTCCACCAAATCATAATAGCCGTTGGGATCAATATATCGGAGGCATAAATCCTCCAGCTCCCATTTAATCCTGGAAATACCCAGCCGATGGGCAATAGGCGCATATATTTCCAGCGTCTCCATCGATATTTCTCTTTTTTTATCATCACTTTGATATTTTAGGGTTCTCATATTGTGAAGACGGTCAGCCAGCTTTATCAGGATTACCCTGATATCCTTTGCCATTGCAACGAACATCTTCCGAAAATTTTCTGCCTGTCTTTCCTCCTTTGATTGGAAGTTGAGCCTGGTCAGCTTTGTTACCCCTTCAACCAGCTCGACGATTTCCTCACCAAACTCACTTTTCAGCTTGTTATAGTCATAATCCGTATCCTCTAAAACATCATGCAAAAGTGCAGCAGCGATAGTGCTGCTGTCAAGCTTTAATTCAATAAGTATTTTTGCCACTTCTTCAGGATGTATAAAGTATCGCTCACCGGATTTTCTATATTGACCCTGATGCGCATTTTCTGCAAAATTATAAGCCCTTATGATAAGCTGGACATCACATAGAGGGTTATACTCTTCTATCATAGCTATTAAATTTTCTATCATACTGTTCACCCTCTCGGAAGCCAATTTATAGGTCAGGATTAGTCCTCGTATATCACTAAGGATTGAACGCTATAATCCTTAAGGTTTTCTCTTCCATTTAAAAATGCCAGCTCGATCAGAAAGTTAAGTGAAACTACCTCGCCGCCCAGCTTCTCCACCAGCTTTGCTGCTGCCAGAACTGTTCCTCCTGTGGCCAACAGGTCATCTACAATCGCGACCCTTTGACCCGGCTTTATGGCATCCTTGTGGATTTCCAGAGCATCGGTGCCGTATTCCAGCTCATATTCGTATTTGACAGTTTCCCATGGCAGCTTTCCGGGTTTTCTCACCGGCACAAAGCCAACCCCCATATTAAAGGCTACAGGTGTGCCTACTAAAAAGCCCCTGGCTTCAGGACCAACGATAATATCAATATTCAAGTCCTTCAGCTGCTGACTTAGCTGCTGTATAATGTACTGAAGCGCCTCTTTATCATTAAAAAGAGGTGTAATATCCTTAAAGCCTATCCCTTCCTTTGGAAAATCTTGAACCTCTCTAATTTTTTCATTTAAATTCATTTTATTTCCTCCTCATATACAATTGTAATGATTCCTTTTGAAAGGCTTTAAAGCCCGCCATAGCACTTTGGGAATTTTGATAGGATTTCAAATCCTCAAGCCTTATTTTTTCACCATTTTTATTCATTTGTATTATGTAGGCACTACCCTTTCTCTCGTAGGAAAGCAATGCACCCTCCATGAAAATATCCAGCGAAAGCCTAATGATTGTAGGGTTTGAGGAATTTTTACTGCCTAAGGCCGCCATAAGCTCCTCAACCCTATAGCCCTCTTTATTCTTATTTGTACTGCTTAAAAATCGATATAGCTGCACCAATATATCCCTGGTGGGCAGAATGCTGCTTAAGACCGCTTCATTTGATTTTTCATCTCCGGCCTCGTACAGGGCCAAAGTTTTATGCATATCCGTCAATTCAGCAAAGCGTATAAAATCATTTTTAGAAAAAAACTGATCATAAAGAATAATTTTATTATATCTTCTAAAATCAATTTTATCAATATTGGGATTGATTATAATATCAACATCCGTCACAGCTGCGTCTGCAGTCAATTGATTAAAGGCATATTTGTATTTGATACGCCTGCTCTTATATTGAATACCACTAAGACTCAACAGCCTAATGGCCTGCTCCAGGGAGTTGACAAGTATTAAACTTTTAGACTGCTCCTTTAGCAGCTTCAGCAGTACGATATCCTTATCCTCTGCCGTCATCATGCTTTCCTGAGGAAATTCAATTGCATCGGTATCGGTAATATAATCACTTAGCTTAAGGGCCTCATAGTAGCATTGAGAAAAGGCTGCCTTGTCAAAATCCCTATTTTTAATGATTTTTACATCCTTAATATTCAACTGTATTCTCCTAGTACCATTGTATTCATTGATTTCCGGAGAGTATATAATATCTATTTTATCTGCACCAACAAGCTCTTGATTAAGGGGGCCTAAATTAAAGGCTATTCCCTCTGCTCTATGATCCTTTTGCTGCAGCGTTAGCTTTAGATGCTTTCCTTCTGCACCGATTGACTTCGGGTAGAGGGGCTTAATCAGCCTATTGATGAATTTGGGTCCGGGATTCCCCATACCATAGGGTTCCAGCCATTCCAGCTCCTTCATCAGACCGTCGTTCAGCTCCTGAAGCCTCAGAGGTCCGTCAAAGCTGATTTCAGGGATGAAATCCTCTTCCCTCAGAGTACTGTCTATTATCTCATTAATTTTTTTCCTAAAGGCAGGAATATTCTCCACCTTTATAGATAGCCCTGCTGCCTGCTCATGACCGCCAAATTTGATAAATAGCTCCTTGCATTGGTAAAGGGCATCAAATAGATTAAAGCCCGGTATGCTTCTGGCAGACCCCTTGGCTTCATCACCTTCAACAGACAATATCACTACAGGTCTATAAAATTTCTCCACAAGCCTTGATGCGACAATTCCAATAACACCGTGGTGCCATTCCTCCTTGTATAAAACAAGGAAATTCTCCCTATGGTAGCTCTTATCCTCTTCAACTAAGGCAAGGGCCTCCTGATGGATATCAGCCTCTATTTGCTGTCGGTTTTTATTTTCTTTATCCAGAAGCTCCGCCAGCCCCTTAGCCTCCTGATGATCCTCTGTCGTTAACAGACGTACTGCACCATTGGCATCTCCTATTCGACCTGCGGCATTAATCCTGGGAGCCAAAGTAAAGCCGATCTGACCTGCACTTAGCTTCTTCCCATCTAGGCCTGCCACATGTATTAAAGCCTTGAGCCCTGCATTATCAGTTTGTTGAAGCCTTTTTAAACCGTTTTTAACCAGTATCCGATTTTCGTCCACCAGGGGAACGATATCCGCAATGGTTGCAACTGCTACTATATCAATATAATCCTTCAGCTGCTGCTTAAATACCTCCGGCGGTGTCAGTGCTTGTATTAGCTTAAAGGCTATGCCACAGCCGCAGAGCATATCATAGGGGTATTGACAGTCCTCCTGCTTCGGATTGACTATCGCATAGGCCTTCGGCAGTTCCCCATGGCATTCATGGTGATCGGTTATAATCATATCGATGCCTAAGCTGTCGGCCAGCTCAGCCTCCTTCACAGAGGTAATGCCACAATCGACGGTTATGATCAGCGCTCCGCCCATCCGATGTATTTCTCTAATGGCCTCTGAATTAATGCCATAGCCCTCTTCTATGCGATTGGGAATATAATAATCTACTGGATATCCAATATTTCTGAAATATCTTACCAGAATCGAGGTGCTGGAAACCCCATCGACATCGTAATCCCCATATATCCATATCCTCTGATTGGATACGATTGCCTCTTGAATTCTCTCAACCGCCCTTTTCATATCCTTCATTAAATAGGGATCATATAGGTCCTCCAGGGAGGCCTTAATAAACCGATTTGCTTTATCTATATCTGGTAAGCCTCTATTCAGCAGAAGCCTTGAGGTGGCTTTTGAAATATTCAGCCCGTCAGCCAATTCCTTTATTTTTTCATCATCGACATTGCTGTAGATCCAATAGCTCTTACCGAACATTTCACCACATCCTTCGTATCTTTCTACAACTATTCTATCATATACAATATGGGCTGTGGTGTCAATCGGTGAGACAGAGGGGAGGGTTTCTTTTGTCTTAATGAATGAGACAAAAGGAATCGTCCCCTCTGTCTCATTTTCTGCGGATTTTCTCCTTAATCACCGTGTATATCACCCCTGCTGCCAGTAATGCAGCTACCGTATAGCCACCGAAGCCAAGGACCGTCAATCCATATATTTGGGGCTTATGGTCACCGAACACCACCATTGAGGAGCCTATAAAAAGGGCAGAGCTGATAAGACTAATGGAAATTAAGATAGCCATCTTGCTAAGCTCCCTGACAATATAATCAAAATGCGCTATATCCAGATTTAGCTGCAGCTCGTTATTGTCCACCTTTTTCAGGAAGTTTCTCATCTGCTTGGGTAAATATTTAAAGCTGTCGAATATTTCCTCATAATAGTCCTTTATATCCCCCAGAACATTTTGCGGCTGCAGGCGATGCATATAGATTTCCTTGATAAAGTCCTTTGCGATATCTGAAAGACTGAACTCCGGATGAAGATATTTACCGCTGCCCTCAAGAGTTATCAGCGCCTTCAGCAGCATAATAAATTGCGAGGGCAGCTTAATATTGTTAGTATAGGCAACCGCCATGCAGTGACGTAGGGCATCTGCTATATTCAGCCGCTTCAAAGGCATATTATAATACATATTGATTAAGAGGGATATGTCCTCCCTAAGTCTTCTTAAATCCGTGCCGGAATTCACCGCCTCCGCCTCTATTAGGATATTGACAATTTTTTCAATATCCTTTCTGGCACCTGCTGTAAATATATCTGTGATCATTTTTAAGGAGCCTCTATCCAGGTAGCCTACAATACCGAAGTCCACATAGGCTATTTTATTGCCATCCATAGCAAATAGATTGCCGGGATGGGGGTCCCCATGGAAGAAGCCGAAAATAAAGACCTGCTTTAAAAAGGAATGGGCGCCTATTGTAGCCAGCTGCTTAAGATTCCAGCCCCGCTTCTCCAGCTCCTTATAATCTATTATCTTAACACCGTTTATCTTCTCCATCGTCAAAACCCGTTTACCGGTGTAATCCCAATAAATATCCGGGATATATATCTGCTTATCCTTTGCAAAATATTCACCGAACTTTTCAGCATTTCTCGCCTCAAAGGTGTAGTCCAGCTCCCTCATGATGGAGTAGTGAAACTCATCAACAACCTCCGTTAAGGGTAAAGGACTATTGTCCCCTGAATGTCGATCAAATATTTTAGCAAGGTCAAAGAGAATTTCCAAGTCCCTTTCTATCAATTGCTTTATATTGGGACGCTGGATTTTTACTACGACCTCTTCACCATTCTTTAAAGTAGCCTGATATACCTGTCCTATTGAGGCTGAAGCCGTTGGAGTGCTATCAAAGCTGATAAAGCAGTCCTCAATGCATCTTTTCATTTCAGCCTCAAAGACTTCTTTGGCCTCCTGTAATGAGAAGGCAGCAACATCATCCTGAAGCTTTGCCAGCTCATCTATGACATCATCGGGGAATATGTCCCTTCTGGTGCTCATTATCTGTCCCAGCTTGATAAAGGTAGGTCCCAGCTCCTGGAAGGCCAGGCGTAATCTTTCCCCTCGGGTGTACTTCAGCTTCACCTGCTTAATTTTGTAAACAAATTTTGGTATGTAGCCTCGATTTACCAAAGCCTCTGCAACAAAATCAAAGCCATATTTGATTAAAACCTCAGCTATCTGCTTATATCGTTTAAAATGCTGATATTTGATTCTTCTATTTCTCTTCTTCATAGTATCGCTCCAATAAACATAAAATAAAATGGCAATAACACAGTTATCTGTATTATTGCCATTAATTAGACTATTTTATTGCCATTTAATTGGAATTTAGAATTATTTTGCCTCCGGTGTCGGTGTGGTCTTTCGGCTCTGCTTTTCCTTAAGCATTACCCATACTGGTGATGCAATAAAGATGGAGGAATAGGTACCTGCCATAACCCCTGCCATTAAAGGTAATGCAAACTCTCTGATTTGTTCAACCCCTAAAATATAGAGGGATACGATACAAATCAATGTTGTTAATGAGGTGTTGATGGATCTTGTAACAGTTTGTGTGATGCTGGTATTTGCTATTTCTGCATAGTTGTTTTTCTTTAGGAACCTGAGATTTTCTCTGATTCTGTCGAATACAACTATCGTATCATTGATGGAGTAACCCAATATTGTCAGTATCGCTGCAACAAAGGGACTGTTTACTGGTATTCTTAAGATAGAATAAATAGAAACAACCACCAGCACGTCATGAATAAGTGCTACAATCGCAGCTAAACCAAATCTCAGCTCGAATCTGTAGGTGATATATGCCAGCATACCTAAAACAGAAACAACAATCGCCATCATGGCTGCTCTTTGGATTTCCCTACTTACAGAAGGACCAAATTGATCCGCTCTCAGCAGGTCATCCTGCTCCAGCTCATACTTCTCTTGAAAACTCTTGAATATTTCCTGTCTTTCATTATTGTCTAAGTCATTTGTCGTTCTTATTTGCACGATAGTTCTGTCTTCCCCCAGTAGGTTTACATTTGCTGATGCATCATGCTGATTAACCAGCCCTCTGACCTCTTCTATCGCAACTGATTGATGGGTGTCTATCTCCATTAAGGTACCGCCGGTAAAGTCTATACCTACATTGAAGCCTCTGACGGCACCAAGGACAAGACCAATAACTATGATTATCGCTGATACTGCAAACCAGATTTTTCTATTTTCAATAATTTTCATTTAGCTTCCCTCCCCTATGCGCCAAATAGCTTGCTGTTTTTTGTAAGATCCATGCCAACAACCAGCTTTAATAAGAATTTGGTAATGATAATTGCAGTGAACATACTTGCTGCAATACCAATAATCAGCATTACTGCAAAGCCCTTGATTTGTCCAGTACCGAATTGATATAAAACAGCGCCTGCAATAAGGGTGGTGATATTTGAGTCAATAATTGCTTTAAAGGCCCTCTTAAAGCCTGCATCTATAGCAGCTCGGATAGTTTTTCCTGCCCGCAGCTCCTCTTTTATTCTTTCAAATATAATAACATTGGCATCTACCGCCATACCTACTGATAGTATCAAGGCCGCAATACCCGGTAGAGTAAGTGTGGCATTAACTGCAACATATATACCCAATACGATTAAAATATATATACTAAGTGCAATATTGGCAACTAGGCCCGGTAATCTGTAGTAAAGCAGCATAAACAGTAATACCAGTAAAATACCGATTTGTCCCGCCTGAACACTCTTTGCTAATGCATTAATACCAAGAGTTGCCGTAACAGTAGAGGTTTGAACCTCCTCAAGCTCAACCGGCAGCGCACCTGCTCTTATAAGAGATGCAAGGTTAGAGGCGGTTTCAACAGTAAAGCCACCGCTGATTTGAGCCTTTCCGCTTGGAATCCTATCGTTTACAATTGGTGCAGAAATAACCTCATCATCTAAAACAATATAGATGATTTTGTCCATAGAATTTGTTAGCTTCGCCAGTCTGCCAGTGGCCTCTGAGAAGCTATCTGCCCCTTCTGAGTCTAATTCGAGACTAACCACAGGATTTGGTTCATTTTGATAAAAGGCAACCTCAGCCTTTTTTACATTGTTACCTGTGATAACCACCTCTTCATTGTCGGCGGCTATAAATTGAAGCTGTGCTGTCTTACCTATCATTTCAAGTGCTTCTTGGGCATTTTTAACTCCCGGAAGCTCAACACGTATACGCTTGTCCCCTTCTCTAACGATGGTTGGCTCTGTCAAACCGAAGGCGTCTACACGTCGTCTGAAAACCTCGATTGTCTGATTCATTAATTGATCTAAATCTGAGCCCGTTGCATCGGTTTTAGCCTCATAAAGGACGTAAACCCCTCCCTGTAAATCCAGACCCTGCTTGATGGCATCCTTTACAGGTCTCACTGTATAGTCTCCCAGCTGAAGGCCGTTGAAGGCCGTGTATCCTGCCAAAGCAACAATTGCTATGACTAATAGAAAAATAATTGCACTTTTTATTCTCATTAGTTGATTCCCCCTAACTAATATCATAACTTTAATAATTATATAACCAAATAACCCAAGAGTCAACAAAGCATATATTAACAGTTATTCAAATTTACATGAAAACTAAAGGACTATGCTGTCCTTATGGTCATTGGCATAACGGACATACTTAATTGCTGATTCCTTAAGGCTGAGCTTTTCCTCATGGGTTAACTCTCTGACCACCTTTGCCGGTGTCCCCAGAGCCAGTACCCCCGGAGGGATTACCTTTCCCGAGGAAACAACACTACCGGCACCTATAATGGTCTCAGCGCCTATCTCAGCACCGTCCAGCACGATTGCCCCCATGCCGATAAGGCAATTGTCACCAATTTTGCAGGCATGAATAATGGCGCTATGGCCTACGGTTACATTATCCCCGATTATTGTCGGGTACTCATGGGCAACATGGACTACCGTATTGTCCTGGATGTTGGTGTTCTCGCCTACCACTATATAGTTATCGTCCCCTCTCAGGACGGCTTTATACCATACTGAGGCATTTTTTGCCAGCCTTACATCCCCCATGACATCGGCTGTTTCTGCAATAAAACAGCTATCATCAATCTGAGGCGCCTTTCCCTTTACAGACTTTAACATTTTATTTCACCTCCGCCAGCTTTGCTTGAATGTATAAGGCACATTCTACTCTCTTTTTTTCCATTTCACAGCCTATTTCATATGGTATATTAATATCATTGTTAAAATTATACGCATTGGCATGACAGCCACCGCTGCAGTAGAATTTTGCCCAGCATTTTGTACACTTTTCCTTGTTGTAGACATGGGCATTGGAAAATTCATTATATATCCTATTATCCAATGTATTATTCATAACATTTCCCAGTAAAAAGTCGGTATTGCCAACAAACTGATGACATGGGTACAGCTCACCCTCTGGTGTTATGGCAAGGTATTCAGCTCCTGCGCCACAGCCGACGATTCGCTTTATTACACATGGTCCCTGATGTAAATCTATCATAAAGTGGAAAAAGTTAAAGCCCTTTTTGTCCTTTATCCGATTGACATATTCCTCTGCTAAAAGCTCATAATGCTGATGTACCGTAGGCAGGTCCTCTTCTCTGATGGCATAGTCATGCTCTGGCGCTGCCACCACCGGCTCAACCGAAACATTGACGAAGCCCTCATCGGCAAGGTGCAGTACATCCCTTGAAAAATCAAGATTTTGGCGGGTAAATGTACCTCTTACGTAGTAATTTTCATGGTTCCTCAGCTCCACCATCCGCTTCAGCTTTGGCAGTATAATGTCATAGGTTCCCTGTCCGTTTATGGTATATCTCATATTATCGTTTACTTCCTCACGACCATCTATACTTAAAACGACATTGTACATGTTTTCATTGATATACTGCATGTTTTCTTCATTTAAAAGCACTGCATTCGTGGTCATGGTAAACCTGATATTTTTATTTGCTTCCTTTTCCCTTTTTCTGCCATATTCAACAACCTCTTTAACCACTTCAAAATTCATTAAAGGCTCTCCGCCGAAGAAGTCCACCTCTAGATTTCTTCTGTTGCCGGAGTGCTCAATTAGAAAATCCAATGCCCTTTTTCCTACCTCAGCACTCATCAGGCTTCTATGGCCTTTGAAATCGCCTTGAGAGGCAAAGCAGTATTTGCAGCGAATATTGCAGTCGTGGGATACGTGGAGGCATAGGGCCTTCACTACGGGCTTTTTATTCTTAAAGCCCTCATGCTCTGAATATCTTTCCTCTCTAAACAATAGACCCTCATTTTTTAGGGTGTCGATTTCATCAATGGCCTCCATCAGCATATCCAATGAAAACTCATCCTTCAACGCCTCAAGAGCTTCCTCTCTGCTGGAGGATGGGTATATATCCAGAATTCGATAAACCACCTGATCCACCACATGAACCGAACCGCTGTTGACATCTATTACAATATTAACGCCGCCTTGACTAAACTTATGAATCATGTTGCATTTAACTCCTTCCATGCTATAGCATCATTATCATATACCATTGTATATAAGTGTCTTGATAAATTCAAGAAAAAACAGCAGTGGCAATCACTGCTGTTAACTGCTATGTATCTTTTCAATAATAATTACTTATTTTCGCACTCTTGATTTGCTACAGTACAAGAGGTTTTACATGCTGATTGACATGATGTCTGGCACTCGCCGCATCCGCCCTTAGCAGCACTATTTGCAAGCGTTGCTCCGTTTAAAGTCTTTATATGCTTCATCTTGAGACCCCTTTCCAAAATAATTTCTAGTCAATTATACCATAATTTATTGAAGAAAATAAAGGATTATTTGATATTTATTCCTATCATTCCCCCAACACTTCCTGCAGCTATAGACACAAGGTAACGATACAAAATAAAACGATCGAAGGCAAAATCCTTGATGAAAATCCGGCTAAGCAAAACGATGAGCGTTATATAAATGATACCAACCACTGCACCATGAAGCCAGCCCTTAGCCCTCAGCTTAACCGCAACATAAATAGCGGCATAGGCAATGCTGATAATTAGAATAATTGAGGTCAGTATCGGATAAACATTTTCACCTATACTGGTATAGGTGATGCCTAATCCCCCCATCAAAAACAGCATCAAGGAAAGCAAATACGCCCTGATTAACCCCCTACCATACACCCATATATTTAAAGGACCAGCACCAACCGGAAGATTTCTACCCTTCATTTAAACACCCCCAAGCTCTTTTACAACATAGATATGCTTGTTGATGTATAAATAGAATAAATATTCTTCTTTGAGCAATAACAGTTCTTGGATTTTCCTAAGCCTTGGTTAGCTGTTGCCAAATTCCAAGGCAAATACAAAAGATACGAAGACTCTTCGTATCTTTATATCTTTACAACTCTTCTTTTTGACTGCTTACAGTGTTTCCTACGGCCCATTTGGCTATAACCAGCTTGGTTTTATCTGATCCAACCTCTATAGTGATAACCTCGTCCTTAATCTTAATTATCTTGCCATATAGTCCACCAATAGTGACTATTTCATCCCCAACCGCAAGGCTGCTTCTCATTTCCTTTATCTTCTTATCCTTTTTTTGCTGAGGTCTAATAATTAAAAAGTAGAAAATCGCCAGAAATCCCAAAGGTATAATAAGACTTGTGAGCTGTTGTGGCATATTTCTCCCCCTCCCATGTTTTTATTCAACTTCCAAGAGATTAAATTCCACACATAAAATGAATTTCCTCTATTTTTGTAAATTTTTTTAGTAATACAGCACTATTTATAATACTGCTTCCACTTTTAACAATATTATAACATTTATTTGCAGTATTATTCAGCTATTGGATACCGCATTATAGCTCATAGCCATACTTTGTAAAGAATTCCCTTCTATAATCCAGCAGCCTATCCTCTTGGATGGCCTGGCGTACTCCCGCCATCAGCTTAAGTAAGAAGTAGAGATTATGGTAGGTCAATAGCCTTAAGCCCAGAATTTCGTCAGCCTTAAACAAATGTCGTAAATATGCTCTGGTATAATTTTTACACACATAGCAATCGCATTCAGGATCTAAAGGCTCAAAGGCTTCAGTATGCTTAGAATTTTTAATTACCACCCTGCCGCCACTGGTCATGGCAGTACCGTTTCTACCTATTCGGGTGGGCAGCACACAGTCAAACATATCAATGCCTCGTATGGCTCCCTCAATTAAACAGTCGGGGCTTCCTACCCCCATCAGGTATCTTGGCTTGTCCTTAGGCATCAGGGGAGTTGTATAGTCCAGCACCTCGTACATTAAATGCTTAGGCTCTCCTACACTCAGCCCACCTACTGCATAGCCAGGAAGGTCCAGCTCCAGAAGCTCTGCTGCGCTCTGTCTTCTTAAATCCTCATACATTCCCCCCTGTATAATACCAAAAAGGGCCTGATTGTCGGTATTTTTATGGGCCTCCTTGCAGCGTTTTGCCCATCGGGTGGTTCTTTCCAATGAGTTTTTAACATATTGCCATTCGGCAGGATATGGGGCACATTCGTCAAATACCATCATAATATCGGAGCCCAGAGCATTTTGTATTTCAACTGCCTTTTCAGGGCTGATAAAATGCTTGGAGCCATCTAAATGGGAGCGAAATTCCACCCCCTCCTCAGTGATCTTTCTCAAAGCCCCAAGACTGAAGACCTGAAAGCCTCCGCTATCGGTAAGAATCGGCTTGTCCCAATTCATAAATTGATGTAATCCACCAGCCTTTTTAACCAGCTCATGTCCCGGTCGAAGATACAGATGATAGGTATTGCTTAAAATAATCTGTGACTCTATTTCCTTAAGCTCCTCCACTGTCATGGCCTTTACCGTCGCCTGTGTCCCCACCGGCATAAAAATTGGTGTTTCAATAATCCCTCTTTTAGTATGTATTCTGCCTAATCTGGCTCCGCTTTGCTTGCATTCCTTTATTAGCTCGTATTTTATTGCCATCATATCACCCTTCTATTTAATAAACATAGCATCACCAAAGCTGAAGAAACGATATTTCTCTTCAACAGCGGTATTGTATGCCTTCATTATATTTTCTCTTCCTGCCAATGCACTGACCAGCATTATCAAAGTCGACTCAGGCAAGTGAAAGTTGGTTATTAGCGCATCCACCAGCTTAAATTGATAGCCGGGATAAATAAATATATCCGTCCATCCGCTGCCGGCCTTTAGTATGTTCTTTGCTATAGCTGCCGATTCAAGGGTTCTGCAGCTGGTGGTTCCTACAGCAATAACCTTTCCACCCTTTGACTTTAGCTGATTTATCCTTGCCGCCACATCCTCTTCCAGTATATACAGCTCCGAATGCATCTTATGGGCCTCTATACTATCCACCTTAACCGGCCTGAAGGTGCCCAGCCCCACATGGAGGGTGATATATTCTATATGGACACCCTTTTCCTTCAAAGCCTTCAGCAGCGCCTCCGTAAAATGCAGGCCTGCTGTTGGTGCCGCTGCCGATCCCTGATGCTTTGCGTACACCGTCTGATATCGGTCAGGGTTATCCAGCTTTTCAGTTATGTAAGGGGGTAACGGCATTTCCCCCAGTTGATCCAATATTGACTCAAAAACGCCCTCATGATGGAATTCCACTATTCTGGAGCCCTCTTCGCCGATATCCTTCACCTCTGCCGTCAGCAGGCCTCCGCCAAAGCTGAAGCGAGCACCTACCTTTGCCCTTTTACCCGGCTTAACCAAGACCTCCCAGGTATTAAGCTGAAGCTGCTTTAACAGCAGAAACTCAATTTTCCCTCCGCTCTCAAGCTTTTCTCCGATGAGCCTTGCCGGCAGCACTTTAGTATTATTTAAAACCAGGCAGTCACCAGCCTCCAGCATATCTACAATGTCATAAAAATGCTTATGCTTAAGGTCTCCTGTGGTTCTATCCACCACCATTAGCCTGGATTCATCCCTTTTAGCCAGAGGTGTTTGCGCTATCAGCGCCTCCGGTAAATGGAAATTAAAATCTGATGTCTTCATATTATTCCACCTTTGTGCCTGTATAATAATGCATTAGTATTTGTTCATAGCTATGATTTAATTCAGCCATTTTCTTAGCGCCATACTGGCTCATACCAAGACCGTGACCAAAGCCCTTGCCAGCAAATACAAATTCACCGGGCTTTGATACGATACTTTTATAGCTTTTCCCATTGTATATGGCTATATTTGAAATATTATCTAATTTTTTTGTACCAGAGGCTGAAATGACAGTTTTCCCTTGGAGATTAAGGCTGGTGATGCTGTCGGCCTCACTGCCTCTAACCGCAACAAGACTTTCGGAATTTGGCGCCACTGTAAACCATGTACTCCTTAGCCCAAAAATTCTGCGGCTTCTTTCCTTAGCCATTGTTTCCTCACCCTGAGTACCATAAACCACCAAATTTAAAACACGTCCATTTGCCGATACAGAGGTCACCTTAATGTCCAGGATATCACCAACATTGATTTGCTCCTTCGCCAGCAAGGCTTTAATCTCCTCACCCGTCAGCACCGCCGTCCATGTTGCAGTAGAGACCCCCAGAGAATATTCATCCTTTACCCCTCTTAGATATGGCAATGCATCTGACCATATATTTTCACTATTTTCCGTTTGCCCGCCACTGTTGGAATGATAATAAGGGGTTATTGGCTGCCCATTATAGGTCACCAGCTTACCCTTAGTTTCATCAACCGCTCGATTGGTGGAGGCTGCCTCTACATCATAGCCACCATATACCTGGGAGTTTACGGTATTACACAAGTTAAACCCAAGGGTTTTATACTTATTCAGACTGGTTACGGCAAAGCCCCTTGCGGCAACCGCCTGTGCCTTCAGAGCCTCTATGTGCCATGAGGTCGGCATTTCCCTCGGCACAACCCCGTAAAGATATTCCTCTAATGGCAGCTTATTGATAATCGTCATATCGCTGCCGGTGCTTCGCTTTGCCGTGGCGCCTCCTCTAAATCTAGTGCCCTCAATGGTGATTAAGGCCAATGCCCCCTTATCACTGAAGGCCTCGAAATAGACCTCCTGCTGAGAGTCAAACATAAAAACTGGAGTACCCTGCTTATTAATTGCCTGCACTCTGCTGGCAGAGGGTGCTATAACCACAGCCTCCTGATTCAGCTGAAGCTTGTAGGCAGCGGCCTTTTCCTGGGCAATAGCCTCATTTAGATACAATCCGACAAAAATCCGCCAGCCATTTTCATAGACTAAATAAGGCGTATCCTCTAAGCCGGTAATGACAGCCATCACACTTTTTGCTTCGTCCACATGGCTATAGGCCTCTCCCAATTGGACATGATAAGGCCCTTGAAGGTTTAAATTTGCAGGAATATTTTCGGTACTGCCGGTATATTCCACAAATACACCATTATTGTTGATATAAAAGCTATCCTTCCTCAGGATAAGTTCGGTTGAGTCTGTAAGGGTAAAAAGACTGGTAAAGGCATCCCCTTGATATTGACCTATGTTAAAGCCTGTACCGCTTAGCAAGGTGGCAGTAGATTTAGCTGAGCTGTTGAAAAACAACCCGATTTCTATATTTTTAGGGATTTGTACTGTGCTGCCATATGATATTAGTAAGCTCGATACCATTGCTGTCACAAGGATTAGTACCACCAGTATCCCTCTTATTTTTTTCATTGTATCACACCCCTATAAAGTCTAGTTTTTCCACTCTTTTAATTTCGACACAGCTCCCTCTTATCCTCTAAAATTTTCACTTCGACATACAGTTGTAATATTAGCATTTATTCCTTTTAAGTGCAAGGATATTTGGATAAATGCGGCTATTGTTGTATAATCTAGCAGTTGTGTCTTACAATACGGAACTACAGTGGCTTCGCTATGTTTGGAATGTTTCCTATCGTAAATAAAGACCCCTGTAGTAGAGGTCTATAAATATAAGCATCTCGGCTTTTCCTATCTTCTTTTAAATATTAGATTTAATATCAAAGTCAATATCAAGCTTATAGCTATCGAGGTAACCACTGGAAAGTAAAAGGTGAAATTCCCACGCCTGACCAATATGTCCCCCGGCAGCCTTCCCAGCCCCAGCTTCATAAGAAAGGGCAATAAAAGCCCTACAATGATTAATATAATACCGCCGATAACAAGATATTTGCCTATGCCATCCATATCATCACCTACTCCTCAAAGGGTAAACCAAAATGCCTATAGGCCTTTTCCATTACCACTCTGCCCCGGGGAGTCCTGTTGATAAAGCCCAGCTGCAGCAAATAGGGCTCATACACATCCTCTATTGTATTTCTTTCCTCTCCGGTGGAGGCAGCCAGGGTGTCCAGACCTACGGGACCGCCAGCAAAATTTTCAATAATTGTCTTAATCATGCGTTTATCTACACCATCTAAGCCTAGATTGTCTATTTCCAGCATTTTTAATGCATCGTCTGCAACCTTTTTTGTAATTCTGCCATCGGCCTTAACCTGCGAATAATCTCGAACTCTTTTCAATATACGATTTGCAATCCTTGGGGTTCCTCTGGACCTTGAGGCTATCTCCGTTGCCCCCGCCTCGTCGATATCTACATTCAGTATCTTAGCGGATCGCTTTACTATACGCTTCAGCTCCTCTACATTATACAGCTCCAGCCTGCAAATAACGCCAAAGCGGTCTCTAAGGGGAGCGGTTAACAGGCCTGCTCTGGTGGTGGCACCAACAAGGGTGAACTTCGACAAATCTAATCGTATGGATCTTGCACTGGGGCCCTTACCAATAATGATATCCAATGCATAATCCTCCATAGCAGGGTACAGCACCTCCTCCACCGACCTGTTTAATCGATGTATTTCATCTATAAACAAAACATCATTTTCAGATAGATTGGTGAGGATTGCCGCCAGATCACCAGGTCTTTCTATGGCAGGGCCTGATGTAATTCTGATATTGACATTCATTTCATTGGCTATGATATTGGACAAAGTGGTTTTACCCAAGCCCGGCGGACCATAAAGCAGCACATGGTCCAGTGCCTCATTTCTTTGTCTTGCAGCCTCTATGAATATCTTCAGCCTTTCCTTTACATTCTGCTGTCCGATATAATCCTCCAGAGCCTTGGGTCTCAAGCCCCCCTCCAGCTCCTGATCCTCTTCCCTTATATGGCTTGTAATTATTCTCTCATCATCTTCCCTCAGCATACAAATCCCTCATTTCTATTTAACCAGCCATCTTAAGGCCTTCTTTATCAACGTTTCTGTTGAGGCATTTTCCTCCGCCACTGCATTTAAAGCCTTCTCTGCCTCTAGTCTTGTATAGCCCAAGGAAATAAGGGCCTCTATGGCCTCATGATTGGTATTAACCACTGACTCTGATAAAGGATTTTGATTTTCATCTATGTAACCGAAGCCTTCAACCTTATCCTTAAGCTCCAAAACTATTCTCTCGGCGGTTTTCTTTCCTACCCCCGGCGCCTTTGAAATAGCGGTAAAATCACTGCTTAAAATCAAAGCACTAAGCTTCTTAGGGGAATAGGTGGATAGTATTGCTGTAGCCACCTTTGGTCCAACCTTTGAAACCGACAGCAGCTGCTTGAAGAACATTAGCTCCTCTCGACTGGCAAAGCCGTATAAGCTTACCTCGTCCTCCTTGACCGCCAGGTAGGTATACACTGTTATGGCCTCACCCTTTTTAACCTCAGCCGTACTATTTAAGCTGCTGTTTATGCGGTAGCCTATGCCATTTACTTCAATTATTATCTTGTCCAAAAGTATCTCTGCCGCAATGCCCTTCATATATTCAAACATATAGAACCCCCTAATCTATTTTATCTTAAACATGTTTTTAAAATTACCGGAATGAGCATGACAAACCGCCACTGCCAACGCATCGGCAACATCATCCGGCTTAGGCACCTTCTCCAAATTTAAGAGGGTCTTTATCATTATCTGAACCTGTGCCTTTTCAGCCCTGCCATAGCCAACAACCCCCTGCTTCACCTGTAGCGGTGTGTATTCAAATACCTCTATCGATCGATTAGCTGCCGCCAGTACTGCTACTCCTCTTGCCTGTCCTACTACAATTGCGGTTTTGGCATTTGTGTTAAAAAAGAGCTCCTCTACTACCACCGCCTCTGGCTGATAGGCATCGATTAATGCATTTAGCTCCTCGTAAATAATCTTTAGCCTCTGATCTGTAGTCATGCTGCTGGAGGTCCTTATAGCGCCATAGTAAAGGGCTTCGAATCTATTACCCTTATAGCGAATAACCCCACAGCCCATGGTTGCTATTCCAGGGTCAATACCCAATATTATCATCCTCTGTCCCCCTACGCCTCCATTTTGATATGGAAACTAATGTTCTATTTCATAGTTTATCATAAAGCGAGGGAAAAGGCGATAGTGAAGAAGCAGTAGTTATTTGTAATTCACTACACCCTTTGGTCTAACGCTATGCCTATTCACTATTCACTATTCTCTATTCACTACTCTCTAATCTCTATTCGCTGGACTTCGTAAACCTTCTATACACTATAAACATACAGACCAAATGAAGTACTATGCCAATAATAATTGCCCTTATATATGCAAGGCTAAAGGTGCTGCTGTGTAAAAAGGCCTCCGTCACCCAGAAGGGTGCTATTATGCCTGCCATCCAACGCCATGAGGCACTGACAAAGTATCCAACGGCAGGTGCAGCAAAAAATAGCCCCATAGCCTTTGAAATCGCCAGTCCCTCCACCTTGTTTTCGGCAAAGGTACCCAGAATCAAAGCCATTAAGGGTACCTCCAAAGCAGCCATTATAACTATGGGTATTGTTAATGCATGATTTATTTTTATAAGATTAGTGAAATATAGTATGACAAAAGACAGCAAAGTGCTTAAAACCATAGGACTTAAAAGCCTGTAGCTTAAATATCCATCTTTTGATAAGGGGGTAATAGTGAAGTATCTTAATAGATTCTCATCCTTCTCCTCCAATATTAGAAAGCCTGTGGCTGTGCCTACTAATAGGGGTGTCAGCAAAAGGGTGAAGCTTAAGATAAATGGGTAATGGGGTGTCAGATTAAAATCAAAGTTTAATAGCAGATATTGGTTCACCACTGGAATGACAAAACGCAATAATGCCGTCAGGAGTAATGGCGCAAACAGTGAAATGGACAAGATTAAATCTCTTCCAATATTTCTTAAATCCCCTAGGGATAATGCAATTACCTTTTTCAATTTTATGCACCTCCATTTTTACTGATGATGTGTTTTTTGATTTGTTCTCCTGAAACCAAGAATGCTAGAAGCACCCATACCAGAAGTACCATTGTTGAAGAAATAAAATCCAAAAGTCTGTAGTCCCTGAATATTCCCTCGATTAAGACCAAGGCGGCATTTGTAGGGAAAATATAGAAAAATGCAGTATGATATATATTGAAAAATCCTAATAAAGGCGCATATAAAAATGCAAAGTATAGCATTGATTTGTATAGATACTCGTTGACAGACCTTACCCGTACTGCCAGCAGCAGCCCGATTAAGGTAAAGAAAATAGAGCTAAGGGCTACACCAAATATAAACGAGAATACGTTAAAGTCAAAACCAAAGGCAGAGACTACTATTATTAGGCTGGACAGCAAGGATATCAGCATTAGGGAGATCACCTTGGAGAGCACATATTCAGTCACCCTAAGTGGTGTAATAAATAGATGCTGAAGAACCCCCTGCCCCTTCTCCAGCAGCACAATGCCTCCAATGAAAAATGCACCCATAACTGCAGGGTCCGTAAAAATAATGAAGGTTGCAGCAAAGCTTCTAATTTCCGTCGGCAGCAGCCTAAGCAAAATAATATAAATGATAGAGACAAGCCCATAAGCATAATAAAAGCCATGCCTCAGTTGAAATAGAATATCCTGTTTTATCGCCTTTAAGAGTCTCATACCAAGCGCCTCCCCGTAACCTTAATGAAAATATCCTCCAGGGTAGCCTCCTGTGTATGCATTCTTTCAATCTCATTTTCCTTTAGGGTCTTTAAAAATTCATTATTATGCCCTATCCCCTCCAGCTGGAAGCTTTTGTTTTCAGTGGTGCCCCTACTTCTGAACTCCACCTTCACTGATCTCTCACCATGCTTAATTTTTAGTGCTCTCGGAGAATCTATCAGCATTATTTTGCCATCGACGATAAAGGCCACCCTGTCACAAAGCTCCTCAGCTACATTCATATTGTGGGTGGTTAAAAAGATGGTTTTTCCCGCTGCCTTTTTAGCCTGTATGACATCCTTAATAATTTTAGCATTTACTGGGTCCAGACCAGAGGTGGGCTCATCTAGAAATATGGCCTCCGGTTTATTCATTATTGCCCTGCAGAAGTTCAAGCGCATCTTCATCCCCTTTGAAAAGCTTGAGACCCGCTTATCCCCATGCTCCTTGAGGCCAACCATATCCAGCAGCCCCAAAATATCCTCTCCCGCTTCCTTGTATAGTGATTGAAAAAATTTTAGGTTCTCAAGTGCGGTCATTTTATTGTAGAAGTTAGGGAATTCAAAGGCGACACCGATATTTTCATAGTAGTCCGACTGTATTTCCCTTATCTCTCTATCCAACACCTTCACGCTGCCCCTATAGTCCTTTAGTATCCCGATCAGAATATTTTGAGTTGTGCTTTTTCCTGCACCGGAGGGACCTAAAAATCCGAATATTTCTCCTTTATTTACTTTAAAGCTAATATTGTTGATGGTATCCTTTGCATTTTTTGAATAACTAAAGCATAGATCCTTAACCTCTATCATTACGCTTCCCCCTTTAGTATCAGTCCCTTTGAAAGACTATCACACCACAGCTCTAGAACAGAATCAAAAATTTCTATACCAATTTCCTTCTTATGAATTGATAGCATAAACAGTCCTCTTATAGCACCGGATATAATATTTATAGGTATAGCAGCGATATATCCCATTTCCTGCCAATGCCTAACTAAAGGCGCCAATGTATCCTCATCCCTTGCAATATGCTGGCTTATTTTTTCCTCCGGCAGTCGTCTGACGATCTGCTCTAATTCATCTGCCTCCAGCATAATTCGCTTTATAAGGGGACTTTTATCTATTTCAGAAAATGACTTCATTAAAAATCCCTTGAATATCTCCTGTGTCATGCCATTTTGCTCGTTTAAGTATGTGACCAAAGACGCTTTAAGCCTTTCTTCCTCCTGTTCCATTATTTCAAAGCACAGGGCCTCCTTTGATGCATAAAACAAATAAAAGGAGCCCTGAGCGATGCCGACTGCATCGGTTAAATCCTTTATACTGGTTTTTTTAACCCCTATGGTTTCAAAGAAATACTTACCCTTCTCCAGCAGCTTTGCTTTTATGACCGCCTTCTCTTTTTCAGTAAAGCCCTTTGCCATTGTATCACCCCTATTATGATATTATGAATATTTTATTTTTTTATTCATATATATTTTACATCACTTTATAAATAAGCGCAATATAAAAAGCCCTATACTCTTTTGGGAGCAAAGGCCTTTATTTATAATTCTCTCGATTAGCTGCTGTAATCCTCTAGAAGCTGATTAACCTCGCTTCTGTTTCGAATCAAAATTCCTCTACGAATCTTCTCTTGGTCAATTTCTGGAAGATGTGCTACTGGAATATCTGTTTTTTCCACTACATAACGCTGACCTGTTTCAGTGTACTTAAACACAACAATATAACCATCCAGCTCTGATACAAAGAAGTGATCTGGACAGATTTGATCCTTTCTCTGGAACAGTATAACCTCCTCGTTTGAAAATCTAACAATCTGCCATTCTGGATACAGCTCTGCGGCATAGGTTTTAAAGGCATCCTCCTTTAACCCCACCATGTCCTCTGTTGCGCTCATTGGTTCATCCTTTATGGTTTGACATTTTGTATAATGGCTTCTAAAAATGATCTTTGTTTCAGGACTAACACTATTTTCTACGATATTTACGGGTGTTGTATCATCTGCAGGGTCTGTATCGATCGTACCTGGTTGTGGTTGTTCTATTTCGCTTCTTCTTTCATCCTCATCTGCTACTATGCTTTTATTATCTTCGTTTCTGGCTAAATTCACTCTTGAGCCTATATAAAAGCCTATAACCCCTACCGCAACAAAGCATAGAGTAATAATTATTATTGTATAGGGAGCTCTTCTTCTTCTCCTCATCATAAAAAAACCTCCTTGTTCTTCTAGGAGGTTATTCTAACCATTTTTAATATTTTTATACATTATGAGCTGTTTCCGCCCTCTATCAGCTGAGTCAGATATTCGGAAAACTGAAGTCTTTCCAGCTCTGCATATTGATAAATTACAGAGCTACTGAGGGTTTCTTCCATTTTCAGCTCCAGGCTCATATCAATAAAGCAAAGAAAATCATTGTATATAGCTGCAAAATCCGCTGCATCGTAATAGCATATAATAAATTCCTTAAAGCTATTAACAAAATATATCGCTCGAATATCGCCACCAATATGATAGTTCTGCTTTTTTACATGATCATTATGACGCCTGAATTCAACCAGCATTGTCCCTTGAAGAAAATGATATTCTAGAAGACTCCCCTTATGCTGTGCAATCATCTTTAGGAATTTTTCCTCTTCTTCAATGATGCTAAAGAGTCTGATATGCTCTGGCGTTTTTATCTCGTCAGCAACTGCCTCTACCTCGACCTGCTGCTTCCCTAGGAAAAGGCTCTTGCTAATCCTGAATTGATTTAAGATTCTCTTTACCTCAAGTTCAAAGCTGAGGATGAAATAATCAGTTTGAGCATCTACTAGACTTCTGACGAAATACACATACCTACTGTCCACGATATCAATGATGGTAGAGTTATTCCTCAGCAGTGAGGATGCCTCCTTCACCAGTGAAAGCCCCGTAAGATATTCTATATGCTCAGGGCTTGAATATCTGGCCATTGCCTCAACATCCTTTGCCACCAGCCGCATCATAAATAAATTAATCAGCTGTATCGGTGATTCGATAATCTCATATATCTTATCCTGAAGCCGAAGATTTTCTTCTTCATTTAAGTCTATTTCTGCATCAAAAATAAATTTTATTTCAAACTCCCTTGGAATTTCCTTATGATATTGCTGATTCATTTTTTTATAATGTTGAATTAAAAAAACCGCCTCTCTCTCAGTAAGACTGACGATTTCCCCTCCCAGGCTTCCCATAAACTGAAGTGAATATTTATCCGTATCAGCAAAGCTTTTAGTTTTTACGCTGACATAGTCATATATACCATGCTCCTCTGCATCTAGCGTAAACCATTGGGCTAAGTATTCCTTCGTCAGGCTGCTCCGCCATAGGATCTTTAATGCGATTACCCCCATGAGTCTGGTTTTGGTTACTCTAGCATTTATAAAACAATACTTATCCTCTTTTGCTTTCCCACCTTTTAAAACCGTTAATCTTGGCACCTCTGACATTAGCTCACTCCCTAGAAGCAAATTATATTCTTCAGCAATCATCTGCTTTGATGAAATAAATCTTACATCTGTTTTTCTTTACAAAAAAAATTTTTATGCTAATTATATTTAGGTATGAATCCGCATTATTTAAACATACTATTACTGAAACAGCTTTTAATACATAAGAAAAGGAGCGAAATCAATGGATCGTTTAGCATTAATATTGGTAATCGTTGGAGCAATAAACTGGGGACTTATCGGTCTATTCCAATTTGATTTAGTTGCTTCACTGTTTGGTGGTCAAGCCTCGATGTTAAGCCGAATTATATATTCCTTAGTGGGCATAGCAGGCTTATATTGTATTACTCTTTTATTCAGAGAAAGAACCACTACTAACACAAAAGAATAGTCCAGCAAAATAGATATTACTTCTATAGTGATATCTATTTTTTTAAAATTCTTCGGGCTGCTGCTGCTTGTATGCTTCTATGATTACTTTGGCATCTTCAGCCGCTTCTTCAGAAACTAAAATATCGATTCCCTGTGTACCCAGTACATTTCCTGTCATTAGCTTCATATACTGAAGATTTTCCCTATATAGAATTTTGCATTCTATCCCTTCATTTTTAAGAATATCTTTAATTATCTCTGCTTCTATATCATTTCCTACATTTTCAATTTTTACCCAATTTTTATCCATGGCCTTTACACTCCAATCTATAGGATTTTCCTAGATTATACCCAGTTTTCTATTTTTTAACTATTAATCTGTCAAAAAATTTAAGCTCCAATCAGGAGCTGAGTTAATAACGCTTTAGGCTTTTCTCTATTTTTTACATCGTCCACAGTAGCCGTAGATTTCTAGCTTATGGTCAATTGGTTGAAAATCAGTTGATTCTTCTAGGCTTAGCTTGATTTTTTCCATAGGACAAAAGCTGGTCTTTTCTGCTGCACCACAGCTAATACAAATTAAATGGTGGTGATGCCCCTCCAGATTCAATTCGTAATAATTCACACCATTGTCTAGATTAGACCTGCTAATAATACCTGCGTCTGTAAGAATTTCAAGATTGCGGTAGACGGTGGAGGAATTGATTTTATTAGATTTTGCCGAAACATATTCATATACCTCAGCAGCTGTCAATAAATGCTTATCTAAATAAATAAAGGCCTCTAAAACAGCTCTTCTCTGGCTTGTAATTTTATAGCCCTTGACTTTTAGCAGCTCCTCTAGTTTTGCTTCCAATATAATCTCTCCCATAAAAAAATAAGATATATTAATATCTTACTTATCTTCTGACTCTTTGTCAAATTGAAAAGGCTATGGTATGGTGACAGGAGTAAGAGTGAGGAAGTCTTTAAAACTACTATTACAAACACAGCCTGGACTTTTCCTGCAGCCTCGTCCCTCGCCCTTATCCTGTCAGTTATATTTTTTATCTAAATAGATAGGTTTATTCATATTTTTTTTATTTAATTCGATTATTTTACTGGTGTTGTTGTTGGTATTTTCTATCAATGCTATACTGTATAAAAGCCCTTTTTTAGCGACAGATAGGATTGTTGATGCCGTAAGAAATGAGTTGAATATTGATGCACCAGGAAATGGCATTATATTTATTCAGGGAATAAACAGGGCCTATGGGCTTTATAAATAGCTTTACAGCTACATATCTATTCAAAAAAAACAAGGAGCATAGGTGTAAAAAACCTATGCTTTAGTCATTCCTTTTATTGGCGGGAGTACGTAGGAATCGAACCCACCCAAGAGGCTCCTAACCCCTCGCACTGGTTTTGAAGACCAGAGGGCACACCAGCACCCATCTACTCCCATAAGGTATTATGGACACTAGTGAATTATAACATACATCCTATATCAAAAGCAACAAAGTAAAGCCTTATAGTGTATTATAGAATTTTATAATCAAGGACAATAAAAGGTCTGTCGAAGCAAAGGGCCGGAAATGCACATATTTTCTTAAACGATCAACGCCCTTCAAACACACGCTGTCCTTTAGAGATAATTAGAGCAATTTATCTATTAATAATTGATATCCAAAATGATATAATAGGACGACAAATTACCTTGGCAACCTGGAAAGGAAGTATTAAATTGAAAGCTCTAAAAACTCTATTAAAAAAAGCATTCTTCCCTACAGCAATTATCTCAGCAGCTATTTATATTTATCTGAAACATGACATCCTTTCACCTCAGACCTTGAAGCTGATGGCTTATTTGCCTTTTATCCTATTTTTTATAGGTCTGACCCTCTCATTGCGTTTTAATAAAAGCAGAATCTTTTATCCGCTGATTATCTTAACCATTTGTCTTTTTAGTCTTACGTATCTGCCAGAGATTATCCCCCTCCATCTTCCTGATCAGCAGCTGCTTCAAATGCTGCTGGGGGTTATCATACCCATAAATATTTTTGTATTTTCAATACTTAAGGAAAGAGGCTTCTTCACCCTTTGGGGCATAATAAAATTTGCAGTGGTTGGGGGCCAGCTTTATGCTGCTGTTTGGATATTAAATCATCCCTCCCATATTGCTTATCAGATAATATACGGGGAGCTTATCAATTACAGCCTTTACGCAGTCCTTCCTCAAGGTGTTCTGCTTATAAGTACCGCAGCCTTTGTAGCGCTATTAATAAAGGGGAGCTTTTTACCTTCTTACGCTGATGTTGGCTTGATTTTTACAATGGCTGCCACAGTAGTGCCTTTGCACTTAAAATCAGAAACTGCTCTGATGATATTTTTTGCTGCCGCCGGACTTACTCTAATCATTACAATTATTCAGGATTCCTACCGGATGTCCTATATCGATGAGCTTACGGGATTGCTGGGACGGAGAGCATTGAGAGAAGAGCTATTAAAGCTCAGTGGTAGCTATACTATAGCAATGGTGGATATCGATTTTTTTAAAAAATTCAATGATAAGCACGGTCATGATGTTGGAGACGAGGTTCTAAGAATGGTTGCTTCCTGTTTGTCGGAGGTAGCCGGTGGGGGTAAATCCTTTAGATATGGCGGAGAGGAATTTACCATTCTCTTCCCCGGCAAGGAAATCGCCGCAGCAGTCCCCCATCTCGAGAGCCTTAGAGAGACAGTGGCTAAACGAGCCTTTGTAGTAAGGGGTAAGGACCGACCTAAGAAGAAGCCAAAGACAGCAGGAAAAGCCTCATCAGCCGCTAAAAAACTCTATGTTACCATAAGCATCGGTGTGGCAATGAAGGATAAAAATAACAAGTCCCCCCAGGAGGTTATGAAAAGCGCAGATAAAGCCCTCTATCGAGCTAAAAATAAGGGTAGGAATTGTGTCAGTAAATAAAGCTTGTCAGCGGGGACGGTTCTTTTTGACAATTTTGTTTACAATTGTCAAAAAGAACCGTCCCCGCTGACAAAGTCGTCCCCGCTGACAAAGTCCTACTCTAGCTTGTAGCTCTCCAAAGGTACTATCTTCCACTCTCCGAAGTCATTTCTCAATATAAATTCTACATTTCTGAATCTTGCCACTGTACCATCGTCCAGTGTTTCATCGAAATCCACACTGAGCCTTGCTTCTCCCGGCTCCATAAAGATACTGTAGGTTATGATATTATAACTGCTGATATCTGCTTTATTTACATTCATGTAACGGTAGAAGATAGAGAAGTCCAGATTGTAATCCCCGGGTCTGTAGATTTGCTCAAAGGCTCTTCTATACTCTTCTTCTGCTATGAACTCAAGATATTGTTTAACCACTCCTATAGGTGTAGGTAAAGCCTCTCTTATGATGCTATCGTTTCTTACATAGGGCTCTCTAAGAGATAGATGCTTCTGAAAGATATTCAATCTCTCACCCTCCACCAATATCTGCACCCTCCGCACGGCTTTTATCTCGGTAAGGGAGTTTACAATAGAATATACTGTAAGGGCCTCTGTTCTATCTCCTATTAAAATGGGAGTGACGAATTCACGTGAGAAATTTACATATGTCGCACCATCTACAGAAAGAACTGAAAACACCTTTGTCTGTGGCGGTACGGTTGCTTGAAGGTCTGTTCTGGATGGTCCATTGATTAGCTCCCTTAGTATTGCCTCTTCCCTTGACTCAAAGGTACGTTCTATCATTCTTGCCTCACGGACCAGATAATCCCCCATAGCACTTTTAAAATAAAGGGTTACAGTCTCTACTGTTTTTTCTGGAATGGGGGCAATATTCACCGGTGGCTCTCCAATGGAATTTTCTGAAATCTGCAGACTAACACACTGCACCATTAAGGCGAGGATCATAATCGTCACAGACAAGTATATAAAGTAGTTCTTTTTCATGGTTTACCTCCTTCTAGCTATGAGGTGCATTATCCATAGGCAGCTTAATATAAAAGGTAGTTCCAACATTCAACTGACTCTCCACGTCTATTATCCCTTGATGAAGGGTAATAATCTGCTTGGAAATCGACAGACCTAGCCCTGTGCCTCCGGTTTTTCGAGACCTTGCTGAATCAACTCTATAGAAACGTTCAAATATATAGGGCAAGCTTTCCGCAGCTATACCTATCCCATTATCCATAATTTTGATGACAGCGTATTTTCCTTCTCTTGTTATTGTAATGATAACTCTGCCCCCAACATCCGTATATTTGACCGCATTATATATGATATTAATCAGAGCTTGGTGCACTTTTCCCTGATCAAGATAGATTTGAATCTTTTCCCATTGGTTAACCAGTATCCGTATATCCTTCTTTTCTGCTAGTGGTCGGATAACGCCAACAACCTTTTCTACTAAATAATTGACATAAGTGAGTTCAAAGTTCAAATTGAGATTTTCTTCACTCAGGTCTACCATTGCCAGAAGACTCTCAATAATTTCGTTTAGTCTATCTATTTCTGAGTCTATATCCATCAAAAATTCCCTATAAATGCCCTTTTCTGTGTCGGGCTGCAGCAATATCGATTCTGCCAATAGCTTCATGGAACTCAGAGGTGTTTTTAGCTCATGGGATACATTGGCAACGAAGTCACTTCTTTGCTGATCAATTTGGCTGAGCTTTGTACTCATGTAATTATAGGCCCTCGCCAGCTGACCTATTTCGTCATTTCCTCCAATCTCCACCCGCTGATTCAGCTTGCCAAGAGCGGTGCTTTGCATAGCTGCTGTTAAGTTCTTAATCGGCTCGGAAATTACATTTGCTAAAAAGATACTTATAAATGTAATCAGCATCAGGGTTACGACGGAAATCAATATTAAGAAATCCCTGACATTGAGTATTCTGCTATATACCTCCTCTAATGATACTGAAAGAAAGACGACACCTAAAATCTTATCAAAATAAATCATTGGAACCGCGACATACATTGTCTTTCCATGTTTAGTCTGATGGTAAAGCATTGTGGAGCTTTCCCCCTTTAATGCTCTTGATACCTGTTCATCCTCTAAATACATACTTCTCATATCGTTGTAGGAGTCATAGATGATTGTCTTGCTGCTGTCGATGACTAATATTCTGCCGTTAATCAGCCTGCTCATTTCCTCCATCATCTGATTCAGCAAAAGATGATTTAGCTCGCTATTGGATTCCTCCACCGCCAGCAGCGCTCTGGTGGTGAGAATATTAGCCTGAGTAAGAAAGCTGGCTTCCTTTTCAGATATATAGCTCTTTTTTACATTGTCATACACAAATACATTAATAATCATTAAGGCGATTACCAGTAATAACAAATAGGTGGACAAAAGCTTCCACCTAATACTAATAAATTGATTATTTACCCCTAAAATAGTATCCTACCCCCCATTTTGTGAGGATATATTCAGGATGACTTGAATTCAGTTCGATCTTCTCTCTGAGCCTTCTTATATGTACGTCAACAGTTCGCAGGTCACCAAAATATTCATAGCCCCATATGATCTCCAATAACTCCTCGCGACTATATACCTTCCCTGGATTTGCTGCCAGCAGAAGCAATAAATCAAATTCCTTTGCTGTAAGATTTAAATCTGCACCTCTGACACTTACCTTTCGACCAAGGGTATTCATTGTAAAGTCATCAATTTTTATAACCCTCTCTAAAATCGCCAATTCTCCATGAGGCGCTCGACGTAGCACTGCCTTGATTCTTGCCTTCAGCTCCAGTATATTGAAGGGTTTAGTCATATAGTCATCGGCACCGTACTCCAGTCCTAATATTTTGCTTATGTCCTCACCCTTAGCAGTCAGCATGATAATAGGTGTCATATGATTTTCTCTAATCCTTTGACAGACCTCTAAGCCATCGACCTTGGGCAGCATTAAATCTAAAAGTATGAGGTCATATTTTTCCTTTCCAACCTTATCAAGAGCCTCCTGTCCGTCAAAGGCCGTTGATATTTCATATCCATCCTGTTCTAGGCTGTATTTCAAACCCTTAACCAAAATTGGTTCATCATCCACAATTAAAATTCTCTGTGACATAGCGACACCTCTTTTCAATTTTTAGCTTACGGAGCACCTCTTCCCTATGAATCCTTGAGATATCCCTAGATTTCAATATCTTAAATGAAAATTTTCTTCAGGGGCTAATTCAAGTATCAACAGTAACAAAGCACTTATATAAAAATATATTCCTTGTTTATATTTTTCGACTATTCGACAATATTATATCAAAATAATAAAAATAATAAAATGTTCTTAAAATAATACCCGCTTGTCCTCTTGACGTCTAGTGACCTTATTATTATCAAAATACTCCAAAAATGCCATAGCATATTTTCTGCTGGTTTCCAATAGGTCTCTAAACTCCCCAAGGGTGATACTCTCATGTTGGTTAACATATTCCTTCAGTAGTACTATCGCTTTATCGTAAGCATCTCTATGGATAAAGAGATCACTGGATATTTTCACAAGCTCAATCCCCACCATTGCCTCAAACACCTGTTGAATCTCCTGTGGTTTATTTGGTATTTTCGATATTATCTCATCAATATTGGGGGGTGAAAACATATGCTTTAAAAATGTTTCTTCTATCGCTGCCTTTATTTTCTGCTGAGGGGGGCTGAATTGTATTTCAAAGCTCTTTAGGGCAGCGTTCTTACCTGTAAGCCTTATAATATTATCCTTTTCCAGCAATGAAAATATAGCATCGATCCCCTTGCTTTTGCTTTTAGGGAAGAGCTTGCTTTTCAACTCCTCCTTCAGCATACCCTCTCGAAGGGGATTTTTTGCATGATATGCACTAAGCTGACTCATAGCAGCCTTTATAATGTCCCGATAAAACTTGTCGTGTATGTATATCTGCTGTTCAAGAATATGTATTCTTCCTTTGATCTCCAATGCTCTGGCCATTTCCTCTATGTCTGCCAGCTGATGACCCGTTGCTTTTACGAGAAAGCTACCATCAGGAAATTCACTGCTATATCTCTCAATCTGTTTTTCTAAAATATCCTCTGGGGTACCGGCTTCTCTTACCTTAAGCTCCTGCAAAACCCGCGCATCCCCTTGCTTATGCTTTTTGGGCTTTGGGTCTATAACTGTTATAGATCCTATGGTCTCCATAGGAGAATAGAACCTCAGAACCATTTTATCATCCCTCTTAACTGCTGTTTCCTCCTCCAGTCGCAGCTGTACAAAGCAGCTTTCACCTGCCGATAGCTGATCTCTGTCCAACAAAACAATCCTTGCCATAAGCTCTGATGCACCATGATACAGTCTTACCCTGTCACGATTCTTTATCGCTCTGGGTGCATCCTTCAGGGACTTAAATCTGCCATCCAGCATCATCGTAATCTCCAATGAGTCCACCTGAGCCAGTATATGTCCTCTATCTATGTCCTCTTTTTTTATATTTGCCAGGTTTACAGCAACCCTTTGTCCTGCATAGGCAGTATCTACGGATTTTCCATGGACCTGAAGGGATCTAACCCTCACCTTTTCTTTTTGGGGAAGTATTTCAAGGGTATCCTCTACATTAATTTTCCCTTCAATCAGAGTTCCTGTCACCACAGTTCCGAAGCCCACAATCGTAAAAACTCTGTCTATAGGCATTCTGGCAGGCGAATGTGCATCCCTGCCTTCGGTCTCATCTGTTATGCTATCAATTACTTCAATTAACCGGGAAATACCGTACCCAGTGTGGGAGTCCACCTCTACGATTTCCGCCTTTTCCAGAAACGTCTCGGATACGCTTTCCCTTATATCCTCCTTTATCAGCTGAAGCCAGTCATCATCCACCATACCTACCTTTGTCAAAACGATAACGCCTTTTTTAAGATTTAATAAAGAAAGAATATCCAAATGCTCCTTGGTCTGGGGCATAATACCTTCATCGGCAGCTATCACCAGCATAACTATGTCCATGCCGCCAACCCCTGCCAGCATATTTCGTATGAATTTTTCATGTCCGGGAACATCTATAATTCCTGCCCGTTTACCGCTAGGTAAATCAAAATGTGTAAAGCCCAAATCTATGGAGATGCCTCGCTTTTTCTCTTCCTTCAATCGGTCGGTATCGGTACCGGTTAAGGCCTTTATAAGAGTGGTTTTACCATGATCTATATGTCCTGCAGTCCCTATTATAATGTTCTTCAAGCTGTTCCCTCCTATGAAAACGAAGCCCTGAAGGCCTCACATATTATAATGTAATCCCTTTCCTTAATGGTCCTAAGATCCAGTATTATCTGATCCTCCTGTATTCTAGTAATTATGGGAATCTTACCCCTTCTCAGCTTTTCCTCCAGTCCTGCAGAGGAGATTTTTCTTGATTTTATTGCCAGCACCTTAGTAGGAAGCTCCTCCAATGGCAGCGACCCGCCACCAACCTGAGAATAGTCATCCTTTATGGCTATGTCAATGTCGATTTTCAGCGCCAAAAGTCTGCTATGCAGCTCCTTGGCCCTTTCCTCAATAGATGTCTTTCCTTCTGTTATCATCCTCAGGGTTGGTATCCTGTTAACCACTGATGCCTCATCAAGATAAAGCTTAAGAGTTGCCTCCAGTGCTGCCATTGTCAGCTTGTCTATCCTAAGGGCTCTAGTTAAAGGATTTTTCTTCATTTCTTCTATGTATTTTTTTCTACCCACAATTATTCCTGCCTGAGGCCCGCCTAATAGCTTGTCTCCGCTAAAGGTAATCACATCTACGCCGGCTCTTACGCTGTCCTGCACCGTAGGCTCATAGGTCAGTCCATATTTTTGCAGATCTATCAGCACACCACTGCCCAGGTCCTCTATAACTGGGATTTCGGTTTTCTTGCCTAACGCCACCAGCTCCTTCAAGGCAACCACCTTTGTAAAGCCCAATATCCTATAGTTACTGGTATGCACCTTTAAAAATGCCCCTGTATTCTCGCTTACTGCATTTTGATAATCCCATAAATGTGTTTTGTTGGTGGTGCCTATCTCAATCAGCCTTGCCCCACTTTGCGACATTACCTCCGGAACCCTGAAGGAGCCACCTATTTCCACCAGCTCGCCCCTTGAAATTATGACCTCCTTGTTTTTGGTCATAGTCCCTAAAACCAACAGCACTGCTGCAGCATTATTGTTTACCACCAGCGCATCCTCTGCGCCTGTAATCCTTTTCAGTATTTCTACAACATGACTATATCGGCTTCCCCGTTTTCCGGTATTGATATTAATTTCAAGTGTGGAATAGCCCGATGCCACCGACCATACCTCATTCTTTATCTCATCACTCAGCAAAGCCCTACCGAGATTGGTATGCAGCACTACACCGGTAGCATTTATGACCTCCCTTAAATTCATTTGCATATAGTCTATGCTTGCCTCTACAATGCTTTGGATTAGCTCCTCCTTTATAAATTGGGATATTTCAAATTGAGGGTCCTCCTTCATAGATAATATGCTGCACCTGTAATCATTTATATAAAAGCGAATTTTATCTAAAACTACGGATCGTGGAATCGTTTTAAGCAGCTTTAGTATTTCCTCCTGATTTAAAATCTCCTCCACCGATGGCAGCTTACTAAGAATCATACCTTTATTCACTATATCACTCCTTCTGATGGGCATAGTTAAATAAATTATAACATATTTTCCAGTTTTATATACTTTTTTAATATATTATACTGGTTTTTTAGCGGCTTTTGTATTGTAGGATATATGATATTTCTTCCAGTTTGTGACAATGACGCTAGATAATCCTTATTAGCTTTTAAGCCTTTATTAACTACTATCTGTGTATCTCAAAGGGTATATAAAATTCCACCACAATTTTAATGAATCATTTCTATAATAATTGATTCTTCACAATTGTTGCAATATTTTTTTAATAGCTATTAAATTTTTGTTTATCTTTCACCATATATATGTTAAGATATTATAAAAATATTATAAACTTTTATTAACATATATACATCGATTTTTTCTCACATTATTAATTCATAATTGATTATCTATAGACAAATACTAATTAATATTATGTAGATAATCATGCCCTTGGTTTTTTACGCTATCAATACAGCCTCCTTTATGTCGACATTTGCATGACTCATATTATCCTTTTATTGGAGGCTTAGATCAATAAACCTTGAATCAAGGAAGCATGGCTGAATCTCAGTATTTTTAATATTTTTTTGGCATTTAAAAGCAATACTACAGCCATTCCCGGATTTAAGAATAAATCCCATGGAGGTGAAGCAGCAAGGTAAAAGAACTTTTCATTTTTTATTACTTAATTTTAAGAGGAGGTTTTTTATGCTAGGTTTTTTGGGGAGAGTAGAAGAAATTAACAGTATTATCAATGATTTTGTATGGGGACCATACATGCTTGCTTTACTTGTTGGCACCGGCATTTGGTTTACTTTAAGGACAAATATGCTGCAAATCCGTAAATTTACTTATACAATGAAGCAAACTCTGATGAAGATTTTCGTAAAGCCTGAAGCAGATGCCACAGAGGGAGATATCACGCCATTCCAGGCACTTGCAACCGCTCTTGCCGCCACAATAGGTACTGGTAATATCGCGGGTGTTGCGACTGCCATCGCCCTTGGCGGTCCTGGCGCTATTTTCTGGATGTGGATTTCTGCCTTTTTCGGTATGATGACTAAATTTGCCGAGGTTGTATTGGCAATTCAATACCGCGAAAAAAATGCTGAGGGCAGCTGGGTAGGCGGTCCGATGTACTATATTGAAAAGGGTTTGAAAATGAAATGGCTTGCAGTAATATTCTCTATCTTCGGTGCTTTGGCAGCCTTTGGTATCGGTAATATGGTTCAAGCCAACTCCGTTGCTGCTGCCCTCAAGACTTCCTTTAATATTCCTCCCCTCTATACAGGAATCTTCCTTGCCTTGGCTGCTGCTCTGGTTATATTGGGAGGACTAAAGCGAATCGCCTCTGTTACAGAGAAAATCGTACCGCTAATGGCTGTTTTCTATATCATAGGTGCATTGCTGATTTTAATTATAAACATCAGCGGACTTCCAACAGCCTTTGCATTGATATTTAAGCATGCCTTTACGCCTGCTGCTGCAGTTGGTGGATTTGCCGGTGCAGTTGTTATGGAGTCCATGAGGCGTGGTATCGCCCGTGGTGTATTCTCCAACGAAGCCGGCTTGGGATCTGCACCTATCGCCCATGCGGCTGCAAAAACAGACCATCCTGTTCGTCAGGGCCTATGGGGTATATTTGAGGTATTCGCCGACACTATCGTTATTTGTACCTTAACCGCCTTAACTATAATATCAACAGGTGTATGGAATAGCGGCCTTTCAGGTGCTGCGTTGACTACTGAGGCCTTCAATCATGGTCTTCCTGGAAATCTTGGGGGGATCATAGTGGCAATCGGTATCTTCTTCTTTGCCTTCTCCACTATCTTAAGCTGGGCATACTATGGGGAAAAATGCGCCGAGCATTTAATGGGATCAGGTGTAAATATTTTCTATCGTATTATCTGGCTTCCATTAATAGTGGTTGGAGCAATCGGTGGTCTTGAGCTGATTTGGGAGGTTGCCGATACCTTAAATGCTTTAATGGCTATTCCTAACTTAATTGGTTTAATTGGCTTGAGCGGCATTGTATTTAAATTGACTAAGGAATTTTTCAGCACTAACGTTGCTGAATAGCTTGATTATAAAAGGCGGTCTCTTCGTATTTGAAGTGACCGCCTTTTTTTTATTTGACATATATACTATATGCTCTCTTTTCTGTTACCCTGCCCACTACCGCCCAGGGATTCTTGCAAAGCTTTATCAGTCTGGAGGCTGCTTCATCAACGTCCTTCTTAGAAATTGCTATTAGTAAGCCTCCTGAGGTTTGGGGATCATAGAGCAGATCCATAATCACCGAAGCAATACTGTTAAGCTCTTTAATCTCCGTCTCTACATGCCTTTTATTTGCATACATTCCGGCAGGAATAATGCCCATTGAAGCCAAATCCTCAGCCCCCTCCAAAAGTGGAATGCTGCTGCTGTCTATTTCAAGGGATGTACCACTGCCTTTTGCCATCTCGTAGGCATGACCTAAAAATCCAAAGCCGGTAATATCAGTACAGGCAGAAATATCTAAGTCCCTAATGGCTTCAATGGCATATTTATTTAAGGTGGTCATGGTATGGACTGCTGCATTATATTGGGCAACGGTTGTCATGTCTGCCTTTATAGCAGTATTCAGGACCCCTAGACCCAGGGGCTTGGTTAAAAGTAAATAATCTCCCACTCTTGCACCGCTATTGGTCAAAACGCTATTCGGCTCCACCAGTCCTGAAACCGACAATCCATATTTGGGTTCGTTATCCTCGACCGTATGGCCTCCCACTAATAGGGCGCCCGCCTCCACAATTTTGTCGGCTCCTCCCTTTAGTATTTCACCCAGAACCTCTGGCGGCAGGCAATTGGGAAAGCATACGATATTCATGGCAGTTAAGGGTCTTCCACCCATGGCATATACATCGCTTAAGGAGTTGGCAGCGGCTATCTGTCCAAAGGTGTAGGGATCATCAACCACCGGTGTAAAGAAATCCAGTGTCTGAATTAATGCGGTTTCTTGATTCAGCCTGTAAACAGCTGCATCATCAGAGGTTTCAAGGCCTACTATTAATCTTTCATCCTTTATTTTAGGTAAATGACACAGAACCTGTGCCAGGACGTCCGGTCCTACTTTAGCCGCTCAGCCTGCGCTTTTTGTCATCTGTGTTAATCTATAGCTTGTCATAGGAATCCTCCTTCCTCATTGCTGTAAATGATACTTACGCATATTCCTAGTCAACGGTTATCCGGCTCTTTATATCTTCAAACTTTTTATCCCCAATACCGCTGACATTTTTTATATCCTCAATACGTTTAAATCCACCCTTCTGACTTCTGTATTCTACTATTCTGTCTGCTATGGCATCCCCTATTCCCGGAAGGCTTTTCAGCTCCTCTTTTGTAGCATAGTTTATTCTAACACGATTGTCCAGCTTATTTTCAGAGACGATTGGCTGTGCCTCTATTACCTCACCAATAGCCGGTATATATTTATCCTCCTGATCCTTTAGTATTATGGCTAGATTTACATTTTTTATATCTGCATTTTCCGTTAGGCCGCCTGCCTCCTCCACCAGCTGATACAGTCGGGCATCCTTCGGAAGGCTGTAGATACCTGGGTTGTTCACCTCTCCCTTGATATGTACCACTATTTCATCCAGGGCCAGCGCAAGGTCTGTATTGTCCTCTTCGTTGTCACTGGCTTTATTAGCCTCTGAAGCAGGCGAGAGGATGTACCTTTCATTTTTTTCCTTAATACAGCCCACCAAGGTTACGGATAACACCGAAAGCAGCATTACGGTCAATAATATGAAGCTCTGTCTTTTTGAAAAAATCACCCTTTTCCACTCCTCTATTACTTTTCACAACATGTTTGACTTATATTTCTATTCCGTGTTATTAATTTCCTCTAAAAATCCAATTTTTATATTAAAAAATCCTTTAAAATTTGGTATACTATAATGAGCGTGGCGAACTAATCATTCTGGGGAGGTCAATGATGAGGAATAAATCGAGATTATTTTTACTTATTGCGTTAATCATTTTTACATTTAATATAAATTTTACATATGCGGCACCAAGTATCGAAGCACCAAATGCAATTTTAATCGATTACGAGTCGGGTGAGGTACTATTTGAAAAAAATGCCGATCAGATTGCATATCCCGCCAGCACTACCAAAATCATGACTGCCATACTAACCTTGGAAAATGCCAAGCTTGATGATGTGGTTACAATTGATTATGATTTTTATGTTGGTGGCTCCAGTATGTACATATTGAAGGGGGAGTCCTTCACCGTCGAAGAGCTTTTACAGGGGCTATTAATTCGATCCGCCAATGATGCAGGAGAAGTGTTAGCCCGACATATATCCGGATCTGTAGAGGAATTTGCAAAGCTTATGAACCAGCGGGCTAAGGAGCTGGGGACAAAGAATACCAACTTTACAAACCCCCATGGCATGCCGGATGATGCCCATGTATCAACCGCCTACGATTTGGCGATTTTAGCGCGACATGCCATGACCTATGAGGTCTTCAGAGAAATTGTAAAAATGCCTAGAGTTAACTTTGAACCTACGGAATTAACACCTGAAACGAGATACTATTTAAGCTCTAATAAATTTCTTTGGGGCACCGGCGGCGGAAATCAGATGCTATATAATGGAAAGTACATAGATATCAAATACGATATTGTCGATGGGATAAAGACTGGCTACACTGGTCAAGCAGGAAATTGCCTCGTTTCCTCAGCGGTCAAGGATGGACATCGGCTGATAGCAGTCGTACTGGGGGCACAAAACACTGTTTTTTCTGATTCAAGAATCCTTTTGGACTATGGCTACGATAGCTTCGCTAATTTTGTATTAGCCGAAGATAGCCATTTGGAAATAGCCGCTGCTGTCAAGGGTGGCGAGGAGGAGTCCGTCAACCTCTATACAAATAATAGATTAACTAAGGTTTTGCCTTCAGATACAGATGCCTCAAATATTATTAAGGATGTCGTCATAAATGAAAACATTACTGCGCCTATTGCTCAGGGAGATAAGCTGGGTAAGGTGGTGTACTATTTAAATGGAGAGGTCATTGGTGAGGTGGACCTAGTAGCACCCAACGACATAGAAAAAAAGGCCTTTATTTCACTTTCCCAAAGCAAGCTGCTTAGAAATATAGTCCTCCTTCTACTGTTCGTACTGGTATGGCAGGTTTTTATAGCCTATTTAAGAGCACAAAAGAAAAGAAGACGCTTCAGCTTCGGTGCTGGACGCTCCTCCTATAGCTATAGCAAGAGCTTAATGAGAAAGAGATAAAAAGCTTAATGAATAGAGAATAGGGATTTAAACCTTAGTGAATAGTGAATAGTATATAGATAATAGTGTATAATGAATTCAAAGCCTATGAAAAATCACCTGGTGATTTTCATAGGCTTTTGCTTTTACACTATTCGTTAATCTATTCTCTATTCTCCCATTATTTCCTTTCTAAGCCTTATCCCCGTGGGGGTTGCCGCCAGACCGCCAAGTGCAGTTTCCCTTAGCTCCAGTGGCAGACTTTTTCCAACCCTGTACATGGCCTCCACCACCTCATCAAAGGGGATCAGGCTTTTTACTCCCGCCAACGCCATTTCGGCTGAGATCAGCGCATTGGCTGCCCCAATGGCATTTCTGCTATTGCAGGGGGATTCCACCAAACCAGCTATTGGATCACACACCAGTCCCAGTATGTTTTTAATACAGAGGGCAGCAGCATGTAGGGACGCCTCTGGCGATCCCCCCATAAGCTCTACCACCGCTGCAGCAGCCATTGCAGCCGCAGAACCTGTCTCAGCTTGACAGCCGCCTTCAGCACCTGCAACAGTGGCGTTTTTGGATATAATCATACCTACACCGCTGGCGGTAAATATGGCCCTTATCAAATCATTGTCGGAAAGGTTAAATGCTTCCCCCACAGTAATCAAAACACCCGGTATAATCCCACTGGAGCCGGCAGTTGGGGCTGCCACTATTTTTCCCATTGCAGCATTGACCTCCAATACCGCTATCGATCTACTGATGGCCTGACTCATCAGGGGTCCGCACACGGATTTATGCGTCGCATTCCTATCCATAATCCGCTTGGCATCGCCCCCTATTAGTCCGCTAACAGACTTAATATCTTCATTCAGACCTCGATCTACTGACTTCTGCATGATCTCTAGGCTTACTTTCATTTTATCAACAATTGCCTCCTCAGTTAATCCTGAGGCTGTGATTTCCTTTTTCAGCATGATGTCCGCAATAGACATATTATTTTCCCTACAAAGCGCTAAGAGCTCGTATCCATTTAAAAAATTCATAGTCTCACCAGCTTTTCTATATAGTATCTACTAAATATGCATTAGAAATGTTATCAATTTCCTTGATATGGCCTATGATTTCAGGCGGTATTAAATTATCCGTCTCTATGACCATATAGGCATCCTTACCCTTATTATATCGATAGACCCTCATAAAGGCGATGTTTATGTCCCGCTGGCTTAATACAGCAGAAACCCTGGCTATTACTCCCGGCGCATCATTATGGGAAATGATGAGAGTCGGCAGCTCTCCAGTGAACTCCAAAGAAACCCCATTGATTTCTGTTACCTTAATGCTGCCGCCACCTATTGAGGAGCCCAATACCTCTAGATTACCAGCCTCGCCAATAACCTGTATTCTAACGGTATTGGGATGCACTTCACCTAAATCTACCTCTACAAATTTAAATTTCAGTCCTTGCTCTTGTGCTATATCAAAAGAGTTAATTATCCTCTCGTCATCAGCTTCAAAGCCCAGAATCCCACCCAGTAGCGCCTTATCAGTACCGTGACCTCTATAGGTTTTGGCAAAGGAGCCATGCAGCTGAAAAACTACACTTTTTATACTCCCCTTAGCCAGCTTATATGCTACTCGTCCCAGCTTACAGGCCCCTGCAGTATGAGAGCTGGAGGGACCTATCATATTGGGTCCGATAATATCAAAAATACTGTAATCCTTAACACCTGCCACCAATAACACCTCGCAAAATCATTTATGTATTTAATATACAATATTAGCAGATTTAAAGTAATTTATCCAGTATTATTTGATGAAATAAAGAAAACGGTTATCAGGTGGATAACCGTTTCCAGCTCTATATTCTTTCCTTTGGCTCAAAATAGGTATGCAGCAGCTCATGAGCCTTTTCGCCATAGGGTTCCCCCATGAATTCCTTATACATCTCTAATACCTCTTTATTTTCATGGGAACGTCGTATCTTTTTGCTCAAGTCCTCACGGTATATCGCCTGCTGCCTTTTCTTAACGATCTCATCGTTGCCAAAATGATAGGGCTGACCGCCGCCGCCAATGCAGCCGCCGGGGCAGGCCATAATCTCTATGGCATGATAATCCTTTTTCCCGCTTCTTATTTCCTCCAGCAGATGCCTTGCATTACCAAGTCCGTGGGCAATGCCAATTTTTATATCCTGACCATTGATAGGAATTGTTGCCTCCCTAAGCCCTTCTATACCTCTAAGCTCCTTAAAGTCAATTCTATCCAAATCCTTTTTCTCCAGCCATGCATATACTGTTCTGACAGCAGCCTCAATTACCCCTCCAGTGGTGCCAAATATCACAGACGCTCCTGTGGTTTCTCCCAGCGGATGGTCGAAATCCTCCTCCGGCAGCTTGTCGAAATCGATTCCGGCCTCCTTAAGCATATCCCCCAGCTCGCGGGTGGTGATGACAATATCAACATTATTGTGATCGTCCAGTGCCAATTCCGTTCTTGCGGCCTCTGCCTTCTTAGCTACGCAGGGCATAACTGACACAACGGTGATATTATTAGGGTCAATATCGTTTTTCTCTGCGAAATAGGTCTTAACAATTGTGCCAAACATAATATGAGGTGATTTACAGGTGGAGGGAATATCGATCAAGTCAGGGAATTGATGCTCGATAAAGCTGACCCAGGCAGGACAGCAGCTGGTCAGCATCGGCAGCTTTCCGCCATGCTCCAGACGGTGAATCAGCTCCTTGGCCTCCTCCATAATGGTAACATCTGCGCCAAAATCCGTATCAAAGACCTGATCAAAGCCCAGTCGTCTTAAAGCAGCCGCCAGCTTTCCCGTCACTATAGTCCCCGGCTCCATGCCAAAGAGCTCTCCAAGGGCTACCCGAATGGCTGGCGCTGTTTGCACCACAACATACTTTTTCGGATTATGTAAGGCCTCCCATACCTTTGGCACATGATTCACCTCTGTTAAAGCGGCTGTAGGACAAACCGCCACGCAGGCACCGCAATAGGTGCAGGAGGTTTCCACCATCGGCAGATTAAAGGCCGGACCCACAACCGTATGGAAGCCTCTGCCAAGAGCTGAAAGTATGCCACAGGTCTGTATTTCATTGCACGCCGTTTCACATCGACGGCATAATATGCATTTATTTTGATTTTTTACCACCGCTTGACTGGAGGTATCCAGATGATAATCGCTTTTTACTCCACTATAATGTATTTCCCTGACATTAAGCTCCTGTGCCAATGACTGAAGCTCACACCTTAGGTTTCTGGGGCAGATTAGACAGTCGGTGGGATGATTGGATAATAACAGCTCCACTGCCATACGCCTAGCCTTTATTGCCCTTAAACTATCAGTGCTGATCTCCATGCCTTCATTGACAGGTGTTGCGCAAGCAGGTGCTAGGTTGGGCCTGTTTTTAACCTCCACCATACAAACCCTGCAGGAGGCCGTTCTGTTTACCATCTTTAAATCGTGCAAATCCAAATGGCATAGGGTTGGAATCCTTATACCTGCCTCTATGGCTGCATTTAAGATGGTATATTCCCTTGGCACCTCTAGAGTTTTGTTGTTAATCGTTATTTTTACCTTTTCCATTTTTCTTCACCGCCTTATGGTCTGACTACTGCATTAAATCTACAAGCCTCAAAGCAGGCCCCACATTTAATGCATATCTTAGGATCTATGACATGTCGCTTTTTAGGCTCTCCGCTGATGCAATCAACGGGACAGACCTTTGCACAGGCAGTACAGCCCACACATTTTTCCTCACTAATTTGGTATTTTTTCAGAGCCTTGCACACCCCGGAAGGACAATGCTTGTGGACCACATGCTGATTATATTCCTCGTGAAAATATTCAAGGGTACTCAATACAGGATTAGGAGAGGTTTGGCCCAAACCACAGAGGGAGCTGTCCTTAATCATTTCCCCCAGCACCACCAGCCGATCTAAATCCTCAATGGTACCTTCACCCATTGTGATACGCTCTAATATCTCATGTAGCCGTTTATTTCCTATTCTACAGGGTGTACATTTCCCGCAGGACTCCTCTTCGGTAAATTCCAGATAAAACTTAGATATATTCACCATACAGTCATCCTCGTCCATAACAATCATACCGCCGGACCCCATCATGGAGCCTATGGATTTTAAGCTGTCATAGTCTATAGGGATGTCCAGCTTATCCGCTGGTATACAGCCGCCGGAGGGCCCTCCTGTTTGTACTGCCTTCAGCTTCTTATCGTTTCTTATGCCACCGCCGATTTCATATATGATGTCCTTAAGGCTGACTCCCATTGGTACCTCCACCAAGCCAACATTATTGACCTTGCCCGCCAGTGCAAATACCTTTGTCCCCTTGCTGTTTTCAGTGCCTATTTTACCAAACCATTCTGAACCCTTCAGTATTATAGGGGGGATATTGGCAAAGGTCTCGACATTGTTAACACAGGTGGGTTCATTCCATAGCCCGATTTCTGCCGGGAAGGGTGGCTTTGCATTTGGCTCTCCCCTGCCCCCCTCAACTGAGTTTATCAGTGCAGTTTCCTCTCCACATACAAAGGCCCCAGCCCCATATTTCAGCTCTATATCAAAGTTAAAGCCGCTGTCAAAGAGGTTCTTGCCCAGTAGTCCGTATTTTCTCGCCTGTTCAATTGCAATATTTAAACGATGTATTGCCAAAGGATATTCTGCCCTAATATAAATATAGCCCTTTTCTGCCCCTATGGCATAACCGGCAATGGCCATAGCCTCCAACACAGAATGGGGGTCCCCCTCCAATATGCTTCTGTCCATAAATGCGCCGGGGTCTCCTTCATCGGCATTACATATAATAAACTTCAATTTACTTTCGTTCTGAGCCGTCAGCTCCCACTTTCTTCCGGTGGGGAAGCCACCACCACCTCTACCCCTCAAACCACTTTCCTTCATCAGCTCTATGACTTCCTTAGGCTTCATTTCAGTTAGCACCTTCCCTAAGGCTAAATAACCATCAACAGCAATATATTCCTCTATATTTTCGGGGTTGATTAGCCCACAATTCCTTAGGGCAATTCGCAGCTGCTTCTTATAGAAGGACATATCTCCTTGATGCTCAACCTTTTCATGGTAGGTGGGCTCCTCATATAGCAGCTCCTTCACGATTCGCCCCTTGATCACATGCTCTGCCACAATTCTTTCAGCATCCTGAGGCTTCACCTCTATATAAAAAACATTATCTGGATGCACCTTAATAATCGGTCCCTTTTCGCAAAAACCAAAGCAACCGGTTTTTACCACCTGCACCTCGTCCTCATACCCTTTTTTCTGCAGCTCTGATCTTAAGGCCTGTATGATTTCATTGCTATCCTGAGACTGACAGCCAGTTCCGCCGCATATCATTAAATGCAATCGATATTTCTTCACGCTTCTTCCCTCCAAGGCTTATATTCTGTGATGGGTTTTGGTAAATAAATGATCCTCCAGCAGCTCACCCTCTAAAATATGCTTAATGATGATTTGCCTCCCCACATCAGGAGTGACGTGCCCATAAATAATCGGGGCCTCTCCAGGCGCATCAATTTGCACCATAGGCTCTGCATGGCAATGTCCCATACATCCCGTCTGGACAATGAATACATCGTGAACATCCTGTACTTGAAGCTCCTCCATTATGGCATTTAGTGTTTCTCTTGCGCCTGCCGCAATACCGCAGGTACCCATACCGATTAAAAGCTTTATGCCTGACCCATCCTCTGAACGTCTGATATCAACATTCTTTAAGGCCCTTTCACGTATTTTTTTTAATTCCTCTAAGGATTTCATGATTATACCTCCCACTAATGTTGATTTAGTATTTCTTCCAGCTCCCCTGGCTTCACCCTGCCATATACCTTATCATCCACCATAACCACCGGTGCCAAACCACAGGCACCGACACACCTAACGGCATTTAAGGTATATTTACCATCCTCAGTGGTGCCGCCAGCCTTAATCTTCAGCTTTTCCTCCAGCTCCTCCATCAGTAGATTCGCCCCCTTGACAAAGCAGGCAGTGCCAGTGCAAATATTAATCAGCTTTTCTCCCCTTGGCTTGTCGGTAAAGTAGTTATAAAAGCTAACTACGCCATAAACCTTTGCTCCAGATAGCCCCAAGGCCCTGGCGATATAAAGCTGGACATCTCTGGGTAGATAACCAAATATCTCCTGACCCTTATGGAGCACATGGATTAATGCCCCCTCCTTTTCCTCCAGCTGATCTATAAATTGTTGAAGGGCTTCATACTTTTCGCCGGCGAGAACCTGCTGACGATCATTTTTTTTCTGCAGCTTTGTGTGTTGCATTTATGCTTCAGCCTCCTACTTGATTGCTTCTGTATTTTCCATCTGTAGAATATTTTTCTATTAAAGCGAAGGAATTATGCAAAAAAAAACAAAAGTCAGGTTTCCTGACTTAAACTGTAGACAAACATCTTTCTTTTATATCCTCCGAAGTATAGTGAAGGGTTTCTGCTTTGTAAGAAACTGAAGGTCCTCATTATACTTCATAACGACTAAAATATTTAATGTGCTTTGTCACCAATCTGAGTTAGGTTACCTGACGCTTTATTCTTATTAATTTGCTGTATCTCATCCCTATTTTATGGGAGATCTAATTTTCGTCTTCAACACCTGGTAGGTGAGTAAAGCATTGATCCGCCAGCTCCCGTGGGTCGAGGTCCTTATCGATGATATTGATATCTCTGCCTGCCTCAAAGGATTTCTTAATCGCCTCATAACCGCCCGCTACAGAGGTGGGGAAGGGTAGGTTGCTAAGAATAGTAGCATTAAGCTCTGCTGTACCTCCCACATAGCCTTTTTCGACAATTATTGTTCCTGCCTCGTTAGGGTTTTCGTCAACATAGTGAGCTGCCTTTGAAATGGCTCTAGTTATTGCCGCTCCAACCTCCGGCTCCTTTGACACGATATCTCCGTTAACCAGCCATATACAGCAGTATTCCTCAGCATATGGCTGATCAAGCGTTTGATTCAGCAGGACCTTAAATCTGTCCTTTTGACTTCCTAGGGTAGTACCAAAGGGTTCTCCAACGGCTATAGCATCTACCTCTCCCTTTTCAAGGATCAGCTCCAGCTCTGCTGCTGGATAAGCCCTCCACTCGACATCCTTCTCTATATCTATGCCATTGGTGGCCAGATCTCTTGCCAGAAGCATCATTTGTGAACCACCTATTGCCGGCACCCCAATAATCTTGCCCTTTAGGTCCGTTGTGGCATTAATGCCAGAATCAGCCTTCACCAGAGCATACAGACAGCCCTTATGAACGCCTAAGGTGACCTGCGCATTGAGCCCCTGCTCTAAAGGCTTCACCCATGCTAAGGATAAACCATTTACTGCATCAATCTTCTTCGTTGCCAAGCTATCCTTTAAAAATCCAAAATCCCCCTTTACCAGCTCTGCCTCTAAGCCTTCATCAAGAAAGAATCCCTTCTCAAAGGCTATGTAGGTTGCTGCCTCGCAGGTGGAGCCGCTATACCCAATCTTTACCTTTCTCAGCTGTGCCGCAACATCTACGTCTCCCTTTGACTGAGGTGTACTATTACTGCTACAGCCTGTTAAAAGCATTACAAGGACCAGTATCAATAATACGCCCCTTACAAACCCCTTTTTCATTGCCATACCTCCCATAAAAATGTTTTTTACTCGGTTCAATAATTGCGATAAGATAGCAAAAAGACCGTGGAGTCTTTTTCAAGCCCTCCACAGTCTCTAGTTTACTAGTCAACTGCCATCTATATCATATAATTCCTATCGATTTAGTATATTTTACTTCAAATTAAGGCTTTAGTCAATAGTATTTTTGCATAAGTTTTTGTTTATTTAGAGCTATTCCTCCTGCAAAAGCCTTTTATAGTAAAAGCTACTGGTATACAAGGCTGCTGCAGGATTATGCCCAAGCACTCTATCCTTCGCTATTAAGGTGGTTACGGGAGCATCAGAATGCTTTATAAATAGGGAATCATGGCCGACACATAATCCCACGATAATGTTAAAATCCGTTTTATAATTATTTAAAAGCTTTGCCTGAAGAATCGGATTGCACATGGACTCATGACATCCCTTCTGAAGCTTAAGCTCCTCCGATATTCCGATATCCCCCTTGTCACTGGCGCCTATTTTACAAATAACGCCATAGGGCTCCAGGCCCTTTATTTTTAATATTTTTACAAATATCTTGGCCTCCTCCATCAATCCAATACAGGTGGCAATACCTATCCGCTGTGCCCCTATGGCCTTGGCATAATGTATAATCTCCTCTACCCTTGTCAGCCTGCCATAATACCGCCCCTCAATTTCTGCTGCCGCCAACGCCAGTCTTGATGCCTCAGAATTTTCCTTATAAATTAAAGCCACCTCATCGATCTCCTCCTGCGATAGCTTTGTTGTCAGGCAAAATTGAGGAAAGGTCTTTTCCCTTTTATAGCAATTAAGAACACTGCAATCAGTACAGGTTAGCTCACTAGTTTGCTGCATCATTTTATCTCCCCCTATAATTATTAGATTAAACGTATCTTTTCATTTATCTCTGTAGCAGTAACCCTGCTATCCCCCAGCCTTAAGGTAATAGAGCCATGTTCTATAGTCTCCGCCCTTTTAATAAGGCTTACAATGAACCTTTGGGCTTCCTTTTCCTGCTCCTCCGGTTGACTATATGGCTTTTTTGCCTCCTCTCCCAGAAGGGTATCAACATCTGCAGTTAATAAGGCAGTTTCCCCTGTATACCATCTGCAGATATTTAACTGTACGATTTTACTATTCTGAATCAATAGCTCTACTGAACCAACGCTAATACTTCCAATGGCATTCAAAAGCGCCTTGTGGAGTTTAATATTCCTGCTATCCTTATCCGCCATAGATTCCCCCCTCTTTCATATTATTCCTATCTGTATACTCGGTATTTCAAATAAAAAAATAGCACATCCTCTAAGCGTATGTTTAGATGATTTTATAAAATATATTTTTATCTGTCAAGAAATATAATAATTTTCTGTATTTTTATAAATAGTTATTGACAAAGTCTATGTTGGACAATAAAATTAATTCTAATATATCCTATCGGTTTAGTATGTATTATTATAATGAGGTGATATTTTGTTCAACTTAGACTACTTAAGTATTTCAAAAAACAAAGACCTAAAAAATGTGGTCCCTTTGGTTTTTCTTGTGGCTGCAATCATTTTACATTTAGCACTACCTAATAAGCAGGTGTTTAAAGCAAAAAGCATCTACTTGACCCTGCTGCTGCTATTTTTAGCAGCTTATACAGTGATATTAATACTTTCCCACAGAAACACAAAAATAAGAGAGGTACTTACTGGCAACTCACCACTTTTAGCATTATTTGTGTTTCTTTTTTCTCTTTGGGATACGGTTACTTTGAAGCTATTCCTTTTGCCCTTACCTTATTTCCCAGCCCCCGACAGAGTATTGAACATATTTCTAACAGATTGGAGGACCTTGGGCATCAGTGTTTTCCACTCTATGCGGCTACTGATACTAGGCTATTTGATTGGTGCTTCGCTAGGCTTTGTTGCAGGCATCCTCCTGGGCTGGTGGAAAAGCTGCCGCTACTGGGTTATGCCCTTTATAAGAATTATCGGTCCTGTTCCTGCTGTAACATGGATCCCGATAGCCATGGTGGTATTTCCAACCAGCTTTATGGGAAGTGTCTTCATTATCGCTTTGGCTGTGTGGTTTCCAGTAACAATAATGACTTTTTCAGGTATCAGCAGCGTTAGAAACAGTTATTTTGAGGTGGCCAGCACCTTAGGGGCCAACGAACCCTTTTTAATCCTTCGGGTAGCGATACCAGCTGCCTTTCCCAGCATCTTCATCGGCCTTTGGCAGGCCACCAGTGCATCCTTTATATCCCTTATAGTGGCGGAAATGATGGGGGTTAAGGCCGGCTTAGGCTGGTACATTACTTGGGCCACCAGCTGGGCAGAATATGCAAAGGTATATGCGGTTTTAATCATTATTGCAATCATATTCAGTAACCTTATCAAGCTGCTCTTTAAGCTGAGGGACAAGGTTTTAATCTGGCAAAAGGGGTTGATAAAATGGTAGGCTATGCTTCTACTGATGGCAGTAGCTCTTTAACATCTGGTGTCATCGATATCGTAGGCATCGACAGGCGCTTCTCCTCTCAGGAAGAAACAGAAATTCATGCTTTGCATGACATCAACCTGAAAATTAAGGGTGGCGAGTTCATTACCCTAATTGGCCCCAGTGGTTGCGGTAAGTCTACTTTACTGAGACTTATCGCAGGGCTAGATCAGCCTGACAGTGGTCATATTTCATTAGATGGTGACGTCATAAAGGGTCCCAGCTATTTAAGGGGCTTGGTGTTTCAGGACCCTACCCTGTTTCCCTGGCTTACGGTTCAAAAAAATATTTCTGTCGGACTGGTGGCACGAAAAATACTAAAGGGAAATGAAGGAGAGGTAGATGCCCTTATCAGCATGATTGGCCTTGAGGGCTTTAAAAACGCCTTTCCCCACCAGCTTTCCGGCGGCATGGCCCAAAGGGTGGCCTTGGCAAGGGCCTTGATAAATAAACCCAGAGTCCTACTGCTGGATGAGCCTTTGGGCGCTTTAGATGCCTTTACCAGAATGCATATGCAGGATGAAATTTTAAGCATATGGAAAAGCAGAAGAACCACCATGATCATGGTGACCCACGACGTGGATGAGGCCATATATCTCAGTGACAGGGTGGTGGTGATGTCCCCTAGACCAGGTAAAATACAAGAAATTATCGATATTCCTATGGGCAGGCCTAGGCCAAGAAATCACCCTGATTTCTTCAGGCTCCGCTCAAGGATATTGGAGACCCTGCATTTTGCTGAAAGTGATTATACCGATCTGACCTATAATTTATAAGCACCATGAAAAAGTAGATTGTCGACCTCAGTCCTGCATAAGACGGTATCTATTATAGACACCACCAAGTAAAACCTGATACAAGCGTATCCTTCAAATGAGGTATACGCTTGTTTTATGTCGTAGGAAAATTCAGTTTTTCCTGCGAAATGGGGTTGTTACTGCTTTATCTGTTCTCATAGGATGATATCTATAATCCACAGCAGACAGCGGAATGCTGCGCCTATCAAGAAGGGCACGACGACATTAAACGCTGCCTTTGTCCATCTTCAAACAGGGTCTATTCAGGTAAAAGTTGGCCAGAGCATAAAAAAAGGTGAGGTTATTGGCCGAGTGGGTCATTCAGGCAATTCCTTTGGACCACATTTGCATTTTCAGCTTATGGACAGCAGTGACATAACTACTGCAAAGGGATTGCCTTGTGCTTTTGAGCAGTATGAAATATACCAGAATGGCCAGTGGCAAAAAGTAGTTAACGGCATTCCCACAAATAAGGATAGGATAAGGTCTACGCCTAATCCATCTGAATAATGCATAGAAATACCTATAAACTAAGCTGCCAATTGGTCAGCTGCTTTTAGAGGGCATATCATCGCCTTTACTTCATAGGTTAAAAGGGCAGACTAAACTAATCATGCCCTTCGCAATCCTCTTTTTGAAACAATACAGAACAATAAGAGCCATATAATGCAATGGGTCAACAATACGATAATACTTATTCCGATATTTTGCATCTGTCCGTTTAACATATCCATCAGCCCATAGAAAGTCACGCTGGAGGGCAGAAGATACGATAGTAAATGTAGGGTGCTGCCTGCCGGAACTACCAAGTAGAATAGGATTGGGGGAGATAGGAATAAAATCATTACGATTTTGATGTAAGTGATGCCTCCCATCAGACCATTTGCAAAATGCCCAATAAACAAACCAGCCAATGCAGCAATAAAAGCGGACAGCATAATAATTAGCAACAACGGAAGGATATGTTCTGCCTCAACACGCATGCAGGCGAAAGCGGTTAGTGCGGTAGACAAAAGGCCACCACTAAACCCTAAAAAAACTTTTTGCACAATAAAATCCTTTCTTGTCATAGGCAGCACTTCATTGATTAAAGCTATACCATCCTCCTTTTCTCCGATCATACTCATGGCGTTGAATGTACAGCCCATAAACATAGCTGTAACTATAGTTATGGCAATCAGCAGCGATTTCATCCCCTCGTTGCTATTGGCGGTGGGGATAACTGTTATTTTGGAGGCTGCTACTGCGTCACGTTCAGCATAAAGCTTTGGCAGTGTGTTCCCGATAATCATGTTCATTTGCAGTTCATCGCCGGACAAGAATGTTTTTATTCCGTTTTCATCCCGGAGAACGCCAATCATTTGAGAAGCAGGATCAAGTACGGCAGCTTTTAGTTCGTCCACATTTTTAAACGCCACCACCCTTCCATTGCTTTGCAGCCACGCCATAGTCTGATGGGAAAGATCACTTTTCACGATACCAAAGGATGTTTCACTTAAAGAATAAAAGCTCATTCCTGAAAGCATGTTAATCGCTAAGCCCACGATTACAGGCAACAAAAATGAAAGGATACACATTTTATCCCTGCGTATGTTTTTAAGTTGATATTTAATACCTTTCACGCTATCCCTCCTTTGCCATCTCACCAGTAAGCGCCCAGTGTACCAGCAGGAACAGCAATACGATTGCCAACCCACAGGCTAAATAATAACTGCCACCAGCGGACGAGGTCGCAAAATATGCGTTTTTCATTCCCATAAACAGGTGATACATGGGATGAAAATTTATCCAATTCCAATCAATGCTTGTCTGCCCTACTATGAATACAGGCGTAGTAATAAAGATTGCAAGCACAAGATACAGCAAAGAAAATTGCTTGAAGTCCGGCAGTTGTACAGCACAGAAAAAACCTACCAGAGCCATAATTAAGGACAGTATTCCAGCTTGAATTAAAACAGCAGGTAACACATTTAACCCGGCCGATACGCCAAGATTTATAACAGTGAGTAAGCCGGTAAAAACGAGATCGGATAGCAGGAATAGACATAGCTTTGAAATGATAAAGGCAGACTTATTTACAGGGAGTATACCATGTACACGAATGACTCCCATCTGCTTTTCCTTAAATAGTATAGATGCCAACCCTAAAAAGCCAACCGCAGCCAGTTCAAAAAATAAGAATTCACTGGTGATTTCCCGTCGATTTTTCATTTCTTTATCATTTTGCCCTATAAGCTCCGCTGTGTAGCTGCTCTCCGGTGACAGCAGGGAAAGCGCATAGGCAGCACGAAAATAATCGGTACTGGTTATACCCGATGTGACCATGATAACTTCTGGCTCATTGCTGGAAACATCGATCCCAACGGAATGCCCATCGGCGCATTGTGCCTGTAAATCTTCTAAGGTATCAACCCGTATGACTTCAGAAGATACTCCGATCTGAGTTTTCATTGGGTCGTAAAGATAAACTGGGTAAATGTCCTGGTCTAGCTTGATATAGATAAAGTTGATATAGCAGGAGTACAGAATAAGAGAACCGAGAGCAAGGAAAAGGAACCTGCTTGACAGCATCAGTTTGAAATCTTTTATTAATATGGAGGGGAAACTACGCCGCATTAAGTTAACCCCCTCCCTGTATAATGGATAAACATATCCTCCAAAGTCGGCTCTTTTGAATGGATGCTGATAATCTCCTCATACGGAAACGGGATACCCCCATTGAATTCAGTCATCTCCAATGTTGCGGTGGTATGCTTTCCTAGATACAGATAATCGATTTCCACTTGATGATTGCTGTTTTTCTCTTTAAGCCGCTTCGGCGTATCCAACGCCTTGATCTCCCCATCTGCAATAAAGGCCACCCGGTCACACAGTAAATCAGCATCCACCATGTTATGGGTGGTTAAAAATACAGTAGTCCCTTTTTTCTTTTCTTCCTCGATAATTTTTCGGAACAGCACCGCACCCGACGGATCAAGTCCACTGGTGGGTTCGTCTAAAAACAAAAGCTGTGGATTGTTGAGAAGTGCCCTCGCCATACTAACACGTTGACGCATGCCTTTTGAGTATGAGGCAACAGGCTTTTTCAGATAATCCTTTTTGAAATCCAGCATTTCTAACAACTCATAGATGTCACGACGATTTTTCACAGGATAAAATGAAGCAAAATACTTTAAATTATCCAGTGCACTTAAATTGCTATAGAGATACGGAAACTCAAACAATACACCGATTTTTTCTTTAAACTCTTTTAAGTTAACAGTGGCGGACTGATTGAAAATCTCCACTTCTCCCTCATGTCCGCTTAGTATGCCTGTCAAGATTTTCTGAGTTGTCGATTTACCGGAGCCGTTTGGTCCTAAAAATCCAAAAATCTCGCCATCGGAAACCGAAAAAGTCAGTCCATGTAAAATTTCCTTGTTCTTCTGATAAGAAAAGGTTAAGTCCTTAACTTTTATCATACATCCTCGCCCCACTTGTCTTTTTTGCTGCTTTTTTTGCTTCGCTGGCGCTTTTCCCACCACTTTATAAACTTGAGCTTAAATGGTATGGATATAAGCAACAGGACAATGAGAAGGAGCCACCAGTGCCAAGCCAATCCTAAGAACATAGAAATCATCCTCCTTTTTTGTTGGTATAATCAATTTACAAAAACGCTTTGAAATCGAAGTGTGGCTGCTGTGAAATCGGTGTGAAATAAAAAATGCCCTGCCCCCCAAGACAGGAAGCAAGACATTTCTATTGGTTCAAATTAGGCTGTCGTTGGGAATTGAAAAGAAAATTCAACTCCCTTCGGCAGGTTTTTTACGCCATAATCGGCTTTATACATTGACAGCACTTGAGCCACTATGGCAAGCCCCAAGCCGGAGCCGCTGCGACTGTTGCTTTGAGGACTATCACCGCGATAAAATTTCATCCATATTTTCGGTAAGTCTTTTTCAGGTATCAATTTCCCTTGATTATATATAGTAAACCGAAGCATATTTTTTCCTTTAGAGACAACCAACCGTATTTCACCGGCAGTACTTACATTCTTTTTAGCGTTTTCAATTAAATTATCAAGCACTTGTTCAATGCGGTGTTTGTCGGCATAAATATAGATTTTTTCTGCGGGTAATTCATAGCTGAAATGATAATTTGCGTTTGGTGTATCTATAAGTAAGCGCCCTGCAACTGTTTCAACGAGCTCTATAAAATCAAATCGCTCTTCAGATAATTTTATTGCCCCCGATTCCAATGCAGATAAATCCAATAAAGATACAATCATGCTGTTCATGCGCTCTGTTGCAGATAGGATTACATCCATATACTGCAGTTTTTTTGTGTCGTCCCTTTCATCCTTTAATCCTTCTGTATAAGCCTGTATAATGCCTAGAGGGGTTTTCATCTCATGTGACAAGCTATCAACCAATTCTTTTCTTTCTGCCAGCAATAAGCGCTCCTGTGCAACGTCTTTTTCAAGCTGTGTATTGGCTATTTCCAGCTTTCTAAGTGCCTCCTGAAGATTGGCAGACATGATGTTTAAGCTGTGGGCTAACTCGCCAAATTCATCTTTTGTTTTTATATCGCAATATGCAGAAAAGTCTAATTGCGCCATTTTTTCTGCCGTATCCTTGATGGAATTGAGGGGCCTTGATATAAAGCGTCCCAGCATTGCATCCACCCCGGTGACAACAATAATTAGCAGTGTGAACCATATCCAAAATCCAAGAATCCCGTTGACCGGCAATTCTTCCGCCATTATATAAAACAGTATCATGATACCGCCGACCAATTTTGAAAGCAAAAAAACTTTCTTTCTAACTGTTCCAAGTCCAAAAATCCTACTCTTTTTTTTCATTTCACACCTCAAACTTATAGCCGGAGCGAATCAGGGTTACGATACGCCGCCCCTCGTCGCCTAGCTTCTGCCGCAGCGTTTTTATATGGGTGTCTACTGTCCTGGTATTTCCCTCAAAATCATATCCCCAAATACGATTCAAAAGCTGTGCCCGCGAAAACACTTGATTTTTGTTTTTCATAAAGAAGTACAGCATTTCAAATTCTTTATGGGTCAATTCAACGTCATCGCCGTTAATAATGACCATATGCGATGAAGGAATCAGAACGATCTCCCCGGCATAGAGTGCGTTTTGTGAAGCTATCATGGTGGAACGACGTAGTAAAGCATTTACTTTTGCCAGCAATAGCTTTGGGCTGAAGGGCTTTGTCATGTAATCGTCTGCGCCATATTCATACCCCTTTAATTTGTCCTCCTCATCCCCCTTTGCCGTGAGAAATATGATAGGGAGATTATTCATTTCCCTTGCCAGCTTGCAGACTAAAAAACCATCCAAATAAGGCATCATAATATCTAAAATCGCTAAATCGACAGGATTGTTTTTTAATACGGTTACGGCCTCTATCCCATCGTCTGCTGTAATGCAGGAATGACCGCTGCGTTTCATGTATTCCACAATAATATCCTGCATGCTTCTTTCATCCTCTGCCACTAAAATAACAGCCATATATCTCACCTCTTTCCATGTAGTTTTCTTTTCTCCGTGCATCATTAGGCTTCTCAGCATATTGTGGTATCTACCATATACGGCTAAAACAACAACAACAACACCAGATATACGTTCTTCCTCACAGAGCTTTTGTACACGCCTTCAGATATGCCCCATTTTTTTGCGGCTTCCTGAAGAGAAATATAATCCATATCTGACCGTCCTTTTTTTGTTTATACAGTAATATTATATATGTTCATCCAAGTAATAACAACAGATGGATATCTTCTGGAAATTTATTTGAAAGCACTGATTGAACCGGTGTTTTCTTTGCACAACAAAATGGCGTAGCTTTTACACTACGCCAAACCTTTTGGTATACGATTTACAAGGACGGTTCAATGACAGCCACTTTGTATTTCATTAGCAACGGCAGAGTCCCTTTTGCTCTGTTGTTTGATTTAAGCCTCTTGATACAACACTGTAGATAAATATCTTTCGCCTGTATCTGGGAACACAACGACTATCAGCTTACCCTTATTCTCTGCTCTCTTAGCTATTTCTGTTGCAGCATAAGCAGCAGCGCCTGAAGAGATACCCACCAGCAGACCTTCGGATTTGGCCAGCTTTCTTGAGACAGCAAAGGCATCTTCATTGGCTACCTTAAAAATTTCATCTATAATTCCGGTATTTAATACACTGGGCACAAAGCCTGCGCCTATGCCCTGGATCTTATGGGGTCCAGGATTACCGCCAGACAGCACTGGGGAATCCACTGGCTCCACTGCAATTATCTTGATATTTGGATTTTTTTCCTTTAGAACCTCACCTACCCCGGTTACGGTTCCACCTGTGCCTACACCTGCTACAAAGATATCTACTTTGCCGTCAGTATCTCTCCAGATTTCTTCAGCAGTAGTTTTCCTATGTATCTCAGGATTTGCAGGATTGTTAAATTGCTGTGGTATAAAGGTTGGTCCCTCAAGCTCCTCTGCCAGCTCCTCCGCTCTTCTGATGGCACCCTTCATGCCTTCAGCTCCGGGAGTAAGCACCAGCTCAGCCCCTAATGCACTTAAAAGATTTCTTCTCTCTATACTCATGGTGTCCGGCATAGTTAATACTAGCTTATATCCCTTTGCAGCCGCAACGTAGGCTAGAGCTATACCAGTATTACCGCTGGTGGGTTCGATGATTGTCGTATCCTTTGTAATTAGACCCTTCTCTTCTGCATCTTTAATCATGGCATAGCCAATTCTATCCTTCACACTGCTGGCAGGGTTAAAGCTCTCCAGCTTTGCAACAAGGCTTGCCTCTAGGCCAGCTGCTTTATTGTAATTCTCAAGCTCCAGTAAGGGTGTGTTTCCGATTAGCTCCGTTAGGTTTTTTGCAATTTTGCTCATGATTCTACCTCCTCATATATTTCATACTTTTCCTACCTGTTTTGTAGGTTTTTATGGTATATTTATATCATATGCTTTTTATATCATTTGTCAATACTTTTTGCAAAATTTTCTTAATATAATTTTTATAAGCTTGCCCTTGATTGAATAGAAAAGACAGGTTCCGAAGCTCAAAATTATGTGAACAAGCTGCTATATATGAAACATAAGACCGTCTTGTCCGGCAGTGATATAATGCAGCAATATGTCCTCAATAGATATATTGTCCACGATATCTCTAATTGCATCATCCAATTTATTCCACAGGCATACCCTGAGGCTTGCCTCTATGCTTTTAGCATCCGCAGTGTCACCTTCACCCACCACTGATAAGTCTCCCTCCAGTGCCCTTAGCACCTTCCCCGCGGAAATTAAGGCAGGTTTTTCTGCTAATATGTAGCCCCCTTGGGCCCCCTTAACACTTTTAACTATCCCAGCCTTCTTTAGCCCTGAGAATATATGCTCTAAATAATTGGAGGACAAGCCCTGATTTTCTGCAATAATATTTAACGGTATATGTCCGCTTTCATAATGGGTGGCTAGGTAAATTACCGCCATCAGCCCATATCTTCCCTTAGTTGATATTTTCAAGCTACTCAACTCCTTTTTATAGATACCATCCTTAGTATATGCATCCATAAAAATTTTGTCAAGCAGCCTAAAAATCACTTATTTCCCTATAGCTTTATCCAGGTCTTCAATAAGGTCCTTTACATCCTCGATCCCTACCGAAAGCCTCAGCAGCCTTTCATTTACCCCAAGTTCATCTAAAATCGCCTTCGGTATCGCTGCATGAGTCTGAACCAAAGGGTAGGTTATTAGACTCTCAACCCCACCCAGACTCTCGGCAAAGGAAATCACCTTAACCCCCTCTAATATTTGTGGTATAATCTCAGCATCCTTTACAGAAAAGGAAATCATAGAGCCAAAGCCACTGGCCTGAGACTTACAAATGCCATGGCCCTCGTGGGAGGCTAAGCCGGGATAGTATACCTCAGCTATCTTATTGTTAGCCTTCAGCCATGCAGCGATTTTAAAGGCGTTTTCCTGCTGCCTTTCCATCCGGATACCCAAGGTCTTGATGCCCCTCAGTAAAAGCCAGCTATCAAAGGGGGAAAGTACCCCGCCTACGGTTTTTTGTATTAGCTTCATCCTTTCCGACAGCTGCTCTCCAGCTCTAACAGCAACAAAGCCTGCTAGGGTATCATTATGGCCCCCCAAAAACTTTGTACCGCTATGGAGGACAATATCCGCCCCCAGCTCAAGGGGTTTTTGAAAATATGGTGTCAAAAATGTATTGTCTACGATGAGCAATAGCCCCCGTGATTTTGAAATCTCTGCTATTTTCCTAATATCACTAACCCGCATCATGGGATTTGTTGGGGTTTCGATAAATATCCCTTTAGTATTTTCCTTGATGGCAGCCTCAATTCCCTCCAGGCTTCGGGTATCAACATAGGTAAACTCTAATCGATATTGCTTATGCAAAAGCTCCTCAAATAGTCTGTAGCTGCCCCCGTATAAATCATTGGATATGATCAAATGGTCACCAGTTGAAAACAGCTGCAATACGTTGGCTACAGCAGCCATGCCAGTGGAAAAAGCAAAGCCCGCCTCTGCCCCCTCTAAAACTGCTATGGTGTTCTCCAGCTTCTGTCTGGTGGGATTATCCTCCCTTGAATAATCAAAGCCGGTTGACTGCTTGAAGCCCCTATGCTTAAAGGTGGCGCTTTGATATATGGGATAGCTTATGGCCCCTGTCGCTTCATCAAAGCTTAAATCACCATGCACCAGCTTCGTATCAAATTCTAATTTCATGTTCAAAACCCCCTATTTAAATGAATGTATAAGGAACTCCGCTATGGCTGCCTTCAACCTATGGAGAGCTTCCTCTAATATCGATTTGGGACAGGCAAAATTCATACGTGCAAAGCCCTCCCCCTCACTGCCAAATATATGACCTTGATTTAGCCACAGGCCTGCTTGATCCAATAAAAAGCGCTCCAAAGCCTCCTTGCTTAATCCCAATCTACTGAAATCCAACCATAGGAAATAGGTCCCCTCCGGCCTAACGACGCTTATTTCCGGGATATTTTTTTCGATAAAATCGACGGCATAATCTTTGTTTTCACTCAAGTACTGCAGTAACGCCTCCAGCCATTCCTCCCCATGCCTATAGGCAGCCTCGCAGGCGATGGCACCAAAGATATTATAGGGATTAATATCCGCCACATCATTGGCCCAATTATAGCGTTGCCTTAGCTCCGGATTTGGTATGATGATATTGGAGGTGGCCAGACCCGCTAAATTAAAGGTTTTGCTTGGTGCTGTGCAGGTTATCGAATTTTCCTGAAATCCCTTCGATATGGCTGCCAAGGGCGTATGGCTATGGGGCCTATATATAAGGTCAGAGTGGATTTCATCCGACACCACAAGGACCTTGTATTTAAGGCATAAATCCCCCATCAATGTCAGCTCCTCTTTGGTAAATACTCTGCCTACAGGATTGTGAGGATTACATAGCATAAATAGCTTAACCCTGCCGCTACGAAGCTTATCTTCAAAATCCACAAAATCAATTTCATAGCCCTTCTCCGTAAGCTTTAGCGGATTTAGGTATAGCTGCCGATCCGTGTATTTGATTGCTCTATAGAAGGGATGATATACAGGCGGCTGTACCAATACACCGTCTCCAACGCTGGTAAAGGCTCTTATTGCTGTAAACAATGCGTTGACAACCCCTAGACTGTGGGTTATCCATTCCCCCTCCAGCTGCCAATTATGTCTTTTTCTATTCCAATCAATTATTGCCTCATAATAGCCCTTACCCCTCTGTGTGTAGCCATAAATCCCATGCTTAGCTCTATTGGCAATTGCCTCCTTTATCTGTGGCACAGTTTCAAAATCCATATCCGCTATCCACATGGGTAATATTTCCTTACCCCCTTGCATTTTTTCGGTATCCCATTTTACGGAATAGGTGTTTTCCCGGCTAACCTTGGTGTCAAAATCAAATTTCATAGCGTCTCCTCCTTATATGTAAGAATATAGTGAGAAATTTGCATATTACCATGGGAGTGTACATGTATGCTAGCTTATACAAAGTTCAAGGTTTATCGCCCATTTCTAGGGCTAATAAGCATTTAATATAACAAATCAGCCGTAGGACACTAAGCAGAAAGCTTTTTATTTTTATACGCATGCAACTCATCTTTATTATGCAATTTCCTCATTAAAAAAAGCCCTTCACGAAAGTAAAGAGCTTTGTGGGTTCTTATCTTTCAGCTTACACTGTAGGAATTAGCACCATGTACATAGCTGTACTGGTTGCTGGGTTTCATAGGGCCTAGTCCCTCCACCACTCTCAATAAGAGTATATCTATTGAATTTTTTGATAGTTCATGCAATTCCATTTGCTTAATTGTATTTCAGCAGCCTTTATATGTCAATAGTTTTTTTAGATGATACCGTGGCTTTTTTAGAAAAGCTGTTTTTCTCCAGCTATAAAGATACGGTTGTTTCTGCCTTCTAGGTGTTATTATATAAAAATGAGCCGAATTCTAATTCTCGGCTCTTTTTATATGCTTTATTACTCTGCTACTGCTATTGCCTCGATTTCGACACGAACGTCCTTTGGCAGCCTTGCCACCTCTACACACGCCCTTGCTGGCTTGTTGTCGGTGAAGTATGACGCATAAACCTCATTAATGGCGGCAAACTCATTCATGTCTTTAATGAATACACCTGTTTTTACTACATCATTTAAGCTCAAGCCTGCCTCCTCAAGAATAGCCTTAAGGTTTTCCAGACATTGCTTGGTTTGCTCCTTTATGTCCTCAGACACCAGCTGCATGGTCTCTGGCACAAAGGGAATCTGCCCTGAAATATAGAGGGTGTTGCCAGCTTTAATAGCCTGTGAATATGGCCCAATGGCTGCCGGTGCTTTAGCTGTGTTAATTACATTTTTCATTATAAAGTCCTCCTAACCGTTTACTCTTATTTCATCGAGATAGTTATAAATTGTGTATCTTGATACACATAAAATTTTAGCTACATAATCGATGGCTCCCTTGATTAGGAAGGCACCTTGATCGTCCAGCTTCTTAACAATATTTACCTTCTCTTCCTTGTTCATATAGGCAACAGGCTTGCCATAATGCTCAAGGGTATCGGTAACTATGTTCATCAAAACGTCATTTACGCTGTTTACGGGGAAATCACCCAGGTTTATTTCTCCCTTTATGTCGGTTTGAGTAAGCTCCTCTAAGGCCTTTTGAGATACGATCAATTCAGAAATGTCAATGTTTAAGCATAGGCAGCCGATTATTTCCCCCGCCTCATCCTTGATAAACATGGTTGAGGACTTTAATACTCTGCCGTCGGAGCTCTTATTTCTATAGTTCAATATGTTGTCGGCATCATTACCCTTACGTATAGCCTTTACACCTACGTCCAGCATTGGACTGCCTACGCTTCTGCCTGTCACATGACCGTTAGAAATCGCTACGATAGATTTCTTTGAATCACTGATCTCATGTAATACAACCTCACAATTCTTCCCTAAGGTCTTTGCAATACCTTCCACCATTGGAATCATGCTCGTTAATATTGGATGCAAGTTTTTCCCCATAATTATCTCCCCTACTTTACTACGAAATTTACCAGCTTCTTAGGAACCTTTACTACCTTTACAATAGTAGTTCCCTCCAACACAGCTTTAATCTTATCATTCGCCATTACTATAGCCTCCAGCTCATCTGCTGATACAGAGGCAGAAACCATCATCTTATCCCTTAGCTTGCCATTAACCTGAATAACTATTTCAACCTCATCCTTTACAATTGCCTGTGGATCATACTGGGGCCAGGCTTCATCATACACAAGACCCTTATTACCCAGCATTTGCCATAGCTCCTCTGTCATATGAGGTGCAAAGGGTGATAGAAGGACAATGATACTGGATATTGCTTCCTTGAACAATGGTCCATTAAAGCTGTCTCTGTTGGCCTCCTTATATTTGTAAAGGTCGTTAACCAGCTCCATAACAGCACTGATGGCAGTATTGAAGTTGAATCGATCCTCTACATCCTCTGATACCCTTTTAATGGTGTTGTGAATCATGTATTTTATATTTTTGTCATCCTTAGAGGCTTCATTCGATGTCTTATTAAAATAATCATTTTCTATAGCCTCCTCAACAAGACGCCAAACACGATTCAGGAATCTATAGCAGCCTTCAACGCCCTGGTCACTCCACTCTAAATCCCTTTCAGGAGGCGCAGCAAATAGCACAAATAGCCTTGCCGTATCAGCGCCATACTTTTCAATGATTTCCTCAGGGCTTACAACATTGCCCTTTGACTTTGACATCTTAGCGCCATCCTTAAGCACCATTCCCTGGGTTAGCAGATTTTTGAAGGGCTCTGATATATCCACCAGCTCAAGATCCTTAATTACCTTGGTAAAGAATCTGGCATAGAGAAGATGTAAAATCGCATGCTCTACGCCGCCGATGTATTGGTCAATAGGCATCCAATAATTTGCCTTAGCCTTATCAAATACCGCTTCACTGTTTTTAGCATCTGTATATCTCAAGAAATACCAGGAAGAATCTACAAAGGTATCCATTGTGTCGGTTTCTCTTGTTCCCATTTTACCACATTTAGGACATTTAGCTTCCATAAAGGATTTACTGGTGGTTAAAGGTGAAAGTCCCTTTCCTGTAAATTGAACATCTATCGGAAGCTCAAGCGGTAATTCCTCCTCCGGAACCGGCACAGCACCACAATCCTCACAATTTATAATTGGAATTGGCGTTCCCCAATATCTTTGCCTTGAAAGCAGCCAATCTCTAAGACGGTAGTTAATGGTACCCTTGCCTACACCCTTGGCCTCCAGAGCATTGACGATTGCATCATAGGCCTCTTGGTTGGATATGCCATTGAACTGATGAGAGTTAATCATTACGCCATCCCCATCATAGGCTTCCTTTTCGATATTCAGCTCATCATCAACAGGTTGTATAACTGGTGTAACCTTAATGTTGTATTTCTGTGCAAAATCTAAATCTCTTTGGTCGTGGGCCGGAACCGCCATTATCGCTCCAGTGCCATAGTCAATTAATACATAGTTTGCGATATAAATCGGTATTCTCTCACCGGAAAGCGGGTTGATGCAATATTTACCGATAAAGAGTCCTTCCTTTTCAATTTCTGTAGAGGTTCTTTCTATATCCGACATATGCTGAAGCTTGGTTACCAGTGTATTTACCGGAGTCTCATATTCGGTTCCCTTAACAAAGGCCTCCACATATGGATGCTCAGGAGCCAGCACCATGTATGTGGCACCAAAAATGGTGTCAGGTCTGGTGGTAAATACCTTAAGCTTTTTATCAGAATCGGCAATTTCAAAATCAATCTCAGCACCCTTGCTCTTGCCGATCCAGTTCCTTTGCATGATTTTAACCTTTTCAGGCCAGCCCTCCAGCTTTTCAATATCCTCCAGCAAGGTTTCAGCATAATCGGTAATCTTAAAATACCATTGGTTTAGGAGCTTTTTGCCTACCTTGCTATCACAGCGCTCACAAAGGCCGCCAACCACCTGCTCATTGGCAAGCACTGTCTCACAGGAGGGGCACCAGTTAACTCTGGATTCCTTCTTATAGGCCAAGCCCTTTTCATAGAACTTTAGGAAAAGCCATTGAGTCCATTTATAATAGTCGGGACTGCAGGTGGCTACCTCTCGGTTCCAATCATAGCTAATACCTAAAAGATTTAACTGATCCTTCATTTCCTCAATGTTCTTCTTCGTCCAGATATCAGGATGTATACCATGCTTGATAGCCGCATTTTCAGCCGGCAATCCGAAGGCATCCCATCCCATAGGATGTAGTACGCTATAGCCCTTCATCTTTTTGAATCGAGCTATGACATCTCCTATCGAATAGTTTCTGACATGTCCCATATGTATCTTCCCTGAAGGATATGGGAACATCTCAAGCACATAGTACTTTGGTTTATCATCTTCAAAGGTTGCAAAGGCATCACTTTCTTCCCATTGCCTCTGCCATTTTTTTTCAACCTCTTTATGATTGTAATTTGCCATAAAATCCTCCTCCTCGATCTCGTACACCAATACTGTTTTTTTAAAATAAAAAAACCTTCAAGTCACTTAGGGACGAGCATACACCCGCGGTACCACCCTAATTGACAAGAAAGTCCACTTTAACGGTTGATATAGGAATCCATCCCAGCTATATTTCACAGGCAAGTTCAGCAATCCATTTTATCGATTTCCACCAACCATCGACTCTCTTAAAAAATCCCTTGCTTACTACTCCCTATAGCCATGATATACAATTTTTTTAAATTATATAAATTATATATTACTATTGACAATTTTGTCAATATTTATAATTGCTGCATCCTTCCAAATTCTTTCGATATTATAAAAGGCCCTTTCCTCCTCATGAAAAACATGAACAATAATATCGCCATAATCTAAAAGCACCCACCGTCCCATATCATAACCCTCTTTATGAGCAAAGAAAATATGGTCCTTGGCCAGCTTATCCTCAACCTCATCAATAATTGCCTTAACCTGTCGTGAGGATGAACCGCTGGCAATAACAAAGTAATCACAAATGGAGGAAATCCTGCTTAAATCCAGTAGGACTATATTCTCCCCCTTCTTCTCATCTATATAATGAACTATTCTTTGTGCTAAATCTAAAATCTGATTATCCATCAACTGCCTCCTCTATATTTTATTGCTTATGTACATTATATTAGAGGGCAATCAAAACTGCCCCTATAAAAATAGCTTAACCAGTGTAAAAAGATATGCGCTATAAATCGCCAGCATTGAAAAGCCTATCATTCTTCCTATTTTTCCTGTTAATGAGCCTCCGATTACCAAAATAAGCATCAATACCAGAGAAACAGGAAGATCTAAATAAAGGGTTTGGGGAACATTGTAAATTGTGGCCCCCAGCATAACATTCTGATAGCTTATAACAAGGCCTCCGCTGCTGATCCTGGCACAGGTGCCGACAACCATCAGCATATTAAGAATGTTAGCACCTATTATGTTACCAACTGAGATCCCATGATGCCCCTTAGCGATTGACGTCATTGCAGTTATAAGCTCAGGTAATGAGGTCCCCAGAGCAATAAGCGTTAGGCTCACTATTTGTTCTGGGATGCCTATGATTTTAGCCAGCGCGACACCATTATCAACCAATAGCCTGGCCCCAACGACAATAAATACTGCTCCAAAGACAAACTTTAATATGTATTCCGCAGTATGACGACGGCTATACTTTATAGTCTCTCCATCAAGGCTCTCTTTGTTGTTGCCTCCCAGCTTAAGCTCCAAAATATTATAAATAATATATATCACAAAAATTATTAAGAATATCCCACCTTCAAATCTGCTTATCAGGGTATCGGTTGCGAAGAATAATAAAATGAAGCCGCATAGCAGCATAATCCCACTCTTGAAGGCAAAGCTTTTTTTACTGAGCTTTATAGGCGAAATTACGGCCGTTAAGCCCAATATAAGACCCATGTTACATACCAAAGAGCCGACAACATTTCCCATTGCGACGTCATAATAGTGCTGACTGGTTGCTATGGTTGATACAAGAAGCTCAGGTAACGTGGTGGCCACACTGACGATGGTGGCACCTATAAAAATACTGGGTATTCCAGTTATTTTAGCAATCCAAACAGCTGCCTCAACAAACCAGTCACCACCTTTAATTATTACCAACAAACCAAGAATAAATAATGCTAAAGTTATAAACGTTGCCATATTATCCCCCTATTGCAAGCTTAGTATTTGTCCTCGTAGAATATTATTACCAAGTTTAAGGCTTATCTACTAATGGGACATTAATATATATGCCAATTTTTGCACCAACACCACAAATTATTTTAAATCTACCCCCAGGACAGCCCTTATATGCAGATTTTCTTGAAGCTCCTGGACCTTTACAATTTTGTTGATCTTCAGAAGCACTGAAATTTCCTGTGCCTGATCCTTAAAACCATCAACATATTCAATGTAAGATTTTTCAACCTTATCACCGTCATAATTCCCTTTATTTACTACCTTAATCCCCTTCTCCTCCAGCATCCCGCCATATTTACTGGCTAATCCGCTTATACCAGCACCATTAAGAACCTCGACATTATAGACCACCTGTGGCTTATTTAATAGGTAATCATTTCTGATGATTGACAGCTCTTCCTGATCTGCTATGTAATAGGAAATTCCACTGATGGTGCTTGGTTTTCCCGGCAAGGTCAGCCTGACGATATCCTCAGTATTGATCTTTAAAGCCATAGTGCTATATGAAAGCATCTTGGACTTTGCAATATTTGTATCTACATTATCCAGAAAGATATCGATTAGCTGAGGTATCTTTATCAAGGTTGCAGGTGAAATCAGCTTGTCCATCGTAGCTTTAACAAACTGCTGCTGTGCTTCAATCCTGCCCAAGTCCTGGTTGGCATAACCCTTCCTGAATCTCAGGAAATGAACCGCATCCTTTCCATTCAGGGTTTGCAGTCCTTTTTTAAGGTTAATATTCAGCGGCGGTGTATCATAAGGATCATAGTATTTCATGTTCATTGGCACATCAATCTCTATTCCGCCAAGAGCATCGACAACCTCCTCCACTGACCTATAGTTGATACGTACATAATGATTTATCTTTATATTAAAAAGCTTCTCAACTGTCTCCACCAGCAGGCTGGGCCCACCAAAAGCATGGGCGTGATTTATTTTGTCTGGATTTTTCCTACCAGGCATTTCAACTCTCGTATCCCTTGGTATAGACAATAAAACCGGATTCTTGCCATTAGAATCGACACTTACTAGCATAATTGAGTCCGATCTGGTGTTATCCGCCTTTTCCTTGCTGGATGCATCGATACCAAATACCAATATATGCAATCTGCTGCTCTTGTCCTTACCGAAAAGACCCTGTCCCCCCAGCTCCGACTCATCAGCCATCAAACGATTAACAAAGCTGCCACCAATAATTAAGGCTATTACTATTAAAATCAAGGGTAAAAGATTTTTTCCTTTTTTGTTGCTTTTATTTTGCTTTTTATTTTCCATTCTAGACATAGTACACCTCTATTTCTCTTCCAGTTTGCTTAGGATTTCGTTACGTGCTAAAATTGTGTTAGGATGCAACAGCTTCTCTATATCCAAAACGTATTTTATTGTATTATTAAAAGCCATCAGAACCGCCTTATCAAGGCTTTCTTCTGCCTTTAATCGCAATTCATCAACACCGGGATAGCTGCGCCCCACTTCGATAAAATCCGCTAAATATATTATTTTCTCTAAGGTACTCATATTTTCTCTGCCGGTAGTATGGTTTTCTATTGCATTAAGAATATCTTTGTTCGTTATGAAAAACCTTTTTTCTGCTATAGAAGCCGCTACTTTGCCATGCAGCAGCTGATAAGCCTCCAGCAATACCTTATCTGCCTCCAGCTGATGCTGTATAACATAGGATTTCAGCTCTTCCTCAGAAAAATCCTTTGCATAATCGTGCAATAGGGCGGCAATCCTTGCCTCCTCAGTATCAGCACCATATTTATTTGCTAAATATATGGCGGCATCAACTACCCCCATGGTATGGGTATATCTTTTTTGCTGCATAACTGCCTTCAAGCTTTTCTCTATTTCTGAAATCATTTGCTGATTCATTTCTCCACCTCTTGATCCTTATATAGTCTGTTCTTAAGTATATATTCCTCCACGCCGTCAGGAATAAGATATTTAATTGTCCTCCCCATTTTTGCCCTTTCTCTAATATCAGTAGAGGAAACCTCCAATAGGGGAATGCTTATTTTTGTGATGTTTGAGTTAAGCTGTTGACGGAATCGCTGTATTTTCTCATCCAAAAGCACATTATCATAGCCAGCCCGTGTAAAAACAACAAAATTTGTCAGCTGCAGCAATTGCTCGTAATCCCGCCAGCTGTCAAGGTCTATGAAGGTATCTCCTCCAGTAATGAAAAATAGCTCCGTATCTGTTGGTAAGAGCTGTTTTAGACACCTTATAGTATCAATAGTATATGAGGGCCCTTCCCTTTCTATTTCTATATCAGATAAATAAAAGCGCCTATTGCTGTTTACAGCTATAGCCGTCATCAGCAATCTATGAATAGGAGCTGTGGTTTTACTGTTTAATTTATGGGGAGAAACCCCTGCAGGAATAAAAATAATTTTATCCAACGAAAGCTTTTCCAGTGTTTCTTCTGCTATAAATAAATGGCCTATATGTATCGGATCAAAGGTTCCACCCATTATACCTATCCTGCAATTAGCAGGTACATCCGACGGATCAAATAATATCATATATTACACCTCTTTAGTAATTGTCCTAACAACTCATTATACATTATTTTAAATTTTAGTGCTAGTGCCTTGCACTTCTAAAAGGTAGTATCAAACTTAGAAAGCGCTTTCATACAGCAAAGAACTCAAAAGAGCTCTTCTTTTAAAGACGTAATTGACGCTTATTTTGTTCTGTTTTTCATATGATATCGTAAATTTTAATAAATTTATAACAATATTTTAATATATTGGGGAGTGCAAAGGTTAAGGAAGAGGTTCATGAGTTACAATTAAAACCCTCCACATAAACACCAGACTTTAATGTTGTGATATTATGGTGCAATAGAACGGTGGTGATAAAGTGAATATTTACAAGACATCTGAAATTGCGCATCATATTGGAATCCATCCTAATACAGTGCGGCTATATGAAGAACTGGGGCTGATTCCTAAAGCAGAGCGCAAAGAAAATGGTTATCGCGTCTTTACAGATTTTCATATGGAGCAGATTAGATTTGCAAGAATTGCACTAAAGGTTGAAGTTCTGCAAAATGGTCTCAGGAAGCAAGCTATTGCTATTATTAAAACCTCCGCACTTGGGCATTTTAGCAAAGCAATTTGTTTGACGAGCCATTATCTGCAACAGATTAAAAATGAGCAACGAAATGCGGAGGAAGCCATAGTGATTACTGAAAAGCTGTTGTCAGGTGACAATCAGGTAAACGATACATCATTTTTAACCAGAAAAGAAACGGCTGATTATCTCCAAACCTCCATAGATACTTTAAGAAATTGGGAAATGAACGGCTTGCTGACAGTAAAGCGAAGGCAAAATGGATATCGCGTTTATACCGATGAGGATATTCAGCAGCTGAAAATCATACGTTCCTTACGTTGTGCAAACTACTCCCTTTCAGCCATTTTGCGTATGTTGAATACACTATCTAAAAATCCTGAAGCCGACATTCGGCAAGTGATTGACACCCCAAAAGAAAACGACGATATTATTTCCGTATGCGATAATCTGCTTACATCACTGCATTACGCTGAACAAAATGCAAAGCTCATGCTTGTCCATCTCAAGAAAATGAAAGAACAATTTCAAGAAAACCCTACACCTTAACACCAGACTTTCGACTGGTGTTATTCTTTTTATACAAAGGAAAACAGGAGGGATTCAATTTCATGGAAACAACGATCGAAGTAAAAAAACTATGCAAGTCTTATGTCCATATCAAAGCTGTGGAGAATGTCAATATCTCCATTTGTCGCGGTGAGGTATTTGGCTTGTTGGGCGCAAATGGTGCTGGTAAAAGCACCACTATTGAATGTATTTTAGGAACAAAAAAGCATGATAGCGGAACAGTCTCTATTTTAGGACTGAATCCGCAAAAAGAGCGAGAAAAATTGTTTGAGAGGGTTGGTGTTCAGTTTCAAGAAGCTAACTACCAAGATAAAATAAGGGTAGATGAACTTTGTGAGGTCACGACTTCACTTTACAAAACCCCTCTGGATTATGGCGCTCTTCTAAAAAAATTCGGACTTTCTGAGAAGCGTAAAAGCCTTGTCAGTGAGCTTTCGGGAGGTCAAAGGCAACGGCTTTTTATCGTGCTGGCACTGATTCCAAATCCAGAAATCTTATTCTTGGATGAGCTAACCACTGGCTTGGATGCTAAGGCACGTCGAGATGTTTGGAAAAGCCTTTTCGAATTAAAGGATAAAGGAATTACTATTCTATTAACCTCTCATTTCATGGAGGAGGTTGAGGCTCTTTGCGACAAAATCATGATCTTGAAAAAAGGGGTAAGTATTTTTTACGGGACAGTACTAGAAGCGATCGCAAACAGTCCTTGTGAAAAATTAGAGGACGCATATCTTTGGTACACAGACGAGGAGGTAAATAATGAAAGCATTTAAAGCTTTACTTAAAACAGAAATCAAATTATCCCTTCGCGGGATGGATATGTTTATTTTTGCTATCTGTATGCCTGTTGTTATCGTCATTATCTTGGGGGCAGTTTTCGGAAACAGGCCCGCTTTTGACGGCGCAGAATATAGTTTTTTAGCGCAATCCTTCGGTGCGGTGTCGACCATTGCCATTTGTGCCGGAGGTGTGATGGGGCTTCCCTTGGTTGTATCTGATTATCGAAGCAGAAAAATATTAAAGCGATTTAAGGTAACACCTATCAGCCCATCTCTCATCTTAGCAGTACAGGTTGTCATTTTTGCGCTTTATTCATTTGCTTCATTAATCCTTGTTTACATGGCAGCGGCAATATTCTTTGGTTACCAGTTATACGGCTCATGGCTTCAATTTTTGGGAGCATACTTGCTTGTAATGCTGTCAATGTTCAGTATTGGGTTATTGGTAGGAGGAATTGCCCCAAACATGAAAATAGCAAGTGTCGCTGCCAGTCTCTTGTATTTTCCCATGCTTATTTTTTCTGGCGCTACACTGCCTTATGAAGTTATGCCTGTTGCCCTCCAAAAATTTGCGGATATATTACCCTTGACACAAGGAATAAAAATTCTCAAAGCCGCTTCACTTGGTCTACCAATAGGAAGTGTTTTCATTCCGGTGATGGTGATGATTGTTATTGCAGTGGTATGCACCACTATTTCCCTCCGCTTTTTCAAGTGGGAATAAACTACACCCATTCGTTTGAAGGAAACCCCTTTTCCGGCCGTTAGTTTAGAATTGAATTGTCTACTGCCAAAACCTAAGGCTATTAATAGGTAACTAAATGCACGCTTTAATGACCTTCCAGTGATAATAATACGATTGGAGGGTCATTTATCTTTTCAGCTATGGATTAAGTACCCTATATTCATAATCATCAAAATTGCTAAAGCCATATCTCCCTATAAAGCTCTGGGTATTGGCTGCCGGCACCTTTTCAAAGGCTCTTTTTATGGGATACATTTCTCCATCTGCTGCTGATTGATAATATTGATAGAAGTAATAGGTTTCACTATTATGCTCTTTTGTATAGCCCCTGAAGAACTGCTGTTTAAATAGCTCCGTCAGATCTGATCTTTCTATTCCCTTTCGCCATATTGTGGCATCGATAGGGGTTCCGTCTGCTATAAAATCAATCGTTTGAACAACCTCATTTTCGTTAAATTCGATGTGAGTTAGAGGATTTACTCTTCTCTCCAGTATACCATTATCGGTGTTGACGACGTGACTTCTAACCTCTACAAGGAATTCATCCATAGCTCCGACAGGAAATTCAGGGGCCAGCATCCAGAAGGTATGACTTTTAGTGTCGGCTGATGGGTTGATTGTATAGTCGTTGAAGGTAGAGAAAAGATAGCGGATATTATTCATAGCTTCTATGTCGATAGTTTTTTTGACCTTGTATTCTATGATGGTGGGGACAAAGTAGAGGTAGCCTTCGACATTATCATGGAAGGTCTTTACGGTTTCCAATGCCGCCTTAAACTTTGAAGGAGCTGTTTCAGGGGTAAGTCCCATGTAGTCGTAGATTATTTGCTCGCCTCCTGGTGACTTTAAAGTGTTTTTAACGTCAAGTCGTTCTATAACAGGCGTAAGATTTGCTGTATAGGTGACTTGGAGATTTCCGGTTTGATTATTGTAAATAACATCTTTTGACTTTATTTCTATGTAATCACAAGCCCGGTTATAATAATTTCTATCGTATTCATCTTGATCAGTAGCATATACAGTTGTAAACCATAAAAAGTTATCATTCTCAAAAGAAAACGTCTTGGGATTGTAGGGATATACCTTAATATCATATATTGTATCAGTATTCATAGCTCCCGCAACATTTATTGTATAGCCAGAGGTATAATCCTCTCCCGGCTTGCCATCCTGCCATACACCAGCAGAGTTTTTCCAAATGAATATAACCCCTGTGTCCAGCCTGTAATGAGTTTCGTACGTCTCAGATCCCCCACTGCTGGCTAGAGCTGTGCTAGGTATTAATAGCATTAGTATTAGTAATAAAAAAACTAATCTTTTCACATTGTCACCTCTGTTTAAAAGGATTTGGAATTATTATCATAGTGTCATTACGGTACTCAACATTGCCAAAATAATCTATTTCGTTCAGAGTAATACCATCCGGTATAACATGATATCTGAATCCATCAGGATTAGGGTAGGACTCCATCACCCTAATAATATTGTTGTCCTGTATTATATATAGATTATTTAAACCTTTAACTTTGAAGAAAGTGGTACCATGATTTATATATAAATCACTCTCATACGGATTGTAAGAAAAAATCTGAGCATGCTTTATCTCAAACACATCATGTATCGCTGAAGGATTACTAATAGCCTCTTCAATCTTCTTTATCTCACTGGTGGTTATAGGCTGTGCAGGTAAAATCCTCTCAGTTTTATCAAATATCCTGACGATCACCGTTGATGCCTCTGCCCTTGTTAACCCTTGTCTCCCCTTAAACTCTCCGTCTGTATAGCCTGTAATTATGCCTTGGGTAAAAGCCTTTAATACTTCACTGCTGTATTCCGCAGGTACTGCTTGATAGTCCTTAATCTGGTAAACATAATCCTGTATATCTGATTTAAAGCTTTCTCCCCTGCTGCTGGCTACCCTTACTACGATTTTTGACATTTGATATCTGGTAATGGGTTTATCGAGATCAGCAGCCTTGTACTCCTCTGCATCAATGTAGTTCAGCTCCTGAGCCTTCTTTATATAATTCATCGCCCAATGCTGACCGGTGGCAACCGGTGCTTCTTCTCCATTAAAGACCGCCACCACTATTTTGATAAACTCCCCCTGCGTAATTGTATTGTTAGGCCTGAAGGTTCCGTCCTCATAACCATTAATGCCGCCCAATGCCACCAGCTTTGCCACCTTGCTGATATACCATTCATTTGATGAAACATCCTTGAAGCTATTGATGGTGTTTTCTATATGCATTTGAATTTTGTCATTGATTCCAATGGCCTCTGATGCATTCAGTGCATTGGAGAAGCTGGTGCTTAATAACACTAATCCCAATAATATAACAGCGTATTTTTTATTCATTATGAGTCCCCCCAGAGATATATTTTTATCCTTCAATTTACATCAGATAGCCATTCCCTCTGCTCTGTTAAAGCTCATGCTCTGATCTGCAAAGGTTACTAAATCCCCATTATTAAGCTGATATTGCTTATTTGACTCGATTCTTTCTCCATTGAGAAAGGTACCGTTTTTAGAATTTAAGTCCTTGATGTAGTATATGTCATCTATACAGCTGATTTCTGCATGAAGCCTGCTTATGGTCTTTTCATCCAGCAGGTAATCCACCTGCTCCTTCAGCTTTCCAACAATAAAGCTTGACTGCGTTATAGCAACATTTTCAGTGGCTCCACCTCTGTTTATGCTTAGAAAAGCAACAGCATTAGCCTTAACAAATTGTGTGTCATTATTTTGACCAGTCCTTTTAGGTTGTTGATTATTTACCTCAGATCTAATTTCTTTGGCAACCTGCCGCTTAGGCAACCTTTTTTTATCCGACAAATTCTTTTCCTTTTTAGGCACTGCTGAAATCCTTATACTGCTTAATAGCTTCTTAATCACAAAGTAATCCAATACTGAAAGTATCATTAAGATTCCCAGAAGCCTTGCCCAGTCTACCTTCCCATTTGCTATCACGCCAGTTGCCTCCTCAAAAACCAACAGTCCCGCAATAGCCAGAATAAGCAGCTGACTCAAGACAAGTATCAACCCCTCTCTCTTCATCTCCATAAATGACTTAACTGACTTTGGCAATACAGCCGCCTTTGGTACTTCCTTCCGTCCCATCTCCTTAGCCTCAATCGAAGGTTTTTTTTCTACGCCTACCGGTTGAGCGCTGTTAAAGCCAGTCATGGACAGCCTGATATCCTTTATTTCCTTTAAAAGGCCTGCTATACTAAAATCCTCCTGATTAACCATTATAAAAATTTTATGAAGACAGCCATTATTTGTCCCATCCTCAGATACATGTAAAAGGAGCCTGTTAAAGAGCTGACGAAGATCTGAATTGATATCAATATCGTCAAATTGAAGAGGTAAATAAATCATCGCAACACTGAAGTCCACAGGATTTACATATAGGTATTCAAAGTCTATGAGATAGCTGCCTTCATTCAAAAGATATCTGTTTGCCTCCGTTAGGCCTCTACATATCCCCTGCATAAGCTCCAGCAGCTGCTCTATTGTTAGTTTTTTTCGCTCCAGCAGCTTTTTCAGTGGCTGCTTAGAGGTTATATAGTAGCTGATATATACCTCCCCATCCTCATACCTATTATGCAAAGGCAGTGCATGGGGAATTTCATTAGCTAAAAGCATCTTCATCTGGTGACTAATTATTTCTGTCTCCTCCTTGAGCTTTAACACAATATAGCTACCATTGGCATTTGTTTCATAGAAAAATTCTAATTTTCTCTCCATCTTTCGTCCCCCTCTACTCACACAAAATTCCTAGTTCAAATAGGGTGCAATGCCTTCGATAAAAATATATAGCATTGAACCAATAAAGATAAAGGGGCCAAAGGCTATGCGGTTATTTCTTTTCACCAGCCCCATAGTCAGAAGCACCATTGAGGCTAGCCCACTTATTATGGCAGCCGATAGTGTGACAGCTATGCCTCCCCAAAAGCCTGCAAATAAACCAATTGATGTAAGCAGCTTTACATCACCCATCCCAATGGCTCCCTTGGAGATATAGAAAACTGACAGCATGATACCGCCCATTCCCATAAAGCCTAAAACTCCCTGAAACATACTTATGTTATTGTTAAGTCCTATATTAGCAACACCAAGAACTAATACCATAATTATTATTTTGTCGGGTATATATTGCTTTTTATAATCGATGATTGCTCCTGCGGCAACCAGTAGGATAAAGCCCGTATACATAGCAATATGAAGCATCGCCATCTGCTCAACACCCCTCTACTCTCTTAAAAATCGACTTATATGACCACCGTTATCTTTACTCTTATACCCTTATCTGCAGCCAGCTTGCGAATATCATATAGGCAAGCGATTTGCTCCTCAGTGATTTCCACATCTGGAAAAACTAGATTCAGCTCTTTGCTGCTATAATCTTCAGGTCCTATGCTAAAGCCCCTAAAGCTCCTTTCAACATAATCAGCGATTCTTCTTAAATCCTCCTTTAGCTGAAGCATAAAGCTGCTGCCCTGATTGCTCTTTAAACGGGTATCATGGGTTCTGATGCTGGTTATTGTATTATTCTCCAGCTTATCAATTATGGGAAAATCCTCATCGATATTTGTACCCAGAAGCCGCTTGATTCCTCTGCCTCTGTCAAAGGTCTTCAACGCCCAGATATCGTAGCCCGCCTCCACCACCTCATCCACCAGCTCATGGGGAAGCTTACTGGTTCTTACCTGAGAGGCCATGTCGCTGGGAAAATCTCCCCCCAACCAACCCCGGGCAGTGGCCTCCTGCCTTATGGGAATGGCCTTTACCACATCTATTGGCAATGGAATTTTTATTTTATACTTCAATACAATATGAATATCCTCATTTCCCTCAAAAAAACTAGACTCTGAAAGATCAAGTCCCTCTATGCCATCTATAACATTAAGCTTCAACAAACGACTGCTGATGCTATTATCCTCAAGGGTTACAAGATGCTTTTCCATCAGCTGCTGTGTCAGCATACCGCCCAAAAAGGCTTTCCCATTCCGCCATGCCTCGCTACCCATCAGGGCAGCAAAGCTCTTCAGTTTTTCCTGAGGATTATCCAATCCTTTTTCTGTAAGCGCATTCAATTTCTCTAATAGAGCTTCAACTTGACTTTTAGTGTATTTTACCTCATCTATTGTGGCAAATATTCTGTCCATGCCTTGACTAAACGCTCTTTGAGTCATATGCTGCTTAAATTCCGATATGCTCCCTTCAAGTGAAGCTTTTGTTCTTACCACGCTTTCCTTAGTCTCCAAGAGGTTGTTATAGAAGTCTTCGGTTTCCGCAATTAGCCCCTCAGCCTCCTTGGCCTTCTCCTGAAGCCCCCTGTCGATATCCTCCTGTATGTCGTATAATCCAGACGCATAGTATACATAGGAATAGGAGGATATTTCATTTGCCGCCTCGGTTATTGCTTGTTGGAATATTTCCTGAACATAGTAAACCTTAATGAGAAAGCCGATGGTAAGCACCGCACATATGAAAATAGGCAATACTAAAGCCGCCTCAACGGTTATTGAACCCTTCTTATCCTTTAAATTACTCATACCCTCACCCTTAGTAGCCGGTCCATACGGTTTTTTTAAAGCCATAACGATTGCCCAGGTCCCCCAGCTGTTTTTGTATCAATGGCAGCTTCATAAAAAGAAATTTAATGGAGTATTCTCCGTTAAGCGTAAGACCCGAATAATAATCAGCTCTGAAAAACTCTGAGCCGGAATCTCTTTTTTTATGCATATTCAGCTGTACTAAATCCATTATCCTTAACAGTCTCATTTCTGAATCTGAGTTCCTCATCAGCAGAAAAAACCTCAAATAATCCTGATAGTCAGTCTTTATAGCCTCGTTGCCTCTGTAGAGCAGTACTTCATCTCCCTTTAGTAGCTTGTTGGCATCCTCTATGGCATAGCCCATTGCCCAGCCTGCTATGATCATGGTTTTAATAATTGGCATGGCAGCACCGCCTAGAGGAGCAGCTATGGCAGCAGCTAGTACGGCTGCTCTATTCACCAGATGGGGTTGTGTATAGATGTAAACGATATTTAGAACAAAACGCATCAATAAAATATCCCGTTTAGCTTCAGTGACATTTTGTAGCTGCGATGTATTGCCGTATAGAATGTATTCAACCTCATAGTCAAAATAGCTTTGTCTGCTGCTTTTGTACTGTCCGGTGGGGCTTTTCGTACCTTTGTCCATATCGGAGGTGTAATGCTTAAATGTTCCTATGGCATATTCGTTTATAAGTAAATGATCCCTCAAATCGATACCAAAATCCTTCAGCCCCGACACTATGGCATTAAATCCTGAAAAGCTCTCCTCGGTATAGCCCCCATTCACCTTATCCTCTTCAAACTCTATCTCCTGTCCTTTGCCATCATTTATATGACCTCCCTTAGAGGGCAACAGGTTCAGTATTTCCTGAGAAATAGTTACTGTTTTTCCGGAAACCGCCTCCTCAACAATATCCTTGGCGCCTTTAGCCTCCTCTTTTCGCGTATCCTTCAAATCACTTTCAGAAGCTTCATCGCCTGACAGCTGTGGCATTGAATAGCTGGTGCTGGTATTATAGCCTCCAATAATATTGGCATATGTCCCGATCGACCGTTGCCCAAAGACATCTGGGCTATTCTCTCTGATGCCTCTGAATGTGTTTTGCTCAATCTCCGTCAGGATAGCATTCGCCTGCTTGAGGATGGCTTCGTTATTTATAGCCACCGCCTTTATTTGCTGAAGCTCCTCTGGATTTAAAAGCGCTTCATACGTCTTCAGCTCCCCTTCTAGAGCCTTTCTAGCCTCTTCCTGCAGCTCCTTACTACTGGCCTCCATCAGATTCTTATATTGCTGGTATTCCTGATTCACAGCAGACCTTTGCAGACCAATTTCCTGAACTATTTCTTGAATTTCTCGGTTAACATCTAAGTAAGCACCTAACTGAGTCGTAATACTGCTGAAGCCTTCAACTATGTGATTTGTTTTAGCTGCCATCTCCGCATTTAACTCCTGTAGCGAAAGGCTAAGCTGATAGAGGAATTCATATACTGCTTCTGAGGCTGACCCCGGTGCTCCCTGCAGACTTGCTCTTATATCAGAAATATCTGACTCCACCGACCTTATACTGGCCTTAATTGAAAGAATATCAAAGGCCTCCGCCTGAATATCATTTAATGTCCTAACGCTTTCTCCTCCGTCAAAGCCCGCGGATGTCTCTACAAGCACTTTGAGCTGCTGCTGCAGATTAGAAAGCCTTTGCATTTCCCGCTCCAGCTTCAATTTATTATCAAGGATCTGAAGGGTTCCTCCGGTAGAAGATATCAACTCAAGCTTATCCAGCATACTCTCCCCCAAAGACTCCAGGCCTCTATATTTCATCAGCTGAAGTATTTGTTGTTTTACTACAGAAGCCTCATTTAAGCTATCCTTTAATGCAATTTCAAGGGAATCCAGCCTGTGGTCATAAAGCCGCCAATATGCCTCTGCATCTGAGGTGTTGCCTGAAAAATATGTTCTAACAGTTTTGTCCAGATAGTCCCCATCGGGATTGGCAAGTGCAAAAAGGCCATATTCCTCCTTTAACAGACTGTTATAGCCTGCCAGCAGCGAGTTAGCCGATACCTCTAAGGCCCTATGTCCCTGCAGCTCTGCAATTTTTATTCTGCTGCCCTCCACTATCACCGCAGTAAAAACGATGAAGGCCAGGATTGTGATGCTGAAAAAAACGGTAATCGCCCCTTCATTTTTATTAAGCAAAGCTTCCTCCCCCCTTAATACCACAGACAGCCTACTCATTTAAAATATCATTTACTCCTCTGCTCCAGGTCTCCAGCATTCTAGTATAGCTGTTCTTTAAGCTGGAGGTGACCTCTGTTCTGTCCATTAGCTCTATCAAATAGTCTGTATTTCTAATTATTTCGGCGTTATCCTTGATCATCGCCTCTCCCTCAGCAATAATTTGAAAGCTGCTCTTGAGGCCAAGGGCATTATTAACATAAAAGACCGGCAGCCGGTATTCAGCTACTATCCTGATCTTCAGATTTTTGTAAAGGATGTAGTTGCTCACACTTGCCTCAACACTACTGTTGTGAAGCTTCAAGGGCTGATACCCCTTGAACCCCTCCTTGGCATAAGCCTCTATAATTCTCTCCTTGCCCTCGTTGTCATCAAATATTCCCAGCTGCCAATACAGCCCTTTATTTACCACAGCGCCTCTTTCTCCATTTAATAGCTTGAAATCCTCTTCCATACCGCCTATTGAGCCAATAGCTGCATATTCAGCAGCTGCACGATATGCAGTCCTATTGGCTAGGGCTTGTAAAAAAGCATATTGATATAAAAGGAGGATAATATACAATGTCGCGACTATTCCTATCATTACCACCGGAAAAACCAGTGCCAGCTCAACCGTAAAGCTACCCCTCCTGTCGCTGTCAATTAAGCCTTTTCCCCTTCTCTGCATCTCATCAATTTCCCATAGAATCGGGATCAAAGGCATTTTCCTGTCCTGTAATCTGAGCTAGAATCCTTTTAACAAAGCCAATGATACTGTCCTTAAAAATCAAGGCCAGTCCTACCAATACCGCTATCAGCAGTACGATTTCCACCGTTCCCAAACCATCCTCCTCCAGCATAAAATCCTTTAACAGCTTTAGCATTACAATCTCTCCTCTCATAGTGTCTCGTCGCAATCAAATTCTTAGTTATGTTTTGTCACTTTCCATATTGCTTTGTTGTCGTCAGTCTCAATATTACTCGATATGCCTTCCGCCTCCACCTCGCTGCATTTATATTTTCCTCAGGGTCTAACCTAAGCTTATGTGCAACGAGGCACTTATTTACATTGCACTTAAAATTAATATTGCAGGCGTAATTACTATTAGAAGTATGCCTCCAAACATCAACATCATAGGCAATAGCAGCTTTGTAGAGGCTTCTTCACCAAGGGTTTTTGCCAGCCCTTTTCTTATGTTCCAGCTCTCACTTACCTGCTGTCGCAAAGCCATTACCATTTCATCATTACCCTTCTTAATATTCTGAAGTAAAAGGGCGATAAATTTCGATATCTCCGGTATTTTACAGCGTTGAGCAAAATCCTCATAGGCCTCTGTCTCTGGCTTTCCACCTATAATCTCGTTATAGGTTCGCTTCACCTCGTCGTGAAAAATGCCTGATCTGCTATGGTCAAGGGCGATCCTCTCCCAAACGCTAAAAATATTCATGCCTGCATTGATCAGCAGTATCATTATACTGAGAAAATCACAGAAATCCATAGTAAGCTGCCTTCTTCTAAGCTTCACCTTTTTTTCTAGCTCAGCATTTAGACTATATACCGTTAAAACAGGCGCAAGAAATACTATAAAAGCCACCTCCCCCGACAGCTCCTTTATGCCACCTCCTATCAAAAGAAGAATTGTTATAGGCACTACCATAAGCACCATGACTATTTGGTTTGCCCAAAAAACCCTCAGGTATTTTAGCGAATTTTCCCTGCCATATAGCTCCGACAGCTTGTATAAAAGGCGCTTATCGTAGCCTCTATTAAATTTGTACCTAAAGACATCCAATATCAAAAATCCTATTGGCAGCAGCTTTAGCAAGGGAAAATCTTTTCTATCCACTCCCTTGATATCCTCTGAATAGAAACTCATAGCTACACCTCTATTTCTATGATTTTATTGGCTATATAGAAGGCGATTAAAAACAACCCAATGGCGACAGTCATGGCTATTCTTCCTGCCAGAGTTGTAAATACGGGATTCATATAATCCGGTGATGTGGCCGAAAGGGCAAATATTAAAAATATGGGAATTACAGACAGAAGCCTTTGTTCAAATTTTCTCTGGGCCAGCATCAGTTCCAGCTCCTGAAGGAAATCCTGCTTTTCAGATATGATTCTGGAGGTATTTCTGACAACCTCCACCAGATTTCCCCCGGTACGCTTGCAAAGGATAAAAACCTCAGAGAAGTAACTGACATCCTCCAGCTCTGTTCTATTGGCAAAATCCTGAATCGCCTCTTCGATACTGAAATTCATTTCCAATGCCCTGTTTATTTTTTGAAGCTCCCTTACAATGGTGGTATTTTCATCAGGATATAGCAGCAAAAGCTCTGCCGGGGCCTCTCTAAAGGCATTTTCTATAGATTTTCCTACCACAAGGGAAGTTGATATGCAATGAAGCGCCTCTTTAAATTGCAAGCTCATCTGACGTTTCCTCTGCCTTATTAGCTGCGCCTCCCTTATTTTAGGATATAGCAGCGCCAATGGCATAAGCAGAGCCGATACCAGCATACTCCTGTAAAAAAGGTAGCCTACAGCAAAGATGACTGCAGCAGCATATAGAAAAGACCAAAGCCTTTCCTTCGCCGTCATACGATAAAGCGGATTTTTATGATTGCCTTCAATTGTCTCCCGCCTTTTTTTCTTAGGTATACTCAAGCCCAGTAGTGCCAAGGCAGATACCCCACCGATTATCCAAAATAATATCTTCATAGTATCCTTCCTTACTTATTTGGTTTTAATCCTGCCTTAATCAGCTTGTCAACATCCTTCAATTCACCTGTCCTAACAAGCTCTCCAATTATTCTACCTTCCTCTGTCTCCCCGGTTTCCCTATGGTAAAAGAGAGAACTTAGTCGAATTTCATTGCCCACGTATCCAGCGACCTCTGCGATTTCAACGATACGCCTTGACCTGTCTCTTAATCTTGAAATATATATAATGATATCTATTGCTGATGCAATCTGCCTTCTGATGGCTTCCAGCGGTATGGCAGCACCACTTATCACCATAGTTTCCAGCCTACTGAGCATATCTCCCGTGGAGTTTGCATGGCCAGTTGTTAGTGAGCCGTCATGGCCTGTATTCATGGCCTGCAGCATGTCTATGGCCTCTGGACCTCTTACTTCCCCAACAATTATCCTGTCGGGTCTCATTCTCAAGGATGCCTTTATTAAATCCCTGATACTGATTTCACCCCTTCCTTCGATATTGGCATTTCTTGTCTCAAGCCTTACAAGATTTTTAACTGTCTTGAGCTGTAGCTCAGCAGAATCCTCAATCGTAATTACCCGCTCCTCCTGTGGAATATAGTTAGATAGAACATTAAGGAAGGTTGTTTTTCCAGAGCCTGTACCGCCACATATCAAAATGTTGTATTTTGCCTTCACCATCTGCTTTAAAAATTCTGCAGCCTCCAAGGAAAGGCTGCCGAAGGAGATCAGCTCTGACATAGTTATGGATTTTTCGGGAAATTTTCTTATGGTCAGTATCGGTCCTTCAAGGGCTATAGGTGATAAGACCACATTGACCCTTGAGCCGTCTTGAAGTCTGGCATCTACAATGGGAGAGGCTTCGTTCACCAGCCTGTTGAGTCTGGCAACAATGTTCTGTATCACATCCTCCAGCTTTTTCCTGCTTTCAAAGACGGCATCCACAGCCTCCAGCCTGCCGGCCCTCTCAATAAATATACATTCCGGACCATTTACCATTATTTCTGTTATAGTCTGATCCTCCAGCAAAGGCTGAAGTATATCCAATCGCCTCATGCCATTAAAAATTCTATCTATTACCTCCTCCTTCTCCTGAATACTGAGGTAGTTCTCCCTTGACCAATTGAAGACTACCGTCTCGATCGCTGCCTCTATTTCAGTATCAGAGGGGACCTTGGTTAAGTCGATAACCGATTTAACCTCAAGCTTCAGCATATCTATTATTTCCGTCAATCTTTCAGCCGCCATAATCAATCATTCCTTTTATTGCTTTTTATTAAGTCACCTGCAAAAGCAGACATCGTTCTTATACATTCACTTTCTCCGTTGAAATCTAAGCCCATAGCGCGATTTATATAAATATCAGTCATGACAGGCAGCTTGTATACTGCCCCTGCGTGAGGGTTTAGCTTAGAGGTTCTTATATCCTCACCATCAGCATAAGCCTTCTGCAGCAGCACCAGCTTATCCGTAATTTGAGCATCAAGATTATTTCTCATCAGCTCTCTTTCCAGCATTGAAAGCTTTAGACTGCCAATTGTGGAGGCTTCAGACATCAATACCATAGTGTCACATTCCACCATCAAAAATTTGGTTTTTATATTGAATTGAGGCGACGAATCGATGAAGATGTAGTCATAAAGTCTACTTTCCTTAAGGCTGCTCAGCAGCAGCTGAAGATCTTCTACCGTCAATTCCTCCAGCTCCAATAGGCTGTCGGCAGGTGCTAAATAATGGAGTCCTGAGTCTGTATCCGCCAATACATTAGCCTCCAGCTTCAGCATGATATTACTGCTTCGTTTTTTGATGGCATAATATAGCTTTGAAGCATTCAAGGTATCATTGGGCTTTAGCAGCAAAGCATGTGAAGGAATAGCCTCAAAATTTAGATACAGGACTTTGCCTCCCAGTTGAGCTGTGGCTCTGGCGGCCGCAATACAAGCAGAAGTAAGTCCGATACCGCCTGATGGTGAATAAAAGAGCAGGATAAGAGATGCTTCCTCTTTTTTTGTTATTAATAGATTTCTCCCTGGCTTTGCTTCATAAAGCAGCTGTAAAATTTGATTCACCAATCTGTCCCCCGGTTGATACTTATAAATCCCCTTCCGTGGCAACTCCTCTTCAGCCTCTTGCTCCTCCAGTAGCTCAATAACTATAGCAGCTTTGCTGACATTTAGCTCCGGAAGCAGCAGCTCCTTATTGATTAACAGTAGGTCAAGGCTGCCTTCTATTGTTTGAAGCTGCTGATTAAGTCTCTCATAGTCTGATATTGATATGAGCTCAAAGCTATTGAGCTTTTGACTTATAAAATAATTGTTGATTGCCTTAAGAAAACGTCTATCTCTATCAGCTATCACCAGTCTGAATCTCTCCATTGCCGCACCCCCTTATATCAATTTATTGTTTAACTATAACTGTTACAACTGCACCAAGACCTATAGCCAATGCCAGTGGCAGCTTATCCTCACCGTCTCGGTTTTTTGAATAGAGCTGGGTAGATCGATACAGAAAAAAGGCAGTCAAGTAGTTGTATAAATAGCTTAAGCGCCTCCTAAGGTTTTTCCTGTATATCATAAGCACCAGCGCCATAATGCCTCCGATGATGAAGGCATACAGCATGCAATTCAATATAAAGTCTAATCCCATTAGTCCCCCAAGCCCACATAGCAGCTTTATATCTCCTGCCCCTAGAACACCAGCAGCAAATAAGGGAAATAATAGGACAAATGGTATAAGTCCACCAAAAAGTGAATCCCTTATCACCGTTAATTCTCCAGTACTGAGCCCTAATATTAAGCCAATCAACAGCGAAGGAATTGTTACATTATTTTTTACAATACCCTCTTTGATATCTGTTATGCTGGATATTATTATTAAATATATAAACATTGTATTTCTAATAATTTCAAGCATTTAATCTCTTGCACTCCTCTTCTGCAGTTATTTTACCAAATAATCTGTGTGTATTTGATTCATTAATTTGTAACTTTGGTTAATTTTTCTATATTCTATATATTTTTACATATTCCTCTATTTTATGGTAAAAAAATAAAAAAACCGAGAATTTTTTCTCGGTTTAAGTATTTTGAATCCCCCAAGGGTTCGGTAAAGTTGTTATTTATGACATATTTCTACAACAATCAATTCAAGAGCGATTCTATCCTTTATCCTACCAGATTTCATCATGACGTCCATATTTAAAAACTGATTCAAGAGCTCTCTTAGACGCTTTACGCTATAACCGCTGCTTTGGGCAGCCGCCTTAGATGCAACGAAAGGATGCAGCCCCAGCTTAGAAGCTATCATCTTTGGGTTATAGCCCTCCTCCAGCAGCAGCTTTGCTGATAAAACATTTTTTATCTGATTGCTTAGGGTGACCATCAGACGAATGGGTGCTTCCCCCTCATCCAATATATGATTAAGACGCTCCAGAGCCTCTGGCAAATTTCTACCTGCAATTGCATCCATAAGCTTGAAAATATCATTTTGATATTTAAACACCGATACACCTTCTATGTGTCTCTGCAGCAGCAGACTCTCCTCCCCCATATATCCAACAATCTTCTCTATCTCATTTTCTATATCGAAAAGATTCTGACCAGCATTTTTTCCTAGGTAGTCGAGATGGTTCATCATATAAGCAATTTCCTTTTGTTGAGCCTCTTTTTTGTGGCCTTTAAATTTCCCGGCGATCCACTTACTAAGCTCATTTTCCTTCAGCCTTTCAAAATTAAGCACACTGCCGTGCTTTGCCACCTCCTTAACAAGCTTTTTTCTAGCGTCCACACTACTTAGCCCATAAAAAACCAAACAGGTAAAATCAGGTATTCTACCCACATAGTCAATCAATGCAGCTTCATCGTCATCAGAAATTACCTTCTTTTTGCTCTGCAGGCCATCGAAGGACTTAACAAGTATCAGCTTTTTATCAGCCATAAAGGGAAGGGTTTCACAGGCATCTATTAATCTATCCACCTCCAGCTCCTTTCCTTCAATGCTAAGAAAATTTAGACTCTCAAAATCAGGTGAAATTAGCTGCTGCTTAAGCTTCTTAACAGCCTCCTCTATTAGATAGCCCTCTTCTCCAAATAATATATAGATTCTCTTTAATCCATCATTTTTGATGTCCCCTACTATTTGCTGATAGCTCATATTTCCCCAACCTTCTTAATTTTTTTATCATCACCGCGCTATAGCTAAGCACTATATATATGACCGTCAGCAGCACATAGTATAATAGCATATGCCATGATTCAACGCCTTTAATTTCAAGACTAGCATACTTCAAATTACCACTGACCTCAACAATTACTAATATGTATTTTAAAACCCAGCTCAGGGGCAGCATAAAAATAGCTGCAGCCTTTACAGATATCAGACTGAGCATCCCCCCTACAAGACCTAGTGACAGCACCAGCCCCATGCAGGGAACGATTAATAGATTTGTCAGAGGAGATATTACCGAGAGCTGCTTGAAATAATATGCAGTTATTGGTATCGTACCTATTTGGGCAGCTAGCGTTATGGCTATCAGCGAACCAATGGCCTTTGGCAGTCTCTTCATCAGCTTTAAAAGCCTCGGATATAGCAACAATATACTTAAGGTTGCACTAAAGGACATTTGAAATGCCACTGAAAAAACTACAAAGGGATTGAAACTAATGACGATAACCGCAACCAGCATCAGACCATTGACCGCATCATATCTCCTGTCAAAAAAGTACGCCAATGCATAGATGAAATACATTAAGCCGGCTCTTATAATAGACACAGGAAAGCCTACAATATAGGCATAACCGTAAATAAGCACTATGGTAAGTATAATGGTCCTGTTCTTGCCCAGTCCAATTAAATCAAACAGCTTCTGTATCAGCAATACTATGATGCCGATATGTAGACCTGAAACCGCCACAATATGTGCAGTACCGCTTCTGGAAAAGCCGGCCAGCAGCTCCTCCTGCATATAGCCCTGATTGCCAAATAGGATGCTTTTAATCAGTGCAGCTGCCTTCGGCATCAGCGCCCTATCGAAAAATTCCTCTACATGTATCCTGGCCCTTAAGCTGCTGCTTAACAACGGCCATTTTCTTACGCTTCCAATCTGACTGACATTATAGCCTGAGCCTCTTATCACATAGCGATAGCCCTTGCTTCTTAAATACAAATCATATGAATCGTTTGAAACGATCAAATTCTTGATTAGCTCTGCTGCCTCCAGCTGCAATAGACTGCCTGGGGTAAGTGCCTTGATGTCAATAGCCTCTGCCGCCCTAAGCTGTAGCAACGCTTTTTCTCCGCTGTTTTTATATCCTTCTGCTGTATCGTACCCGATTACCTTAATTTCTGCTTCATAATAATAGCCCTTGAGCTTCAAATAGTCCAAAAGCTCTGCCTGCAGGATCATTGGCTGATGTGCTTCCAAAAGCCTTGCCTCAGCAGAGCTATGGATATAAAAAATATAGCTGCCGAAAAATACCATTGCAATAAATATAATAAGCATCTGCCGGTTTCCAAAGGTCAGCAGCAGCAATAAAGTCAGCAGCAGAACAATAAGCATTACGACAGGAGTCACCCGGAGTCCTGTAGATAGTGCCATTAATATGCCTGATAATAGAAAAAACAACAAAACTACAAAGGGTCTTCTCACAAAAATCCCTCCTTATTTTGTTATTATTTCTATTTTATTCCATCAATTCCTCTATTTTATTTTTGATCCACCGAATTTATGATACAATATACCACCTGTAATTGCGGTTATAGGTATTGCCAATATAATCCCAATGGTGCCTGATATCGCCCTTACAATTTCAGTGGCAACAATATCCAGGTTAAGTATCTTTATGACACTGGATTCATAAGCCATAAACAAGAGCAGCAATGGTATAGCGCTACCAACATAGGCTAATATCAAAGTGTTCGTCATCGTACCCATAATGTCCTTACCTACATTCATACCGGATACAACCAATTCTCTGGCACTAACCGTCGGATTTACTCTTTTGATTTCCTCCATAGAAGAGGCGATAGACATACCAACGTCCATAACAGCCCCCAGCGCACCAAGAATGATGCCGGAAAACAGGAGCTCTTTAAAATCAAATGCTATTCCCTGTGGTATATATAAAAGCATCATGGCTTCCTCACTGGAAAGCCCTGTAAGCCTGACCTTTGAACCTATCAGAAAGGCGATTAGACCCGCCGCCATGACACCACCAAATACACCTAGAATGGCTGCAAGGCTCTTTAGCTTGAAGCCTCCTATAACTAAAATAGTTATAAAGGTTATGATTAAGGCAGATATTACCGTAAGACCTATTGGACTATGACCCTTGAGTATACCAGGCAAAAGAAATTTCATTACAATCAATATGGTTAAGCTAAGGGTGAGAATTGATTTCAATCCCGTTTTTCGTCCCACCAGCAGCAATAGGACTACAAATAGCCCTAGAATAAAGTAAACATAGCTATCCCTAACATACTCTGAAATATGTATTTCTAGAACGCCTTCCTCATTGTATTCCATTACCACCAGCACTCGATCTCCTGGTTTTACCGGTAAGTCGTAGGCTGTATTCCCCGATATAAAATGTGTTATTTCAACAACATCGCCCTTCATGATCCCAGTAAGAAGCTCCAGAGTAACCAGCTTTGCCTCAAAGAAAAACTCCTCATCCGGGTCCTCCATATCCTCCACATGAAGCACCTTTGCACGCTCCACCAGGATATCAGAGTCCTCATTGGCAAACGCACTGGAGATACTAAACATCAACATAAGCACCATTAAAATCAACATATATTTTTTCAATTCAACCCCTCCTTACCATGATGTAATTATACTGAAGAAAATTTATTTCGTCAAATGACTAAAAAACAGAAGACTCATAGGTCTTCTGCTGTCGGTTAATGCTTTCTATAATAATTGTGCTCCCTTAAATGATTTGGCCTGGGCTTTTGGTCGGTATGGGTATTGTTCTCATAGTTCAGATGAGCCCGTATATTTACCGAATGATTATTGCTATCATGTCTTATTTCCACCTGCTCTGCCCTGCCGTCGTCCTGGTGATAATTCAAATACAGAGATAGGATATTGTTTGCAGCCGTCTCATTTATGCCATCATAGGCCAGAAAATATTCCTCCTCTGGAATCTCCAGATAAAGCGCATAGCCATCTTCTATTCTGATTCTCCTATCTTGAATATAATTTAGCAAATTTCCTGCCACCTCTCTACAGTTTATAGTTTCATTAAGTATTTTTACCTGTATGGGCCAGAATTATTATGCTTTATATTATATGAAATAGCATTTTCCTTCCTCTGCCATCTCTATCATGCCATTAAAATGTGCCTGGGCCTCCTGTAACAATGATGCCAGCTTCACATCTGGATAAAAATGTGTTAAAAGCAGGCGCTTTATTCTACCCTCAGCAGCTATTTCTGCCGCCTGCTTTGCCGAAAGATGCGGTGTGGTTTCCGTAAGATATTTTTCAGGAATACCGCCTTCGCAAAGGAATAGATCGGCATTTGATGCAAAAGCTATTAATCCCTGGTCAAACTTCGTATCACCAGAATATACGAAGCTCCTATTCCCTTTTTTAAAGGCTGCAGCATAGCATTCAACCGGATGATCGGTCCTCTTGAAGCCTATTTCGATATTCTCGATGCTTATGGTCATTCCTTCTACTATTTCGTGAATCTCAAAGGCGTCCTTGTATTGAATCCTATCAAAATCCTCCTTCGGACTACCAGGAAGATATAATGGCATTGTCTTTTTAATCTTACCCATTTTTTTGCCGATATCAAGGGCATATCTCAGCACCAGCAAGTCACTCATATGATCAGGATGCAGATGACTTATGATGATTGCATCCAATTGGTTTAAATCACCATTTAGACTCAATAATCTCGACAGAACACCATTACCGCAATCCAGCAGGATTTTTGTCTCTTGATCCTCCAGCAGGTAGCCTGAACAGGCACCCTTTGCCTTTGGAAATGGCCCATAGCAGCCCAAAACTGTTAATTTCAAGGGGTATTGCCTCCTTTATAAATATTGCTTTTACCTTATTATTCTTTACTATTCTTATCCAGCTTAATCCTTGTCTTTTGTCTTAAAAGACTTATGGCCTCATAGGCAGGCTCATAGTTTGGCATGCTCTTTCTCGCTCTGTACAAATACCATCGCGCCTTTTCATGATTCTCCATTTGAAGGTAGATAAGGCCAACGAGATACTGAACTAATCCGTTTTGTGGCTCCAGCTCTATTAGCTTCTTACCATAGCTCAGAGCCTCCTTGTAATCCATCAATCTATAAAAATATAGCTGTGCAATGCTTAGCAGGGTATAAACGTCCTTTGGCGACTGCTTTAATGCCTTTTTATAATTTATCAGAGCCTCTTCATAGCTATTCAGCTCCAAATAGCAGGCGGCTATACCATTGTATAAATCCGCTATATATTCATCGGCAGCCTTCTTCTTTAGCTTTAGCAGTGCTTTATCGTAGCATGCCACCGCTTCCTTATAATCCTCCATCTCATAGTAAATGTCTCCCATCAGCTTATAATACAGACTGTTGTCCCCTTGCTTCACAATCAGCTTTCTGAGGTAATCTACAGCATAATCATAGCTGCCGATATTACTCAAGGCCAATACGAGATTGCTGATGAGATAAATGTTTGTAGGATGCTTTTTAAGAGAGCTTCTGCATACCTTAATTGCCTCCTCTTCCATACCGTTAATGATATAAAAGCTGCTCAAATTCAGGTCTGGCTCAACGGAGTCCGGCTGCAGGGCCTGCTGTATTTTCAAGCATTTCGCAGCCTTCCCTAAGTTTCCAACCTCTTCAAAGGCATAGGCGATTTCTTCCAATATATAATAGCGCTTATATTTTCTAAGAAAGAAGGGGTTGTACTTTAAAAATATGATTAGCGCACTATAGGCAATATTAAATCTGCCGGATTTTAGATGGGATTTCACCTCTAAATAAAACAATCTCCATTTGTCTTCATCTATTGCTTCATCCGTCAGGCCGTATTTATCTATCCAGCCCTCTTCAAGCAGTCTTATAGCAAGAGGGCTCTTTGGGTAAAATACGTTGCTATTGATTCTATTATGAGGCAACACACTATTTACCTGCTGGTACAGGTCCCTTCCATTGGAGGTTTTATTAAATATGAATTCCAGCCAGTAGCCAGGTATGTTATTAAAGCTCTTTTTTAGCTTAAGGCTGGCTATTCCGGGAATTATAGGAGATACCATTTCATTATCCTTAATGATCATTTTCTCCAAATTAAATTGCTCTTTTACAAATTCCATTCTCTCATAGCTGCTGGAGAAAAAAACATTTAGCTTCATCTTAATTCTTCCTTTCGGGGCCAGTAGCCTTATTATCTATTTTACTATAACATCTATTGATTGTTAACATAAATTTCGAAGGAAGAATAAAAGCACCCCATAAAGGGTGCTTTAGCAATTACTCTGGCAGTTAAAACTCGGATTAGGGCTCGAGTTAAGCTTCAAGGTGCCAGCCTCGTCAATACAATTTCGATGCCGTCTTCCTTTTGAAGGTAAGCTGCTAAAAGCTTACTTTTTTCAAGATATTGCAGCTTAATGACGGGCACCTTGTTTTTAATCACTGCCCTGGAATCAAAGTCTTCAATGCAGTATATTGATTCCCCTTTTTTATAGAAAATATTGCCGTCTATAATCTTATACATCATCTCCTGCTGTCCTTCTGCGCCGACATAAGCGGCTGAAGTCACATCCTCTATCACAGCTATTCCTCTTCCTCTTAAATCCACCAGCTTAAGCGCCTGTTGATTTCCCTCTAAATTTAGTACATACACTAGCCTATTATCCAACACCTGGATATCTGAGATACGCATAAGGGCACCTGTGTGTAAGGCCTCTTCCTCCGAAAGAGATAAGATATTTTTATTGCTCATTTGATAAAGATGTATATCCATCAAGCTGTCAACTCCAGTTGTAAATATAATACCATTATCCTGATGGGACCATATCGGAGAACCAATAATACTGGTTGGGCTAGTAAATTCCGCTAAATAGCTTATCTTCTTGGTCTTTCGATTGAAGAGCGCTATCTTATCTGACTTAGGCAGTGCTATACCCTCTACAGTTATGCTTGGCTGTAGTTCATTGCTGTCCCTGTATAGAAAAGCAATGTAAAGATCATCTCTGCTCCATTGAGGGGCGGCACCGTATATGACATCATGCAGCTGCTTACCACTATCTGCACCATAGCTTCTAAAGCCCACAATCCCATTTTCATTTTCCACCAAAAGGGTAATATAACCTGCCATTGGCGAAAAAAAGACCCTTTGCCCAAAATTCTCCTCAAGCCCCATCACATCGGTCTCAAGCTTCATAAGCTTCTGTTGCTTTACACTATAAATCATCAAATATCCCTCTTCAACAAAGGCAACTTTACTTCTATCGGGACTGATTACGATATGTTCTCTGCCCTGCTGGGATACTTTTCCGATTTGCTTTTCAGTGCTGTTGATGCTGTGGTACAGACGATAGCCCTGCGCTTCCGCCACCAAGGCAATTTTCCCTGAGGTCACTGCGATATGATCGGAACTTCGCTTATCTGCAGAATCACCATTTGCCCCCTGGAAATTATGGGTGCTGGCAGTTAGAGCTTGAAGGTCAAAGCTATATATCGTGCCATTGTCACCATCCTCCAGCTTAATGGCGGCTTCCTCCTCCACTAGAAAAAAATCCTCTCGTTGGAGATTGCTGGAAAGAATATACACGCTCTCACCTTCATTGTAGCTTAAATCAAATCTTATTTCCTCAGATGCCACCTCATCCGCCAAAGCATTAACTGCCTCTTCCTCAGCATCCATAATATCTTCAGGCCTGTTTATGTCCTTATTGCAGGCTGTTAAAGCCACCAGCAAACAAAGCAGCATAAGGATCAGTACATTTCTCTTAGAAATCATATTTATCCTCCAAAATATATTTTTGTATTGTGTCTAAGGATCGTATTAGTCATTAACAAGTTTTACCAAATTGTGGTTCTTTTTATACCATATGCGGAAAATCCAAAATTCTCGACAATTTTATAATTTTCTATATTTATCCTTAATTTCCTTTTTCTCAGATAAAACTCTTTTATTATCTAATCAAATTCTATACAATCTATTTAGATCTATTTTAACAATGAAAGGAGTATTGATATGAAGCATATAGAAAAAAGAATCAAACTCATAGCTATTTTACTGATTTTACTAACCCTAGCCGCCTGCTCCTTTACCGATTCCTCAAGCGGTCTTCTATCGGTGCATGTTTTGGATGTCGGTCAAGCCGACAGCATATTAATCCTTACCCCTAACCAAAGAAGCATTTTAATTGATGCCGGAGAAGCTTCGAATGCCGCTGCTGTAGTAAGTTATCTTAAAAAAAGCGGAGTGGAGAAAATTGATATATTGGTGGGCACCCACCCCCATTCCGACCATATCGGGGGTCTTTCGCAGGTAATTGAGGAATTTGAAATAGGATCCTTTTATATGCCGGCAAAGCTTCACACCACTGCTACCTTCGAAAAGCTACTGCTGACGGCAGAGAAGAAGGAAATAAAAATAAATACAGCAAAAAAGGGAATTGTACTTAGCCTCGATGATGACCTTCAGCTCAATTTCCTTTCTCCCATAAGTGATGACTATGATAATCTAAATGACTGGAGTGCTGTTTTAAGGCTGCGGTACAAGGATAAAACGTTTTTATTCACAGGTGATGCAGAGGCCCTGCTTGAAAATGAGCTCATTCAAGAATATGGTGGCCCATACCTAAAATCTGATTATCTTAAAGTGCCCCATCATGGCAGCAGCACCTCCTCAACTCAGACCTTTTTAGATGCTGTCAGTCCTGACATCGCCGTTTTTTCATTGGGCAGAAATAATAGCTATGGCTTCCCTCATAAGGAGGTTTTGGGGCGCTATGAGGAAGCGGGCATCCTGTTCTATCGCACTGACCTTCAAGGCACCATTGTTGTCGAAAGTGACGGCACGGAAATATGGTCAAGCCTTAAACCCATAAATCTTAAGTAAAAAAGCAGATAACAGGACATATTAGTATGCGCCCCTTATGGTCAACAGTTTAGATTTTAACTGCCATAAGAGGCGCACTACACATAGCCCCGTTATCTGCTTTTTTTTGCTTCCTGCCTTATTTCATAGGAAAAATATATTTTTCAAATACCTCAGTTGCCCACTCCCGACCTAAATATCGCTGAGTTGCTTTATATCCAAAATCCTCCCGAAAGAACTTCTCACTAAAGGATTTTACCCATGTCGTAAATGCTTCAACCTCTTGTCGGCTAACCTCAGCATCTGAATTTTCCTCAAGTCCCTTATACCAGCATTTTAATAGCTGTGCAATAGCCTCATAGGCCGCCTCTACAGTAGTGGTTCTGATCAAGCCATTAAAGCTATTGGAAATAATCTCATTATCCAGGAAATCCTGTGGCTTGTAGTTTTTCAACAGTAAATCTCTTTCAAAGGCATACGCCTGATCCACTTCCAGCAATTCCTTAATCCCCGCCATTGCTTCCGCCTTCTGCTGCGAATAAAAGGGAAAATGTACGAGGGCCAAGGCTCTGTCAGGGGTTAATATTACCTGATACAGAAACAGAGGATACACCAGACTCGCTGGGGGATAAGCAATTCCGAAGTTATAGTGGTAGAAATTTAAGCCCTTTACCGTCAGGTTAGGAAAACACGCTATACCATCAGCCTTATATACCCTAAGGCTTCCCTTCGAAAATAACTTCTTTTTAGCTGCTAACCCTTTATCAAGACTTATTTCCTCTAAAAATTCAAGTTCTTCCAAGTATTTTGTAATCGGATATTCTGGTAGCTTCACTATCTTTTCCTCCTTTTTTCTACATGGCTTATGATTTCCTGAACTTCCTCCGGGCTCAGATCGTATATCTTATAGACCAACTCATTTATTTTTTCCTGCAGGTAACCGTAGTCCAGCCCTGCCTCTATGCCGTCTCTGATTTTCTGAACCAGCAGGTCTATTTCCGCTATTTCAGCCGTACAATAGGTGGGTACCGGTATAGCCCGCAAAGGTGTTGAATACAGCTCTAGATAATCCCCCTTTCTCTTACCCCTATAGTATAACCAAAAGTATACCACAGGTGAATTCAAGAGCCCCAATAGATAGTTAATGGATACCTGCGGCTGCTTAAGGCTTATAAAGTACACATCTGCACTGGCAAACCAATCCCCCCTTGAATAACCGAAAATATTCTCTAAGGACCGCTGTGGTGCGAGAATTTTTTCCTCAGTGAATATCATTATATTTCTGGGCCATTGCAAAGAATACCAGCTTATTGAGCCCTGAACAACCTCTCTTCTAGCCTCCAGTATGGTTTTATAGGGTAGCAGATGCTCTAATAGCAATGGATAGTCATTTATTTTTTTGACATTTCTGTCGGTTATGTATAGGATGTAGAGCTGCGGTATATTTTTAGCATTGTATTTGTATACATTGCTGTTTTTATAGAAGGGTTTGAGGAACACCTCATATTCCGGTGTTAAAAAGCCCTTTTCCTCAGCCTCCTCCTCTGTAAGCACAAAAATACCCCTGCCAATCTCAATCTCCGACTCAAGCTTCTCCTTAAGTGCCGCTGTTATTCTGTCTGCCCCACTGACGAGACCCTGATTGATATAACATAGGCTTCCTAATGTGGCGGTAGCGGCTGACAGTATTTTTTGTAATATGGCAGTATGGTTGCCTTCACTCTGTATAAGCATTTGTCCTGATGGATCATATAAATCACTCTGACCTTCATAGTATACCGCCTTTACGCTCTCTACCGCCCCTTTACCTTTAAGTATTTCTTCTATCTCCTTCTGCTTATAGCTGCCGGACTCCAAGCATAGCAATGTCCCGCCATCAGCCTCTGAACCTCCCTTGAGGGCTATATAAAGCATGTTGTGCTGACCCTTTGCATCCTGAAAAATACTAACATCATTAAAATTTACTATCGTCTTAAAGGACAGATTCTCCCTTAGAAACTGCCGAAGCTGAAAGGCCCCGTCTGCCGTTACAAAATAATTGGTGGTTATATATCCCAGTACACCCTTTTCCTTTAAAAGCTCAGCTGCCTTATAGATAAAGTAATAAAAATAGTCCATCTTACTCTCATAATACCTGCTACCAAAGGCGGTCTCCCTTAATGCCTTGAAAAATTCCTTATTCCCTCTTTCTCCCAGATAAGGTGGATTACCTAAAACGATGTCATAGCAGCTGTCTTTCTCTATTAGCAGGCTATTCCCTACAATGATATTCAGGTCCTCATTAATTGAACTTCCTGGGTTAGTCCCCAGCGTCATTAGTAGTAGTATTTTACATAGCAGCACAGTAGAAGGCTGTATATCCATGCCATAAATGTTGTTTCTAGCTATGCCGGCTTTAATAGTGCTCTCCTCCTGCTGTAAATCCATTGCTGCCAGCGCTGCCTTCTTTATATTGCATAGCATCCTCAGCGCACTTCTGAGAAAGGCCCCTCCGCCACAGGCTATGTCTGCAATTTTTATATTATCAATTATTTTAAGTATTTCCGTTGCATCTCGCCTGTTGATTTCAATTATGGCTTCAGCGTCGCTGTCAAGCGCCAGCCTTAATCCAAAACTGTTTTTGAAATAAGCTTCTATGCTTTTGGCAGTGATATATTCAACGATATAATCAGGTGTGTAATAGCTTCCGGTTTTACTCCTCAGCTGCTGATGGAGCAGTCGTTCATATATGGATTCTAAGGATTTGACGGATAAAGGCTCAAGATCCTCCCCGCTCCCCTGTATATAGGTATAGCATTGCAATATTTCCTTTATTACAATGGTATAGGACGTTTGGGATATGTTGTTAGAGAGCCCCCAGAGGGCTGAAAAATTATTGCTTTCACCAATCAGCTGAAGAAACGCCGCCTTATACCCCTCATCCCTTTGATTGATCATGGGATAGCACAGGAGATTGAGGTATACCCATAGCAGCAAGTCAATGGGGGTGCCTACATTTTCTTCCTCTATAGTTTTTATAACAGCTGTACAATCCTCCAAAAATAGCTTCATCGCAACACTTACCCCCCTGGAATATTCAATAGAAAATTATCGTGATCATTTACAATACGCCAAAAAAACAGGTGAAGCGCTAACTTCACCTGTTTTCAATCACATTTTTGGGCATTCATATGATTGAAACAACCATTAAAATGTTGTATTAAAATAATTCGCCATTACACCTAAAAATCCTTCAATTAAATTAAAAAAGCTTCCGATATTATTAGTAATAAGGTTGAAGGAGGCAAACAATTGAGAAAAATTTCTTCTGTCAATCGCGACAGGATCTCTAACATGTATGTAGACAGAAAGGTTAATATCAATCGAATTACAAATATCGATAGAATTGAAGCGATAAAGCCCATCAATAACAATACCTCTACCGCCAATGAAAATTACCTTTTTTACAGTGGTAGCTTTTATGACCAGCTAAGGGAGCTTAAGGACCAGTATAAGAACTTTTACCTTAATCAGCAATCCCTTGAATCTACCTTGAAAAAGTTTGAGGAGGAAACAACACCACAGGAATCCCTCCTGGAGCTTCTTACGCTCATCGATGAGCTGGTTAAAAAGTATAATCTTGCCATTTGCAGCTTAAAAAGCTTTGAAGGTAAGCTGGGAAGCCATTATACCCATGAGATAGAGGCGGTCATAAGCCAATACCAAATTCACCTTGCCAGAGTAGGCATAACCCTTACACAGGATTTGACCTTAAGCTTTAGCCTCAGTACTGCACAAAACAATCTTAGCTTTAATCCCGACTATATTGCCTTTTTATTTGATCACAAAAATGGGCTGATTAGAAGACTCTTTAACCTATTCCGTAATATAAAGTCTGACTTTCAAAAAACGAATCAGAGCTATAATTCCGATGAAAGGTCCTCTATCATTTCTGGCCTATTGATGGATAAGCGGCTATGATTAAATAATATCATCTATGGTCAAATTTTCATCCTTAAAATGCTGAATTGCAGCACCAATGATTTCATCCAGCAGGCCCTTAACCAATTCTCTGTCCTCCTTGCTGTTGCATTCAACCTCTAACATACTATTTACAATAACTAGTTCTGCCAAAATTTCATTATCCGCCATGAAATGATATAACGCTTCCGCCTTGTCGTAAACTATCTCAGGGCAATTTTCCAGCTTGAGCCTTAGGGCCCCTTCATCTGCAATGGCATAGCTGCTTTGATATACTGTTACATCACCCTCTGAATTCTTATAGCTCAACAGCCTTTCAACAATAGCTAATATCCTTGGTGTATTCTTTTTTAAGTATACCTCGTAGCTCATATACTGGTCTCTGTTCCGAGCCATCTGGTAGTTTTCAACTATTTGCCCCGACAAGAGGGTTTTAAAATGATACGGCAACAAAATAATATCTGAGCCGATAATACTTTTTTTCTCTCTGGAAATTCTGCCTAATATTAAAGCATAAAGCTGAAGGTCTTCTTCTATGGCGGTACTATTTAGCAGTACCCGCTCTCCAGTAAAGATATCCTTTAGCTCTGCTTCCTTATCCTTTAGCTTAATAACCTCATATATGCCAAAATATGCCTTGTTGCATTCCTCCAGATAATCCAGCTGCGAAGTGGTATATTTATTCTCTACCCTTTGAAGATACAGCTGACTGTAGGTCTTTCCCTTTTCAGCCTCATAATCATACAAAACCCAATCCACAAATTGCTGCTGATTATGCTCTATTTCCTTCATGAACTCCTGTTGAAGTCCTTGAATGCTTTTTTTATAATTGTTGTATACGTATGTAAATATTTCTTCCGTCAAAAATTCTGTTTCCTTCATGGTTTACGCCTCCCAGCTCTTCTGAATGGATTCGTTGAAATAATACCATATCACATGGCCTTTGTAAATGAGAAAATTGCACATGCAAGGTTATATGGTGCCGAATTTTTGTGAGGTATTATAACAATGGCTTCAAGAATTAAAATTAAGTCAATTTACTGTTGTCAAAAATAATGATTCAAGGTATTATATTATTTGACATAATAACACAGTAGCAGAGGAGGATAAACTTGACTAAGGTGATTTCATTATCCAATTATATGAATAAAAGAAAGGTTAATATATTGTCCCCCTTCAGCGATTTAGTTTGGTTTACCGAGCTAAGCGAGGGAATTCACCTTTTAGCAACCAAGGATCAGGAGCTTATATTTAAGAATATTAAATATAATTATTATAACGAATACGTCCAATACGTCAATTCCCAGGCGCTAGACAACAGCTATAGCTTTATGGATTATTTAAAAAGCACCATGGATCTTCAGGTGCCCTTTAAAATTTATCATGGTGTGGATTTCGCAGGAGAGCAAAGCATGAACCGACTCTCTCTCAAGGATTGGCGCAATATAGCTGATATCATTGTCAGAATTAGCCTGTTATATACGCTGGAGTATGCAACGGAAAAAATTAATCCTGCTACATTAGCCCGACAATATGAGTGGGAATTGGTACAAATGGACAGTTAATAAGGGGTAACACCCCCTTAAGTCCCCTGCATATCATAGGAAATAAACGCACGCTCCTATGATAGATAAAAGCAGTAGGCTCCCTACTGCTTTTTGTTTTTCTTCTGCAATACCATATTTTTAATTTTTATATCGGCAAACTTTGAAATATCTTTAAAATCCTTCAGCAGGATCGTTATTCTTTCTGGCTCTTTCTTACCCTTAAATCTCTCCTTTTTAACATATTCGCCTATCATATTCCTAAGAAAGTAGATATCACTTTTAAGTATTGTCTCACTCTCCATTAGAATTGGAAGATATCTTTCCACCTCCGTCTTACTGGGTACATCCTTAAACCTTCCGTATTTAGCAATTTCATCATTGACATTTATATTGAATTCCACAGAAATACCATCATCAGAGATTTTACTCTTGTATTCCACCAATCCCTTAAAAAGGTCATGAAACCACTTATATTCATTGGATTCCATCTTAAAGGTAAACACTATGTCTATTGAAAAGCTTAATCCATTTTGAGCTACTAAATATGTCATACACTACAACCTCTCTTTTTTTGATTCAACTCATTATACCAAAAAATCAGGACAATAGTATTAAATTCATATTTATAATACTGTTTTTTTGTTAACAAATTAATTTAGAAATCTTAATAATCCTATAAAAGCGCATATATATTCTAGTTGATATAAAGCTAAAGATCATCAATATAAAGTTTATTATTTACCTTTAAACACATATTATTTAGACACTTTTCTCATATATAATTATGAGGTGATTAAAAATGAAGGGTATTAAAGCGACATTATTATTTTGTATTGTCCTCTTTGCTTTTTTCAGTACTTTGATTTTTTTTCAAAGTCAAGAAAGCGTTACGACCTTTCTGCAGCTGACCTCACCCAGCCATAGAATCAGCAGACAGCTGCTGGAGGCTTATGAAAAGGGAGAGGCAGAAGTCAAATCCGACGCCAAGGCAAAGCTAATTCAAATAACCTTGAAGAATCTGCAATATGATCAATGGCTGGAATATCAGGAATATACTGATCTAAATGTCTTTAGAGGACGTGTTCTGCCAGGCAGTGGAAGCCAGCTGCTGATTGCTTTGAACCTATCAAAGGACCAGGCGGTAATTGCAGTCTACGACTATTTAAATGATGGGTATGTATACAATACCGCCATAAAGGACCTTGCTCCCATTGAAGACCTTCAGCTTCTGTCCTATGGTGATGTCGGCTTTGATTATATTGTCATTGTGCAGGTAATGGATGAACGGCTGGGGGCATTTCTGTATGAAAAATTTATGGATATTTATTTGTATAGCGCAGAGGGGATTAAGCGAGTATGGCATAAAACCCTGTACCTTCAAGAAACCTATAAGGAAATATGGATTAATCCAAATGCCAATGATGCCATCTGGAACAGGGTTGAAGAAGAGACATTGGTTGACTTCGTAAAGGGCAATCCCCTAAGGATAAATACCATTACAACTCAGAAAAAGCTGGTAGCACAGTTTAAAACCATGCCTGAGGATACTCAATTTGCTGTCAGTAAAACCACCACCAGCAAAAATTCCTATTACTGGAACGACCAATACAATACCTTTATAATGGCTGAATTAAGCAAGGCAGTATTCCTGACTAAGGCTGCCTTGCTGGAGGATATGACACATTCCCGTGAGGCGCTATATGGTATTGAGAATAAAAGCTATAGGATTATAACCCACAAAGGAGAAATCCTCTATCTTCCTCAATCAAGCTTTAAGGGTTTAATCGAAAACCTACTGGAAGAATAAAGCAAAGAATGATATAGTTAATTAATCAAAGGATAAAGAGGTGGATATTAAATGACAAAAAAGCTATATTGGGAAAACCCCTATATTAAAGCATTTGATGCAAGGGTGATTTCAGTAGAGATATATAAGGAGGACCCTTCAAAATACTTGGTGACTCTTGATCAAACAGCCTTTTACCCGGAGGGGGGCGGTCAGCCATGGGACGAAGGGCACATAAACACAGCCAGGGTTTCATATGTATTTGAGGAGAATGATCAAATCTATCATGTCGTTGATTGTGCTCCCGAGATAAACACCCAGGTAAGCTGTCAGCTGGATTGGGATAGAAGATTTGATTTTATGCAACAGCATCTTGGACAGCACATACTGTCAAGTGTCATAGAGACTCTCCATAATGCAGATACCGTAGGCTTTCATTTGGGCAATGATGTCGTTACCATAGACATTGCTAAAGAAAACCTTACAGCCGAAGAACAGGCTGCAATAGAGGATCTGGCAAATCAATATATCTATAGAGATTTGCCTATCCATGTCCATTATCCCGACCAGCATATGCTGCAGTCCTTTAGTCTCAGAAAACAGCCTTCAGTGACTGATGGCGTTCGGATAGTGGAGATTGATCAGCTAGATTATTCGCCCTGTGGTGGCACTCACCCCAATAGGACTGGTGAGGTTGGCATTTTAAAGATACGTCGACTTGACAAGATGAGGGGCAATATCAGAATAGAGTTCTTGTGTGGCAAAAGAGCTTTGATGGATTACAGCTGGAAAAACAGCTTTATTAACGATATCGCCAATCGTCTCTCTATTAAAGATACTGAGGTGCTAAGCTTTTTTGATAAGCTTCACAAGGATTATAGACAGCTGGAAAAAGAAAATCGCAGCCTGCATAAAAACCTATTGGATTACCAGATAAAAGCACTTTATGACGAGGCCCCGTTGCACAAGGGCTGTAAAATAATTGTGCAGGTTTATGAAGGCTTTGATTTTAAAAGCCTGCAATATATGGCTTCTGCCATCAGCAGATATGAAAATGCCATAGCACTGCTATCGGCTAAAAATGATAAAGCTCAGGTGGTATTTACTCGTTCTCAGCAGCTCAATATAGACATTAGCAAGCTTTTTAAAGAGGTAATAGGCTTAATCAATGGTAAGGGCGGCGGCAATGCCGTTACTGCTCAAGGCGGCGGCGAGGATCTTTCAAATCTTGAAAGTATGCTGGAGGCAGCCAGAATTAAGCTGATTAATGAGTATATCAAATAGGGGGAAATTTTCCCCCTTTATCTAATCCGGCATTGAAAATCTGCAATCTCCGCCTACATAGGTGGCAATCACCTTTACATCCTTTATTTCCATTTCTGGTATTTCTAATATATCCCTGTCCAGGACGATAAAATCTGCTAGATATCCCTCTTTGATCTTCCCTTTTATATTCTCCTCAAAGGTTGCATAGGCTGAGCCTGTTGTATATAAGTCAATAGCCTCCAGAAGCGTCAAGCATTCCTGAGGATACCAGCCCCCTTCCGGATTACCGTCATAATCCCTCCTGACAACAGCACTATAGATGCCCAAAAAGGGGTTGAAGTCTTCAATAGGAGCATCTGAGCTTCCAGCCAATCGTACCTTTTCCTTAAGCATGCTTTGCCACCCATAGCTCTCCCTGGCCCTTTCATCACCTATTCTAGAGGCTACCATTTTCAAATCCGTGGGCAAAAATCCCGGTTGAATATCGCCTACTACCTTTACCTCCGCCATCCTTTTGATAATATCGCTATTGGTGATCTGACAATGTATTAGTCTTGCCCTATGATCATCTACTCCTTCATAAAGCTCCTGATATATCTCAAGAACCTGCCTCATGGCTCCGTCCCCTATGGCATGTATGGCTGGCTGTAGCCCCTGCCCAACAGCATGCTTTAATAGCTGCCGCAGCTTTTCATCCTCATATATCAACAGTCCCCGGTTCTGTGGGTCATCGGTGTAGGGCTCCTCAAGTGCTGCAGTTCGTCCGCCTAATGAGCCGTCTGCCAAAAGCTTTATGGGACCAAATCTTAAAAGCTCATTGCCTTTTCCTGATTTCATCCCCAACGCTATCGCCCGCATCAGCTTTTCCTCATTAGGCAGCAGCATTTGAAGATTAATTCTAGCCTTAAGCCGATTTTCCTGCTGCAGCTCCTGATAAGCCCTTACCACCAGCTGAAAATCGTCAAAATGACCAAAATCCTCCGTCTGCACTGAGGTTAATCCCACCGCCAGGGCATCCGCAACTGATGTCTCAATAAGCGCCTTCAGTCTAGAAATATCATCTGTCAGAGGTATAATATTATAGGCTAATAAAAGCGCATTTTCTCTTAGAATGCCAGTCGCCTTGCCAGTTATTATAGCTCTGTCGATTTTTCCTCCCTCTGGTTCCAGAGTATCATCAAATATCCCTGCCAGCTTCAAGGCTTGGGAGTTGACTGCCGCTATATGATAGCATGCCCTAGACAAATAAATAGGCCTGTCTCCGCATATGCTATCTAAAAATTCTGCTGTAGGCAACAGGGGCTCCGTAAAATTCTCCTCATTCCACCCATGTCCAAGTATCCAATCGCCAAAGTAGCCTTTATCCTCTGTGTCTATGTATTTTCGTAGTACTGCCTCCACCTCTGTCAGGCTTTTGCAGCTTCTCAAGTCCGCCTTGCCCTTAGTCAGTCCGTAGCTGACGAGATGCATATGGCTGTCATTCATGCCCGGCATAACCCTTCTGTTTTTAACATCTATGATTTCTGTGTCCACATCTGCATATTTCAATGCAGCCTCTTTACTCCCCACATATAGAAATCTGCCCTGCTCTACTACAATGGCCTCTGCCGAGGCATTTCCAGCCTCCATAGTGAGGACCCTGCAATTAATAAATATCCTTCTATTCATATGGCACCTCCAAAGCTATTCTCTTTATATAGTAGCATATTTTGATGAAGAGAAAAATTAAGTTAAAGCTTCAGTTTTGGTATGATATGACAAAAGCTGGGAAGCATAAATAAATATCAATTTCTTGGAGGTATGCCTGTGCCCTCTTTTTCAAATAGTAATTCAAATCATAAGGATGAGCGGCTCTCTAAAAAAGTATCGGAGAACCATCAGCAGTTGAAGGATATATTTCACAATTCCAATGATATCATCTTTCGTGAAATCACCATACACGAGAAGCGTAAAGAAAGGCTGATATTATTGATCTTCACCGATGGGCTTGTGGATTCCACTGAGGTTAATCAAAGTATAATCAAACCCCTGAATAGCTTTAGCGTCTTCAATGAGGATACTAAGCATATTAAAGAGATTACTATAGATAACGTCGTGAATATCATAAATTCCAATGAAATTTCTAAAATATACACACTGGATGAGGTCATACAGGGCATACTGTCAGGAGATACTATAATGCTGATGGAGGGCTTTGATACGGCTTTAAAGCTGAATAGCAAGGGCTGGGCCTCCAGAGCAGTTGAAGAGCCAACGGTGGAAACGGTAGTCAGAGGCTCCAGAGATGGCTTTACCGAAAACATTAGAAATAATACTGCCATGATAAGAAGAAAAATCAAGGACCCAAATCTCATCATCCAGGAGCTCACCATAGGGAGCAAAACCAACACCTTTGTTGCATTGGTCTATATGGAGAATATAACGGATAAGGAGCTTTTGATTAGCGTTAAGGAAAAGCTGAGTTCTATAAGGATAGATGGTATTTTTGAAAGCGGCTTTATTGAGCAATTTTTTGAGCAATCTCATTTTTCTCCCTTTCCTCAAATGCAGATCACCGAGCGACCTGACAAAGCCTGTGCCAATCTGTTGGAGGGAAGAATCGTTATCATAATTGACGGTGCACCACAGGTGCTGCTTATACCCACTACCTTTCATCAGCTGTTTCAATCACCAGAGGATTATAATGAAAGGTTTCTCTATGGCAATCTTATTAGGATTTTAAGGTATATCGGCTTTTTTATAGCCACCTCCTTGCCTTCGATTTATGTTGCCCTGGTATCCTTTCATGTTCAAATGATCCCGTCGGCACTTTTAGTGGATTTATCAAAGACAAGGGCTCAGGTCCCCTTTCCACCGGTGATAGAGGCTATTTTAATGGAGGTTACCATTGAGCTTTTGAGGGAGGCCAGCGCCCGGCTTCCTGGCACCATAGGGCAAACTATAGGTATCGTTGGGGCCATCGTCATAGGCGATGCCGCAGTAAGAGCTAATATCGCCAGTCCTGCAATGGTTATCGTGGTGGCCATTACTGCCATAGGCAGCTATGTATTGCCCCATTATAGTACCTCTTATGCATTGCGGTCCATAAGATTTCCAATGATCATAATGGCAGCCTCCTTTGGGGCCTTCGGCATCATTATTACCTGGACCTGGATCATTATACATCTTTGTAGCTTGAGTTCCTTCGGTTATCCATATATTTCACCGGTGGCTCCTATAAATTTTAGCGGCTTTAAGGACACGATCTTTCGAGCTACACTGCCGAAGCTGAAAAAACAAGCTAAGAGAAACAGAAAATAAAGTCTTTAATTGCTTATAGGAGAGGTGTTCATGTATAGAAAATACGTCAATGGTGAAATCACCGCTATGCAATCCTATATTATTGTCATCAGCATAATGATTGGCACAGGAATTCTTGGTCTATCCAGAATCGTCAGTCAAATATCAAGACAGGATGCATGGATATCCGTAATGATAAACGGCATCGTCATAAGCCTGGTTATGGCCTGTATGATTTACACTGTTAGAAAATATCCCAAGGATAATTTCCTTCAGTTCACCAGCAAAATACTCACTAGGCCTATAGGCTATCTGCTAACAATTATTTATATTGCCTATGCGGTTATTGCTACGGGTATCATCATTCGGTTTTTATTAGAGATGGTGAGAACATGGCTGTTACATAAAACCCCTATGTGGGTCCTGAGCTTCCTGGTTGTCATAACCATTATTTATATGGTCAAAAATGGACTCACGGTGGTTGCCCGCTTCAACGAGGTGCTGTTTTTTACACTGTTTTTCTTTTTCCTATTGATTCTTGTGGCTATACCTGAATTAGAACTGGTAAATCTTCAGCCGGTGGGAGGTAGCGGCATAGTCAACATTCTCAAGGGTACACTGCCTTCCTTCTATGCCTTTGGTGGCTATGAAGTGATATTAGTGTATTATACCTATATCTCTGACAAGGAAAAGCCCATACTAAAGTATTCGGTGCTCTCTGTACTGGGTGTCACTGCATTTTATACTATTACCGTAATAGCTCAGATAGCACTCTTTGGTCCCGATGAGCTGGAAAGGGTTCTATATCCCTCAATGAACTACCTAAGAGCAGTGGATTTCCCTGTTTTTGAGAGGATGGAGCTTTTTTTTACCGTGTTCTGGTGCTTTACGGTAATCGGAACAGTGGGCCTGCAATTTTTGGCTGCCTGCATCCTCAGCAAAATGTTATTTAAAACTAAAACAACCCATGTGTTCACCTATATATACGCTCCGCTAATATTCATTATTTCCCTCTATCCAAAAAATACAGCACATCTAGTGGAGTTAAGCGATTATGTCAGCTACCTCAACATACTTTTTGGTTTCGTTCTACCTATACTGCTATTTGTCTTAACACTAATTAAGGGAGGCAATAAATCCAATGCGAAAAATCGTTAAACTCATATTGCTCCTATTGGTATCCCTCTTGCTAACCTCCTGCTGGGACCAAAAGGACCTTGATAAGCTGCTGATCGTATATGGTGTTGGAATTGACACCAGTCTGGAGGCGGATTCTGACAGCAGCTACCTCATTACCATAGGCTTTCCCACCATCTCAGAGGAGGCCACGAAGGAAAAAATGGAATACTCTACCCCTTCAAGATCACTGGCAGATTCCTATGACAAGCTTCAGAAGAAGGCTTATCGGGAGATTTCCTATGACAACACCAGGGTAATTGTATTTGGCGAGGATGTGGCTCGTCTAGGCATTATTCATCATGTGGATGCCATGCTAAGGGAGCCTTTATTTCCTGGAACTGCAAGATTTGCAGTGGTTGAAGGAAGGGCAGTTGATCTTTTTCATCTAGAGCCGCCGGTCTCATTATTTGTCAGTACCTTCCTGTATGAGTCTATTGAGCAAAGCAGTCAGGCAACCTCAACTCCCTTTGTCACCCTGAGAAATTTTCATAACGAATATCACACGAAGGGCATAGAGCCCATCATTCCCTATATTACCTATTCAGAGGTCCCAGGCGTTATTTATGTGGGCTGCACAGCCCTTTTCAAGGGTGACAAGCTGCTGGAGGTAATCCATGGTAATCATAGTCAGGCTTTAATGGTTTTAAGAGGAGAGGTCTACAGTGGTTTTTACACCGCAAGATATGCTCTAAATGATGAAGCCTTGGACGACTATTTAACAATTAAGCTTTTAGGCAGCAAACAGAAAATTGAAGTGAAGGTCATAGACGATCAGATTACTATTTTCCACAGAATCTCTATAAACAGTGCACTTTCAGAGTTCACAGCCTATGAACCAATATTTGATACCGACAAAATAGAGGAATTTGAAAAAATCGCTGCTGATTCCATTAAAGGAGATATCGTCTCCACCCTTAACATCCTACAGCGCACCCTAAAAAATGACAATGTCGGCTATGGTAAATATGTAAAGGCTCAATTACCGCATTATTTTCAGCCTGATAACTGGAACGAACAGTTTGCTCATGCCAATATCATACTAGACGTGGATGTATCGATACGATCTGTAGGCATAACACCGTAAAAATAAAAAGCTAATGGCCTGCATAATAGCAGACATTAGCTTTTTATTTATAACTTCTATTGCGGCTTAACCACCACTAAGAACATCTTAAATCGCTCTATAGCATCCAGTGCGTGAGGGACATTTGCAGGCATAACCACCACGTCACCGGCTACAGCTGTAAGTCTTTCATCACCAATGGTTATTTCTGCAGTGCCATCCAATATCTGCACCATGGCATCTCCTACTGATGCATGGGAGCTGATGGCTTCACCCTTATCAAAGGCAAATAGCGTAATGCTCAGATCATCCCGCTGGGATATGGTTCGACTTACCACCTGACCCTCCTGATACTCCAGTAATTCCACCATCTTTACCGTCTTTGAAAAGGGCATATTTTTTATTAATTCTTGCTTCTTCATTTTATCTCCTCCTTATATCATATTTCCTTAACCTGAGTTTACATGATATGGCATTGATAAAATATGATTATAATCACAATTATGGTTTTTATTTTGTGTTTGGTAGATATATATCTGAGAACTCTATGTTTATCCTTTCCACAGGAAGATCAAAGGCCGCAGCCTCCTCCCCCACCGCCATTACCTCCTCAGGTATGGTTACGCAGGGCAGTTCGATGATAAATTCACTACCTTTCCCCTCTTGACTATTTACAGTTATACAACCATTATGCATTTTGACCAAGGATTCCACCAAAGACAATCCAATACCACTGCCTTCATAGTTTTTCGTCAAGGACTTGTCCAATTGTATGAATCGATTGAAAATGGTATTTTGCTTATCATAGGGCATGCCTATGCCGGTATCCTTCACATACACCTTCACACTATGGCTGTTTACCTCGATAGCCACCTTTATACTGCCACCGGACTTGGTAAACTTAATGGCATTGGATATTAGGTTTAAAAAAATGCGCTCCATTTTATCCGGGTCACATGCTATAACCTTGCTGTGAACGTTAGTGTCGAAGTCAAATTGTATGCCTTTGGCTTCTATATACTCCTTAACAGAATAGGCAATTGCCTTTATAATAGCAACAATATCATAGTTTGCCAGCTGTATCTCATAATAGCCGGAGTCTATACGGGTAATATCAATAACATTGTTAACCAGTCTTAATAGCCTATAACAATTTTGCTTCATCATTTCAAATTTCTTCTTCAGCTTGGCGTCGACATATATGACATCCTCCTGCAAATAGAGATTTAATAGCTGCAGGGTACCCAAAATAACGTTTAAAGGCGTTTTAAACTCATGAGATATGTTTGAAAAGAAATCGGTTTTCATACGATCGTATTCTATCACCTTATCCAAGGATTTTTTCTTTTCCTCCAAGTTCTGTTTTAGCTCCTCAGCATGCTTCCGACTGATGATATCCCTTGTAATCAGCATAATTGTATCATTGCGGTTGGGCATCCTCAAGCCTGTTATTTCCAAATCTATCAGCTCGCCCTTCAGGTTTACCAATGTTAGCTCGCCAGCCAGACTGGTCCTATAGCTCTCCTTTAGCATACGCCTCATCCTTCTAGCCGCAAGCCTATGAAGACTATGAGGTATAAAGTCGTATATCTCCTTCTTAATCAGACCATTGACATCTTCAGCAGCAGATAGCTTCTGTGCCGCTTGATTAGCATATTGTATAATATTGTCTTCCACCATAATTATGCCAAAGGGTGATGCCTCAACTAAGGTCCTGTATCTTTCCTCGCTTTGAGTGAGTCTGTCCTCATAGTATTTTATTGAGGTGATATCCCTCACTGTACAGTATATCAGGCTCTCACGCTGATGGGTGGTGCAATTCCATGACAGCCATTTGTATGTGCCATCTTTGCAGCGATACCGATTTCTGCTATTATTAATCAGCGTATCATTTCCTACAAGGCTTCTAAATACGCTTCTGACTGCCTCCCTATCCTCAGGATGTAAAAACTCACATATATGCCTACCCAGCATTTCATCCCTAGTGTAGCCTAAAACCTTTTCCCAGACAGGACTCAGCTCTAAAAGCGTCCCCTGAAAGCTAATCGTGCAAAACATATCATTTGCCATTTGAAAAAATCGTCCTTGATCCTCTTCTGCCCTTTTAAACTCCGATATATCTTGAAGCGTAACGGCTATATAGCCTCTTTCTATGCTAATAACAGATATCAGCAGCCATTTATTTAAGATTTTAAAATATCTTTCCATCTTTACGTTATTGTCATTTAGTGCAGCCTCTGAAAAAACCTCAAATATGCCATCAAGGCTGTAGCCCCCCGTATAACCAAATACTTCTCTGACGCCCTTATTAATTACCTGATCCTTGGTCAAGCCAAAAATCCTTAAAAAGCTACGGTTCACTTCTAAAAAAACATAATCGATGGGTTTCCCATTATTATCGGCCAGCATCCTGCAATAGACAAATCCATCCATTAAATTTTCCAGTATAAGACGATACTTATTTTCCATCAAGTACTCTCCTATCTCAATACAAATCCTACAGAACTTAATCTTCATCTAACATAATCAAAATATTAGACCCTGATTATTTATAATATATATCAGCTATTTTTTAGTAAAAATTTCCTCTACTATAGTATCATTGTTAAATTCAATAAATACTAAAAAAATCCTCTTTTATGGAGAAAAAAGTAGAATATTATCATTTAAGCAAACATTTAAACAAGCATAAGGAGTGAAGCCCCCCTTAACACCCCCCTTTGGATAAGAATTTATAGTGTGAAATAGGACTTTCTTATACAATAAAAAAATGGCAGTCTCAGTTTTAATGCCAAGACAACCACATATATCCTGTATTATTTGATTCCATCCTTAATACTTAACTTACCATGGGAGTAAATATCTGAAAACTCAATACTAATCTTTTCAACATGATTATTATTTGAATTATCCCTTGCTTCAACACTATTATGCTCCTTTTGGAAGACATGTATTGGCAGCCTTACGATGAACTCACTTCCCCCGCCATGTGCACTTTTAACGGATACCGTACCATGATGCAGCTCCACCAATGATTTAACAATAGTAAGACCAATTCCGCTGCCCTCATGATTCCGGGTAAGGGATTTATCCACCTGAGCAAACCGATCAAATATATAGGGGAGCTTATTTGCTGGAATTCCTATACCAGTATCCTTTACCGCTATTAGAAGCATCTTATCCTCTTCAGTGATGTTGATTTCTATTTTACCGCCTGTATTAGTAAATTTTATGGCATTAGACAGCAAATTAAGGAGGATTCTTTCAATTTTATCGGGATCACAGGCTATTACTCTTTCCGGTATCGATGAGTTAAATGTCAAAGTAATCCTCTTATTCTCCACGTAATCCTGTATCGAGAGTGTGATATTTTTGATTACATCAATAATGTCATAGTTGTCCAGCTCCATCTCTAAGTACCCTGAATCTATTTTTGTCATATCAATCAAGTTATTGATTAACCTTAGCAGTCTATAGCAGTTTTGCTTCATCAGCATCAGCTTTCTTTCAAATTTGTCTCGTATTTTACGTAAAGGGACCTCCTTCAACAACAGTAACAGTAGCTGCAGCGTTCCCAGTATGACATTGAGGGGTGTTTTAAATTCATGGGATATATTTGAAAAAAACTCAGTCTTCATTCTATCATACTCTATTGTCTTGTTTAGGAGCTTTTTATTCTCCATCATGATGTTCATAACAGTTTCTTCAGCCTTTTTTCTATCTGTAATATCGGCTTGAGTGCCAACGATTCGAATCGGTTTACTATCGGTATCGTAGGTGATAACCTTACCTCTGGAAAATATCCATTTGTAGCTGCCATCCTTACACCTAAGTCTATATTCCAAGGAGAGATAGGAGGTTTTTCCACTAATATGCCTTTCAAATTCCTTCATTACCCAGCTTAAATCCTCCGGATGGATTCTTTTTTTCCATTCTTCAAAGGTATTTATAAACTCGTGATCATCATAGCCCAGCATAGATTTATACTGCTTTGAATAAAATACAGCATTAGTTTTTAAATTCCAATCCCAAACGCCGTCGCCACTTCCCTCCAGAGCAAACTGCCAGCGCTCCTCAGCCTCCTTTAATTTTATCTCCAATACCTTATATTCTGTAATATCTCTATTACTGACTCGTCTTCCCAGAAAAATGCCCTCACGACTATAAACCGACTGACAGGTATGATTTACCCATATAACCTCACCGTTGCGGTTAATTATACGAAACTCAATGCTGGCGGTCTCCTCGCTCATGGAATTTTCGTTTATATGCTGTCTTAGCAACCATCTATCATTGGGATGAATGATATTCATAATAAGCTCTCTATCATTAAAAAATTCCTCAGGCGTATATCCAGATAGCTTTTCACACCAGGGGGATATGTATACAAATTCTCCCTTGGCGTTTAGCCAATACTCCCAGCTGGCAATATGATCTGATACTATCTGGAACTTCTCCACAAGCTTCTTGAGATCCTCATTAAAATTATCTTGATCGATTTCTGATTGATATAAAGAAGGTATATCACACATAAGCATCCCCCTAGTAGAATATAGTACTGCAGTCTCATCAGTAAAACTCATGATGCTACTTAATTCAACAGACGAGGGCGCTTTCCTTTTTTTAACAGCAATATAGGACAAAAATACCACTAATCGCATTTTAAAATTAGTGGCAATACTATTTTGTACAATTTATAACGCCTTCGCCATATCAGATAATATCGTGGTGGCTGAGTTAAGCTCCTCCAATGCCCCTAAAATTTGATCCGTAGACTCTGCCTGCAGCTTCGTAATAGAGGTGGTGTCAGCTACAAGACGATTTGTATCTTCTACAGAGGACTTTATGCTGGATAATATATTGCTTATATTGGCAACAGCTTTTTTTGTCTCCGTCGACAGCTTTCTAATTTCTTCAGCGACAACCGAGAAGCCTCTACCGTGTTCACCTGCTCTGGCGGCTTCAATTGCTGCGTTCAAGCCTAAAAGATTGGTCTGATCTGATATTCCCTGAATATATTTTAAGATCGTGTCCGTCTGACCCATTTGAAGGTAGGTATCTTCACTTTTCTTATTAATATCCTCTGATGCCGATGCAATTTTGCCAGCACCACCGGATATTTCTTCAATACTTGCTGTTATTTCTTCTAATGCAGCGGCTATACTATTGATTTGCTCATGATGCTCGTTTTGCTTTTTCAAGCTCTTACCCAAGCTTACAGTGCCTATAGCTTCACCCTTCTCATTTCTTATAGGTATCGTGATGGATTTAAAGGGTATACCAAGTACTTCCTTTGGTATTACCTGCACGAGTTTTTGATTCTTTTGGAGACATTCGTACATGGCATCGCCTTTCTTCAAAGACTCTCCCTCCTTGGCTCTCACATCTAACTCCTTGCCAGGATAATACCTTAAGAAGGTTTCACGGTCTGATATACCTATAATGGCATCCTCATCCAATAACTCTTGTATGCTGCCGCCTATCTGAATCCAGCTTTCCAATATTGCTCTATCATTAGACATAGTAAAATCCTCCTAAATCCGTTTGCTTTTATTTTCTCATGTAAGACATATTTCAACATAATTTCATATACTCCTTCTTATTTAGAATTTTTATTTTATTCTGAAGAATTCGTTTGATATGAGTCTTATTTTATGATAATTTTTTATCAATTTATTGACAATTTTTATAAAAAAAAATATAATCAAACTAGTTACATATTCTCCGAGCCAGATAATTCTAAGGATATATCTACGAAGTACTGGCCGTTAGGGTATTGTGGGAAACTTCAATGCCTCCCGTTGTGGAAAGGAGCTTAGATTGGTATTATGCCAAGTTATTAACGTCTTCCTTTTATGAAGACGTTTTTTTAGTTCCAGTCATCCAATAATGGGAACCCTGTAGAGCTGATATGTAATAAATAAAGGGGGAAATTAAATCATGAAAAAAAAATCATTAATCGCACTATCCTTAGTAATGACTATGCTATTGGTTTTTGCCATTGGATGTAGTCAAACAGCGCCTTCAGTCTCGCCTACGCCTGATCCTGAAGAAGAAAAGCCGCTGGCTAATACCTCAATCATACTATCCACCACCACCAGTACTGAGAACAGTGGACTTTTGGATTTTCTACTGCCTAAATTCAAAGAAGATACTGGAGTGGCGGTTAAGGTGGTTGCCGTTGGTTCCGGACAGGCTATAAAGCTTGGAGAAGACGGTGACGCTGATGTTATTCTGGCACATGCTAAGGCATCTGAAATCGCCTTTGTTGAAGCTGGGCATGGACTGGAGCGTTTTGAGGTTATGTATAATGACTTCGTTATACTGGGACCGAAGGAAGATCCATTGAAGCTTTCAGAGAATGCCAAGGCCGATGTTATCAAGGCCTTCCAGCTAATCGCAGAGGGAGAAGGCGTATTTGTTTCCCGTGGCGATGACTCCGGAACCCATAAGGCAGAATTAACCCATTGGAAGAACGCAGGTATAACCCCTGAAGGGCAATGGTATGTTTCTGCTGGTAAGGGTATGGGAGATGTCATTCAGATGGCGGACGAAATGCAGGGCTACACCCTTGCCGACAGGGCAACCTACCTTTCCATGATGAATAATATCGACTTAGAGGTTGTCGTTGAAGGTGATGTACAGCTATTTAATCAATACGGTATTATTGCAGTTAACCCTGAAAAAAGCGAAAAAATCAATCATGAGGGTGCTCAGGCCTTTATCGATTGGATGCTATCTGACAAGGGTCAGGAACTAATTGCTGAATTTGGTAAGGAAGAATTTGGACAATCATTATTTATACCTAATTTCAAAAAATAGGTATATTATAGGAAATAATAGAAAAAGAACATATTCCTAATGGATATGTTCTTTTCTTGTTTCTTAATTATTTGCCTTTAATATTTGAATCTTGCTATACTCATCTGCATATCCTCTGCCAGCTTAGCCAAAGCTTCACTTGAATGCGAAATTTCCTCCATTGAGGCCAATTGCTGCTCTACAGATGCAGAAGCCTCTTGCGTGCCTGCAGCATTTTCCTGTGAGGTAGCCGACAGATTTTCAATTATAGATATAATCTGATTTCTCTTCTCCTCCATTTTCACTCCTGATTCATTAAGACCACCTATGACCTGCTTCATGCCTTCTATGGCATCTGCTATGCCGGTAAACTTGGCATTTGTCAAATTGACGCCCTCTGTCTGAGAAAGTGTTGTGACGCTTACCTCCTCCATAGTTGCTACTGCCCTTTCGGTTTTTTCCATAAGCTCCATTATAACAGCAGCTATATCATTGGTAAAGAGATCAGATTGCTCTGCCAGCTTCTTTATTTCACCAGCTACGACTGCAAACCCCCTGCCTGCCTCTCCTGCTCTAGCGGCTTCTATTGCTGCATTCAAGGCCAGCAGATTTGTCTGTTCTGCAATATTTCTAATCATTTCACTTGCAGCCTTTATTTTAGTTGCACTGGCATCTGTATTTATTATGATTTCTTTTATTTCCCTGGCAGCCTTATTATTGGCCTCAGTTTTTTTCACCAGCCCCGTCAAAATTTCAAACCCTTCACTCTTCAATCGATCTATTTCATTTGAGGCAATATTCAAGTCCTTCATATGATCCTGATCCTCGTGTATCAGTTCACCTAACTCTGAAATATGAGATGCACCTTTTTCAGTATCGCTTGCTTGCTCGCTGGCACCCCTGGCAATTTCTTCTATGGTTCTTGCTACCTCCCCGGAAGCAATAGCTGACTGCTGACTGATGGCCGTCAACTCCTCCGAAGAGGAGGCCAGCAGCTGCGAGCTTTCGTTGATTTGTATAATAAAGGCTCTTAGACTGTCTATAACGCTTTGGAAGGCAAGGGCTAAGGTACCCAATTCATCCTTTCTATTCAACAGATCATCAGGGAAATCGTGACTAATGTCAAGATTTGAAATATGTCTTGAGTACTCTACCGTTTTTATAATTGGCTTTGTAATAGAATTGCCAATCAAATAACACATTAATACCCCTACGACTAAAACAATTACAGCCAAAATTATACTATTCCTTCGAAGAATAGGAATTGCTGCCAGAACCTCATCCTCAACGGCGGTTAGAACTAGTATCCAATTTGTGCCGGAAATAGGTGCAAAGCCAGAATAATAAACCATAGCATCTAACTTGTAGCTCTCCATGCCAGTTTTTTGTGCGATGATCTTTTCAAAGGCCTTGGAAAGTGATCCGTAGGCCTCCTCCTGAGAAGTCAGAGGATTAAACTGATTGATCACCATTTCTCTGTCGGGATGTGCTATCACGACACCACTATCCTCGATAATATAGGCAAATCCCGTGCTGCCAAAGCCCATATCATCCGATAACTGATTTAAAAAATTGGCATCCTTTACCCCCACAAGAACACCTATTACCTGATTGTTGCTGATGATAGGCACAGATAGAACCATGATTACAGCGCCATTATCGGCAGGATTTATACTTACTGTCGGCGTTAGTATCCCTCTTTTGCCGACAATGGAAGCCTTAAAATAATCTCTGCTGTTGACATCAGTACCAACGGCATCTGTTTGAAAAGAATCCGTGAATAAAAGCTGTCCTTCCTCATTCGCTATGCCCAATCTTAGGTAACCTGATATCTGCTTTTCTATATCTAATAAAAAGTCCATTTTTTCCTCAATTGACGTATCTGGACTGGTAAAAACCTCTCTGGCGGCAACTCCTTCAAGATAGGTATACTCTGTATCTATTCTTGATTTAATTAATCTACTGCCCTCCACTGCCAATCCTTCAACGCCCTTGGCAACCTCATTTTTCAGTGCAGCTCCCGCTGTTGCTATGGATGTGTAGCCTAATACAATCGTTATCATTAATATTAATACAGAAAAATAAATAATGAGATTTGACTTGATGCTCTTCATTAAAAGTCCCTCCTACAAATATAATTTATTAAATCCTTGTACTATTGTGATAAAGCTTTGTTTGTCCCGGCTGAGTGGAAGCTGCTCGTAAAACTATTAATTTGCTGAATATTTTGTATTTTTCTAATTGTCATATATTAATTCTATCTATTTTTGAATAATCCTGCAAAACATGTCAATTTTTATCGAATTATGTAAAATTATAGTGCTTTTGTCTCATTTACTGCTCAACCCCCCATTGTATAAGAATTCATAGTAAAAAAATAGGACTTTCTTATACAATAAAAAAACTGCTTTAGCCGATGGTAGCGTAAGCAGTCGATCATTCTTATCATTTTCTATTTCTTGATCGTTTGTAATTACTAAATTTTTTTACTATTTCTTGATTTTCCTCAAAAAAGCTTGTCAAATCTGCTATACATATTAAGGTTTCCTTACTGATGGTGTGCTCTATCTTTTCCGTCTCCTCCAATATTCCTTTAGTCACTCCAATTGCTTTTAGAAAGGTCTCAATGATATTATGCCTCTTCAGTAAAAGATGGCCCTTTTGCTTACCCTCCTCTGTCAAGGTAACTACACCATATCTCTGATAATTTACCAATCCGATTCCTGCCAGCTTCTGTATCATTCTTGTTGCAGATGGCGGCTGGACCTGCAGCCTTCTAGCAACCTCCTGTGGCCTTGTATAGCCAGAGGTCAGGGACAGTCTGTATATCATCTCTATGTAATCCTCCATCGAATATGTTAGTTTTTCTTTATTATCATCCGCCACATAACCACCTTCCTTTCCATACCTAATAATAAAGAATATGCTACTGAAAATTAATTATGAAAACAGTAACACATTTCAAAGACCTTCATAGTCTGATATTAGTGAAAAGTTACCTGCTGCTAAAAAACTTACTTTAATATAATTTTTTATATAGGAGGTCATTGAATGGAAAATGGAGGTTTGATATTAGCTTTCGGATTAACCATATTTGCAGGTCTTTCTACCGGTATAGGCAGTGTTATCGCATTATTTACCAAGCGAACTAATAAACGATTTCTTTCCGCTTCCCTTGGTTTTTCAGCAGGTGTAATGATATATGTCTCCATGATAGAGATTTTCTTTAAGGCCAAAGAGGCCTTGATCATAGAATTGGGAGAAAAATTGGGACTCTGGGTAACAATATTAGCTTTTTTCGGCGGCATGTTTTTAATCAGCTTAATTGACAAGCTGACCCCCTCTATGGAAACCTCCGCCCATGAGGACCATGAAAAAATGGCGACGCCACCGGAGGACAGTGAGAATAAGGATGAAAGAAAGCTGTATAGAATGGGGATTTTAACCGCCCTGGCAGTAGCCATTCATAACTTTCCAGAGGGCTTTGCTACTCTGATATCTGCCTTGAAGGACCCAGCCTTAGGGGTGAGCATCGCCATAGCAATAGCGATACACAATATACCCGAGGGAATAGCCGTATCTGTACCTATTTATTATGCTACAGGAAGTCGTATGAAGGCCTTTAGATATTCCTTCTTATCCGGTCTGGCGGAGCCAATAGGCGCCATAATAGGCTATCTGCTGCTGGCCCCCTTTATGACGGACACCATCTTCGGCATTGCCTTCGCAGCAGTAGGGGGAATTATGGTATTTATCTCCTTTGACCAGCTTTTGCCTGCAGCCAGAGAATATGGCGACCATCATCTGTCAGTGTATGGTCTTATATTAGGAATGATCGTCATGGCTGTTAGCCTGGTTTTGTTGATTTAATGACAGGTCAAACCAGAAGTTCTAAAAAGACAGATTCACTCCCCGAATCTGTCTTCCGTTATTTTTTGTTTGATTAAAATATTTTAATAGACTTATGCAGTAATTTATCTCAGCTTAACCTCTCTTAGCAGCCTTTCAAACCATTGGACCATGAATTTTAAATGCTCCAAACCGAAATTAATGGTTGAAGCTTCATAAAAGCCCTCCGTTTCTTTAATTTCAGCCTCAAGACTAATCAAGGATTGAATTCTCTTATTGATATTATTAATTAACTCCTCCAGCAGCTCCACAGCTTTTTCCTTAGGCAAATTACCGTAAAAATATACCTTAGCTAGAATATCCTCAAGGGATTTCATAAATTCTATTGGTTCTGATAACCATTCTATGAAGGCATCCATGCCAGCCTCATTGATGACATAAGCCTTCTTACCGTTCCTGGCACTTATTGAGGCAATTAAGCCTTCCTTCTCTAGCCTTTCAAGTGTAGGGTAAATACTACCCAAATTGGCCTTTATGAAATTCGAGGTGCTCTGCAGCATAGCCTGCTTTATATCATAACCCGTTAAGCTGTTGTTTGCTAAAAATCCTAATAATACATACCTTAGCATATTCTCATCCCCTTCAATAGTCATCAGCATATATACTACAAAATATAAACTTGTCCGATATATATTTTATGATACCATGAAGGAATGTCAATAAATATCTATATTTTAACTATTTCCTATATTTTTATTATGCAATTGCCTCCATACAGAACAAAAGTGGCTTCGCCACGTTTGTTTTCCAGAGAACCCATGCGTTCTCTAGGACGCTTCGCTGTACTCTCCTTATTTTAATAAGGGGAGACACCCCCCTTAACAACCCCCCATTGTATAAGAATTCATAGTTAAAAAATAGGACTTTCTTATACAAGAACAAAAGTAGCTTCACCACGTTTGTTTTCCAAGGAACCCATGCGTTCTCTAGGACGCTTCGCTGTACTCTCCTTTTTTAATAAGGGGGACACACCCCCCTTAGCAACCCTCATAGTACCTTGACAACCGTAATCCCTTAGCTCAGCTATGGTTATTTAACTTTTTCTATTATTTTAGTGTCAAGGCGCCAGCTTTTTTGCGTCAAACCTCAGCTCATCTCTAAAATCGGGGTGGGCAATGCTTATAAGTCTCTCTATTCTTTCTTTGATTGTTCTTCCTCGAAGGCTGACGGCACCATACTCCGTAACCACAAAGTCCACATCATTTCGAGAAAGACTTACCACCGCCCCAGTTTTCAGCATAGGCACGATTTTGGATATAGTGGTTTTTTTGCCATCTTTATCCTTGATCTCTGTTGTGGCGTAAAGCGCAATAAAAGATTTCCCTCCCTCTGATAGCTGAGCGCCTACTGCGGTATCTGATTGGCCTCCCGTGCCAGAAAACTGTATTGGGCCTATTGATTCTGAAGCACACTGGCCCGTTAAATCTACCTCAAGTGTCGTATTAATCGATATCATTTTGTGGTTCCGCCCTATGATATGTGGGTTATTGGTCCACTTTCCATACTTAAAGATAATTGAAGGATTATCATCAATAAAATCATAAAGCCTTTCTCCTCCTAACGCAAAGGTTGCCACTGTCTTCCCCTTGTAGAGCGTCTTATGACTGTTGTCCACAGCACCAGCTTCAATCAAGTCCACCATGCCTTCTGTAAACATTTCAGTGTGGATACCTAAATGCCGTTTACCCTTGAGGGCTTCTGCAACAGCATTGGGTATACCTCCTATCCCCAGTTGAATTGTGGCGCCATCCTCCACCAGCTCTGCAATATAGCCGCCAATCCGCCTGTCCTTCTCGTTTATCTGTGCTGAAGGCAAGGTCGGCACCTCGTAGTCTGCCTCCACCAGCAGGTCTATTTCACTAATGTGAACAATCGTGTCGCCGAAGGTTCTAGGCATACGATTATTCACTACCGCTATGACATAAGCCCCTGCTTCAATTGCCTGTCTTTCGTAGGTCGTACCCAGCGAAAGACTCAGATAGCCGTGCTTATCCATTAGAGAGCAGGTGCAAAGAAGCACCAGCCGTCTTCCATCCCTTGCAAACAAACGCTTTGTGAAGGAGCTATGGAGGTGCTGCGGCGCAAAGGATACATTTCCCTGCTGATTGGCCTTCCTCATGATATTGGAATAAAACCAGCCGGCTGTAAAAATAGTATCCACATATTCTGGATTTTTGATGAACTCATATTCCCTCATAGGCAAGCAATTGGTCAATTGGCAGTTTATAATACCCATCGCTTTAAGCCTGTGTAGCTGTTCAAGCAGCGGAATCGGTTCACTTCCCGCCATTGCTGCAATCAAAAAATCCTCAGATCGTATGGACTTAAGTGCCCCCTCAATATCAGTTCTTTTTTTGTTATAAAGCTCAATAGCCCTTACTGTCATAGCCTCACCTCCTAAGCATTACCCCATTTAATTGTACAAGCATCCCATGCATAGCCTATGCCGGCGCTGACCCAGACTACGACATCACCATCTTTAATTTTTCCTGTTTTCAAGGCTAAGGAGGTGGAAAGTATTTGATCTAACTGTCCCAGGTGCCCATAATCCTCTAAATATATCGATTTACTATCGTCTACCCCCAGTGCCTCCAGCACCTGTCGATGGGCAGAGGGCTTCATATGCAGCAACGCAATATAATCTATATCCTCCTGAGAATATCCGCTGCTTTCCAGACTCTCCTTTATAACCCTTATAAAGTTTGGCATGCTCTTTTCTCCAAGCCCCTGCTTCATATGCTCCGGGTCGAGTACATCTAATGATTTAAAGGCAAAGTCAATATTTTCTTTGTTAATTGGATTTACAGTACCACCGTATCTAACTGCCACATCTCTGGCAAAGGAGCCGTCAGTTATAAAGCTGGATTCCAGCAAAATATTACGCCCCAGATTTTTCTTCAGCAGTACCGCACCACCACCTGCTGCAAGGTTATACATAAAGGTAACTCTTTCATTTGTATAATCAATAAAATCGCCGTTTCTATATCCTCCGGAAATAAGAACAGTATTGATGTCGGAATTCGCCATCATTAAGGCCTTTGCCACCTTCATGGCAACCACGGCAGTACCGCATCTTTGTGCTATATCAAAGGCCCATGCATTGTAGGCTCCTATTGCCTCCTGTATATAGATACCACTTGTTACCAGAGGATACTCCTTATATTCCTCGCAGATGGATATAATAAGGTCTATCTCTAGGGGATCGGTATTTGTGTTTCCTAAGCAGGCTTTAGCTGCCTTTATTCCCATCGCTATAGTACCGTCTTCCTTGCCGGGGATGGATTTTTTGTTAAAACCAAATTTCTTTTTTATTACTTCAACAGGAATACCAGATTGCAGGGCTATTTCTTCTGCGTTTTCATAGTTTTCTGGAATATATAGACCCATCCCAGCAATCCCAACATGCATATCTGTCATTTTACTTCCCCCTTATAGGCTGTAAATAAAAAGCTTATTCGTGTCTATTGCTTAAGGCAGCCAGAAATCCCAAAACTAGCAATATGAACTCCTGTGGCTTCTCATAGCATGATGCATGACCTGACTCAGGAATCACCACAAAGCTTGAAGCCTTTACTTTTCTATGGATTAATAGCTGTTCCTCATAGGGTGTAATTGCATCCTGGTCAGAAGCTATGATCAAAGTCGGTAGCTTTATCTTCTCCAGCTCCTCCACAAGGTCATAATCGCCATGGCTGGAGGAGAGTCTTTGAAAGGCTTCAAACCATTCTGACGTCAGGCTGCCTCCAAGCGCCTCTTCTCTGGCCTGCAGCCATTCATAGCTTCGGCTATAAAAGCACTGAGAATAGATAATGGGCATCGCCAGCCTTAAAAAGCTTTTGCCATCCTTCAGCTTTGCAGCCTCATCCCATGCTGCCCCTATGGCCTTTAGGTGGTTGCTCATTCTTGCCATAGTATTGGCAAGTATGAGGGACTCCAGCAGTTGAGGGTATTTCAATGCAAATAGCATAGCCACCTGACCGCCGTAGGAAATTCCTAAAAGACTGCAGCACTTTATTTCAAGAAGCTCCAGCAGTGCCTTGAGATCCTCGGCATGCTGACCTATTTTGTATGCTTCCGGTGAAGGCTGTGACTTCCCTTGATCTCTGAAATCTAAGGTTAATACACGATATCCATTTCTTACAAAGCTGGGAACCAGGCCTGCCCAGCTATCAGCACTCATCATTATGCCGTTCAAAATAACCAGAGTTTTATCTCCTTCTCCCTCTAGTCGATAATTCATGTTGAAGCCATTAATCTTAACCATTGGCATTGCTATCACCTATTCTTTTATAAAATTTAAAATCTTTGTAGCCAGCTTCTGAGGACAGTCCACCATAGGTGAATGACCACATTGCTCCAGCACCTCCAGCCTCGCATTTACGCCTATTGCTGCCACGGTTTCCTCCACCATTTCTCTGGATACCACCAGGTCGCTGTCACCCCATAGGGACAGTACAGGTATGTTAATTGATTTAATGGTCTCTTCTAAATTGAAATTTAGTAAAGACCAATCGATATCCACTAAATTTCTCTGATCAAAAGTTGCATCCAGCAGTACTTTATATTCTTCAGGGTTAGGCTTTTTATGAACATATATTAGGGCATTCCAGATACCGGCCATTGTGTCGTAATCCTTGTTTTCCATCGCCTTCAACGGATATTGCACCTGTCCGGGATCCATTGCCATTTCCTCCTTGGAGGTATATAGCTCCCCTTCTATCGGTTGCCCATCCTTATCTTTTTTATAAATGGGATACCCCTTGTAGGATACAGAGCTTATCAGCACCAGCTTTTCCACCAGGTCAGGGTAATTAATGGCCAGCTCCATGCCAATGCCTCCGCCAGTGGACCAGCCCACCACTGTAAGGTTATCCAGATGATTATAATCAATAAAATCCTTAATATCCTCCGCCAGCTCCCTTAGCGAATTGAAGGAGCTGTTATATGACGATTTCCCCATCCCCCTTAAATCCACTGCATATATATGGTATGCCTCGGCTAGGTCATCTATAATAGGCTCCCAATGCTTAGATGAGGACATGTTGCCATGGATTAGGAGAATGTTTTTCTTTCCCTCCCCTGCCTCACGGTAAAACATTGTATCTCCGCCCTTTAGTTCAATTGTTCCATAGGTTAAATTTTTCATTTTATGCACTCCTTTCATTATCCTTAAGCTTATTTTGCATCAACAGCTGAGCCTTTCTTCTTTTCCCTTGCCTCACTAATAAGCTTCTGCCATAGCCCAACAAAGCCCGAAGGCATAAACAACACCACCAGTACATACATCGCGCCAAAGAAGAGCAACCATCTCTCAAAGATCGGGTACTGGGACCTCAGATTAAGCAATGTGTTTTGTACAAAGGCTATAAATCCGCTACCTACAAAGGCGCCGTATAGGGTTCCTGTTCCCCCCACCAGTGTTATCAGTAGAGCATTTAAGGTCTGCTGAACACTCAAAAGATCGGTATTGGCAAATCTGTTAAAAACGCCAAACATCACACCCGCCAGTCCTGCACTGATGCCTGATACCTGCAGACCGATCATCTTATATTTATCCGTATTAAAGCCTAAAAATTTTGCCCGCTGTTCATTTTCTCTGATGGCCAGCAGCACTCTTCCCGTGGGAGATAGGAGGAACTGTCTCAAAATAAGGGTCATTACCAGCATGAAAATCAATGCATAGTAATAAAAATGAAGTCTGTCCCTAAAGATAGGGGGTATGCTAAAGGGCAAACCGTCAGCTCCTCCCGTAACACTTCTCCAACGTTCAGCCATATTTCTAACGATTTCACCTAGTGCTAACGTAATCATGGCACCTGCAATAACACTGCCTCCCCGAATAACAATTTTTCCCATGATAAAGGCAGCTGCGGAGCAATATATTATGGTTATCAAAACAACCAGTATAAAAATGCCAAAAGTGTTATCCAGCTTTGTAAACAAAATTCCTGCTATATATGCTCCACTGCCGAAGAAGAGGGCGTGGCCTAAGTTAATAAAGCCCATATAGCCTCTAAGTATGTCATAGCTCATACCATATACCGTTAATATAAAGATTCTACTGATCAGGGCTACGGTGGCAGATTTAGCAAAATGAGGTATGACCATCATTGCCAGCAGCAAAGCCACCAGCAACAGCAGATTCATTTTATTGGAGCCTTTAAATTGTTGCTTTATCATTTTTTCACCGCCAATCCAAATAAACCATTGGGTTTAAATGCTAGAATCAAGGCCATTAGAGTTACATTTGCCACAACAGAGAGGGATGGTACAAACCAAGCCACCACCGCCCCCATCAACCCCAAAAATATACTGCCGAAGGCTGAGCCTAAAAAGCTACCCATGCCACCTATGACTACGACAATAAAGGCTAATACCTGATTGTGCAGCCCAGCTGTAGAGGACATGCTTCCTGTAAGAGGTGCATACAGCGCTCCTCCAAGGGCGGCTAAGGCTGCTCCACCTGCAAATACAAAGGTGAAATACAGCTTTATATTGATACCCAAAGCCTGCACCATATCCGGCCGTTGTACCCCTGCCCTTATGACCATCCCTATTCTGGTTTTTGTAATTAATAGATGAATGCCAATGGCCACCAAAAGCCCTACGAAAATCAGGAAGACTCTATAATGCACTATGGTTGCTCCACCGATTACCCACCTTCCCGCCAGAAAGTCCGGTCTGGCCACCGTTATTGGCGTTGCTCCCCATATTAATCTGACCAAATCCGTGAAGATCACCTGCAGCCCAAGGGTTATTAATATCTGAGCAGGGATATTGCCATAAACTCTACTAACAAACAGCTTTTCAAACACCGCGCCTAATAGGAAAACTGCCGCCATAGCAGCAAGCACCGACAGCAAAAAGCTCTGGGTTCTGTTATAGGTGGCTATATATATATATCCACCCCATATAAAGAGGGTGCCATGGGTAAAGTTAACAACCCCCATAAGTCCAAGAATAATGGAAAGGCCCGAGGCCATTAAAAATATTAATGCACCCTCTGCTAAACCATTGATCAGCAGCATAAAAAATACATCCATAATATCCTCCCTTTCAACTCTAGCCTGCTGTAGATACTATATAGCCCCAAGATGCCTACTCTGAAGGGCTTTGTCAGACATCAGTGCCTCCATCCTGCCCTCATCCACAGTTCTGCCTTCATCGATGATGTAGTATCTTTCACCCACAGCGCAGGCCAAAGCAAAATTTTGCTCCACCAGTAAAATAGTGGTATGCTTTCGTATCTCCTGCAGAGCGTGAGCCAGCCTTTCGATAACCACCGGTGCCAATCCCTTGCTGGGTTCATCAATCAGTATGATTTTATTGTCATTTATAAGAGAACGAGAAATAGAAAGCATCTGTCGCTGTCCTCCACTGAGGGTTTTAGATAGTCTTTTATAAGCCACCTTTAGGTCAGGAAACAGATCAAGGACATAATCCCTCCGCTGCAGTGTCTCCTTATCCTCCTTCCACATGGCTATTTTAAGATTTTCCTCGATGGTCAACTCGTCGAATACACCATAATCCTCGGGACAGTAGCCAATCCCCTCCTTAGCAATGGTGTAGGTAGGCCTACCGATCAAGGACCTGCCCTCTAACGCCAAAGTACCTGATCTTGTGTTAACGAGACCCATAATAGTTCTTAGCAGCGTTGTTTTCCCTGCACCGTTCCTTCCCAAAATTACAACCGCCTCGCCTTTATTTACCTCCATGGTTACGCCCTGAAGGATAGTATATAATCCGATATAAGAAACTAAATCTTCAATTTTAAGAAGAGACTTCATTTAATACGCCACCTCCCAAATAGGCAGCCAGCACCTCAGGATTTTGGGATACCTCCTCTGGGTTACCCTCCACCAGCAAACCACCGTTTACAAGTATTATCAGTCTGTCGGACAGCTGTTTAACCATATCCATTTTATGCTCGATCAAAATTATGGTGGTTCCGCTGTCCTTAGTCCTCTGCAAAATATCTATCATAGTGGGCACCTCTTCAATAGCCATACCGGCAGTGGGCTCATCCAGCAGCAGTACCTCTGGCTCCAAGGCCAGCACCATCCCCAGCTCCAGCTTTCTTTGCTCACCATGACTTAACTGACTGGCAGGTTGATTTTTCTTATCCTTCAGTAAAACCCTTTCCAGTATTGCATCGGTTTTATCATTCAGCTTTGAAAACTTTCTATGATTTGTAAATATCCTATAGCCAATGTCCTCATGGGCCTGCATTGCCAACCTCACGTTCTCATAGGTGGTGAGGGTAGGAAATACATTTGTCAACTGAAAGGACCTACCCATCCCCATCTTTACCCTCTGGATAGGGGACAGACTGGTTATGTCTGCCCCTTTGAAATATATTTTTCCTTCAGTGGGTGTCAATAGACCGCTTATAAGATTGAAGAGAGTTGTCTTTCCAGCACCATTAGGACCAAGGATTGTTGTAAACAAGCCCTTTTCAAGGGCCAGACCTACATTATTGACGGCCTTGTGGGCACCAAAGCTGATGGTGAGCCCTTCCGTTTTAATTAGCGCTTCGGTCATCTATTTCATCCTTTCCTAAATGCTGTTTTACCTATCTCTTAGCATTGGCTGGCACTGAAATTGGTGGAATTATCTCCTCTGCAGGTATTACTCTGACTAAGGTAGGCACGATATGATCTACGCCATTTACCTCCTCCAGCCTTATTTCAAACAAAGGCTGCATTGCCTGGTGATCCTCTTCTCTAAACCAACGCTTACCTGTTGGGCTGTCAAAGGCCATACCCCTCAGGGTTTTTATCAATAACTCAGTATCAGTATTTCCTTCTGTCTTTTCCAACGCCGTTACTAAGGCCATTGCCGCTGCCATTCCCCCAGAGGTGAAGATATCCGGCGGACTGTTATATTTTTCCTTATGCTTCGCAACCAACCATTCATTTATTGGATTCTGTGCAACGCCATGATAATAAACAGTGAAGCCATGCATTCCCACTAAATCCCCCATCATCCTTAAGGCTGCAATTTCAGGAGCACCTGTGGTAATTTGAATACCTTCCTCTTGAAGGTTTAGCTCCATCAATTGACCCCATGGATTATTGGCACCCGCCCAGATTACATAAAGATAATCAGGCTTTTGCTGTCTTATTCTCAAAATGAAGGGTGTGAAATCAGTAGTATCGGCAGGCGGAAACTCTTGAATCAGCAGTTCGCCGCCCTTTTCAGCCAGAGCTGCTACAAAGGGATCAACAGAAGAATGACCAAAGGCACTGTCGGGTGCCAATGTGGCAACCTTTGCATTGGGATTATTGTGCATAATCACCGCAGCCATTGCCGTTGCATCCTGCGCGGTGCTTCTTCCGGTACGGAAGGCATATCTGTTCCAATTGGCTCCGGTTAAAAAGTCGGCAGCAGCAGGCTCAATCATAAGTAGCTTTTCGTATTCCTCAGCCAAACCCAGTAATGCTGCAGCATCTGCCGATGAAGCAGGGCCCACCAGCATATCCACCTTATCCTCGTCTAAAAGCTTAAGCGCCCTTTCTCTAGCAACGTCCGGCACAGTGGTGGTATCCTCCCAGATTACCTCCAGACTTCTGCCTGCCACCGTCATGGTGCCATCGGTGGCATACTCCAGTCCCAGCATAAAGCCTCTTTGCATTTGAGTACCATAGTCCTGTAACGCTCCACTGAGGGAGGTTAGTCCACCTATTTTTATAGGACTCTTCGTCTCCCCCGGATCAACGGAGGTATCCTGACTGCAGCCAGTTACTATAAAAACCGTAGCCAGCATAATAACCATCATTAATGCTAATGCTTTTCTTTTCAAAACGTTTTCCCCCTTACCATTTTATACTTTAATATTAATTCCTTTTGATGCTGCTTTTATATTGTGCAAGGGTTATGCCAATTTTTTTGAAATTATTACCTAGTTGAAATTTTCTGATATTTACCCGTTTGAAAGCAGCTATTTTCATTGTATTATTTGAGTGAGGCTATTATTCACCATTGTCTTAGTCGTAGGGAGTCCATCTTTAGAAGAAAAAACCACTCTATTTATGTAGCCTCTTCATACAAAGTGTAGCATTGTCAGACACATTATATCCTACTATTGGCTACGTTAATTTTATTACTAAAAGAAGACTGCCTCCAGCATTAACACGCCAAAGACAGCAAGAATTTTGATACACATATATCCTCTTCAAATGTCGATTAACTGTCTTCTTTTCAGACACTGATTTTATAGCGCTCCAGCTTATCATACAGACATGATCTTGAAATTCCCAATAGCTCTGCTGTTTTTTGCTTGTTGCCTTTAGTACTTTTTAAGTATCTCAAAATAGCTTCCCTTTCTACCTCCTCCACCAGTTCAGAAAGCGACTTATAGGTATTTTGCTTTGCTGCTGTCCTTTCCTTTCTAAAAATATATAAAGGTAGGTGAGATGTCAGAATTTCTCCCTCCTCTGTGAGATTCATTGCCCTTTCCAACACATTTTCCAGCTCCCTGACGTTCCCGGGCCAGCTATAGCCCTTCAATACCTCAAGAGCCTCCGGCGTTATATGACTTACATATAATCCCAGCTTATCGGCAAGCTTTTTCATCAGACTATGGATCAGCGATTCAATATCCTCTCTTCTATCCCTTAAAGGTGGAATTTCTATTGACATAACATGAAGACGGTAATATAAATCCTCTCTGAACTCCCCCTTCTCCACCAGCTGACGAAGGTCTTTGTTAGTGGCTGCAATAATTCGCACATCAATTTTAATGGGGTTTGTGCCCCCTACCCGCTCAATCTCCTTCTCCTGCAAAACCCTCAGAAGCTTAACCTGCATTTCCATAGGCATATCCCCAATCTCATCCAGAAAAATGCTTCCCTGGTGTGCCAGTTGAAATTTACCTATTTTACCACCCTTTTTAGCACCGGTAAAGGCCCCCTCCTCGTATCCAAAAAGCTCAGATTCCAGCAGATCATGGGGAATTGCTCCGCAGTTTACCTTAACGAAAGGATGATGGCTTCTTCTGCTTTCGTTATGTATTGCATTGGCAAATAGCTCCTTACCGGTTCCGCTCTCACCGGTGATTAAAACCGTTGAGCTTGTTTTTGCTGCCTTCCTCCCATACTCCTTGGCCTCGGCTATCCTACTGCTGCTGCCTATGATATTTTCCCAGCTGAACTGCGCCCCTTGAATTTGCTTCAGCACCTGCTTATAGTGCTTAATTTCCGTCTGTAGCAGCTTGTTTTTAACAATTATATTTTGAAACTCCTCCATATCATCAAACAGAACCATGCCAAAGCCGTAGAGCACCTCTCCCTTATCATCCAATATCGGAATCCTGTGAACGATAGCAGTATGACCATTAGTGAAGGTATGCTTCCAGGCAATTTCAGCCTTTTTCGTCTTCATAACCTGTGGAAACCTAGTATTTAAGTTAATTTCAGCAGCAGGCCTACCGATTGCCTCCTCCTTGGTCACCTCCAGAAATTTGCAGAATTGACTGTTAATCATCAGTATTCTTGATTCCCTATCCACAAGTATCATTGAAACGGGAATAGGGTCAAATATTTTATAGAACCATTCAATTGTGTTTTTATCTATAATGCCGGATACTAATACATTTTCCTTCTTCTCATTAGCATTCAATCGAAACACCTCCGAAATTTAGACTCAATCTAACAGCGGAATAATTCACTGGTTTTTATCAATAAATCTTATTATTCAATGAAAAAAAACGAATACCTTCTGATTTATAAACAAAAAGAATCCTAGGTCGCTAAACCCGGATTCCATAAATGCGCTACGTATTAATTATTTTTTCAACCCCGAAAAAAGCTCTGCCTTCGGAAACAGACCATATAGACCGCCGGTATGTATAAAAAGGATATTTTTATGCTGCAATCTACCAGCCTTAAGCTCTGCCATCAAGCCATACATGGCCTTCCCGGTGTAAACAGGGTCTAAAATAATGCCTTCCTCCTTTGCAAAGGCAGCAATAAATTCCAGCTCCTCAGACCTGCTGATACCGTAGCCCTCTCCGCCATAGCCATCAATGATATTAATATCCTCAAGACTAAAGCCAGCATCAGTATCCAGATGCCTTAAGCTTTCCTGGATATTTGAATATATTCTATTCTTAAAATAATCTGCATTGTCACAAATGTTAATGCCATAGATTTCACAGTCATGCTTTAAAAGCTTATTTGCTATTAATAGTCCGCTGTAGGTGCCTCCGGAGCCTACTGTCACTACGATTGCATCGAAATGTATATTTAGCTCCTCCTCCTGCTGAATGATTTCCTCCATAGCCTTGAAGTATCCAAAGGCGCCAATACCGTCGGAGGCACCCTCAGGTATAATATATGGCTTTAACCCCTTAGCCGACAGCTCATTCTTAATCTCCTCCATTATTTCCCCTCTTCTGTTCTTATAATCCTCAGTAGATATCAGTCTAACCTCCGCCCCCAACAGCAGTCCAAGGAAATAGTTGCCCTCCGGCTCCTCTGAACCATTGCCCCTAAGCACCAAAACTGACCTCAATCCCAGCTTAGCCGCCACAGCAGCCGTTGCTCTAGCGTGATTTGATTGAAGTCCACCACAGGTTATAAGGGTATCACAGCCTTTGTCTATGGCATCCTGAACTACGAATTCCAGCTTTCTGATTTTATTGCCGGAGACCTCCATTCCCGTCTGGTCATCCCTCTTAATATAGAGCTTAATCCCCTCCGGCAGTTGGGAGGCCTTTAGCTTTTCAATTTTTGTCGGCAGATTTGCTAAAGAAATAAACTTAGGTATTTTTATCATTTCCGCTATCCCCTCTTCATCATATTATTGATAAAATTATACCATGTTTTGCTGTTTATTTCTTTGCCTCTGACACTATACCTCATTTGTTTTTTTAATCGCTTATACCATGTGGCATTCCCTTAGAGGCTATGCACAGGTCCTTCCTGCGATATACCCCCAGCAGCAATCCCATTAGGCCCATATTTATCACAAAATTCGTGCCGCCATAGGATATAAAGGGCAGATGAAAGCCAGCTATCGGGAACATTCCCAAATTCATTAATATATTGGCTAAAGCCTGCAGAGCGAAGACCGAAACTATTGAAGTGGATAAATACCTACCATAGCTCTCCTTGATTTTTAAAACCAGCAAAAACATTCGTACGATAGCCAATACAATGACTGCAATGGTTATAATCCCTGCCAGCCAACCAAAGGCGGAAATAATGTATGTGAATATAAAATCAGTGCTTGCTTCAGGCAAGGCCATTCTTGAGGCTCCCTCATGGATGAAGTACATATCCTCCCCCTTACCCAGCATATTTGCTCCAGAGAGCATTTTGTTTATCACCGTATTGATATAACCATTTCCATTTGGGTCCTGACCAGGATTTAAGAAGATAAATAATCGTGCCCGCATAAAATGATTCTGCATGATATTAATTATAAATAAAATAATCGACAATAAACCTGCACCTGTTAGTGAAAGTAGATAAAGCCTTCTATTTCCATTAAAATCCTTGCTCATTATAGCTAATAAAATAATTATCCCGAAGCCCCATATCAGCAGCAGAGCCGTCGAAACCGATGGTTGACTCAAGCATGTAAAGACCGCCAGCAAGGATAAAAACAGCAGCTTCAGCATATCAATTACTCTGCCCTTGGCCCATTTGTTTACGAGACCTGAAAATGCTACCAGGAATGAAGCAATTGCCACAGAAGCAGGAGATAATTCAAGTCCAGCAATTGCAATGCGAGGTGCGCCATTTATTCTATAGCCTAGCTTAGTGCTTGCAAATAAAAAGACTAAAGTACCTATAAACAAATGTAATGCGTATTTTTCTAGCCCTTTATAATCAAAAAAGAAACCAACAGCAAATACGCCAAATCCTATTAGTATATATGCAGGATATACCCTAAAAAGCTGTTCAATGCTCAGCATAGAGGCGTTATCAATTGCCAGTGAGTACAGTGCCACAGAACCAATCAATACCATTACACTGATTAATGCAATTATTGACCATTCAGTTTTAGGACTATGGGTTTTATTCAAGGCCTTGCCGATTTCTATCGGGTCCCCCATCTCCTCTACGGCTTTTCCCTCAGCTTCGGCTTCACTCATGCCTTCAGATATGTAGCCCTCCATCAGATCATAAATATGTCCCTTCAGCTCCCTTGAAATATCAGGAAGCACATTTTTGCATTTAATCTCCTTAGATACCGAGTCTAAAAAATCATCGATATATCTACTCAAAGCAAGCACCTCCCATCACCTTATTTATGGTAGTGCTATAAATCTGCCATTCCCTTTTCTTTTCCCTCAAAAGCTTTTCTCCCTTGCCAGTAATATGATAGTACTTTCTTTTACGGGCTGAAGTGCTGTCTTCCCAATAGGATTCCACCATACCCTCACTTTCCAGGGTATGAAGAATAGGATACATTGTGCCTTCCTTTAAAGTAAAGGTGTTATCGGAACGCCGTTCCAGCTCCTTTACCATCTCGTATCCATACATATCCCCTGAGCTTAATAGATTAAGTATAAGCATCGTGGTACTACCCTTCATTAGGTCCTTATCAATTTTCATTTTAATACCTCCTTTATATATGCATCGACTTTCTATGTATATATAAATTATAGTATTTGTAGTCGACCACTGTCAAGTGCATATAAAATTAATAAAGGGAGATGCCCCCACAACATCTCCCCCATTAATAGGAAAAAACGAATTCTACTTTGAAATATAAAGAAAGCCTGACTCGAAGGACAGACTTTTGCTGTAGACTTGCTTTTGATCGCTTATTTAAATAACAAAGCCTGTAATTAAAGCAAAAAGCACGATAAGGGGTGCAGGTACTTTCTTAGTCAATAATAACAGCATGGTTATTAACATGATTGAAAAATTGTCAAGCGAAATACCACTTCTTTGCATCAATATTATTGCAGAAACGGAGATTAAGCCCCCAGCTACTGCACCGATTCCCTTAAGGGATACTTTGATGCCCTTAATCCTCTTCAAACCTTCCCAAACCGGATAGATGAAGTAGATCAGCAAAAGTCCCGGTAAAAATATGCCTATGCCTGCTGCTGCAGCGCCTAAAATTTGATTGATGCTACCGTAGTCCCTGGCAGCCATGCCACCTGCATAGGCACTAAAGCTGAACATTGGTCCCGGCAGGCCCTGCACAAGGCCATATCCCGTTAAAAATTCCTGATTGGTCATATATTGATTCACCTGCACCAGCTCACTATGCATTACAGGCACCACCACCTGTCCTCCGCCAAAAACCAAGTACCCATAACGGTAGAAGGCTTCAAAAATATTAATTATTCTATTGTCCCAGACTGCTGCAATAAGCATACTGCCTATCGCCAGAACGACAAATGCAGTAATATATTTCCAGGGAGGGTTTAATTTTACAGTATGCCATAAAGCCTTCTCCTTGGTAGTAAGGACGCTGACTATACCCCCAACGATTAAAACAGCAGGAAAAACCCAAGCCTCACGTATGAAATAGGTGGTTATCCCACCAAAGAACAATAAAGCTACGGTAACTTTATCAGTTACAACCTTTCTTCCTATTCTATAAGCTGCCACGATGATGAAGCCCACCGCCATAGGACCGATGTAACGAAGTCCCTCCTGTGAAATATTTCTGCTCTCAAGGAACTGATATAAGAATGAAAGTAGGGTCATTAAAAGTAGAACAGGTAGAGCCCACACCAGCATAGTTAATAATGCCAGTAATGGTCCCCCTTTTTTATATCCTATAGCAACAATGGTTTGTGTACTGGTGGGTCCAGGAAGAATGCTGCAGAGGGCAATTAGCTCCACCAGCTCCTCCTCACTGATATAGTTCTTTTTTATCACTAATTGATCAGTAAAAACCCCGTAATGAGCCTCCGGACCGCCATAGGCCCCCAGAGAACATATAAAAACATCCTTCAGAAAGCTACTATAGGTAACCGCTCTCTGTTGGTTGACATCGATACTCCTCCTCATAAAGACGCTCCCTCCTTTTAACTACATGCTTTTTTAAATGATATCCACTAAATTCATCAATCAACATTTATTTTTAAAATCATTCAATATCGCATATCGATATCGATATATTATATTAAATTATATCTACTATTTAAGATAATTACAATAGGAATTTAAGCAAATATCATCAAAGTTATGTTAATACTTAGTAAAGTGGTATTTTTTATGTTATCATAGCCTTAGCCTGTACATTCGCCACTTATATTGCAGGGTTTAGTTTTTTTCCTTCTGTAATAACTATAGAAAAGAACAAGAAGAGGTGTAGAAATGGATCAAATGAAGCATTTAAATCTTGCTATGGCCTATATAGAGGAGACTTTATCCGGAGAAATTGACTTTCAAAAAGTTGCCCATCTGGCCTGTTGTTCTGAATATCACTTTCGCAGGATGTTTTCCTTCCTTAGCGGAATGCCATTGGGGGAGTACATCAGATGCAGACGTTTAGCACAGGCTGCCTTTGATTTAAGCGAGGATGATAAAAGGGTTATTGATATTGCATTAAAATACGGATATGACTCGCCGGATTCCTTTACTAGGGCGTTTCAAGCCTTTCATGGCATAACCCCCAGTGAAGCAAGAAAAAGCGGTGCCTCATTAAAAGCCCTTCCTCCTATGACCTTCCAATTGACCATTAAAGGAGGAAATAAAATGAACTATCGTTTCGAAGAAAAGGAAGAGTTTAAAATCGTAGGCATTAAGAAAAGGATTAAACTGATCTTTGAGGGAGTAAACCCGCAGATGGATGCCATGTGGCAAAGCCTTACAATGGAGAAGATCGCAAAGCTAAAATCCCTTAGCAATGTGGAGCCAAAGGGCATCCTATGCGTTTCAGCCAGCTTTGAGGAGCGTGCTGTTGAGGGTACCGAGCTGGACCAATATATCGGCATAGCCACAACCATGACATCACCGGAGGATTTCAGTGTGCTGACTGTTGAGGCCGCTACCTGGGCCGTATTCACAGCAATAGGAGAATTTCCAAAGGCATTGCAGGAAACCTGGGCAGGAATATATGCCCAATGGTTCCCCACCTCGGGCTATGAGCATACGGGTGGACCTGAGATTCTCTGGAATGAAAGCCCTGACACAAGCCTCTCCAACTATAAAAGCGAAATATGGATACCGGTTAGGAAAAAATAGCTATTAATTATCCGTAAGCAAAAGTGGTTCGCCACTTGTTTTTCTAAGGAGCCAAGTATTCCTTATGATGCTCCACTGTATCCTCCATGTATAACAATGCCATAGTCAACCTATGGCTTTTTTTATTTCAAAAAGAGCAAAATAGCGTAAATTAACAAAGCAGGATAAACGGACTAAAGTAAAGTTTGATATATTATCTATAAGGAATTCCTTGCAAGGAGGTTAAAAATGACTTACATCAACCAAATACAGAACTGCCTGGATTACATCGAGGCCCATATCACGGAAAAAATAACCGTAGAGACACTGGCAAAGCTGGCGGGCTTTTCAACCCACCATTTCTACAAGCTTTTTTATAGCTATGTTGGCATACCCGTAATGGAATATGTAACCCGCAGAAAGCTGCAGCATGCCCTTTATGAGCTCAGCAGGGGTGAAAGAATTCTAGATGTTGCTATAATGTATGGCTTTGAAACCCACGCTGGCTTTACAAAAGCCTTTAAACGAATTTTCGGATATGCCCCCAGCTTTTACAGAATGCATGCGCCAGTGGCCCCGCCACAACCAATTAATTTAGTTGCTTTAAAGGAAAATAAAACAGGAGGTATTATTATGCAGCCAAAGATTATCAGTAAGGAAGCCTTTAAGGTGGTAGGCTATGAATTTAAAACCACCCTAAGAAACAATGCCCATTCCCGTGATATCCCAGCCTTTTGGGATAGCTGTAATATCGAGGGCAAGGAAGAAACCCTTTATGCCACCCAACCAGTAAAAAAGCATGGAGAGTATGGTTTGTGCATCAATACCAATACCGAAACCGATGATTTCTCATATGTTCTGGGTGTAGAGGTAACAGACTTCCATAAGGCTCTTGATACTATGTACACCCTTGAGGTTCCTGCAGCCGACTACGCTGTATTTACAACTCCCCCTGTTGAGGAGGCAGACTTTGTTGAATCGATAAAAGGCACCTGGAAATATATTCTAGAGGAGTGGTTCTCTGCTTCAGGCTATGAGATTGACGACACTAAGCAGGACTTTGAATTTTATGACGAGCGCTGCCATACTTGGGAAAATGATAAGATGGTCATGGAGATTTATGTACCTATAAAGAAGGCAGGAAAATAGGATGCTGTTTTAGGGCCCTGCACCCGGGATAGGCGAGTTCTTCGCTAAAAGATAAATGTAAAGATATAAAATCACCTCCTCCTTCCTATTATTATAGGTTGGAGGAGGTGATGGGTTTTGGAGGATGTAAGCCAAACGGTCCAAGCTTTTACTTGACTTATACTGTTTATTTATACTGCAATATCCGCTCCACTATTTTCTCCGTTATAGCATCTACCTTGCCAAAGTCAATATTCGGTATATAATAGGTTTCTATCTCGTCATGGTTTACCTTTGTCTTCTTTAGATTACAGAGAACGTTATCCATAAGATAGGTATACACCCGATCACTTTCCATCAGCTCATCCTTGTATTTTTCAAGGACTGCCATATTTAAGTATTTATCTAAGTCTAACGCTAGACAATGATCATAGCTGCTGTTTATAGATATTGCTAAGTCTAGCTCTGGTGCAATTACTGTTTCCAGCTTATCCGGCTCTAGCGGCTCATGGTATACCTCTAGGTCGTAGCCCTTTTCTAATAACCTATCGGCAATTCGCTGAAGCAAGGTGGACTTTCCTGTGCCAGCTGCCCCTTTGATATAGTGGATTTTTTTCAGTGGGGTAATATAAGTATCTGTATGGTTAATATGCCCCTGATAGGTGATGGCGCTGCCAAAGAGGTGCCTGATTTTTGCTGCCTTCTTCTTCGCCTTAATCCCCTTCAAAAGCTTTTCAATCCATTGATTAGCTTCTATGTTAAGCTTCTCAAAGTCCATAGCTTGACCATATACCCATTCTATATCGTCATGGATAATCTTTGCTGCTGCCAGGTATTTGTATACCCTTTTATAAATATTTCCATTTTCGTCAATGGATTTTATGATTTTACTCCTATTAGCCACCATTTTATCCTCGATCCAGCATTCCCCTAGGTTTATGATTTCATCTATAGCACCGGGATATTTAGGATCAATGACATGAGGCGCGGTACCATCGATTAGCGCCACCTTCAGCTCTGGTATATAGGCTGCGTCTACACTGTCGGGGTCTGCTGAGCAGTGATGGAACTCAACATCATAGCCCTCAGCCACCATAAGATGCCCAATTTTCTTCATAAGATGAGACTTGCCAACCCCTGGCCCTCCCTTGATTAAGAATAGCCTATTGGCGGACTTTAAATCTATAATGTGATCAAAATATGAATAAAAGCCTTTTGAGGTATTCCCCCCGGGAAATAATCTTTTAATCCAGCCCTTTTTCTTCATCCTTTCCCTCCTCAAATAATTTTACCTATCAGTTTATTTTATTCGGGGAGGGCGGGAGATGTGCATTTGACACACCATATATTTCTATAGATTGGTTTTCCTTTTTACAAGGTTAATCCTTAAACACAGTGTACAAGCAATTAACCACCCGGTACCTGCTGCAAATCCAGCAATAACATCACTGGGGTAATGTACGCCTAAATATATGCGGCTAACCCCAATCATAAATATCAATATGGAGAAAGCAATTACAATGATTATCTTAAATACTCTCCGCTTTGCAAAGTGCATTAGTAGATATGCTAGCATCCCATAAAACACTAAAGATACCATGGCATGAGCACTTGGAAAGCTGTAGCCCCTCTCAATGACAATAGGGTTAAGATATGGTCTTTCTCGTTGAAAAATCCACTTTAGGACGAGATTAAAGAAAGAAGCCCCAGATACAGCTATAAAGAAGAATACTGCCTCCCACCACTTCCTATTAACTAGCATAAGAAAAACAACTAGTATTAATGAAATTAAAATAACTCTTGTTGCTCCCATAAAGGTTATCAGCTTCATAAGCCTAGTCTGTCCATCTGATATAAAAGAGTGTATTAGGTTCATAATGCGCAGATCGAATCTATGTAGCTCATTTGCTGAAATCTGATTGGCAAAATGCCAAAATATTATGCAAGTGATTATAATTGCTCCAACACCAAATATTATGCCTCTTTTCAAGTCAGTTTCAAGGCTATGCTTTACTGGCATAGATCCACCTCTTTTAAATATAAATTAATTTTCTCCAACCTGCTGTAGATTGTCATCTGATAATATCCTTTCCCCTGCAGCTTTAATAGCAATTGCCCCTAATGGTGCGGTAACTACAATTGACAAAACTGCCAATGCCAAAATCAATTCTCCTGATGGTGCCCCGATAGATAATGGTACTGCACCTATAGCTGCCTGTACAGTTGCTTTAGGTATATATGAAATTATGCAAAATAATCTTTCTTTAAAGCTTAAGTCAGTTCCTAATAATGATACATATACACCTAGACTACGGGCGGCTAATCCAATAACTAAGATTATTAAGCCAAGCCAGCCAGCATCAAGTGCTAAATGAACATTAACCTGTGCCCCTACCAGCACAAATAACAGTATTTCCGCAAAGACCCATATCTTGTTAAACTTGCTTGACAATGCCTCAGCCAGCTTTGGCTTTCTTTCAAGAATAACAAAGCCGATGACCATTACCCCCAGGAGACTGGCTATAGGTACTATATCATGTAAACCATCCTCCAATGATTTTATTATAATTGCCGCCCCCAATATCATTAGCGTTTTCTTAGTATTTCGGATATGATATCTGTTGAATAAATACAATAATAGAATACTAAATATAACCCCTACAAGGATTCCTAAGACTATTGATAATGGGATGTTTAATAGCTGTCGAAACAGATTAATTTGCTTCCCGCCATACATGCCAATGATTGCTGAAAATATGGTAATGGCAACAACGTCGTCAATGGATGCACCTGCTAAAATTAGTGTTGGAATTCCTTTTTTAGCCCCCCTTTTTCTCTCTATAAAGGACAGCATAGAAGGTACGATAACTGCTGGTGATACTGCTGCCAATATAAAGCCCAGCATCCCTGCTTCAATCCTGGGGATATTCAATAAAGCGCTGGCAACATACATAATCGTAACACCCTCAAAAACACCAGGTATAAAGCTTAGCTTCAGTGCAGATACACCTACCTTGTTTAAGGTTTCTCTGTTGATACCAAAGCCTGCTCTGATTAGAATAACGATAAGTGCAATCATTCTAAGATCACTGGAAATCTCCAGTAGATTCTTGTTTATTAAATCAAAGCCAAAGGGACCAATTATAATCCCCAACAGTAGCATACCCAATAACCCAGGCAGCTTCATTTTTGTAAATACTGTGTTAAATAACAAGCCTAGAAGTACTATAATTGCTAAACTTAATGCCAAATCAAACTCCCCCCTTATGTAATTTTTATTAGTGTTTGCTTATAAACACAAATAACTCCTACAAAACAGATTATCTGCTTTGTAGGAGTCATTAACTGAGTGATTAAATCAGTGGTTAAAGGCGAACTCCATCACCTGATTGCTATACTTATTAAAGTATAACACAGCTTCGTTAATTAGTACATATTTACCATAAAATAATTTATATCCTTCTAATGATTGCATTTACTCGTATATTTTTATGTCCTTAGTGTATGTGGTATCGTTTTACATAACCTTCGCACAATTTTAACCATTTTAAAAGAGGTTGCAATAGAATAATGTCGAATAATAGGATATTAGATTTATACATAAAATGGTTAATTAAGAAGGGAGTTTTGCTTATGCTATTTGAAAACAGTTATTTTAAGCTTTTCTCTGAAAATGATGACGATGTGTTAATATCTATAGATGTACCGGGATATGATATAAAGCTATTCAGTGAAGAGGTATTAATAGAAAATCCTAGAATTCAAGTTACTAATTTTCTCGGCTTAAAGCATGCTCTGGATAGTTGGTCATCAGAACCCATAAAGATTGGAAAAATCAAACCCACTATAGAGGTTATTTTATCTTCCGATAAAATGGAGGCTCGAATAAAAATTAATGTAAGTCATACAGAATTTAGAAGGATAAATAAAGATTTGCCTCATGAGATTACAAGAGCTTTGCATGCTAAACATGTAACCTATGGTATTTTATATGATGCATTAAATAATAATCTGGAGCCCCTTAAGGAAATCGTCGTAGCAAAGGGCATTATGCCTGTAAACGGAAAGGATGCAGCCGTAAAATATATGGATATGGCTGATAAAAAGCCTAATTTAAAGGAAGATGGCAAAATAGATTTTTATGAGTTGAATTTTATTAAACAAGTGAACCCAGGTGATTGGGTTGGTGAAAAAATTCTAGCGACACCCGGCGAGCCGGGAAAAACAGTAAATAATGAAATGTTGCTGCCACGAGCAGGAAAAGATATCATACTGCGCTATGACAGTAACACCATCACTGAAAGTAATCAGGGGAATAAAATCATTTTAACAGCTTTGGTTGAAGGCGCTGTCGCTTTTGAAGAAGGAAAAATCAAAGTATTAAATCATTTGATTATAGAAGGAGATGTCGATTACGAAACAGGGAATATCAATTTCAAAGGCTATGTTACTGTTAAAGGCACTGTAAATGATGGTTTTAGTGTTAGGGCTGAAAAGGATATATCTATACTTTCTGAGACAGGTGTTGGTGCCGTAGAAGAAATTAAATCCCAATACGGTGATATCTATATCAAAGGCGGCATCTCTGGAAAAGGCAAAGCAAATATCCAGGCCTGCAAATCAATTTATGTAAAATATGTTAATGACTGTACTATGACAGCTGGCGAAAATATCAATATTGGGCTTTATGCCATCGATGCCAATCTCTACGCAAAAAATATTTTCGTTAATTCGGAAAAAGGGAGGATTATAGGCGGCTCTCTTAATGCAGAAGCAAAGGTTAGCGTTTATACCATCGGAAATACGTCAGAAAAGAAAACCTATGTCAATGTGAAAGGATTTGACAGGCAATCTTTAAAAGCCGAACTGGATGATTTATTAGTAAATTATAAAAAATGCCTGTTGGACCTTGAACAAAATAAACGTCAAATGAAAATATATGAGTTAAAGCTGACCAAGGCTAATAAAATTGTTCCTCATGATGATTATAATGCTTATGCAGAAACAAATGATCGTATCTTAATGCAGATTTCTAAGCTGGAGGGAAGAAGAAAGATATTAATGGATTTTCTTGAATCTAAGGGTGAAGGCGAGGTCAATATATTTAAAACTGCTTATCCTCAGACGTATTTAGAGATCAAAAACATTCAGAAAAGAATAGAAAAGAGCACCAGCGGTACCTTTTATACAATAAATAATAAGCTTCATTACTTATAAACAATACGCAATACACAAAGGAGGACTTAGCATGGCAGATTCAAGAAATATAACTAATAAGATGTACAGGTACCATGCCATTTTGCAGGCAATTGATTTTTTTACTCAGCGCTTTAATCCGGAGCAATTAGGCTCTTATTCCTTTGACTTTGCCAATGAAATCTTACTATTAAACGCTTCTGCTTTATTTATCAAGGAAGATGAAGAATTTGTACTTAAAAATAAAAGACTATATGACATCGATAAATACAGTATAAAAAACTCGGATAAGCTACAAAGAATAGCAACCTTTCATGGTAATATCATCTTGAATAATTTTGAAAATTATTTTGAAGAAAAGGATATTAAATTTTTCAATATGTCCATAGTCTTACCGCTGATTATTCATAATTTTGTTTTTGGATTTATTGTTGCTGACGGAAAAGCGATTGACACCTTTGATGAAGATGATTGCATAATGGCCATGTCCCTGACAAGGTTATTTAATAATTCCTTAGAAAACAGTAAAAACTTTATGGATTTAAAAGAAAAAAACAAAGAGATCGATCAAAAGATATTTAATCTATTTGCCATCAACCATAGTGCAAAATCCTTGTTGTCAGAATTGGAGCTTGATAAGCTTAAAAATATGGCGATTGACGTCTTCAGTGAAATAGCTTGCAGTAAAATTACGTCCTTTGGCATGTACGATAATATCACCAATTCAATAAAAATAATGGGGTACAGGAATGTTTCAGATTTTTCTACATATTTAACTGAATTCAAATTAAATCCACATATTCAGTTTTCCAATATGAAAACCGTACTCCATTTGGATGAAGATAAAGAATTAATAAAATCAATTTTTCTCAACTGGGAAGAATTCGATTTATTAAGTGCACAGCACATTATTCTGCTTATAAAAGACAAGCTTTTGGGTTTAGTTACTCTTGGCGAACCGATAAATCAAACCCATTACGACCCTTCAATGTTTGAGCTTATTGAGTCACTGGCATCCTTTACTTATATTGCCCTTCAAAATGCAGTGATGTTTGAAGAAATCAATTACCAAAAGGTAATTATCGAAAGAAAGTTTAAAACATTAGAGCTATTAAATCAGCTGGTAAACAATATTAAACAATGTATTTCAATTGAAGAGCTGTGTGATGTCACACTAAAAACCTTAATGATTTCCTTTGGCATTCAAAAAGCCTTTATAGCGTTTCAAGAATCCGATGGCTATAAAATCCAGTTCAGTATTGATCATATCGGTATTGATTCAAGCTTCGAATTGAATAAGGAATGGGAGGCTTCCTTTGATGGCGATACCATATATGATTTCTCTATTAATAATATTCATAAATATTTAAACAGCCAGCTATGTACGCTGTTTAACGATTCAACAGGCCTTATTATTTCTCCCATAATTATTAACAATTTTGATTTGGAAGCCAATTCAGGTCCACTGGCATATCTGGTGGTTTTAAAGACTGAAAACAATCTCCAGCAGGAAGAAATACTTTTAATCGATACAATAGCCAAAAATATATCCCCGATAATTTATCATATGAAGACTGTGGATGAATATAAAAAATACCGTTTACCTGATAACAGAAAACTATTCCTGGATTCTCTAAATAATAAAATTGCTGATCGAAAAAATTATTCTGTAGATTTTAATGTTTATTATACCAGCATCGCCAAACAGCCTTTTATTGAGCATGATTTTTCACTATATGATGATTATGAGTATTATGTCATCGATAATTATCTTTTTATAATTTCTTATTTTGAACTCATGCTGGAAAACTTTAAGAAAATGCCTGTCATCAATGAACTAGAAGACATCTTGACCTATCATTTCGATTAGCTAATTGCTGTCTTATGATAAAATGAAAAGAACTCTTACAATGATAGTCTCTCTGATTTTGTAAGAGTCCTTCTCTTTTTTTGTTTTATTTTTTAGAATATCCAACTAATATGTTTAACCTGCCTTGTAAGCTTTAGCTTGCTTTTTAAAAATAGGATTCTAAAAACAACAATTATCACAATTCCAAATAGCTGCCACACCTTGCACAATACTTATCCTCAGCTGCATGAGCATAGGTGGCGCAATTTTTACACACCTTTGTTATTTTTTCACCCTTAGATGTGTTGGCAAGCTCGTGGGAGATGATCCCGGTGGGTACTGCTAAAATCCCATAGGCAATAATCATTAGCATGCTTGAAAGTAGCTTTCCAATTGGTGTTTGAGGAGAAATATCACCATAGCCTACGGTAGAAACGGTTACAATGGCCCAATACATTGACTCCGGGATATTAACAAAGCCATTTTCAGGCCCCTCTATAATATACATTAGTGAACCCACCAAAACTATGATAAATAGTATGGTAAAAAGAAAAACTGTAATTTTAGGTCTGCTGGCTTTAAGCGCCCTTAACAATTGACTGGATTCATCTATGTAGCGCCCCATTTTAAATATGGCAAACAGCCTTAAAAGCCTAAAGATACGTATGACCACTAGAAAACGAATTTGAGGGATGATAAAACCTAAATATACTGGTATTATAGCAAGAAAATCAATTATACCAAAAAAGCTAAATAAATACGCAGTTTTTTTTCTAACAACCATTAATCTTAGCACATATTCAATGGAGAAAACTATTAGAAAAAACATACCTAAGCCTTGTAACATCAAACTATAATCATTTCTAATCTTATCAACACTTTCAGCAATTACTAGGATACTATTTCCTAATATTGTTACAATTAACATGATGTCAAAGGCCTTACCAGCCAGCGTATCAGTTCCAAATATAATATTATACACCTTGTCCTTAAAGTCCTCGTATTTAAAATCCATTTGCTCACCACCGTGGTTTTGTTTATTTGAATATTCTATAACTATTATAACAGGTTATTCCTCGACAATATTTATTCCCATTATATAGCCTATAATACTAACCCATATAATTCCATACATATCCTCATTTCCCTCTATTTAACCTTAAAAATTTAAAACCCCAGTCAAATTCTTTAGACTAGGGTCATTTCTCTTTAAGCTGTTGCTTCCCTACATCATGCTCTTGCATGATAGATTAATGCTTTGCAGACCTGACTTCATAGCCATCTTTCGGAGAAAAGGATTGTACATAGCTGGAGATTTTAAATTTTTCATGAGTAGATTTAGTCTGATGCTCTTTACTCTATGTTTATATCTATGCAGAAACCCCTCTATACCCACTTCGAGACTTTCAGCCAGATACAAGGCACTTTTTAGTGCATAGCTGATTCCTTCAGCTGAGCTGGGACTTATGGCACCTGCAGCCTCTCCAACTAAAGCTATACCATCCCTTCCTACATATAATTGTGATGCTCTCGTAGGCCTATAGATGAATCCACCTTCTATTCTTATTTTATTTTTAAATTCAAAGCCTATCTCTGTTAGTTTGGTTTTCAACACCTCATACTTCTCCCTAGCATTCTCCTTGGTTCTAAGGGCTGACCCTAATAATAAACAATTCTCCTTGGGTATTATCCAAGAGTAGAAATCACTTATTTCTTCATCAAATATTGCTGTGAAATAGGGTATTTGGGATGGAGCCTCAAACCATTCCTGAATTGAGATGTAGGTTTCTGGTTGATTTGCATTTTTACTAATAGTATTTCTCAACCTTGAAAATGCCCCATCAGCACCTATGATTACTTTTGTCCTTGCTGAAACTTCTTGCCCATTATGCCTATATTTTATTTCGTATCCACCAGATATTTTAACATAATTCTTGAATAATGAATTAAAGTGTTTATCTACATCAGTTGGCAGTAAAGAAACCAGCCATCTATCAAATTTTTCTCTATCCATATTCAAATAATATCTCTGATATAGTCTTTCGAGATTATTTGTTAAATCAATAGTCCTTACAGCAAAAAGCTGCGGATTAACTAGGATTTCCTTTGGTATACATAAGCCTTGCTTTACAAGCATTTCCTGAGCATCAGGAGCCAATAATCCTCCGCAGCATTTATTTATAATACTTTTAGGCCCCTCATTGTCTAGGTCCCGCTTGTCGATTAGTAAAACCTTGTATTTACCACCTATTAACCTTGCAAGGGTAGACCCTGCAGGACCTGCACCTACAATGGTAATATCATACATAAATATACCTCCCCAAATATAAACGTCTATAAAATTCATTATCATATTCTATCTATAACATCTTCTAAGAGATTTTGAAGAACAGAGGCAATAACCGCAATCACAATCGACGTAAAAGTAAAGGCTAATCCAATTAATATAAGGCCCGGTGCGTCGTCCTTTTCTGCTAATAGAAATAAAAATGGCATGCATCCACCATAAATGATACCCATAATACTTCCGCAGTATTTTATATTTTTTAAGGCAATTACGGATGATGCCGAAAAAGCATTGTCCTTGTCTACAAAGCTAATAAGTTTGAAGGCTTGATACAAAGCGAAGAAAAATGGTATCGCTGATAAATACATTCCTATAAAAACGGGATATAGTAAAGAAGCATATTCTGTCGATACATGAGGCAGCCTCGTCAATCCTAATAGACTCAAGACAAGAACCGGAATGCCAATGACAATAATGACCAACCTTAAAAAGAGCGTTTGTAGTTTCATTGATAGCACCTCACTAATTATTGATAATTTGATTTTATCATGCAATTTATTGTTTATCAATAAATATTTATTTATTTGCGATATGTTTTTATTGTGAATCAGTGGGGGAGTGGGAAGGCGCAGTGGGAATTTGGTTTTACAAATTAAGGATTGGGTTTTACAAATAAGGTGTTAATAGCGGGCAAGATGAAAAAGATAGCTGTAGAGATCAGCAAGGCCGTCAGGAATACACTCAAAAACTCCACCTGAAAATTCAGATGGAGTTTCTAATATTCTCTATTTACCTATTTATTCAGCGCCTAATTTCAATGCTTCAGTCATAGAAACTGCATTAACCTTCCTTGTGCATAACAGCTTACTTAGCTGATAGGTTAGCATGATTGCGGCAAAGCATATTGCCACATATAAAGGGCTTATAATTGTTGGTAAAACTAGATTTATCATATTACCTAGATAACCATACATTGCGTCCATCGAAGCCGTCATGATAGGAATACTTACAATGAAGGCTGCAATTATGACAAAGGTAGAGCTGTTTAATACCAAGGATTTAATTTCTCGCCGTCTGTAGCCAAATATTTTAAAAAGTGAGATGGTGCTTTTATTTTCTTCGATAATCAACGATGTTACAAGATAGATGATAATTAATCCCACAACACAAGCTATAAGGGTCATCGCAACTACCATAGAAACCATTGGCCCCATAAATTCATCCATAGCGCTGGCAGTCTCGCTCAAGGATTTCATTCCTAAAAGCTGCTCCTCAGGAATATCAAGCTTTTTTGTGCTCCATAGGCCCATGTAGCTATTCTGGGGAAGCTTGAGCTGTTGGTTAAACTCAGCAATCGGCATAAAGATAAATTGTCCTGCGTAAGAATCAGCAACTGCATCAATATGGAAAGTATACGCCTTCCCATCCTGCTTGTTTATAAGACTTACGGTATCCCCAGCCCTAATGCCTAACCTATCCGCCAAGGGCTTAGTGATATTTGTCTGGTTATTGGGGAGTGGATTACCAACACTTCTCTTTAACGTTAAAATGGTTGAATTTGACTCTACGCCACTTATATAAAATTCTATTCCTTCATTATTCTCGGAATAAAACCTTCCTGCGGAGAAAATCTCAGCACCATCTGGCGCTTTACCATATTGTAGCTCCTTATAGGCATATTCATATTCAAACCTATAAGTATCATTTGTACTATTACTGAATACATAATTCATAGAGTTCATAATCGTGAAGCCTAAGAGCATTAAGACAGAGGCAGAGGTAACACCTAAAAATAGAAACGTCAGTCTTGAAACACTTCTAAGCTGCTCTCTAAGCTTGAACTTTGTGCTGAATCTAAACCGTTCTAGTTTCAGAGATCGTTCTAGTGTGTTAACCTTTGTTTTCTGTCTATCACCCTTCATAAGGTCTGCTGGATTACGTTTCAATTCTGAACGTATAACTAGATAGCTACTTAAACCCAAAAATAATAAAGGTGTTAATATTCCAATTAAAATATTTACAATGTTCGTTTCGATATTAATTACTGGAACATTGTAGTATGAAATCATTGATAAAACTGCAGGTGCGATTGAAGGTAGGGCTAGTAAGCTTCCTATCACTCCACCTATTATCGAGAGTAGAAGTGGAATAGTTATATAATGGCGAATTAGCTCCTTCCTCCTATACCCTTGAGCATATAGGGTTCCGATAATCACCGATTCATGTCTTATCATACGCCATATCATTATACCAATAATCAAGCAGCATAATAGAAACATAGCCACAGGTATAGGTATACTCATTGTTTTCATGCCAGTTATTGAAGCCCAAACCGTTCTCGCTCTTTTGTTGTTCATGATGTCAATCCATTCGGAATCTACGATGCCTTTTTCATGCAAAAGCGCCCTAAATTTTGCCGCCTGTTTATTAAGGCTTGTTGTTCTATCGTCAAATCTGATGGCATAAATTGTTGCGGCGTTTTGTATGCTCGCAAACTCTTCTTGACTTATAAGACCCACACCGAAATTGTTAGGAGATACCACTGTATCATATACATTTTTTAAGGGATAAATATAGTGAGGCAAAGACACAAAGCCTACTACTGTATAAGTTTTCTCAAATGTTTTAATTTGACTACCTATTGTATATCCGTTAGCCTTGGCAAATGCAGGGTCTAGCATTATTTCTCCCATTCCAGAGAGCATTCTTCCATCTACTACAGCTGGTATGTTCACTTTTTCTGTCTTACTGAGCAGCCTAAGTGTAAGTGAGTCCGTGATAGCAGCATCATAGCTATAGGATTCTTCGATTATCCCATTAGCAGCTTTCTCTAATTCTTCAATTTCCCATATAGCTTTATCCGTTCTAAAGGATAAATCCTCTTGTTTGTGCCCTTCTGTAAATGTTGTGACAAGAGCATCTAGATTCTGAGATATACCTGAAGCTATGATGAAGGTAAAGCTTCCTAGGACTATAAGTAAAAGAACACCAATATATCTCAAAAGGTTTTCTTTTATAATACGTGAAATTCTCTTATTAATCGTCATTACCACTCAATCCTTTCCGCTGGAATGATCATCTGATTAATAGAATCTTCTACTATTTCTCCACTTCGAAGCCTAAATACTCTATTTGCCATCGCTGCAATAGCAGTATTATGAGTTATCATTAATATTGATGTTCCATATTTTTTATTTACCTGCTCTAATAGCTGTAAAATACTTCTGGAGGTTTGATAATCAAGGGCACCGGTTGGCTCATCGCATAGCAAAAGCTTAGGATTCTTAACAATGGCTCTAGCTATGGCAACTCTTTGCTGTTCACCACCGCTCAATTCTCTTGGGAAACGATGTTTTTTGTCTGAGATTCCAACAGCGACTAGCACCTCGTCAATATTTAAGGGGGATTTACTAATATTAGAGACAACCTCTATATTTTCACCTACTGTAAGATTAGGTACCAGATTATAAAATTGGAAAACAAATCCAATATCGCCTCGTCTATAATCCGTAAGCTTGTCGGCATTTAAATTGGTGATTTCGACCCCTTCAACGATAACCTTACCACTGTCTCCGTGGTCAATGCCTCCTATAATATTCATTAGTGTGGATTTACCAGAACCAGACGGACCAAGAATGACACCAATCTCTCCTTTATTGAGCCTCATGCTTACTCCCTTTAATACTTCAGTTCTTATTTCCCCCGTTGTGTAGCTTTTCTTTAAGTTAGAAACCTCAATAAACATATTTCTTCTCCTCCTTTTATAATGAAAGTCTAAAAATCCTGCTTGTAGAAACTACGCTTTAAAATATCAAAATACTCATCCCACTCATTTAGCACTTCAGTCCCCATATTTTCATAAGAGCTTAATTTACTTCTTTGCTCCTCTGAAAAGCTTAAAAATGTCCAATTTATTATTTTCATCATTTTACTTAAATCCATGTCCTGACGAAATTTAGTCCAATCTATGTTTTGGTAGCCTTTTTCAAGGCCACTTTTTATCGCGTGGTTGCGTATTTGTTCAATTTCCGCCTTCACTTCCTTAGCATCCTCTTTACTTACAGTATTCAGAAAATCAAAAACCTGTGGATATTTCTTCATTATTCTAAACTTAACCAATCCTAGTTCTCTCGTTCTGATAAAGAAATCTGTTTCATTGTAATTAAGCTCTTCGTATATCTTGTCAACAATTACGAATACATAATCTAGTAGGAATAAGTACAACCCTTTTTTGCTAGTAAAATAACTAAATAGAGATCCCTTTGATATTTCCGCATCCTTAATAATCTCATTAGTTGAAGCCATCTCATAGCCATTCTTAGCAAATTCTTTAAACGCTGAGTTTATAATTCTTTCCTGCTTTTCTTTGTCTAGCCTGTAGAATTTAGTATTTATAATAATCACCTCGAACTCAAGTTTTATGATGAAAAATGACCAATGTGGTCATTTGATATAATCTCATTATACTTAAAATGACCACACCGGTCAAGTTTATTTTTTAAAATTCAATCTATACTTAGAGTTTCCATTAAAGAATAAAAAAACGGCCCTTCAGGTCAATAGAACCTAGTTTAGCCGTTATTAAATGGTAAATTAATGTTTTGTGAACTTTAATTTTTCATAAGTAATTTTAGTATGATGCTCTTTACGCTCTGTTTATATCTATCCAGAAATCCTTCAAATACTATTCCGCCAGCCTTCTCAATTGGTTCTCCTTCGGCACTATTGCCTGCTCATATGTCTCAATTTTACGATTCAATCTATCAAGCGTTTTCTGCATTTCTTCCATTCTAGATACCAACTGAGTCCTCTGTTCTATTAAAAGCTCCTTCCTCGCCTCTATAGTTTCATCACCCTGTGAAAAAAGCCCGACATATTCGATTAATACTTCTATTGGGAGGCCTGCATTTCTCATGCATTTAATAAACTCTATCCATTTGCAGTCCTCCTCGGTATAATCTCTAACGCCACTTTTATTTCGACTTATACTTGGAATAAGTCCAATGCGTTCATAATAACGAAGGGTATCATGTGAAAGCTCAAATCTATTACTTACTTCTGTAATCGTCATTCGACTTCACCTCCTCATATTTGTTATTATAGCACATGGAGTATTCGCTGACTCGTACCGTCTGCTACTCTGCAGCCTCAAAAACATTGGCTACATCCTTTAAATATTCTACGATCTCTATATGCTGTGGGCAATTTTTTTCACAGGCCCTGCAGCTGATGCAATCTGAAGCTTTTCCATAGGTTATTATAGTGTTGTTATAGTAGACCTTTTGAATAGAAAAGCCTGACTTCTTAGACTGCTTTTCTGTATTATACAGATCAAAGTATTTAGGAATTGCAATATTTGTAGGACAAACCTCAATACAGTAAAGACAGGCAGTACAGGGTATGATAACTGCTTCATTAATAATGTCTGCAGCCCGCTTTACCAAATTATACTCTTCCTTGGCAAATGGCTTTAGCTCCTTCATATATCCTGTATTGTCCAATAGCTGCTCCATATTTGACATTCCGCTTAAAACCGTCATTATTCCATCATGGCTTGCTGCAAAACGAATTGCCCATGAAGGCACTGACATATCAGCACTATATTCCTTGAACAGCTTCTCTGCCTTTTCTGGCACCTTTGCTAGGCTACCACCTTTTACTGGCTCCATAACGATCACTGCTTTATTATGCCTTCTTGCTACCTCATAGCATTTTCTTGACTGAATGCTTTCAGAATCCCAGTCCAGATAATTTATCTGCAATTGAACGAAATCAACCTCCGGATGTGCCGTCAGTATTTCATCCAGTAATTCTGCACTATCATGGAAGGAAAATCCGATTTGGTTTACTTTTCCGGCTCTTTTCTTTTCTTCAATAAATGAGAAGCTGTCCAGCCTTTGAGCTCTTTCATAGTGGGTTACCCCCAGATTATGAAGGAGGTAGTAATCGAAGTAATCTACTCCGCATTTCTCCATTTGTTCATTAAAAATTCGTTCCTGATCTGCCTTAGACTTTAAATATACCATCGGCAATTTAGTAGCTATGGTGAAGCTGTCTCTATTATGCCGCTTCACTAAAGCCTCTTTTATAGCTATTTCGCTATTGCCTCCGTGATACATATAGGCTGTGTCGAAATAGGTAAAACCCTTTTCTAAAAAAGCATCTACCATTTCCTTAACCTTCTCCAATTCTATATTTCCGTCATTATCAGTGGGCAAACGCATAAACCCAAATCCTAGCTTTTTCGTTTCCATGCCATAGTCCCCCTCAATTTTAGTAAGTACTCCCTAGAATACTCTATTTACGCCATGCATGAACATACTATTTCTATCTCTTGCTATAATAAACTCTAGCACTTGGAGCTAACTCCAAGTCAAGCTTTTTTTAATAAGCTACATACAAAAATGCCGATGAAGCCACACGTCTCCAATCGGCATAAAACTCTACTCACCGCATTTATCAAAATGACATATGAGAATTCTATATTTATTTTTATTTAAGACTATAATATCCAGTTAAACAAGAAACCTACTAAAACAATCCCTGTAGCTACAATTCCTACAAATATGGCTATGAGCTTTGGCTTTATAACCTTCTTGAGCATTATTATAGAGGGTAAGGACAGTGCCACCACCGACATCATAAAGGCTAATGCCGTACCGACACCTACTCCCTTATTGATTAAGGCTTCTGCTATGGGTATCGTCCCTACTGCATTAGAATATAGAGGGATACCAAACAATACCCCTACAAAAACCGCAAGTGGATTATTAGGCCCTGCATATCTCGCCAGCAGCTCCTCCGGTGCCCAGCCGTGGATTAAGGCCCCAACCCCTATTCCTATGACAACATAAATCCATATATCCTTCACTATTTCAATGACACTATCCTTAGCGTATTTTAGCCTTTGCTTTCCCGTCATTACTTGAGTTTCAACCTCTGCCATTTTTATTTTGAATACATACGCCTCAACCAAGTGATATAGGTTGAACCTCTCAATGATAAGACCTGTAATAATACCAATCGTCATCCCTGCCAGTGTATACAAAATAGCTATTTTAGGTCCGAAGCTGACAAATAGATAGCCTAAAGCTATTTCGTTGACTATAGGGGAGGTAACTAAGAAGGTGAAGGTTACACCTAAGGGTATTCCTGCCTCGACAAAGCCTATGAATATTGGGACAGTTGAGCAGGAGCAAAAGGGTGATACAACCCCCAGCACAGAGGAAATGACATAGGCCCAAATCCCATGAAATTTTGCCAGCATGGCTTTTACCTTTTCAGCCGGGAAATAGCTTCTAATATAGGTAATGATAAAAATCATGAAGCTGAGAAGAAAAATGATTTTTATGGTGTCGTAAATAAAAAAGTGAACTGCTTCATAAAAGGTTTCTCCTGTCCGCAAATCTAATCCCATTAGCTGCAGCAACCAATCTATAAACCTTACTATATGTGGTGCTATAAGATGACCAATTCTTTCAAACATTGTGGAGCCTCCTAAGAAAATGTTTTAGTATGAGCCTATGACAGATGGAATAATGATTCCTGTAGCTGCTTTTGCAAAATTTGTTTAACCTTATCCAAAACCTCATATATCTCTAAGTAGCTGACCTTGTAGAATACCATTAATCCATCCTTTCTACTGCTTAATATCCCCTGATCCTTCAGGTTTTTCAAATGCTGTGACACATTTGACTGCTCTAAATCCAGCTTTTCATAAATCTCACATACACAAAGCTCCTTTTTATCCCGTAATAGCTCTAATATCTCTAGCCTTGTAGGATGAGCCAATGATTTAAATACTCCCGCATAAAGCCTGTGGTTATGATTTGACATACTAAACCTTCTTTCTTTTAATTAGTATATTATAAATTTCTAATATAGTTATATTATATTATTTTCTTTTTCTACGTGCAAGATTTTTTCTTTTAAAAGGCGATGTGAAATACTATTTAATGGTTGCGGACTGCAAATATAAAATAGAAAAAGACCTAGCAGGTTAAGATAAACCTTGCTAGATCCTTAGTTATACTTAGTGAGTTCAACGATTATTTATGCTTTTCAACAAATTCCAATATCCTTGCATTTACCTCAGCACTAAATTCACCGTTTATTGCATGAGATGCATTTTTCCAATTTTCTATTTCAATATTTTTCACATGCGTTTTTCCGGTTTCTACGGCCTTTTCGGAGTTGTGCATAAAGCTCTTTTCCGCCATCAACGCCAGAACCGGCACCTCTATGCCTTGCAAATCCTCGACACTAAAGCTTTGTGGAGAAGGCAGCTTTATTTTGTAATTTCTCATCCCGGCTTCAATTAATTTAGCCACCGGTTCACTGTCATCTGTTTTGGCACCTCCGGAAATAACACTCAGCATTTTCTCCCTTATGGGCTTTGGCACCAAGGGGACTGAGGCCGGTATCGAAATAGCTATCGCCTTAAGGGATATGGGCGCAAACACAAATACAGGGTCTAAAAGACTAACTGATGCTATTCTTTCCGGATAGAATCGTACTAGGTTCATTGCCGTCCATCCGCCTATTGAAACCCCTACCAGATGAACCCGTTCCAGCTCTAGCTTTGCTATGACCTCTCTAAGCCATTCTGCCTGTTGCTGACTATCATTTATTGGTTCCTTCTGTATACTCATACCCGGTTCCCCCAGAAGGTCCACTGAATAAACTGGCCTCTCCTCCATCAATCCTGCTAAATTTGCCTCCCACATCGGTGTTGAGGCAGACCTACCATGCAGCAGTATTACCGGCTCCTTATGTCTATTTTCTTCAGTTGTAAAGTAATATACCCTAACAGTGCCATAATCTGTCTCTACATTAAAGGTTTTATCTGTAGGCGGAAGTATGCCCATTGCCTCATTATAAGCTAACATAAAATCCTTTTCACCCTCCTCAGATACAAAATATCCTAATTTATTTGAATCCTTTGGGATGAACAAAAAAACTATGCTTATTGCAATTATGATCGTTATTATAAGAAGTACCCTTTTGAGTATCAGCATTTTTCTTTTCCTCCTTTTATGCCCCCAGTCGCCTGCCATGGCATCCTTATATGGTTTTTCTCACAATATTTTTTTACGCATTCGCTAATGTATTCATCAGCTTGCTCCATCAATCTTCTAGGCCCATCTGGCCAAATCTCTCTACTGCCGTCCACCTTCATATATATATCCCTAAGCTCCGCATCACCGCCCGTGGCATATTCCTCCATCTGCAGCCATTGCCTTGCCAGTTCCTCAGCTATAGCATCCTCTGTATTTATTTCCGCTTCATAATAAATTGATGCCTTTATAGATAGGCTTTTCCATGTATGGTAGAATGCTAATACCGCTTCTACTCCCTTAAAATGCGTCTCAAATTTTTTTGTCTCCTCCTCAGAAAAATTGGAGCCATTCCAGCTTAAAAAGTCCGTATTGTTTAGCTTGCTAATAAACCCTGAAAGAAAGCCCCATGGCGGTTTTTTCCCGGCTGCGATTACATTTCTGCAGGCCTCTATAGCCGATAAGCTTGTATGCCTTGCTTCTATTTGAGTGTATAGAATCTTCTCCTGACAGGCTAGAAGCTCATCCATCTCCTTTATCTCTGTTTTATTGACCAGCCTTTGCTGTATCTCTTTAAGGGAAAAGCCTAGCCCTCTATAGAAAATAATCTGCTCCAATTTCATAATGTCCTGCTCTGTATAATACCTTTTACCATTTATGCTTTTTTCTGATGCGGGCAGTAGACCTATATTGTCGTAATACTGCAGTGTTCTAACGGTTAGTCCCGATATGCTTACCAGTTCCCCAATTGTGTATTCCCTCATAATTTATCACCTCAAATAAGATTATAGGTCATTACGTAACGTTATATGCAAGTATTTTCAAAAAAATAAAACCTTCTCTAAATTCGCATTCAGAGAAGGCTATGTAGAGCCATTGACTTAGCCAGTGCTACAGCCATGACCAGCTTACTTTAATCTTTTCAATTTATCATTTAGTAATGCAATCTGCTTTTCCAGATCCTCCCTATCTTGCCTCTTCTGTTGTATCAGTGAATCAGTTTCACCTATCGCTCCCAGCAGATCACCTAGGGCAGAAAACCAATCACCCACAACAGACGCAACATCAGGGTCATTGATTGATTTTGAAATAATTATTGCAAGAAAAACCACCAAAATAGCAATGCATTTTCCATCTGCAGTTATACAATCCCCCATCACCATTCCCCCTTGTAATCATATTATTCCTAAATAGGATTACGGTGATAGCAATTGAGAAATTATAAGCCATTAAGTAAATATTCTAACATTTCTGATTCTATTTTTATCCATATTCTCTACGATTAGCTTAATGTTTTGATACTCAATCCTTTCGCTTTCCTCAGGCAGCCTGCCAAGCTCACCAATGATGAAGCCCCCTATGGAATCAAAGTTCTCGGATTCAAGGTTTGTACCTATCATGTCATTTATAATTGCCAGCTTTGTGCTACCATTAACCAAATATTCATCCTCTTTAATTACTTGTATATCATTTTCAAAATCATCATATTCATCTTGAATGTCACCAACAATTTCCTCTAAAAGGTCTTCTATAGTAACTATTCCTGCAGTGCCGCCGTATTCATCCAAAACGATAGCTATATGCACACGATTTTTTTTCATTTCGTTAAAGACTTCAATTATCTTCTTATATTCAAAGGTGTAGAAGGGCTTCCTTATATATTTTTCGATTTCAAATTTGTTATCGTCGTTGCCTAAAAATACAAAGTCCTTTACATTAACTACACCCACTATATCGTCGATTTTATCCACATATACGGGATATCTAGAAAATTGCTCCTTCTTAATGGTTTCAATAATCTCATCAAGGGTTGCCTGCTGATCAATGGCGATGATATCTGTTCTTTGAATCATGACATCCTTAACATGCATGTCTACGAATTCAAATACATTATTTATCATTTGCTTTTCGGCAACCTCCAATACACCCTCTTCATGACTGACGTTAACTATTGTCTTCAGTTCTTCCTCTGTGATGAAGGGCTGTACCGCATCGATATTTCCGCCAAGAAGCTTAATCAATATATTTGTTACATACGTAAACACGACAACGATCGGATTTAGTATATATACTAAAACAGATATGGGCTTTACCACCTTAAGAGAGATCCTTTCAGAATTTTGGGCTGCCAATGATTTCGGTGTTATTTCACCAAATATCAGCACGAATATCGTCATCAGGGCTGTAGCCGCTCCAATACCTGCGCTGCCCAATAAATCCATGGCTATGGAGGTTGCTAAAGCAGATCCAGCAATATTTACAATATTGTTTCCTACTAAAATCGTTCCTAAAAGCTTACTTGGCTCCTCCATTAGCTTGTTTATGAGCCCAGCTCCCTTTATGCCTTCATCCACCATATGTCTAATACGTATTTTACTCAATGACGTTAATGCAGTTTCTGATGCTGAAAAAAAGCTTGAGCATAACAAAAGAATCACTAAAACTATTAACTGCCACATACTACCAGGGTCCAACAAAACCACACTCCTCAAATTAATTGTTTTATAAACTAATTAATTATATCACATTATCGAACATCACTATTGAACAAACACACCCGTAATAAGGGCATATTTTTCTGTTTTCAGGGAAAAAATGTATTTGTTATATGAAATTGCTAATAATTCTCCTTCAATTGAGCTCATTCTCATGTTTACATATATATATAGGTTTTAGTGCTTTGTTACTAAATAAAAAACTCCTTCATATTAAAAAGGAGTTTTTTTTGTCTTTACTTGATCTATTAACTTATTTAGTGTTACCAATTCTAAAACTAATTCTACTTATATAATCACTAGAAATAAAGATATTACAATATAGGCCCTTTCGTTGTCCTTTTTCTAAAGGTACGGAAATATTGAGGGTTTCTGAATTTGTATATTATATCTTAATTTCCAGTGTAAAGATAAACTCAACATAAAAAGCTTTGATTTTTTTATGTCCCGCAGAAGGTTTGATATTTACATGAGTTTGCAGGAGGCAATGATGCATACGCCTCCTTCTCAGGCGTATACTCATAGGGATTCCTTAGAATCGAAACAAGCTCTGCCATAGCACTGTAGTCCTGTCTGGTTGCGGCTTCTAATGCAGCTTCTACTCTGTGGTTTCTTGGGATTACAGAAGGATTTGATTTCATCATAAGTTTTCCTATATCCGCCTTTGTTTTTCCCTGTCTTTCTAGGCGCTTCTGCCATCTCTCCCTCCATTCTATGAAATCAGTAGCTTTAAACATTTCCATATCCTCGTACTTATCTAGGGTTAAGGCCCTAAAGGTATTTGTGTAATCCGCTCTACTTTCTTGCATTAGCTTCAGAAGCTCACCAATTAAGGCTTCATCCTGTGCTTCTGAATTGAAAATTCCCAGCTTAGCCTTCATCCCCTCCGTCCAGTAGCTGTTAAAGAGCGGTTCAAAGCCTGCAATTGCCTCCTCTGCTAGGCTTATGGCCTTTTCCTGCTGTTTATCTATTAAGGGCAGGAGAGCATCAGCAAGGCGTGCAAGATTCCATTGTGCAATGCCCGGCTGATTACCATATGCATATCTTCCTTGCCGATCGATGGAACTAAAGACAGTGCTGGTGTCGTACGTATCCATAAACGCACAGGGGCCGTAGTCAATGGTTTCGCCGCTTATGGTCATATTGTCAGTATTCATTACCCCATGTATAAAGCCCACCAGCTGCCATTGTGCAACTAGCCTTGCTTGATTCTTAATTACCTCAATCAGAAACGAAAGGTATCTGTTCTCTGCCTTAATTTTTAACAGCTCTGAATAATGCCGATTTATGGCATAGTCTGCCAGAGCTTTGAGCTCGTCAGTATTTCCCCATCTTGCCGCATATTGAAAGGTCCCCACTCTTAAATGGCTGGCTGCAACACGAGCTAGTACAGCTCCAGGTAATGATGATTCTCTATATATGTCTTCTCCAGTAGTGATTACTGCCAAGCTGCGGGTGGTGGGAATGCCTAAAGCAAACATGGCTTCGCTAATAATGTATTCCCTCAGCATTGGTCCTATAGCAGCCCTGCCATCACCTCCCCGTGAATAGGGTGTTGGACCAGAGCCCTTCAGCTGTATATCCATAAGCTTTCCGGTTGGCGTTATTTGTTCACCAAGCAATATCGCCCTGCCATCCCCCAGCATAGTAAAATGTCCAAATTGATGACCTGCATAGGCTTGTGCAATTGGTGAAGCGCCTACAGGAAGCTTATTTCCCGCAAAAATTTCTAACGCATCCTGCTGCTCCAGCTCCTTTGCCTCCAGTCCCAGGTCCTTTGCAAGAGGATGATTAAGTACTACTAAATGTGGTGAGGCAACAGGTGTGGGGGCAATGCTGCTGTAAAACATGCTAGGTAATTCTTTATATGTATTTATTAGACGCCAGCCTGAATTCTTCTCTATATTCTGCATCATAATTCCTCCCTTTGTCTTTTTATTATCCATAAATCATGAAGGTAAACAGCTGGAAACCCTTTAAGTATAGTTTCCGCTTGTTAATGGTTATTATTCCATTTAGAAGCTAGAATAAAAGCTTTTTCTGCTGTATTCACATACAACTTGAATAGGTGGAGACTGCTTTTTCAGTAGTCCTTTGGGAGGTGTTGGGTGTTGATATTTTGTCTAAAGGGGGCTATAATTAAAGAGCTATTATCCATATGCAAAGGAGGGAATCTGCAATGAATAGACTGTCATGCAAATACAATAGGCCAGTCAGGATGATGCTTATAATTATTGTGCTTGCGCTAGTAGGCTGTCTGTTTCAGTTCAGTATCAATAGTGCAGATCATATACTTCCTGAAAACTCCTTATATAATGCCAGCCTCGAAAATATATCGATTTATAATACAATTTTTCATTTTTACAATAGTAATGAGGCTCAGCAAAAAACTATAGACCTACAGCAGTGCACTCTATTAGAATTCTTTGCGATGATAGATGTCTTGATTCTCATTGCTCTTATATTCAAAAGACCCAAAAGCTTTAACGACAGCCTACCGGCCCAATTGAAGCTGTTCCTTCTGCTCTTACCCCTGCAAAACACTGGTAGGTTTAAGACAGTACATCTGTAATTTCATCATCTAAATTACAGATAAGGATGTGTTATCAATGACAACAGAAAAAATAGTAGTCATAATTGTGTTTATTGTTTTTTGCTTAGGCAGCTTCTATTTGATTAAAATGGCTGAAAGGGAAGCAAAAAAGTCAAATAATGGAGATAATAAAAAATAATACAGAGCAGCAGGGATTTGGTAGATAACCAACTCTCTGCTGCTTTTATATGCTATGACTGCAGGTCTAAAGCCTGCGGTAGCTTCAGCTTTTTCAAATCCATCCATAGCCAAAGCCCGGTAATAGCTGTTGAAAGTGTATCCGCTAGAGGAGCTGCATATAGAATGCCATTCAGTTGAAATATACGGGGGAGTATAATAAGTGCCGGTATAAGTACAATCAACTGTCGGGTGGCGGTTAAGAAGGTGGCTGCTCTAGCTTTTCCCACAGCTTGGAAGTAACTGGCGCTAACCACCTGAAAGCCAACCAGTGGCAGACATAGAAACCACAGCCTTATGGCATTTCTTCCAAAAACAATCAGCTCCTGATCCTTACTAAACAATCTAATCAATTGATCCGGAAACAACCTCGTAATAATCCAACCGAATATAACGATTGTAGTAGCCATATAAACAGCCCACTTTAACCCCTCCTTAACCCGCTCCAGCTTCTTAGCACCGAAATTATACCCTATAATAGGCTGTGCCCCCTGAGTTATCCCGAAAACTGGCATAATCATAAAGGTCTGAAGACTATTAATAACCGCCATGCCCGATACAGCGATGTCGCCACCATATGCCATTAATCCTTTGTTTAAAATTACATTCATTACACTGTTGGCTATCTGCCTTAAGAAGGAGGGTGTACCAACTTGCATAATCTTTACAATAAGAGGCAGCTCCGGCCTCATTCTCTCCAGCTTTAGCTTAATAGTAGATCTCTTACCTGTAAAATAGCTAATTACCCATATCATTGACAGCAGCTGTCCACCAACCGTAGCCAGAGCAGCCCCTGTCATTCCCCATCTGAAGACATATATAAAAACAGGGTCAAAGATGATATTAAAGCCAGCACCTAAAAATAATGAAACCATTGCTATTTTGGGGCTCCCATCGGCTCTAATGAAATTATTCAGCCCCATCCCTAGACCCTGGAGCACTGATCCCCAAAGAACAATCCTCATATATTCCATGGCATAGGGTGTTACCTGCTGGCTTGCACCAAAAATTATTAGCAGAGGCTGAAGGAAGATAAGGCTTATAATCGTATAGAATATAGCGCTTGAAATAAGCATTGCAGCAGCATTACCTAGGTATTTCTCAGCCTCCTCCGGTTTCTTTTCCCCAAGCTTGATAGAAAACATTGTCCCTCCTCCTATGCCAAAAAGCATTGCAATAGCCATAAGTACAAGGGTAAGGGGAAAGCTTATACTGATTCCTGCAAGACCCAAAGCACCTAAATCAGGACTATTTCCGATGTATATTCTGTCAATTATGTTATACAGAGCATTTACCAGCATGCCCACCGTGGCAGGTACAGAAAAAGACATCAGTAGCCTTGTGATTTTTTCTTCACCTAACCTATTTGTCTCCTTCATTAGCATCACTCCTATTCTCCAGCAGCTCCTTATAATTTATACCGCCAAGCCTCTCAGTCATAGCCTTAAGAGAATTGAAGACCAAATCCACTACCTCTTCCTCCATGCCTTCCGTCAAAAGCTCCGTCCATCCTAGCATAGCGGTCTTTATACATGGTTTACAGTCTCTTCCAAGCGCTGTTGTGTATATTCTATTAACCCTTTTATCCCTATCGTCCTTTTCCCTCGAAATCATCCCCTTCTCTTCAAGGGATTTTATCGCTCTAGCAGTCGCCCCCTTATCAATTAAGAGCATAGTGGACAGCTCCTCCTGGCTAATGCCCTCATGATTATTATATAGAACCGTTAAAAAAATATATTCAGAGGAGCTTATATTTAAGTCCTTCAGGGCATAGTTCATATACATTTGCCTATGCCTGTACAAAACCGATATATATCTTCCTATATTTTTATCCTTCATCATCTAACCTCCAATTTAGTTGAGTAGTCAACTAAATTATAAAATAAAAATAGTTGATGTGTCAACTATTTTTATAAGTAAGTATATTGCTTGTCATGAAGCACAACGTGCCAAACAAAACGTCCCTTTGACACCCGTCCCTTTGACACCTGCGATTTCCCCTTCATTGCTTCTGGAGGGGTTTTTATTTGCAATGTTTTAGAATGCTAGCTGTATCTAATCTAAGACTACCTCATATTATATTACCAGGGGAGGAAGTTGATCTATTTCAAATTTTAGAAATGAGGTATAAATAATGGTTGGTATTGTTTTAGCCGGTGGTTATGGCACCAGATTGCATCCGATTACCAAGGCTATATCAAAGCAGCTATTGCCGATATATGACAAGCCCATGATATACTATCCCCTGTCAGTGCTTCTTCTGTCGGGTATAAGGGAAATATTAATTATATCTACCTCCAAGGACTTACCCTCCTATAGGGAGCTACTGGGGGACGGCAACCAGTTAGGCGTTAATTTTCATTACAAGGTACAGGATGAACCAAGGGGATTGGCGGATGCCTTTTTAGTTGGTGAAGCCTTTATTGGAGATGAAACAGTAGCTTTGATTTTAGGGGATAATATTTTCTATGGTCATAGATTGACAGATATTTTAAAGCAATCAGCTGACCTCAAAGAGGGCGCCTTGATATTCGGATATCACGTTAAAAATCCTGAGAATTTCGGAATCGTCGAATTTGATACATCTGGAAAGGTCGTTTCTATTGAGGAAAAGCCCGCTATACCAAAATCCAGCTTTGCTATTCCCGGTTTATACTTTTATGATAATACCGTGGTTCAAATAGCAAAGACTGTAAAGCCTTCTGCACGAGGGGAAATAGAGATTACCTCTATCAATCAAGAGTATTTGAAAAGAGGAAGCCTTAAGGTGGAATTGCTGGGCAGAGGTATCGCATGGCTGGACACAGGCACCCATGACGGTCTTAAGGAAGCTTCAAACTTCGTAGAGGCAGTTCAAAAAAGACAAGGCTTTTATATCGCCTGCATAGAGGAAATTGCCTATAGAATGGGTTATATTGATCAAGAGCAGCTGATTAAACTAGCTGGAGGACTTTCCAAGAATGAATATGGCAGGTATCTGATGGCGGTAGCATCAGGTATAATGTAATATCGATTTATATTATGATAAAGGTATAGCCAAAACCAGATTGTCACATCGGTTTTGGCTATATATCAATGAAAGGGAGGAAGCTAACATTATTATTAATTTAATTGTATCGTATGAACCTTAAATAAACCTTAAAGAAAACGACCTTAGAGAAAACAGTATAAAAGGATATACCTCTTGGTATATCCTTTTTATGTATTAGCTTGTCTTAACCTTCCTATTATTTATAACCAATGCCAATAGCTCCTCTGGCGGTATTGGTCTACTCAAGAGATAGCCCTGTACCTCATCACACCTCTTGCTTTCAAGGAATGACATATGCTCTTTAGTCTCAACACCCTCTGCTACTACCTTCATCCCCATGCTATGGGCCATATTTATAATTGCGGTTATAATTGATTCATTTGTAGGACATTGGTCTATATCGAGTATAAATGATTTGTCAATTTTTAAAATATCCAAATTAAACTCCTTAATATAGCTGAGGGATGAAAAGCCTGTACCAAAATCGTCTATCGAAATATTTATGCCCATCTCCTTAAGCTCCTTTATAATAGATAGGGTTCTTGAGGTTTTATGCATTATTGTATTTTCAGTTATCTCCAGTTCAATATGATACGGGTCCAGCTGAGCCTCCAAAACTGCTTGCTTAATGCTATCCAGCAAATCCTCCCTTTGGAATTGAACTGCGGAAATGTTAATTGATACCTTTATATTATCAGCACCTTTATTTGCCCACTCCTTTGCCTGCTTGATTGCCGTTTTTAATACCCATTTCCCAATCTCATGTATGACACCGATTTCTTCAGCAATAGGTATAAACTCTGCAGGCGATATCAAACCCAGTCTAGGGTGCCGCCATCTTAAGAGGGCCTCTGCACCAACAATTTTTCCAGTTGAGGTATGTATTCTTGGTTGGTATAAAATAAATAATTCCTTCTTTTCCAGCGCTCTTCGCAAATGATTTTCCAGCTCCAGCCTTTCAAGGGCCTTTTTGTTCATATCCTCTGTGTAGAACTGATAATTATTACGTCCGTTGTCCTTTGCCCTATACATTGCAATATCGGCATTTTTGATAAGATTTTCCATGTCACCGCCATCATGCGGATACAGGCTTATTCCTATACTGGTGGAAATGTACATTTCGTGCCCTCCGATGATGAAGGGCTCCTTAAAGGCATCGATTATCTCCTGAGCTACTCTTGAAACATTGGCCTCCTTCCCTAGATCAGGGAAGGCTAGTATGAATTCATCGCCACCCATTCTAACGACAATATCCTGTTCATTAATAACCCCCTTAAGTCTTTGGGCTGTTTGTTTGAGTAGCTCATCTCCAGCCTTATGCCCTAGTGTATCATTTATTGTCTTAAAGCGGTCTAAATCTAAAAACATGATCGCCAGCAGCTCTTTATTTCTGTTGGCATGGGTTATCAAATAGCCTAGCTGCTCCTTAAAAGAATGTCTGTTGGGCAAGCCGGTAAGTCCGTCATAGTATGCCATGTAACGAACCTGCTCCTCTGCTGCCTTCAAATCTGTTATATCTATAGAGGAGCCTACTATTTCAACAACCTCACCCTGATATAATATAGGTGATAGGGAAGTATAGAATGTTCTGTTATTATAATTCATTTCATAATTGCATATTTCCCCCGCAAAGGCCCTCATATAGTATTCTATCTCGTAGTCATCATTGCTTCGGAAAACCTCCTGCAGACTCTTGCCATAAATCTCTTCAGTAGTAAAGCCTATGCCGTCGGTTAATCCCCCTTCAAATAGGGTGAAGTATATTCTGCCTGTCTTCTCCTGCTTGCATTTAAATACAAGATTTTGCAGGTTCTGCAGCGTATGTTTATAATCATTTTTCATCAGCTGCTGCAGCTGTCTTTCATCCTCAACACGCTTTATTGCTCCACCTATGCTGGCAGCAACTGTCTTTAGCAAAACTAATTCAGAGTCAGACCAGCTTCTCACAGAAGTACAATCGTCAAAGCCTATAAAGCCCCAAAAAATATTATCTGTAAATATAGGGACGACAGCCAAGGACTTAATACCTTGCCCCTCCAGCAGGTCTCTTTCAGAAAGGGGAAGTTCAGAGACAGATCCACATATAACATTGCCTTCTGCAAGACCTTCTCTCCATCGCTTAAAGCCGCTATCCTCAATGTCTAGTCTCTGTAGGGCTTCATTCCCCAGTTGGGGTGCTACACCTGAGTTGCACCATTCATAGCCTTCACTGACCAGGAGCTTACCCGTATTTTTGTCTATGTGATTCTGGAAAATATATGCCCTATCAGCTCCAGTTGCCTCCCCAAGAACCTTCAGAACCTCGTATAGCGCTGCATCCAGATTGGCATCGAACAAAAGTATCGCTGTTGCCTCTGAAACCCCTTTAAGCATTTGCTCCCTCTGCTTTAGCTGCTGCTCCATATGCCTTCTATCGGTAATATCCATCAATGTTCCGGATATTCCAATTATTTTCCCTTCAGCGTCGCGATGAAGCTTTGCAAATACCTCCATCCAGCAATATCCTGCATCCTTGGTTAAAAAGCGAACCTCATGTCTGCAATACGCCTTTTTTCCCTCTATTAAGGGTTTATAATACTGAAGATTTGATTCTCTGTCATCAGGATGTACAAAATCTATAGAGCTTCTATCCAAGCTTTCCCCAAGGCTAAAGCCGGTAATCTCAGTCCAAGCAGGATTCAAAAATCGCCATGTACCGTTACAGTCGGTCTGAAAAACAACTTCTTTTATGCTGTTTATGACATTCGTATATTCCGCTTCAGTCTCTTCTCCCATTTCTCTTTCAATTAGATACTTTCTTATGTAATGGACAGCCAACAAAATTATGGGAATCCCAAATATCGATTCAATAATTACATCATAGCCTCTACCCTCATAGGGCAGCAGCTCCTGTATTTTTAGGAATAGTATATGTCCCGCTATTTCTGTAAATATAACCATAAGGATTATAGTGACTGTAATTAAAACAGGATTCCTTATTAGGTGCTTTATCGTTTTACTGTAAAAAATACTTTTATTGTTTCCCTCAATATCTTTTAACTGCTGCTTAGTCATGTCTCCACCTACCCCTTAATCTTCATGTGTCATATTCCTAATCTATAAACCAGGTCAGTTAGCAGCGGATTCTGCTTTGGATAAAGCCCAATTACAATACTATTTTATTTTCAATAAACAATTTCTACAACATTTGCTAAATTCCTTTATATTTTGACATATTTCTACACACCTTTTGTATATTTTTTTCATGATGTTAAAAACTTCAGCTAAATATATTAGAACTAGCTTTTTTTATGGTAAAATATATAATCCACCTAGAAAGTTCTTTAAATTTATGTATTATTATTGCTATTTTATGGTTATATTTTTATAATGTAGTTAGGATTTCTTTTATAGGAGGTATAATATGGAAATAAGAACTAAATATAGCATTCCAGAGGAGATTTGTAATGCCATAACCCATGGTATCGGCGCACTTTTGGCTGTAGCAGCCCTAACACTGATGGTGGTTATGGCGACCATACATGGTAATGTGTGGCATATTGTTAGCTTCAGTGTATATGGCGCCACACTAATAATCTTGTATTTGTTTTCCACGCTGTATCATAGCTTTCAAAATCAAAGAGTAAAGGCAGTTTTTAAGATCCTGGATCATTCTGCGATTTACCTCTTAATAGCTGGTACTTATACGCCCTTCACCTTAGTTACGCTTAGAGGTAGACTAGGCTGGACCATCTTCGGTTTAATATGGGGGCTGGCTGCTGTGGGGATAGTATTTAAGGCCTTCTTTATAAAAAGATTTAAGGTGGCCTCTACAATGACTTATGTTCTTATGGGTTGGATCATTATTTTTGCCTTCAATCCATTGAGGCTAAATCTTTCGGTCGGGGGTATCCGCTTGCTGGTGCTGGGAGGCGTATTGTATTCTGCCGGTTCAATTTTTTATTTAATAAAGAAAATTCCCTTTAACCATGCTATATTCCACCTATTTGTATTGGGGGGTAGCATGTGTCACTTCTTTTGTATTCTATTTTATGTACTGCCCTTGAAGGGCTAATACGAATAGAAAGCCCTGTAAACAGAAGTTGTTTACAGGGCTTTACTTTGCTTTCATATTTTTTCAGTTGTTGTTTTTGTGCATCCTCATTATCGTTCTTGACCTGCATTGTTAACTATTTGACATATATATCTGAAAACTCAATACTGATCCTTTCAACGTTATCTAAGGTTGAAGCAGTCTCTCTATGAACCTCCTCCTCTTCTATCGTCATTACCGGTAGCTCTATAATAAATTCACTGCCTTCCCCCGATTTGCTCCTTACAGATATTTTTCCGTTGTGAGCCTCAACCAAAGCCTTCACCAGTGATAGGCCTATGCCACTGCCTTCCTTGGGTCTATGCTGGGCAGAATCCACCTGCTTGAAGCGTCCAAATATCTTTTCCGTCATATCCTCAGGTATGCCAATGCCCGAGTCCTTAACTGATATCATAATATAGCTATCTCTATCGCAAATATTGACCTCTATTTTTCCCGATGGCTTGGAGAACTTTATCGCATTTGATAGTAGGTTCAGTAATATTCTCTCAATCTTATCGGCATCACAGGCCATGTACTTCTCCTCTATCTCAGTGTCAAATATCAGCTCTAGTCCGCTGGCTTCAATGAAGCCTCCCACGGATATGCATATATCCTCCACTATGCCGACTATATTGTAATTATGGCTATTCATATACATAAATCCTGTGTCAAGCTTGGTAATATCTATTAGATTGTTTATAAGCCTCAGAAGTCTATAGCAGTTTTGCTTCATCATGCGTATGTATTTCTTAGAGCTATCACTTGAAATACTACTCTGGAAATCCTCTCCCATATCTAAAATAAGCTGGATTACACCCAGAATAATATTTAAAGGTGTTTTTAGCTCATGGGATATTGTTGAAAAGAATTCAGTTTTAAGCCTGTCATGCTCCAAGGCCTCCCTCAGCTGTCTTTCCTCCTCTTCAAACCTTAGCTTCAGTAGTTGCTTTTCTTTTCTTTCCCTTATGTCACGGACAATGGTTAACAGGAAATCCCTATCATCCATTTTGCAAAAAATACTGCTGCTTTCTACATCAATTTCGTTTTCTTGTAAATCCAATATCCTATGTTCAATGAAGCCACTGTTTTCATGGACTCTGAGTCCTTCAGCTGTCTTTAGCCTTAAATCCTTCACATATTCCTTAGGAATAAATTCCAGTATATTCTTGCCGATTAACGTCGCTGCCTCAGAGGCCCCCAACAGATTGGCTCCGGCAGAATTTATGTACCTCAGTCTGTAGCCCTCATGCATAAAAATACCATCTGGAATAAGATCAACAAGTCTTTTCAAATCTTCTGCCTCATTAATCCGTGCGGTGATATCCCTAAAGCTCCAGACCCTAGCCATAGCTTCATCCTTCTGCAATAGTGGATAACAGATGTACTCTATTATTCTTCCATTTTTCATCCTTATGCTATCGGTAAAGCTATCGGTTATGCCATTTAAATTTTCAAGCTTTGTCAAAAAGACCTCATGCTCTAAAAAATGGTGTATTGCTATATCTGAAAGATTAATCTCCTCTTCTTTTGCAGCATTTTCCTTCATTTCAAACATTCTAAAAAACCGAGTATTTGTATAAAGAACTTGATTGCTCTTACTCTTTACTAATATGCCATCGGTGGTGGAATTTAAAATACCGAACAATACGCTTTCGTTTTGCAGTAATTTTTCCTCCAGCTTTTGTCTTTCATTAATTTCTGATTCCAGCATATGCTTTTTATGATTTAACATTGTCACTGCCGCCGCCAGAGCCTCATAGGGTTTGACTAGATTTGTCGCCAAGAGCGCTTTGTACATTAGATAAAAGGATAATACTTTAAAAATATGGGAGGTGACAAACATGATATCGTGGGGATTGCTATATATAATTATGAAGGCTTCTGATACAATGGTTAAAGCAATCGATAGCAGCATATAAGCATGGTTGTCTGGCCCCAGTCGCTTCTTGTCTCGTATCCGCCAAAGCATAACCAGAGACAAAATAAAGAGGGAAATAATGATATATTCACAAAGGTATTTATGCTGTGTTATTCTCCCTGCACTAAAAAGCACAGGAAAATTACCTTCATATACTATATTTATGAAAGCTAAGCCCGTTACAATGCTGTAAATAGTAACCATTGGGTTGAAGCTTACGATCTTATCCTTCTTTATAGCTATAATGGCCAAAAGTATGGTAATTGCCTCTATATATCTACCAGCAATCCAAAATTGTGCCGTTACGTTTGGGCTGCCAAATGATAAAATTCCTAAACCTGATATGGATAATGCATGAAACAAGTCCATAACTGCAACTGCCCCATAGCCTACACCTATAAGGGTGAAATAATTACATTTTTGAAATTTGTAAGTGTTCCTTGCTACATCAAACATTCCTAGTGCTACGAATATTGAAAATAGTTCTGCTAATGTATGGAAAAGATGAGAGTTCTTTGTATTAACGTAATAGCTCAAAAGGAATAAAATAAAAACAAGACTGAAATTTTTAATATGAAGCTCTCGTTTTATATTATCTAAGTACAAGTTATGTCCCCCTTAAATGACTATGATATTTATATATGAATAACAAGACTATAAGCAACAAAATATACTATTGTGAATTCGATAAATAGTAATAATTTCCTTTAAAAAATAAAATTTATTATAGGAAATTATTCAACAAAAAGTGTCTAAATTTGGCACTATGCTACAGCTTATAGGCCTTTTCTCTCTTGGATTATGTAAATTATTTGCATAAAAAAAGGAATTAACTCTACTGATTTAAAGTTAATTCCTTTTGAAAATATATGTTTTCTACATGTTTTCTACAAATTGTATCGTAATTCCGTTTGGGTCCTTTACAAAAAAGAATCTAACATGGGGATTTGGTTGTACCGGACCACCTTTTACCTTAATGCCCTTTTCCTCAACAAAGGCCATCATTTCATCCACAGATTTGACCTGAAAGCCCAAGGATATCCCCTCTACATTACCGGGCACTTCATGTCCACCATCACATACAAGCTCAATTTGAGTTTCTCCCTCGCCAAGGAAGGCAATTTCTGTAGCCGGGCCAGCCTGTATCCTGCGATTAATCGGCAACCCCACCACCTCATTGTAAAAGCTCAAGGACTCCTCCATGCTTCTGACTGATATTGTACTCCATAAAAATTTCATACTGGTATTCCTCCTTATTAATTGTTTAGTTATTTTTCATTATTTTCTCGTCTAAGAATGTAATAGCCATTTAAATTAAGTTATCCTCACCATTATTTAGGCTACATGAAAAAGGTCTTTCTATATTTTCCTATAATGGCTTCTTTTATCATGTCAGCTCTAACGCCCAACTCAGCCTACTTATTTATACACCCCTCTATAGCTCTCAGGCAGCAATTCTGCTATTTTCTTCATTATATATCTTGTGGCAAAGTCTTCATATTCCTTTTTATCTAGCTCTTTACCTCTCTTGGGAAATTCAAATTGCTTTCCTATGTTGATATGAACATCTGCATGATAAAAGGTTTCCGAACTCATATCCCCTTCTTTATTTATTGGCATCAGTTTTTCTGTCCCATATAAACCAATAGGTACAATAGGCGCACCTGTCATTGCCGCAATAAGAAGGATTCCTTTCTTTGCTTCTATCAAGCTGCCCACTCTGCTTCTAGTCCCTTCTGGAAAAATCAATAAGCTCTCCCCTTGCTTAACAAGATTAATAATTTTCTTAAGACCCTCTTTATCAGCAGCATTGGGCTTTATATTGGTGGTCTTTATGACATTAACCCCGATGCTTGTAATAACATTATCTGATAGCTTCACACCTGCTACAAACGTTGGATCAATCTCTTTCAAAGCCTTGTCTAATACTAAGCCATCAGAATTGCTTAAGTGATTGCATATAAAAATCGTAGGTGTTTTAATTCCCTTTAGATTTTCACTTCCCGCTATATTTATATTGGCATATTTTTTTAGGTATAGATCAACAACCTTTTTAGAGACGTACGAGACAAATTTATTTGGTAATATATTTATAATTCTTGCTGTTGTAGTGGATATCATTCACTTACCCCTTCCAAAGGTTTTATGCAGGCTTGTATCATACGTTATCTATCAAAATTCTTTACCCTTTTAAATATCATTGAGAAGTTTTAAAAACTTGAATTCACTTATATAATTCATCTTTTAATATGTATCTCGCTTATTATAGAATCCATTTGAAGTACAGAGATTATCAATGGTTTTATATCACAATTCTTAAGTGTAATTCATCACTCCACTATAAATTCCTCTGTAGAGGGCATATCATTCCATACTACCCCATCGGAACGGTAATACATTCTGATGACAGATCCATCTGTTTTTGTGTAGTCTATAACAAAAACCTGTCCTGTTGCTATCATCATTGGATAGTTATTATAGGGTAATACATCCCCAGTTTTGGGATTATCCATAAAATCGTCGTAGGCATTTTCCAAACGCCAAAATTCTCTATGAGCATAATCTTCAAATTCTAACAAGTCCTGTTGCCCAAAATACATTGCCTCATATTCCTTCCCCTGAACCTGGATGACATCTATTCTATAGGGGTCTATATTCTTCGCCCAACTAGATAAATCTTCCGAGCTAATGATATTGCCATAATGCTCTTTTAGTTGATTTGCCATAGAAGGCACAGTGTTATAAAAATTCTGCGATTCTAACCCAGTGTGCGATGCACCATATATACCCATAATACTTTCACCACTTAGCTTGTCAAACTCACGAATAAAGTTCTCTACCATTGTGTTTTCGCGGTACACATCGTCAGAGCTTCTGTAATACTGTTTACCTTGCGCTATTGCTTCCTTCGTTAGAAGGTATTGCTCAGAGTCCATTAGGTTATTACTGTCAAGATACGCCAAGAACCGTTCTCCAGTAGTATTATATTGGTGTCCGACGTCTGTCCCGTGGAAAATCGTTTCAGGACAATGGGTTTTTATCTTCTCGTAAAACGCTTTAACACTAGGATTATAGCTTTGAGTCCCTGCCCATTCATTATATATTTTATCCAGAACGTCATTGCTATCTGATTGAATCCATATATTCAAAAACTCTGCAGTATAGTATGGAAGCTCCACAAATAAATGTCTCAGACCTTGATTATGGTAATATTCGTACCATAATTCAAATTCTCTGTCTAAAATTTTATCTACACCATGCATTTCACCATATAAGTATATCCCTTCAGAGGTTTGCGATGGCAGTATGGGTATATCACTTTTCGTTGTAGTATTTGAACAAGCTGACAACACCAATATCATGACCATAGCCATAGCAAACGTAAAAACACCCCTGCTTTTCATTACACTTCACCTCACAAAAAATTTTGAACCTACTCTTTATACAATGCTCTTTATGAAAGTACTGATTTCAAAATTGACATCATCTGCATTATCAGCGTTAGAAAAATGTGCAGCATCCTTAATGATACGTAATGGATAGCCTTCTTTATTGGCCCATGCTTCAGCGTATTGTCTAACTTTCCCTGTTCTGTCATATTCTCCAAGCAAGATAAGTACAGGAAAATTAAATTTAGCATTTCGGTTTTCCCTTAGGAATCTGCCATAAGCAATATCCATTTGTTCAATAATATCCTCTTTACTTAATGGCTCAAGCATTTTAAGAATTAAATCATACGCATATTGCGTTTTTGAAACAGATCTAGCCATACTCTTTCGCAGCATTTTATCAGGAATCCATTTAGCTATCGTTCCAACTTGTTTAATCCACCACTTGTCGGAACTTGAATAGTAATCCAAACCAAAAGGAGTGGTATCCAGGGCGATAAATGCCAATACGCTATCTGAATACTGTAAACCAAACTCTTGGCATGGGTAACCTCCCATTGACATTCCTACCAAAATAGCCTTGCTGACGTTCTCAGTATCAAGTATTTCTTTTAAATCTGCTGCAGCATTTTTATATGAAAAGTCTCTATAAGGTCGAGATTCTCCATGTAAGGGAACGTCCCATGTAATAACAGTATACTGATCTGAGAAGTAATTCACTTGTTTTTCAAACATGATATGGTTGGCAGTCAAACCATGAGTAAAGACAATACATCTTGAATTTTCATCATGATTTCTATTTATCCAATAGTGTACTATGCCACGCTCAGAATTTATAGATTTATGTTCCATAATTCATTCCCCCTCAAATACTCTTCTTTATCGACCTATGCTGCTCTCATCAGTTAAACTAATTTGATTTCCTATCCTTTTCCTCCAACACGTCCTGACCATAGCCATTGAAGCATATTAGTTGGTTAAAAGATGCTTCAGATTTTTAATCCAGCTTATCTTTTACCAATATATAAATAATGCTCACAGCTACCAAATAAATGCTCGTCCTGTGAAAGCTGATACAGTACGTCAATCCACTTCTCAAAAGCCTCCTGTGGCAGCTGGTTCAGCCTGCTCTCAACGGTAGCTGCAAGACCCTCCACCCCTACAAAGGCCAGCTCTGTCAATCCAAAGCCCTGCATAAAGCCTCTTGCCTCCTGAGGCTTCATAAAGTATGCATCCGTAAAGCCTTCATTTGCTTTATTCGTACCATTCTCCAAATATTTTAAAAGCTGATGTGGGTCCTTCAAATCCTCTGGATATGCCTTAATAAGATCAACCGCCGGTGCATAGGCAGATATAAAGGAGGCGAATATTATCCCGCCGGGCTTTAATCGCTTTAATGTATCCTCCACCACCTTAACCCGATCCTCATGACTTGTTAAGTGGTATAGGGGCCCCATAATCAACACCACATCAAATTCTCCCAAATTATAGCTATCCAGCGCCAATGCACTGCCATGTAAGGCGACCTCCAGCTCAACACCAAACTCCTGAGCCTTTTGATTGGCTATTTCTATGTGCTTTTTTGTTAAATCCAATAGTACAACACGATGCCCCGCCTGAGTAAGATAAATTGAATACCTGCCGGGGCCACCGCCTATATCCAGTATTCTTGAGGATTTCGTTATGTACCTGCTTAAATATCTTTTGGTTATTTCAAACTCCACTCTGTGCCTGTCCAGCCTCGCCCACTCGTCATATTCCTCGTAAAAGGCCTCAACATTTTTTGTGTCCTCCATTATGGCTTCCCCCTTTTAAAATGTAGTATATTCTTCATCATTTATATCTTTATTTCAAAGGCGCTATAAATCTCCCTGCTGAATATATAAACTATATTTTACACCTTTACCCATATATTGTAAATGCACTTTCTCAGTTCTCTGCCGATTAATTCTCCAAGGGTTCTGTTGCAGTAGAATTTCTTACCAATTTATTAGGGAAACTGCATATTATCATGTGATGATATCTATTTCTATCAAAAGGACCAGTGGCTTCCTTCTTTCACATAGCTTCCTGATTTAATCGCTGCTCCATTTTTGGCAATGACATAATCCGTCGGTCCATGAAACACGCTGTTTATTCCTACTATATCCTCTGCTCCTTGCGCCGTGTAAATAACCATGCCATTACTGGGGTTATCGGGATTTGGCAAGGCACTGATGAATACCATATTGGTATTTTCGTACAGCTTATCTGCCTCTATTGCATTTGCTTCTATCTTAAAGGGAAGGTTTTCTTTGTGCTTGGACAGCCATAGATTCCCCTCAATAGTGCCGTAAACAATAATTGTATTATGCTGTAAGTCCATCTCCAAGGCCTCTGCATCCGTCACAATTTTCCCCTTATTGAAGAACCTCACCTTTATATCTCTTGCATAATCTGATATTTCCTTTTCTAGCGCTTTATTCGTCTCATTAGTAGGCGTAATAACCACTATCTCTTCATCTGCAGCCATCGTGGCATTGTTGATTGGCCCTATGAAAACTACTTCACTGCGCTGGAGCGTTCCTTCATAAAATCCTTCAAAAACCTTAATCAATTCAGGATAATAGCTTTCAAAATCAGAATACCTGTCTTTATTGTTTTCGTAAATCACTAGGCTTTCTATCAGCTGGTCTATGTAAATAAAGCCATTGGATTTCTCGTATGCCAATGCCTTATCTCCGGCTTCTTTTCCTAAATGTATATAGGCCAATCGTGTGGTTACTGCCCGTACGATGTGTTCATTGACACAGGTCTCCCAATTAGAATAAGCCTGATTTCTCATAGCTTCCTCTATTTCTTTAAAAAGTCCCGCGTACTGATTAACCTCTTCTATGTATTTTTCCGTAGTTGGATTTACAAAGGAATGACTGAATTCATGCCAAATTAGTCGTCTTAGAAAGTCGTCATCTATAAAATCCGGCTCTAAGCTGCCGCCAGCATTCCCGGCTACTACTTTGGAAGGACCGATTATGCCATAAATGTCATGTAAGCCATTTGCAGCTCTTACGCAGGGTCCATATCCGCCCGAATGAAATATGGGGGCCAGTATAAGGTTATAGCTATTAACCTCCATATTATAATAATCGTCGAGATTGCCAGTCAAATCGTGATCCACTAAATAATCATACATTTTATCCACCATAATCTGATAGGCGGGTATATTGTTAATGTAAAAATCAGCAAAATTACTATCTATCCCAAAGACCTTTAACTCCATTAAAAATTCAGTCAGATTTTTTTCACCGCCGGCCCTGAGGCATAAATAATCTGTAGGCTGTTGTTTTTTATTTAGGCTTAAGGGATTTTCATAATATAGCATAGCCGTTGGCGGCGCATCATAGCTAAATCCATTATTGTACATTTTTTCGAACCTCTCAACAGCCATATGATTTTTATATTCCTTAATATACTCGCCCATTTGAACCTTATAGTCAAAATTCAGCCTTGTCAGCAAATTATAATCTGCTGCCAGCTGCACAGCCGATAAGAGCTCAATTCTCGGATCGACATAAATCCTTAATCCTCCTGCTTGTCTACTGACGGCATATAGCTTAGTTAAGTCCATGTCCTCATAAGTTTTTTCAGTATCTTCAATACTGCAAGCTACAGACATCAAAACTGCCATAAATAATAATATCAATAGAGCAGTTTTTTTCTTCATATCATCACATCCTTCATTGTATTCATGCATAATATAGGGGCTTTATAACAAAAGTGGCTTCGCCACGTTTGTTTTCCAAGGAACCCATGTGTGCCTTAGCACGCTCTACTGTATCCTCCTTATTTTAATCAGGGGTGAAGCCCCACTTAACAGCCCCCATTGTATAAGAATTTATAGTGTGAAATAGGAGTTTCTTGTACAATAAAAAGATGTCCTGACCTAACATTTTGTTCCAGCAAAAGTAAAAGAAGGCAAAATTTTGCCTTCTCATTAAAAATGTCCAACTATTACTTTACCAGCACCTTTTCTATCTCAGCTATATACAGCGTGTGAAAATCCTTTTCACGATAATGCTCATCCCTTATTGCTGTATTGATAAAGGCTTCTCCACTATACTCCTGTCGATACAGCTTTTTGCATATCAGCACCAGTGATGCATTTTCAAAGTATGGCGTAGCATCTGAATACAAAAGCTCTAGCTTCAGCTCGGCGATTTTATCCTCGTGCCTGCCTGATACCGTTCCCAGATAGGCCAGCTCCTTCTCAAAGCCCTTATCAAAAAATGTTAGGGAAAAGGTGTCGGCTGCATCCACGAAGCTCTTGGTGTACCTTTGTGGACGGATTACGATATAGGCCACATTTCTGTTCCACATAACCCCAAGGCCACCCCATGAGGCAGTCATGGTATTTACCCTGCCGTCCTTCTCTGCTGTGATCAGCATCCATTCCTTACCAATTGCCGTAAAGGGATTTTTTTGAATCTCCTCCGGCTTTATTTCGTAAAAGCCCCCCATTCCATCTCCTCCTCTCATTGAATGAAAAACTAAGAATACACGGCTTATATACAATGGTATAATTATATTATAATAAGAAATAAATATAAAACGCAAGCTTTAAAACTTCAATGTACTAAAGTGTGGGATTAATGGGGGAATGTCTGATGGAAAGAGTCGTATTTTTAGTAGATATGAATGCTTTTTTTATATCCTGTGAAATGACGCGTAACAGAGAACTTATAGGTAAGCCTGCAGCAGTCGCGGGTGACCCCTCAAGACGAACAGGTATTATTCTAGCGGCAAATTATGAGGCCCGCAGCTATGGCGTGAAGACTGCAATGGTGCTGCATGAGGCCCTTAAGCTATGTCCGGATATGCAGTTGGTGCCTCCAGACCATAGCTTTTATCAGAAAATGTCCCATGAGGTAATGCAAATTCTGTATAATTATACGCCATCCATAGAAAAAAACAGCATCGATGAGGCTTGGTTGGATATGAGCGGTACTGAGGCTCTTTTCGGCAAGCCAGTACAGGCAGCTGAGACGATAATGGCGGATATTAAAACCACTTTGGGTTTGTGGTGCTCAATAGGGATATCTGATAATAAATTCTTAGCTAAAATGGCATCGGATATGAAGAAGCCTTTGGGTATCACCGAGCTCTGGCTGAAGGATGTTCAGTATAAGCTTTGGCCTCTGCCGGTAAATAATATGTATGGCATTGGGAGTAAAACTGCTTCAAAGCTGAAGGGTTTGGGTATACAAACCATAGGTGATTTGGCGGGCTATGACAGAGGACAGCTAATAAAAAGCTTCGGAAAAGTCGGCGAGGAATACCACCTTAAAGCCAATGGCATTGACGACTCACCCATACTCTTACAGTCAGAGGATATAAAATCCATAGGAAGATCCACCACCCTACCACAGGATTCTACCGACCTTGATTATCTAAAGCTGGTTCTAATGGCGCTGGCGGAGGATGTGGGAATGACTGCCCGAAGAAATGATAAGCGTGGTCGAACCATACATCTGACAATTAAATTTTCAAGCTTTGAAAGCATCAGTCGTCAAATGACAATTCCTGCCACCTGTGCCACCAAGGATATTTTTGGTGCCGGTCTTAAATTGCTGAGAGATAACCTAAATAAAAATAAACCTATAAGACTAATTGGAATAAGCTTAGGGGGCTTTGAGGATCAGGAGCTACATCAGCTCTCATTATTTGAGGATACTATAGAGGATGCTAGGTATGAAAAAATTGATAGGGTGATGGATGAAATTCGTGATAAATACGGATTAGAAAAGGTTCAAAGAGCTGCATTAATAAAAAAATCATGAAATTTTTCAAAGTGGAACATTTTTCAGCGTCGTCCCCTCTATATATATTATAAGCAACTTATTTAATCATGATTCAGTAAGGTAATTTTATTTAATATGATTAAAAATGCAATACTAAAAATTTTATTCAGGAGGTATTTTATGTGGACTAGAGCAGATTTAAAAGCAAACGCAAAGAGTGTATTAAGGAGTTTATACTGGCCTGCATTTCTTGTCAGTATTGTGATTGCTATTGCAACTGCAAGTGGCAGTGGCAGTGGTCGCCCCAGCAATGCGAATAGGTATAATTTGAATCCCGTCCAGAGAATCACCAATCTTCTTCCCAGCAATTCTACAGAAAAGCTAATTAATTATGAATTCTGGGGAATTACATTGGTGAGCATTTCAATCTTGGGTTTATTATTTTTAGCGTTTAAACTGTTTATCGGTTATAACCTAGAAGTCGGTGGCAGAAGATTTTTTATCAGAGCTGCAAAGGAAGGAAACTCTCAAATAGAGGAGCTGGGCTTTGGCTTTTCCAGCGGCGGATACTTCAACATTCTGAAAACAATGCTTTTCAGATCAATATTCACCTTTTTATGGTACTTACTCTTAGTCATACCGGGGATAATCAAAACCTATGCCTATCGAATGGTGCCGTATATTCTGGCGGATAACCCCAATATGGACGCGATGCGTGCCATTCAACTTAGCAATCAAATGACAAAGGGACAAAAGATGGACATTTTTGTTCTTGATTTATCCTTCATAGGCTGGTATCTATTGGGGTCACTGCTAATAGGTCTGGGGATCTATTTTGTTCATCCCTATGCTAATGCCACCAATGCAGAGCTGTATCTTGTTCTAAGACAAAATGCAATAGATTCTGGGCTATGCACCCATGACGAATTGCTTTTAGAGCCATAAAAATAAGCACTACCTTCGGGTGGTGCTTTTATTGTTGCTGCAAAGCCTATAATGGTGTTGGTGCATCATAATGAACACCTAGAATCGTTAGATTTTTTTCTTCTATTAGGTTTACGCCTATCATCTCATGTCTGTCATTAAACTGCTTTATTATCTTAACACTTGGTCGCAATGGATATTCAACATTCACCTTATCTATTACTGCTACATCGCCATTGCTTAGCTTGACCAGTGAACCCTCTGGATAGGGTATCACTCTTTTTATAAAGGCCTTAACATATTTGAAATCAAAATAGCGGTCTACACCACCCATTAAATATTCTAATGCTTCATTTGGCGACATAGCTCTTCGATATGGTCTGTCGGAGGTGAGAGCATCATAGACATCTGCTATTGTAACAATTTTAGCAAAGCTATTGATTTCATCATACTTAAGGCCCCGTGGGTACCCCTTTCCGTCGATTCTTTCATGATGCTGAAGTATAATCATTCGAGCGATTCCGCTGATATCAAGATTGTCCTTAAGATATTCATAGCCCTTTGTTGTATGGTTTTTAATAATATCAAACTCCTCTGCCTTTAAAGCACCAGCCTTTGAGAGGATTTCAATCGGCACAAAGGTCTTCCCAAGATCATGCAGCATTGCCCCCACTGCAAGGTCAAATAGCTGCTCCTTAGTGAATTTAAGCTCTATGCCGATAATTAATGCCAATAATGTTACATTGACACTATGCTCATAGGTATAATTGTCCATGCTTTTGATATCAACTAAATTGACAAAAATGTTTTTTCTGGATAGGATATCGTCTAAAATATCCTTTACCAGATCATTTATACTGCTGGTATATTCATACTTTATTTTTACAGCCTGTTTTTTATTTATGTAATTGCCGGGATTCATCCCCTTAGTAAAATTTGAAAAGGTCTCCTTAATCAATGTCACAGCTTTTTGTCTAAGCTCCGGCTTTATGATATCATCAATCTCATTTTGGCTATATTCATCGTTGATATAAATAGAAAAAATATTATTAGCCCTAACGCGTTTTAGAAGGCTATCACTTAGTGAAACGCCCTCTGCCAGCAGCACTCTGCCATTTTTATCGTAAATTGTTTTAGCTAATTTGCTACCTTCTTTTACTGAATTTATCGGTACGAACCTCATAGATTTATTCCTCCAAAGCTTACAGCCGAATTAGCCTTACTTATAATGCAATTCCAATAATATAGTTCCACATTAAAGGATAAAGTCCTCCTTTGTGTATTTTTTAACAATTACTTCCAATGTATTTACTAGCCCTCTGATAGGTCAGGACTTTGTATTGCAGCATCGCCTACATTTCATTTTATGATAGAACAAAAGTGGCTTCGCCACGTTTGTTTTCCAGGGAACCCATGCGGTGCAAGCACCCTGCTGCCTCACCGTCTCGGCAGCGCTCGTACCGCAGTGCCACTTATACGTGACACTACTCGCCCTAGGACGCTTCGCTGTACCCTCCTTATTTTAATAAGGGGAGACACCCCCCTTAACAACCCCCCATTGTATAAG
>JAHDLO010000053.1 GCA_018432235.1 Clostridiaceae bacterium | reverse complement strand
ACAAGGAGAGGCGAGTAGTGTCACGAATAAGTGACACTATGCCACGAGCGGCGTCGAGTCAGTGAGGCGACCGAAGGCGAAGCGTCCTAGAGAACGCATGGGTTCTCTGGAAAACAAACGTGGCGAAGCCACTTTTGTTCTTGTCTCATTGTACGGAAATCAAACTTTATGTTTTTTAAATATCCAGTTTTAATAAATGCCTAGTATTCTTTTCGTGGTTGGTTAAAGGATCGGAAATCTTAACAGCTGGTGTTTAAATAAACTAGGCAAATTTTAAGAAAGCTAATAAATGAAGTCGGATTAACTGCAGAGCTTATCAGTGACATGGATTATGATGCCTTTTGCAAGGATGAGAAAACAAAGCGAGCATGTTGTATGATGCTTATCAATATAGGATAGCTTGTAAAAAGCTTATCAGAGGATTTTAAAAAAAATTACAGTTTCATTCCTTGGCGGGGTATATCAGGTCTAAGGGATATTACAGCACATAAATACCAAACATTAAAAATGGGTGACATTTGGATTACATTAATCAAAGAAATTCCGGTTTTAAAAGAATAATTAAATGAAATTTTAAATCAAGACAAAAAATATATCTAAAAAGCTTAGTCTCCCGTAAACTCAATTTAAAGTACTTATCCTCCTTATGAGGGCTACAACTCTTATGAAGCCAGCTGCTGGATTTAGAAAAACTATTTTGGAGCTGTAATTGAGATAAAGGATTATAAATAATACATGCTCAAAAATTGAGCAATAAAAACACTGAACTTGCTCAATTTTTGAGCGATTGTCTTAAATAGCATGGCTACATGGTCTAAAAATGCACAGCTAAGATTTTGGCACGGAAATTGCAAGTTATGTAATGTGAAAATATTCTGATATTTTTACATTATCAAATAAGCATATTTTTGTAAAGTGTGGGAGGGGATATGAGGCATGAAAACGATACCGGTTCAAAAAGCAGTAGGGATGCTGCTGGCACATGATATGACAGAGATTATTCCTGGAAAGTCAAAGGGGGCTGCCTTTAAGAAGGGGCATATTATACGGAAAGAGGATATTCCGAGATTACTGAATATGGGAAAGGAAAACATTGGAATTATTGAATATAGAGAGACTGATATCCATGAGGATGAGGCAGCTATAAGGATGGCCAGGGCGGTAGCTGGAAGGGGGCTTGAATTATCAGAGCCAAGTGAAGGAAAGGTCAATCTTGTTGCTCAGTATCGCGGTTTATTAAAAATAAATTACAAGGTCATACAGGAAATTAATTTTACGGATGAACTGATGATGGCAACCCTCCATACGGACATAATGGTTGACGAAGGGACAACTGTTGCCGGTACCAGAGTTATCCCCCTTATAATTGAAAATGAAAAGCTGGTGGCTATGGAGGAGCTTTGCAGGCTTAGTCCTCCTATAATAGAAATTATCCCATTAAAAAAGCTGAGGGCCGGAATTGTTACAACTGGAAACGAGGTATATTATGGGAGAATTAAGGATAAATTTGGACCGACCATTGAAGGGAAATTTACGGAATTGGGTTCAGAAGTAGTAAAGCAGGTGTTTACAAAGGATGATCCCGAAATGATATCTCGATGCATAAAGGATTTGATTCAAGAGGGAGTAGATATAGTGACTGTGACAGGTGGGATGTCGGTAGACCCTGATGATGTTACCCCCGGGGGGATTAAAAGATCAGGTGCCGATATCCTATCCTATGGGGCTCCGACACTGCCGGGGGCAATGTTCTTACTTTCATACATAGGGGATATCCCTGTAATTGGTTTGCCCGGCTGTGTAATGTACAGTAAGCGAACGATATTTGACTTAGTAGTGCCAAGGCTGGCGGCAGGAGAGAGGCTTACGAGAAAGGACATATCAAGGCTGGGGCACGGTGGCCTATGTATGAACTGCACGGATTGCAGATATCCAAACTGTGGTTTTGGAAAGGGAGGGCTGTATTAAAAATTGATATAGCAATAATATATTAAAGGGGAGGTTATGAAATGCTTAAGAAATCATTAATCATCAATGGTATCCAACGGTCAGTTGTAGTAGACCCCGAGGCGACCTTAGCTCAGCTATTAAGAAAGCAGCTTTGCTTTACTGGCACAAAGGTTGGCTGCGGAAAGGGTGAGTGCGGCACCTGTTCGGTAATTATGGATGGCAAGGTGGTAAGATCCTGTATTATTAAGATGAAGAGGGTTCCTAATGATGCCGAAATTATCACCATTGAAGGTGTAGGCACCCAAGAAAATCTTCATCCGCTACAATTAGCTTGGATGGTACATGGCGGGGCACAATGCGGCTTCTGTACGCCTGGCTTTATAGTCTCTGCAAAGGCGTTGCTGGATGAAAATACGAATCCAACCAGAGATGATGTTAGAAATTGGTTCCAAAAAAACAAAAATCTTTGCCGATGCACAGGGTATAAGCCATTGGTGGATGCAGTAATGGATGCAGCAAGATTAATCAGGGGAGAAGCTACAAAGGAGGAACTGTGGTTTAAGCTCAAGGATGGCGCCAGTATATTGGGCACGCCAACAGTAAGGCCATCGGCGCTTGCGAAGGTAACCGGCACCTGGGATTTTGGTGCAGACTTAGGCTTGAAGCTTCCGGAAAATACATTACATATCAAGCTGGTACAGGCTACAGTATCTCATGCAAATATTTTGTCTATAGATACCTCGGAGGCTGAAAAAATGCCCGGCGTCTTCAGGGTATTGACCTATAAGGACGTTCCTGGAACCAACAGAATCAATGGGCTTGCCTTCCCGCAAAATAAAGGGGATGGTAAGGAAAGACCAATATTAAATGACAAAAAGGTATTCCAGTTCGGTGATGCCATTGCAATGGTGCTGGCAGATACCCCAACACAGGCAGAGGAGGCTGCCAGAAGAGTAAAGGTGGAGCTGGAGGAGCTGCCTGCCTATATGAGTGCTCCAGCAGCAATGGCAGAGGATGCCATTGAAATTCATCCCGGAACTCCAAATGTTTACTTTGAGACTCAAAGGGTTAAGGGTCAGGATACAAAGCCTTTAATGGAGAGCCTGCCTTATGTTATCGAGGATGACTTCTATGTAGGAAGACAGCCTCACCTGGTCCTAGAACCGGACGTTGGCTTTGCCTATATGGATGAGGAAGGCAAGCTGATCGTGCATTCAAAGAGTATCGCAATGCATTTCCATCATTTAATGACGGCTGAAGGTATAGGTATAGCCCCTGACAACTTTATTATAGTTCAGAATCCGACAGGAGCAACCTTTGGCTACAAGTTCAGTCCTACAAATGAGGCATTACTTGGAGTGGCCGCTCTTGTAACCAAGAGACCTGTTTTCCTTGAATTCAACATGTATCAGCAAATTACCTATACCGGAAAAAGATCACCCTTCTTTGTCAATCTCAAGCTGGGTGCTGATGAAGCTGGTAAGCTGCAGGCAATGGAGGCGGATTGGACAGTGGATCATGGTCCATATTGTGAGTTTGGAGACCTTCTGACCATGAGGGGAACTCAGTTTATAGGTGCAGGCTACGATATTCCCAACAGCAGAGGTGAAGGAAGAACAGTATGTACCAACCATGCCTGGGGCTCAGCCTTTAGATCCTATGGCTCGCCTCAAAGCTTGTTTGCTTCTGAAACGCTGGTGGATATGCTGGCAGAAAAGATTGGAATGGACCCATTGGAATTCAGGTATCTAAATGTATACAGGGAGGGTTCAACCACACCAACCGGATGCGCACCGGATGTAATTGCATTCCCTCAAGCAATAGATAAGATTAGGCCAATATATGAAGAAGCCAAGGAAAGGGCCAAAATCAAAAATCAAGAGGGTGGAAGTAAAAAATATGGTATAGGTGTGTCACTAAATATGTATGGCTGCGGCCTTGATGGCGCTGACTCTTCGGAAATGTGGGTTGAGCTAACGCCAGATGGTGTTATAGTTGGGAATACCTGGGAGGACCATGGTCAAGGAGCAGATATGGGTACTCTAGCCTTTGCCTATGAGACCTTGAGGCCATTGGGACTAAAACCTGAGCAGATAAAATTGGTGATGAATGATATGGAGTTTACACCTAACAGCGGGCCTTCAGGAGGTAGCCGTCAAAATGTTGTGACGGGTAATGCCATTAAGGTAGGCTGTCAAAACCTGCTGGCTGCACTAAAAAAGTCTGATGGAAGCTATAGAAGCTATGATGAGATGGTGGCAGAGAATCTACCTTTACGCTATGAGGGTAAATGGACCACTCCCAATACCGCCTGTGATGTTGCAACCGGACAGGGGGACCCCTTCTCAACCTATATGTATGGGGTATTATTAGCAGAGGTGGCTGTAGACACCACAACAGGTAAGACAGAGGTAGAAAAGCTCACTTTGGTCTCGGATTGTGGAACTGTAATCAATAAATTAGTATTGGAGGGGCAATTATACGGAGGTCTTGTACAGGGTATTGGCTTAGCCTTAAGTGAGGATTTTGAGGATTTGAAAAAGCATACAACCCTGACGGGCTGCGGCTTCCCGCAAATTAAGGATGCACCAGATGATATGGTAATCATTCATCAGGAAACCCCAAGGCCATTGGGACCATATGGTGCGTCAGGTGCAGGTGAATTACCGCTTTCGGCTCCACATGCTGCAATAAATAATGCAATATATAATGCCTGCGGTGTTAGGATAAAGCATCTTCCTGCTTACCCTGAAAGAGTACTGGAGGAACTGCAAAAAAAATAGTCATAAATAGACATAAAAAGTAGCAAGTAATAATGGAATTGAAAGGGGCCTCTGAGCTGAAACGCTCAGGGCTCCCAATTCCTATTTTTGCATGGGAGGCGTTAGGATGGATTTGGATAAGCTTTTAGAAACAGGTGACAAATGCATACATGATGAACCCCCCTCTTGTGAGGCTGCCTGTCCCCTGCATTTGGACGTAAAGACCTTTATCTCAGAAATTGAGAGGGGAGATTTAAAAAAAGCATATAAAATAATGGAAAAGCGCATCCCCTTTACAAAAATTATCGGAAGGATATGTGATCACCCATGTGAGGCGCATTGTGTAAGAAAAGAGGCAGGGGGAGCAATAGCTATATCTGAGCTTGAAAGATATGTGGTGACTGAGGGCTATTCACCGCCTAAAAAGACTTTACCTATGCCTAAAAATAAAGGTAGGGTCGCTGTTATCGGAGGCGGTATCAGTGGACTTACAGCTGCTTTTGACCTGGATAGAAAGGGCTATAGGGTGACGCTGTATGAAAAATCCAATCGGCTGGGTGGTGGCTTATGGTCATATGCCGGCAAAGGTCTGGATAGCGAGATTATCGAAGAGGAGCTTCAGAAAATAGCAGCTATGGATATAGAGCTTTGCTTAAATACAAGCTTACAAAAGGATGATCTGAAGGAAATACTCCAGCAGTATGACGCCCTATATTTGGCAACCGGTGAATGGCAGGAAAAGCTTCAGATAAATCCCCATAGCCTTCAGGTGGAGGGCACCTCAATATTTGCAGGAGGAGGGTTGATAGACAGGGAATCTATGGTTATGGCAGCAAGCTCTGGCAGAAGGGCAGCTATATCAATAGACAGGTACATTTCCAAGGTATCCCTTACAGCCTCAAGAGAAAGAGAAGGCATATTTGAAACTCCATTGAGATTTGAGACGGAGGATGAAGAGCCTCTGAATAGGGTAAAAAAGACAGAGGCGGTTTTTAACCGGGAGGAGGCAGCTAAAGAGGCCGGCAGATGCTTTAAATGCCAGTGTGTCAAATGCATAAAGGCCTGTTCCCATATGAGGAGCTTTAACATATCCCCCGATGCCTATGTGAGACAGATTAATCATAATGAGAGAATTATTCTTGGCACCCATTATGCAAATAAAATGATTAACTCCTGTACTCTTTGCGGTCTATGTCGGGAGGAGTGTCATCTTAACATAAGCATGAAGGCGGTGGTTCAGGAGACCCGCGAAAGCATGGTGGAAAAAAATAAGATGCCGGTTTCTGCCCATGATTTTGCCCTGAAGGATATGGCCTTCAGCAACAGTCAGAGGTTTTCATTGGTGAGGGGTCAGCCCAGCAAGGAGCAATCGAAGCATTTATTCTACTACCCCCTTATATCCTATTCCAAATATGTTCAGGGCCTCTTTTTAGGTACTGGAAAAACAGCGTATTTATTTTACCCCGGATGCCAGCTGCCTGCATCCTTTCCCGATTATATAGAGGAAATCTACCGGTATCTAGTCGGCAGCTTGAAGGGAGATGTGGGCATATATCTAGGCTGCTGTGGTGCACCTGCTGATTGGGCTGGAAGAAAGCAGCAGGCAGATGAAAATGCAAAGGAAATAAGGAGGCGCTGGGAGGAGATGGATAGGCCTACCTTCATATTGGCCTGCTCCAGCTGCAGTAGCATCTTTGAAAAATACCTGCCTGAGATAAAAACGATTTCATTGTGGGAAATATTTGCAGACTATGGCTTGCCTGTGAGTAATAATAGAATTCAAGAAAGACATATACTGAATGTCCACGATGCCTGTGCAACAAGATATAACACAAAAATACATGACAGCATTAGAAAAATAGCCTATTCCCTGGGTTATCAGCTACAGGAGCTAAAATATACAAAGGAAAGAACAAAATGCTGTGGCTATGGGGGCCTGGTGTATTTCGCCAATCGGCAACAGGCGGAGGCCTTTGTAGAGGAAAGAGTAAGGGAAGGCTCCGGTGATATGCTGGTTTACTGTGCCATGTGCAAGGATCTTTTCGTTTCAGGCGGCAAGAAAACCTATCATATACTGGATTTATTATATGGCAATGCCACCAAGGAGACAGGACTAAGAAGGATGCCGACACTATCGGAAAGACAATATAACAGGGCTATGGTTAAGAAGAGACTTTTAAAGGAGATTTGGGGTGAGGAGGCTATGACTGCAGAGGAGGAATTTGGCTATAACCTGATTATATCAGAGGATATAAAGCATGTGATGGCGGAGCGTTATATTCTACTGGAGGATATACAGCGGGTCATAGACAATGCTCAGCGGAATAAGGAGAGGTTTTATAATGTAGAGAATTCAAGCTACTTGACCAGATTGCGGATGGATAATGTCACCTTTTGGGTGCAATATGAGGAAATGGAGAGCAATATAAATATACTTAGTGTCTACAGTCACCGAATGGAAGTGGTTGAGGAGTGAGTATGAGCAAAGGAGAAGATAAAAATCATCAATGGATTTGCGATAAATGTAAGGTTCAGCTGAAGCTAAAAAAGGTAAAGGTAAAGTATCTGGAGGGTAATTTTGAGGTAGAGCTTATGAAATGCCCCTCCTGCAATATTGTTCTGATATTAGAGGATTTGGCCCGAGGTAAAATGCTGGAGGTTGAAAAGGGCTTGGAGGATAAATAGAATGAAAAGCTGCAATGCTTATGAAAGCACCAGTATGCATTTGGTCATGGAGGAGGGGCTGAGACCCGGTGGGCTACAGCTGACGGAAAGAGCAATAAAGCTCTGTCGGTTTTCGGAGGAGGCTTCTATTTTAGACTTGGGCTGCGGCTGGGGGGCAACGATAGGTCTTTTACAGGAAAAATATAATATAAGGGCTGTGGGCCTGGATCCATCAGAGAAGCTTTTAAAGCTTGCCAAAGAACGATATCCCAGTGGGAGCTTTGTATTGGGTAGTGGGAAAAGGCTTCCCTTCAAGGCAGAGTCCTTTCACGGTGTATTTTCTGAATGTACCATGTCTTTGATGGAGGATAAGGAGGAAACGGTCCAAGAGGTATTTAGAGTGCTGAAGGAGGATGGGTATTTCGTGATATCCGATGTATATGCTCAAAAGCCTGAGGGACTTAAAAATATGGATGCTTTTGGCTTTAACAGCTGCATGAGGGGGCTGTATGATTTGCAGCAGCTCCAGAATAGCCTTAAGAGGGTCGGCTTTAGTCTACTGCTGCTGGAGGACCATAGTCCACTACTGAAGGAGCTTCTGGTGAAAATCATATTTACCTTTGGTTCTATGGACGTTTTTTGGAACAGGGCCACGGAAAGCTGTATTGACGGTGCAGCCTTTCAAGAGGCCTTAAGGGGCTGCAAGCCTGGATATTACATGTTGATAGCAAGGAAGGTGCAAAAATATGATGAATGAGAGGGCATTAAACGTATTTAAAATGGCATCATCGGGCTTTTGCTGTACTCAGATTATGCTGAAGCTGGCGTTGGCGGATGAGGGCAGTGAAAATCCTGATTTAATTAGAGCAGTAAACGGTCTTTGTGCAGGGGTGGGAGGCAGCCAAAAAACCTGTGGGGTTTTAATCGGTGGTATAGGAATCATCAGCCTCTATGCCGGCAAGGGCAGGGAAATGGAGTATCAGGGGAAGGGCTTTGGTTCTATGGTGGAGGAGTTTATGGCGTGGTTCGAGCAGCAGCATGGCAGTATGGACTGCATTGATCTAATCGGCGTATATAGTCTGCCAGTGGAGGGCAGCGGTGTAAGCTATCCTATCAAATGCGGGGATATTTTACTGGAGAGCTATGAAAGGGTTGTCAATATCCTCGTGGAAAATGACTATGAGTATGGCAGCAGGGAAGAGCAATGAAGCCCACCAGGATTATTTCAAAAACTGAGAGCCTTTGTCCTATTTGCTTGAAAAAGGTAAGCGCACAGCTATATTCACAGGAAACCAACACATACCTAGGAAAGGATTGCCCAGAGCACGGCTTTTTTAAGACGGTGATATGGAGAAGCAATCTTCCTATAGATAAATGGTGGAAAAAAAGGGATAGGGCCCCTATTAAAAACCCGGCAACTGTTGAGATAAAAGGATGTCCACTAGATTGTGGCCTATGCAGCAATCATAGACAGTATACCTGTACTGCTCTAATCGAGGTTACCCAGAGCTGTAATCTCCGCTGCAGCTTTTGCTTTGCCGATTCCCACAATTCTAAGGAAAGTAATATTGCCCTAGATACAATAGAATTGATGTATAGAAGTTTGATGAGGGCCTCAGGCAGCTGCAATATACAGCTTTCGGGTGGGGAGCCTACTTTAAGGGATGACCTTCCGGAGATTATTAAAATGGGTGTAGACCTAGGCTTTCCTTTTATACAGGTAAATACAAATGGTATAAGAATCGGTGAGGATGAGGGCTTTGTAAAGGCACTGAAGCTGGCGGGGTTAAATTCAGTTTTTTTACAATTCGATGGCACCAATGAAGCAGTATACCAAAGCCTAAGGGGAAGAGGGCTGCTGGATATTAAAATTAAAGCAATTGAAAACTGTAAAAAGCACGATATCGGAGTTACATTGGTTCCGACACTAGTGCCGGAAATCAATATGGATGAAATTGGCAACATCATTGATTTTGCCCTAAGCCACACCCCCTGTGTCAGAGGGGTGCATTTCCAACCAGTAAGCTATTTCGGCAGGGTCCCCTTTATGCCAAAGGATAAAAATAGAGTAACCCTACCGGAGCTAATGACAGCCATTGAGGAGCAAACAATGGGTAGAATAAGGAAAGAAAGCCTTGTACCGCCGGGCTGTGAAAATCCCTTGTGCTCCTTCCATGGCAGCTATTTATATGAGGGAGGAAATAAAATAACTGAAATAACCAAGGCCTCCGGCTGCTGTGGGGACAAAGGGGCAGAGGAGGGATCGACAAAGGCCAAGGGCTATGTTGCGAGAAAATGGTCCATCGCAAAGGCTGCACCAGTGCCAGAAGGGTCAAGAAATGAGGAAGTAAAGCAATGGGACGATATATTGGAACGCATAGCAAGGCATTCCTTCAGCATATCTGCTATGGCCTTTCAGGATGTTTGGAATATCGATCTAGAAAGAGCAAGGGATTGCTGTATTCATGTTGTAAGTCCGGAGGGCAGACTTATTCCCTTTTGTATATATAATCTCACGGACCATAGGGGGCAGGGTCTTTACCGCAAATAGAATAGGGGGAGCTGTATGAGGAGAACACCCTTGGAAAATTGGATCGTAAATAAAATAGGCCTTAAGCAAGGTAGCCGAAAAGCCATTGAGGAGTATCAATTGCTAAAGGTGAGAGAAGCCATAGCCTTCGCCCAACGGAATAGCGCTTTTTATGGTAGACTGCTGAAGGATGTAGATGCAACAGGACTTTTAACCCTTGAGGATATAAATAGATTGCCCTTCACCTATCCTGAGGATGTAAGCGAAAATCCCTTTAGCTTTTTATGTGTACCGCAGGGAGAGGTTGAAAGGATAGTTAGTCTGAATACCTCCGGCACCAGTGGAAATGGAAAAAGGATTTTTTTTACAAAGGAGGATTTGGATTATACCATAGACTTCTTCAAGCATGGTATGAGCTGCTTGCTGGATGCTACCGATCGTGTACTTGTGCTTTTGCCGGGAAAGGCATATGGCAGCATTGGCGATTTGCTAAAAGAGGCTTTAGCGTTATCCGGGACAGAATGTACGGTTTTGGGCGTGCTGACAGATTTAGAGGAGGCAGCTAAATGTATAGCGGAAAAACAGGCCACCACAGTTGTGGGAATACCGATACAGGTGCTTTATCTGAGCAGAATGAAGGGGGATATATTCAAAAGATACATAAGAAAGGTATTGCTGAGCACGGATTATGTTCCAGAGGTGGTAATAAAGGAATTGACTGAGGAACAGGGCTGTAGCGTTTATACCCATTATGGCATGACGGAAATGGGCTATGGGGGCGGTGTTGAATGTGATGCTTTAAATGGCTACCACCTGCGGGAAGGGGATTTATATTTTGAAGTAATAGACACGGAAACTGGAGCTGCCTTGGAGGAGGGGAAAATCGGTGAAGTGGTATTTACCACCCTTACAAGACAAGGAATGCCCCTTATCAGATATAGGACTGGGGATATGGCTTCGTTTTCAAGGGAAGCCTGCAGCTGTGGTACCCTTCTTAAGACCATGAAGCGAGTACAGGGTAGAATTGAAAATAGGGTAAAGCTGAAGGATGGACAGTTTATCCATTTAAGGGAATTGGATGAAATTTTATATTCCTTTAAAAATATAATGAGCTTCAGAGCAGCCATACAGGCAGAGGATGAATTGATGATTGATTGCTTTATACAGGAGGAGCTTGCCTTCAACCAATTGAAGGGCGAGGTAGAGCAGAGGCTTAACGGGTTTCTGGAGGAAAAGCTGGGCTATCGTCTGAAGCTGGAGGTCAAATTAAATCAAAGTGATATGCCAACTAAAATGACCAATAGTATCGCTAAAAGAATAATACATGATTTAAGAAGAATGTAAGGGGGCTAAGGGATGAGTGATATATTTGATGCTATCGAGAAGGCCTTAGAGAATCGAGAAAGCTTTGTAATAGCAACTATGCTGGAGAAGCAGGGCTCAGCACCCCGGGAGCAGGGCACAAAAATGCTGATCAAGGCAGACTATTCAATTGTTGGTACAATTGGAGGGGGGCTATTAGAAGCCTTGACAATAAAATCCGCTGCGAAGGTGCTGCAATCGAAGGAATCCATTGTCGAGGATTATATTCTATCGAATAAGGATGCAGCAGCCACTGGCATGGTATGTGGTGGAAGCGTAAGGATACTTCTGGAATTTGTTAGCAGTGAAGAAGAAGGCATAGCAGAGGTATATAGGAGGGCAATAGAGCTTAAGCAGCAATTTCAGGATTTTATAATGATTTCCAGATTGCCCGAGCCTCAGGGGCAGGCCTTAGGCTTTGAAAAATGGATTTGCACTGAAACTGGTTTTTACGGATTTGAAAATGACGAGCTTCAACAGGTTACAAAGGAAATACGGGAAGGCTACGCGAATATCAGATATAGCCAAATAATAAGAAATGAGAGAAGGTACTTAATAGAACCCTTTATAAAATATGATAAATTGCACATTGTTGGCGGCGGCCATATAGCACAAACGATAGCAGATTTGGCGAAAAAAATGGATTTTTATGTAGAGGTTATTGACGATCGAGAGGAGTTTGCCAATCGTGAAAGATTTAACACTGCAGATGAATTAAAGGTTATTTCTTCCTTTGATTGCTTTACAAAATATGTTAATATTGATAATAACAGCTATATTGTCATAGTGACAAGGGGGCATTTATATGATAAGGAGGTATTGGCTCAAGCACTTAAAACCGATGCAAAATATATTGGAATGATTGGCAGCAAAAACAAAAGAGAGCATGTGTATAGTAGCTTATTAGAAGAGGGCTTTAACCCTGAAGATTTAGAAAGAGTTAAATGCCCAATAGGACTATCTATTAATGCCGATACACCAGTGGAGATAGCAGTAAGCATTGCCGCCGAAATCATTCAATTTAGAAAAGGTTCCTTAAAATGACCAGTGGTGGTATTGCCTCAATTATTATTGCAGCAGGCTACTCATCCAGAATGGGAAGCTTTAAGCCCCTCTTAAGCTTCGGTGAATATACCGCTGTTGAAACAGTGTTAAACACCTATAGAATGGCGGGAATTGAAGATATAATACTAGTTGTGGGCTACAGAGGTGAAGAACTGGCCGAAATCTCAAGAAAAACCAATGCGGCATTTGTCATCAATGATCATTATCCTGATGGGATGTATTCATCTATTATAAAAGGTGTAGAGACACTAGATAAGACAACTAAGGCATTTTTTATTCATCCGGTGGATATTCCCTTGGTAAAAAAGAATACTGTGGAACAGCTAACCTATGCTTTTGGGAAACGCAGTAGGGGTATCATTTATCCCACCTTTGATGACATAAGGGGTCATCCTCCCCTTATCAGCACAAAATATAGGGAGGATATTCTTAAAGGGGATGGTAAAGGTGGTTTAAGGGCATTGCTTGACGGCTTTGAAGAGGATGCTGAGCTTGTACCTGTTTATGATGAAGCAACAATAATGGACATGGATACAATGGAGGACTATAAAATATTATTGGAATATTATGAAAAAAAGGCCCCCACCAGAAGGGAGTGCCTGAAAATTCTTGAAAGCTACAAGGTTTCAAAGCATATAGTTCAGCATTCTATCGAGGTGGCAAGGACAGCAATGGTGCTTTATGACGACTTGAAGTGTAATGGCTATAAACTGGAGCAGGGGCAATTAGAAGCTGCAGCTTTACTCCATGATATTGCAAGAAAAGAAAAAAATCATGCAGAAAGAGGGGCTAAAATTGTCAAAGAGGAGCTGGGATATTCAAAGGTAGGAGATATCATTTTAACCCATAATGATATTAAGGCTGATGCCCATATGCCAATTACTGAAAACGAAATCTTATTTATAGCCGACAAGCTGGTTCAAGGGGATAGGCCCATATCTCTGGAGACAAGGCGACAAATTTACCAGCAGAAATACAAGGGTGATTTTGAAGCCTTAAGAAGGATTAAGGAAAGGTTTGATGCGGCAGAAATCATACAGAAGAAGCTTGAAAAAATATCGGGACGAGGATTTATGTATGGCTAAATCCATTTATCTAGTGAGGCATGGTGAAATAGAGGGTGATATAAGGAGCTATATCGGCAGTACGGATGTTCTATTAAGTAAGAGGGGAATTGTGCAAGCAGAATATCTTAAGGAATACTTTTCTGGTAAGAATATAGGCAGGGCATATGTAAGTCCACTTAGCAGATGTATTCAGACCCTAGAGATTATATTACAAGGCAGCAGCATGGAAAATATTATTGTTGAGAATTTCAAAGAAATCAATCTTGGAAGCTGGGAGGGAAGGCCCTTTGACTATATAAAAAGGCATTTTCCTGAGGAGTACCAAAGACGAGGTCTGCACATAGATTCCTTCATTCCCCCTGAGGGAGAGAGCTTCTATCAGCTTCAACAGAGGGTAATTCCGGCATTTGACGCTATAGCCAATGCTACTGCTGGAAATATACTTATTGTTGCTCATGCTGGTGTGAACAGGGTTATTTTAAGCAAGCTTTTAGGAATGTCATTGCGGAGGATTCTAGATATATCCCAGCCCTATGGCTGTATTAATGAGTTAACATGGGATGAGGCTAACAAGCTATGGACGTGGAATCTTATGGTAAAGGGGTAGATGTGTGATGAATGCTGATTATCGAAGGGTTATTGAGCAGTCACAGGAAAGATGTAGAGATTTGGGATTAAAGCTGGAACAGGTGTATAGCAATAAAATAATCGATCAAACGGAGCTGCAGGAAAAATTTGCAGAGAATAGAGATATGATTTTAACTGCATCGCCCTATATGGAGCATTTAACTAATTTTGTTAAGGGACATAATTTTTTTGCATTACTGACGGATGGTGAGGGTTGTATATTAAATGCAATTGGCGACGAGAATATCCTGTCGGAGGCCTTTGCTCTCAAAATGATTCCTGGTGCATATATGAATGAAGAAAGCATAGGCACCAATTCTATGGCCTTAGTTATTAAAACAGGGGAACCGGTGCAATTATCTGGTCGGGATCATTATATAAGGGCATACCATAGATGGACCTGCTCAGGGGCACCTATCAAGGACTATCATGGAAGGCTAATAGGAGTTCTAGACCTAACAGGCTATGATGACCTGGTTCACCCCCATACCTTGGGAATGGTAATAGCGGCCTCCAACGCCATAGAAGAAATGCTGAAGGCTAAGGAATATAACAGGCTCCAAAATATGAATAACAAGCATATTAAAACTATTTTTAATTCTATGCCTGTTGCAATTGTAACCTCAGATTTAGAAGGAAAAATAAAAATTCATAATAACAAAGCCTTGGACCTGTTAGGGAGTAAGGACAAGGAGCTAAAATCAAAGGATATGAGCGATATCGTTGAGGAGTGGCAATTAATAAAGGAAGACATTTCCGCAGGCGAAAACATATCAAGGGAAATAAATATTAAAGCCCTTAGGAACAGATTTTTATGCACCTTGACAGCTAATCCCATTTATAACCCACAGGATGATAGTATTGAAATTGTATATGTCTTTGAAGAGGCAAAAAAGCAGAAAAAGAAAAAGAGCGAATCTGAAGCCTACTATACCTTTGATAAAATCATTGGAAGGGATGCAAGCTTTTTAAGAACCATACAGTATGCAAAGAAGATTGCCAATAGCAAGTCAACCATACTGATTATGGGTGAAAGCGGTACGGGAAAGGAAGTCTTTGCGCAATCTGTACATAATTATAGTAATAGGGTGGATGGCCCTTTTGTTGCCTTAAATTGTGGTGCAATCCCTAATCAATTAATTGAATCAGAGCTTTTTGGCTATGAGGAGGGCGCTTATACGGGAGCAAAAAAAGGTGGAAATATTGGAAAGTTTGAGCTTGCTAATGGTGGCACCATAATGCTGGATGAGATAGGAGAAATGCCATTGGTTATGCAAACTAGACTGCTTAGAGTCCTTCAGGAAAATATCATAAACCGTATTGGCAGTCAAGTCTCTATACCTGTTGATGTCAGAATAATTGCAGCTACCAACAAGGATTTAAAAAAGGAGGTTGAGTTAGGGAGATTTAGAAAGGATTTATTTTATAGACTCAACGTACTGCCTTTGTATCTTCCTTCATTAAGAGAGAGAAAAGGAGATATTTTACTGCTAATTCGGCATTTCATGAAGTACATGGCAGAAAGACATAATAAAAGCGAGATTGAAATACCTCAGGAGTATGAAAATATTATGTTAAATTATCATTGGCCGGGGAATATAAGAGAGCTGGAGAATATCGTTGAGCTAATAATAAATACTGAGTCCTTCCCCACCAGCTATTTTCTTAATGATGCTGTTGAAAATTATCCTAGGTCAAATATTAGCCCCGAGTGTCTGGATATGTGCTTTGTTGAAAAGGAGCATATCATAAAGGTGCTGAAAATATTTAGCGGCAACATATCGCAATCAGCACAGGCACTAGGCATCAGAAGAAACACATTATATAGTAAAATCGACAAATATAATATAAATATATGATTTTTTTATAAATACCGCTGGTTACGAATCGTAAAAAGCTGGCGGGACAACTGATCGGTAACAGGGAAAGCGAATAAAAGAGAATTATCATCAGCTATTAACAGAAGCTGTGGTGGAAGGCGTCTTTTGCTATGGAAATACTGCTGTCAGGCATTAAACATGCTACCGAACTGGCGGCTTTAGAGGCAGTAAATAACGTTTAATTAAAAATATATAATAGCTGTGGTCATTAGGACTACAGCTATTTTTTTTGGAAATTTATATTGCATAAAATTATGGACTATTTTATAATGTATATAGTGTTAATACTGTATATGTTATTAATATACAGCTTGGAAACAGGAGGATAAAAATGAAAATAATTATTTCTAATACTTCGGACACACCAATTTATCAGCAAATCAAAGAGCAGTTAAAGGATGCCATATTACGAGGTGAGCTGAAGGAAGGGGAGCTTCTGCCCTCCATAAGGGCATTGGCAAATGACCTCAGAGTAAGTGTACTGACAACTAAGCGGGTATATGATGAGCTGGAGGAGGAAGGCTTCGTTTCCAGTAGAGCAGGCAGGGGAACATATGTCGCTGCCGAAAATCTAGAGCTGATCAGGGAGTCAAAGCGTCATATGGTGGAGCAAAAAATATTAGAGGCTTGGGAGACTGCTAAATCTCTTGGAATTTCTGGGGAGGAATTTAATCAGATGATCAAGCTGCTGACGGAGGAGGAGAATCATGAATAATGTGCTGGAGGTAACAGGTCTTAATAAGGATTTTGGTGGCTTTAAGCTAAAGGATATTAGCTTCACTCTGCAGGAGGGATGTATCACAGGCTTTATAGGAATAAATGGAGCAGGTAAGACGACGACAATTAAAACGATATTAGGGTTGATTTTAAAAAATTCCGGCTGTGTAAAACTATTTGGACAGGAAATCACAGGAAATGACGAGGCTCTTAAAAATCGCATCGGGGTGGTTCTGGACGACGGGTACTTTTATGATGAACTGACTATCGAAGAAATGAGGCGTGTTATAGCCCCTGCTTTTAAAAATTGGGATGAAGCGGAATATAGACGGTATATCAGTCGATTTGGTTTGAATCCAAGGCAAAAAATTGCGACCTTATCTAAAGGCATGAGAATGAAGTATGCAATTTCTCTCGCGTTGTCACATCATGCTGACCTGCTGATTATGGATGAGCCCACCAGCGGATTAGACCCGTTGATTAGAAATGAATTATTAGATATACTTTTGGAATTTATGCAACAGGAGGGTAAGACCGTATTTTTTTCCACTCACATCACCTCCGACCTGGATAAAATAGCTGATACGCTTATTTTAATTGACAAGGGGGATATACTTTTTTCGAAAGAGAAGGATGCTCTGCTGGACACCCATGGATTGGTTAAGGGGGATAAAAAGGATTTAAATGAAGGCACCAGAAGGCTATTCCTTAGGCTCAGGGAAACAGAATATGGCTTTGAGGGAATCACCAATGAAAAGGCTGCCGTTAAGGCGCAAATGAAGGCCTTGGTGGAACGGCCAACCATTGAAGAAATCATGCTTGCATATATAGGAGGTAATAGAAGATGAAAATGCTATTAAGTCTTATAAAAAAGGACCTGCTGCTGGTAAAAAGATATATCCCTATAACGGCGGTATTTGCAGTTGCGATACCATTATTTGTCGCAACGAGAATTGATATTGCTGACGGCGGATTTCTGAGCTTTTTCCTAACTGTCGTTTATGTTCAGTTCCTTCTAATCAGCTCCCTGTCTATGAAGGAATATAAATATCGGGGCGGTGCATTACTATGTACAACACCATATACCAGAAGCATGACCGTTAAGGCAAAATACCTATTTCTTTTAATGATCTTCATAGGCACCACATTAATATACACTGCCACCGCCACCTTTTCCCCTGTGGAAATACCATTGCCCAGTATTTCTACTATAGGCATAGCTTTGCTATTAATAACTATTATATACGGCATATATATACCCCTGGAATATCGCTTGGGCTACGACAGGGCAAGGTACATGACCAGTATTTTAATATTTGTCATTCCCTTCGTTCTACCCTTAATCCTCAGGTGGATGCAGGCAGGAAATGCTAAATTCAATTTTTCGTTGAGTATTTCTAACGGCCTAATATATCCTTTGATAGTTGTAATCGGCTTGCTATCTATGAAAATATCCACTAGCATTTACTGTCGTAAGGATCTATAAAGATGGAGAGTAATTTCAAGTGATTTTTTTTAAATATAAAATGAATAGCAGAAAAATTACAGAGAAAGTCAGATTTAGCCCTTCTTAGAAGTTTTACAAATAATTGAAATATAGTATAATTGAGGAATAGGACATGTTCGGTGAAAAGTAAAGATAGTTCAAGGAGGGTGTAAAAATGATAGAAATTCCAGAGGCTAGAACCCTGACAAGGCAACTGTCAGAGGTAGCAGTAGGTAAGCGAATAAAGGGGGTTGAAGCAGCTAAGCATCCCCATAAATTTGCATGGTATTTTGGAGATCCACAGAATTATCATCAGCTATTAACAGAAGCTGTGGTGGAAGGCGTCTTTTGCTATGGCGGTCTTGTGGAAATTGAATTGGGGAAGGCCAGTATTGTATTAGGTGATGGCGTAAGGCTGGGCTATTATCCTGAGGGGAAAAGGCTGCCCGCAAAGCATCAGCTGCATATCGAATTTGATGATGCTGCTTCTTTGGTAGCCTCTGTACAGATGTATGGTGGCATATGGGCATTTCCTAAGGGACAATTTGATAATCCTTACTATATGGTAGCAAAAAAGAAGCCAAATCCGTTTCAGGAGGAATTTGATCAGGCGTATTTTAACAGGCTGTTGGAGTCAAGTCCTCAAGGCATATCCCTTAAGGCATTTTTAGCAACTGAGCAACGGATACCCGGGTTAGGTAATGGTACTCTGCAGGATATCCTTTTCAATGCAGGCCTCCATCCAAAAAAGAAGCTGAAGACCTTAAAAACCGATGAAATTAATGGGTTGTTTTCTTCGGTTAAGGGGACTCTAAAGGAAATGACGGAGGCTGGTGGACGGGATACAGAAAAGGACCTCTTTGACCATAATGGTGGATATAGCACCTTGCTTAGTAAACATACAGTAGATAAGCCCTGTAGCAGGTGTGGCGATATCATTAAAAAGGAGGCTTATCTGGGAGGCAGCATTTATTACTGCCCCACCTGCCAGCAGGTATAGATGGTTGCAAAACATAGGTTTTGACATATAAGCCTTATGCAGTTTTGCTACTTATTAAACTTAATTAACTGTCCCCTGTTTTTGATTACAACCGCGCTGGTGGGAAAATCCTCAATTCTATGGGCAAATTTCTGGCTTATCTCGGGCTTGTCGGCAAAGTGCATGGGGATAAAAAGCTTTGGTCGTAATTTCTCAACAAAATACTCCCCTGCTAAGAAGGCAAATTCCTCAAGTCTTGGGTCTACGGGCACAAAGGCAATGTCGATGTCCTCGCCTATTACCCTATCTAATTCTCTTTTAAAATCCTTCTCCTCCCTCAGTAGCTCATCACTGTTGAACGCCTTCCAGTGCCACCAGTTTAAATCACCGGAATGGAAAATGCTGACCCCATCGACCTTCACCAAAAATGATAATCCCTTATCGGTGCTGCCAAAGGTCTTTACAATAACCTGATCCAGATCCACCAGCTCATAGGCTCCCATTACTATGGTATTCGCCATATTGTGGGGGTCTGCATTGACATCATCGCTTAATATGTAGGTAACGGTACGCTTTTTACTCCATTCAAATATAACGGGATTAAAATGATCACCATGACTATGGGATACAAACACGTAAATTTTCTTGTCCTCAGGAAGAGCCTCTATGTCGATAACGCCTTCAGAAAGTCCCGGAGCTGGGGTATCAGCACTAGCCCTGTAATAATCAAATACAAGGAAGTGCTGAGGGGTTTCCACTGCAAATCCGCTGTGATACAAGTAGGTTATTTTTGCTTCATTCATAAATATCTCCTCCTTTATACTTAATTATATTATACATACCCAAGGGGCGTTATAAACACTAAAATTGCTAATGGCTATTAATAATGATAGTTTTATGATATCACATGGCAGGTGCTGAGGAAATGCTGTTTTGCCTTTGATATGCTTTCGTGAATTGACACCTGCATGCCACGATGTTAGTATATTTGAAAAAGGAGCTCAAATAGGTATGAAAATGCCAAGTGCTTTTAAATTTATGGTGAATACTTGATTAGGTACTATTAAAAATGAAAAAGCTATAGCTGTAGGGAAATCAGTTAGTTTCAAGTGCTAAGGCAGGAGGAGAAAAATGATAAAGGTTTTAATCGCTGAAGATGATCCGATGGTTGCGGAAATAAATAAAAGGTATGTGGAGAAGCTAAAGGGCTTTGAGGTCATTGGCCTTGTAAAGGATGGAGAAGAGGGCTATAAAATGATTAAAGACAAAAGACCAGATTTAATCATATTGGATATATATATGCCTAAGCTCAGCGGATTAGAGCTGTTGAAGAGAATTAGAGGGGAAGGTATATTGTTAGATGCTATCATGATAACCGCCGCAAATGAATCATCTGAAATCAATGAGATATTAAAGCTAGGGGCGGTGGATTATCTCGTTAAGCCCTTTGAGTTTGATCGGTTTAAAAGGGCTTTAGAAGGCTATAAAAGGAGAGTGCTAAATCTGGCGGGAAAGGAGAGCTTTACACAAGAGGAAATAGATGCTTTAACTCTAGTCCACCATAATAAGGAAATTAATGATGAAACAGAAAAGGGCATACAGAAAAGAACAATGGAGAATATTAAACGCTTTTTAAGTCGGGAAGGGGCCGCGAAGTCTGCAGCTGAGGTGGCAGAGGGACTGGGTATTTCAAGGGTAACTGCAAGACGATATTTAGAGCATCTGCTGGAGGCAGGATTAGTAGAGCTGGATATTTCCTACAGAACTGTGGGGAGACCCGTTAACCTATATACATTAAAAGAATAAATAATGATCTGAAAATTTCAACAATGAACAAAATGAACTAAAGAAACAATATTAACAAAATATTAACAAGGCTTAAGGGATATGGTAGACTCGTTTTGTATCATTAAAGATATAAAAGGGAGGATGCTTTTTATGAAGAATAGAAAAAAGCTTGGAATTATAGGGCTTGTAGTGGTGCTGGCTATCATATCCTTTGCAGGATGCAGCAGTAACGATGTTAAAACAGGCAACAATGATGTTAATATAACAACAGACGTGGTAGTAATTGGCTCCGGAGGTGCAGGCTTAGCAGCTGCTTTGGAGGTTAAAAATGCAGGCAAAGAAGTAATCGTGCTTGAGAAAATGCCTATTATAGGTGGTAATACACTAAGGGCAACAGGCGGATTAAATGCAGCAGGCTCAAGTGCTCAAGCAACACTGGGACTCGAAGATACGGTAGAGGCTTTTTTCACTGATACCATGAAGGGGGGATATGACAAGAATGATCCTGAACTGGTACAGATATTGGCTGAAGAATCTGCAGAGGCAGTTGAGTGGCTCCTGAGTATGGGAGGAGATTTCAATGATGTTGGAAAGCTGGCGGGGGCAACGAACACCAGAGCCCATAGACCGACCGGTGGCGCTCCTGTTGGACCGGAGGTTGTAAAGACCCTTCGTAGTGCGTTGGAGGAAAGCGGCGTAAAAATAATGACGGAAACCATAGCGCTTAAGCTAATAGAAGAGGATGGCAAAGTTATCGGCGTAATCGCTGAGGACAAGGATGGCAAGGAATTTACCATAAATGCCACCTCAGTAGTTTTGGCTACAGGCGGTTTTGGTGCAAATTCAACTATGCTGGTGGAATATAATAAGGATCTGGAGGGCTTCGGTACAACGAATCACTCGGGAGCTACCGGTGATGGTATTGCAATGGCGCAGGAGGTTGGTGCGGCACTGGTAGATATTGAAGAAATTCAAACTCACCCAACCGCAGTGCCTTCCAATGGATATATGATTACTGAGGCAGTTAGAGGAAATGGTGCAATTCTAATAAATAGAGATGGTGAGCGATTTGTAAACGAATTGGCTACAAGAGACGTTGTATCAGCAGCTATGCTGGCACAAGAGGGGAAAACGGGCTTTTTATTCTTTGACCAAGGGGTTACCGACAGCTTGAAGGCTATCGATGGATATATTAAGCAAGGCATAGTAACCGAGGGAGAAACCCTAGAGGAGCTGGCTGAAAAAGCAGGAATAAATCCTGAAAATCTTAAGGCGACGTTAACAGATTACAATCAGTATGTGGCAAGCAAAGAGGATAAGGACTTTGGCAGAAATGATATGCCTAGAAGCTTAGAAAATTCAAAATACTATGCGATAGAAGTAGGCCCTGCAGTTCACCACACAATGGGCGGAATCAAAATCAATACTGAAGCTCAGGTATTAAATGCTGAAGGAAAGGCCATAGCGGGTCTGTATGCTGCTGGAGAGGTGACCGGTGGCGTTCATGGCGGAAATAGACTGGGCGGAAATGCCCTTACAGATTTAATCGTCTTTGGCAGAATAGCAGGCAGATCAGCTGTAAATAATTAAAAAAGCACGATGACTTGGGAGCGGTAAATTACTGCTCCTTTTTTTCATTTGAATAGAAGGTTTGTTTTTTCTATGAAATGGGGTAGGCTTGGCTATTATACGATTCTGCTTCTTAAACATGGTTATATTAAGGCGCTTTTCAGAAGTTTTTTTATTCAACCGTTGTATTATTTATTAACCGCATAAGCTTGTCGACAGAGTACAAGTGCTATAACAGGCTATTGTGTCGAAATATTAAACATGCTGCTAAGCATATATATACAAAATAAATATTTATGCTTCTTAATTAATAAATATTTTCATTTACCCCGTATTTTGTAGGTGCTATAATCACTAATATATAGGAGTCTGTATTGATATACAGTGGTTAAGTACATAGCCACTTTAAAGGGCATTTTCAAAGGGGGAACTTAAGATGGATGTCAGTTTAATCGGTGTACCTATAAATTACGGCTGCGATAAGGATGGCGCTCAGCATGGACCTGAGAAGCTGAGGGAAAAGAAAATCGTTGAGGTAATTAAAAAGTACAACCATAGCATATATGATTTGGGTAATCTTTACGTACCGAAGGTGAGTGATTCCGAAAAATATGCCTTTCATGATAAAATGAAATACCTTAAGCCAATAGTTGAGGTAAATACAAATTTGGCCCATCAGGTTTATAGTGCACTTGCATCGGGAAATTTTCCTTTTGTTATAGGCGGAGATCACTCTCTGGGCTTAGGCAGCATCTCCGGTGCTAGCAGGTACTACACTAACCTAGCAGTTGTGTGGATAGATGCCCATGGGGATATCAATACCTCAGAGACTTCACCATCGGGCAATGTACACGGCATGCCGCTGGCGGCTGCAATGGGCGTCGGCTGCGACTCTCTAACCGATGTCTATTATAAAGGTGTTAAGGTAAAACCAGAAAATGTCTTTATTGTGGGTGCAAGAGATTTGGATGAGGGTGAAATTCAGCTGGCTAAGGAAAAAAATCTTAATTTATATACCATGGCGGATATTAAAGATAGAGGCATTGAGGCAGTTATCGCTGAAATAAATCAAAGACTGCAAAAAAATGAAGTGGAGGCTGTTCATGTCAGCTTTGATATGGATGCACTGGATTCTGAACTGGTACCCGGTACGGGAACTCCTGTTTGTGACGGTATGTCCATAGCGGAGGTAAAGCTGCTGTTTAAGGCGCTGATGGACACAAAGCTTGTAAAGTCAATGGACCTTGTGGAGCTTAACACAAGATTGGATAAGGATGATATAACGGCTGAGGTAGCCATAGAATTGGTAGATTGGACCTTTAACTTAATAGCTTAGCATAAGGCAAATAGAGGGGTGTCCTACTGGGACAGTCCTTTTTGCTTTGCTCTCTTTTAATTCATGGGGCTTAGCAACAAGCAGCTTATGGGCTGAAGTAAAAATCAGTCCTGAGACGGTTTTTAAGAAGGTAGGCTATGTATATAATAAGAGCATGAATAGAGGGGGTTGACGACAATGGAGGAATATGGTTTAACGAAAAAATTATCGCTTAGTGTTAGTAAGAGAAATATGCTGCTGTATGGGGCAGGAAAGCTGGTTTCATTATTTGGTGCACAGATATATAGCTTTGCCATAAGTCTATATGTACTTAAGCTTACAAATTCAGGCATGACCTTTGCAACCAGTCTTGTTTTCAGTATGCTGCCAAGGGTATTGATGGGACCCATAGCAGGGGTAGCAGCTGATAGAATAGACAGAAAAAAAATCGTACTATCCATGGATATACTATGTGGGATACTCATGCTAAGCTTCTATGGCATAGCAGTCTTAGATGAGATCAGATTGGCCTACATTTATGGTTTTTCCTTTCTGCTGACGACCTTAAATACCTTCTTTGATGTTGCAATAGATGCTAGCAAACCGAATCTTGTGGATCGAGAGGATATCTTCAGAATCAATTCGATAGGACAGGGCATTATGTCGGTGGCAGCCATCAGCGGACCATTTTTGGGGGGACTTATATATGCAATTGTAGATATAAAGGCATTCTTGTTAATTAATGGTATCAGCTTCATCCTTTCAGCCATATCTGAAGCCTTCATTGATTTTGGCTATAATGCAAATTCCAATGAATCGGAGTCCAATGGTAAGAATGAGGGTTTTATAAAGGAATTGAAGGAGGGCTTCAGCTATTTTATAAACGATAAAATCATCTTTAACATCATGAGCTTCTCGCTATTAATTAACTTTCTTATGCAATTGTCCATAACCGTACCTATACCCTACTTCCTTAACAATGTCGTCATGCTGTCGCCGCTGAAGTATGGGATAGTCAAGGCATTTATGCCGGTGGGGATGCTGTTGGGCGCCATAAGCCTGTCAATGCTGCCTCAGAAAGAAAAGCTCTACAAGCGATTGATGCTGCTAATGACAATATTTATAATCTTTGTTTTTACAATGGGAATTCCAATGATGAGTATAAGCATGTCGGCTGATGTGATATTTATATTCTACCTTATAGCCATGGGAGGGCTGGGCTTCACCATTGCTTGGATAGACATTCCACTTTTATCGGTTATGCAGAGGGAAACCCCAGACGAGATAAGAGGTAGGGTTTTTGGGCTTATAGGCACTGCTGCTATAGCCATTGCACCACTGGGGGTTATTCTGGCAGGTATTTTGCTGGAGCTGGTACCAATGTGGCTGCTGCCGATGGTGAGTGGCCTACTGCTAAGTATTAGAATGCTGTTTTTTATGAAAAATGAGGCCATCAAAAATATATAGTAAAATCCAGCCATTTAGGAGGTGTTAGGATGTCGGAAGTTAATCTGGGCTTAAGGATAAGTGCATTAAGGATAAGCATTAATATTAACTATAAAGGGAGGACTGAAGCAGAAAGGCTGGATAGCTTAAGGAGATCAGAAGCAAGAATTAAAGTCGCAGATGCCGCTAGAGAAGAAAACCTGAGAAAGTGTTATCTATTAAGTAGTTATTAAACGATAAAATTTCATAATTAAAATATGCTATGCTTATACAAAGTCAAAAATTTACTGCTTAGTGTCCCACGGGGCCGAACCTAAGCTTTAACTGCGTAGAGGTACTTGACAATGCGCTATAAACTTTTAACTTAGTATAAACTAAACTATATAGGCAATTGCCTCAATATAGAATTAAAGGAGCTGCCATTAATGAAATTATCATTAAGGCAGCTCCTGTTTTATACCTTTGGTATATTTCTTCCGTAGAATATTTCGGACATTTCCTTCTTTAAGCGTTGCTTAATTTTTTTTCTTTCCCCGGGCAACAAATCCCTCTTGGTTACGCCAAATAAGTAGTTGTCCAAGTCGAATTCCTTCAAAAGCATCTTTGTGTGGAAGATGTTTTCCTGGTATACATTCACATCAATCATTTGATAGCGATCTCTGGTATCGCTGGCGATGTAGTTTTGAATAGAATTGATTTTATGATCAATAAAAAACTTTTTGCCGTTGACGTCTCGTGTAAAGCCTCTAACCCTGTAGTCAATGGTCATTATATCTGTTTCAAAGCTATGAATCAAGTAATTTAAAGCCTTAAGAGGGGAAATATGCCCACAGGTTGATACATCGATATCAGCTCTAAAGGTGCTTATACCGTCATCTGGATGACTCTCAGGATAGGTATGAACAGTGATATGGCTTTTATCTAAATGTCCCACAACAGCATCAGGTAAGGGACCGGGAGTTTCATTTTCCGCATCCCCATGATGATCCTCGGCAACAAGACCTTCAGATACCAGCATGGTGACACTGGCTCCTTGGGGATCATAGTCCTGCTTGGCTATATTAAGAATGTTGGCGCCTATGATATTAGCAACATTCGTCAGTATATTTGTCAGCCTTTCAGCATTGTACTGTTCGTCGATATAGGCAATATAATTTTTTCTATCCTCAACGGTCTTTGCATAACACAAATCGTACATATTAAAGCTTAAAGTTTTTGTTAAATTATTAAACCCGTAGAGCTTTAACTTTTTAATTTGTTTTATTTCCATTTTTTTCGTGTGTACCTCCTTAAGCATGTAGAATTTACATGATTTCCTTATTATATTATTTCTTTGAAACCAGAATAATAAACCTATAACATATAGGGATATAAATTTCTCTTATGATTATAGCATAAATACAAATAAAATAAAGATTTTTATAAATATTATAAGAATTATTTTTTGTTTTATTCAGATTAGGGGGGAATGTTAAATCATATATTAAGTAAATAATATGTAAAAACTTAGCTATTCTTTGTAAAATTAACCTTAAAATGCTCCTCACCAATTGAAAATATGATATAATCACTTGTATATACTTAAAAACAGGAGGTTCTCTATGAAGAAGCAATTTGCAGATATGTTTGTTACAGCAGGAAAAAATATAATGGAGCAGGTAGTTGGGCTGTCAATGGATATAAAAAGTAGCTTTTCCATAGGTGGTCTGCCAGGTGAGAATACCAAGGTTTCAATATATATAGGGGTCACGGGGGAGTTTGAGGGTCATACAATGATACATATGGAGGAGGCAATGGCATTGCGGATTGCCTCAAATATGATGGGTGGTATGCCGGTTGCAGAGCTGGACGAAATCACCAAGAGTGCTGTAGCAGAGCTGGGAAATATGATACTGGGCAATACAGCAAATCTTTTATATAATAAAGGAATAAAGATAGATATAACTCCACCGATGCTATATGTTAAGGAGGAGGCCAAGTCTGAGGTTAAGCCGGATATGACTATGATTTTGGGAAATGATGCCGACGAGCTGGCCCTGGGTCTATCATTGAGATAAGTTTGTCGACAGGAGGAATAAACATGCCATTGAACATTGTACTTTTAGAGCCGGAAATACCTCAAAATACAGGAAACATTGCCAGAACCTGCGTAGTAACCAATACAACCCTCCACATTATAGGACCTACGGGCTTTTCAATGGAGGAAAAGCAGCTGAAGCGGGCAGGGCTGGATTACTGGGAGCTACTGGATCTTCGTTATTATGATAGCTATAAAGAATTTTTAGAAAAAAATCCAGATGCAAAAATATATTATGCCACCACTAAGACAGATAGCTTTCACAGTGATATCCTATATGAAGAGGACTGCTATATCATGTTTGGGAAGGAAACAGCCGGAATCCCTATAGAGATATTGAACAATAACAAGGAGAACTGTATAAGGATACCAATGCTGAATATTGAGAAGGCCAGATCATTGAATCTTGCTAATTCAGTGGCAATAGTGGTTTATGAGGTGCTTAAGCAATGGGATTATCCCGGAATGAGATAAATTCTTGACCAGCAATAATTTAAATTTTTTGCTGGTTTTTATTGTTTTTGAATTTTTTTACAAACAAATAAATATCTGTTTCGTATATTATTTTTGAGGTAAAATAGATACATATGGCATTTTTTACTAAATTCAGAGGAGGAAGTAAAATGAGCAATATTCAAATTATCACCGACAGCATGACAGATGTGCCTAAAGCTCTGGCTGAAAAATATAACATAAAAATTCTACCACTGACAATTATTTTTGGAGAAGAGGAATTTAGAGATGGTGTAGATCTATCCTATTCAGACTTTTATACCAAACTGAAGGAGGTAAAGGAGCTGCCGAAGACCTCACAGATATCACCTATCGTTTTCAAGGAGGCCTTCCAGGAGGCGTTGAAGGCTGGCAAGGAGGTTATATGCATCAATGGCTCTTCTAGAGCAAGCGGTACGCATCAGTCAGCACTTTTGGCTAAGCAGGAGCTGGAAGGCGACAGGATTGATGTATTAGATACCATGGGTTTATCCATAGGTGCCGGTATGGTGGTCATAGAGGCAGCCCGATTGGCGGAGGAAGGGTTGGAGCGCAGTGCCATAGTAGAGAAAATCAACAGCCGCAAAGAAGCTGTAGAGCATATTTTTACAGTAGATACCTTAGAGTTCCTAAAAAAAGGTGGACGTATAAATCCTATGAGAGCATTGGTTGGTGGGATGCTGAATTTAAAGCCAATACTGACGGTGAAGGAGGGATTGGTGGAATCTCTTGATAAGGTCAGGGGCAGCAAAAAGGTAATAGGAAAAATGGTGGAGCTGGCAAAGGAAAAGGGAGAAGACTTCAGCGGCAAGACTGTAGCTATTGCCCATGCCAATTCGCCTGACAAGCTTTCTGAGCTGCGTGAGGAGGTAATCAAGGTTCTAAATCCAAAGGAGATCATTGAAACCGACATAGGCTGTACCATTGGAACCCATGCAGGACCTGGTACGCTGGCAATATTCTTTTATAAAGCATAAACACACAAAAAAGTTGAATATTTATCAAAAAAGTTTACGAAAAATTTAACAAAAAAGGCTTGCTTGAAAATTTTGCATATAATATAATGAGAGTATAGAAGAGATAAATAATTTTAAGTTGATATATAGACAAACTCTATAATAGACCTACTGGAAGATAGATGCGGGAGAGACCTGAAGACCGGGCGCCGAAGGAAGAAGCTAGAAAGTACGCCATTTTCTAGTGAAAATCTCAGGCAAAAGGACCGCATTTGGACAGTTCTCTGGAAAGCGAAATGCACCGAAGGAGCAAATCCGTTAGGAAGAATCTCTCAGGTAAAGAAACAGAGAAGAAATATGGCAACCGGCGTTGACCTATTTTTTCTCTGTTTTTGTTGTGTTTATTGATAATGATTGTTAAGTAAAAAACTGTTGAATATTTTGGATTGAAGTGGAGATATATAAAAGGATAGCATTTTTACAATTGAGGTGATTATTGTGAAGGCAATACTAATAACCAACAATCCAATGGTATGGGAAAAATATGATACCATACTGGAGGTGGAACGAATTACGGGCGGACTAATGGCGGTTTTATATCACATCAGGAATAGGGTTCATGCAGGCCACAGGCTGTTGACTCATCCTTTATCAGGCAGTGTTAAGCCCAATGAGACCCTCTACAAGAGTGCCTTAATTGATACAGAAGCAGGCCCCCTTAGCATTGACTCCTTAATGATGATAGAAGCCAGTATGGAGACAGCTGAAAAATTCATAAATATTAAGCATCCTAAGGCATGGTCAGAGGGTATTTTAGAGGATTTCCAGATGATTGATAAAACCTTGATTGACAGTGCTATTGAAAGTATGAGATATAATAAGAGTGAATAGCTTCATTTGCACTCAAAATTTTTTTGTGAGGAGAGATAAGCATGGAAAAAATTTATGATGTTGTGATTATCGGCGGAGGTCCGGCAGGGTTATCTGCGGGTCTGTACTCAGCTAGGGCCAAGATGTCTACCCTTATCCTGGAAAAGGAAAAAACCGGCGGGCAAATTTCTTCTACTGAAGAGGTAGCAAATTATCCGGGATCAATTGAGCATGCAACAGGTCCTTCATTGGTGGCGAGAATGGTGGACCAATGCAAAGAATTCGGTGCTGCCATTGAGAAGGATGAAATAAAGGAAGTTAGAACTGAAGATAACATTCAGGTGCTGGTTGGAGAAAAGGGCAATTATTATGCAAGGGCGATTATCGCTGCACCTGGGGCATCCCCAAGATTATTGGGAGTTCCTGGCGAAAAAGAATTTACAGGCAAGGGTGTTTCCTATTGTGCCACCTGTGATGCCGACTTCTTTACAGACCTTGAGGTGTTTGTATTGGGTGGAGGAGATTCTGCCGTTGAGGAAGCCATGTTTATGACTCGTTTTGCCAGAAAGGTCACCATAGTACATAGAAGAGATACCCTTAAGGCCGCCAAATCCATTCAGGAAAAGGCCTTTAAAAATCCCAAGATAGATTTTATGTGGCATACAACAATTGAGGAAATCAAAGGAGAAGGCATAGTTGAGTCAGTGGTTTTCAAAAATCTCCAGACAGGAGAAACAACAGAGCACAAGGCAGCTGAAGAGGACGGAACCTTTGGTATTTTCGTATTTGTAGGCTATATCCCTCAGACGGAGCTATTTAAGGGAATTATCGATATGGACCAGGCAGGCTACATAAAAACCGATGATAATATGAAAACTAATGTACCGGGTATCTTTGCAGCCGGTGATTGCAGGGTTAAATCCCTTCGTCAGGTGGTAACTGCTGTTGCAGACGGTGCTATAGCAGCGGTGCAGGCTGAAAAGTACATTGAGAATACCTTTCATGAATAAATCTCTATATCATATATAGATTGAGCTTTGTTTAAAAAATCAAAACAGGGAGGTGAAGGAAATGCTAGAGGTGGATAAGGATAACTTTGAAGCTGAGGTGCTTCAAGCAAATGGATTGGTTTTAGTGGATTTTTGGAGTGACGGCTGTGAGCCCTGCAAGGCTTTGATGCCAGATATTGAGGCATTAAGTCAGGCATATGGGGAGCAAGTCAAATTTGTTAAGCTGAATACGACACAGGCTAGAAGACTTGCAATCAAGGAGAAGGTTTTGGGCTTGCCTACTATCGCAATGTATAAGGGTGGCTCAAAGATTGAAGAAGTAACAAAGGATGAAGCAAAAAAGACTAATGTCGAGGCAATGATTAAAAAGCATCTGTAGTGCCCTTTGAAAAACAAATAATATGCAGAGGGCGGTTTTAGCGCCGTCCCCTGCAATTTTAAATTTGGTCTATAGGCCATTGGTCATATAGACCTCTAAAATAAAGGGAGGTGAAGTTGTGCGATTAGAATTAGGCAAAATCATTATTAATGATGTTCAGTTCAGCACCGCAACTAAGGTTGAAAAGGGTGTGCTCTACATCAATAAAAATGAGATGATTCAGGCATTAAGCGGTGATGAGCATATCAAGAGCATTGAAATCCAGCTGGCTCATCCAGGTGAAGAAATCAGAATTACACCTGTCAAAGATGTAATCGAACCAAGGGTAAAGGTTGAAGGACCTGGCGGAATTTTTCCAGGCATACTAAGCAAGGTTGATACTGTTGGCTCAGGTCGCACTCATGCTTTAAAAAATGTAGCTGTAGTTACCGCAGGCAAAATCGTCGGTTTCCAGGAGGGAATCATAGATATGACTGGTCCTGGAGCTGAATTCACACCATTCTCCAAGACCCATAATGTCGTTATTGTTGCTGAGCCAATTGAAGGCCTGAAGCAATATGACCACGAAGCAGCAGTCAGAAGGCTTGGATTAAAGGCAGCCCAGTATTTGGGCAGCTTTGCAAAGGATGTAACCCCTGACGAGGTAAAGGTATATGAGACTGAGGCATTATTTGACTCAGTAAAAAAATATCCCAGCTTGCCCAAAGTCGGCTATGTCTATATGCTTCAAACCCAGGGCCTGCTGCATGATACCTATGTCTATGGGGTGGATGCAAAGAAGATAGTTCCAACCTTTATGTATCCTACAGAGATCATGGATGGGGCCATCATCAGCGGCAACTGTGTATCAGCATGCGATAAAAACCCAACCTATGTGCATTTAAATAACAGCATAATTGAGGATTTATACGAAAAGCATGGCAAGGAGATAAATTTCGTGGGGGTAATCATCACGAATGAAAACGTTTACCTAGCTGATAAGGAAAGATCCTCAAACTGGACAGCAAAGCTATGCCGATATTTAGGTCTGGATGGCGTCATTATTTCTCAGGAGGGCTTCGGAAATCCTGACACAGATCTGATAATGAACTGCAAGAAGATAGAAATGGAAGGCATTCCGACAGTAATAGTCACCGATGAATATGCAGGCCGTGATGGGGCTTCTCAATCCCTTGCGGATGCAGATGTTAGGGCAAATGCAGTGGTGACCAACGGCAATGCCAATGAAACCATTGTGCTGCCACCAATGAAAAAGGTAATAGGCTCAACACAGTATGTGGATGTAATTGCAGGCGGCTTTGACGGCAGTCTAAGGCCCGATGGCAGCATAGAAGTGGAGATTCAAGCAATAACCGGTGCAACAAACGAGATTGGCTTCGTTAAATTAAGCAGTCGAGGCTATTGATTCGTTAATTAATTAATAAACGAAACTATTAAACCAAGAGAGGATGGTCAATATGTCTTTATTTGATGGAAAAAAAGTTATTATCATCGGCGACAGAGATGGTATACCTGGTCCCGCCATCGAGGAATGCTTGAAGACAACTGGGGCAGAAGTCGTATTTTCTGCAACAGAATGCTTTGTCTGAACGGCTGCCGGTGCAATGGACCTGGAAAATCAAAAAAGGGTTAAGGATTACACAGAGCAATACGGTGGAGAGAATGTTGTTGTTGTTCTTGGGGCAGCTGAAGCTGAGGCCGCAGGCCTTGCAGCTGAAACCGTAACCAATGGTGATCCGACCTATGCAGGTCCCTTGGCAGGAGTCCAGTTAGGACTTAGAGTTTTTCATGCAGTAGAGCCAAGCTTTAAGGAAGCAGTTGACGCAGAGGCTTTTGACGAGCAAATAGGTATGATGGAAATGGTATTGGATGTAGATGCCATCGTAACTGAAATGACCAATATGAGAAATGAATTCACTAAATATTAATATCATGAAAATTTTTCCCAAAATTTAGAGAGGGGGGAAACTATGAGTAAACGAATTGTTCATTATATCAATCAGTTCTTTGCAGGCATAGGCGGCGAGGAAAAGGCGGATATCAAGCCGGAGGTTCGTGAAGGTGTTGTAGGCCCGGGTATGGCTCTGAATGCAGCATTGGGTCAAGAGGCAGAGATTGTTGCAACCATTATTTGCGGAGACTCCTATTTCAATGAGAATCTTGAGGAGGCCAAGGCGACGGTCCTGGCTATGATTAAGGCCCATAAACCGGATTTATTTATTGCCGGCCCAGCCTTCAATGCAGGTCGTTATGGTGTGGCCTGCGGAACAATTGCAAATGCAGTACAGGAAGAGCTGAAAATACCTGTTTTAACAGGAATGTATATTGAAAACCCCGGAGCAGATATGTTTAAGAAGCATGTTTATATCATAGAAACCGGTAATTCGGCAGCTGCCATGCGGACTGCAGTACCGGCGATGTCAAAGTTTGCCCTTAAGCTGCTGAAGGATGAAGCAATAGGCGCTCCAAAGGAGGAGGGCTATATAGCAAGAGGTATAAGAAGGAATTACTTTGCAGAGGATAGGGGCTCCAAACGAGCTGTTGATATGCTGTTAAAGAAAATCAAAGGTGAGGAATTTGAAACAGAATATCCTATGCCGGACTTTGACAGAGTTGAGCCAAATGCTGCTGTGGTGGATATAACCAAGGCTAAAATTGCCTTAGTAACCTCCGGTGGTATCGTTCCAAAGCATAACCCTGATAGGATTGAATCCTCCAGTGCCTCAAAGTACGGAAAATACGATATTTCGGGCTTTATGGAGCTTACGGATGCGGATCATGAAACGGCCCATGGGGGATATGACCCTGTTTATGCCAATATGGATCCGGATAGAGTATTGCCGGTGGACGTTTTAAGGGATCTAGAGAAGGAAGGGAAAATAGGGGAGCTGCACAAATACTTCTACACAACCGTTGGAAACGGCACCTCTGTAGGAAACTCAAAGGCTTATGCCGCTCAGTTTGCAAAGGAGCTAAGGAATGATGGCGTTCAAGCAGTTATCTTAACCTCCACATGAGGCACCTGTACACGTTGCGGTGCAACAATGGTTAAGGAAATAGAAAGAGCGGGGATACCGGTAGTTCATATCTGTACTGTGGTACCTATCTCATTGACGGTTGGGGCCAATAGAATCGTGCCGGCAATTGCCATACCACATCCATTAGGAAATCCTTCGTTAGAGCCTAAGGAGGAAAAAGCCTTAAGACGTAGAATAGTAGAAAAAGCATTAAAAGCACTTTCTACTGAGGTAAGCGGACAAACAGTTTTTGAGGAGTAATTGCGGCTGCGGCTTTTGCAGTCTTTAAGAGGACCTAGAAGGCCATAGTAAATCAAATTGACTAGGTCGTTTTGCTTATTGAAGGAAATAGATGGGTGCTTTGCCCATCTATTTCAATATGCTGTAGTTATAATTTTCGGAGGTGAAAGTATGTCCTATGCAGTTGTAAAAGGGGCAGGCTACGTTCTTGTCCATACACCCGATATGGTTTTTCACAATGGAACGACTCAAAGTACAGAAAGAATCGTTAACCCGCAATCGGAATACTTATCTAAGCTACCCACCCATTTTCGCAGCTACGAAGAGGTAGTTGCATATCCGCCAAATCAGGTCTATATTGGAACAATCAAACCTGAGGCGCTAAAGTCCTATGAAATGCCTTGGTATAATAAAAAGGTTGAAAATGCAGAAAGATACGGCAGGCATGGCGAAATTATGCCCCAGGATGAATTTTTAGCCCTGATGAAGCTGGTGGATGTTTTTGATCTTGTAAAGCTGGAAAAGGCCTTTACAAATGCTGTTAAGCCTAAAATAGCTAAGCATCCCCTGCTGAAGGAGGCCTTTGCAGCAAAGCTTAAGGATGGCGAGGAATTAGCTGAAATTGAAAAGTATGTCAAAGAACAGCATGCGGAGCCCTTATACCATAATGAAAAGCTGGTGGGCTGCATAAAAAGGGCCCATGATATTGACTCAAATCTCAATGCCCATGTCATTCATGAAAACTTGATCGTTAAGGCATCAGGGGCACTAGCCTTTATGCATTTGATTGAAAAGAACAATTTAGATGTCACCTCAATTGACTATGTGATAGAATGCTCCGAGGAAGCCTGCGGCGACATGAATCAAAGGGGCGGTGGCAATTTTGCTAAGGCAATAGCGGAGGTGGTAGGTGCCATTAATGCAACAGGCTCTGACACAAGAGGCTTTTGTGCTGCTCCTACCCATGCATTGATAGAGGCAGCCGCTTTAGTTAAGGCGGGCGTTTTTGAAAATGTTGTCATTGTAGCAGGGGGAGCAGTGGCAAAGCTGGGGATGAACGGTAAGGATCACGTTAAAAAGGAAATGCCGGTATTGGAGGATGTATTGGGGGGCTTTGCCATTCTGATAAGCAAGAATGATGGTGTCAGTCCAATCCTAAGGACTGACCTGGTGGGACGTCATAAGGTGGGTACGGGCTCATCACCACAGGCAGTTATAACGGCATTGGTAACAGAGCCTCTGGACAAGGGGGGGCTGAAGATTACCGACATCGATAAATACTCAGTGGAAATGCAGAACCCAGATATCACAAAGCCAGCAGGAGCAGGCGATGTTCCGGAGGCCAATTATAAAATGATAGCAGCTCTAGGGGTAAAGCGAAACGAGCTGGAGAGAAGCGATGTACCTCATTTTGCCGAAAAGCACGGCATGCCGGGCTGGGCGCCAACTCAAGGGCATATCCCTTCAGGCGTTCCTTATATCGGTCATGCTGTGGAGGCCTTTAAAAAGGGAGAAATTGAAAGGGCTATGATTGTTGGAAAGGGAAGTCTTTTCCTGGGCAGGATGACAAATCAGTTTGATGGGGTTTCAATAGTAATGGAAGGAAATAATGGTCAGACTGAGGCAAAGCCCTCGGGAGTTTCAGAAGAGGAAGTAAAATTAATGATTGCTGAAGCAATGAAAAACTTTGCCTCACACTTATTAGGTAAGTAAGGGGGGAAGGATATGGTAGAAAACAAAGCGATAAAGGAAATGGTAGGCAAGGTATTCAATGATATTGCCGATGCCATAACAACCGGCCAATTTGTCCCTAAAATACGTATAGGAATTACCACGCTGGGCAGTGAAAAGGGTATCGACAATCTGGTGCAGGGAGCAGAGCTTGCTGCCAAACGGGCCTCTGGCTTCGAGGTTGTATTAATTGGACCTAAGGTTGAATCAGAGCTGCAGCAAATTGAGGCCAATTCCGAGGATGAAATGCATAAAAAAATGGAGGAGCTATTGGACAACGGGTTTATAGATGCCTGCGTTACAATGCACTACAGCTTTCCCATAGGTGTTTCAACCGTAGGTAGGGTAATTACCCCCGGCAAAGGCAAAGAGCTTTTTATAGCCACTACAACCGGAACCTCGTCACCCCATAGAGCAGAGGCCATGGTTAAAAATGCCCTAAGTGGCATTATTGCTGCCAAGGCCACCGGATTAAAGGCACCAACCGTTGGTATTCTCAATGTAGATGGTGCAAGACAGGTGGAAAGGGCACTGAAGGAGCTGTCTAATAACGGTTACCCCATAAGCTTTACAGAAAGCGGTCGATCCGATGGTGGTACAGTAATGAGGGGAAATGATTTGCTGGCAGGGACCCCGGATATAATGATACAGGACACCCTGACGGGGAATATACTAATGAAGATGTTTTCCGCCTATACAACAGGCGGTGACTATGAGTCCTCCGGCTATGGCTATGGTCCTGGCATAGGAGAGGGCTATGACAGGGTGATTCTGATCTTATCAAGGGCATCAGGAATACCTGTGGTGGCAAATGCAATTCAATATGCCGCAGAGCTGGCAAAGGGAAATCTAAAGGAGATTGCTAAGGCGGAATTTGCAGCTGCTAAAAGGGCCAATCTGGATGAAATTCTTAAGTCTTTAACAAAGGATACAAGGAAGACAGCCGCTGAGGAGAAGGAGGTTGCAGCACCGCCCCATGAGGTGGTGACTGGTTCTATTTCAGGTATAGATATCATGGATTTAGAGGATGCAGTTAAGGCCCTTTGGCGGAAGGGAATATATGCAGAGAGTGGTATGGGTTGTACTGGACCAATTGTAATGGTCAATGAAGAAAAGATGGCAACTGCTATAAAGCTGCTGGCAGAGGCGGGCTTTGTTGGGAAGGAAGCAGACCCCTGCTAGTAATTGATCAGTTTTACATTATTATTCATCATTTTTAAACAACTGAGACGATAAGCGCATATAAACTCCTGATGATGTAAATCATGGGAGTTTTTATTTTCTGTATTGGGAATCTCGCGAATTTAACAGTAAGTATAATTTATATTTAAAATGAATTATTCTTTTAACATAATTTCGCATGCAATAGTTATGCCAAAAAATATTTATTTTTTGTCAAGACTTTATTATAATAGAATATAATGCTATAATACTATTGTAAGCAGTATTAAAGATTTCGATATTTTCAAGGCTTAAAAGAATATGGATGAAATGTAAAATATTTGAATTATTTTATAAAAAGGGGTGATGAGTGTTATGAAGATGGGTTATAATTTGCAGCTAGAGCAATCACAAAAGCTTATAATGACGCCTCAATTGCAGCAGGCGATTCAAATCTTGCAGCTAAACGCGATAGAGCTGGATCAGTTTGTTAAGCAACAAATGGAGACTAACCCCTTTCTAGAGGTTAATGAAGAGCCTGTCAATAATGACGAGAGGTATCCGGAGGAACGGCAGCCAAAGGAAATAGACTGGAAGGAATACACTGAAAATTATAGCAGGGATAATCATGACCACTCTTCAACCTACTATAATCAAGAAAACGATTTCAATTATGAAAGCATAGTTTCTGAAGAGACAACCCTCAGGCAGCATCTTTTGATGCAATACAATATTACAAAGCTGGAAAAGAGATATAATGAGATTGGTGAATACATTATCGATAGTTTGGATGAAAATGGATATTTAACTATTACACTGGAGGAAATCGCTAAGGAAACCAATTTCGGCGTAAATATTGTTGAAGGGGTTCTTAAGATAATTCAGACCTTTGATCCTCCAGGAATTGCCGCCAGGTCCCTGAAGGAATGCCTGTTAATTCAGCTAAATAATTATGGATTGAACTTAGAGACTGTAGTGGCTGTTATTGAGAATTATTTGGAGGATGTGGCCCAAAACAAATATCCATATATCGCTAAACAACTGAAAATAACAGTTGAGGAGGTGCAGGATATCTGTGATTTTATTAGGACGCTGGAGCCTAAGCCCGGAAGGAAGTTCTCCTGCAGCAACCATAGCTATATCACACCAGATGCTGTTATTAAGGAAATTGGTGCTGATTATGTTATTATGATTAATGATAATTCCTCACCAAGGCTTATCATAAGAGAGGATTATAGAAGGCTTTTGGCCAGTGGAGATGACAATGCCGAGACCAATAAATATATCAATGAAAAGCTAAATGCTGCAGCATGGCTAATAAGAAGCATTGAACAAAGAAGACAGACCATATATAGGGTGCTGGAGGTAATATTACAAAAGCAGAAGCCCTTCTTTAAGCATGGAAAGAAGCATCTGAAGCCCATGACCTTGAAGGAAATCGCCGATGAAATAGAGGTGCATGAATCGACAGTCAGTAGAGCCACCAACGGCAAATATGTGGAAACACCTATGGGCACCTTCGAGCTGAAGTATTTCTTCACCAGCGGTATTGAAGGCAGTGACGGTGAGGGCGTATCTGCCGAAAGCGTAAAGAGCTTTATAAAGGAGATTGTGGCAGCAGAAAATCCAAACAAGCCTCTGAGTGACAGTAAAATCGCAGAAATGCTGGATAAAAAGGGCATGCCTGTTTCCAGACGTACCGTGGCTAAATATAGAGATGACCTTTTAATCGCCTCATCCTCAAAACGAAAAAGATATTAAGACCCGATCGTAATCGGGTTTTTTATTGATTAAATTTTGTGTATAGAAATGGTTGCTTCTCCAAAAAATATATAATATAATAAAGGCATAAAAGCATTTTTTTTACCCTGCAAGGGACACAATATGTGCATGAGGGACATATTTAGACCCACAGAAAAGAGGTGAAGGATGAAGGAAATAATAGATATTCAAAGAAGGATTATTCCCGAAGCTTTGGAAATGCTGGAAAGAAGATATGAAGTTTTAAGAAGCATTTTTACTCTACAGCCTATAGGCAGAAGAGCCCTTGCCAATCACCTTTCAACTGGAGAAAGAATTGTACGGGGAGAGGTGGAGTTTTTAAAAAATCAGGGTTTAATAGAAATAAATGCTGCAGGAATGACCACAACAGCAGAGGGAGATGAGGTCCTGGATAAGCTGAAGGACATTATCTACTCAATTAAAGGAATTAGAGGTTTAGAAGAGGAATTAAAGCGCAAACTAAAGCTGAATAATGTGTTTATAGTTGCGGGTGACAGTGATAAGGACCCTTATATATTAAATGAAATTGCCAGAGAGACCTCTAAAATCATTGAGGGTATTGTGAAGGAAAATTTCATAATAGGCGTCACCGGTGGCAGCACTATGGCAGCTGTAGCAAAGGGTTTAACGCAGCAAACAAAGGATAAAGGCATAATCGTAGTTCCTGCAAGAGGCGGTCTCGGTGCCAGAATGGAGAGTCAAGCCAATACCGTAGCGGCGGAAATGGCACAACGACTGAAGGGGAGCTATCATCTTTTACATGCGTCAGATACCCTTAGTGAGAAAATACTACAGAGTATTATGGAGGACCCCGATATTCAGAAGGTAAGAGAGCTGATAAAGCAGGTCAATATGCTGGTATTTGGCATAGGCAGAGCGGGGGATATGGCCAAGAGAAGAGATCTCTCGTCGGCTGTCCTCGATATTTTAAAGGAAAGAAAGGCAGTGTCAGAGGCCTTTGGCTATTATTTCAACATACAAGGTGAAATTGTTTATGAAACCAGGACAATAGGCATTCGATTGGATGACTTTGTAAAAATTCCTCATACTATAGGTGTTGCCGGAGGTACAAGGAAAGCAGGGGCCATTGTAGCCATATCAAAGCTTAAGGACAATCTCTTTTTAGTTACTGATGAGGCTGCAGCCAGAGAGATTTTAGAAAATTATTAAAATAAAAGAAAAAAACTAGGAGGTAGTATTATGAGTGTAAAGGTAGCAATTAATGGATTTGGTCGTATTGGTAGAAACGCATTTAAGGTAGCTTTAGAGAAGGGCGAAGGCTGGGAGATCGTAGCGATTAACGATTTAACCAATCCTGCCACATTAGCACATCTACTAAAGTATGACACATTATATGGCAAGTTTGACGGAGAAATTTCAGTTGCAGACAATGCGATTCTAGTTAATGGCAAAGAAATAAAGATATTCGCAGAAAAGGACCCAGAGCAGCTGCCATGGAAAGCGCTTGGTGTAGACATCGTAATTGAAGCAACAGGGATTTTTAGGAGCAAGGACAAGGCAATGAAGCATATCAATGCCGGCGCAAAAAAGGTAATCATTACAGCTCCTGCAAAGAAGGAAGACATCACAATAGTTATGGGAGTTAATGAAGGGGCTTATGATCCTGCTAACCATCATGTCATTTCAAATGCTTCATGTACCACCAACTGTTTAGCGCCATTTGCTAAAATTCTGGATGAAAAATACGGTATTAAAAAGGGTCTAATGACTACCATTCATGCCTACACAAATGACCAAAGAATCCTGGATTTACCTCACGAGGACTTAAGAAGAGCAAGAGCTGCAGGACAATCTATAATCCCTACAACCACCGGAGCGGCAGAAGCAGTTGCATTGGTTTTACCACAGCTTAAGGGCAAGCTAAGTGGAATGGCTATGAGGGTGCCTACACCTACTGTATCCGTTGTAGATTTAGTTGTTGAATTAGGCCAGGCTGCTACAGCAGAAGATATCAATAATGCGTTAAAGGCAGCAGCAGAGGGAGAGCTTAAGGGTATATTAAAGTATTCCGATGAGCCGCTGGTATCAGCAGATTATCGTCAGGACCCACATTCATCAATCGTTGATGGTCTATCAACCTCAGTTATCGGAGATAACATGGCTAAGATCGTTTCTTGGTATGATAATGAGTGGGGCTATTCCGTAAGGGTTGTTGACCTGGTATCCTATGTGGTAAGCAAGGGTCTATAAAATTGTTATTTCACCCCTATTGATATATAGAAAAGGCAGCCTAGCTGCTTTTTCGAGTACCTTGCATCTCTTAGCCTTAGATTTAGGTGATGCAAGGTGCTAGGTTAAAGGGAGATTAAGTCTAAAGTGGCTTGATCTTCCTTTGGCTTATCTTTAATCTACAACAGCGTCTTTGAACGGTTAGCAATAGCAGCACTGTGAAGCTTCTTTTCAGAATATAATCAGAGACTTGAAATTTAACCGCTTTTGGGTTGTATACGCATACTTCATATGCTAATATTTAAATTGAATCATAAGGACATAATTGGCAATATTACTGAAATTAGCCTTTGCTCACATATTATAGGAGGGATGATTTAATGAAAAAGACCTTGAAAGATCTTAATGTTAAAGGGAAAAAAGTTTTAGTGCGTTGCGATTTTAATGTGCCTCAGGATAAAGAGGGCAATATTACAGACGATAGAAGAATTAGAGAGGCATTGCCTACCATTACATACTTGCTGGAGGAAAATGCGGCAGTTATTTTGATGTCCCACCTTGGAAGACCAAAGGGAGAGGCGAATCCAAAGTATTCCTTGCTGCCTATAGCAAAGCATATCTCCAACCTATTAAATAAAGAAATCACATTTGCAGATGATCCACTGGTTACCGGAGCTACGGCTAAGGAAAAGGCCGCTGCTTTGGCACCTGGAGAGGTATTGCTACTGCAAAATGTCAGATACAGAAAAGAAGAAGAAAAGAACGACAAGGGCTTCTCCAAGGAAATGGCGGAATTAGGAGATGTATATGTCAATGATGCCTTCGGAACCTCCCATAGAGCCCATAGCTCCACAGCTGGTGTAGCCGAGTTCTTGCCATCGGCAATGGGGTATCTCATTGAAAAGGAAGTAAGGATTATGGGCAAGGCTCTCGAAAATCCTGAAAGACCCTTTGTGGCTATACTAGGCGGAGCGAAGGTTTCAGATAAAATAGGCGTTATCGAGAACCTATTAGAAAAGGTGGATACCCTTCTGATTGGTGGAGGAATGGCCTATACCTTCCTAAAGGCACAGGGCTATGAAATAGGAAAATCCCTGTTGGAGGAGGATAAGCTGGAGCTGGCTAAAAGCCTTGTGGAAAAGGCCAAGGCTAAGGGTGTACAGCTTATGCTACCAGTAGATACAGTGGTTGCTAAGGAATTTGCTGCAGATGCAGAGCATAAAACAGTAGCTATTAATGAAATACCGTCAGAATGGATGGGTCTGGACATAGGCCCAGAGTCAGTTAAGGCCTTTGAGGCTGCAGTTAAAAATGCGAAGACAGTCATATGGAATGGCCCTATGGGGGTTTTTGAAATGCCTGCCTTTGCTGTTGGTACCAAAGAGGTTGCCAGAGCCCTTTCAGAGGTGAAGGGTACAACCATCATTGGCGGTGGCGACAGTGCTGCTGCAGTTGAACAGCTGGGTTTTGCAGACAAAATGACACATATTTCCACCGGCGGCGGGGCATCATTAGAATACCTAGAGGGGAAAATCCTACCAGGAATCGATGTTCTGGAAAACAGGTAGAAGGGAGTAGTTTATGCGAAGACCAATTATTGCAGGAAACTGGAAAATGTATAAGACCATAAATGAAGCAGTGGCATTTGTAGAAGCAATAAAAGAGGATGTTAAAAATACAGAGGTTGAGGTAGTAGTATGCTGTCCCTATACCTGCTTAGCAGAGGTGAAAAAGGCAGCCACCGCTACAAATATAAAGGTTGCGGCACAAAACATGCATTGGGAGGACGCTGGTGCCTTCACGGGAGAGATTTCAGCAGACTTTTTAAAGGAAATCGGCGTGGATTATGTCGTCATAGGACACTCCGAAAGAAGACAATATTTTGGTGAAACCGATGAAACAGTAAATAAAAAGGTTTTAAAGGCATTAGAAAAGGGAATAAAGCCAATATTATGCGTAGGGGAGACTCTGGAGGAAAGAGAGCAGGGAACCACCTTCGACATAGTAAAAGCTCAGGTGCTAAAGGCACTGGAGGGCGTAAGCAATGCGGCGATGGCGGATATCGTAATAGCCTATGAGCCGGTTTGGGCCATAGGCACAGGAAAAACCGCATCGGCACAGGATGCAAATGAGGTTATTGCATATATTAGAGAAACTGTAAGGGAGAAGTATGACGATATCATTTCAGAGGCTCTGAGGATTCAATACGGTGGCAGTGTAAAGTCTTCAAATGCAACTGAAATTATGCAGGAGGATGACATTGACGGCGCTTTAGTCGGTGGTGCCAGCCTGGATGCAGCGTCGTTCTTAGAAATTGTAAATTTCTAGAAGGGGGTTATATTGATGAAAAAGCCCGTAGCATTAATTATACTTGATGGCTTTGGTATCAGCAGCTCTGAATACGGCAATGCCATAAAGGCTGCTAAGCTGCCAAATTACAATAGATATATGAACCAGTTTCCATATACCACAATAGAGGCCAGCGGACTTGCGGTTGGACTTCCCGAAGGTCAAATGGGAAATTCTGAGGTAGGTCATTTAAATATTGGTGCTGGAAGAATAGTATATCAGGAGCTCACTAGAATAACGCAGGAGATTAGAACCGGTGCCTTCTACGATAATCCCGTCATTAATGCTGCTATAGCAGCAGCCAAGGCAAAGGGTAAGGCCCTGCACCTGATGGGATTGCTGTCGGATGGCGGTGTGCACAGTCATATAGAGCATCTTTATGCCCTGCTGAAGCTGGCACAAGAAAAAGATCTAAAGGCAGTGTACATCCATTGCTTCCTAGATGGAAGGGATACTCCTCCCACCAGTGCATTAGGTTATGTGAAGGAGCTTCAGGAAAAAATTAAGGAAATTGGCATCGGCAAGGTTGTCACCGTCTCCGGAAGATATTATGCCATGGATAGAGATAATAGGTGGGACCGTGTAAAGCTAGCCTATGACGCCATGGTGCTGGGGGCAGGAAGAACTGCTGAAGATCCTGTAAAGGCAGTTGAAATTGCATACCAGGCCGGTGAAAACGACGAATTTGTTATACCGACAGTAATTCAGGGCAATGGTGCTGCTCATACTATTGACGATGAGGATTCCATCATATTCTTTAATTTTAGACCCGACAGGGCAAGGCAGCTGACCAGAGTCTTAATGGATTCTGAGTTCAACGGCTTTGTCAGAGACAAGGGCTTTTTTCCATTGCATTATGTCAGCATGACCCAATATGATAAGAGCATAGCAGGGGTAAAGGTGGCTTACGAGCCCCAGAGTCTTAAAAACACGATAGGCGAATATCTCAGTGGTTTAGGCATTAAGCAGTTTAGGATAGCCGAAACAGAGAAATATGCCCACGTTACCTATTTCTTCAATGGCGGAATAGAAGCAGAATATCCAGGAGAGGATAGAAAACTGATACCGTCACCGATGGTGGCAACCTACGACCTGAAGCCTGAAATGAGTGCTCATGAGGTTACAGAGGAGCTATTGAAGGCATTAGAGGCGGATCAGCATGATTTTATAGTGCTTAACTTTGCAAATCCTGATATGGTTGGACATACAGGGGTATTTGATGCTGTTGTAAAGGCACTGGAAACAGTAGACAGCTGTTTGGGTAAAGTAGTGGACGGTATACTTGAAAAGGGTGGTAAGGTCATCATCACTTCAGATCATGGCAATTCAGAAGAACTGCTGGATGAGGCAACCGGAGCACCTGTAACAGCCCATACCATCAACCCTGTTCCTTTAATTGTTGCAGGCGTGGGCAAGGTAGGACTTAGAGAGGGTGGAAGGCTATGCGATATCGCACCAACCCTGTTGGATATGCTGGAACTGCCTAAGCCGACGGAAATGACTGGAGAAGCCCTCATAATCAAGGGCTAAAATATAATTAATATGGAAAAGGAGAGGTTAAAATGACTATTATAAGCGAAATTTATGCAAGAGAAATATTAGATTCAAGAGGAAATCCTACAGTAGAGGTTGAAGTGTATCTTGAAAGCGGAGAAGTAGGAAAGGCTATAGTGCCTTCCGGAGCCTCCACAGGCGCCTTTGAGGCAGTTGAACTAAGAGATGGTGACAAAGGCAGATACTTAGGTAAGGGTGTTCTTCAAGCAGTAAGCAACATCAATGAAATCATTGCGCCAGAAATTATTGGCTTTGATGCCATCGATCAGGTTGGTATAGATACAGCCATGATTGAGCTTGATGGAACAGATAATAAAGGAAAGCTGGGTGCCAATGCAATCCTGGGTGTTTCAATGGCAGTGGCCAGAGCAGCAGCAGAGGCGTTGGATTTACCGTTATTCCAATACTTAGGCGGCGTAAACGCAAAGCAGCTTCCTGTTCCGATGATGAATATATTAAATGGTGGCGCTCATGCCGACAATAATGTGGATATTCAAGAGTTTATGGTAATGCCTGTAGGGGCAGCAACCTATAAGGAAGGCCTAAGAATGGGCGTTGAAATCTATCATAGCTTGAAGTCAGTATTAAAGAGCAAAGGCTTAGCTACAGGTGTAGGCGATGAAGGCGGCTTTGCACCAAATCTTGCATCAAATGAAGAGGCAATTCAGGTAATTATGGAGGCAATTGAAAAGGCAGGCTATAAGCCGGGTGTTGATATCAAGCTGGCATTGGACGTTGCAGCCACAGAGCTTTATGATGAAGAGAAGAAGGTATATACCTTAGCAGGAGAAGGCGTTGCAAAAACCTCAGCTGAAATGGTAGACTACTACGAGTCTCTTGTTAACAAGTATCCTATCATTTCAATTGAAGATGGCTTAAGTGAAGAGGATTGGGATGGCTGGAAGCTATTTACCGATAAATTAGGCAACAAGCTTCAAATAGTTGGCGATGACCTATTTGTAACCAATACCGAGAGATTGGGAAGAGGTATTCAAACAGGAACAGCAAATTCAATTCTGGTTAAGGTAAACCAAATCGGCACAATCACAGAGACCCTTGATGCGATAGAAATGGCAAAGAGAGCAGGATACACAGCAGTTATCTCCCATCGTTCAGGGGAAACAGAGGATTCAACAATTGCAGATATTGCTGTTGCGGTAAATGCAGGACAAATCAAGACCGGAGCGCCTGCTAGAACAGATCGTGTTGCAAAGTACAATCAGCTGCTTAGAATCGAGGATATTTTAGGAAATACAGCTCAGTATAAGGGTAATGGTGTGTTTTACAACCTAAAATAATAAGCAAGTATAGAATATACAATTAATACCAATAATAATAAGGGTAGTCGCTTACCCTTATTATTATTTTCATGTTTTATCAAAGCCATGATTTTGTGCAAACGCATTGACGCATGTTTTCTAAAGGGTGAATTTAAATTCCGTAAATCTTATAATTATAAAAAGTATATCGCTGGTACGTAGATTAAATAGCAATAAAAAAAGTTAAAGACCCATTGAGATTTGAATTAATTGGTTGCTTTTCCTCAAGGGCTGTGTTAAAATATTCATGTTAATCTAGTCGTATAGGAGGTGGAGAAATGAGAATAGTATTAATGGTAATTCAGGTTATCGTATCTTTAATATTAATTGGAAGTATTTTACTACAATCCGGTAAAAGTGCTGGTTTATCTGGTTCAATAACTGGAGGAGCAGAGCAAATATGGGGCAAGCAAGGAAGAGGCTATGAAGGCATGCTAAGTAGAGTAACTTCAATTGCAGCAGCATTATTCTTAATTGTTGCTATAGCATTAGTTGCAATTCAAAGATAAATATAAAACTGAATAAGTTTAAGGAGGAGCACTTTAAAATGGATTTTACTATTCTTGCACCGATTGTAGGCATCATTGCTTTAATATTTGCTTACATACTTGCAGCAAAGATTAATCGTGTAGATGTTGGAACTGATAGAATGAAAGAAATTTCATCTTATATCCATGAGGGTGCTATGGCTTTCCTAACAAGAGAATACAAGACTCTTGTTATTTTTGCTTTAGTACTTTTTGTTGTATTAGGTTTTGGTATTGGTTGGCCTACTGCTTTATGCTTCCTTGTAGGCGCTGTTTTCTCTGGTTTAGCTGGTTTCTTTGGTATGCAGGTTGCTACTAAGGCAAACGTTAGAACAGCCAACGGAGCAAAGGAAGGCGGAATGAACAAGGCTTTAAGCGTTGCTTTTTCAGGCGGAGCAGTAATGGGGATGTCGGTAGTTGGCTTAGGCTTACTTGGTGTAGGTGGACTTTATATATTTCTTAATCTTTCCAATTCACCGACTGATTCAGCAGGAATCATTACAGGTTTTGCGTTAGGTGCATCATCAATCGCATTATTTGGTCGTGTTGGTGGTGGTATATATACAAAGGCAGCAGATGTTGGTGCTGACCTTGTGGGTAAGGTAGAGGCCGGAATTCCGGAGGATGACCCAAGAAACCCTGCGGTTATCGCAGACAATGTTGGCGATAATGTTGGTGACGTTGCAGGTATGGGGGCTGACCTATTTGAGTCCTATGTTGGATCTATAATATCAGCTATTGCTTTAGGCCTACTGGCATATGATGTAAAAGGCGCATTCTTTACATTAATGCTGGCGGCAGTGGGTATTATTGCTTCTATCATTGGAACCTTCTTTGTTAAGGGAGATGAAAACAAGGACCCTCAAAAGTCTTTGAAAACAGGTACCTATGTCAGTGGTGTCATCACGGTTATCGCCACATATTTCCTAAGCACAAGCATTCTTGGAGATATTAAGGGCTTCCTTGCTGTAGTAACAGGCTTAGTTGTCGGTATTCTTATCGGACAAATAACAGAAGTGTATACATCAGGAAGCTACAACTCAGTTAAAAAGATTGCAAAGCAATCTGAGACTGGTCCAGCAACAACCATAATTAGTGGACTTGCAGTAGGTATGCTTTCAACAGCATGGCCTATCATATTAATATCCGTTGGCATACTACTTTCATACAGCGTTGCAGGCCTATTTGGTATAGCTCTAGCGGCAGTTGGTATGTTGGCTACAGCGGGTATGACGGTTGCAGTTGACGCCTACGGTCCTATCGCCGACAATGCAGGTGGTATTGCTGAAATGTGTGAATTGCCTAAAGAGGTTAGAAAAATTACAGACAAGCTAGACGCAGTTGGTAATACAACAGCAGCTATGGGTAAGGGCTTTGCAATAGGCTCTGCGGCATTAACCGCATTGGCGCTGTTCGCAACCTATACAGCAGCGGTTGGGTTATCTTCAATCGATATTACAAGACCTGCAGTTATTGCTGGTATGCTAATTGGTGGAATGCTGCCATTCCTATTCTCAGCAATGACAATGGAGGCTGTTGGTAAGGCCGCCTTCCAAATGATCGAAGAGGTAAGAAGACAGTTTAAAGAAATACCAGGTATTATGGAGGGAACAGGTAAGCCTGAATATGCAACCTGTGTTGATATTAGTACAGCAGCTGCATTAAAGGAAATGGTTGTTCCGGGTATATTAGCCGTAGTTTCACCGCTTATCATTGGCCTACTATTCGGAGCTGATGCAGTAGGTGGACTATTAGCAGGTTCTTTGGTTTCAGGTGTGCTTTTAGCGATCATGATGGCCAATGCCGGTGGCGCTTGGGACAACGCTAAGAAATACATCGAAGAAGGACATCATGGTGGAAAGGGAAGCGAGCCTCATAAGGCTGCAGTTGTTGGAGATACTGTAGGTGACCCATTCAAAGATACCTCTGGACCATCCATCAATATCCTAATAAAATTAATGACAATAGTGTCAGTAGTATTTGCCCCACTATTCTTAAGATACGGCGGCATGCTGATGAGATTGCTTGACTAAAATAATACAGAGCCCTTAATCAGCTGATTAAGGGCTTTTTTTCAATGTTGTAGCTACTATGTAAAATAACCCTATCAACTGATTTAAAGCAGATCAAATAGGTATAATAAATAAAAGGGGGAATCTAAATGACGGTTAGCATTTTATTGAAGCATTTCTCACTGCCGTTAACAATATATTTTATTTACAGTCTGATTATTTGCTGTATTACCTTTGGCGTAATGGGCTATGATAAATATATGGCTGTAAAACAGCATAGAAGAGTACCTGAAAATATATTGCTGCTTTTGGCCCTCATTGGAGGAGCCGTAGGGGAAATCATAGGAATGGTGGTTTTTCATCATAAAATAAGCAAGAAGAAGTTTTACATAGGTGTACCGGTCTGTATACTGCTTAATAAGCTATTTACAATAGTTATGCTATACTACTATTTGTAATGTCGTATTATCGTATTTCCTAGGAAATACATAACATAAATAAATGAATAAATGCAAATAATGAATATAAAATTCTTAAATGCAAAAGGAGGGGTTGACTTGACAATAAAGGAACGTATTGTTGAATTTATGAGGGAATCTGCATATAATCCAATGCTGGAGGAGGAGCTGGCGGAGGCCCTTAAAATATCAAAAAAGGATCAAAAGAAGTTTTCTGGGATATTGGAGGAAATGACAACAGAGGGATTGATCATAAAGACAAGAAAGAAACGCTATGGCGTACCAGAACGAATGGGACTTATCGTAGGCAGATTGCAGGGGAATGCCAAGGGCTTTGGTTTTGTCATATCAGATTATGAGGATGTAGACGATGTCTTTATAGCTGCCAATCTAATGAATGGTGCAATGCATAACGACAGGGTAATAGCCAGAGTAAACACACTGAACACCAACAGCAAGCGAGCCGAGGGCGAAATCATCAGAATACTGGATAGAGCCAACCTTGAAGTCGTTGGAACCTACGAGGAAAGCAGAAATTTTGGCTTTGTCGTGCCGGATGATCCAAGAATAAATGCGGATATATACGTATCAAAGGGTGATAGCAAAAAGGCCAAGGATGGTCATAAGGTAGTATGTGAGATTACAAGATGGCCCGAGGCCAGAAGAAATCCAGAGGGTAAAGTTGTAGAAATTTTGGGCTACAAGGATGACGGAGAAACCAATATATTGGCCATTATCCGAAAGCACAAGCTGGATTTAGAGTTCCCCGAAGCTGTTATCAGAGAAACAGAGGCCATACCGGAGGAAATTCCTGAGGAAGAAATCGCCAGAAGGGCAGACCTCAGGGGATTAAGGATGGTTACCATTGACGGTGCCGATGCCAAGGATCTGGATGACGCAGTTTCAGTAGAAAAGCTGGAAAACGGCAACTATCGTCTGGGGGTACATATTGCAGATGTCAGTCACTATGTAAAGGATGGTACAGAGCTGGATAAGGAGGCCGTAAAGCGGGGCACCAGTGTTTATCTTGTTGACAGGGTAATACCTATGCTGCCACAAAAGCTCTCCAACGGTGTTTGTAGCTTAAATCCTAAAATCAATCGGCTTTCTCTAACCTGCATGATGGAAATAGACGACAGCGGTAGAGTTGTAGCCCATGAAATCATGGAATCCGTAATAAATATTAATGAGAGAATGATATACGAGGATGTCTCCAACATACTGGAAAAGGATGATAAGGCCCTGCAGAAGAAGTATAAGGACCTGGTAGCTGACTTTAAGCTAATGGAGGAGCTCAGTATGATACTTAGAAGGAAGCGGGAGGCAAGGGGTGCCATAGACTTCGATTTTCCGGAGGCAAAGGTTATACTGGATGACAAGGGTAAGCCAGTAGAAATCAGAAAATATGAAAGAAGAATAGCCAACAGAATGATTGAAGAGTTTATGCTGGTCTGTAATGAAACCGTGGCAGAGCATTTCTATTGGATGAATGTGCCCTTTGTCTACAGAGTCCATGAGGACCCCAGCATTGAAAAGATGGAGGAATTCAATAAATTTATCCATAACTTCGGCTACCATCTGAAGGGCTTAAATTCAGAGGTGCATCCAAAGGCACTACAGGAGCTTCTAAAGAAAATAGAGGGCACAAAGGAAGAGGTTGTTATCAATACGCTAATGCTTCGATCCTTAAGAAAAGCCCGATATGCCCCTAGTAATACCGGACATTTCGGTTTGGCAGCAGAGTACTATTCTCACTTTACATCACCGATAAGACGATATCCCGACCTGATAATCCATAGAATTATTAAGGCGGTGATATCCCATAAAGCATCTGATGGTTGGTTGAAGAAAATGAATGGCTGTGTGGGTTATTTTGCAGATCAATCCTCCACAAGGGAAAGGGCTGCAGAGGAGGCCGAAAGAGAAACAGTAGACCTGAAGAAGGCTGAATTTATGCAAGGTCATATAGGAGAGGTCTTCGAGGGTATTATATCAAGTATCACCTCCTTTGGTATGTTTATTGAGCTAGACAACACCATTGAAGGGCTTATAAGATTGAGCTCATTGGAGGATGATTATTACAATTTCGATAGTCAAAATCATATATTAACCGGTGAGCGCAGAAAAAGGGTATTCCGAATTGGAGATGAGGTAAAGATTCAGGTTGCCAAGGTAAATGTTCAAATGAGAGAAATAGATTTTATGCTGGTGGAAAATTAAGCTATCAAAGGGAGAGGTTTACCTCTCCCTTTAACTAGGGCAGAGATTTACTACAGCAAATGACAATCTAGGAAGATATTGAAAATACTTGCTATCTTGACTTTTTTAATGCAATATGGTATGATACTAGAAGTCTCTAAAAGGAGTCCGTTGTAAAGGGTGATGGGAAATGGAAGGTAAAGGGAAAAAGATATTATCAACAAACAAAAAGGCAAGGTTTGACTTTTTTATAGAGGACACCTATGAATGCGGAATTGAACTGAAGGGGACAGAGGTTAAGTCTATCCGACAAGGTAAAATCAACATTCGGGACGGCTATGCCAGAGTTGAAAACAGTGAGGTCTTTTTGAATAATGTTCATATAAGCCCTTATGAAAAGGGAAATATATTTAATGTGGACCCTTTAAGAACGAGAAAGCTACTGCTGCATAAGCAGGAAATTCGAAAGCTAATAGGCTACACACAGCAAAAGGGCTATACCTTGATACCATTAAGCATTTATCTAAAGCAGGGACTAATCAAAGTAGAGCTTGGTGTTGCAATCGGTAAAAAGCTCTATGACAAACGAGAATCAATTGCCAAGAAGGACGCCCAAAGAAGGATTGAAAAGGAATTAAGGGAACGACAAAGGGCGTAAAAGAGCTAGTAAATAATGAGAAACGAATAGCGAATAATGAATGGTGTATAGTTAATAGTTAATAATTAATAATTAATAGTGACTAGTTATTAAAACCGTGAAGTAATCAGTACCGACCAGCTAATAATGGATATTACAGTCCATTAATATAAAACATGGGGGCGTACAGGTTTCGACGGGGGTTTAGAGTCTTGAGTAGCGAGCCGTGTTTTGCTTGGAATCACGTAAAAAAACTGGGCATTAAAGATAAACGCAAACAATAATTACGCTTTAGCGGCTTAGTTCCGCTCGTCTCTACCTAGCCTCCTGCCGTTAGGATAGGGGCGTCAAATATGCAGGGAACGGCTTAAGGGGTGTCTCGACCTTAAGTGGCATTATCGGGGCTGGCTGAGGCTGAAACCTGTTGTTGGGTGTCAGTCAAGGCGAGAAACTAAAACAACAACTGCGCTCGGAGAAGCTGAAGGTGAAGGGCCTTCGGACAGGGGTTCGATTCCCCTCGCCTCCACCAAATGAAGAAGAATCCTACTGTGAAGAAAGCAGTAGGATTTTTTTATATGGAATAAAACTTATGAAAGAATTCTTCTTTAGCTTTTAACATTTCTGATGAATATCCTCCGTTTCTAGGTGTACATTTTTACATTTATTAAGAATGAGTGAGCGGGCATTTTATTCTGACTTATTACCAAGTAGAGTTCAATTTCTGAAAATTAAATTTATAACATCATTATATTTGACTATATAGGTCAAGATATCTATGAAATGAGCCGCGTCCTGCAGGCGGCTGTTACGGGAGCTACCATCCTTTGGTGTAGAGATGATGTGAATATAGATCCAAGAAAGTTTATTGTAGCATGTATTAAGATTATAGTTGAAAGATATGGCGGAGATGGGCAAAATGATTAATCAAATCGAAAAAAAGGATATCTGTGTAAATGGAGTAAGTATAGCATGCTATTGTGCCGGAGACAGTAGTGATACCATTCTATTACTACATGGTGCTGGTGTGGATTCAGCAATGCTTTCTTGGGCGGAGGTAATTCCACTGTTATCCAACGGCTATCAAGTCATTGCCCCAGATTTGCCTGGATACGGAGCAAGCAGTCGGATAGACGGGGAATATACATTATCCTTCTACACTGAAATAGTAACCCTCGACCGTATTGAGTCAATTGACTGGATACGGTTTTGTTATACAGTAAATTATAGTGATGGAAAAAACACTCAATTCTTAGAAGGAAATGGAAACTGAGTAGAGAATAGTAAAATAATGTAGAGAATGTAAGAAAAATCAAATTATTTGTTAAATGAGGGGATGCAATGGGATAATTGTTAGAGAAATAAACTCTGATCAGTTAGTTGTGACATTCAATTATAAAGTCGATTTGGTCAATAAGATAAGAAGTATTGAAGGAAGAAATTGGGATGCAAAGCAAAAACACTGGGTTCTACCTAACACTCCAGATTGTCTGGTGAAGTTAAATGATGTTTTCAAGGATGAAGGAATTGAATGGGTAGATATAAATCATATTATTCTATCAAAAGAATGTAGCGGTAATATTATTGAATTTGCACAAAAGATGAGAAGACAGCTTACTCTAAATGGATTTACTCAAAAAACAATAAAGGCATATACTGGACATGTTGAACGTTTTCTAAAGCATGCAGATAAAAAAGTAGAAGACCTAACAGCCCAGGACGTTGAAGATTATATGTATACATTATTAAACGATCAAAGAAATAGTCATTCTTACGCTAATCAAGCAGTGAGTGCTCTAAAGATTCTATTTACTGATGTACTAAAGAAAGAAAATATTGTACTTCGAATACCAAGACCTAAGAAAGAGAAGAAGCTTCCAGAAGTCCTTGCAGAAGAGGAAGTAATAAAAGTTCTCAACTCATTAGCTAGTGAAAAGCATAAAGCTATTTTATTTTTAATTTATTCCGCCGGACTAAGGGTGAGTGAGGTTGTTAGACTTAAGGTTAATGATATTGATTCAAAAAGAATGTTAATTCATATACGCCAGGCAAAAGGTAGAAAAGATAGATATACTTTATTATCGCATGCTGCTTTAAAAGCATTACGAAAATATGCACTAATTGAAAAACCAAAAGACAGGCTATTTCCCGGGGGAAAAGAAGGTGAATTTTTAACAGAGAGATCAGTTCAGAAGATATTTAAAAAAGCTTGTTCACAGGCTAAAATAACAAAGGAGGTCTCCGTGCATGTTTTGAGACATTCTTTTGCTACTCATCTTTTGGAAGGGGGAACAGATTTAAGATATATTCAAGAATTATTAGGACATCAGAGCACAAAAACGACAGAAATCTATACTCATGTAAGTAAACATAATTTGAATCAAATAGTGAGTCCGCTGGATAGATTATTTAAGGATTAAAATACATCAATAGTAAGCATTACCGAAATCAAGTTCGCAAATACCACTAGAAAGGAATGTATAGCGAACCTAGTGTCGGTGATGAGACGTTATCGGAAAGATGAGGCAAATACCATCGCATTATGAGGTCGCTTCTTTATAAATAGTTTCATAACGTTGAAAAAATGAAATGGATTTACAGAATAAAATTTGTATTATTTACTAAATAGTTCATGGAGGAAATATGAAAATAGTATATACAGATGGGAAAAATGTTAGTTTTATAGAGCTGTGTGAAATGTTAGACGATAATCTTAATGAAATTGTGGGAGGGGAGAAGCAAAGGGAGCAGTATATTCAATATAATACACTAGAAGATATTGATGATGTAGTACTAATTTATGATGATGAAGTTCCAGTTGCTTGTGCAAGTTTTAAATTTTATGATGAGTATACAGCTGAAGTGAAAAGAGTATTTGTTCGTAAAGAATATCGTGGTAAAGGAATATCAAAACAACTAATGAGTGAATTAGAAAAAAGAGCAAAAAATAAAGGCTTCTTAAAGTTAATATTAGAAACTGGTGCTCCTTTAATTGAAGCAATGGCACTATATAAAAAAATGAATTATAAAGTTATTGAAAATTTTGGACAATATAAGGATATGCAAGATTCAATATGTATGCAAAAGTATATTTGAAAATAAATGATATTGCCAGTGCATTAGATATTACATAATGGGGTTAAGTTATAAGAGACACGTCCTATTGAGAACTAGCTTTAGGGAGCCACATCCATCCGATAACAATATATCTCCGTTCGCCGCGCACACCTCTTCACTGGGTGCAAGCACCGCTACGAAGAAGGGCTGTGTAGGTGCAGTTCAGAGGTGTCGGAGATACGGAGACGTTATATGAAATGACGATATCGGAGTTATTCTTTGGAGAATTTTATTTAATTCGATTTTATAAAATAGATTTGTCTGAAAGAGAATTGTTTATATATTAAAGGAGAATTGACATGAGAGGATTATTTTTATATGGATTAGGCTGCACGAATGAAATATGGAAAGAAATAGAAAACGAATTTTTAAATATGGATATCACATATATAGAATATCCACACGAGATAAGAAAAGAAGCCAAAAGCATATCCGATATAACACACTGGGTTTTTGATAAGTACGGACATCAAGATTATGATTTTATTGTTGGTCATAGCTTGGGAGGAATAATAGCTTTGGAGCTAGTATCTAAATTTCAGATGAAAAGTGATAAAGTTATTTTTATTGAATCAAATTTAAAACCTGCAGGAGCATTTTATCGGAATTTATTAATGCCAAAAAACATGGAAGAATACGGTGAGAAAGTTACTAAAATGATTAAAAGAGAAATTGTATATTATACAAGTAGTTTAATAGAGTCATTACAGGGAGATTTCGATTACTCAGGATACGTAAAAGACACAGAAAGCAAAATTTTTGGGATTTATGGCGATCGAGGTGTAAATAATTATACTAATAGAATTATAGATTTAAAATTAGACGATGAGACTTTAAGTAGAATAAAGTTCTATTTTATTGAAGAGTCATGCCATATGCCTATGATTGAAAACCCATCTGATTTGTGTTTATCTATCAAAGATATTTTAAGTGAAACTTAAAAACAATGTGAAAGTAAAATGAAATAATACACAGTATCAATATTTTAGGAGAGCTGTAGAAGTGAAAAGCGTCACTCCATATAACAGCATGTTTACGGGAGGTGCTGGCGGGCAAGCATTGCTGGAAAGGTCAGCGCACCACATCCCTTCACCGGGAACGAAGTTCCGCCAAGACGGTCTATCTTTGGGGTCCGGCTCAGGGACGTCGTAAACACGGAAACGTTAGATGACAGACTAGTAGGTATGTTACGATTCGTCTAAATATTATAAAAACATGTAAAAAATGGTATAATAAAATAGAGGTGAGTAAAATGAGAACAGTGGATATTTTAATTGAAAAACGTTCAGATATACTTAGAATTGCTAAATTAAACGGTGTAATTAAATTACGATTATTTGGCTCAGTAGTTCGTTATGAAGATACCAAAGATAGTGATATTGATTTTTTAGTAGTATTTGAAGAAGGTAGAACTTTATTTGATTTAATTAGATTAAAACAAGAACTAGAATCATTATTAAATAAGGCTGTTGACGTAGTTACTGAGAAATCATTACATCCTTTATTGAAAGAACAGATTGAAACAGAGGCGGTGCAGATATGAAAGATGATAAATTCTATTTGATCCACATTATTGATTCAATTACAAATATTGAAACGTATGTTATACCCGGTGAATTTGAATTTTTCAATTCTAAATTGATTCAAGATGCTGTGATTAGGAACCTAGAAATAATAGGAGAAGCAACAAAGAAAGTATCAAACGAGCTTAAACAAAAGGAATATGATATTCCTTGGAGAGAAATGGCAGGTTTAAGAGATGTCTTAATACATGACTATTTCGGAGTCGATTTAGACATTGTATGGAATGTGGTAAAAAAAGAGCTTCCTAAAATTCATATGTTGATTAAAAAAATATTAGAAGAGATATAGCGGGAGTTATTCATAGTGATAACTCTCTTTGTCCATCATCTAACAATGTTTTTGCGCAGGGGTGCTCGTAGCACTTGTAAGGGGCAAGATCTGAGCACCACATCCCTTCACCTTTTACATAGTAGAGGCAACAATATTTCACAAGATAACTTGATAGCTATTGAAATGAAGAAATCAAGTAGACCAGAGGATGAGAAGAATAAAGATCGAGATAGGTTGAAGGCTCTCACAAAAGACAGCTATAATGATATTTGGTCTTTTGATGGTGAAACTTTACCGGAACATGTTTGTAGATATGAACTTGGTGTTTTCTATGAAGTTAATTACAGCAAAAGAAGAATTTTAATCGAATATTATCGACAAGGAGAAATTAGGGATACTAAAACAATTTCATATTAAAACGAAAATAACTTTACATAACAATGTTTTTGGCGCAAGGGTGCTGGAAGCACGTGTTGAGGGAAAGATCAGCGCACCACACCTACTTACTGGGTGACAAGCACCGCCAAGGGGTAAGGTCAAGAGGTCCAGTTCGAAGGCGTCGCAAACACGGAAACGTTATCAGAAAGCAGGGAAAAAATATTATTGTGGGTGATTATATGGAGTCAAAAAAAATTGCAGCTGAAAGAGCTGTAGATTATATACAAGACGGCATGATCGTAGGTCTAGGTACTGGTTCTACTGCTAATTGGGCAATTCAAAGAATAGGACACAAAATAAAAAAAGGACTTAATATTAGAGCAATAGCGACCTCAAAAGACTCTGAAATCATGGCAAGGGGATTAGGGATACAGTTAATCACTTTTTCAGAAATGGAAGTAATTAATATTACGATTGATGGTGCTGATGAAGTGGATAATGAATGGAACTTAATCAAAGGTGGGGGAGGAGCATTATTACGTGAGAAGATTGTAGCCTCCGCTAGTCAGAAGCTCGTTATTATTGTCGATGAGAGTAAATTAGTAAATCGATTAGGTAAATTCCCTTTACCTGTTGAAGTTGTAAAATTTGGATATGAAATGACTATAAGAAATCTGAATAAACTCGGTTGTGATCCAAAACTAAGGGTACTTGGTAATAGACCATACATTACTGATAATGGAAATTATATTATCGATTGTGATTTCAAAACGATAGAACAACCAGCAGAACTGCATAATGAGATTAATATGATACCTGGTGTAGTTGATAATGGACTCTTTATAAATATAGCAAGGAATGTAATAGTTGGGTATAACGATGGTACAGTTAAAGAGCTTGAAAAGATTATTTAAAAGTAGTTTACTGGTGCTCTGCCATCTGATAACAATGTGTTTGCACAAGGGTGCTTGCAGCACGTTTCTAAGGAAAATCAGAGCACCACACCCCTTCACCGGGAGCGAAGCTCCACCAAGGAGTAGGGTCAGGCGGGTCCGGTTCAGGGACGTCGCAAAAACGAGGACGTTATGCGAAAGACCATAAAATGACGTGTGACAGTAGGTATATTTACTGAGCTTTCAAGCCATTGGTACAAGCCAGTTTCGCAAATAATAATTTGGGATGTTTGCCCTATAAGTTTTATATTATAAATAGTGAGGTGTGACCAGCTATTGAAGGAGTGAAAGAATGTCTAGGAGGATAAGCACTATTCTTGAAAAAAAGGGCCCATTATTGTCTGGGTCACTCGCTAATGAGTTAGTAAATCAATTCTCAATTTCTAGGGAAGCAGCTCGAAAAGAAATTTCCCGGGCGTCTGCACCAATAAGAAAGTTGAAGAACGTTACTTTCGACAACAATCAAAAGTATCTGCACTTAGATTCTCATTTTACTAGTGAAACCTTTTTCGAATCACTTATACAATACCTTAGATTAAGTTCGAAGGCGTATTATTATTTTATAAAAGCCGTATTAAATAATTATGGTTATATTCGTATAAATGAAATTGCTACTTATACATGCTCCCCAGTTCAGCCTCTCAAAGGCCACAAACCAGCAGATTCCATAATCAAAGACTTACTTTATATTAAATTGTTATTAGACAATGGTGACGGCTTATTTCAACTAAATCCTTCTGTAGACATTCCACAAAGTTATACACGCTTTAAAGCTCTAAACATTGCAAAGAAAACTATTATGACTGACTTCTATGACTGGTCCCGAAAAATTAATCTAGTTGCATATAATTCTGGTAAGATGATTGAAAAAATGCCAGAATTCCATAAATTTCAGTGGAGTTTTACAGCCCCATCGTATATTAATGGACTGCAAAAGGGAGGTAAGCCTGGGTTTGTTGTTGCAGACGTGATTTTGGGTAAAAAACTTTTGGAAGAGGATATAGAGTATTTTCTTGCAAAGGTGAATGTTATTAGTCACAGTAGCAAGCATTCTCCTTTCATACCAGTACTTATAGTCGAAGGTATAGAAGAAAAGGCATTTACAAGATTAAAGTCTGCTGGTGTAGTATTGGGGTTTATTGATAAGTTATTCGGGAATCAGTATTTAGAAACACTTAGAGCTTTTGTTTCCATAGTTGAGAATGCTTCAGCAGTCATAACAAAAAATCCAGACAAATATTTTGAATTTATTGAAGCACTTTCTAAGTTAGAGGGAAAAGCGTCTAATCTTAAAGGCGATGTATTTGAACTAGCAGTCGGGTATTATTATTCTCAGTTGGCTCCTTATATAGAAATCAACAAGTTGATCACAGAACGCGAAAGTGGGAGAAATAAAGAAATAGATGTATATGTAAAGTATCCAACTGAGGTTAGATTCGTGGAGTGTAAGGGGTATAATTATCCGCTTGATGAAGAATACGTTGCTAAATGGTTAAGTGATAATATACCTACTATTAGAAAATGGGCATTAAGTCAGGATGAATTTGCTCATAAAGAATTTATATTTGAGTTATGGTCAACAGGAGGATTTGAGAAATCTGCATTAGATAAGCTGCAGAAAGCTGCATGTATAACAAAGAAGTACACCATAAGATTTTTTGATGCACAAGAAATAGCCGTAAAAGCAAAGGAATCCAGAAATGACAATCTAAATAGAATATTAAAAAATTATTTTACAAGTAATTCTTTGTAGCACAGTCCTTCGCATAACACTGAATTCCCAAAACTTTGTAAATATGCATGTGGAAAGACGCTTCGGGAATTCAGGGAACGTTATGCGAAACCCTAAATTTAATGAGAGGTGGTAGAATGTTGCATGGGATAAATAATAAATGGCCAACAGAAGAGCTTAATATTATAAAAGTCAATGGTGACTATGATATAGAGATGACTGAATTTGATATTAATATATTTTCGATGCTTGAAAGAAAAAACTATAAAAATATCCTTGATTTGGGATGTGGACAAGGCAAAAATTCTTTGATACTAGCAAAGAAAGGCTACACAGTTTATTCAACAGATGTATCCTTAGAAGCATTAGAAAAACTAAAGACAAGAATAATTCAAGAAAATATTGAAAATATTAAAGTTTACAATTATTCATTTACTAATTTGGGTTTTAACGACAATTACTTCGATATAGTATTATGTAAATCCACTTTACATCATGCAACTTTGGATGAGATTAAACTTGGCATAAGTGAAGCTTTTCGCGTGCTTAAGCCAAGAGGATGCTTTGTTTTTGATATGATTTCAAAAGAGGATGAATCATATGGTAAAGGTGAATTAATTGAGAAGGATACATTCGTTGGTTCAAGAGAAGGTGAAGAAGGAATACCACATCACTATACGAATATTAATGAATTACAAAATACGCTAGATAGTTTTAATAATGTTAATATAACTAAAAAGTTATACATTATATCTTTGGGTAATGAGAAAAAATACAAGTCAAAAATGTATGATATTATTGCATTTAAGTAGCGTGTCGGGCTCCGCATAACAATGCGTTTGCATAAAGGTGCTGGCTGTACGTTTTTAGAGAAAGTTCAAGCACCACACCATCTCACTGGGTGGCAAGCACCGACAAGACGGTCTATCTTTAGGGTCCAGCTCGAAGGTGTCGCAAACACGGAGACGTTATCTGAAAGCCAAGAGAGTATTGTAGCAATAATGTAATGGACAGATAGATTCGAGGGGATTGGAGATAGGTTTTATGTCTAATTTAAAAAATTTTGACCATGAAAACGAAGATTTTGATGGCTATTGTGAAGAAGATTTTGATTTAATTCAAAATAAGGATTATGAAGGACTAGTTAAACTCAGAGAGCATTATTTTAAGGAGAATCCTGATGATATTTATGTCCAGCTAAGGTTGGGAGAAGCCTACAGCATGAACAAGGAGTATGACAAAGCCTTGGAATGTTTGGAGAAATTGCACGCTAAAGAACCAAATTTTATAGATGCTCAACATGTTGTTTTAGATGTACTATTTGAACAGGGAAAAGATGTGGATGATTTTAATTGGGTGCGAAAACCGAGTGTTGTCAATCTTAAAACGGCTGTAATAATTGTAGATGAGATGCTTCGAAATAATCGGAAATACAGACCATTATGGGAGTTATATATTGACTTGATGACTAGTGGATATCTCAATTTTACAGAGGAGATGCTACTTGCTGTATTAACTGCTGATGACAGGTTTGATATCAAAGGAGATGAGCTGTTTTGGCACGAGTGTGCTGTAAAACTAAAAGGTCAAAAGAAGAGGTAGAGAGTGGGACATCAGATAACAATGTTTTTGCGCAAGGGTGCTGGAGGCACGTGTCAAAGGAACGATCAGCGTACCACACACTTCTCACTGGGTGCAAGCACCGCCTGGGGGGAAGGTCAGGAGGGTCCAGTTCGAAGGCGTCGGAAACACGGAAACGTTATCTGCCATCAAAAGTGATGCAGAGCTGGTAGATGGGTAACCTTTTGTTTTCATGAGATCTTGAGTTTAACTTATAAAAAGAACTGAGGAAAAAATATGATGAGTATTCTAGAAAACATTGAAAAGACATTTGGTGAAAAAGTTGAAGGTATCGAATATCGTGTACGAGTTGGTATATATGGAATTGTTTTAAATAATGAAGGTGAAGTGGCAGTGATAAAGACATCTATAGGATATTTTCTTCCTGGTGGGGGACTAGAAGATGGAGAAACTCATAAAGAATGTCTAGAAAGAGAATTTATGGAAGAAACTGGATACGCAGTTGATGTTGATAAATATATTGGTAAATCATCTTTGTATCATTTATCAAAAACATACGGACATTTACAAGGGATAGGGTATTTTTATTTAACAAGAATAAAATACAAGAAAGAAAACGTTAGAATAGAAGATGATCACCATCTACAATGGGTTGAGATTAGCAAATGTATAAAAAGTTTATTCTTACAACATCAAGCATGGGCGGTTTCCAAGCTACTAGAAGAAGATTAAGATATTACGAATACTCTAATCATAATCGAATAATTGACGGCATATAACAGCATGTTTACGGGAGGTGCTGGTAGGCACGTTTTGAGGGAAAGCTCAGCGCACCACATCCCTTCACCGGGAACAAAGTTCCGACAAGACGGTCTATCTTTGGGGTCCGGTTCAGAGACGCCGCAAACACGGGCACGTTATACACCATGCTATTAAAATGTGGAAGTAAATTTGACCAAAAGAAAAGAGGCTTATTTAATGCCTCTCGCGAATTCCTAATTGTTCTTTTAATGCAGTTTGAAGGGCTTGAGAAAAGTTTATATTGTTTTCTATAGCAAGTTTATTAAGCCATTGTGGGATTGATAGTGTCTTCTTTACAGAAAAATTTTCAACAGCTTGCCTTACGGTAGGCATAAGAACTTCAACAAGAACAACAACTTGATTTGATTCAAGATTAATCTTATTAATGGAAGTTGGGACTGGAATATCATCTCCATCTTCTTCCATACCATAAAGGTGGAGTCCTAAAGCTTCCTTTGCCATATAAATTGCTTCTTCATCTGAATCGGCACAGGAAAAACAGCCTGGCAAATCAGGGAAGGAGATTGAAATTCCGTCATCAGCATAGTCAAATACTGCTGGAAAAATATAACGATCTTTTTTCATGACAATTTCTCCTTTCAAATTTGATATGGAGGGGCAGAAATTAGATGTTAATTCCTGCTTGATGAACTATACTTTTTACTGTTTTAATTGGTATGTCTTTTCGAGGATGTGGAACGGTAACCTTACCCTTCTTACTTGGATGTTTGAAGTGATTATGACTACCATTTGCCTTGAAAAAATACCATCCATCAGCTTCAAGTATTTTAATCAGCTCCATTGAAGAATATGTTTTCATCTAGTATCCCCCCATAATTAAATTATAATACGTATTATAATACGTGTCAATGGGTGAATAGTCTAATTTAAGGTAGTGCTTAGCACAGCGTATAACCATGTTTTACGGGAGGTCGGGCTGCACGTTTTGCGGGAAAGGTCAGCGCACCACATCCCTTCACCGGGAACGGAGTTCCGCCAAGACGGTCTATCTTTGGGGTCCGGTTCAGGGACGTCGTAAACACAGAAACGTTAGATGAAATTATTTATTCCAATATAAATACTAGGGTAGCTTCATATTGTTTTTATAAAAACTCAAAAAATAATGTGATATAATTAAGATATAGAGTAGCTCGTACAATGATTGGAGGGATAAATATGAAATGGGAAGAAGTCAGAAATTTATATCCTAATCAGTTTGTAAAGTTCCAAGTTCTAAAGTCTCATGTTGAAGATGATATAGAGTATGTAGAAGAGTTAGCATTAATTGGGCCTATCGAAGAAGAACATGCTACAAAAGAATTGTTAAATTCTAGAGAAGATATTCTTGTTTATCACACTTCAAATGATAAGGTAAAGCTCAAAATTAGGACAAGAATAGGTTTAAGGAGAGCATACTGATATGAAGGTTGAATATCGAAATGGACTACTTTTCACAACCATAGAGATTGTGTATAAGGGACGGAAAAAGAAGGTTAACAATATTGTTATTGATACTGGTGCATCACAGACGTTGGTTTCACAAGAATGCGTGGACGATATTGGTATTACAGTAAGTGCCGAAGATGAGTTGGTTGTTTCGTATGGAATAGGTGGCAAAGAGCATGCTTTTTCGAAAGAAGTGGGAGAAATAAAGATAGGGAATCATTCGCTGAAGGATTTTAAAATTGATTTTACATCATTTCAGTATGAAGATATAAATGGTCTTTTAGGATTAGATATATTAATTAGTGGAGGATATATATTAGATTTAAAAGAACTTGAGTTATTTCAGAGATAGTTTAGGGTTAGTAGCCCTTTTATTTTTAAATACATATGGTAAAAATATGTAAAAATGGAAATGTAGGAGTGAATAACATCATCTAACAATGTTTTTGCGCAAGGGTGCTGACAGCACGTATTGAGGGAAAGATCAGCGCACCACACCATCTCACTGGGTGCCAGCACCGCCAGAGGCAAGGCCAAGTGGGTCCAGTTCGAAGGCGTCGTAAACACAGAAACGTAACCTGCAATCCTTAGCATAATGTTGAGTTAGTAGTTGACTTGTTGTTGAAAGAAGAAATAAATGTGAAAAGAGTTAGTCATATAAGTAGAAAAATGTGAAGTAAATAGCATTTACATTCTAGGAGGTGCGAGATGAAAAATCATAAGCCAAAAGTAATAATGATAGTATGTTTTTTTCTCGCTATGGGTATGGTTTGGCTGTTTAGTACAGATAGATACATAACAGATAATATTAGTACTATTGACAAAGCAGATGGTGTTTATATTATTACTGAAGACAAATCAGTATCCTATCCATTTGATGAAAAATTAATTGAACTTGTATCATATGGTGGTTTTATAATTAAAGTAGATAATTTTTTTGATGGACTATTTGCACCTTACAGTAATAAATTAACTAAGATTGATATGAATATTAGATTTATCAAAGGAGAGTCTACGCTTGCAACTGCCGAGGTTTTTAAGTCTAATGAGTATTCAGAAGAATACATTTTGTATATGAATAATGTTTATTGGACAACACATTCAAAACTGATAGATTTATTAGAGTTGATAGAATAACTTGTAAAATGAACATTTTCTTAGGAGTACTTTATGTCGTGTTTTTTTTCATGCGAAATATATAAAAAAGATTAGTTTAAGGGTGCGACGTCCTATCGCACTCTGAGTCACGGGGCGTGTGGCAATAGAGAACAATGTTTTTGCGCAAGGGTGCTGGCAGCACGAATTGAGGGAAAGATCAGCGCACCAAACCTTCTCACTGAGTGCGAGTACCGTCAAGGGGAAAGGTCAAGAGGGCCCAGTTCGAAGGCGTCGCAAACACGGAGACGTTAGGCAACAGAATCAATTAGTTTATGAATGTGCTAATTGAATTTATTTTATTTTGGATATTAAACTGTATTTCGAGGTGAGATTATTTATGAGTGAACCTAGGAAACAACATTATGTGCCACAGACTTATCTAAGAAGATTTACTATACCAAATCAAAAGTCACATAAGGTT
>JAHDLO010000011.1 GCA_018432235.1 Clostridiaceae bacterium | reverse complement strand
CTCCATGCCAAAGTTCACGCATCTGTGCTTAACAAAGGCATCCAATTCAACAAAGGTACCTTCGTCAAACAATAAATTAATTCTTTCTCGGGCAGTTAATTTACCCTTTTCATGCTGGCTGTCAATTCTCTTTTGACCTCCACCCAGCTCAATCTTGCCCCTCAGCTCCTTCAGCTGATCCAACTTGTTTCCCGCCATTATGAACCCTCCTATTGTAATAAAATAGTATAAAGTAAACTATTTAAAATAGTAACTACCCATTTCTTTCGCTTAACTCCACCAATATCCCATTGGTACTCTTAGGATGGCAGAAGGCGATTTTGGCACCACCGGCACCGTATCTGGGTTTTTCGTCAATCATCCTTACGCCCTTTTCCTTCATTTCTTCGATTGCAGCCTCGATATTGTCAACCCTGAAGGCTAAATGCTGAATGCCTTCTCCCTTTTTCTCTATGAATTTTGCAATGGGCCCATCCTCTTCAGTTGATTCCAACAGTTCAACCTCTGTGTCACCCACAGGTAAAAAAGCCACCCTAACCTTTTGCTCCTCCACAACCTCAGTACCTTCACACTTTAAACCCAGAATTTCCTCATAAAACTTTAGAGACTCCTGTAAATCCTTTACCGCAATTCCTATATGATCCAACTTAAGCACCTTCATCACAGCACCTCCCAAAATTTGAATTAAACCATCTTTTCCAACAGCTGATTGCTTATGGTATAGGGGTCCATCTGCCTCATGGCAGCTTTTTCAGCCAGTCCCCTGATTTCCGCTCTATTTTCCTCCTTACCCAACAGCCTCTCCAACAGGCTTTGCTGGGTTAACTCAATAATCTCAGCTTGACAATTTTTTATCCGTCTCTCTAAATAGCCGCCACTGCTGACCATATATGCCATATGGGCTTCTATATTTTCTATCAGCTCATCTATTCCCTTGTTCTCCATCGCCACGGCCTTAGTTACCGGCGGTCTCCAGTCTGAATGATTAAAGTCCAGCATCATTTCAATCTCCACCTTAGTTCTGTCGGCCCCTTCACGGTCAGCTTTGTTGATAACAAAAACATCGCCAATTTCCATTATTCCTGCCTTAATAGCCTGAATATCATCACCCAACCCTGGTACCATTACCATAAGCACGGTATCGGCTGCTTTTACAATATCTACCTCTGACTGCCCTACGCCTACCGTCTCAATAAAAATATAATCAAAGCCATATATATCTAAAACCTTAGCGGCTCCCATGGTTGCCCTCGACAACCCGCCTAGATGCCCCCTAGTTCCCATGCTCCTGATAAAGATACCAGGATCCGTATATAAATCCGTCATTCTGACACGGTCCCCTAATATTGATCCCCCTGTAAAGGGGCTGGTGGGATCTATAGCAATGATTGCCACTGTTTTCCCCTGCCGCCGCAGTCCTTTAGCCAGCTTATCCGTCAGGGTGCTCTTTCCAGCTCCTGGTGGTCCTGTTATTCCTATAACACGAGCCTTACCGGTATGCTGATATAGCTCTGAAATGATGGCGATTGCCTCAGGTTCGTTATTCTCAATCATGGTTATTAAACGTGCAGCGGCCCTTTTGTCCTGATTAAGCAGCCTATTTGCTAAATCCATTGCCTCACCACCTTAAAGCTTGATTTACACAGCTGGGAAGGCGTTTGTCTCCCCAGCCGGCTATTAGTATTTACGCTCTTTTTAAATTTCCTTTAATAAAATCTATAGTTACCTGTGTTGGTGTGCCGGGAGTAAAGATTTCTGCCAGCCCCTTTTCCTTTAGGAAGGGAATGTCCTCATCAGGAATAACGCCGCCCCCTATAACCAGCATCTCGTCATAAACCGCCTCATCCTTCAATAGCTCCACAACCTTTGGCAGCAGGTGATTATGGGCTCCTGATAAAATACTTAGGGCAACGACGTCTACATCCTCTTGTATCGCAGCATTTACAATTTGCTCTGGCGTTTGTCTTAAGCCTGTATATATAACCTCCATACCCGCATCTCTTAAAGCTCTTGCTATCACCTTAGCCCCTCTGTCATGTCCATCCAGCCCAGGCTTAGCAACTAACACTCGAATTGGTCTTTCCATTGAATAAACCTCCCTCAATCTTTTTCATAGGATCTATAAAATTACACTTTGCTGATATTCACCAAAGACCTCTCTCAACACACCACAGACTTCACCCAAGGTAGCATAAGCTCTAACTGCCTCAAGGATAAATGGCATCAGGTTTTCAGTCCCTACGGCTGCCTTCCTTAATTCGGCAAGCTTAGCCTCCGTCAATGAATTATCTCTTTCAGCCTTCAGCTGTCTAATCTTATCCTTTTGAAGCTCTCCTACAGATGGATCTACCCTCAGCAAGCCCTTAGGAGCAGCCTCTTTGACCTGGAATTTATTCATACCGACCACAATTCGGTCTCCGCTTTCAATCTGCTTTTGATATTCGTAGGAGCTATCCATAATTTCTTTTTGAATAAAGCCCTTCTCAATAGCTTGTGGTGACCCACCTAATGCATCTATTTTTTCAATATAGGCCATGGCCTCCTGCTCAATTGTGTTAGTTAGATTTTCGATGTAGAAGGAGCCTGCCAGCGGATCGATGGTCTCCGCAACACCACTTTCATATGCCACTATCTGTTGGGTTCTCAGGGCTATACGTACGCTGTCTTCTGTAGGAAGAGCCAGTGCCTCGTCCTTAGAATTGGTGTGAAGGGATTGTGTTCCGCCCAACACTGCTGCAAGCGTCTGAATTGCAACCCTGACAATGTTATTGTCCGGCTGTTGTGCAGTTAAGGTTGATCCGCCTGTTTGGGTATGGAATTTAAGCTGCATGGATTTTTCGCTCTTCGCCTTGAATCTTTCCTTCATAATTTTAGCCCATAATCTTCTGGCGGCTCTAAATTTTGCTACCTCCTCCAGTAAATCATTGTGGGCATTGAAGAAAAAGGATAGTCTCGGAGCAAAGGTATCCACATCCAAACCTGCCTTAATTGCTGCTTCCACATACGCGATACCGTTTGCAAGAGTAAAAGCAACCTCCTGTACCGCTGAAGAACCTGCCTCTCTGATGTGGTAGCCTGAAATACTGATGGTATTCCAGTTTGGAACCTCCTGTGAACAGTACTCAAAAATATCTGTTATCAGTCTCATGGAAGGCGCCGTTGGAAATATATATGTTCCCCTTGCTATGTATTCCTTTAATATATCATTTTGAATAGTACCCCTAAGCTGATCAGCAGCTACACCCTGCTTTTCCGCAACTGCGATATACATTGCCAGCAAAACAGAAGCAGGCGCATTTATAGTCATTGACGTACTAACCTTATCTAATGGTATACCATCAAATAAAATCTCCATGTCCTTCAGGGAGTCTATGGCAACGCCAACCTTTCCAACCTCACCCTCAGATAATGAATGATCGGAATCATAACCAATCTGAGTAGGCAGGTCGAAGGCTACCGATAGTCCCGTTTGACCCTGTTCCAGCAAATATTTATATCTCTTATTTGACTCCTCAGCCGTTGCAAAACCTGCATATTGTCGCATAGTCCAAAACTTACCTCTGTACATGGTAGGTTGAACACCTCTAGTAAAGGGATATTGTCCAGGGTAGCCCAGATCCCCGTCATAATCCAGAGCTTCTACGTCTGCAGGTGTATAAAGTCTTTTAACCTTTAAATTAGAGCCTGTAACGAACTGCTTGCGTCTTTCTGGAAATTTACTAAGAACCTTTTCTACCTTGTTCTCATTCCAGCCTTTGTCCTTCTCCTTTTGCTGGTCCAGCTTCTCTTTTTCGAACATTTAAAATCCTCCTTCATTTTACTAAGTACTATTCATTTTGATTTTGAAATTTTCCATGAAAATCCTTCAATTAAAGCCTCCTGAGCTAGGTTTGTTAGTATCTTAAATCTGTATACAACTGCTATAATCCACATGAGGGGTACTATAAGTAGCTTTTAAAAATGCAAGTTTTATTTCATTCGTTGCATTCATTGAAATTTATATTGCACTCTACATTATTCTACAGTTTTTTGAAATTTCCTGCAAGAGTTTTGCTTAATGCATACTAAATTTACGGTTATTTTTTCGTATTATTTAAGCTATATATTCGGCTGCCTCATTGCAGTCAAGGCTTGGGTTAAGTCCTGCGAAAACTTTTATATAGCAAAGTGATGGATATCGTCATATCGGTAATATGACGGCTGGCAACGACAAAGCTATATTGGAAAGCTAAAAAGAGATTATCTGTAATTTTAATTGCAATGAGGTACTATAGCTCTGAGGTTATTTTTAACTGTTTTTACAAATTAATTCCACTCCTCATATAATCCACGCATCATCCCTTCATCAATTTTTCAATAATCTGAATATTTAGCAAAAAAAATTAGATATACTGATCTGGATAAGATTAGCATATCTAACTTGTATTACCCACTTATGAAGCAAAGGGAATTTACTTCTATCGATAAAAGGCTAAATAGCGATAATATTTTTTTATTAATCATCAATAACTTTATTATCTATAATCTGCTTATACTTTTCGTGGCATTTTTTAACCGAGGTGATTAATGCCTTTTTAGCCGAACCAAAATAAGTATCTGTTATGGCCCCTTCAATTAATTGAAAATCGTTTAAATCCTTACCAATCAGCAGCTTTCTTACATGATCCTTAGCTACACTGGTGACCAGTGAGCAATCGGCATCTATTATTCTTCCGGTATATTTGTCGACTATGACCCCAACCGCCACAACCTTATATAACTCTTCAGCGGTTGTACCACCGGGAAGCTTTGCATAGCCGCTTATAAATATCTCAAAGGTCTTCACTTATCATTCCACCTCTATCATTTCTATTAGCAGCTACTAATAGTTTATTATTTTTCAACGTAAATATCAATATTAATATATCACAACATTAGAAGAAATTTACCTTTTAATGTTGTGTAATCATAATGGGCCGTTATTCAAACATTAATGTAATTGGTTATTTCCTAGCGAGATATTCATTAGGGCCATTCATATAAAGATTATTCCCATAGGCATCTATCGCAACGATGGCAGGAAAATCCTTCACCTTAAGCCTTCTGATAGCCTCAGTCCCCAGCTCTGGAAAGGCCACCACCTCTGTTTCGACAATACTGCTGGCAATCAAGGCCCCTGCGCCTCCTACAGCTGCAAAATACACACATTTATTTCTAACTATTGCATCTATCACCGCTTTGCTGCGGTCTCCCTTGCCGATCATCCCCTTTAGCCCCTTCTCTAAAAGCATAGGTGTCACAATGTCCATTCTTGTGCTGGTGGTGGGGCCGGCGGAGCCTATCACCCTGCCTTCAGCAGCAGGTGTTGGACCTACATAGTAGATTACCTGCCCCCTTAAGTCAATGGGCAGCGCCTCATTATTGTTTATCATTTCCCTTAGTCTTGAATGGGCCGCATCTCTGGCAGTATAAATAATACCTTCGATAAAAACCCTGTCCCCTGCCTTTAGTCCGGCAATGGTAGTATCATCTAAGGGAGTAGTAATATTTATCGTATTCATTGGAACCCCCCCTTCTTTAGTGAATAGTGATTAGTGTATAGTGAATACCCTTCTTCTTTGGTTTTTCCTTCTCACTGAAAGCTACCACTCTTCCTTTGTAGGTTTTTCATTATTAGCTTTTCGTTATTCTCTCTATTCACTATTCGTTATTCACTAATCCTTTATCCCTACAGCTCTATCACACCATGCCTTGAAGCATGGCAGTTAATATTTAAAGCAACCGGAAGGCCAGCTATATGGGTTGGATAGGTTTCTATATGCAAGGCCAATGCCGTAGTGGCACCACCAAAGCCCTGAGGTCCAACCCCCAGCTGGTTTACCTCATCCAGCAGCTCCTTTTCCAGCACCGCAATGTAAGCTTCAGCATTTGGTCTTCCAATATCCCTCAATAGTGCCTGCTTAGCAAGACTGGCCACCTTATCAAAGCTTCCGCCTATGCCTACACCCACCACAATTGGAGGACAGCAGTTTCCGCCAGCCCTTCTGATCGTATCCAGCACAAATGCTTTGACCCCTTCCCAACCATCAACAGGATTCAGCATTTTTAAGGCACTCATGTTTTCGCTACCAAAGCCCTTTGCCGCCAGCTTAATTTTAAAGGTATCGCCTTCCACCAGCTGATAATTTATAATTGCAGGTGTGTTGTCGCCGGTATTCTTGCGCCTCAAGGGACAGGCAACTACAGATTTTCTTAAATACCCCTCTTCATAGCCCTGCCTTACCCCTATATTGATGGCCTCTGATAATAGACCGTTGGTGATTTTAACCTCTTGCCCCAGCTCTACAAAAGCAAAGACCATACCAGTATCCTGACATAGGGGTATATTTTCGCCTTCAGCCACATCTTTGTTTTTCAGGAGATCCAGAATAATGTCTCTGGCCAGTGGTGAATCCTCACTATCTAAGGAATTTTCCAAAGCCTCCTTAATCCCGGCATCCATCCTGATATTCATATTTATGCACATATCCCTTACAAGCTTAGTAACCTCATTGCAGTCAATTTGCTTCATCTTATCACCTTTTTTCCATTGTCCTTATTTCTATCATACCATATTTTGAAAGGAGAATTATAGCCCTTATTGCTTTGAGCTATATTCTCCAATTTAATTGCCAGTGCTTATGGGTATTATTCCTTAGCAGGAGCCACCTCATTATTCCCTGTCTCAGCTATTTTAGCTGCCTTCATGCTGCCGGTCTCCATAAATCTCGCATGCCAGGATAGGGCTTCATTTAAAATGTGGGGCTGATATTTTAGCTTCCCGCCTTCTGCTCTTTCAAGATAATCCATTAATTGATCACGATAATCCGGATGGGCACAGTGCGCTATAATTCTTCTGGCCCTTTCTCCCGGAGAGGTGCCTCTTAAGTCTGCCAAGCCTCTTTCAGTCACCACTACAGCGACATCATGCTCCGTATGGTCGATATGAGAGGCCTTTGGCACAATGGAGGAAATATTCCCATTTTTAGCGGTGGAAACCGTAGTGAAGATGGAGATATATGCATTTCTAGTGAAATCCCCTGAGCCACCGATACCGTTCATCATCCTGGACCCCATGATATTGGTTGAATTCACATGCCCATATATGTCCACCTCAATGGCGGTATTCATGGCTATTACCCCCAGTCTTCTGGCGATTTCGGGATGATTGCTTATCTCCATAGGCCTGAGGACACAGTACTTTGCGTAATGCTTCATATTGGCATGCAATCGTTTAAGCCCCTCCTCCGATGGCGTCAGGGCGGTGCCAGAGGCAATTGTTACCTTCCCGGCATCTATGAGATCCAGCATCGAATCCTGAATAACCTCAGTATAGCAGGTCAGGTTCTCAAATTCAGAGTCCACCAAGCCACCTAAAACGGCATTGGCAACAGAGCCTACCCCCGATTGAAGCGGCAGCAGGTTTTTGGGCAGCCTCCCCATCTTAACCTCATGCTTTAAAAAGTCAATAATATGCCCGGATATCAACCTAGAGGGCTCGTCAATCGGACCCAAGGGTCTCACCTTATCGGAAATATCGGTAAATACAATTGCTGCTATCTTTTCAGGATCACAAGGGATATAGGGAGTCCCTATCCGATCAGCCGGCGTCACTAGGGGTATCGGCTGCCTGTAGGGAGGCTTCTCTGTCATATAGATATCGTGAATACCCTCCAGCGCCATCGGTTGACTGGTGTTGATTTCTACAATTACAATATCGGCATTTCTAATGGCCTGTGGCATGATGCCAACTGAAGTGGTGGGAATGATTCCCCCCTCCTCTGTAATGGCAAGGGCCTCCACCAAAGCAACATTTATCTTGCCGAAGAAGCCATAATCGATATATTGGCTGACATGGCTCAGGTGCATATCCTGATAGGCTATTTCCTTGGCATTTATGGCATTTCTTAGGGCATCGTGGGTTTGATAAGGATATCTTCGCTTCATGACGCCTGAACGACATAGGGCGCCATCCAGCTCATCCCCTACTGATGCACCACAGATCACAGTAATGCCAATTTTTTCTCCAGCTAGACTTCTTTTCTCTAATGCCAATGGCACAGCCTTTGGATACCCAGATGGCGTAAAGCCGCTGGTGGCTACGGTCATGCCATCCTTGATTAAGAGGCTGGCCATTTCAGCTGACATGATTTTTCCCTTTAGATCGTCCCTTCTTATTCTTTCCATCAAATAACATACCTCCCATTTAGATCATCAATATTTTTCTCTATTATTTTCTGCCCCAAAACTAATTGCGATGAGGTACCAGTACCTTGACAGCTTTTAAAAATTAGGTGTAGCAGCGAGTAAAATCATCTTAGGACAAGTTGGCGGAATGTGGTGGATGCTAAGAATTAAGGTTGTCAAGTACTAAGTAAGTGAGAAAAAAAATAGATATACTAATTCCATTGGAATTAATATATCTAACCTTGTGATATCTACTGAAAAAACAAAAGGGGAATTTTGCTTTCATAGACAATAGAGTTAAATATTCATTTCCTCCCTCATTAGGAGTGTAAATTTTTCATGACATTTCTTAGTGGAGGATATCAGCGCCTTTTTGGCAGTACCACAATATCTTGCATTAAAGGCATCCTCAATCTCTTCAAAGACCATAATATTTTTACCCACTAAGATATTTTTCACATGCTGCCTAGCAACCATCGTCACCAAAGAACAATCGGCATCTAATATTCTACCGCTGTTTTTATCCACCAATATACCAATTGCTACTACCTTATACAGCTCTTCAGCCGTTGTGCCGATGGGTAGCTTTGCATAACCACTAATAAAAATTTCAAAAACCGCCATCATATCACCATTTCCTTTTTTATATTTCAGTTGAGCCATCTGTGCCCTACAAAAATATGCTTAAGCAGTTTGTCAGTATTGATTTACATCGGTAATTTATGCAGTATGATGGTGAAAAGCACCATCCCTAATAGAGCGAAGGGATATACAGCACCGTAGCCAGAGGCTGGGTCATCGCTTTCAAGGGAGTCTATGGCTACCCCCAGACCTGGTGTGGAGGTCATGCCACCACAAATTGCACCCGCCAGCATTATCCAGTTTAGCTTAAATATATAACGCCCCACGATATATCCCACTATAATACTCACCATTCCTACAAACAGAGAGATTAAAGCTAAGGCGCCACCGGTACCAAGAATGGCGTCAAATACGCCATAGCCATATCTTAATCCGACAATTGCCAAAAAGAAGCATAGGGAAAGCTCTCTAATGATACCCAGGATTTTTGTGTCCATTCTAAATTTGAAGGGTCCTATTTTACCGATATAACCCAATATTAACGATCCTATTAGTGCACCGCCTGTTGCCCCTAGGCTAAAATAGCCCAAGATAGGTCCTAAATAAATTTCAATTAAACCAATACTATAGCCAAAGAAACAGGCAAATGCAAAGGCAACAATATCAAATCCGGTTTCAGGTATTACCTTATTTCCCTTAACCATCCCTCTAGCCTCCTGCATCTCTACAGCAAAGCGCCTTCTCTCCTCCTCCAAATCCATCCTGAATATCCTTGGGAAAAAATTGATTGCAATGATGACAACCAGCACACCAAAGGGATACCCAACGGCATATCCTAAGCCTATGCCTGCCTCAGCATTCTTAACAAATTGGCTCCCCTGCTCACCGGTAAGGGCATTTAAGCTCTCCTGAGATATTTCACCGGAGGGATCCAGTATCTTGACAAATCTCTCCTTTTCCGCCAAACCTGCTCCTTCAAAGGCATTTACTCTGGCAGTAGCATGGGCCTTAGCGGTTTCTATGGCAGCAGCAAGCCCTGGGGAGCTTGTCATCGCTCCTGTATATACACCCGACACCTCGTAGGGATTATCTGCTGGGCTAATTAAAACCATGCCATAGGTAGCCATTGCACCGGCAAGCGTAATCAAAAATCCAAGAACAACAAACTTGCTGCCATATTTCTTCAAAACTGCCCCCAGGTCCTTAGCTGCCAGCAAACCCACTGCTACAACAAAGAATACTAAGAATAACGTGAAGAAGCTTGAAGGCACCACACCAGCGGAAATCATGCTTTTTGCAGCACTGTAGCCTCTTTCTCCCTCTGCTATCCCGGTACCATAGCTGTACACACCCCAACCTATAAATAACCCCGTAAAAAGACATCCAGAAGCACCAAAATTAAAACGACCGATTTTTAAGTGACCAAAAACAATACCTGTAAACACTGCTGTAAACATTAAAATGTAAGGGCTTGTCATCCAACCAACAAAATCAAATTTTATTAACTCTGCCATTTCTCTACTCCCCTTTGTTTTTATTCACAATGTTTAAATCTTCAGAATCAGTGCTAAGGTAAAAACCATCACCTCCTTATACGCTCTTTGTCTAGCTGTCAAACGCCTTCAATGTCTTTTGGAAGCCAGCCATGTGATCTGGTGCCTTTGTCATCAAGGCCAATGCAGCACCTAAAGCGCTCAACACTGCTGAAACCATGTAGCTGAGGTTGTAGGTGCCAGTCGCGTCTCTAACCATGCCACCTAAAAGCGGCCCAAGAACACCACCAACCCCCCATGCTGTGATGACCATACCAAAGTTAATGCCAAGATTCTTTAATCCGAAGTAATCCCCTGTAGTGGCGGGGAATATCGTCAGCATACCACCGAAGGTAAAGCCTACTACCGCTACACCTGCGATCAAAGTTATTGGACTGTTAAGGCTTGGAAAGGCAATATACGTTATGACCTGCAGCGAGAACATGATTAGTAACGTTTTCATTCTTCCCAATCTATCGGAGATAACACCGCAGCCTATCCGCCCAAAGGCATTAAAGGAGGCATATAAGGCAACCAGCATGAAACCATTTTTTATTCCTGCTTGCTCTAAGCCTATCTTTGAAAGCTGCCCTATAATCAACAGTCCCGCAAAGGTACCAAAGCAAAACATGGTCCATAATAGGTAGTACTGCTTTGTTTGCAAAACCTCCCTCCAGCTATAATCGACTTTTTTATCCAAATGCTGATTTTCCTCTGCAGCCTTCGCTACGCTATCGCCATTCAATTGCTCTCTATATCCCTCTGGCGGATTAACAATGTATCTGGATAGAAACAGGATGCCTAAAAAGAAGCCCACTCCTATAATGCAAAAGGTATTATTGATACCATATTGCTTTAATAAATAGGTTGTTAAGGGTGCTATATATACCGGAGCTAATCCAAAGCCACTGACAACTATCCCAGATATAAGTCCCCTTTTTTCTGCATCAAACCATTTTATCGCAGCCGGCGTAGGTGCTGCATAACCCAGCCCCATAGAGGCACCAAACACTATGCCGAAGAAAATAGTAAGGCTGATAACCCCGAGATATAATCCCGAGAATATAAATCCAATTCCCGCCAATATAGCAGAAACCATTAGTACCCGTTGAGGCCCCAGCTTATCTTGAAACCTACCACCCGGTACCATCGATAAGGCAAATACTGCACAGGCCACCATATAGGGTATTTGAGTTTCTGTCGCAGTCCAAGCCAACTGATCGATTAAAGCTGCTGAAATGACCCCCCATGCATAAAGTATTCCCAACATAGCATTGACCCCCATACCGGCAAAGGTAACCCTCCAGGCCTTCCTGTAAAGCTCGTTCCCCATAATTACACCTTCCCTTCTTTGCTTTATAAGCAATTCCATTGCTGCCTTAGCCAAGGTCGAAAGCATCTTAGTTATTTTTTTAACATTCAAATCTATAGCTTTCTGTCTTAGTTAATTGCTGCGACGATAAGAATAATGGTTTTTTCCATTAAAAAAAGCCATAGACATTCTGCTATGGCTTATATGGTTTTTTAGAAGGAGAAGTTGGTGCTTCTCGGTAAAAAACCCAGCTATACCGTTAAGTTTTTATTCACTTAGCTTTCGCCTTATCCTGTAATTTAATATTTATGGGCTTTACTTATTTTTAAATATATTCCATTAATTTGTAAAAATTCCTTCTTATTTTCTTAATGTTTTTTATAATTTTTTTGAAAATATAAAAAACCGCCTCAAAGCAAAGCCTCAAAGCGGTTAATTTTACTTAACTATTTTCCTTATCATCAGTTGTCACTGTCGGATTCTGACTGTCTACAAAGGGCTGTTGGGCTTTGTCTTCTTCTACAGGTGCCCCATTTGCCTCTTCCTTTTGCTTAGCCTGCTTCTCATCCGCCAGCAGCAATTTATATCTCTTTTCAACATCCTCTAAGGTATCTTCATCACTTATGACCAGCTGACCATGGAAGATTTTTTGGTAAATATCTGCATCTAAAGTCTCCATTTTCAATAGCGCTTTAGCTATAATATGAAGCTTATCATTGTTCTCCTCCAATAGCTTGATCGTAGTATCATAGGCATGATCGACAATTCTTTTGATTTCTTTATCTACCTCAGCGGCTACCTCTTCAGAATAATTTCTTTTGGAGGTAAAGTCTCTACCTAAAAATACCTCTTCATCTCCGCCACCAAAGGCCATAGGTCCCAGCTTCTCACTCATACCGTACTTAGTAACCATCGATCTAGCGGTCTCTGTAACCCTTTGAAGGTCGTTTGATGCGCCTGTGCTAATATCATCCAGCACCAGCTTTTCTGCGACCCTTCCGCCTAGTAGGTGGATAATGTGATCCTCCATCTCAGACTTTGTCGCATAATATTTATCTTCTGTCGGCAGAATCATTGTAAAGCCTCCGGCTCTTCCTCTAGGGATAATTGTAACCTGATGTACCGGATCTACATTTGGCAGCAAGGTTGCAACAACTGCATGCCCCGCCTCATGGTAGGCTGTCAGCTTTCTTTCCTTCTCGCTTATGACACGGCTCTTCTTCTCTACACCGGCTATAACCTTGGTGATAGCTTCTTCGATAGTGGCCATTCTAATTTTCTTTTCACTTTTTCTAGCAGTTAATAATGCTGCCTCATTCATCAGGTTTTCTATATCGGCAGGTGTAAAGCCTGGTGTTCTTCTTGCCAATACCTTTAAGTCTACATCCTCTGCCAATGGCTTAGCCTTGGAATGCACCTTTAATATGGCCTCTCTGCCCTTGATATCTGGTGCCCCTACCATTACCTGACGATCAAAACGTCCTGGTCTTAGTAAAGCTGGGTCAAGAATATCTGGTCTATTGGTCGCTGCTACTATGATGATACCCTCATTGATTCCGAAGCCGTCCATCTCAACCAGCAATTGATTAAGAGTTTGCTCCCTCTCATCATGTCCGCCACCCAATCCGGCACCTCTTCGGCGTCCTACGGCGTCTATCTCGTCAATAAAAATAATACAAGGTGAATTTTTCTTAGCCTGTTCAAATAAATCTCTTACCCGTGATGCTCCTACTCCGACAAACATCTCTACGAAGTCGGACCCACTGATACTAAAGAAGGGAACGCCTGCTTCTCCTGCAACTGCCTTGGTGATATAGGTTTTACCTGTTCCCGGAGGACCAATCATCAATATTCCCTTTGGAATACGGGCACCCAGCTCAATATACTTTCTCGGATTCCTCAGGAAATCCACCAGCTCCTGAAGCTCCTCCTTTTCTTCGTCCAAGCCTGCGACATCATCAAAGGTAACTCGTTTTCTTTCGTCATCCTTATGCAGCTTTGCCTTACTCTTACCGAAGGACATTACCCTATTGCCGCCCCCCTGGGACTGCTGCATAAATACAAACCAGAATACAATGAAGATTAATATCATAAACAACGAAGGTAATAAATCGATAAACCATGGGGTGCTTGGCGGCGGTGTTCCTGTTACATTGAGATTAGGATTATTATCTGAATCCAAAAGCTTTGTCATCTCATCAACACTGATGGCCACCGGCCAATAGGATGTGTATTGCACCTCTTCGTTATTTCTTATTAAAGTTCCCTTTATGGAACGATCTCCAACAATTATAATCTCTCTTACATTACCAGCTTCCAGCTGCTGGCGTAGCTGTGTATAGCTTATTGCTTCTATTTGTTGCGGTCTTCCATTAAATTGCTGTACGAGAATCAACAAAACAATGAAGACTAAAATATAAAAGCTTGCTCCTCGGAAAAATTTCCTCAACAAAAGTCCTCCTCTCATCTAATGCTCAGTCATAGGCTGATCTGCATTTTAATATTTTACCATACTATATATCTAAAAACAACTTTTACGCTAACCTTCTTTAACCTTTCAATATTAATTTTTTATAAACTCAACTATAAGTACAGTATTAGTTTCCTTACGGATTTTGTATTCCTCACTAATCCTATACCCCACTATCCACATAATTTCATCACCGTCACATATCAAGGGTATGGTGTCCCTTTCTCCTCGCTCTACCTTTAAATCAATAAAGAAGTCCTTTAGCTTTTTATGCCCTTTTAGCCCCAAGGGCATAAAGCGATCTCCAGGCTTTCTGTTTCTAACAATCAGCTGATTTTTGACCTTATCCCAATCAAAAGCCTTAATAAGCGTCTCTCTTGGTATTTCCGCCAGCTCCTGTCGCGGAACCAGCTTCAATCTAATTTCTCCCAGCAGCTCAGGTATGTATGTCGTATCGTTCACATTCAGCATATAATAGTAGGCGTTATCCTCCTCAGCATCCTTTAGCGTGAATATCAGCTGATTATAGCTTTTGCTGACGACGATTCCCTCTGGCAGCATCAGCTGCTTGCCGGTTTCTGAATTTTCCATTAGCTCTATTATACTGTTGATGTGCTTATATTCCAGAACCGCCTTCTTTACCAACTCCTCTGCAGCCAGACGAAACATCCTGGTTTTTAATGACATATGTAGCTTATTTATACCTAAGATTGGAAGGTATAAACAATCATTTTCCACCTTCTTAAGCAGGTTGTAGGAATCTCTTGCCTGAAGCTCCAAAAAATCATTATCGGTTTTTAATAGCGCCGCAGTCCTGACCAATGCCTCGATGATATTTGGGTTATATTCCTTCTCCAGATAGGGTAATAGTTCAAGCCGTATTTTATTCCTGTGATATATGGCTTGAAGATTTGTATGATCAATCCTTGGATTCAAGCTATATTCTTGACAATATCCTTCGATATCCTTTCTGGCAACCTCCAGCAGTGGTCTAATTATTCTATCCCTCTTATGCCTGATAGCCGAAAGTCCCTGTGGTCCTGCACCTCTTAGCAGTCTCATTAAAACGGTTTCAGCCTGGTCGTTTTGATTATGGGCAACAGCAATTTTATTGGCCCCAACCCGATCAGACACCTCGTCAAAAAACTGATACCGTAGTATTCTTCCCGCTTCTTCAAGTGAATAACCATTATCTTTTGCATATTTTCCCACATCCATGCTTTTAATAAAGCACATGATATTTAGCTCCTCACAGAGCTTGTTGACATATTGTGCGTCCTTTTGAGCTTCCATCCCTCTAAAATTGTGATTGAGATGAGCACCATAAATATGTATCTCATATTCCTCAGAAAGCCTATGCAATATGTGAAGCAGACATACGGAATCTGGTCCTCCGGATATGGCCACAACCACCCGGTCCCCCTTTTCCAGCAAGTGATGTCTGTCAATTGTGTTCTTTACCTTGTCTAATATCGTTATCATAATCTCCCTCATCCTTATGCACAGGCAGCTGCCCTGCGCTCCTTCTTCACTATATTCAAATCATCAACATAATAGTCGTGGCAATAAATATCATAATACTTGCCGCAAGCAAAGCATTTAATGCTTTGTCTCGCCCTTTAATTATTTCATACTTTTTATAATTTTTCACTATTTTATATAAATCCTTTAATTCTTTAATATAATTATTTTCCTCTCCACCAAAATTCAATCCCTTTAGTATGAAATCCTTTACGGAGGGGTATAGAGAGGATGAAGCAACACTCGCCTTGAGGGATGCTGCATTTTCCTTTGTTGGGTCCATTCTTCTTCTGAGCAATAGCTGTATCATCAGCATCAGACCCGAAAAATAATCATAGGTCTTCTCAGCTTTGCGATCCCCCATTTTCCAGCAGGCCCTATCATAGGCAGGGGTATATTCTCTGATGGTTTCACCAATTTTAACAACCCCTCCCAGATCCACCAGTCTTATGGCCTTTTTCACCTCATCAACCATAATATTTTCCGGCTTCAGATCCCCCAGGATATAACCACTACTATGGATATCCGCCAATAGCTTAAAGATCACCAGCATTAAGCTAACTATCTCCTCAGTAGTCAACCTACGGTCCATATAATGCCTCAAGCTTGCCCCATCAATATATTCCAGCACCAAAAAATGTAAGGACTCACCTGCATCCTCCAGGTCATCCATTTCATAGACCCTTACAATAGCAGCAATGTCCGCCAGCTCTCTTAAGTATTTGAATTCCCTATTTAGTGAAATATTGTCCTTACTTAGTTTAATAGCGTAATGTCTAAGATTATCTCCCCTGGCAAGAAATATATTTCCGGTGCCACCCCTCCCCAGTTCCTTTAGTAGCAGATACCTCTTTTTATGCCATTTTCCTATTATATTTTTTTGAAGCTTAACCTTCTCCATAAAACCCTCCTCAACATACACCATTACATAGGATTTAGAGTTGATTTATCATATGCATTAAAAAAGGTAGGTCTAAACCTACCTAGCCAATGAATTCGCTTAACTCCACCTGATGCCCTTGCTTTCTCTCATACGCTTCAATTAAGTTTGCTGCTCGGTCAATTGCTATAGCCGTAGGTGTTGTTCCCTTTGGTTGAAGCTTGTAAAGATTTCTCTCCAGCTGCTGAGCACTGTCGTCAAAGCCATGAAGTAGCTGACAATAGCCATCTGCCTCGCTTGAAAAACCCATTAGCGCTATTTTATAGCTTCCGCTTCTTTCCTTAATAGAATACAGCATATCTATTATACTGTGCCTGGCGGCCTGTATTTTTGAAAGCATACTGCCGCTGCAGTCCAAAAGTAGACAACAGCAGACCGCTACCTCATCCGAATAGGTATCGATATAATCCAATATACTGCTCCTGGCCTCAGGTGGAATCTCATTCAGACCTTTTCCCAATATCTGCTGCAGCTGCTTACCAACAGCTTCCTGTATTGTGGTAGATACAGTTTTATAGCTTATGCTTTGAATCGTACGGGAGAGGTCATCAATATATGTCAGCTGGTAGTTGCCACCCCCCGCCTGTGCTATGCCGACAATCTCCTCAAAGGAGCTCTCCTGCTGGTTTCTTTGACTTAATATCCCTATCGTATTTACCGTTATATTGCTTGCCTTAGCTCTTACTGCCGCTTCTATAGGATTTCCTCCAGTATTGGATTCTCCATCGGTAACCAGTATAATTTGCTTTACCATTGGCTCTAGATTCATAGCTACACCCCTATGCTTTTTTTAGTAATTATTACCATAGGGCTTTGTTTTATACATATCGTTAGCGGAAGAAGGTCTACTAAAAGACAAAACCACCTGTATTAGGTGGTATAGACTATATGCAAACTCTGAGATTTTCAAAACTTCGTAAATCCGTCTCCAACAACAGACCGGAATAATCAGGTGGTCAGTGTCTGTTTATTATTCTGCTGCTGTTTCTTCAGCTTCCGTTTCCTGCCGTTTAGGGGGCCGTGGACCATAGTATTGATAGTAGTTACATTCTATTCTGCCATTATATAGCTTTCTTTTCCTGTCAGCCCTTTTACCATAGAGCAGCTCGAACTCTGGATGAGAGGTTATAATATAATGGGACCATGTCTCCAAAGCACCAAAGACCTTACCCATCTTCTTGTACAGCTCCTCTACCTCTTTTTTGTCCCCCAGACGCTCACCATATGGCGGATTACAAATTATACAGCCATATTCAAAACGTGACTTCAGCTCCTCCATAGGCAGCTTCTGTACATAGATGTCCTCCTCCAGCCCTGCCTCCTGTATATGAAATCTTGCAAGACTCAATACCTCGCCATCGACATCAGAGCCATAAATTCTAAGTCTTCGGTCATATTGAGCTAGGTCATGAGTTTCCCTCCTGGCCTCTCTCCACAGTGCCTTAGGGATAATCCCCCATTCCTCTGCAGAAAAATTCCTATTCATGCCAGGTGCTATATTCTTTCCTATCATTGCAGCCTCTATAGGAATTGTACCTGAACCGCACATCGGGTCGATCAGAACCCTTTCTGGATTCCAATAGCTTAACTGCACCAATCCAGCTGCAAGGGTTTCCTTCAGGGGTGCTTTATTTGATAGGGTTCGATAGCCTCTCTTATGCAAGCCATCACCGCTGGTGTCTATCGTAAGTGTAGCGATATCCTTTAAAAGTGCCACCTCTATTCTGTATCTGGCTCCTGTCTCCTGAAACCATTCCACCTTGTGCTTTTGCTTCAGCTTTTCCACAACGGCCTTTTTTACAATTGCCTGACAATCAGGTACACTAAAAAGCTTAGATTTTATCGATTTTCCATCCACCGGGAAAACACCGTCTATCGGAATCCATTCATGCCAAGGAAGGGCCTTAGTTTTTTCAAATAGTTCATCAAAGGTAAGGGCCTTAAATTCCCCCACCTTTATCAGTACCCTGTCGGCAGTCCTCAACCAAAGGTTTGACCTGCAAATTGCTGACAAATCTGCGGTAAAGGTAACCCTGCCATCCTCCACCTTAACCTCCTCATAGCCTAAATTCCGAACCTCTCTTGCTACTAAAGCCTCCAAGCCAAAGGCAGCGGTAGCAATCAACTCTATTTTATTCATCATATCGCTCCTGTTCTTTCTTTTGCTTTAAATATCTTATCTTTATTTATTATCTCAGCAATAATTCTGCTTATTCATCGCTCTCTATATCTGAGGAGATCCCACTTGCCTAGCACGCTTCACCTTGAAGATCGAGATAAATCCTGGAGATTTTTTTGTGCAAGAGGAATGCGAAAGCAGTACGCCAATAGCTACTTCTTTTTTTTATGATTTTTATTCTTAGCAGTATCCTGCGACAGCTTTATGGCCTCCTTCTCAATCCATCGCCAGAAAAAAGCACCCCATACTCCACCAAACACTGAAAACACCAGCATTGCTATTAAAGTACTTAGCGTAGGAATACCTGCAACAATTTCACTTATATTGAAGCCTCGTTGAGATATAATAGACAGAATTCTAAATATTATCCCGGTGCTTAAGCCCCAATTCAGCATACCATGCCTTAATATGTAGCGGGTCTTACCGGCTGCATATATCCTTTTTATCTTATCCTTTTCCATATTGTCCAGCACTTTAACTCCTCCTTTGCTTTTCCCAATGCCTTGGTGGCTTTATAGATAAATACTGATCCGCTTATCTTCATTATAGAAGTTCCTTGTATTGGCAATACCGGAAATACCATCAGTAAAATACTTCTCTGCTATGTCATAGGCCAGTGGTGAAATGCTTCCCCTTTCTGACTGGAGCTCCTCCCAGGAAATGAAGGCGGCTGCCGTATTTTCAAAGCCATCGGATACAGGCTCTCCCTCGATATATGTCATCATAAATACGATATATACATCAGTGACCTTCTCCAGCTGCTGGCTCTTGACTGCTATTATCCCCTCTGCCTCTGCAATTACTTTTGTTTCCTCGTAAATCTCTCTTGCAACGCCGGCATCGGGAGCTTCACCTCGATCCAGATGTCCTCCCGGCAGCATCCACATGCCCTTCATTTTACCATAGTTTTGCTTTACCATGAGAACCCTTTTTTCTCTAATGACTAAGCCTCCAACCCCAATAAAATTGCTGGGATATACCCATTTGCTGTAGGCGAAAGGGTTAGTTGCCTTCAAATCATTCCTATATTCTCTTAGTGCATCTACCTTATGGGTATCTACAGAAACGATATGTATGCCTTCCATGTCATCGGCTTCAAATTCAATCTCACCGGTGGGCCCTATCACCATAGAATGCCCGAAAAAGCTTTTACCCACACGATTTACAGCAACAATATAAATCTGATTTTCTATTGCCCTTGCCTTCAAAAGCGTAGCCCAATGAGGGTAGAGGGGATCGGGGAACTGAGCTACCATAAATATCATTTTGCTGCCGTTAAAGGCGATACCTCTAAAGAGCTCTGGAAACCGTATATCGTAGCAATTTACTGCTCCAAATCCCGTTCCATCTATATAGAATCGACTGACTCTCTCTCCTCTATCAAAGGTTTTTGCCTCCAGGTTATTTTCTGATACCAAATGCATCTTCCAATATCTATCCTGCAGACTGCCATCACGATTAATAACATACAGGGTATTAAACAGATGATCGCCGATAGCCTCAGGTATACTGCCGCCTACAATCATTGCATTATAATCAATTGCCAGCTGTGACATGTCCCCTGCAACTGCCGAAGCCTGTTCACCATGCTGCTTCATGTTGTTGAAATCAAAACCTACTGACCACATTTCAGGAAGAAGAATGATATCGACCTTCTGCCTTGTGCTATTTAACAATTGTTTTACTTTATTTATATTAGTTACATAATCACCGGTTTTAATATCCATTTGAAGTATTGCTATACTAAACTTGGCCAAATATAACACCTTCCCATAGTCGATTTATGCGTAGTTTGTGGCAGTTAAAGCTTCAATTAAACCCTGAGGAAATTTTTAATGCAGTTACCCTGCATCTCGTAAAGATATCCTTCGGGTTTTATCCTATTTGCTTAGATAACGTCGGAGGTTAGGAAAAAAGTCCTTCAAAAATTAAATATTTTTAGGTATTTTTTACTAATTTTTAGAGGTTTTTCCGATTTTATTTATAATATATATAATAGCATAAAATTTAGCACCTTGTGTCATTTAAAAAATAGAATAAGGTCTGAGAGAAATTTTCATATTGCAAGGCGAAGGAAGAAGTAATATCGGGTAATATTGCGACAGACGACAACGCTGCTATATGGAAATTTAACCAGAGATATTCTATAATTTTGGATGACACAAGGTGCTGATACCCTTTTGTCATTTAAAAAATAGAATAAGATCTGAGAGAAATTTTCATATATTATTATTTGTTTATTAGGAGGCGCATTCCGTGGAAATGGTAAATCACTTAAGGAAATTTCCTGCATTGCTTTTTAAGGGCAAAGCAGTGGAGGAAGCACTACCACCAGCCCCAGAGTTTAAAATTATAGAAACCTTGATTGATCAGGAGCTAGCTTTAAACCTGAAGGATATTTATAAGCTAGACATCGACGCCAAATCAGCATTGCTGAAGCTGGAATTTACTAATGATGATAGGGCTAGGGTAAGCCTGCAGGGACAGCTAAAGGCTGCTGAAAATCAGCCATCTCCAATACTAGAGGCACAAAGAGAAGGCTCGACACAAAGTGTTTTCTTAAAATTTCCGACTGCCCTCCAGCCCATACACTGTCAATTGCTTATAAGCCTGTATCTGCCCAACAGCTACAGACAAAGTATCGCTATTCAATCCACCTCTGGTGATATACATATCAAGAGTGGCCATCTGGCGGATCTACAGTTATCCACCATTTCCGGCAACCTGAATATTGCAGCATTAAGGGCTAAAAGTCATAGATTAAAAACCATTTCCGGCTGCATCAGCCTATCAAATATCGAAGGCACCATAGATGCCACCAGTACCTCAGGTGATATTACTATTGAAGCCTCTGCAATAGACAACAAAATCCATATTAACACTACCTCAGGTAATTCAATCATAAAGCTGCCCTCCGGATCGGGCATTTTATTGGACGGAATGACCATTACCGGCAAACTGGTACAGCCCCTCGAAAGGGCCAATCCAGCATGGGGAAAAACAGAGTATCGTACCGATGAAATATGCCTTCGTTCCATTTCTGGAGATCTTCAGTTAATACAAGAATAATATAAAATTAAACAGGCCTGGCATACATTAGATGTCGGACCTGTTTTTGTTTGTCATTACTTAAAGCTTATCTCTAGCCGCTCCAGAACAACCCAGCTTCCGTCCTTTGCACTGAATTCTCCTATTTCTATAAAGCCCGTTGCCGCATCTACCGTCGGGAAGCTGATCTCAGCATTAAAATTCCCCCAATTTGGGGCGCCTGCAGCTGCCTGCAATTGCGCCACATGAACTTCTTTATTATCCACCTCCAAAATCCGAATACCAAAGGCCCCCTCAAAGGCCGCCACCTTACCCTTCACCCTTAATGGGCTTGTTATTATATCCTTCTGTTTAAGCCCTTCAAAGCCAGCCAGTTTGATTTTATCCTCCACCTGAAATTCTTCACCGTCTGTTGTTTTAATCTGATAGCTGCTTACCTCCTCAGCCGCCACCCGTATAATCATCTGAGGATAGGTTAGGGCTTGAGTAACCTGCTGTCCTTCTTCAGGCTCCCTCAGCTCCAATAAAATCGACTTAAAATATCCTTCATCAACAAGCTCCTTGAAATCTAAGCTATAGCCTCCGGTGGGCTTTTCTCCTGCATTAATTTTGATATAGCTGCCATATGGATGCTGGTAAGCATAGGCTCCCTTTTCATTTTCAAAAGTGGCGAACCACTCGCCTGCTGCCTTTGGCAATACTTCCTCCTCCACTATAAGCACCTTAGCGTTGATATTAGTCTTAATATATTCCACCAGCTCCCTTGATTCTACCAAATACTCGTGTCCCTCAGGTCCCAAATATAGTCTATCTTCATCGCTTTCTCTATGGGAAACGATTATCTGGTCGCTTCCCCTCAGCTCTTCCTTTAAGTAAACCTTAATGCCTCTTTCTGCAATCTCAACTCTGCTGGGGTCATTTGCCACATCAATAAATTTTGCCTCACTAATATATAAAGCCACCTGCTCCAAAGCTTCTCTTTCTTCAATGACGGGTGTTCTTGCTCCCTCCGCCGTAATTTCTATAGCCTTAATATCTCTTATCTCCAGCTCACCATAGCCGTATTCCTTTCTTTCCTCAGGGGACTCCGGCGTCGGCTTTGGACTACAGCCGGCTATACCGCTGATTAAAAGGCCAATCAAAAGTATAAGGGCTACTATTTTCTTCATCATTTATGCCTCCTTTACATGCTTTACCACTTAGACGCAATATCATTTAAAGGTTTCCTATCTAATAGTAATACCCCAATAATTTTAAGTTAATACTGGTATTGGTATATACTAAAATCAAAAAATCTCCCTTTGTCGGAGATTTTTGACTTTAAATATAGAGATTTATGCTTTAAATTAAATTGCATTCAATTTCTTTTCCAGCAGCTCCTTCGCCAGCTGAGGATTTGCTTGACCCTTGGTTGCCTTCATTACCTGACCCATCAGGTAGCCCACAGCCTGTGGCTTCCCACCCTTATAGTCGGCAACAGATTGCGGATTTTTCTCTATTAATTCCACTACTATTTTTTCAATAACATCTGTACCGCTGATTTGCTCCAGACCCTTTTCTTTTATAATCTCATCAGGAGATTTTCCCTCCTTAAACATCTCTGTAAATACCTCTTTACCTATCTTACCGCTTATTTTGCCCTCATCTATCAGACATAAAAGCTGCTTAAAGTCCTGCTGCTTGATAGGTATGTCATCACTCTCCTGCTCCGCCTCCTTCAACAGCTTTAGGAGGTCCCCCAGCATCCAATTAGACACTGCTTTAGGGGCTGCACCAAGACCTACAACACCCTCATAATATTCACCGAGAGCCTTGTCACCAACTAAAATCTCGGCCTCCTTTTCCGTAAGGCCATACGCATCGGTAAATCTAATGCTCTTTGCAGCAGGAAGCTCCGGCAACTGTCGTCCTAATGCCGTTACCAGCTCTTCCTTCAGTACTATAGGTATTAGGTCCGGATCTGGAAAATATCGATAGTCATGGGCGTCCTCCTTGCTTCTCATGGGTATGGTTCTACCCTTCGCACTATCCCATCTTCTGGTCTCCTGAACCACCTTAAAGCCCTCACCAAATTGATAAAGCTCTCTTTGACGCTTTTCCTCCTTTTCCATAGCCTTCAAAAGCTCCTTAAAGGAGTTCATATTTTTAATTTCAACCTTTGAATTAAATTCTTTTTGTCCTATTTTTCTAATGGAGATATTGGCATCGCATCTTAGTGAGCCCTGCTCCATACGACAGTCAGAGATGCCGGCATACTGAAGTATTGCCCTCAAGGCCTTGACGTACGCCACTGCCTCCTGAGGCGACCTTAAATCCGCCTCCGAGACGATTTCAACCAATGGCACACCTACCCGGTTATAATCTATTAAAGAGTAGGGCTCTTCTTCAAGATGCACCAGCTTTCCGGCATCCTCCTCTATATGAATTCTATTGATTCTTATTCTTTTTTTCTCCCCGTCCACCTCAATATCAACATGCCCGTCTTTGCATATCGGCAGATCGTATTGGGATATTTGATAGGCCTTTGGCAGGTCAGGATAGAAATAGTTTTTCCTGTCCATTTTGTTTAAGAGGTTTATTTCGCAATTCAAGGCCAATCCCGCCTTGATTGCCAGCTTCACAACCTCCTCATTCAATACCGGCAGTGTCCCCGGCAACCCCATACATATAGGGCAGGTATGATGGTTGGGAGCTGCCCCAAAATCCGTCGGACAGCTGCAGAATATCTTTGAATTGGTCATAAGCTCTGCATGTATTTCAATTCCTATGATTGTTTCCCAGCTCATTTATGCCTCCTCCTTCCATTGGGGTCTTTTCCCAACAATATTTAAATCCTTTTCCAGCGCATAGGCTGCCTTTAGAATTTTGCCTTCTGAGAAATGTGGTCCTATTATTTGTAAACCTATTGGCAATCCAGTGCTGCTAAAGCCGCAGGGCATTGCCAATGCAGGCAGCTCTGCCAGATTTATATTAATGGTATATATGTCCTCAAGATACATTTCCAATGGATTATCGCTTTTTTCACCACATAGGAAAGGCAGTGCTGGGGTTGTAGGGCTAAGTATAAGATCATACTTTTCAAATATTGTCTTAAATTCCTCTCGTATTTTCCTTCTAAGCCTTTGAGCGCGATTGTAGTATGCATCATAATATCCTGAGGAAAGCGCATAGGTTCCCAGCATAATCCTTCGCTTCACCTCTTCACCAAAGGCATCGGTTCTGGATTTCTCCATCAGCTCCTCAACCTTCTCGAAATCCTCTGGGCGATATCCATAGCGTAGTCCATCAAATCTAGCAAGATTGGAGCTGGCCTCAGCGGAGGATATGATATAGTAGGCTGAAAGCCCCTCCTCAGTTATTGGCAAGGTGGTTTCCTCCACTATTGCCCCCAGGCTTCTATAGGCTTCTATACTTTTCTGAATAGATGCCGCAATCTCCGGGTCCAGGCCCTTTTGAAAAAATTCCCTTGGGACACCTATCTTCATCCCCTTTACACCGTCTTTAATACCCTCTACATAGTTGATTTCCTGTGGTGCTTTACTGGTGCTGTCCATAGGGTCCTTTCCCTGTAATACCTCTAGGGCCACAGCAGAATCATAGACGGTCTTGGTCAGGGGGCCAATTTGATCCAGCGAGGAGGCAAAGGCTATGAGGCCAAAACGGGATATCAGTCCATAGGTCGGCTTTAAGCCCACAACTCCGCAAAAGGCTGCCGGCTGCCGTATTGATCCACCTGTGTCTGAACCCAAGGCCAAAACCGACATATCAGCGGCTACAACTGCTGCAGAGCCTCCTGAGGACCCTCCTGGTACTCTGCTTAAATCCCAGGGGTTTTTTGTTGCTTTAAAGGCGGAATTTTCAGTAGAGGAGCCCATGGCAAATTCATCCATATTAACTTTACCTATAATAATGGCATCGGCATCCTTCAATCGTTTAACAACTGTGGCATCATAGGGAGGTACAAAATCCGCCAGCATTTTAGATCCACAGGTGGTTTTGATGCCGTCGGTGCAAATATTATCCTTTAGGGCTATCGGTACTCCGGCAAGCTTCCCCAATGGCACAGACATCTCTATTTTTTTGTCAATAGCCTCTGCCTGTGTTAGTGCCTCCTTCTCACATAAGGTGATATAGCCCTGAACCTGAGGCTCCACCTCTTTTATTCTCTCAAACACAGCCTTAACCAGCGCCACTGCTGTTATCTCCTTTGCTGCTAGGCCCCTTTGAATTTCTTCTATCGTCATTGCTGCTAAGCTCATTTTTGTCACCCCTCTATTCAATAATCTTTGGTACCTGTATATAGGTATCCCTCATGGCTTTTGTATTTTTAAAGAGCTTTTCCTTATTCTCGAATATTTTAGCTTCATCCGGACGTAATACTGTCTTCACCTCATCCAGCGGTAGCTCAAGGCTGATATCACTTAAATCAATTTTATCTATAGCCTGAAAATGACTCAGTATTTGGGTAAACTCCTCCGCCAGCCTTTCAGCCTTATCCTCTGTAAAGCTGAGCTTTGCCAGCCTGGCTATATACTTAACTTCCTCTTTATCCAGCTTCATATTCATCCTCCTCCTATGGTGTAATTCTCTTTAAATCTCTAGGCATTAAGGTTGCCTTACGTATATTATCCAAATCTAACAGCTTCATGGTGATTCTCTCCAACCCTATAGCAAAGCCTCCATGTGGCGGCATACCATACCTGAAGGTTTCAAGATAGAAGTCGAAATCCTCCGGCTTTAGTCCAAAGGCCAGCATATTATCCTTTAGCTGCTGATAATCATGGATTCTCTGCCCTCCGGTGGTAATTTCCAATCCCTTGTATATAAGGTCAAAGCTTCTGGTCATTCCCTCCAGTCTATCGTCCGGCATTGTATATACCGGCCTCTTGGATATTGGATACTTTGTTATGAAGACAAAATCACTGTCATAGGTCTCCTTCACATATTGTGAAAACAGTGCCTCCCCTTCTGCATCTAAATTGCCGACAGGGGACTTTTTATTATATTTATCCAGCAGTATCTGCTGAGCCTCCATAAGGGGAATCCGTGGCATCTCCTTTGGTTCAACCAGCTCTATATCCAGGAGATGCAGTTCTTCACTGCAGGTGGTTTTTATATGCTGGAAAAGATGCTTTATAAACCCCTCCTCCATGTCCATAATATCCGCCTCACTGTCTATAAAGCCCATCTCTACATCAAGGCTGACATACTCGTTCAGATGCCGCCATGTATTGTGCAGCTCTGCACGATAGGCATGCCCTATTTCAAATACCCTTTCAAAGCCTGCCCCCACCATCATCTGCTTATAGAACTGAGGGCTTTGGGCTAAGAAGGCCCTCCTGTCAAAATAATTGACGGTAAACATTTCGGAGCCTCCCTCTGTACCTGATGCGATCAGCTTTGGTGTATGCATCTCTGAAAAATGATTTTTCTTAAAGAAGGCTCTGAAGGCCTCCACTATTTCCTCCTGTACCTTAAAGGGCGCTCTGACCTTTGGTGCTCTTAGGCTGATGGTTCTATAGTTCAGCTGAGTTTCCAGATGGGCATCAACCTCTTGTTGATTAATCGGAAAGGGCAGTACATCGTAGTCAGGTTTGCCAACCACCTCCAGCGTCTGTACCTGCAGCTCTATACCACCTGGGACTTTAGGATTTTCAGCTTTTTTTCCCTTAACGGAGATGGCCGTCTCCAGCCTTAAGCCCTCCCTCTGTCCCTTATCTAAAACCAGCTGTATGATTCCGGTTTTATCCCTCAATTGTACAAAGCTTATTTGACCCACATCATATATCCTATGAACCCATCCCTTCATAGCTATGAGCTCCTCAGTAGCCGCCTTTACTTCATTGACATAAGTTCTCATTTTGCATCTCCTCCTGATTTGTATATTTAAAAAGTTTTATTCGCCATATGCCTGTAACTGTAGTCTTTCTTAAATTGGACTATATAATTTATTACAATAAAAAATCCCGTTCCTATACCAAATGGTATAGGGACGGGATATTGTTATCCGTGGTGCCACCCTAATTAGCTTTATAAAAGCCATCTCTCATCAGTACAGACTGCATAGCAATCGATACTTAGCTCCGATAACGGTGAGCCTCCGACTAAGTCTACTCTTCTTGATGAATTTCGGTTAGCTGCTCCGGGGTGTTCTTCAATACATACCTCATATTGGGCTTCCACCGACCCCAACTCGCTTAAAATCCGTATCGTATCTACTCTCCCCATCAATGCATTTAATGAGTGTTTTTTATTTATATAGTATTATATATTCTTTTAAAAAATATTACAAGGTATTTTTTACGAAAATTTAATTTTTGTTTTTCTGAAGACCTATTACCCTAATCAGATTGCCTATTTCCTCCGCCAGCTTCTCCAGCATCTCCTCAGCCACTTCCCTTTTCATGGCCTCCTCCAGTGATATCGGTCTGCTTATAAGGGAAAATACAGCATCAATGCCATGGGCATGCACCAGCTCTGCATTTTTTCCCCTTGTACCGGCTATGGCTATAACCGGTACATTAAAGCGCTTTGCCACTCTGGCTACACCAATAGGCGTTTTGCCATATATGGTTTGCTGGTCTATCTGTCCCTCTCCGGTTACCACAAGGTGAGCCCCTTCAATTGCTTTTGCCAAATTTACCCTTTCTATTACCATTTCTATACCGGGCTTTAACGTAGCTTCCAAAAATGCGATCATGCCACCACCCAAGCCACCTGCTGCACCTGCACCCTTCTTTTCGAGAATTTCCTTACCTAAGTCTCGCTTTACTATGTTGGCAAAATGCAATAGAGCCTCATCCAGCGCCTTTACCATTTCTGTGTCTGCACCTTTTTGGGGTCCATAGACATAGGCGGCACCCCTTTCTCCGCATAAAGGATTATCTACATCGCAGGCTACAGTTATATTGGCTTCCAACAGCCTTTTATCCATATTGCTCATATCAATTCTATCAAGATTTTTTAAGGCTCCGCCCCCATAGGGCAGCTCTTGACCTGCACGATCCAATAGTCTTATACCCAGAGCCTGAGCCATTCCTGCACCACCGTCATTGGTGGCACTTCCGCCTATCCCTATATAGAATTCCCTACAGCCTCTGTTCAATGCTCCCATTATCAGCTGTCCTGTACCATAGGTGGTGGTAAACAATGGATTTCTCTTATCAGGGGGCACCAAAGGGAGACCCGAAGCTGCTGCCATTTCAATTACTGCCGTTCGTCCATCTCCCAAAATCCCATAAAAGGCATTGACCGATTCCCCTAAGGGACCCTTTACCCATTCCCTTATTATTTCGCCCCCTGTGGCATCCACCAGTGATTGAACCGTACCCTCTCCACCGTCAGCCATAGGTAGCCTCACTATTTCGGCAGACGCAACAGCCCTTTTGAAGCCCCTTTCAAAGGCAGCAGAGGCTTCCATTGCCGTCATACAGCCCTTAAATGAATCCATTGCTACAATCAGCTTCATTGATATCCCCCCTATTTCTTATTTAATAAAGCTTTCTACCTAAGACTTTATTTTCCTCTAAAAATTAAAGAAGGCTACGAAAAATTTTTCACAGCCCTCTGTAATCAAACCCTATTAAATTTAATATTTGTTTCATGCGAAAACAGCACTTCAAAGCTTTAAGTATCTTGAAGAAGGTCCAGTCGACATATTGCATACCTACTAAAAGCTAATTGATAGCTGATTTTGCGTCTCTACAAGACCTGAAATGCTGAGCTTGTAATTAATATGTAATTTCCCCTTTAGGCTTTGTGTATCAACCTCAATATCAAGCTGGCTGGTTACAACCTCCATTTTAAAGTCACCATAGATGGTACGATAATCACTGGTGTGACGTTTTCCCACCTCAAATACCATCTGGGAGGTGGTGCTACCATACCGCTTCATGGAAAGCTTATCCTTTCCTTCAATCTTCAGGGTAGTGGTGGTTCCCTCCATCCCTGATATTTCGGTTTCCTCGTATACCACATAGATATTATTATTTTTTTCGTATATGCTCCCCATTGTAGAAAGCTCTATTTTATTTTCTTCACCCTCTTCATTTTTTTGCAATCCATACACTTTTATCAATCGTTCTTCTTTCATATATCCAACCTCTTCTAATCATTGTTTTTTTCTTCAAATCTTTCAATTGCCAGCTCTATAAGCTTATCTATCAGTGTCTCATAGGGTATGCCGGTCACCTCCCACATTTTGGGATACATACTGATTTTTGTAAAACCCGGCATAGTGTTTATCTCATTCAAAAGTATTCTATTAGTGCTTTTCTCAACAAAAAAATCGATTCTTGCCAGCCCGGTGCAATCAATTAGCCTATAGGCCGTTACCGCCATTTCCCTTATCTCTTTAATCACTTCCTTGGGCATCTCCGGTGGAATAACATATTGACTGGTGCCGTCAAAGTATTTATCCTGATAGTCGTAAAATTCATGTGATGGTATGATTTCTGCAGGCAGAGAAGCAATGGGATCATCATTGCCCAGAACCGAGCACTCTATTTCCCTACCATCTATAAATTCCTCTATCACTATTTTGCGGTCATATTTGGCCGCCAGAGCTATCGCCTCATGTAGCTGCTGACGGTTTTTAGCCTTTGATATTCCCACACTGGAGCCAAGATTTGCAGGCTTTACAAATACCGGATAGCCAAAGCGTGCTTCTATCAAAGCGATATATTGCTCCTTATCATCAAAATATTTTTTCCTGTATAGCACTATAAATTCTGCCTGTGGCAGTCCTTCTGCTTGAAAGAGCTTCTTAGCCACAGCCTTATCCATTGCCACAGACGAGGCCAGTACCCCTGCCCCAACATAGGGGATGTTCATCATTTCCAGCAGCCCCTGAATTGTTCCGTCCTCCCCCATAGGACCATGCAGCACTGGAAATACCACATCGATTTTTTCCATTCTGTCACGTCCAATTGCCAAAAAGCCTTCTCCGGTGTCCTTAGGAATAATTGTTGCATTTTTTTCAGTCTTCTCCGCTAAAAGGTTAGGCATTCCTTCCCATTCTCCGGATTCTATTTCATCTATCGTACCATCGTGATACTTCCAAAGACCATCCTTTGTAATCCCCACTGTTATCACATTGTATTTTTCTTTATTTATTGCCCTTAGTATAGAGGCTGAAGACATTAGGGATACCTCATGCTCCCCTGACTTTCCTCCAAAAACCACCATAACATTCCTTTTAACCATTCCAACACCTTCTTTCTTTGCTTATTAATATTTTACTCTTGTTTATGGGATTATACAACTCAATTGGAAAATAACAATAAAAAACAACTGACGGCCTTATATGCCATCAGTTGTCCTTTTTTCACTTAAGCTTTATACTAGCTCTTTCAACTGCCTTTTTAACAATGTTGCCGCAATCTCTAGAGGAGACATTGCCATAGCCTCCGTCCCGTTGGACAGTTTCAAAAATGTTGAGTTCCTTAGCTATCTCCTGTTTTACTGCCTCCGGAATGCTGCGTCCTCTTGTCATAAAAATCCTCCTATCCTTTGGAAGTAAATAGACCTCTGTTATATTATATGTATTTTTTCTCTTTTCTATTGCTTCATCATCGACTGGTATTTTATCTTATTTTAAGAAAATAAAGCATGGAACCCTTTCATTTTAGGTTGAAATGAAGTTTCATATAAACCAAGCCCATATATGAAACTAAAGTAAATAGTTTAAAATCCTGGGTCTGATACAGTTCAAATATCTGATTATATATTTTTATGGCCATGTGGCAAGTCTGTATATTTGATCCCTTGAGGCCTTAATGATATCCCATATCTTTGAACGCAGCTCTAAGGAAAGCGCCTTATTGTCATCCACCGTACTTACAATTTGATACTCCTCCTCAGAAAGGACATTCTTCAGCTGCTTGCGGGTGGCTTCGTCCACCAGACCATTCTTTATATCTATAAAGCATAGCGGCGGGAACATGACACACCACCAATTCTGCCCTTTACCTTCACCGATTACAATCCTCAATGCCTCATATTTACCAGCGGCCAGCACAACATCGCCATATTTTCTTGTCGGAAAGCTAAAGTCTCCCAGCATTACTTCAACATCATAGCTGCTATTATTACTTTCGATAACCGATTTAGCCGCATGCCTCATAAAATCCATATTTTCCATTAAAATTTTTCTTGTTTCCTCAATGGATGCGGAGGATTTTAGCTTTTCCTCCATGTCGGCTATTACTCTGTCCCTCACCTTCAGCTTAAGCTCCTGATCCTGAGGTGAGTCGCTGTTTGCCAATACATGAAATCTTATAAGCGCTAAGTCCTGAACCTCTTGGTTAAGGGTGCTGTAGGCATATGCGCCGATGCCAAGGATTGACAATAGTGCTGCTAGAATTATTATACCTGCTGTTTTTTTGTTTTTCATAGTATTTTCCCCCTGCTTATCCATTTGATTGGTATATTTTCAGTATGTACTTTTATGGGAAAAAATATACAGCTTCTATATATATTTCTATTTGGCCAAACCGATTCTTCTGATTCTAGAATCTACCTGTATGTCAAAGGTAAGATTTTCATAGATTTCTGGCCAATCACCCTTTATTTCTCGCCATACCTTCGGATGATATCTCTCAATGAAGGCACCAAACTGCAGTACATCTGCCTGATATTCCTTTTGCAGCTTTTCCAGGGTTTTAAGCATACTCTCCTCCAGCAGCTTGTTTGAATGATGCTGGAGCTGCTCTAAATACTCTGGATCCATAATATCCTCAGAAGCATCAAGGTACATATGCTGTATATCTCCCTCCAGCTCCACATTGATTTTGATAGTCAATTGATTATTGTCTTGCACCAGCTCAAATTTGGATCTTCCGTCCGTCACATTGTAAGGAATCATCAGATCCATATGGGGTATTTCTATTACCAAAAACTGAATATCCCCCTTAGCCATCATAACATCAGAGGTCTCGATCCCATTCAGCCAACCCACCAGCTGATAATTCCTGAAGACTGCTGAACCGTCTAGCTTGACCTCATCCTTTCCCGCCACCACCTTTGGCAATAGGGCTGTCCCATTTTGGTGCAGGGAAATCAATGCCTCTCCTAAATCTATAGTTGGAGCTCGTTGTGTTCTATCCCTTCGACGAAAGGTATCCACTAGAAAAACACCGACATTACCCTCCATTCTAGGCTCTGTCTCCAATATCGCTTTTGCGGGTCCTTCAGCGACCCCTATACTGACCCTTCTGCTTATTAGAGGGTTTCTCTCCAATGAATCCAACGTTTCCCTGAGGAGTATCGGATCTCTAGCCGCCTCCTCACCAATGATTAGAACCTTTAAATGACCCAAAAATATACTCTTGCTGGTGCGGGTTGCAAGTATTCGCTCAGCATTAAACATGTCATTGGAAACCACGCTGATAAACATATTCGTAATCTCCGTGTCAACACCGACACCCCCAGCATGGTTGGGAAAGGCATAGGACATTTCGTATCTGTTGGACTTGTTTCTTATCTCGGCCGGAGCAACATCTACCCCCAAGGAAGCAACATAGGTTCTCTCATCGATCTCTATCTGATCCCAGCAACCGGACATAGTAAAAAGGCAGGAAATGATCAAAAGCATGAGTATAAATTTTTTAAGCATTATTACCTTCCTCCTTCCTCCTTAATCTTATAAGCAATGCTATTAGCACCAGAAGGGGTACAATGATAACAACGAGTGTGGCGCCATATCTTGCAATAATGTCCAGGTAATAATAGGTGGCTGCCATACTGTCAGGAAATAACGAGATAAAATAGATCAGCGGCAAAAGCGGCAATGCAAACAAATTATGATTCTTTACTCCTGCAAAGTTTGCTATCAATATCACATTAGACAAATAGAAGGGGGCCACCGACATAAATACAATAAAAACCCACATGGTCATTACCACAACCTCAACATTTTCTATGAATAAGCCGGGGAATTCTATGGTTTTAAAGAGGCTTAAGGTGGGCCAAATAAGGTGAGTGGTTTGTTGCACACCAAATCTGGACAGTACCATGGCATTTAAAAACAGATAAAAAACCGTCACGATACCGATTGTCCAAATTCCCGACCTTGGTGCTTTGTTGGGTTTATTCATAAACACCCCAAAAACCAGCATTATCTCGTAGCCCAAAAAGCTAAAAAGGGCTGTAGGTATTGCCATTACTAAATCCTTGATTGGGGTCTGAAAAACCGGAAGTAAATTAGAAAAGTCAGTCCCCTGCAATGTCAAGAGAAAAAGAGGAACATTCAGTATTATGACTATGGGCAGCATAAACTCCGCCAGCCGTCCCAGTGTCTCTATCCCCCTTCTCACCAAGTATATGCTGGTCAGCAGCATAGTGAACATAATCACCTCTATAGGCGTATAAAACAACAGGAACATCTTGATGACTTCACCAAATATCCTGATGAGAAAGGAGTTTAATACAATGCTGTAGATAATAAACAGAAAAACCAGGACATAGGCCACGGGCTTTGTCAGGGTAGCAGATAATATTTCTAAATAATTCTTCCCCGGCAGTTTTTTTACAATATAGCCCATGGCATATAACAGCAGCATAGATATCGCACCTGAAAATAGTATCACTAGCCAGCCATCGGTACCAACCTCATCCGCCAAGGCTCTTGGAAGGGTCAGTATACCGGTGCCTACCATTGTCAATATGATTACACTAGCCAGCTGTGAGGGCGAGACCTTTTCGTTATTTTGAAACATGCTTATTCCTCCCCTTTTCCGAAATCCTCAGGTTTTTTATCATCTAATCGGTTCTTACGGCCTTTTCTGGTGGTAATCCCCCTATTGTTCATAGAAAGCAGCGGCGCTCTTACAACGGTGTCCTTCATATCTCCAAAATAGTCCATTATAGTTACGAAGGGTGATAAGTATGGGATACCAAAGCTCTTTAAGCTGGATAAATGCACAAGCAGAATCAATGCCACCAGAGAAACGCCATAAAGCCCTAAAAAGCCCGCCGATAGCACAAATATAAATCGCAGTAATCTGAAGCCGATGGACACATTGTAGCTGGGAATGGCAAAGGAGGATATGGCGGTTACGGCTACTACAATAACCATCATTGGCCCCACTATTCCTGCTTCAACAGCTGCCTGTCCGATAACCAGTCCGCCAACGATACCTATGGTTGCCCCTATAGGCTTAGGCAGCCTGACTCCTGCCTCTCTCAATATCTCTATGGTGGTTTCCATAATCAGAGCCTCAACGATTGCAGGAAAGGGTACCCCCTGCCGGTTGGCAGCTAAAGCCAGAGCCAGATCTGCAGGTATCATTTGGGGATGAAAGGAGGTTATAGCCACATATAACGACGGTGCCGTTAGGGACAAAAAGGCTGCGAAATATCTCAGTATTCTGACTGCAGTTGCTATAGGCCATCTTTCGTAATAATCCTCTGCCGATTGCATAAGTGCGTTAAAGGTGGATGGGACTATTAAGACAAAGGGACTATTATCCACCAACAGTGCAATTTTCCCTTCACAAATTGCCGCCGCCGCCACATCAGGTCTTTCGGTATTTTGTATCTGGGGAAATAGGGAAATCCAGTTATCCTCCACAAATTGCTCTATATAGCCGCTGTCTAATATTGCATCATAATTGATTTGATTGAGTCGTTTGTTCACCTCTTCAAGAACCTCTTCATCCACTAAATCCTCCAGATACATTATTGCAACATCGGTTTTAGACCGTTCCCCTATTTGGTAGGTTTTTAGCTTCAATCTTGTATCTCTTATCCTTCTTCTAATTAAAGCGGTGTTGACACGAAAGGTTTCCGTAAAGCCGTCCCTTGGTCCTCGGATGACTGCTTCTGTCACCGGCTCCGATACCCCTCTGGCTGCCCAGCCCTTTGATGCCACTATAATTATTTTTTCATATTTATCCAGGAACAGCACGGTTTCACCGCTTAGGATATTTAATATACCCTCTTCAAGTGTTTCTACTTCCTTCATCTCTGATACAGTCAGCACCTGATCCTTTATCTGCTGAAAAATCTCATGCTCCTCCAGATCTTGATTATCTGCAATTCTGGTGTTGATCATCATGCTATCCAGTACAAATTTATTTAAAAGGATTTTGTCTGCCATCCCATCGGTATATATTAGGGCGGCCTTCACTTTATATTTATTTCCAACCTCGAATTCTCTATATACGATGTCGGTGCAGTCCTCAAAGGCTTCCTTCATAAATTTCATGTTTTTATCTAGGCTTTTATCAGGCTTAACGCCACCGGATGACGCTTTATCCTTCTTTCCAAACAGCTTGTCAAACAATCCCATATTACCATCTCCTATGATTAGAAAATATTAAATGCTATAAAAACAACAATGCTGCCAAAAATATATACATATCCGATAATCTTTGCCAAGCTTGACTCCTTCATGTATTTTTGTTTGCCAAGCTTTGGGGCATCCACCAGCAATAAGAACACGCCTATAAGGATACATGTCACCAATATACTGAAGTCAAATAGATCTTTAATATGCTGAATAACAATATTCATTTTTTTTACACCCTCTTCTTCCTTTGTATCTTTTTATAATTTTTACAATTTTACGGCTCAATATACAATATCTTCCCCAAGCACCATTAATTTTATTATGTAGGAAATTGCATATTACCTTGAGAATGCATATATGCTTTAGTTAAGCAAAGTTAAAAGCTTATCGCCCATTGCCTAGGACTAATAATATTTAGAATTCAATGTCCGTAGGGAAATAAGCATAATTTTTGATTTTAAATAAACATACTGCTCATCTTTATTATGCAATTTACTCATGTATAAAACTAAAAAAGACCCAAGCCTAAGCTCAAGTCTTCGAGTAATTAATAAATATGTTTTTTATAAATAACGCTCAAATACCTCTATATCCTCAATACGATCCAGGTCATGGCATAATTCGGGGCTTTTACATATATATGCTCTTGCATCCACATTGAATCGCCTCTTAACATATGCCTCCAAATCTGATATTGTAAGGCTTTTGCAGATATATTTCACAATAATGCCTATACCAAGATATCTGCACATTTTTATAGGTCTCTTTCTGTTTTCAATCATATGGCGACCAATCTGTAGGATATTGTCAATGGCACCAGGTGATAAAATAAACAAATTCCCTCCGGTATAGTCTCCATCCCGTAAGGATGCATAGGTCCGCCTCACGTCGGGATAACGGAGGCTACAATCTGTACGTTCAGCTATAGGATAAAGTATGTCAGCCTTAAGCTGTTGACCGTTGGTTATAAAGTCGGCAACCATTTCTCCCTTTAACAGGGGTACGTCACAGGTTGCCACCAGAACACTAGCTTCCTTTGAGAAATATGATAAAGCATATAATAAATTGTCCATGATATCATGTCTGTCTTCGATAATATAATCCACATCATCCCCTATGATTGGCTGTAGCAGTTTAACATTTCCCACAACCAGCAGCTTATTTATGATATGGGCAGATTTTAAGGCATTTATAACATATTGTATCATGGGATGGCCCTTTAGCTGTATCAAAGCCTTATAAGTCCCTATATTCCCATGATCTGCCTCTTCATTTCCGCCAGCCAATATTATGGCATTCATTATAGCTTCCTCCCTAATATACTACTTTTCGTCATACTTTAAAGCTGTTTCTATCATATGATTTCCAACGTTTTCAATATGTTTAATCGCCATGCTATAGGCCTTATCGGCATCTCTAAGTGAAATTGCCTCTAATATTGCTTGATGCTCCTCCACCAGCTCCTTAGCCTTGTTATACTCTGAAATATATCTTACCCTGAAACGATATATCTGCTCTATAATGCTTTGGGCAATAGAATTAAGCTTTGCATTCCTGGTGGCAGTAAATATTATGTCATGGAATTCTATATCTTTTTGAATCATTCCCTCAATGTCATCCCGCTGATAGCATTGCTTAAATTGATAGCATACCATCTCTAGCTTGTCCAATTCCTCGTCCGTCATTCTCTCTGCCGCCAGAGAAGCTGCCAGACCTTCAATAACACTGCGTATCTCCAATACATCCATTATGTCCTTCAGTGAGACGTCAGCAACATAGGCGCCTTTTCTGGGAACCATTATAACAAGACCCTCCAGCTCCAGCTTTCGGATAGCCTCTCTAACAGGAGTTCTGCTGACACCTAGTTGCTCAGCCAATTGAATTTCCATAAGCCTTTGACCCGGCTCCAATTTGCCGTCTAATATAGCTTCCCTCAAATTTTCAAAAACGATTTCTCTTAATGGCTTAAAGCCTTCGATTCTTAGGTTTTGTAGATTACTCATTATTATTCCTCCTACTATAACTTTGTACTAAATAGGTCTGTTTATATAAGATCGACAGATTTTCGTAAGCCGACTTAGCACGTTCATAGTTTTTAAATATGCCAAATACAGTTGGTCCGCTGCCAGACATCATGCTGCCTATGGCATTGTACTCCAGCATTTTGTTTTTAATTTCTCTGATAACGGGATACTTAGCCTCACTGACGGTCTCCAGAGCATTAAACATGCTTTTAGCTAGGATATTTATGTCCCCGTCTTCAACCGCCTTGAGCAACAGCTGTGTGTCTCTTCTTTCTGGAAGTCTTGTCAAATCCAATTGTTTATATACCTCTGCTGTGGAGATAGAGATTGCGGGCTTGGCCACCACCAGCCATACATTTTTCAGTCCCTCTAAGGGTGTCAACACCTCGCCTATACCCTCAGCATAGGCTGCGCCGCCCAAGAGGCAAAATGGTACATCTGCCCCAAGTCTTGCCCCCAACGCCATTAGCTGCTGTGAAGTCATATTCAACTGCCAAAGCTTATTTAATCCAATTAATACTGCTGCAGCGTTGCTACTGCCCCCCGCCAATCCTGCAGCCACCGGTATTTTCTTTTGTATATTAATATTAAGACCCTTATTTATGCCAAAGGTCTCCTTAATCAAGGCTGCGGCCTTATATGCTATGTTATTGTAATCTCCCGGTATAAAGGGACAGTCGGAGGCTATATTAATTTCCTCGGTAGGCATCTCTTCAATCGTAACTAAATCAAAAAGATCGATTTGCTGCATAATCATCTGAACCTCGTGGTAGCCATCCAATCGTTTTCCTATTACATCTAGGGATAAATTTATTTTAGCTCGGGCTTTAATTTCTATTCCTTCCATCCCTATCACATCCTTTGATGACTAATGATATAAATCTGCTGTAAATTACATACTGTATATATTATATATTAAACAAAGATATTCCTGCAAAAAATTTTGTATGGCCTCTAATTTTATACTATTATTTTACCCAAACTCTCTATTGACAGCTAACCCCTACATTTTTAAAAGAATCCACATTAAAAGAGGCCCGTAGGACCTCTTCATCATTTTAAAAATTAAATTGGTGCACCTTTTCTATGATAATATAGTCCCCTGTCTTCACAGAGGATATATCCTCAATGGCATTACTCTCAACAATTTGCTTTACTGTTGTATTGTACTTCTTTGCCACATTCCATAGGGTGTCACCGGGCTGAAGAAAGTATAGCGTCAGGCTAGGCCTTGCACCAACGGCCACAGGCTCATCACTTTCCTCAATTTGCTTGATGGACTCCACTGATTTGATTTTGTAGGCTTCACAGGTAGCACCAATATTTACCCTAATATCCACCTGATCATTATTCAATATGTCATAATCAACATCTTCAACAAATAAGTCCACATATGCCTCATTATCGCTCCTAATGCCATCCATATCTACAAAATGCCTGAAGGGAATTTCATTTGAAAAGCTATATAGCGGCTGAATACCTTCTTCGGAGGCATATATCACGTTAGTCTCCAAAACCCCTTCAATAACAGTCTTGTCATCCAGGATTTGATAATCTGTAAGTATCGGCTTAGCATTTATAGAAAATAGCTTATGCAGAGCTGGATGACTTGTGGGTTTATCAAGAGATTCCCTGATGATCATATGGGCACGATTCATACCGATATTTTCTTTAAGCTCTATGTATTCCTTTTGCAGCTTCAGGCTCCTGCTTGGTGAATAAGCGTCCACCACCAGCTCCATTACCTGAGTATCCATCACCTTCACGTTAACCTTTGAAATCGCCTCTATCTCAAGAATTTTTCTATCTCCCTGCAAATTTTCCTTAACCTCAGTATAAAGCTCATCGACATTAAGCTTCAGCTTATACTTCATGTCTCCATAAGCATTTGGTATCTCTACGAAGTGGGTGAAGGGAATTTCTCTCTTAATGATATTTAGGCTGCTTTCCTCCTCTTCCGTCAGGTAAAATACTTCAACCGTCAGCATGCCTCCTACGATTACCTTATCTTCAGTAACCTTTGTTTCCTTTTCGATTACAGCAGCATTCCACTTTAGAACCTCCTTGATGCCCACTGCCTCCTCATCAAGTTCAAAGGTATCCTTTATTAAAGCCTCCGAGCTATTATCCCCTATAAGCTCTGTGTAGTATATATTTTTCTTTAATACTTCGACATCCTCCATACCTGCTACATCTCTGGTAATATCCTTTTTATCCTCTAAAATTCCCTTGCCCTCTAGGTTGATCACCGCTTTAACGGCAATCTTCCTCTCATTATTAATCTTGAAGTCGATATGCTCGATGTCGCCATTTACCTCAGGCTTCATTTTAGAAGTAACCCCCTGCACAGGTATGCTCTGCTTAAACACAGTGCTGCTATCTATACTATAAAGAGGCTCCTCCCCTTTGTCAGAGACGTACAGAATTTTAAACTTTATTGTACCCTCTACGCCAATTTTATTTTCCGTAATTTCATTTTTGGTCAATTGAATGAGTCCATCAACCGAAATGACTCTTGAAATATCCGGCTTTGAGTCCGGCACCAGTATATCACCTTCAATAATGGTCTGGGTCATATCGTGACCAATAATAAGGTCTGAAGTTATCGATTCTTTAACTAACTCAACTAGCATTTGCTTTCCTCCCTCCACAATGATTAAATATCTTATTATATTAATATTTAGCAACAAATAAAATATGTTAGAAAGTTTGTCAGCTTTAGTTCGTCCTTCTAAATCTATATATGTATATGTGTCCCAAAACAAAAAAAGAAGTGAAAATTCTTAGATTTTCACTTCTTTAGTATCAATTTTTCAGGAAATAAATAACTGCCAATACCTTAGTTTATTCTGTTTCCCATAAGTGCCATAATTCTATATATGGCTACTGCCGCCTCGCCAAGCGTAATGTTTGCCTTAGGCTCGAAGGCATCTCCATTAGCCTTTATAATATCCAAGCCATAGGCAAGCGCTGCATGCCCCAGCAGCTGGGGATCAATATCGCCGGCATCCTTAAAGGGCAAGCTATAGATATTTTTTGCATTAGCAGCTGTATCTAAATAAGACATGCCAATCAGCATAGCGGCCATTTTTTCTCTTGTTAATATTTCATCACCCTTGAAGGCCTCTGTCTTATTTTCAATCATCTTGTTGGCAACGGCTGCCTGAATAAACGGATAATATGCATTGTCTTCATTGACATCAGTAAAATTCAACTTACCTACATCATAACCAATATACTGATAATAGCCTCTCGCCAGCACCATCATTTTTATAGCCTCATACTTGGTTATGCTATCCTCCAGCTTAAAGCTTGCAAGGTCCAGCATACCATTATCGTACATTATCATAAGCTCTTGAGCATTTGAATGTCCTTTAAGCAGCTCAGCCATAGCAGATTGTCTTTGTGTTCTGCTTACCACCAATCTGCCGCTGTAATCCAGCAGACTTCCGTCCTTGGCATCTATATACTGTAATGTCGGCTCATTAGGCTGAAGCTGATATGCCAGCTTCATTTCAGGTGCATTCTTTGATTCAAGATATATGGGTTGATACTGCAGCTTCACAATAATCGACGCCATATATTTATCTATTGCTGCTTTACTGCTTATGGCATTATCAGTATTGGGCAGCTTCATATCATCCCATCTGTAGTAAATGTTTGTCACCTGACCATTTTCGGCATCCATGCCAATACTGATGAAATTATTCTGGAACATAATATCATTTTCTATTCTCTGGAAGGAAAAATAGATCTCAGGAGAAGTGTTTTCATATACTGTGACCTCTGTGTTAAGACTCTTCATTTTTCCGGGAAAATATGTCTTCAGGTAGGCAATAGCCTTTTTATAGGCCTCCTCCTGGGTCAAAAGACTCGTCGTCTCCTCTCCCTCCTTCGCCATCATATCATATTTGTAGTAGTTATAATGGCTTAGATTGATGATTTCCTCTGTGATGGCATCTATTGTTATATTGCCTTCATGCTGGTTGTCTCCTACCCTAAAGCCTAACTGCCACACCTTTCTTCCATTGAACTCATTATTATATTGGTTGTTATAATAATTACTTCTTATAATTTCTACCCTTTCGCCATACAAGCCTTCTAAAATATCCTGCCCCACCTTAAGTGCGTCTTCCTTTGTCATCTCCTTAGGGCGTACCGCTCTATCCATCAGCTTCTTGAATTCAGCCTTTTCCTCTGCTGAAACCTCCAGCTTTTTAATATTTATAGAAGGCATTCCGTAGCCGGTAAAAGGCTCTCCGGTCTTAGCATCCACCAAATTGCCGGCATTATTGCTTGGCACATAAACCAGTTTAATATCTGTAGGCTTTTGAGAGGATATATAGTATCTGTCCTGAACAGTAACATACATCAGGTTAGCACTCAGATTCTGATTAAATTTTTTCACTGCCTCTTCCTGTGAAATGATATCATCTTTATCAGACAACTCCGCCTCCGACCATGTAAAGCCATAGCTGGTTACCTTGCCTGTACCGCTATTGACACCGATATTAACACCATTTCCCGCCACAGGAATACCATTTTCAAGCCTGCTATAATAGAATCTATAATCCGTAGGTCTTATGCCATTGGTGTAATATGGATCATAATAGTAGGGGTCCTCAGAGGTATCTGTGCTTAGCTTATTCAAAATGTCTGAGTTAACCTTCTTTAAGAAGGCATCGGCTACGACTTTGGCTTCATCTCTAGTAAACTTAGCCACCTGATCCTGCTGATTATACATATAATCATTTATGCTCATCTGGACTACCTTAAAGGTTTTATCGGAAATGGCCATATCAATGCTTAGACTTGAATCTCTGGTATAACGATAAACACTCATGCTCCACACAAAGTCGCCGGGAGTACTCCAATCCTCCCTATATTCCATACGAGTTTGTACCTCACCCTCCAGCTGATCGATATTAATACCAAAATACTTATTGATATTCTCCTTCATTATCTTCTGGGCCTCAGCTTCACTTATATTGGGATTTTGAGGAAGATTATTGGTTTCCGTATATGCTGCTGCGGCAGGTTTTTCTTCAACTGTAACCACAGATGAAGCCGCAAAGCCAAAGCAAATATTAGATAGGGAAAGCGTCGTGATCAGAAGGCCTCCGACCACCTTGTTAATTTTCATAAAATCACTCCTTTTCTTATTCATTATTGAATATATTCCTTACTACAGGTATCCATCACAGCATTCTAAAATTGTCTTGATATTGTAATAAAGAAAAACAGCATAGTTGTACATTATATATAGACGCTTCTAAATTGAAAAAGTTTCATATTTTTCCTATATTTAACCATTTTGTAATATCCTTAATAATTGTTAAGCAAAAAAAAAGACAGCCCTAGTGACTTGTCACAATTAAATATCCTAAGCTTTAACTGTGAGGAGGCACTGGCTGTCCTCTGTATCTATAATCCTATAATCGTTGTTCCGGTTCTTCCTTCAATTCCCTCTCTTGCCTTCTGGAGGGAGGTAATCAAGGCCCTTCTGCCGGGCTTAGACTTGACAAATTTAAGTGCTGCCATGACCTTAGGCAGCATTGACCCGGGTGCAAAATGTCCTTCTTCTATATATTGCTCCGCTTCCTCGATTGTTATTTTTTCAAGGGATTTTTGCTGAGGTGTGTTAAAATTGATCGCAACCTTTTCTACTGCAGTGAGGATAATTAAGTAGTCGGCATTCAGTATTTCTGCAATTTTTTCAGAAGCAAAATCCTTGTCAATTACTGCAGGTACACCCACCAGCTTTCCCTGCTTTTCCACAACAGGTATTCCGCCACCACCGACAGTAATGACAATATGCCCTGCTTCAACCAAGGTTTTCACTACTGGGGCCTCTACCACATCCACCGGTATGGGAGAGGGCACCACCCTTCTCCAGCCTCTACCGGAATCCTCCACCATGGTATAACCCTTTTCTGCTATCATTTTTTGAGCCTCCTCTTCTGTGAAGAAGGAACCCACTGGCTTTGTGGGATTTACAAAGGCGGCATCAGCCTCATCCACCACCACCTGCGTCACTATGGTGGCTATTTCCCTTTGCAATCCCCTGTTTTTCATTTCCTCTCTAATGGCCTGCTGCAAATGATAGCCGATATATCCCTGACTCATGGCACCACACTCCGGAAAGGGCATAACTGACAGCTTTGAATTACTATGGGCTGCTGTTTCGTAGGCAGCAACTATTTGTCCCACCTGAGGACCATTGCCATGGGCTATAATCAATTCATGCCCGCCCTCAATTAAATCAACCAAGGGCTTTGCTGTCTCCTTGGAGGTCATTAGCTGAGTTTCAGCGGTAGTATCTTTAGGATCCGCTTGTAAAGCATTTCCGCCTAATGCAATAACGATTCTGCTTTTATGATTTACCATTCTCAAAATCCTCCTTCAAATAGCTGTATCAAAAAGGCAAAAGAACGCTTGCACAAAGACAGGATGTAATTCCATCAGGTGTGAAAACATGGAAGCTTCAATCCTATTTAGGAACAAGGTCTTCCATGCTTAATTTCACAAGCCCCTTTATAGTGTCGCCACCATAACCGCTTTTATTGTATGCATTCTATTTTCTGCCTCATCGAAAACAACTGAATATTTGCTTCTGAATACTTCGTCCGTAACTTCCATTTCTGTTAAGCCGTATTTTTCATGTATTTCATTGGCTACCTTTGTCTCAAGGTCATGAAAGGCCGGTAGACAATGCATGAAAATAACCTCTGGGTTTCCTGTCATTTTTATCATATCCATATTTACCTGATAGGGCATCAGCTGATTGATACGGGCTTCAAAATGCTCCTCCTCACCCATTGACACCCATACGTCGGTATAAATAACATCTACATCCTTTACGCCCTCTTCAATATCGTCAGTAAGGGTGATTTTAGCACCTGTGACTTCAGCAACAGTTTCCATTTCCTTCACTAAATCCTCTGCCGGAAAAAGTGCCTTGGGTGCAACTGCTCTGAAATCCATTCCCATTTTCGCTGCACCAATAAGCAATGAATTACCCATATTGTTTCGTGCATCACCTATATAGGCAAACTTCACCTTATTTAGTGGTTTATTCACATGCTCTGTAATCGTCAGCAAGTCAGCAAGAATCTGCGTGGGATGATACATGTCTGTAAGACCGTTCCATACCGGTACTCCGGCATGCTTAGCCAGCAGCTCAACGGTAGTTTGCTTGTAGCCTCTGAACTCGATGCCATCGTAGTATCTCCCAAGAACCTTTGCCGTATCCTCCAGAGACTCCTTCTTACCCATTTGTGAATCGTTAGTTCCTAAAAAGGTAATATGTGCACCCTCATCTAAGGCCGCCACCTCAAAGGCACATCTTGTTCTTGTTGAAGTCTTTTCAAACAATAGTATGATGTTTTTGCCCTCAAGCATTTTCCCTTTTATTCCCATACGTTTTTTAGCCTTTAAATCCTTCGCTAGGTTTAACAAATAATTAATTTCCTCTGGTGTAAAATCCTTTAATGTCAATAAACTTCTACCTTTAATATTAGTCGGCATGAGCTAATCCTCCTTTGTTTCTTATTCATAAAATTCTAAACAACAGCTTTATCACTTTATAATAAATGATTAAATTGAAGCTCTAATTAGGGGCATTGACATACACCTTGGTCCACCCCTCCCTCTTACCAATTCTGAGCCCTCAATCTCTATAACCTTAATGCCATGCTGCCTTAGGGTTTCATTTGAGGCCTCGTTACGATTATAGGTAATGACCTCTCCAGGACCGATTGCAAGCGTGTTGGTGCTATCGTTCCATTGCTCCCTTGCTGCGGTTATTGCATCTCCGCCACCGCTTTCTATAAAGGTTATCTCCTTCAGCCCCAAGGCCCGCATTAAGGCATCTCTCAGGCTTTTCAATGGCTTGACCTTCGGGGCCTGCCTGCCGTAGGTGAGTTCAAAAACCCTAAGCAGCCTTTCTACTCCCGGAAATATTGTAAATTTATTATAATCAACCATGGTTAATACTGTATCCAAATGCATATAGGCTCTGGCAAAGGGTATCTCTATCACCAGTACCTTTTTAACAGTCCCCGCCTCCAGAAGTCTCTGGGCCAAGACCTCAATTCCCCTTGCAGACGTTCTTTCACTGCAGCCGATGGCGACGACATCCTGACTTAACACTAAGATATCCCCACCCTCAACGCTGTTGGCATCCTTGAGATCGTACCAAAGCGGCGTTTCTTTCTGAGTAAAAAAGGAATGATAACGATATATATACGAAAGAAACATTGTCTCCCTTTCCCGTGCAGGCGTTTTCATTTTACATATTGCTAATCCCTTACCAATGGTTACACCGACATCTCTGGTAAAATATAGGTTGGGCAATGGATTTATGTAAAAGGGGTAGCTTTCCTTTATATAGTCAACCAGCTGATAGCTTCTCTTTACTCTAGGCAAATCATTTTTGTGAAGGCCTGCTATGGCTATTTCAGCTATCTCTTCAGGTGTCTTAGACAGTAAAAACTCTTCTATAATGGCCTCCAGCTGAAGGTTTGCTATTTTGCAGCTTTTAATGACATCGGCAATGAACTGCCTTTTGACCTTCTCCTGCTGCAATATATCAGCAAGAAGACCCTCGTAATATAACACGCTACAGCCTCTATCCCTCATTTCCCCAGCAAAGCTGTCGTGCTCCTGCTGCATCCTTTTAAGCCAGGGTATATCATCAAATAATAATTCATGTAAAAACTCAGGGGTCAACCTTTCCAGCTCTCTGCCGGGCCTGTGGAGCAGGACCGCCTTTAAACTGCCTATTTCAGATGTAATATTTAGTTTTTCCGCATCCATAAACATCATCCCCCTTCTGACTGCTTTTGAATTTGTCCAGCTGTTGTATATTATTAATCACTAAAAGGTTTTATGCATAAATGTTCCAAGATATTTACCGGACCTCAGGCTTTTTATTCATCAATTGTATAAAAGCCTGTGATTATCTATATATTGTGCCTAATTATTTAAAATTAATTACCGCTACCTAGCTTCCGCCCACCGGGAAGAATTTTATTATAATAACTATAATAAACCGTTTTTGCATAAAAATAAAGCATTATTTATTAAAATACATATTTTTTTAAATATCCACCATTAATGTTAGCGCTTATAGCTCTGCATTACATTGCGTTTTACCATCTCTCGCCACATTGTGTAATTCTGTAATTTTATACATTGGCATTTGCTATTTTTACAAAATAAAAAACCACCTAATACAGGTGGCTATTTTAACTTACTTTTATTCTTTGATTATCCTTGCAAACTGTTATTTCTACTGTCTCTGTCAAAATATCGGAGTAGCTGTAGGATACTCGTCTAACCGAGTCATATCCGCCGTCAATTCTAACAACAAATATATTTGGATACGTATTTTCTAAAATACCTTCTCGAACCATTATTTTTTTTCTGCCTTTATTAGCCTTAAGCGTAACCTTTTGTCCGACGTATCCCTCGATATTTCTCCTGATTTCATTAAGGGTGGTTTTGGTTGCCAAAAAATCACCTTCTTTCACATTTTCACAGTTCAATGATAACATATAATTGTTATATTGTCAAATGTTTAAATTTCATTATATAATTTGTCATATGGTTTTGTCAATTGATTTTTTATGAGGTCATGCTTTTTTTTGAAAAAAATCAAATAATATCACTAGAATAATATCCATTAATTCCTTCGGCTATTGCTTTAGATATCTTTTTGAGATAGGTTTCGTCCTGAAGCTTTTCTTCCTCTATTGGATTTGAAAGATATGCAATCTCTATATGCAGAGAACTGACCCTTACATCTCTTAACAGGAAAAAATCTGCAGTTTTTACCCCTCTATTTAATGTATCAATCGATCTTACCATATGATCCATGATACAAGAGGCTAGTTTTTCAGCTTCCTTATCACCCCTATAATAATATATTTCTGTTCCTGAAATCGTAGGTTGATTTATAAAATTTTGGTGGATACTAATGAAGAAATGTGGTTTTATTTGGTTTGCCATGCCTGAACGTTCACTTAAAGGTATAAAAATATCTTTATCCCTAATCAAGTGTACCTTAGCACCCTGTTCTATGAGACTTTCCTCCAGATAAAGTGCGATTTTTAAATTGATATCCTTTTCCATCAGCCCATTACTTCCAACATGCCCCGGTGACTCAGTACCACCACATGCTGGATTAATCACTATTACCTTGCCCAATAATGGATTTCTTATACATGAGTTTGTGATTTTAACTATTTCCACACCTGTGTAATAATAACCTATGATATCTGCAGCTAACCTACCGTCAGCTGCCAGCTGATTCCCTCCATACTGACAAAAGCCAATACCATCTCCCTTACCCCTCGAGGTAAAACGTATTGACACTGGATACCAGCTAAATCTTGTAGAATCAATTTCCAAAAGCGACATAAGCTGATGACCCTTAAACTCCTTCCCCGCAACACTTACCTTAACAATCCTTCCCGTATCGTCCCTTACGATATTAGTAAACATATCGTCTATATTCATATTTTTTTCAGAGGTTTCCATTGGGAATTGTATCCCCAAGCGTCTTTGTATTTCCTCTATGCTCAGCTCCTTGTTATTCTCATAATAAGGGCTATTTTTACAGTAATCACACAGCACCCTTCTTAAATAAACTACGATATTGCCATGAACATTTTCACTGTTTTCCGTTGCACCGCCACAAACCACATGATACTTTGCATCTATAGGCTTACTATTGTATATTATAATTTCACCGGCGGTTTCATCACTGGCCTGCTCCAGCAGCAGAAGGTTATCGTGATATTGCTCTCCCCATATCTCCCGGTATTCTGCTATTGGTATATAGCCCTCAAAGGGCATCAGAGATACATCTGCCTCAGGGCAGCCTTCGACTCCCAATCCGCCTAAGGCCTTCATCTGCCGCAAAAGGTTAGTCCTCATTATTATACTCTGGCATTTCAATGCTTCTATATGAAAGGTTAGTGGCATGCTTAGGGCTACCAACTCCTTAACAACATCCTCCAAAGGTCTACACTCAATACTATGATTAAAGGGATTATATATATTTAAAAAGATATCCTTACCATCTTTCAACTCCTTTACCTCCTTTATTCTTTTGAATACTACAATTGGCTAAAAGCATATCATAATGTAGTGTAATTATAGTATATGAATATGTGGTAATCCTTGTGCATAATCCCCGTCTTGAATGCATATAATATTATCTTAAGCTCTAGTATCGATAGATAAGCGCATCTATGGTAGTGTTTAAATTCTTTAGCAATTCGAAATATTTGCTTGCCATTTATTTTCATTTCTTCTATAATTATCTTATGAGACCCATATGTATTGAGCATCCACTTTCCTTTATCATAGGGGGTATAATTATGAAATGTCCTATTTGCGGAAATGTTAATACAGGTAGACTAAGTAAATCCAGGTATTTTTGCAGTAATTGCTTCATAGAATTCATATGTAGCAAGCAGTCTATTCTTCAGGTTTTCAAAATATTAGAAGACGGCAGCACCTGTGCAATTGCGCTAAAAGCATAAACCTCACCCGACTAAACAGGTGAGGTTTTTTATTTAAGTTATTTAGCTCTTTCATCAAGCCCACAGGGAATCAAAAGAACAGGACGTTTAGATAATCTGGCTACAGCATCGGAGGTACTGCCCAATAGAAGTGACTTTATGATACCTCTGCCTCTGGTTCCCATCAGGATAGACCCTACTTTTTCTGCATCAGCTGCAGCGACAATCTTCTGAGAAGGTATACCCTCCTCTATTCTGATTTTAGCTGCTATCCCCAATTTCTCAAATTCTTCTGCTGTTTCTGTCAGTAGTCTATTATATTCATCCTTTGAATCTTCGATCTCCTGTTGACTTTCTCCCTGCTCCACTACAGTTAAAAGCACTATCTCTTTGGCTATACCAGCTAATCCCTTAGCTTCTTCAATAATCAGCTCTGAGCAATCCGAAAAATCAATCGGCAAAAGCACCTTATTAAATTTGCTGGCACATGCATTAACGTATTGATTCTCTTCATTCTTTATGTACTTCTCGATCAATACCGGTGTCTCTGCCAATCTAATAACATCGAAGGTCGTGCTGCCCAGGAATACCTCCTTGATCACGCCCTTCCCCTTAGAGCCAATAAGAATGAGGGATACCTCCTCCTGCCTGGCAATGTTGACGATTTCAGATGCTGCAAATCCTATTGGGGTATATTGTTTTGTATTTATGCCCTTATTTTTTAAGACGCCCTCTATTTCCTTAAGTTTTTCTTCCCCCTCGTGCTTTAGAGATATGCTTAAGCCCTCTCCAAGCCGTATATCAACTACATGTACTAAAACAACTTCCTCTAGCCCCATTATTCTAAACTCATCAATACAATTTAAAAGTCTTTGAGCCGGAGGAGAAAAATCTGTTGCAATTAACAGCTTCTTCATAAACATAGGCTTCTCCCCTTCCTAATAGTTTATTTTATTAATTCCCCATTGCAGATTAATTAAACTATAAATAGAATGAGAACAAAGTGGCTTCGCCACGTTTGTTTTCCAGAGAACCCATGCGTTCTCTAGGACGCTTCGCTGTACTCTCCTTTTTTTAATAAGGGGTGATGCCCCCCTTAACACCCCCCCATATCATAGGGAAATAAAAGAACTTTCCTATGATAGAACAAAGTGGCTTCGCCACGTTTGTTTAAAAAAAGTATTGTCAATATCAGACAATCGTAATATGATATATATAAGTATATTATAATTTTATAATATACTTATATCACTTACATACTACAATTTTTTAAGCTTTTGGGATTTAAAAGGCATTTTAGGTGAAAACTTATTTTAAGAAATATTATAACAACAGGAGGTATTTTTATGGAAATCAAAATTTTAGAGCAGATTTGTTGAGGTGGCAGTAAATTAGCGCCTATCGTTGATATGGCCTTAAATGAGCTGGCATGGGACGACGATTTTGAAATCATAGGTGATATGGTGGAAATTTTGACCCTTGGGGTAATGAGCACTCCGGCTCTAATGATAAACGGAAAGATAGCTTCCAGCGGAAGAATTCCCTCTGTAACTGAGGTAAAGGAGCTGCTGGAGAAGTACAAATAGTAATAAGGGTTATGGCCTGCGCTGGCTATAACCCTTATTTTTTCTATGCTAATTAAGAGCAGCTGGTGCTTCTGCCATCAAGGGTGATTATAAATCCTTTGGAAAACAATGTTTTTTGATAATCCACCTTAACTACATCATACTGATCATCCAGCTTTTCATCCACAACAAAGCTGATACCATCAATATCTTTTACAATATCCGAAGCCTGTGGTTCATCCAGAACCATGACAAAGCGCGGACCACCTCAGCCTACGCTGCCGACATAAATACGTACTGATTTGGCTCCAGCTGTCTGCTTTAGGATGATTTCCTTAGCTGCCGAAGTCACCTTTATATTCATAATTATCCCTCCTCACCTCACCCCTCCAGGAGGGGGGGTATGCCTATATTATATGATAGTTATCAAAAATAGTCAATTTTATTTCATATATACCACAAATTAGCAGTCTTCTAACAGCCCCTTATGGTTACCACTCACATACATGACATGGGGCTGCAGGTTCCCTCAACTAAAATATTGTGGCAATTATAAAAATTTTTTGAATACTATCGCATTTCATATTATTATTTCAAGGGCTAAATTTCAATCTTCATGCTTATTTTTTCCTTTTAGCTGTTCCCGGTTGAATTAAAATTCATAGTGCTGTATAATACTTTTTATGCTAATATATACATTAACAGGCGTATTAAAGCTTGCGGGCCTCACAATTTGCTATCCCTGTTTATCGTGGTAAAATTATACAATATTTGAATTTTCTGTTTATTCGTGCTATTATTTTTAGTATATAGCATAAAGACCCGCATTTTTTAGATAGCAAATGGCCAGTATTTATGCTCCGGATTATGGAGCAGCAATATATTAAAAGGAGGAAGGAAAATGAAAGCAAAAACAAAAAAGGAAGCAACGTTTCTTCATGCTCTAATTCCAATTATTGTACTGATTGCTTCACTATCTGTTTCAATTTTTATTTTTGGAGCGGATCCGCATATCCCACTGATCTTTTCAACGATTATCGCAGCAGGCTTGGCAGTATTTATTCTTGGCTATAGCTGGGCAGAATTAGAGGAGGGTATTATCGATACCATAAAAATGGCCATGCAGGCCGTGCTTATCCTTATGATTATCGGTAGTATTATTGGTACCTGGATCTTAAGCGGTACTGTGCCATCGATGATTTATTATGGTTTAAAGATACTATCTCCCGGTATTTTCCTTGTGGCAACCACCATTATCTGCTGTATAGTTTCCATAGCTACAGGTAGCTCCTGGACTACTGCAGGTACTGTAGGTATCGCCTTATTAGGGGTAGGAACTGGCTTAGGTATGCCTGTAGGTCTTGTCGCCGGTGCCATCATATCCGGAGCATATTTTGGTGATAAAATGTCCCCACTTTCCGACACGACTAACCTGGCTCCTGCCATGGCTGGAACTACACTCTTTGAGCATATAAGACATATGGTTTATACCATCACACCCGCACTGCTGATTTCTTTGGTGCTTTATGCAATATTAGGCGCAAGCTATGCAGGTAAGAACTTTGATATCAATCAGGTTAATCAAATTTTAGCAACTATCTCTGAAAACTTTACAATAACGCCATTATTGCTTATACCACCACTTGTGGTAATAATTATAGTGGTTTTAAAGGTTCCTGCTATCCCCGGCTTAATTTCAGGAACCATCCTTGGCGGCTTATTTGCAGCCATATTCCAAGGGGCTTCACTCGGTGACATTATCGATGCCGCTCACTTTGGCGTCACAATGGAGTCAGGCTTCGAATTAGTTGACGACCTATTGACCGGAGGCGGACTAGATCGCATGATGTGGACGGTTTCTCTAATCCTTATTGCATTGGCCTTCGGTGGTGTTCTGGAGAAGACAGGTATGCTGCATGCGGTAGGTCGAGCAATCCTGAGCTTTGCCAGCAGCACTGGCTCACTGATCTTAGCTACAGTATTAACCTGTATCGCAGTTAATCTATTAACAGGAGAGCAGTATTTATCGCTGGTTGTTCCCGGAAGAATGTTTAAGGATGCCTATGCCGACAGAGGGATTCACCCTAAGGTGCTTTCAAGGGCTTTAGAGGGTTCAGGTACTGTAACCTCTCCATTAATCCCATGGAATACCTGTGGTGCCTTTATGTGGACCACATTAGGTGTTCATCCTTTTGTTTATGCCCCTTATGCCTTCCTAAATATCCTAGTTCCAATTATCAATGTCGTCTATGGCTATCTTGGTATAACAATTACGCCATTGGATGAAAAGAAGGCAGCTATTGCAAAGTAAAAAACTTAATCTTTAGTATCAGTATAAGAGAAGCAGTCTTTTTAAGGACTGCTTCTTATTTTTAAATTATTATTATGTAATAAAAATTTTATTTAATGATTGTTTGTTAAAAAGCTATTTATTTATATAATATTTTGTGATATTATATACAAGTAAATAATTTAGGGGGTGTTTTAAAAATGATGGACAAAAAACAAAAAATTGCATTAATTATGCTTCCAGTACTGTCATTTGCAATTTTAGTTGGCTGCACCAGTTTAAAACCAAAAGAGGAAGTTCCAGCTGGAGCTTACACAGATGGTGTTTATGAAGGTGTAGGAAAAGGTTTTGCAGGTGATATAAAAGTTGAAGTAACTGTTGAAAACGGTAACATTACTGATATCAAACTGGTTGAGCATGGTGAAACTGCTGGTCTTGGCGACACAGCTATGGAAACCATCATCGAAGCGATGAAGGAAACTCAAGAGCTTGACATAGAAGCTGTTTCTGGTGCTTCTAAATCAAGTGCTGGTATTGTTGAAGCAGTTAAGGCTGCGCTAGGTCTTTCTGACGAAGCTGAAGCTCCAGTTGAAGAAGAAAAGAGCTATGCCGCTATGACCTTTGTTGACGGTACTTACGAAGGAACTGCTAAAGGCTTCAAGAGTGATATCAAGGTTAAGGTAGTAGTTGAAGGTACAAAAATTACAGCTATTGATGTTCTTGATCAAAACGATACTCCTGGTTTAGGAGACGAAGCTATTGATGCGATTGTGGCTGAGGTTATCAAGCATCAAACAACTGAAGTCGATGCTGTTTCCGGTGCTACTATGTCTAGTGAAGGCACAATCAATGCTATTAAAGCAGCTTTAGCGGCTGAAGAGGTAGCTGAGGCTCCAGAAGAAAAGCCAACAGAGAAGCCTGTTGCTGAAAAACCAACTGAAAAACCAGAAGAAAAGCCAGCAGAGAAGCCTGCTGCTGAGAAACCAGCTGAAAAGCCAGCAGAAAAACCTGCTGAGCCAGCGGGACAATATAAGGATGGTACCTATACAGCTTCTAACAAGGATACCTTCTATGGTGAAACCATCAAGGTTACTGTTACTGTAGCTGGCGGTAAAATAACAAACGTTAAGTTTGATACAACTGATACACCAGAGTTTGGTGGAGAAGCTGTTAAGAAAATTGCTAGTGCAGCTCAAAGCAGCCAATCTGCTGATGTAGCAACTGTATCTGGTGCTACTATGACAAGCAAGGGTGCTCTTGCAGCTTTAAAGGACGCTATAAATCAAGCTAAATAATTAAAAACATACTAAAAACCTTGGACTTAAGTGCCAAGGTTTTTTTATGTAAAAATAACAGCCCGTGGTATAACTCCCACGGGCCTGCTTATTAATTGATCTGCTGAAGCTCTCCAGTCACCATATAAATGACTCTTTCGCCTATGTTTGTGGCATGGTCAGCGATTCTCTCCAGAAATCTTCCTATAAATATCAGGTTAGTCGCTTGCTTAACAAGCTGTCGATTGTCAATCATTTTATTAATTAGCTCGGTGTAAATCTTTTCATAAATCAAATCCACCTCATCGTCATCCTTTGCAACTTCCATTGCCAGCGCTATGTCTGATTTAACAAAGGCATCCAAGCTTTTATTTACCATATCCTGAGTCAGCTTTGCCATTCTGGGAATATCAATTAGGGGCTTTATAAAGGGCTCATCCCCTATCTCCAGCGTCACCTTAGCAATATTGACCGCATGATCTCCCATTCGCTCTAAATCGGTAATTATCTTTAGTATAGAGCCTATCACCCTTAAATCCTTAGCCATAGGCTGTTGGAGGGCTATGAGCTTCATGCACTCTGTTTCTATTTCCAGCTCCAGTTCATCTATTTTGTCATCCATAATATAGACCTGTTTTGCCAGCCCTATGTCCTGTGCTGTTAATGCCCTGGTGGCAGCCTCAATTATTTCCTGAACCATCGCCCCCATTTTTAAAAGCTTAATATTCAGTTCATCCAGTTGTGCTATAAATTGATTTCTCATGGCCTATCCTCCTATTATCCAAATCTTCCAGTAATATAATCTTCTGTACGCTTATCTCTCGGAGTAGTAAATATCGTCTTTGTTTTATCCAGCTCGATCAGTTCCCCCATTAGGAAGAAGGCGGTCTTATCTGAAATTCTTGCTGCCTGCTGCATTGAATGGGTCACTATAACTATAGTATAATCTTTTTTCAGTTCCATAATCAACTCCTCAATTTTGGCTGTTGCTATCGGGTCAAGAGCTGATGTCGGTTCATCCATCAGCAACACCTCCGGCTCCATAGCCAAAGCTCGAGCAATACAAAGCCTTTGCTGCTGTCCGCCGGAAAGGCCATAGGCATTACTATTAAGCCTATCCTTAACCTCATCCCATAGAGCTGAGTTTCTTAAGCTGACCTCTGCTATCTCCATAAGCTTTTTCTTATTACGGATACCATGAATCTTAGGGCCATATACAACATTTTCAAATATAGATTTAGGAAAGGGATTAGGCTTTTGAAATACCATTCCTACTCTTGTTCTCAGCTCCTCTACCCCAAAGGCGCTGTCAAAAATATTTCTATCATTATATATTATTTCTCCCGAGGTTTTTACATTCGGTATAATTTCTATCATACGGTTAAGCGTTTTTATAAAGGTCGATTTTCCACATCCGGAGGGTCCGATAATTGCAGTTACATCATTTTCCTCAATTGTAAAGTTTAGATTCTTCAATGCTTGATCCTTACCATACCAAAGATTCAGATTATTAACGCTGTAGATTATCCGCTTAGCTTCGTCTTTATTTGTGTTTTGACTAATCAAGTTAAGTCCTCCCATTTTAATATCTTTTTTGATATTTATTTCTAATCAATATAGCGATAGAATTCATAATAAACAGCATAAACAGCAATACAATTATGGTGGCAGCTGCAAGGTTTGCATACTCAGGCCGCAATACTGCATCTAATGTCCAATAATATATCTGTATCGGTAATGCGGTGAAGTCACTCATAATACCGTCGGGTATCCTTAGAATAAGTGTGGGTATGCCTAATACAACCAATGGTGCAGTTTCACCTATCGCTCTTGATAATGCCAGTATTGAGCCTGTCATAATCCCCGGTAGAGCAGTTGGTAATATCACAGTTTTAATCGTCGTCCATTTTGTTGCTCCCAATGCATAGGAAGCATCCTTTAAAAATCCCGGTACCGCCTTTAATGCCTCTTGGCTGGCAACAATAACTATCGGCAGCACCAGCAGTGACATTGTCAGACCTCCTGCTAAAATACTTGAGCCCAGCTTCAATAGTCTGCCAAAAACAGTCAAGCCCAGCAAACCAAAAATAACTGAGGGTACACCGGCAAGATTTGATATATTTGTTTTAATAAAGCTCTGAAATTTTCCCTTTGTTGCATATTCCTCAAGATATATTGCAGTCGCTACCCCCAAAATTACAGTTACCGGAGCTACTATTGCCATTAGCCAAAGTGTTCCTAGTATTGGGCCATGTATACCAGCTTTTTCAGGAAAAATCGATAAATTGCTCTTTAAGAAGCGTAGATTGAGCCATCCTACGCTCTGATTCCAAACTCTATATATCAATACACCTAATATCAGCAGAGAAAATAGGGTGGATAATATAAAAATTCCCTTTGCTACCTTATCCAGAATAATACGGAGCTTCATTCTTCGTTTAAGGGCTTCAGTATTTAAAAAATGCTTATCTTTGTTTTGCTGCATGACATCATAGCTCATTTTTTAGTACTCCTCCCTATATTTCCGTGTGATATATTGTGCAAGTAGATTCATAAGCAATGTAAAAACAAAAAGTATAAGTCCAACTGCATATAGGCTATAGTAGCCCAAGGTCCCACTGCCAGCATCTCCACTGGTGAATTCAACAATATATGCCGTCATGGTTTGCATTGACCGAGTGATATCAAAGGTGAAGATCTTTGAACTGCCACTGGCTATTGCCACTATCATGGTTTCTCCAACCGCTCTGGAAATTCCCAGTACAAAGGAGGCCATAATTCCGGAAAAGGCTGCAGGAATAACTACTTTAAAGGCCACCTCCAGCTTGGTGGAACCAAGAGCAAAGGCTCCCTCCCGCATGGCATTCGGCACAGAATTCATTGCATCCTCCGAAAGGGATGCCACCATAGGTATAATCATAATTCCCATAACTATGCCGGGACTAAGGGCATTTTTCGCCTCCAATCCTGGTATTAGCTTCATTAAAATAGGTGTCACAAAGGAATAAGCAAAAAAACCGTAAACAATCGTTGGAATTCCGGCCAGCAGCTCCATTATCGGCTTTAGAATTCTCCGTAAGCCATCTGATGCAAATTCACTGAGATATAAAGCAGCTGTCAAGCCTATCGGAATAGCCACACACATTGCAATTAATGAGGTAATCATGGTTGCATTGATTAAAGGCAAAATACCGAAGGAGGGATTAGCACTAAGCGGCGCCAGCTTTGTACTGAAAATCTCCCTGAGAGGGACTCTGCTGAAAAATTTGAAGGCATCAAACAATAAGGTGCATACAATACCAACCGTAGTAACTACAGATAATGAAGCGGCGAGAAGAAAAATCTTAGGTATAAATTTCTCTAAGCCTCTATGCCTTTTATTATTGAAATTATCTTTAATCACTTCTCTGACGTTCATAGATTTGTCCATATAATCCTTCCCTTTCTAGAAAAATACCGATTCGTTTCATCTGCATAAGTCATCTGATAAACGACCTTAAGATGAGAAACAAAATCTCATCTTAAGGTCCCTGCAATCTATTGTATTATCACTATTTTAATGCATCTAATTGCTTTGCATATTCAGCATATTGTGCAGCAGGCAGTGGAGCGAAGCCATTGGCACCTGCCAGTCTTGCAGCACCTTCAGGTGAAACTACATATTTTGCATAATCCAGCACCTGTGGCTTTTCTTTAGCATATACAGCATTTAAATATGTGAATACCGGTCTTGTAAAGCCTGCATATGGTAGAGTTTCACCGATTGTTTCTAAGGTAGGTGCTACCGGTCCGTTACCAAAGTCAATCTTTACAGCTGTCAATTTATCAGTATTAGTTGTATAGTATCCGAAACCAAAGAAGGCAATTGCATTTTTGTCTTTAGATACTAAATCAACCAGTGTTGAATACTCTTGTTGAAGATTTACGGTTTTAACTAAGTCCTTTTTGCCTAATATAACTTCCCAGAAGAATTCATAGGTTCCGTGGTTTTCGTTTGGTCCAAAGAATTTAATTTCCTCTTTTGGCCACTCAGGTCTAATATCTGACCAAAGCACCTTATCATCAGCCTTTATAGCACCAGAAATATACATGTTGATGATTTCTTCCTTTGTCATTTCTGTTGCCCATGTATTTTCCTTGTTAATAACCATAGTCAAACCATCTAATGCTAATTTAAACTCCAGTACCTCTTCACCTAGCTTTAATCCCTTTTCTTGTAATTGTTCTTTTTCTTCGGTTTTTAATGGTCTTGAAGCGTCAGCAAAATCCAATTCGCCTGGAATAAACTTCTTAATACCTGCACTTGAACCTGCTCTACCTACTTGAACGCTTACCTTTGGCTGAACACTTGTCATGTATTCCTCAGCGATGTGAGCCATTAAAGGATATACTGTACCTGAACCATCAACGATAACTGCTCCCTCAAGAGCTTCAACAACCTCTTCAACCTCTTTATCCTTTTCTCCGTCTACAGGTGCATTTGTGTTACTGCCACATGCCACCGCTGATATCATTAGACTTGCGATTAACAACAATAATAAAAACCTTTTTAACATTACTTAAATCCCCCTATCGGTATTTTTTTCATATGTCCTACAGTTATTATTCTACAAGATTGTTTGACGTAACGTGTTATACGAATGTTAGCCTTATGTTAAGTGAATGTTAAATGCTAAGATGCTATAGCTTAAAGCTAGCCACCAAAGTCTGAAGCTTCTGTGCCATAGCATCCAGCCCCTCACTGGAGCTTGAAATCTCCTCCATGGAAGCTGTTTGCTCTTGAATCGTCGCCGAAACCTCCTCGGTTTTTTCCGAGTTCTCTTCTGATACCTCCGCCAGCCTATGAATCCGCTCCTCAACCTCAAGTCTCAATTTGTCAATATTTATACTGCATTCATTTAAAGCTCCTGCCTTTTCTTCAGCTGTTCTTATGGCCTCAGCAATCTCCATGTATTTTGCCCTTGTTAAGGAAACACTTTCTGCTTGATTTTCAGCAGTTTTTAAAAGCTCATCGACGATCTTCACCACCATGATTGAGTCATTATATAGATTGCCTACGATTTCGTTTATCTCCCTCGAGGTCTCCTTAGATTGCTCAGCCAGCTTCCTTACCTCCTCAGCAACTACTGAAAAGCCTCTCCCCTGTTCTCCTGCCCTGGCAGCCTCAATGGCTGCATTTAATGCCAGCAGATTTGTTTTATCGGCGATTTCCATGATCAATCGGCTGGCCTTTTCTATTTCTATTGAATTCTCATATGACTTTTGAATACTGGACTGAACCCGTCTGTTGGTATTACTGGTTTTTTCTGTTATATTGGTGAGGACCTCCACCACCTCCAGACCTGAAACTGCCAGATTTGCGGCCTCACATGTGGATACGGTTATATCTTCAATGCTTTGAAGGTTATCAATGATCGTAAGATTCAGCTCCTTGGTTTTGAGGCTGCTCTCCTCTGCGTTATTTGCCTGCTCCGAAGACCCCTGAGCGATTTCACTAATTCTCAGTGCAACCTCTTCAGCTGCATAGGATGCCTGCTGAGAGTTAAGCTTCAGCTCCTCTGCCGATGCAGCCACCTCTCCAGCGGTTTGCTCCACCTCTGTAATAATACTTCTAAGATTATTCTTAATCTTAAATATCGCCCTCTTCAAGTCGCCTATTTCGTCCTTTCTTGATATGGTCTCAGGTTCTATTGGTGTCCCAAGATTATATTCTGCTATTTCACCTATAATAGCTAATATCTCCCTTAATGGCTTTGTAATTGTTTGTGAAAGCTTTACTGCAATTAACGCAGATATCAGTATGATTATAGCTGCAATAATCAGCAACGTTTGTCGGAGGGCTTCTATGCCACCATAGGCCTCTGACGCCTCCACCTCTATGATAAGTCCGGTATAGCTATTCCCTATCTTTGCTACCGAAAGTGTGCCAATTACCTGATTGCCGCTGTGGCCTGTATAATTTCTGGTTTCATTATAGTCTAAGCTTCCTTTAGCAATAGGCTCCTTTAGAAGGCTAGTCGCTTCAGTTGCCAAGGTTTCCTTTAAGACTGCACCTTCGGTATATTGGCCCTTCATTGTATTTGTTAGAAACAACCCTTCACTGTTGATTAAATATGCATCGGCGGTTTTCGCCAGCTCATCAATGCCGTTTTGGACGATTTCATTGACTCTCTCCTGATTTAGCACAATATTTAATGTGCCAATAGGACTTTGAGCAGTCGGAGAGTAAATTGGCGTGGATAATACCATAAGGTTGTCCTTTATAAAGCTATTCCAAAAAATGTCTGACCAATTTTGCTGACCACCGAGGGCTTTACCTACAAAATCCCCTGAAAATACTAAAGGGGCTATATCATTTCTATCATACTTATTGCTAAAAACCACTTCTCCATAGACATTAGTGAGGAATATATCTGTATACTTGTATTTTTCAATTGGATCGCTTAGATATACTGTAAACTCCTCCAATATGGCCTCTCTTGGTATTTCGCTGAAGTCAAAGCTATTTAGCCTTTCAATTCCCTCAGTTACAGTCTTTGATCCAGCCAATATGCTGCCATCACCCTCCCTATTAAAGAAATATTCATTTATCCTATCGAGTGTTAGGGTGGTAAATACCTGATTGCCTTTAATTATCTCTCTCTGAATTTCTTTGCTGGCGTTATTTATACTTATTCCACTTAAAATAATGATTGGCACTAGTCCTACAATAAGTACCAAAAGCAACAGCTTGTTATGCATCTTTAAATTATCTAGGATAAAGCTTCGTCCAATCTTTGGCTTTGTCTTTTGCTCTGTCTTTAATGCTGTCGTTCCTATCGGCCTTTTAAGGAACCTTGTTAGATATTTATTAATAAAATCGTTTTTCCACATTTTTCGTTTATTTCTGTTGGCTTTAGCCTTAGGCGGCTTAGTTTTTTTACCCTTCAAGCTTAAATTTAACATCATCGTTTTTCCCCCAATAAGAACATATTATGTATGCATAATGATAATAAATGCTATATGCGTATAAGCATACTTTTCCTCCATAGTAAAAAACATACACTGATATGTTTATAGGCCAATTAAAGCTTTGTTAATTTTAGGTTAAGTCGTTATAATTCCATAAAAAACAGGCAAATAAGCTGTCTTATTTGCCTGTTTTTATATTAATATTTAGCTTTCCCTACTTACCTCCGGGAACCAGTGTCTGGTTTTATTCGCTATTTTTACAAGAGCCAACATAACCGATACCTCAACCAATACTCCCACCACCGTTGACAGGGTTGCAACTGAGTCTAAAGCAGCTTTTATATTGAATTATTCTCCTTACTTAAAAATAATACTGCCAATTTCCAGCAACATATCTAAGCCCTTAATCTCATCCTCCAGCATCGGAACCTGTAAAAGTACTGAAGCCTTAAAGGTCTCTTTTATTTCTTCAATATAACCTAGCTGCATACTACGCCTTTTTTGATAGAAGGATGTTACTGCCTGTTCTTCGGGTATTATTAAATTCGCTACTACCAATTGTGTTTTAATTCCCAGAGTTAAAAGCTCTGCCGAAGCCCTGTGGGCCTCAACGATTGGCGTCCGCTCAGGATACATCACAAAGGCGAAGGTAGTTTCCTTTTCATTCTTCATCATCTCAATGACCTTATCAAATCTCTGTTTTTGCAACCTATCACCTTCACTAATCTCTGTTGCTACTCCTGACTTAAGCTGAATTTGCTTGCTCCAATCCATAGGAAGCTCCAAAAGTCTTAGGGTATGGCCTGTAGGTGCTGTATCAACCACTATTATCTCAAAATCATCGTTGCCGGCAAAATCGACAAATTTTTGAAAGGAGGCCATTTCTTCTGTGCAGGGTGAATCCAGTTCCTCCTTCATTGCCATGATGGTATTGGCATCAAATTTCCCCTCGGCTTCCTTTAATAAGCCTGCCTTATATTCCTCAGTTGCCTTCTTTTGATCTATTTTAACAGCATACAGATTTTCAATGCCTTCAATTGGCGTAATATTATCGGTCACCGGCCTATCCAATACATTGCCTATATGGGCAGCGGGATCAGTTGTTAAAAGCAAGGTTTTAAAGCCATTTTTTGCTGTTTGAACTGCTGTTATGCAGGCCATTGAGGTTTTACCCACGCCACCCTTGCCTGAGAAGAATATGTTCTTTCTTTCTCCCTTTAAAGGATAGATAATTGTATCTAATCTGTTCATTTTTTTTCACTTCCTCGAAGCAATATATCGCCGCTTTTCTTAAACATTTGAACCCCTTTTAGCTCCGTGTCAAAAAGCGTCATTGTCTGTATCGCTATACTATCAAACACCGCTTTAGTCTTCTCGACAGTAGTCTGTTGCTTATCATACTTCTTTTTAAAGAATGAAATTACAGCCTCTTCCTCAGGAATTAAGCCATTGATTATTATTTTAGCAGTTTTAATGCCTAATGCCTCTAAATCCTGCGAAGACCTTACGGTTTCAGCTAATGAGGTCTCCTCCGGCTGCATTACAAATATAAAATCCGTCATACTACTATCCCTGAGCTTTGCTATGGCATCATCATATTTCTTTTTACTATCCTGTATCAATGCCACCGGACCCATGCAGGTTTGCCCGCTGCCCTTTGCGCTTTCTTCTATATGCTTGCTCCAGTCCACCGGAAGCTCCAATAATCTTATCGTGTGTCCTGTAGGCGCAGTATCAAATATGACGATCTCATATTCTGTGCTATCCATAAAATCAATAAATTTATCGAAGGCCGCCATTTCTTCAGTGCAGGGTCCACTTAGCTGCTCCTCTGCAACCTTTATCAAATCCTCGTCAAAAAGCTCTCTCATGGGTGCCAGGGACCTCTCCTTATATTCTGTCGTAGCAGCCTCCGGGTCTATTTCCATTGCATAAAGATTTTCTATACCCGCTATTTCAGTTATCTTATGACCAATTTCTTGTTCGAAGACGTCCGACAAATTTGCAGCCGGATCAGTGGTTACTATCAAGGTCTTTTTCCCGATTCCAGCATAATAAACTGCTGTAGATGAGGCCATAGAGGTCTTTCCTACGCCCCCCTTGCCGGAAAACAGTATGAATTTTGTCTCCATATTATTCAGCTCCTAATTCCTTTTCCATTTCCTCCAGGGTTGGATATATTCCTGTCTTTATCACTTTGCCATTAACTGTTGTTATCGGCAGTACTTCTTTTCCCTTTTCCTTAATCAGGTCAAATACACTTTGATTTTCTCTAAACTTTAAGGGCTGCTGTGTAATCATGTAGCGCTCGACTTCTATGCCCCTATTCTTAAGTAATTCTAGGTTTTCACTTAGCTTAACCAAATTATCATCAACGCTGGGGCCGCAAATCCCTGTGGAACAGCACATTGGCGGATCATAAATTTCTAGCTTCATAATAAGCCTCCTTCTTTAATATATCGCTGTATATGATACAAATAGGTAAATAAGTTTCCCTATTTACCTATACCTTAGTATGTTATTCCTCAAAATTAGTTTCCTCTGCTTACCTCCGGAAACCAATGCCTTGTTTTATTGGCAATTCTAACTAATGCCAGCATAACAGGCACCTCAACCAGAACACCAACAACAGTGGCTAGGGTAGCACCGGAATCCAAGCCAAATAATGATATTGCAACTGCCACCGCAAGCTCGAAGAAATTACTTGCCCCTATCATACCGGCTGGTGCTGCAATGTTGTGGGGAAGTTTCCATGCCTTAGCCCATCCATAGGCTACAGCAAATATGAAGAAGGTCTGGATTGTTAACGGTATCGCTATTAATGCAATGTGTAACGGATTACTTAATATGACATCACCTTGGAAGGTAAATATAATTATAAGTGTTAAAAGTAATCCGATAATAGTAATGTTATCAAATTTCTTTAAAAATACACCTTCAAAATATTCTAAGCCTCTGTTCTTAATAATATAGCTTCTTGATAAATATCCTCCTGCTAATGGTATCACAATAAATAGCACTACAGATAGGAATAAGGTGCCATAAGGAACAATAATATTTGTTACACCCAATAGGAATGCTACTATTGGGGTAAAGGCAATCAGCAGGATTAAATCATTCACCGCAACCTGCACCAAGGTATATGCTGGATCACCCTTTGTTAAATGGCTCCATACAAATACCATCGCCGTACAAGGCGCTGCTCCTAAAATAACTGCTCCCGCCAAATATTGGTCTGCCAAATCTGCAGGAATTAAGGCACTGAATACTGTCTTAAAGAAGAATGCTGCAATCAAGTACATTGTAAAGGGTTTAATTAACCAGTTGGTTGCACAGGTAACAATTAAGCCCTTCGGTTTTTTTGTGGCTTCGATAATGCTGGTAAAGTCAATTTTTAGCATCATTGGATAAATCATTAGCCAAATTAGTATTGCAACAGGGATAGAAATTTCATAGTAGGTGAACTTGCTTAAAAACTGTGGCACTGACGGTAAAAACTGTCCAACAGCAACCCCAACAATGATACAAGCCGCAACCCACACCGTTAAGTAGGTTTCAAAAAAACCTAACCCGCTGCCCTTTTTCTCATTACTCACTATAATAGCCCCCTATCATGTAATTTTGTAAATAGATAATTCAAATATTTCATCCATCCTTTGTATTTCCTCTATACTTCATTGTTTTGAACGCGTTTTATTAGATCCTCTACCTTTGTTTTTATTAAATCACGAGTGTTTCTAAAGCCCTCAATAGGCCCACCTGAAGGATCAACAAGTCCCCAATCCTCTTGATGCTGACTTGGCATAAATGGACATGCTACGCCACAGCCCATCGTAACTAGGATATCCACATCCTCGGGTATATCTGTTAACAGCTTGGGGTAGTGCTCACTCATATCTATGCCCACTTCTGCCATAACCTGTACGGCGTCTGGTTTTACCTCGTGATATTCTTCTGTGCCTGCAGAATAAACCTCAATAATATCCTTGCCTAAATGCTTAGCCCAGCCCTCTGCCATCTGTGAACGGCAAGAATTGTGTATACAAACAAATGCTACTTTTTTCATGTTTATTCCTCCTCGTTTTTGATTATTTAATAGCCCTCTAGAGTTAGTTTTTTCCACTTAAATAATTTTGCCACTGATATACTTATTGTTTCCCATTCTTCTTCTAAAGCCTTAGGGTAATACAAGCTAATACCCTTTTCTTCATAGATTATATAATCCACCGGATTATCACCAGGCTTGCCTAGATATATAGTAGGTACATCTACGTTGCCTGAGTGACATCAGCCCTTCTTGCTGAATCTGATAAAAGTTGATTTACCCATTTCTCTAATATAAGCTAAGGCCTCATCATCAATATTAATCTTCATTATCCTCACATACCTCACATAGCTCTTTATCGATGTTTTTACAGACTTCCTTGCAAATACAGTCTTCTTTAAAGGATGTTGTCGCTTTTATGAAGCTTTGTAGGATTTCTACCGTTTCGTGATTTATTGAGTACATCATCCACTTGCCTTCTTTTCTTGCATTTACCAGCTTGCTTTGTTGAAGAATTTTCATATGATGAGATATGGTTGGTTGAGTTAAATTCAATCCATCCATGATATCACAGGCACACATCTCACCGCAGGAAAGCATTTCAAGTATCAATAATCTATTAGGATCTGCAAATGCCTTAAACAGCATTATCTTTTCGTCCATAATCCACTTCCTTCCAATACATAGATATATTTAAATGTTTCTATGTATACATTATATTCTTCCACCTTTATTTTGTCAACGCTACATAAATCAAATTCATGTAAAGGGTAGCAATTTTAAACACATAAAAAGCCCCTACTTAATTTATAGAGGCTTTATGCTTATTATATGATTTTAAATGATCCAACAGTCTTAGTGCTATGCTTCCGGAAGCCCTTGGCTTAGCTGCGGCTCTGGCTACTAATAGCATTTCATTGCGTTTATCAGGATTATGAAATAATAAATCCTCTATATTAGCCTTTAGATCCTCGGGCTCCTCCACCATTCTAGCGGCTCCTATACCTGAGAAATACCTTGCATTTATAACCTCCTGCCCAGGTATTGGATCAACTATTATTGTCGGAAGGCCCTTGCTGATGGCCTCTGTCATTGTCAATCCGCCGGACTTAGAGATGAGCAGGTGGGAGACGCCCATCAGTTCGTTGATATTATTACAGAATCCGTATATCCTAACCTTATGAAGGCTGTTATATCTCTTATTCTCCAACTCCTGCTTCAGCTGTGAGTTCTTACCCGCCACCACCAGCAGCTGCAATGGTGCATTTATCCTTCCAATGGCATCCAGAATTTCCTTTATAGGACCAAGGCCAAGGCCACCTCCCATCACCAGCAGTGTTGGCAGGTGAGGATCAAGATCCTGCTCCCTGATGACTTCATTTTTATCAACTGGCAAATCAAATTTCTCATGAATCGGGATACCGGATACAAATATCCTATAAGGGCTTATACCGCTCTCTATAAGCTCCTGCTTCAATTCATCACAGGCCACAAAATACATATCCATCGTTTCATCCAGCCAGACAGGATGCGCGGTGTAGTCGGTAATAATTGTAGCAGTGGGGAGATTTAATTTGCCCTTTTTCTTCATCGAAGAAACCAATACTGAGGCAAAGGGGTTAGTAAAAACGATCATATCTATCTGCTTTGCTGTTACCATATGGGCTATTTTCTTCTTATACCTGTAGCTAATCAAATCACTTACCTTGTTCTGAGTATTTAGTTTTTTGGTCATATGATATAGAAAATGGTATCCACTAGGAAATAAGTCGATCATTCTTAAATAAGTACTAATGATAAACTGACTAATTGTAGGATGCAGCAGCTTCATAAAATCTATAATTTCTATTTCCGCTGTACAATCAATAGCTGCTATGGCTCTTTTTAAATTCTCTGCTGCTTGATCATGGCCATAGCCAATTGAAGCAGTCATAATAATAATTCTCTTACTCATAAGCTCACCTCCTATTTAAAAATTACCCCAAAATTTGAACCTATAACTATTTTCCATGCTTCGGGATAATTATTCTGCACTCAAATAATAACATTATATTATTAAGTTTTCTTTAATGCTTAGTTAATTCTTTATGAGTTTTTGATTAGTTCTATATTCTGTCAAAGGTAATGGCGGTTGGGGAGGTATATATGCTGTAGCAGGCTCAATATCATTATATGCTCAGTCAGCTGCAAATATAGGTTTCTGTAATATATTTCAAACTAATATAGGCTTAAGTGAAGTATTGAATTTGAGCTTGAGGAAATAGCCTTGTTATCTGGGCTGCTATGTACGCCTTAAGCTCCATTGCTTCCTCTTTTTTATAAACATACTTAATCCTACCGTATTTTCCCCACTTTTTTTCCCTTTCCTCCGGATTCATCTCCAGCTTTGTATTTGGGTATCTTGTCTCTATAATATCCTTTGCATTCATTGTAAATCTATGCTGAATCAGTTCAAAGGTAAAGAAGCTGTCTCTGCCACTGCCAATACCATCATACAGCTTTTCCAGCATTTCACGATATTCTCTTTGCCAATCCTGATGTAGCATTATTGGTGCAATGATGAAACCCAGTGGATATCCAGCCTTCTGCATTTTTGAGGCAGCCTCAACTCTATCCTCAAGGCTATCTACATTATGCTCAAAATTATTGATGACATAGCTGGAATTTATGCTGAACCTAAAGCGGGTATGCTTATTGTGGGCTATATCCAACAATGTATCCACATTTGAATATTTAGTTACAACCCTTAATCTCCCTTTTTCCAATTCTCCGAAATGCTCAATTGTTCTCTTAAGTCCTCCTGTTATATGCTCAATACCTAATGGGTCCCCTGTACTTGCGGCTTCAAATACCGTTGTTTCAGGTAATTTTTTCTCGATGTACTTATCTATGGTTTCGTAAATTTCCTCTAAATTGCCATATACCCTGACAAAGGGCTTTTTCCCCTGTGTTGTAAATAGATAGCAATACTCACAGGCCCCTGGACAATTGGTCATAAGGGAGAATTGATAATCTGCTGATGGTCTACAGACCTCCAGCTTTTGACTCTTTTTTATTCCAATGATCAATGTCTTTTTAGCTGCTGCGAACTTTGCCTTTTCATCCTTCCCCGGCAAATCCCTCACCTGATTATGGGAGGTGGTGGCCAAAACCGGAATATCATTTACCCTACAATATTCCAATACCTGTTTCCCCAATTCAGTTTCTCTTGCCGCTGCTTCAAAATAAACTCTATCCGGCTTCCATAGCTTCATAAAAAAGCACCTCCTAGTACTATAGCTTCTCCATTTTAAGAAAGAATACAAGGGGTGCCGTGTCTATTGCTTTAATTATGTGCTGATATTATTATCTTTAACCTTCTGCCTAGCTTCCTTAAGCTCCAGCCGCCTATCTATAAATCTGTTGACCATCAGCCTGACGACGGCAATGACAGGTACGCCTAAAAACATGCCTAAAACACCAAACAGCTTTCCACCTACAACTATGGAAAATATGATCCAGAAGGGTGTAACACCAACGCTATCCCCCAATATTTTAGGACCTAGAATCAAACCGTCGAATTGCTGTAAAGCTAATATGAAGATTACAAGCCACAGGGCATTTAGCGGACTGTCAAAAAAGGTTATGATCACCGCCGGAACCGCTCCGATAAAGGGTCCGAAATATGGTATCATATTGGTAATTCCTATGATAACACTTAGCAATAATGCATATCGTATCCCAATTATCTTTAAGCCTAGAAAGCATATACATGCGATTATAAAGGAGTCGATGGATTTACCTACGATAAACCTTGCAAAGAGGGTGTCTGCTTCCCTGCCAAAAATCCTAATATTGGCTACCTTTTCATCCCGCCATATAATTCTCAATACTTTTATAATCCCTTCCTTAAAGGACTCCTTATCCATAAGCAGGTAAAAGGATACGATAAGGCCAATTATAAAATTCATTAATCCATAGGTTATAGAAAGAATACTGTTTATCAGATTGTTTAGAACATAAATCAGAATTTCCTCAGCATTCTGGAACAGGCTGTTCAAACGTGCATCCACAAGCTCGGATATATTATAGGAGCTAAAGGCCTCAATATCATCCATCCACCGGTTTATATGCTCTGTTGTGAAGGTATAATAATTGTCTACATTATTAATGATATCACGAATATTATTGGTAATCTGCGGTGCTACAAAGACTATTAGTAGCGCTATACCACTTATCAATATTAAATACATAGAAAGTATGCTAAGAAGCCTTGTAAGCTTTTTGTAGCGCTTTAAAAAAGCAATTCTGCTGTAAGCTCTTTTTTCAAACCATCTCACTCCGGGATTTAAGAGATAGGCAATGGATGCGCCTATAATAAAGGGACTTAGAAGCCTTCTGACGACGCCAAAGCTGCGGCTAAATATCTGATATAGATAACCGGCATTGTTAAGCAAAAGATAAAATAAAATCGATAGCGCTACGGTCAAAAAGCCATATAAAGAGTATTTTAGATATTGTTTATCCCATTTTAGCCTCATATTTTCATCCTTGTCCTTTTCGGTTATTTTTTTGTCTTTAGTTATATTATATATATTTTATTAGACGGCTTCAATAAGTATAAAACACTAATGCTCAATATTTATATTGTCTCTGTTTACATCATAGGGAGATATGATCAAGCCCTTATCCTTCGTATAGGTGGCCAGAAAAATATCTGCTATAGTAACATAGCCTTGTTCCCTGGCCATAAATATAATCTTTTCCTCCGACAAACTTAGCCTGCTGACACTGTGATGATCCAGCTTTCCCTCGATAATAACCACCATCGGTACCTCCTTTGCCTTTACCTGAAGGTTTAAGTCCTGAGGTGTGGCAGGTGTAATCTCTGCCCGCCTTAATACCGTCAGCTTTCCATTGGATTCTATGACTGCATATTGCACCTCATCAAAATCAAATATATCCTTCTCTCTAAGCAGCATCAGAACCTCGTCTATTGAATACTTTATCCCCTTCAGATTTTTGACCAAAAATTTACCATTTTCCATGATCAAAGTTGGCTCAAAGGTAATCAATCTCCCAAATCTCCTGTTTTTAATAATCCAATTGCTTACAAAATACTGAAAGAGTGCCAGAACAATGATGGCAAAAACAGTAGGTGCATGGGCTATATCCGGCTCTGCTATGTCTGCTCCCACAACCGCCCCCATGGTAACTACTGTTAGAAAATCAAATACCGGCAGCTCGCCAATAGGTCTTTTCCCCATAATGTATATAGTAACAAAGACCAGAAGTGGCATAATAGTAATAATCCTAAAAAACACAAATAGATAATCCTCCATTTTCAACACTCCTCTCCAACTATTATTATTGCCAAAAAACTACAAAAAGAGCCTATATAAAGCTCTTTCTGTATCCTACCGATAATATACCTCTTGAAGAAAAAGTCCCTGAGGCGGCACTGTAAAACCAGCCTCCATTCTCTTACCGGATTTGAATATTTCATCTATATAGCCACTATCCTTATGCCCCAGGCCTATTTCCAGAAGTGTCCCCACGATTATTCTCACCATATTGTACAGGAATCCATCACCTGTAATTGAAATCACCAGCATTTCCTTTTCTTTAACTATATCAATAGCGGTTATATTTCTGACGGTGGACTTGTTGGACTTCTTAACCGATGAAAAGGCTTTAAAATCATGGCTTCCCAAAAGCTTGTCGGCGGCCTTCCTCATTTCCTCCAGCCTTAGCTCATCCGGTACATAGTAGCTGTATTTTCGTTGAAATGCGGAGGGTATTTTACTATTCCATATTTGATAAATATATTGCTTCCCCTTTGCATTGTACCTGCTGTGAAATCTGGCCTCCATTTCCTCCAGCCGCTTAACTACAATATCCTGCGGCAGGTAATGATTTATATAATCCTGCATATCCTTTAGGGACATGTCACTGCTTGTACTAAAGTTTGCCACCTGATTACGGGCATGGGCGCCGGCATCCGTTCTCCCAGAGCCTATAATTTCCGTAGGCGCTTTTACCATCTGACTTATGACGTCCTCTAGCTTTCCCTGTATTGTGCTTTCTCCCCCCTGCAATCTTTGCCATCCCTTATATCGGCTGCCGTCGTATTCTATTATCATTTTTATGTTTCTCAAGCACAGCTCTCCTTTACTTATTTTTTTTTATATATCAGCAGTATTTGAACAAAAGTGGCTTCGCCACGTTTGTTTTTCAGGGAACCCATGCGTTCCCTAGGACGCTTCGCTGTACCCTCCTAATTCTAATAAGGGGGCACACCCCCCTTAACAACCCCCCATTTCATAGGAAAAAAACGAACTTTCCTATGAAACAACAAAGAAAGCAGCCATGAAGCCATGCCCCCTTGACTGCTATTTTTTTATTTCTCAGAAAATATAAAGTTCGGTACCGTAAAGCACTCGACAATACTTCCTATGATATTCTTTGTCCCGGTTCGTGTATATACACCCTGCAGCCTGCCATCATACATAAAGAGACCTATAATATAGTTGCTATCCTTAAATTCAACCGCCTGCTCCTCCTGATTAAAAAAGGCCATCGAAACCTTTGGAACCCTGCAGAATTCCTGCAGCAAATATTCCTCCTTTGCCTCAGTCTGAATAATACTCTTCCATTCCTCTATTGAATAATCTTCACCTATTCTTACTCCCTTAGAGGCATACTTATCCATTGGCTTAAGTACAAGACTGTTTTTATTCTGTATAGTATAATCTACAAGCGCCTTATCATTGATATCAAATATTTTAGTATATGGTATGTGCCTTCGGACAAACTCCCTTTCCTCCTCGGTTAGGAATGGGGTTTTTTCTTCATCATGGAGGAGGGCAAATACAATTTTATTGTGTATCACCTGCGATCTAAGAGGTCCCACCACACATACAGCGCCATCCAAATAGGCATCAATAAACGCTCTTGCTTCCTGCTCCCTTTCAATGATTTCCCAGGTGACGGCCCTTCTATATATACAGTCTATTCTAAAATCCTTATAATATAGGCTGCCCTCTCTGTATTCCAACCATCTCGGATCGGCTATTACTGCCTTGCAGCCGTCCCTTTCAAACGCGCTGCTAAATTCCAGGAACTCACTTGGAGGCTCTGCCTGAAGCCAATCTACTATGGCTACCTGTGGCTTATCATCTGAACCGCTAAACTCCCTATATTTATCCTGTAATATCTGAACCCATGAGTCAAATAGCTCGAAATCTCTTATGCTATATTCCGACTCATATGCCTTAAGGGCAGTAGAGGACTTAAAAATCCTTGCCAGCTCCTGCTGTTCCACCATTCCTGAGGAGCCATCGGCATTCAGCTCACAAAACTGAAAGCTTCCTGTGTCGTAATGATAAAAAATATCAAACCTACCAATGGGTACTGCAGTGCTGTAGCCGGGGTCCTTTAGTATAAGCGTCTCCAATAAGGGAGAGAAGCCAAAATGTCGCCTAAAGCTGACATCCTCTAAATACTGCTTAATCACCTTGTTCAATATCGAGTAAAGCTCTGATGTCAGCCTATCAAAGCGTTGATAATCCTCGTCCTTCAAAAACATAGGCTGATATAAAAACTCCACCGGCTTCCCCTTATACTGGGCTGTGGAATTTGCCACCTCCTCCAGCACCTGTTTATAAGAAGCATGGTACAGTGCTTTATCCTTTAAAATTCTGGCCTTATATCCATCAAATAATTCTCTTGTCTGCATAATACTCCCCCTCCTGTATTATCCTATTCAATCCACACCATTCAAGGGCACCTATACCCTTTTCCTGTAATAGCTCCTTCGATAGCTGTGCAACATTTTTTCCACCTCTAAGCAGCTCCTCCAGAGGCGCTATATATTGAAGCTCCTTTTCCGTCATGCCAACCTTTACTAAATCCAACAGATAAACCACAAAATCCTGAATTTCTCCGTTTAAGAATTTGCCCTTTCCACCCAGCCGCATCATGTCTTCCTTATAAGTCTCCATTACCTTTGAATCCAACTGGCTTGAAAGCTCATAGAGTTTGTTTAATGCCGCTTCATTGTAGAATATTGCCTTAATTAAAGCAATGTATGAAAAATTGAAGGGAAATGGCAGGCTGTCACCCATCCTGATTTCCAGATATCTTTTACCCCTAACATCAGGGAAGACCATTGTCATAATGTGCATTAATTCATCCTTTGTAAAGCTATATTTCTCCATTAGCTCTTCAGTTGTAGCATCCTTTGTGGATATGGTATGGTTATCCTTCATTATAAGAATTGGCTCCACCTTCAGAAGATAGTCTGCATAATCCTCATAGCCAAATGCTGCCTTATCCATCACACCCGGTATGATACCGCTTCTGGCCCTATCGGTGTTTTGCCATATTAAGCTTCTTATACTGTGCTTTTCGAATAACCGGCCCTCAAACACTGGGGCATTATCGGATATATAGGCTAAGACAGGGGATAAAAAGCTTGCAACCCTTAGCTTCTTAATAAAGTCCTCCTGGTCTTTATAATCAATGGTCACCTGCAATGCGGCGGTACCCTTCATCATATTATGAGCATGGGTCCCCTTCTCCTTAAGATAGGCAGACATCAGCTCATACCGCTTTTTAGGATTAAAGGGAATCTCTAAGATACTGCTTTTAGGATGATAGCCGATACTCAGCAGCAATTGATTTTGCTCCTCCAGTATTGGAATAAGCTGCTGCAAAAAAACAAGATATATGTGTTCAATTTCCTGTAGTGAGCTACAGGGTCTGATGCTTATTTCCAGCTGGCCGCCGGGCTCTAATGTTATTATGGCATCTTCCCTCTCCAGCCCTATTAAATAATCGCCTTCATATTTAGGCTTGTAATCAAATGTCACAAGCCGCTTAAGTATTTTCTCGATACCATTTTCCTGATAATAGTTTATGGATTCAAAGGTAGTCTTATCAACTACGATATGCTCAATCTCCACCCCTATTCTAAAGTCATCTATTATTTTTTCCCCAGATTCTAAAATTTCTGTCAGCATTTTTTGCTTATCCTGATATACCATTTTTCTCCCACCTTATTTGATTAAATAAATTTCGTGTTCCGAGATATAATTTAAAATTATACTATAAATTGCAGAAAACTTCTCTATCTATTCCTTCTTTTTTTGTCCTTCTATATAAATATTTATTAATAATCCTATAAATACTATACAAAAGCCGATTATTTTGCCGGGGGAAAATTTAATACCCATCCACCAATCGATGATAAATCCGATAAAGAACTGTCCTACAAAAACCGATAGTGTGGTGTAGATAATCGGTATTCTGGGCACCAGCTTTATGGTTCCCACCACCACCGCTAAGGTAATTATGCCTCCGCTAAATAAGTAAAGGGGCACACCGCTTAGATTACTTATGCTATACAAATTCCCTGTGGTAGCCAGAGCTATTGCTGTGGCAATTAATGCCCCAACACCATTATGAAAAAGGGCAGCTCTGTAGGTGCCTATACCCTTGCCCAACTGTGCGTTTAGTGTAGAAGAAGCTGTGATAATAATACCTGCCATTATAGCTAATACGCCATATAATACTGTCATTTCAGCCTCCTTAATCCTTGACCGACTGAATTCTTGGTCAGTAATGGTTATTTTTCTCCAGGACTGCGTTGTCGTCAGCCGTAATATAGCCCCATATGCCCTCTTCCTCTGCCTTGACCTAAAAAAGATTTCCTCATTGCTGCGCCCAATTTATGGCCAAGGCACTAACTAGCTAAGCATAATCATAATGATTCCGATAATAATTATGACTAACCCTGGTATCTTTTCTTTTCCTGTGGACACCTTCTCCATGTTAAATAGACCAAGGCTGTCTATAACCAAGGATGCCAGCATTTGCCCCAGAAGCATCAATGCCACTGTTATAGATACCCCTAATGCTTTAAAAGTAACATTGTTCAAAACAATAATTATTGCACCTAATATTCCCGTAAGGTAAAAATAGATCGGAAGCTTCTTTTTTCTCTCCGAGCCATCAGGATATATAAGGGTTAACAAAAATGAGCCCCCTGCTGCTACCAGATGAGCCACAGCGGCACTGAAATAGACCGTCGTATAAACCGACAGCTGTCCATTAACACTGACCATAATGGCTATGAGGCCTCCCACCAACGCTCCGAATATGTAATTCACCCTCTCACCGCCTATATGATTTTTAAATAAAGAGCCCCTCGTAGTAAGGCTCTTATAGCTTAAGCAGATACAGCTCCATTGCATCGTTAATCATAATCAGCTGCCCCGTCGTGTCGTCTATATACATCTCATCAATTTTCCATGGTAGCCTTAAAAATGTGGTCACTTCTCCATTGGGAGTTATCTGCATCAAGCTTCTACCATTGACAAAATACCCGCTTTCACCATAATCAATCACAAATAAATCGTTGCTATTAAGCATGACGGGGCTTTCATAGCTATTTCTTACAGCCTCCTCATAATTAATGATCTCCATGGGCTCCCGCACACCAAAATTATTACCATAGAGGATGCTATTAAATATAAATTGGTAATGGTTGTAAGGCATGTCATCAATTACATATTGCTTATTATTCTCTATATCATGAAGCAATACCTTCTTATACTGAATTTCTTCCAGCTCTCTATTGGCAGTCATTATGATTCTACCTTCAGATATTGCAACCCTAGTACCGTCTTTACTCCATTGAATACTATCAACGGGGTCAATGAATCCCTCTCCACTGCTAAAAAGCGCTTTAGTTTCCTTAGTCCTAAGCTCAAAAATATGAAAGGCTTCACCTATACTAGATTTCCAATCACCTATTTGTATGTTAGCGGCTTCTTTATTCCTGGGCTCCTGAATATAGGCAATATAATCATCCTTCGGGGACCATTTGGAGGAGGTGGCAGAAATATTACTGTAAAAAACACCCTTATCATCATAGATTTCTTCATTGTTATATATAAAATAGCCGGCTGCATTGCTCCACAGGGTTGTATAATGAAAGGTATAGAAGGCCTCATCGGATATGATATCCTTAATCAGTTTTTTTTCTTCCCTAATTATATCATATCTATATAATGCTGCCTTCTCTCTTGGTCCTTTGGTGTAAAGCAGCATTTGCCTGTCAGGAGATAATAATATATTGGGACTATATTCTCCAGAAATATCCTCGTCTATTTTCCTGTCCTTGCCTTCCTTACGATGCAAGAGCTCACCGTCAAAATTGACAATGATGCTTTCTTGATTTTCAAGAGGAACATAGAGATCAAATTCTGCAATATCCCAGTCCTCCTTTTCCAATTTGCCATTATTAAGATCTAAGGAAAAGAATCCCAGCTTTTTTTCTAAGATGCCACTAAAATAAAATTTTCCCTTTTCTGCCTTAAAGCCATTGAGATTTTGAAATTTATTGGTCTCCTCTACCCTCACCAGTTTTTTTACTTCACTATCTTTTTCTTCCGGCCGACTTAGGGGACTGCAGGAGGATAACGCCAGCAAAATAAAAAATAATACTAAAGTCCTAGTCTTTCTCATTTTTCCACCTCTTCTCTCTAATTACAAGTATTTTTTCCCTCTTGCAACCAATTATCCATTAACTTTAAAAGTAGAAGGATCCCTTTCAAATGATTAGAAAACAATATTTCTTATCTTAGTAACAATATTATGTTAATGTTTTATCACTCAGTATTTTTTTGCAGGAAAACAGGTTAAACTGTCGAATTTTAAATTTTGGTAGCGATGCATCATTATGTTACAATAAGAAACGGGAGGAATTTTATGTCAATACGTTCCAAGATTATATTACTATTAGTAATTCTTATAACCCTACCGACAGCTTTTTTAGGATATAGGAATTATAATTATGCCAACGATATACTTGCAAAGGAGCTAAAGGTCACCGCCACACAGGTGGTAAATAAATCCATTGAATCCATGGATTTCTTCCTATCCTCCTTGGAAAGGGATGCTGCGGTTCTAAGCAGCAACGATGCTACAGAGCATATCCTGGAGGATGAGAGCAGAGTAGCGGAGATGTTCAATGCCTTTGAGGCCTACATCAATGCCAATGCCCATGTCATGCATGCTTATGCAGGTACAAAGGAAAAGCAAATGTACATATATCCTGATGTGCATCTGGAGGAGGGCTTTGATCCCACCATCAGACCCTGGTATCAGGATGCCTTCAATAAAAAGCAAATAATCTGGACCGATCCATATGTAGACAAGGGCACTGGTACACTGGTTATTTCCGTTGCGTCGCCAATCTACAACACAGAGAGAAATAATGAGTTTGTTGGGGTGCTGGCACTGGATATTTCTCTGGATAAGCTCACTGAGCTGGTCAACGATATAAGGATTGGCCAGACGGGCTTTGCATCCTTAGTTAATCAGGAGGGCAAATTTCTGATTCACAATGATTATGCATTCGACATACCTATTCCGGTTGAGAACCTAAAGGATGCAGTAATTGCAAATGAAAGTGACCTGGTGGAATATAAGGTAGATGGGGACCCTCGTTTTGCCTACTTTGCCACCATACCCCAGACCGGCTGGCGTTTGATTGGAACCCTTCGTTATGAGGAGCTGGCTGAAAATACAGAAAGTATATTAAAGAGTACAATGCAGAACGGCGCCATAGGTCTTGCTGTAGCCATCATCATAGGCTTCTTGTTTTCTGGTATAATAACAAAGCCCCTGAAGCTACTAGCGGAGGATATGAAGAGGATCGGAAGCGGCGACTTCACCATACGTACCCAAGTAAAATCAAAGGATGAGGTTGGTAGCGTCGCACTGTCTTTGAATCAAATGATTCAACAGCTGGGGAGCTTGATCGGCACCATACAAAGCATCACCACTGAGGTAAGCCACGCTGCCGACACCTTAGCTGCCACCTCAGAGGAAACCAGTGCTTCAAGTGAAGAGGTTACCCGTACAGTTGAGGAAATTGCCAGAGGTGCCTCTGATCAGGCTGCGGAGGCAGAAAAGGGCGCTTCAATGACAAATAGACTTTCAGGTAAGTTTGACGAATTAAACAATAATTCTAATGAAATGCATGAGATTTCCGGCATGGTGGCGGACGCTAATAAAAAAGGTGTTGCCGTAGTGGAGGGCCTGATCTCCGAAACTGAAGAAAATATTGAATCCATTACCCGAATAGAGCAGGCAATATCTAATCTGGATTCTAAAGCACAGTCAATTGGTGTGATATTGAATACCATCAGTGAGATAGCAGAACAGACAAATCTACTGGCCTTAAATGCAGCAATCGAGGCAGCGCGAGCAGGTGAAGCCGGACGTGGCTTTGCTGTTGTCGCAGATGAAATACGAAAGCTGGCGGAGCAATCCGGCAAATCCACTGACGAGATCAGTAAAATCATACTGGATATTCAAAGCGAGAGCAATAATACAGTGCAGATCATGTCTGAGGTTAAAAAGCAAACCAATGAACAGACGGATGCCGTAAAGGATGTTTCTAACACCTTTGAGAACATTTCCAGTGCTATATCCACAATCACCGGCAAAATTGATGATATTAATACCTATGTGGAGGAAATGACCAAGGACGGAAATGAAATCGTAGCTGTCATAGAAAATATCTCTGCAGTTTCTGAGGAAACTGCCGCCGCCTCACAGCAGGTAACAGCATCAATGGAGCAAACCTCCAGTGCAGTAGAAGAGGTTGCCCGAGCAGCAGAGGAGTTAAACATGCTGGCGGACAAGCTGGCAGCAGAAATACAGCAATTCAAAATATAACCACATAAAAATCACCTGTGACCCCGTCACAGGTGATTTTTTACTATTCACTATTCACTATCCGTCATGCACCTTCAGCCTCTCTACACGCCATGCCTCTGGTCGTTCTGATATAATATCCTTAAATTCCTCAACCTCTGACTTATCCTCTCGCCAGCTTAGGTACATAATCGTTGGCCCGGCACCGCTCAAGAAAATATTCTTAAGCTTTTTTTCTTCTGCCTGCTGAAATATTTCCTTAAGCGGCTTTAACAGGGGAAGTCTATAGGGCTGATGTAATCTGTCCTCAAGTCCTATAGAAATTTTATCATATTCACCGGTGGCAAAGGCGGATACCAACAATGCGGCTCTACCGATATTAAAGGCCGCATCCTTCAGACTGATGCTTTGGGGTAGGGCTTCCCTTGCCATTTTCGTACTCATACCAAAATCCGGTATAGCGGCATAAAACTCCAACGTTTCCTTAATAGGAATTTTGATATACGCTGTAGCTCCGGAACTCTTTGCAGATACCACCATCCCCCCTAAAAGAGCTGGGGCAACATTGTCAGGATGCCCCTCCATCTCTACCGCCAGCTCCAAAATTTCCTGCTTAGACAGCATATTGCCCGCCAGCATATTGCCCGCCAGCAGTCCGCCAACTATACAGGCTGCACTACTACCCAGTCCTCTGCTGATGGGTATTTCGTTGTACTGCCTTATATAGAGACCCTTTGGGCTGTAGTTTATCTTCTCCAGGGCTTTTCTAATGCTTTTATACACCAAATTGCCTTCATCCGTCTCTATGAGCTCTGCATCTCTTCCGGACGCTTCAATGACAAGTCCCTCTGATATTTCTTCAATTTCAATCGTATTATACAGCCTCAGTGCTATACCTAGACTATCGAAGCCCGGCCCGATATTGGCAGTTGTAGCCGGGACCTGAACCTTAAACATTGCCATTGCCTCCTAAATTGCTATATATCAATGCCTTAATTTCATTTACATCAACACCATAGACCTTTAATGCTTCCTCCGGCTGTACAACACTGGGGTCCTTCAGCCCATTACCCGTTAGAATACATACCACCTTATCCCCGGCCTTAAAAAATCCCTCTTCAGCCTTTTTGATAACGCCCGCAAGGCTTGCAGCGGAGGCTGGTTCAGCAAAAACCCCCTCTGAGGAGGCCAAAAGCCTTTGAGCCGCCAGAATCTCATCATCGCTTACCTTCTCAATTAAACCGACAGACTCGTCCCTTGCGGCAACAGCCTTTTCCCAACTGGCAGGATTTCCGATTCTTATTGCTGTAGCAACTGTTTCTGGTTCCTTGACGGGATGCCCCTCCACGATAGGAGCCGCTCCGGCGGCTTGAAAGCCTAGCATTGCGGGAAGCTTTTTAATTTTACCCTGGGCATGATAGTCCTTAAAGCCTGCCCAGTAGGCAGAAATATTCCCTGCATTCCCAACGGGAATCGCGAGGTAATCCGGTGCTTCCTCCAGCTGGTCACAAACTTCATAGGCTCCAGATTTTTGACCAATTAACCGATATGGATTGATTGAATTAACCAGTGTCACCTTACCCTCTTCGGCTATTTCCCTCACCATATTTAAGGCATCGTCAAAATTACCGTTAACAGGTATTACCATGGCACCATAAACTATAGCCTGAGCCAGCTTACCTAGAGCTATTTTATTGTCGGGTATGAGGACAAAGCACTTCAGACCAGCCTTTGCGGCATAGGCAGCAGCAGAGGCAGAGGTATTTCCTGTAGATGCACATATAATCGCCTTACTTCCGGCAGCAACAGCCTTTGTCACAGCCATAGTCATGCCCCTGTCCTTGAAGGAGCCGGTGGGATTTAAACCCTCATACTTCAGATAAAGCTTTATTCCCCCCAGAGCCTTTCCTATATTTTCTGCCGGAATTAAAGGCGTATTGCCCTCTGCAAGGGTGATTACCCTTTCCTCCTCACCTACCTCCAGCAGCTTCTTATAATTATTGATTATTCCAGTCCACATATCAGCAACCCCCTATTATTCTTTTGCGACAATATCAATTTCCATTACGCCTGAAATCAGCTTCAGCTGTAATATCAGCTCCTCAATATCTATCTTCATCTCCTTTGTTTCAAAGGTAATAGTTACATTTGCAATACCATGTAGAGGAATATTTTGATTCATGGTTAATACGCTTCCCCGTTCCCTTGCGATTTCATTAAGGACCATCGACAACACACCAGGCGTATGCTGGAGCTGAATGGACATGGTTATAATCTTGCCCTTACTCATTTCATGGAAGGGAAAAACAAAGTCCTTGTACTTATAATAAGCACTTCTACTCATTCCAACAATTTCAACAGCATCCTGTATCGTATCGACATCTCCTTTTTGAAGCAGTTCCTTGACTGCAAGTGTCTTATGAAATACCTCCGGTAAAGCCCTGGCATGCACAATATAAAATCGATCCTTTTCAGTATTCACGCTATTTCTCCCTTCTACATGCTTTTTAAATACATATGTTCTCGTGCTATGTACATCGTAACATAATCTTAGTCGGACTTCAACATTAATAATGAATATTGTATGCATAATTATACCAACAGAAAAGCCCTTGTGAAAGGGCTCGCTTTTATATCATCAGTATGCCTATTAGCTTATAGTCCTCAGGTATACCGCAGGGGGAATATTCTTCACTGTTGAAGTCCTTTCTCCATTTTGCATCTATACCCTCATCCTTGAAGATATTTTCCATATAGAGCTTCATAATCCCTGAATCTAAGCCAAGAGAACTACTTTGCTCCCTGCCTCCTATACATAAAAGGACCTCCTGCTGCCTGATTATAAACCGCCATGGCTGATGATTTTTCCACGAAGGGGCTTTTCTCAGATGAAGGAATATATCCTGTAGACCCCTAAGCTCCAGCTCCTCTGGCTTCGGCTTGTTGTCCCATACCTCCTGAAATATAAAGTCGGATATTGCCTCTCTATAGGAGGTATCCTTAGGCATATAGGGTAAAGGCTTCTTTGGATAGCCAATTGCAGCTAGTGCAACAATTTTTCCTGCTGCCGTTACGCCAAGCTCCTCCTTCAGCCCCTCCTCCTTTTCTATGCTTAGCCAGCAGGAGGCCAGACCCAATTCCACCGTCTTTAACAAAAACTCCTCCATCATATAGCCTGCATTTTCTAAATAGCCCTTCTTCTCCTCGCTCAATAGTGCAACATAATGGGGTGCATTAATCCAAAAGCCATTGTATCCTACCCTTCCAGATAACGCTGCCTCTCTCGTTGAGCCCTTATCGATATAAGCGAAGCTGGTATGAATTGTGTCCTCCAGCCTTTTAATATAGTGTCCGTAGGTAAAAAGCTCTGCTATTATTACGGAATCAACTGCCTCATCTCTAAAGCTTCGGCAGGATCTCCTTTCCTCCAATAGATGCTTATACCTCATATTACTACCCCCTTCCTGATATATTTTTAAATATATACCCATTGGGTGGTTGTGTCACCATGATTTTTCTCACAATTTTAATTCTGATTTAAGCCCTCCTCCATCTCCAGAAGCCTTTCACGGTCCTTATCCGCTAATCTTTCGTACAGCTCTAGCCGAAAGCCCCTACATATCTCTTCCTTATATCTTTTTGCTTTGCTTTTATCCACATCTCTCCATGATATCTTTTTATTTCGATAATACAGGTCAAAATCCACCAACCGCTTGCCCTCAAGATTGTACTCCAGGCTCATCAGCAGCTTTTTTATCTCTATTGGCGTATAGAAGGTGAAAAGTCTTATCTGAAAGGCCAGAACGGAATAGAGCATAAGCGCATGATCCTTAGTCCATGACTCACCCAATACCATTCCTATTTCCAGAACCGATAAGATATATATCAGCCTTTGATAATGCTCATTATACTTACCATAGGAGTCATATATATTTATCCTGAACTCGTACCATTCGCCTCTGTCTAGACTTTGGGTGATATACAGAAGCCCTTCATTTCTCAGCTTTTTCTGAATATAGGAGGCAGGATGCGGCAGCAGAATACTGGGCACAATAAAATCCCTCTCTCTTATTCCTTCATTTATTGGTTTTTGCGTCAAGGATAGTATTGTATCTCCTTTTTCTCCTTTTCTTATGCCTTCCTCCCAATCCACTGGTTCTCCGTTAAAATCCCGTTTAAGTCTTTCAATGATTTTCGCTTCATTGCCGGCAATCCGCATAACCATTGAAGCCGGTCCCATATCTACACGGTGTAGCAGCTCTCCAATATGACTGTTGATTATGCTTGCCAGGCATACGGAAGCCACCTCCTTAATCAATATAATCTCTTTTGCATCCTCGATTGAAGTTCTTATTTTATCTGTATCCGTCAAGAAGCAAAGGGTACAATCATCAGAGGCATTGTCCAGTCCCTGATGGAAGCTAACGGTCTCCCCCTCCAGCTCTCTTATCAAATAGTCCTTTAAGTCCTCCACCGCCTCTGTTCGTACAAATAGAAATCTAGGTCCCATCCTTAAATACAGCATTAAAAGTACCCCCCTTTTAAATTCCTATTCTCACTCTTTCCATTTTGCGAAATTGATTGGTCCCTAAGGGATATGGCATACAAAAGACCTCTCCTGTGGATAAATCTATTGTATACATATTTAAGGTGCCATTTAATAATATTTCATCTCCATCCTTTTTATTCGGTGGAGAAAACGCATGCCCAAACAAATGAAAATCGGCCGCAGGTCTTTTTTCCTGATGATAATGATTGGCATAAAAGGCATACTTACCTAAGATGAAGGTTTCATTTTTTCCCATAATTCTACCATGGGTTATGGTATCCCGTAAGATATCCCCATCATCATGATTTCCGACGGCGTAGTAAATTCCCTTAGCACCTGTATTTTCCATCTGCTGTACTAGACTTTTTAATGCTCTAGCATATGACATTTTTTTATTTTTGTATATCTCCAACTTTATATTGTCTACGATATCCCCAGTATGCACAATATATTGTGGATTAATTTTTTTAACCGTCTTTAATACATAGCCATGTATCTCCTCAGGCGTATCACTTATATGCAATAGGAAGGGACCCTTTCCCCTTGTATAAAAGGCCTCCGGTATATAGGGAATGTTTAACAATAATGAGAGACTCTTCTTTATACTATCTATAAAGCGCACCCTACCACCTCCTATACAAAAGTGCTCGTCCCTTCTGATTACACGAGATCTTCTTTCCTTAAGACACTTTTCTACATCGTTTTTATTTTATAAGAAGGATATCCCTTAAAATACCCATGTATAAGAAATGAAAACGCATAATTCCCTGTACATAATAAAGGTACATAAAAATGTACCTTTAGTCAAGTGATGGTAATATCTATTTAATCAGCCACCGCCTACAGGCGGGAATATTGACACAACATCCCCTTCCTTTAAAGGAGTGTCCAAAAGGCCATCTCTGCCATTGATAAGGAGTATTGCCACCTCCTCCTTTTCAATGTTGAGTTCAGCAATAATCTGATTGACTGTATCACCATTGGCTATCTTGATCATCAGCTCCTTGCCCCTATTTTCCCTTAATGTTGCAAAAAGCCGCACCTTTATTTCCATCGAATCACCTCCTAGGGTGTGTATGAATACTCCTAAGGGAGCAGATTTTACTGAATTCTTGTTCCAAGCAAGGCGCTTTTTTGAAGACATACCCTAAGGACACATTACAAATTTTCTCCCCCACAGACAATCAGCGCATGAGGGTAGACAGCCAAAGCAATCCTCAAGGGTTTCCTTGGGGAACTCACAGCCCTCCACTAAATCGCAGTCCATACAGGAGGGATAGAGATTGTTATGAACGACATACCTATATTTCTGATATTCCTTACTGTTCCAAATATCCAAAAGTGAAGCATCCATAATATTTCCGAAGGTATGCTTAGTAACCCTCTTTTTTCTACCGAAAACATATTCATCATAATCATGTGATAAGCGATAGCAGGGTATTACGTCTCCTTCTGCCGAAACATAGGTGGTGACATCGTCTATAAAATTACAGCCCCTTTCGGTCTTCAGCTGAATATTGGGCAAATATATCGTGATTCCCTTTCTAAAGGCATAATTCCTGGCAAGATGCCACAAATCCTTCATTTCCTTATTATTTCCTTCATTGGTATATAATATCTTATCCTTGTTCTCCTCAATTTGAGGTATCAAATTGGAGATAATCAGCTGATAGCAGTCCAGCTCCTTTGCCAGATCAATAACCTGAAAAAGACTGTCTATATTGGTTTTTGAGGATACAAATTGCAGCTGTAGCTCTGGTGTGGTGGATTTCTTCCTCTTTTTTGTCTCCTGTAGTCGTCTAATGCCTTCTACAACCCTGTCCAGTGAAATTCCTCTTATGGCCTCAAAGTAATCCGCTACGCCATCAACGGATACGGTGATGTAGCTGACAGTATCAACGATTTTCTCCACCAGCTCATCCGTCAATAGGGTCCCGTTTGTTGTAATATGCAGCTTATATGCCTTAAGGTCCTCCAGCACCCGATCGAAGCCAACAAAAAAGGTAGGCTCACCTATACCACCCAAAACAATTCTCTCAATTCCCTCTATCTTTTTTATATCCCCAAGAAGCCTACGGTAAACATCAGGCGACATGTCCTGAAAGCATTTATCCCAGCTCTTTCTATAACAAAAAGCACAGTCTAAATTACATCTGTCGGTCAATTCAAGATAGAGCTTTTTGATGGTTTTACTCTCTATATAATTGATTTCATAGCCCAAATCCTTCATAATGTCGTCTCCTTAAATCATAATTAATACAACTGAAGAGCTTCCTGGGAAGCTCTTCAGTTGTATTGAATCTATTTATTTTAGGCCTAATAATTGTAGTCTTTCATCTGTTGGTATGCCTTCCTCATTCCAGCCTCTTTCAGCATAGTATGCAGGCAGTAATTCACTTAATCTTGCAACATTGCCCTTAGAAGGACCGTCGGTAATGCCCTCCTCCAGCAATCGCTTAGGTAGGGTATCCTCAGCAGGAGTAATACCGGCCGCAAGATTGAAGACCTTTTCAATATTCCATACTCTTTCACCGGCCAATAATACATCCTCTCCGGTTATCTCTATGCCTGTAACAGCACTATATAATGCCGCATAATCATCTGCTCCTAAAGCAAAGGAGGTGAATAAGCAAAGGCCCGTAGCATCTATAGCTGCAGTTAAGTCTTGGAATATCTTAACCCATGTGGATTTTCCTTCTAATGAGAATCTATCCAGCTTCTCAGGTAATCCTAAAATCTCAGGTGAGATAAGATATGCTCTAACGTGACAACCACCTCTATTGGAGGTTGCATATGCCAAGCCCTGACCTTGGATTGCTCTTGGATCATAAGCAGGAAGCTCTTGCTTTTTAACCGACATTGAAAGCTCCGGTACCCCATAGGAATCACATAATCTGTAGGAGCCATCCGCCAGCTTGTCACCGAAGCCTTCTCTTAAGCCCATTCGCTTAGTCCATTCTAAAACTGCCTCAGCATTACCAAACTCTAAAGGCATTCCATCAGTGTCCTCTTCTTTAATGTAGCCTTTTTGATATAGCTCCATAGCTGCTGCTATAGTGGTTGATGCAGATATGGTATCCATGCCCATCTCATTTGACCAGAAGTTGGCCTTTATAACCATACCTAAATCTGAAACGCCGCAGTCTGCGCCAAAGCCCCAAATTGTCTCATACTCTGGTCCTCCGGCCTCTAGATCGTCAACCTTGCAATGACGACCACAGGCAATAGGACATCCATAGCAGCCAACACGCTTTATTAAGTACTTATCTGCTAAGGTCTCACCACTGATGGCCTCAGCCTCACTAAAGCTTGATTCCTGGAAATTATGCTTCGGAAACACGCCATTTTCGTTGATGATATTTACAAGCACCGCAGTACCATAGGTTGGTAAACCCTGTCCTGTAACGCCATTTTCTCTTATTTTCTTATTGCAGCTGGCAACGACTTCCTTTAATTTGTCAGGACTTGCTACTGCAACCTTACCTGTACCTCTTACGGCAATCGCCTTTAAGTTCTTGGAACCCATGACTGCGCCAACCCCTGATCTACCGGCAGCACGATCTAAATCATTCATTACTGAAGCAATTCTTGATAATTTTTCTCCTGCGGGACCAATGTTGGCGATTTTCACCTTGTCTCCCAATTCCTTTGTTAGGATTTCAGTTGTCTCAGAAGTATATTTACCCCATAAATGTCCTGCATCCTTAATGGTAACCTCATCATCCTGAATATAAATATAAACAGGCTTATCTGCCTTACCTTCAATAATTATCATATCGTAGCCTGCCATCTTCAGCTCTGCACCCCAGCGACCGCCTGAGTTTGAACTGGCAACTGTACCTGTTAGAGGTGATTTTGTAACCACCATGTATCTTCCACCTGTAGGTGTAGGTGTACCGCTTAAAGGTCCTGTTACAAATATCAGCTTGTTTTCAGTACTAAGAGCATCAATTGTGGGATCGATTTCATCCATTAGATACTTTTCGCCTAAGCCCCTACCGCCTAAAAACTTCTTAGCTAAATCCAAATTTAGCGCTTCGGTTTTAAAGCTCTTTTCAGTGAGATTGACTCTTAAAACCTTATTATTATATCCGTACATATTTTCGTCCTCCTTATTTAATAATATATGCCTATTTATTGCAATATCCATGCCATTGTATTAAGATTTCCTCAATTAAACAGTTTGTGCTTCCATAGCCATTTCAATCGCTTAAAAGCTATAAAAATAAAACCACCATAAAATTATGGTGGTTAAGCATGCTATGTTCCAAAACGATACAATTTTTCATCTTTTTGTTGTTCCGTTTCGGAACAATGCGCCATTTCAGAACAATTAATATGATATTTCTTCATTTTCCTGTATAAGGTATTTCTGCCTATTCCCAGTGCTTCAGCTGCTGAGCTGATATTGCCCTCATACTTCATTAGTATGAATTCAATATGCTTCTTCTCAATATCATCCAGCTTTTCTTCTTCTATGGAGAAGCTGGGGTATTGCGGACTACTGACAGCCTGATCTGCAAACTCCCAAATGAAGGAATAGTTTTGGGTATTTATGATATGCTCTATTCTATTTTCCAGCTCCCTTATATTTCCTGGCCAAGGATAATTGATCATCCGTTCTACAACCTGCTGGGGTAGAGTAACCGGTGTCTTACCCAGCTTCAGTGCCTTAACGATCATAAAGTAATCTATCAATAAAATGATATCTTCTTTTCTTTCCCTCAAGGGCAGAAGCTTTAAAGGCAACACATTCAGACGATAATAGAGGTCCTTCCTAAAGCTGCCCTTCTCTACCTCCTTCTTTAAATCCTTATTGGTAGCTGCAATGATTCTTACATTTACCTCTATCTCCTTATTTCCCCCGACCCTGAAAAGCTTGCTCTCCTCTAGAACCCTCAACAGGCGGGTCTGCATATCCAGGGGCATCTCGCCAATCTCGTCGAGGAATAATGTCCCTCCGTCAGCCAGCTCAAATTTTCCAAGATGACCTCCCCGTTTTGCTCCAGTAAAGGCGCCATCCTCATAGCCGAAAAGCTCCGACTCAATCAGATTTCTTGGTATTGCACCACAATTCAGAGGAACAAAGGGCTCCTCTCTTCTGCTACTATAGTTGTGTATGGACTGGGCAAACACCTCTTTTCCTGTGCCGCTTTCGCCTGAAATCAATACTGTTGAAGGACTATCTGCAATCTTCTTTGCATAGTTAATTATCCGTTCAAATCTCTCACAGCGTCCCACTATATTGTCAAAGGTATAGATAGCCTGTTTGCCGATCATTTTATTCGCAAGCTTTCTCATACGCTTGAGCTCCTTAATAACACACACAACCCCCTGCATTTTCCCCTCTTTGTCCAGTATAGGATATGCACTTAGGGCACTGTGAACCTTTTCATTTTTCCCCTTAATATAGGATTCCTCTTCTAGATAATGTATTCGTTTTCCCACAGATTCCTGGATTCCCGACCATCCCTCCAGAATTTCATATATCTTCATCCCAACCATTTCATCCTGAGTATAGCCCAGCATGTCAATAACTGTTTTATTTACTGTTTTAATGTAGCCCTTAGGGCCAACGGTAAATATCCCTGCTGTTATGGAATCTATAATGGTTTCTATGGACTTTTTAGCCACCACCAGTTTGCTGTTTATATCCTTAATTTTTAACATATGCTCGATAGCATTTACCGCTGCCACCACCATGCCCAGAGTATGGGAATGAACCAGACTGCTGGAGCCAGTTAAATCCAGTGTGCCTATAATTTTTCCATGGTAATCCCTGATAGGTGCGGCAGAACAGGTCCATTGATGATAAGCAGTAACAAAGTGCTCCTCCTCCGAAATCTGGACAGGAGTGCCTTCTGCCAATGCGGTTCCCATGGCATTGGTGCCTATATGCTCTTCCCCCATAAAGGCGCCAGGTATCATCTCCAGGCGGAAGGCTATCTCCAGCACATCCTCGTCTCCGATGACATTTAATATGCAGCCTTCACCGTCAGTCAGGATAGCAAAGAACCCTGAGCCTTTAACAAAGTTATATAGCTGCTCCATAAAGGGTCCTGCGGTTATAATCAGCTCTCGGTTATCCTCCATCCTCTTTCTCAGGGCTTCATCCTTTAAAATTCTTGAGCTATAAATCCTTGAATATTCAACCCCTAATTGTATACATCTTTCATGGGATCTTTGAATGTAAGGTTTCTTTTCCATAATCACCAACTCCATTCATATAGATTTAACTTTAGTGGGTTATATTTAAGTAATTTTTTCTAGTTAATAGTTCTCTTCTATAAAAGTTCAGAAATTTACGACTAATTAATACTATTCTACTACAATGATTATATTCCTTCTAGTATGATTATCGTTAAAAAATAGATAATGTTCCGATTTAAATATCGTTATAGCCTCCCATTAACTCCCGCTGTCTAATAATATACCGCCATCTATCCAGCATTTCAAGTGACATAAAGTGCTAAATCTAGTAACAATCATAGCAAAAGTGCCTTCGCCACGTTCGTTTTCCGAAGGAACCCTGTGTTCCTTTGTCCATAAATAAAGAGGAAGACGATTATCGTCTTCCTCTTTATACGCTTTACGATTTATTTTTCCAGCAGCTGCTTTACAGCCTCCAGTGCCCGATCATAATCCGGATGGGTAGATACTTCCTTTACATATTCCACGTAGGCGACGTTATCCTCCTTGTCCAATATCACAATCCCTCTTGCCAAAAGCCTCAGCTCCTCCATAAGGAATCCATAGTTTAAGCCAAAGGAAGCCAATTTATGGTCTGAAACGGTAATGATATTTTCAATTCCCTTTGCAGCACAATATCTATTTAATGCAAAGGGTAGGTCCATACTAATTGTAACAAACATTGCATCCTTAAGCTTTGCAGCCTCCTCATTGAAGGTCATTGTCTGCAAATCACATACCCCAGTATCAATGGAGGGAACGACACTAATCAGCTTAACCCTGCCGGCAAGCTCCTTTAATCCAAAGGGAGTCAATTCCTTGGTAGTGGCTTCAAAATCAGGAGCCTTAGCCCCCACCTTTATCTCTTCCCCCAACAAGGTTACTGCATTGCCCTTCATTGTTATTAAACCTTCTCTTCTCTTCATTTTAATAATGACACCTCGCTTGTTTGTATCTTTTTACTATCCTATACCCAGTAAATTTTATTTCAATCATTCATTATAGTTTGTATTAACTATTCCCATCTCTTTTGTATGGCATTTAATTATGATAAAATTAGCGTATACATTTTTGAAGGGGGATAAAGCATGAAAAAGTATAAAAGCGTCTGTTCCTTAGATTGCTGGGATCGTTGCAGTATTGTTGTCACTATAGATGATGATAACAACATGTCTATTGACGGCGATAAGGAGCATCCTATAACCAGAGGCTTTCTATGTCAAAAAGGTCTGCAGCACCTCTCTCAACGAAACAGTACCGAGAGGCTAACCAGACCTATGAAAAAGGTTGATGGTGAATGGCGGCCTATCCAATGGCAGGAGGCAATTAAAGAAATAGGTGATAGGCTGATTCAGCTATTGAATAACGAAGGCCCCTCTTCAATTATCCACCTTAGTGACGCAGGCCATTGTGGACTTCTTAAAAATATAGACAAGGCCTTCTTCAACAGCTTAGGCGGCATAACAAAATCTGTTGGGAGCCTTTGCTGGGGTGCCGGTATAGAGGCTCAGCTTTCTGACTTTGGCAAGGTTCTCAGCCATGATCCCGTCGATCATTTGAACGCAAAGACAATAATCATATGGGGCAGAAACCCTGTTTATACTAATGTGCATCTTGTCCCCTTCCTTCAGGAGGCGAAAAAGAGAGGCAGCAATATCGTACTAATAGACCCTGTTCGGACGGCTACAGCCTCCCTTTCAACCCATTTTTATCAGATAAAGCCCCACGCCGACGGCCTTCTGGCAATGGCCATGGCTAAGCTTATCCTGGAAAGAGGCTTATGCGATACTGCCTTTGTATCAAAATATAGTGAAGGCTTTGAAAATTATAAGGCCCAGCTGGATAGACTGTCTCTGCAGGAGCTGATTTTAGAAACCGGCTTATCTGAGGCTGAGCTTAACCAGCTAACAGAGCTTTATGCAGGTCTTAGTCCCTCCTCCATAATTTTAGGCTATGGCCTTCAGCGTTACCCCAATGGTGGAAATAATATCAGGCTTATAGATGCTCTCGGGGCCTTGACTGGGAATATCGGTATTTCAGGCGGTGGTGTAAACTATGCAAATCAGTACATCAACCAGTGGATTGACTGGCAGTATGCCAATAACACACCTTCTGGAGAAGGACCTACCTTCGTGAAATCTAACTTTGCTGACTATATACTTACTGAAAGACCCCAGGAAATTAAGGCAATATTCGTTACCAGAGGAAATCCCCTTGTTCAGCTGCCAAATACATCAAAAAGCCTTGAGGCCTTCAGAAGTATCCCCTTTAAGGTTACTATAGATCATTTTTTAACGGATACCGCCGATAATTCTGATTACTTCCTTCCCTGTACGCATATTTTCGAGGAGGAGGACTTCCTTTTCTCCTCTATGTGGCATTCATATTTCAATTTCTCCGAGAGAGCTTTAGACCCGCCAGAGGAGGTTAGAAGCGAGTTCCAGATATTTAAAAGCCTGAGCGAATACATGAAGCTTTGTGAGTTTTCAAATAAATATCCCAATGAAAGGTATTATCTCGAAAGAGCATTGGCACCTCTTTTGAGCAACACCGGTATGACCTTAGAGGAAATGAAGGGTCAAAACCTGAAGCTGAAGGGTAACGAGGTGCCATGGGAAAACAAAGTTTTTTCAACACCCTCCAGAAAATTTTCATTTATTAATCCCCATATTGAGGTCTTAAGGGCATCGTACGCCAATGACGAATACCCCCTTCAGCTTTTAACCCTACATCCTAAGGACTCCTTGCACTCCCAGCATTATAGAGAAAAGGTGAAGCAGCTACCCAAAGTCTACTGCAATGAGGAGCTATTAAAGGATTTGATGATATCCGATGGTGACATTGTGAAGGTAAGGTCCATAACCGGCGAAATAAAGTGTATGGCCTCTGCCACCGCCGATGTAAGGCGAGATGTTATATATATTTATGAGGGCTGGTGGCTTAAGTCACAGGGAATTAACAATTTGACACCTAAGGGCTTTTCTGATATAGGCAATCAGGCTATATATAATCATTGCTTCTGTAAAATTGAAAGACTTTAGCATAAATAAAACCACCATTTAGGTGGTTTTATTTAATTGTTGAAATGGATTAGCTTAAAAAGCTTTTCAAGATGGGCTTCATCAGTTTGAAGAATTTTTTTCATTATATCAAGGCTAGAACTATCCAGCTCCTCCTTAATTACCTTCTTAACGCTATTAATTCCAATACTCTCACCCTGATAAAGCTCCTCCAAAAGCTCCCTGTCGGTCTGAAAGGCGCCCCTAGCCTTTAGCATCACTCCAGACATCATTCCCGCCAGCCCTGTGCCACCCTCTGGTCTACCACCCATTTGCACGATTCTGTCGGTTATTTCCAGTGCATGCTTTTTATGCTGCTTATTTATTTCCTCTAAAGCCTTAATAATTTTTTTATCCTCTATGGCAGACATGGCATTCTCATAGCCTTCAATAGCCATATGCTCACCCTTTAATACCTCATTGAGCGTTTCAAAATTTTCATCAGTCATTTTAATCGCCTCCAAGCTTATTTTTTGTCTGGTTGGCGGCCTTTATCCTGTATAAGATTTTACACTTTTAGAAAAAAACTTATATTAATTTTAAGGTGGGAAAAGATATATTTAGAAGGGAGTGGTTTTATGCCATGGAAAAAAGGAAAAATTAAGCTGGCTGACGGCTCCATTTATGCAGCAGATTTGCTTATTGAAAGGGACGGCGAGGTTTGGAATGTAAAAATCCATAGCCCAAATGGTGTTATTGAGGAAATAAAGGCCGACACCTTTGCTGCAAGGCTTGAAAAGGAGCCGGATGAAGTATATCCCTTTACCTACGAGCTTGAATAATGCATAAGACTTAAGAAAGTGACAAGAATCACAGAAATACTATTCAACCTAAGGTAATATATTATAACAAATAAAAGTGGTCCCCCCACTTTTACTTTTTCTTAAAAACCGTTTTTCAACAGAAAAATGGTTTTTTTCTTTTTCTATTTAAAAAATTCTGAAAAGGTTTTTCATCTGATTTGATTTGGTGATATAATATATTTAGTAAATCTAAATAATAAATGGAGGGCTATATGAAGCACAACAATAAGCGAAAATTTATACTAGAGGGAAAAATGTGGCGGGTCATACTAACCCTAGCGGCTCCTTTAATGGCTAACAATCTGATACAAACCCTATACAATTTAGGGGACACCTATTGGGTTAGTAAAATCGGATCGGTGGAGCTGGCTGCAATGGGGCTTGTTTTTCCCTTTATCTATCTTATTATTTCCCTCGGAATGGGCATGAATGTAGCTGGAACTGCCCTGATATCCCAATACATAGGCTCTGAAAATAAGGATGAGGCCGGAAAAATAGCAGGACAATTATTTTCCTTTTCCTTTATATTATCCGTAGTTTTAGGTATTGTAGGTTATTTTTTGACACCATATCTGATACGCATGATAGGAGGCAAGGGGGAGCTTTTAAAGGCCAGCACCGACTACCTCAGCATTATGTTCTGGGATATGCCGATTATGTACCTCTTTTTCGTATACAACGCTATTAAGCAAGGCCAAGGAGACACCGTAACACCAACTATTTTAAACGTCTGTGGCGTTGTGTTAAATATCATTCTGGACCCAATATTTATCTTTAAGCTTGGACTGGGTATAAAGGGTGCCGCTTATGCCACTATATTTTCCAGAGCGATTTTCGCCCTATATGCCATATACTCACTTTTCGCTGATAAAGCCGGTGTTCATATAACAAGAAAAACCCTTAAGCTGAACAAGGCGCTTTTAGTCAAGATCATAAAGGTAGGGCTCCCTGCATCACTGGGACAATCAGCTTCAGCTCTTGGATTTATAATACTTAACGGCTTTGTTATCTCCTATGGTGAAGCTACATTGGCTGCCTTTACCGTAGGAAACCGAATCAACTCCTTGGTGCTCATGCCGGCAAGCGGCATTGGTAGCTCAATTGCCACCATCATAGGCCAAAACCTAGGTGCCAATAATGTTCCAAGGGCAAAGGAGGCCTTCAAGACAAGTGTGATTATGTCAACTATCATCATGTCAATAGGGGCATTTCTCCTATTTAGTGCAGCAAAAATAACGGTTGGGGTTTTTGCAACTGACCCATTGGTTTTAGCCGAAGGTATACAATACACCCATTTAATTTCCTTAGGTCTTCCCCTTATGGGTATCTTTCAAATACTGGTGGGTACCTTCCAGGGCTCAGGCCATACCATATATGCTATGGCAATGGACATCGGCAGGCTCTGGTGCTTTAGAATTCCCATGATTGTGCTGTTTAAGCGGTTTGCCTCCTGGGGCTCCAGCTCTGTATGGTATGCCATGGTCCTAAGCAATTTGTTTGTCTGTATGCTGGGCTATGCCATATATCTTCAGGGCAATTGGCAGCGGAAGGTTATAGAGCATAAGGAAGGGGCTTTAGCCTAAATACATAAATTAAGCAGACTCCTAAATCAGAGTCTGCTTTTGTGTTATAGCCTTAATATCCATTTGCCTGTCTTTGATGATTAACCTCATTTTTCTTTAAATAGGCCTCACTAATCTCCGCCCAAGAAAAGCCCATCTTTTTGCCTAATGCCAGAAAGTGCTGAAATAAGTCTACATATCCTTCTAGTGTACTGGTCTTCTGCAGCTGATTCGTCTTATTATAAATATCCAAAAATAAGGCGGTTTCTGTCAGCTTCGCTTCCCTTTCCTCCAGCTCAAGGTCAGTATAGCCCTCATGAAGACCTATGCTTAATATAAAATGAAGACAGTCAACATATTCCTCCAATATTACCGCCTTTGGGGAAGGTCCCTTCTTACTCCAATATTTAAAGCAGCGAGTTTCATTCGCCAGCTCTCCCAGCTCCACCAGAAGGGCCAGGGTTTTAGGCTGAAGCAGGTTTTCCCCCTCCAGACCATGCTCCATTAGTATCTTATCATCCAGATGTTTTTGTATTCTAAATAGCTCCTTTATGTCCACCGGTCCCTCTCTCCTCTATATCTTCTTTTAATATAATATTTTATCATAGGGGTGTATAAAAAACTACCTTTACCTGCATTCTAATTATGGCATTCCTATGATATCGCTTATTGCAGAAGTTACATTTTACCAAGGGTGCGCATATACATTTAGCTAATAAAATGCTAAAAATACATTGAGCGTTGTCTAGGGCGAATAACATTTAAAATTCAATGGGTCACCCCATAGGGCACCAAGCAGAAAGCTATATACTTTGCATAAACATACTACATATCTTTATTATGAATTTTCCTCATATATTTGTTGACTTGAAGATAATTTTGAACTATTCTATTAATATGTTATAAATATTTATTCATTTTTTGTGTATATTAATTACATATCAAAGGAGGACTATACCTTGATTAATTCAAATAAACAAGATAAGGCCCTATGGAGCGGACGCTTTTCAGGCTCACCGGCTGAGATAATGCTTCATTTCAGCCAATCTATAGATATGGACTGGAGCTTCTATAAGCAGGATATACAGGGAAGTCGTGCCCATGCGAAAATGCTGAATGCCATTGGCATATTGACTAATGAAGAGCTTGGAGAAATCCTTAAGGCTCTTGATGAAATTGAGATTGAAATTGCAGAGGGTAAGCTTCAGCCGAAAATCCAGCTGGAGGATGTTCACATGAATATTGAGAGCAGACTAATTGAAAAGCTTGGTCATATGGGGGCTAAAATACATACTGGACGCTCCAGAAACGATCAGGTTGCTACGGATTATAGGCTATATATGAAGGCAGCCATTGGGGAAATACAGAAAAAGCTAGCGGCATTTTTGGAGGTTTTATTAAAAAAGGCCAAGGAGGATGTCGATGTTATCGTTCCAGGCTTTACTCATCTTCAGCATGCACAGCCCATATCGTTGGGTCATTACTGGATGGCCTACTTCTGGAAATTTTCAAGGGATTATCGCCGCTTTGATAATGCCCTATTTACCACTGATGTGAATCCCTTAGGGGCAGGCGCGCTGGCAGGCTCGACACTGCCATTAGACCGTGAGTTTACAAGAAAAGAGCTGGATTTCAGAGCTAATACAGAAAATAGCCTAGATACCGTTTCCGACAGAGACTATCTGCTGGAATTCCTCTTTGCTGCCTCCACCTTTGTTTTAAATTCCAGTCGTATCAGCGAGGATTTGATCATATGGTGCACCTCTGAATTTGATTTTGTGGATCTTCCGGATGCCTTCTGTACAGGCTCCAGCATGATGCCCAACAAAAAGAACCCTGATGCTCTGGAGCTGACCAGAGGAAAAACTAGCGGTGTTATCAGCGGTCTTCAGGATTTGATGATGAATATAAAGGGTCTACCCTTAACCTATAACCGTGATTTGCAGGAGGACAAGCGGCCTGTATTCCATTCTCTGGCAACTGTCAACATGGTCCTTGATGTGCTTACACAGCTCATCGGCAGCATTAAGCCTAAGGTGGACAAAATAGCGCCCCATCTTCAAAAGGGCTTTTTATTAGCTACTGACGTGGCTGAATATCTGGTAATTAAGGGGATCCCCTTCAGAGAGACCCATGAGATAGTAGGGGGCCTAGTTCAATACTGCATAAAAAATGGCAAGACCCTTGAGGAGCTGACTATTGAAGAGTGGCAAGCATACAATTCCGCCTTTGAAAATGATATTTTCGACATCCTTTCTCCTCAGTCTGCTGTTGATCGCAGAAGTACCTTCGGCGGCACCGCCAGAAGTGAGGTTTTAAGACAAATTCAAGCTGGTAAAGAATTACTCCAGCAGCTGGGAAAATAAAGCTCAGGCAGTAAATTTGCCTGAGACTGATAACAAGATATGTTTAACTATCAATATTTTTTTGTAGGTCGAAAAATTTTGTTTAATCAATAATATTAATTCATCGTTATTAGCTGTGAAGACATAGAGGAAGCTTTGCTATAGACAGAGGCATATATATACGGTGCCTCTGTTTTTATTCATTCTATAATTTAAAGCCTGCTGCCATTGTGTAGTTCCTTCATAACGGTTGATATGGCCTCCACTATATCTCCTGCTACCACGCTGTATTCTCCCTTATCTGCTGCTGCAAAATCTCCTGCTTTACCATGAAGATATACTGCAGCCAGAGCTGCCCTTTCCGGTGCTATACCCTGAGCCAGAAGACCTGCCAGCATGCCTGTTAAAACGTCTCCTGAGCCAGCAGTCGCCATGCCGGGATTGCCTGTATTATTGATGAACACCTCTCCATTTGGGTATGCCACAACGGTTCTGGCTCCCTTAAGTATCAGATGTACTCCCCACTTTTTAGCAAAGGCCACGGCTGTCTCTATTCGATTGCGATTTATCTCCTCCACCGAAAGACCCGTCAATCTGCTGAACTCCTTGGGATGAGGTGTTAAAATGACAGGCGCCACTGCTAAAGACAGCAAATCCATTTTTTGTGCCAATACATTCAGACCATCGGCGTCTATTACAACAGGTATGTCGGAAACCTCCAGTACATTCCTTAAAAGATTCTCAATCTCCAGTGTGGTTCCAGATCCCGGTCCAATGGCGATGGCATTAGATATTTTTAAGAGTGCAGTCACCTTATCAATGTCCTCTATCCCCATATATCCCTTTTTGGTTTCTCTTAAGGGTATTGTGATTACCTCCGTTAGTCTGCTCTCCAATACGCTATTGACCCCCTCAGGAGCCGCAAGCCGAACAATGCCTGCACCAACTCTCATAGCAGCGTTGGCAGACAGTATGGCAGCTCCCGTCATTCCTGCCGACCCCGCCACCAATATGGCATTGCCATAGGTGCCCTTATGGGTATTCCCCAGTCTTTGCGGTAATATCTCCTTTACACTTTCCTTTGTTATAAGATTTTTAGTAAATTCTGATCGATTGAAGGCAGAGAAGGGTATACCAATCTCCCTTATGATTAGCTCGCCATTGTATTCTGCTGCAGGATAGATCATATTGCCCAGCTTTGGCAGCTGTAGGCATATGGTTTTGTTTGCCTTGACAACAGCCTGAGAAATGCCACCATTGTCAGCAATAGCACCAGAGGGTATATCTACTGAAATCACCGGCACTGGACTGCTGTTTATTATTTCTATCGCCTCAGCAAACAGTGGGCCTACCTCTCCCTCAAGACCTGTTCCCAGTATACAGTCCACTAATATGTCTGCCTCTGGTGCTTCCTTCCTCAATGCATCGATGGTATTCACTGCTTCCATTGGGCAATCCAGCTTGAGCAAAATATCTAAATTGGTTTTCGCAGCACCCTGTATGCCCTCAATTGGCGATAGTAGATATACCTTTACCCTATAGCCCTTCATAAACAGCCTTCTTGCTGCCACAAAGCCATCACCGCCATTATTGCCTCGGCCACAGATGATGACAATTTTGTTTTTGCTGCAATGATTTATTTCATTTTCCAGCTCCTCGGCTACTGCATTGCCTGCAGCCTCCATTAGAAGTATTTCCGGTATGCCATATTCCTCAATGGCAATTCTATCGATTAATCTCATTTCCTCCCCTGTTACAAGCTTCATATTCAATCCCCCTAAGCATTTTATATTTTGGAAACTGCATAATACCATCAGAGCGCATACTAGTTTAGTTTATACAAAGCTAAAAGCTTATCGCCCATTGTCTAGAGCTAACAACCATTTAAATTCAGTGAATTAACCCGTAGAATACTAAGCAGGAAACATTTGAGTTTGTATAAACATACTGCTCACCCTTATTATGCAATCTCCTGATTCAAATAAGTTCCGTGTGAGCCTGAAAATTTCTTACTGGACATAACCATAAGACCTAAAAGACATAGACAATGTTCCCATTAATGCAAAAACTGCCGATATATTCACCGGCAGTTTTTAGTATTAATTGCTTCCACAGCACTTCTTGTATTTTTTTCCACTACCACAGGTGCAGGGATCATTTCTTCCAATCTTGTCTTCCTTGACGATTGTCTTGGTCGCATTGTATTCCTTTTTAATTTCTTTTCTTCTCTCAGAGGTTAATATTTCGTCCCATTCCTCCAGAGTATATAACCATTCTGCCTTTGCGTCCAGCATGTTAAAGTATAATTTTTCAAAAACAATCGTTGCGTCTATTTCGCTGTCGGCAGTCATATCCTCTAGCTCTAGGGACTCTGTAAGGCTGCTGTTTATACCATCCAAGAAGCCCATAAAAAAGCTTTCCTCAACGCCATATTCCTTTGCCAGCTCCCCCAGCTTACCACTAATTCTTTCTTGCTTAGCGTCTAAAATTGCCTGATAAATTCCCTTTTCTAAATTACAGTAGTTCTTCCAAAATTCTGTTGCAGCCGCCTGATCCGTCTCTTCATAGGCAATCTGCTTCCATTCATTATATAAGCTCATTGACGATTCTCCTTTGTTTCTTTTTTTCACCTATAGATTATATTATAAAACCCAGTCATTTACAATGGTAATCAGGCATCCATTTATTCAAGATTGTACTCTGCATAGACACATCAATGCTATACTGTATGGTATTATTGCTGCTTCAGCTTCGACTATTCGCCTAGCTATTCAGCTTAGCTATTCAATATATCTTTACCATATAAACATGAAAAATATTTGTTATAAACCTATTTATTTGGTTATAAATATATTTGAGAGCTTTAGCAAATAAGGAGGAGATTATACTATGAAAACATTTGGCGGATTTTTACAGTCTGGAGATTGGAAGGGCGAAAAGCATGTTCCCGTTATCCATGCCCCTGAAAAGGTTGCAGCAGGTGAAAAGTTTGACTTGAAGGTATCTATCGGCGATGCTATCGGTCATCCTAATACATTAGAGCATTATATTGGCTGGTTCAAGGTGTTTTTCCACGCTGAAGGCGCAAAATTCCCAGTTGAGGTTGCTACCTTTAACTTCTCAGCCCATGGCGAAGGCGAAAACTTCACAGAGCCTGTTGGATGTACCACCCTTAAGCTAAGTAAGTCCGGTACCATTCATGCTATCAGCTACTGCAATATCCATGGTGTTTGGGAAAGCAGTCAGGAAATAGTTGTAGAGTAATAAAAATGCCCTCTATCGTTGGATAGGGGGCTGTTTTGCGTTGATTATCAGGTCATAAATTCTATAAATAGCATTAAAACAATATTCGAGGCTAATCTAATTAAAGAAACCATTATATAAGGGCTCTTCTCTCTAAGCTCGTAAATAACATAGGTATAATTAAGTAGCAGTCCCACCATTAAATTTACTGCTGCCATAACCCAATTGCTGCTGTAAAGGCTAAATACCGCCACCAACAGTGAAGCAGCCAATATGTGCCAGAGCCTATTTTTCTTATCCTTTGTCATCCAGCCCAATAGCTTTAGTGGCAGTAGGTTGAATATGAAGGTGGCTATGAAGGCAGATGTGATATTAGAAAAGATTATGACGACATCTAAATTGGTATTCTGTTTAGCAATACTATTGAAAGGGGAGCTAACCAAGCAAACGATAGAACTTGCTGCAATTGCCAGTAATGCAAGCTTAGTAGCTGACAAACCCATCAAATACTTATTAAGCTCTATAAAAGATTTATTTTTATCTACCTTATCCACAGTGTCAAAATTTTTTTCCTCATCCTTTTCAGATTTTACTAAAGTAACTCCTCTTCTTCTCTTAAGAATATTGAAAATAAATGATTAAAATAATCAGCATAAGGCAGCTAATTTTGGGGTGACAAGGGGACGGGTTCTATTGACACATATTTACTTTCGAACACAAAAATTTACCTGCAAGTTTGACTTTCATCATTATCTTAGAAGCCCTGTAAAGATAAGCTATTCGCTTCCCCAATGTTACTTTTTTGAGGTGACAAGAGAACCGTCCCCTTGTCACCTAGTCCTCTTGTCACCTAGCCTGTGATACAGCTCCTTTACGGCAAAGCTGGCGACATCGTCGGCGTATTTCCCCGGCCCAAAGCCTGCATCATAGCCCAGCTCCTTTGCCAGCTCGTGGTTGATTCTGGGGCCTCCGCATATGAGGATGACCTTATCCCTTATGCCCTCGGCTTCTAAAAGCTCCACCAGGTTGGTGAGGTTTTGAATGTGTATATTCTTCTGGGTTACAGTTTGGGAAACCAGCAGAATATCTGCCTTCAGCTCTATAGCCCTTCTTACAAAGTCCTCATTCTCCACCTGACTGCCAAGATTATAGGCCTCTATCATTTCATACCGCTCTAGACCATAATGTCCGGCATAGCCCTTCATATTCATTATGGCATCTATACCAACGGTGTGGGCATCTGTCCCGGTGCTGGCCCCTATGACTACCACCTTCCGCTTGATATTCTCCTTTATATAGGTATCCGTTTCCCACATATCCATGATCTCTGTGTCCACTGTCTCTACATGCAGCTGAGTGTAGTCCACGCAATGTGTCAGGCTTCCATATACAACATAGAAGGTGAAGTCGGTATCCAAGGCACCATGATGAGCAACACCCGGCTCATTAAGCCCCATTCTTTTTGCCAGTGCCTTAGCCGCCTCTATACCCCTGTCATCATCCTTAACCGGCAGTGTAAAGCTAATCTGAACCTTTCCGTCATTCATTGTGTCCCCATAGGGCATAAGCCTAGTAAGGTCTAGGGTTTTATCAAACTCCTTTTTATCAGTTGAGTATAATCCTCCAGACATTTTTCTCCCCTCCTTTTTAAGCTATTGCTATCTTTCCTGCAGCATCATTGCAATAAATGGGTTGTAATAATCCTTCTCCTTGGGGAATACTCCCTCCAGACCCTTGCCGCCGTCTATAGGCCTTTTTACTCCGGCAAAGGTGCCCTTTTCCAGGGTGTTAAATAGCCCATCTCTATGAATTTCCAATATAAGCTGGTGGGCCTTAAGGAGAACCTCCCCAGCTCTGGACTGGATAATGCCATTTTGCTTAAATTCAATCTCCTCCCCCAGGTCTTCCATGCTGTTGAAAATATATTTGGCATTTTCTATAGCCAATGCCCGGTCAGACATAAAGGGGGTGTGGAGGGCCTCCGTCAGCATCCCCAGCAGATGCAGCTTCTGTCCAGTTAATATTGTCACCATATTGAAGAGGGCGTCCTGAATATGTCCCTTAAAAATATTACCTGTCATAAACTTTGTCGGCGGCATATATTTCAAAGGTGCCTTGGGGAATATCTCCCTGGCCATTTGGGCCTGAGACAGCTCATATAAAAAGCCGTTTTTTAGGTCCGGATGCATCTCAAAGGCGTGACCTAAGCCCATTTGCCCCTCTGGAACCCCGGCCTTCAGAGCAAACTGCTCATTAATGAACTGTGAGGCCAATACCGTATGGGCCTCCTCGTAGGCATCGGCGGTGGTCAGATAGTTATCCTCCCCGGTGTTGATAATAACCCCTGCAAAGCCGTTTATTACCCGTGAAAAAAACTGGTCCACCATTGTTCTCTTCATGTTGATATCCCTAAATAAAATGCCGTACAAGGCGTCATTCAGCATGACATCCAATCTCTCCATAGCCCCCATAGCAGCTATTTCTGGCATACAAAGGCCGGAGCAGTAGTTACAGAGGCGTATGTATCGCCCCAGTTCCTCCCCAGTCTCATCTAGGGCTGCCCTCATCAGCCTAAAATTCTCCTGAGTGGCATAGGTACCGCCAAAGCCCTCGGTAGTTGCCCCATAGGGAACATAGTCCAGTAGACTCTGACCGGTGGTTCTAATCACTGCTATAACATCCGCCCCCTGTCGAGCAGCCGCCACCGCCTGAATAATATCCTCATGGATATTGCCGGTGGCAACTATCACATACAGATAAGGTCCTTCCTTGTCCCCGTATTTCTCCAAAAGGGCCTCTCTTGTCCTGCGATTATTTCGAATACCTTCAACCCTTTGCCGTGCTACTCCGTCCACCAGCATTTTAATATCAAAAAAATCCCCCATTGGAAGCTTTGTCAGATCAATTTCCCCTGCAGCAACTGCCTCCGCAATTTCTTGAGGCGGCATCCCCGTCCGCAGCATAGCATTACCTATATAGATGGCTGTACCTATTCCAATGCCATTGCCTTTTTTTATATTCTCCACAACGACATTTGCCAGCGGCACATCATAGGCATCCACCCCGTCTATGCCCAATAGTCTGGCAACAGTTCTTTCTACCGCAATAGTTGTGTGGGCCTCAATAAATTCCTGAGTCTCCTCAGCAATATCCCTTGCGGAGTCACGTATTTTTTCCACCAGCTGAAAATCCAAATTAAGCTTATTTTTTGGTTCTTTAACCACCAGCTACACCTCCTGACCATAATACAATTCCGCTGCTTTTACCAATTCCGCGTCTAAGCCTAAAAGTGTGGCAATCTTTAATGCATCCTTCGGTACAGCAACCGCCGCCTCCACTAACTCAAGGCTGTAATCCATGAGGTTTTGCAGAATAGACACGCCATATTGGGGATCATTGGCAAGGCTTTTCGTCAGCCTCCCCAGCTCCAGATGCTTAAGCCCCCCCACCTGATAATGATTAATTCCAGGCTCTACAACCCCATCAAAGTGGGTAACAAAAAGGGATATGGTAGCCCTGTTCTTCAAATATTGCATCAACGCCTTAACCAGCAGCCTGCCCTCCTGGGGATTGGTACCACTGGCAAATTCATCCAACAATAATAATCCTCTGGTTTTCTTCGTATCCTCCAGATATTGATTCAGCTGAATGATTTCACCGCCAAAGCTGCTTAAGCCCTTTTTCAAAGATTCATAATCATTTGCTAATATATGAATAAAATCAAAAACGGAGAGAATAAGTGCCTCAGCAAAGACATAAAAGCCCAGATGAGCTAATAAAGCATTTAAAGCAATGGTTTTGAGGGCGAGGCTTTTACCCCCCATATTGGGCCCCGTAATGGCATTTGCTCCCGGTTTTAAAACGATATCAATAGGCGTAAAGCTTTTTTTCTGACGCTTCAGGAGCTCTTCGACGTAGGGATGCTTGCCCTTTACCAGCTTTAAGCATACTTCTGTTTGAAATACAGGCTTTACACAGCCCATATCCTCCGCAAGCTTAGCCTTAGCCATTGTCAGATCCAAAACCCCTATGGCATGACAGGCTGCCTCCAGGATATCCATATAGGGCAGGAGTCGGGCGGATATTTTAGCCAGCAGCTCACCCTCCAGTGCCGCCTCCTGGGCTACCAGCCTCAGCCGCTGCTCCTTCAATTCTGCTACAAGATGAGGAATTACTGCATGATACAGACCCCTTTCCACCTCACGCTTTCTTTCCCTGACAGCCCTTAATTCATCAGAATAGGCATCATAGATGCTAAAGGTCCCGACCCGCTGTCCTTCTGGGTCCAATATATCTACAATAGGCTCCAAATCACCAAAGGCCACCCCCTCAAGACTTAGGGCCATAGCCTCATAATAGCCCTTGATGGCTAAAGCCCCCATAGCAAATAGCTTAAGCTCAAATAGTTGAATGACATCCAAAGCCTCTCGACCTCTGCATCTCCTTATGCTGCCTCGTATGTCCTTAAGCCGACAAAACGCTCTCTCTATCCTGTTGTAAAACAGCGAATAGCCCTTTAAGCTCTTGATTACCAGGTCTAGATCGTCAAGCTTCCTCATGAGAGTACTAGCCTGCGGTATTTTAAAGGGTTGCAATTCCTTGAGGCCTTCTCTTCCATAGGGGGTCATGATATTCAGCTGTTGAAAAATATAGTCCAAACCTATTAAAGCCTCCACTATAAACCAACTCCTATATTACTTACGACATCAACAATCGGCAGCCCTACCCTATTGTAAAGCTCCACACAGAGGCTACGGGAGTCCAGACTATAGCCCAATGGCGAAAATGGATTGACGGATACCGCCATGACCCTTATTGGATTTAGTCCCCTAATTCTGTAGCCCTTCCTAAGCAGCTGTGAATAGCCCTCGTTATTTATAAAGAGCTTTGTTCCATCCTCAACATATATGGTTTTACCCTCCGGCTTTTCAACATGCCTCAGCAGCTGCTGTACCAGTCTATCCACCACAACCCCCTTGATGATAACGGCCGATGCCCCTGAGTTCAGGCTATTAACGATTATGGATTCCGCACCTAAAGCAGTAGCCTCTGTGGTTACCTCCAGGCCATCTTCCCTTATAAAGGCCAGCTTTCCCTGTTGAAACCCATTTTTCAGTACAGACAAGATTTTGTTGTCTGTTTCTGCTTCTATGCTTAGAAGCTGCAGCCTATGCTGTGTAGCAGAAGCCACGCCCTCAAGATCAGCTGCCACAGCTGCCCCCGTAGCCAGCAGGATTCCCTCTGAAACCGAGGGGTCTGCTGTGGCGCATCTGTTTAAGGCCCCATCTATGAGGATGGTTTCACAGCCCAGTGTCTTAAGCTTATCTAACACGAGTTTAAGCCCGCTATTAAATGATGGTCCCATAAGCTCTATAAAGCCGTCGCTTAAAGCCCTGAGTATTATTACCTCCCCCATTGGGGTCTGTATCCCGGTGGTATCCAAAATTTCCTTAGTTAAATCGGAGGAAGCTAAAGCACCCTTAGCAGTAGCCAGCAATGTCCCCTTAGGAACGTATATTCTGGGCTTTTCGGTGCCAGTGACCAAATCCTCCGCTTCACCATCTATGCCTATGGAGGTCAGCCCCAGCAGCCTTCTGCCTCTGGCTCCCTCGATGATATAATTTAAGACGGTGGTCTTTCCTACATTCTTTTCCATACCTACAATTGCTAAGGATTCCAGCTGTAAGGCTCTATTTAGAAATTCCTTCATATCAATCCCTTACTTTTTTAATTTATAGTTTTTTCTGATGGGGAGTCTCTGAAAGCCACTAATGCATGCTTCTTTTCTTTCTGTCCAAATCCGCAGGCTCCATAGACAGCTTGTTGGAATACATCAAGCCTGCCACACCTGTGGGAACCTTGCCCCCATCCTTGCAGTCGGGACAGCTGCACTGGTGCCTGTAGCCCTCAGGCTCTGTATAGGTGGTGATGACCCCCTCATAGTTTCTTAAAATTACCTTATCATTGCTTTGAGATATCAGGTAATTGGGCATTACTGGGATTTTTCCACCGCCTCCCGGAGCATCCACCACAAAGGTGGGCACGCAATAGCCGGAGGTGTGACCCCTTAGACCCTCAATTATTGCAATTCCTTGAGCTACTGAGGTTCTGAAATGCTCAAGCCCCATTGATAAATCGCATTGATAAATATAATAGGGTCTTACCCGAATTTTTACCAGCTGGTTTACCAGCCGCTTCATTACATGGACACAGTCGTTGACGCCCCTTAGTAGCACCGATTGATTGCCCAGAGGCACGCCAGCATTTGCCAGCCTCTCACAGGCCTGTGTAGACTCCGGTGTGATTTCCTTCGGATGATTAAAGTGGGTATTCAGCCAAATGGGATGATATTTTTTAAGCATGTTGACAAAGTCCTCCGTTATTCGCTGTGGCATTACCACCGGAGTTCTGGAGCCGATTCTGATGATCTCCACATGGTCTATTTCCCTTAGTTTGCTGATGATATACTCCAGCTTTTCATCCGACATTAGAAGGGCATCACCACCGGAAAGCAGTACATCCCTAATCTCAGGGGTATTTCTTATATATTCTATCCCCTTATCGATTCTGGACTGACCCACCTCAGCATCCCGCTGCCCGGCAAAGCGTCGCCTGGTGCAATGCCTGCAATACATAGCACATTGGTCGGTAACAAGGAAAAGGGCTCTATCGGGGTAACGATGGGTTATGCCGGGAACCGGAGAATCCACATCCTCATGTAAAGGGTCCTCCAGGTCACAATCACTTTTGTGAGTCTCAAAGGCTGTGGGTATGGCCTGCTTCCTAACCGGGTCCTCGGGGTTATCAGGATCAATCAGTGTAAGATAATAGGGCGTAATAGCCATTCTCAATACACTCAGGCACTTTTTGATACCCTCCTCCTCCTCTTCCGTCAAATGAATATATTGCTTAAGCTCTTCCAGCGTTTGTATGCGATTTCTACTCTGCCATTTCCAATCATTCCATTCCTCATCAGTGACATTTTTAAATAATTGATGGCGTCTTTCATTCATTTTATAAACCCCCTTCTAAAGCAGCTTTGTAGCACCCTGTGTTATTTAAAAGTTGAGATAAATCTCAAGGAAAATTTTCATATAGCTAGGCGGAGGAAGAAGGCGTATCGAATAATATTGCACTAACGAAAACGAAGCTATATAAAAATTTTATCAAAGCATAATTGAGAATTTAAATGCCAGGAGGCATTAGGGCTTTAGCTGCTTTAAATTTATAAATAGAGCTCCTCATATACGCTACGAAGCTCACTGCTTTCCCTAAGGACCTGCAGAGTTAGCTCCGCATGACCCCTTGTATAGCCATTCCCTATAATCATATTGACGTCCTTCCCTACCCCCTCTGCCCCCAGTGCCGCCTTGGTGAAGCTGGTGGCCATAGAAAAGAAATATACTGTTCCGTCATTTCTTACCGGCAATATGGTGGACATTTCCGTATCGGTGACATTGACACAGTTTATGGCGATATCCACCTCTTTGCCATCATTGGCCTCCAAAACCCTGTTTAAAACCTCCACCGGATTTCTGGCATCTGCTAAAACCACTCTGTGGCATATGCCAAGCCTTTGGAGCACCTCAATATCCTTCTGGCCCCTCACCAGTGCTATGACATTGCCCGAGACACCTACCTTTTTCATGGCCTCGTAGCAGCACATCATGCCGGACTTACCGGCTGCTCCTAATATGAGTACGCTGTCTCCCGCTTTACATAGCTTTGCGGTTTGAGCAGGCGCGCCTGCCACATCCAAGGCTGCCAAAGCCAGAGTTTCCTCCATGTCCTCCGGAAGCTTTGCATAGATGCCGCTTTCAAATAAAATGGCCTTCCCCTTGATTTCCACGCGATCTATGTCTGCCTTTACATCGGTGATTTCATCTATTTTTAGCGGCGTTAGAGATAGTGAAACCAGCGTTGCTATTTTGTCTCCAACCCTTAGGTCAATGCAGCCCTCCAGGTCCTGGCCTATTTTCTCTACTGTACCAATCAGCATTCCGCCTGATCCGGTGACGGGATTCTGCATTTTACCCCTTTCACCCACGATTTCAAGAATTTTTTCCTTTATTTTTTCTATATCGCCACCAACAGATTGCTTGATTTGAGTAAAGCTGGCGGAATCTATATTTAAGGCCTTTACGTCGATTAAAATTTCATTGGTATATAGCCCCATATCATTAGATATCCGCTTTGCCCCCTGAGGTAATATCCCTACAGGCTCAATTACCCTATGGGTCCCGTATTTACAGCCCTTCTTCATCATCGTCCCTCCCTAGTTGGTTATATCTCCATAACCTTAATATTATCGTCTATTATAAGCTCTGCCTCCGTTAGGCTTATAACCTCCTCAACGGTGGTATCTCTGTGTATTTCCTTCAGTACTAGGCCTTCAGCTGTCACTGCCATAACCCCCAGCTCAGAAACGATCATATCCACCTGTCCCTTAGCTGTTAATGGCAGCTCACAGCGCTTTTTAATCTTCAGCTCCCCCTTGGCGGTATGCTGCATAGCGACGATGACCTTTTTGGCTCCCGTGACCAGGTCCATAGCGCCCCCCATACCGGGCACCAGCTTTCCGGGTATAATCCAGTTGGATAGGTTGCCCTCTTGATCCACCTCCAATGCCCCCAGCACCGTCACATCCACATGACCGCCTCTGATGAGACTGAAGGACATGGCGGTATCAAAGAAGGCGCCTATGGGCTGTATAGTCACCAGCTGACCACCGGCATTGGTAATGTATTTATCTTCCTTGCCCTCCTCCGGCGTTGGTCCCATCCCCACCATACCATTTTCCGACTGCAGCACGACATTTACCCCATCGGGTATGTAGTTTGCCACCAATGTCGGCAGGCCGATGCCAAGGTTAACCAGCTGTCCGTCCTTTAGCTCCATCGCTATCCGCTTTGCTATGATTTCCTTTGCTCTGTTTGCATCCACTGCCATTAGTATTCCCCCTTAACCACATAATCCACCAGCACACCGGGGGTCATGATGACCTCTGGGTTTATTTCGCCTGCCGCCACCACCGTTTCCGCCTCCACGATTACTGTGTCTGCTGCCAGGGCTATGATGGGATTGAAATTCTTGGTCGTTCCCCTATAATAGCAGTTGCCAAAGGTGTCGGCCGTACTGGCATAGACTAGGGCCACATCTGCCCTTAATGGCATTTCTATAAGGTATTCCCTTCCCGCCAGCAGGATTTTATTCTTTCCCTCTTCTACTATTGTTCCTACGCCTGTGGGGGTTATGACACCGCCCAGGCCGCTGCCCCCGGCTCTTATTCGTTCAATCAGGGTTCCCTGAGGTGAAAGCTCCACCGCCATGGTGCCCTCCGTCATCCGCTTTCCGCTTTCGGGGTTAGTGCCTATATGAGAAACTATTACCTGCTTGACATTGCCATTGGCCACAAGCCTTCCTATGCCTCTGTCCACAAAGCTGGTGTCATTTCCTATAATGGTCAGCTCCTTAAGCTCTAGCTCTATGATTAAATCTATCAAGCCCTCCGGCGTACCACAGCCCAGAAAGCCCCCTATCATCATGGTCATACCGTCCTTTAATAAGGGCTTGATGCCTGCATAATCCACAATCTTATTCATTCAATCCCCTCATTCCCAGTATTCTTCTAGCCTCTGCAGGTGTTGCGATCTCTCTGCCTAGCTCATTGGCAAGCCTCACGGCCTTTGCCACCAGCTCACCATTGGAGCTTGCTGGCTGCCCCTTTGATATATAGACATTGTCCTCGAAGCCCACCCTAACATGGCCCCCCATAGCTATAGCGGTGGCGGCCATTGGAAACTGATATTTTCCTATGCCAGACACCGTAAAGGTGGCATCTTGTGGTAAGGAGGCTGCCATATAGGCAAGATCCCTAACTGTAGCTGCAATGCCTCCCGTAACCCCCAGCACCAAATTAAAGTGCATTGGCACCTTCAGAAGGCCTTTTTTAGCAAGCCGTAGGGCTGTATCTATCATTCCCTTGTCAAAAACCTCTATCTCAGGCTTTATACCCAGAGCCAGCATTCTTTGGGCGAAGGCTATAATTGTGTTTTCGGAGTTAACAAAAATATCATCCCCCCCAAAATTACAGGTGCCACAATCCAACGTCGCCATTTCGGGGCTTAGGCTTGTAGGCTGAAGTCTTTCCTCATCGCTCATGCCCACAGCACCGCCGGTGGAGGGCTGTATGATGACATCGGGGCATCGTCTACGGATTTCCGCCATACATTTTCTAAAACGCTCCCTATCCTGTGTGGGGGTACCGTCATCATTTCTAACATGCAAATGTATTATTGAAGCCCCTGCGCTATATGCCGCCTCTGCCTCTCTGCCTATCTCTTCCACCGTGTAGGGTACAGCCGGGTTATGGGCCTTGGTTACCTCTGCACCGCATATTGCAGCCGTTATAATTAGCTTTTCCATTTAATCACTCCCCACTTAATACGGATATGCCTTTTTAGTAGCCGCTAAGGCTTCTTCAATGGCTGACAGAGCTTTTTTCAAATCCTCATCGGTATGTCTATAGCAAATATAGCCATGATGATAAGGCTGTATAAAGAGTCCCCTTCGGATGGTTTCTGTATAGAAGAAGCTTCTTCTTTCCTTGTACTTATCATCCACCTTGTCGAAGGTAATGTAGGACATTGGCGGAATTCCAGAAACCGAAGCGGGTACACCAGATGCCTCTACTAATCTAATGGTATCCTGTAGAAAGACTTCGCCTCTTTCCCATATATCCTCCAATACATTTTCCCTTTCCAGAATTTCAATGCATTTTAATGATGCCGCCATCTCAAGACTATTAGGGAAGAAGGTGGAGCTGACAAAGGCCTTTGACTCCAGCACCCTCATGATTTCCTCTTTACCGACACAGGCGCTTATTGGGTAGCCATTACCCATAGCCTTGCCAAATACCGATAAGTCGGGGGTTACGCCATATCTCTCCTGAGCACCACCCAAGGCAACCCTGAAGCCGGTCCTGATCTCATCAAATATCAGTATGACATTGTATTTGTCCGCCAGCTGTCTTACCCCCTGCAAATAGCCTTCCGGCGGTGCTTCCACCGGCAGTGCTAACGGGTGCCCAACTGGTGTTAATATGATGCAGGCGGTATCGTGGGCATGCTGCTTCAGCATTGCCTCCAGCTCCTCTAAATCGCCATAGTGGAATTCCAGGGTCAGCTCAGTGATTTGCTTAGGAACCCCGCCCTTTACCTCTACACACCAATCATGCCAGCCATGATATCCGCATCGCATGATTTTGTTTTTACCGGTATAGGCCCTTGCTACCCTGACGGCAATGCCGGTGGCATCCGATCCGGTTTTTGCCAGCACCACCATTTCTGCAGAAGGGATCAGTTCAATTAGCTTTTTTTGTAGCGTATTTTGCAGCTCCTGCACCATAGTAAAGCAGAAGCCCTTATCCATCTGCTTAATTACCTCTTGGTTTATCTCCGGCTCATTATAGCCCAGTATTATCGGTCCATAGGCACATAGCATATCGATGTAGTCATTGCCGTCCACATCCACGATATGCCCCCCATAGCCTTTGTCGATAAATATAGGGTATTCTCCCTCAACAAAGTTGTAGGGTCTTCTGATACCCATCATTCCTCCCGGTGAGAGCTTTTTAGCCTCTTCATAGAGTCTCATAGAATTTTCCAGATTAAGCCTTGGTTTACTGTGCATAATGATCACCCTCCATATTTTATTTTACATATTTTACCAGTCACTGCTTGCAAAAATGCCTTGATCAATTGGCCTTATGGACAAGAGCTTGAAAATCGGATAAATGCATGCTTTCTTGACATTAAAAAAAGCCATCTATGTAATGAAATAACTCATTACATAAATAGCTCTCCATGCACAGCATGACAACAGTTAAGGATGGCCTCAACTGTCAAAGCAAAACAAAAGGTCCTTTGCCTGCCTTTCGGCAACCCCACCCTTTACTGAAAACCTCGAAGGCACCTCTTCTTAACATTTTTCAGCTACCCTTGGGACTGCACCTCTATTTATGAATCTCTAAAAATTATTTAATTGTTATCTAAAAATTGTACTTATCTGAATATTATTATATTCAAACAATTTTGAACTGTCAATATGCTATTATATATTTTATTTGATTAAAAGATATGCGGCACATTTCCATGAAGGTGACAGGAAAAAATAAAGCAGCAGATAATATTGTATATTTTCTGCTGCAATGATCTTTAGAATTTATAAATTTGACACATCTTCAATATCAATACCTTCAAGTAGGGATTTTCCTGTCTGCTTTAACTTTCCTTCAATCTTAGCAACTCTAACACTCTGTTTGTCGAGTTCTGACTTAGCGATGTTATTTGCATGTTCAATTGCTCTAACCACATTATATATTTCATCTTGTCTTGTTTCGATATCTTGTAGCTTTTCCAAAACCAGTTTTTTAAATTCGGCATCAGTCATATTTTAACACCTCCAAGCACTATCACTCTTAAATATAGTATACTTCTAGTAGTAATTTAAATCAAGGGGTGACAAGGGGACGGTTCTCCTGACACCTCATCTGCTAAGGGTGACAAGGGGACGGTTCTCCTGACACCTCAACTGCTAATTAATCTGACTCTTTTACCTTCTTGTCAATTATGTAAAAAATTAATTGGTTTATACCTAATAACGCAAAGAATACAAGGCTATAGATCGTAAGCTTAATATAATAATTAGATTCTCCGCCACTTAATTTATTTACAAAGTTTAAAGCCCCAACAACAAGTGCCGCCCCGATAGCTTTTTTCAATAATATTAATTTCGTGCGCATATAGCACTCCCTTAGAATAATGTGATATTCTTTTAATATACAAACATTATAGCAATTGATTCACTTCAAAACAAGATTGCAAGGTTTTTACCGTTTCAGTATTGCTTACGTCATTTCCTGCAGGCCATCATTTTATTTAAAATACGGTTTAATTGGATTACTATTACTTTAAAGTAGTAGATTAATGATCATGTCTCTAAAAATGCATGCCTTAACCACTAGAACTATAATTTCATGAAAAACCTATAGCTATTTAAATTACAGTGTTTTAAAAATAAGTTATTGGATAAAAGAAAAGGAGAGTGAGTAAATTGAGAGTTAGAAAAGCATATTTATTTAGCATAGCTGTTTTATTAATCTTAACTTATACTGCTTTTAATTTTGGTGGAAGTGGTAATTTAGATGTAGAATATGAGGTCAAAAATCAAATTATTGAAGCATTCAGCCTAGATGTTGTCGATTCAACATATAGTAATCCAAATGCTTTAAAGCCTTTATTTATGCGAGATGTTTATGATAATGAAATTGCTGAAGAAAATCCTGATGTGAGGGTAAGAATCGCTAAAGCTATTGATATTTTATTTAATGATGGGGAAATATTAAAAGGAGATTACAAGCCTATAGTCTTTCTTGAAGGAAACAGCAGGGTTTTCATTGGCATTAAACATTCCGACAATACTATGACGCTTGCTGAATTTGATATATCAACGGATGCACCTATTAAGTTGAGTAACAAGGTTAAAGGTTAAAGCTTAAGCAAATGTCACAGGGAAAGTCGGCGGCTGGGGGAGACATCTCCCTTTTGCAGATGATGTCGTGGTTGGTGCGCCCGTAGACCTTGGCGGCCTGTTTTTATAATGCTTAGAAAATCCTATATCAAAGACGGATGGATTATTAAAGACCATCTTCTTGACCAAAGGGGGCACTAACAAGAAAAACCTTCACCTCCAAAATAAACACCCTATGGATTAGAATAGCTAATTACCAAATCCATAGGGTTTCTTTGATCTAAATCGGTTGTATTTCTGCCTTTACTTCCTCGCCATAGCCTTCAGCTTTTTATCGCAGGCCTCCATGGCTTCCATGACGATACTTCTGAATCCTTTTCGTTCCAAGACGTAGATGCCCTCAATGGTGGCCCCGCCGGGGGAGGTTACCAGGTCCTTCAAGGGGCCTGGATGAATGTTTTTTTCTAAAATAAGCTTCCCCGTCCCAATCAAGGTCTGTGCTGCATATTGGTAGGCCTTTTCTCGAGGCATGCCCTGAAGCACACTGGCATCCGCCATGGCCTCTATAAATAATGCAATAAAGGCAGGGCTGCAGCCACTGACACAGGTCACAGCATCCAGCATGTATTCATCCACTAAATCTACTCGTCCAATGCTTTTTAAAAGCGCCATAGCTATATCCAGGTCTAGTCGTGTAATTTGAGGACTGCAGCACATGGCTATCATGCCCTCACTGACGGTTACCGCAATATTAGGCATAATTCGAATAATTTTTTTAGGCTCATTAAAATACTGCTGCACATCTTCAATCTGCGTGCCTGCCGCTACGGAAATCAATAGCTTTTCATCATTAATGTAGGGCTGAATGGCTGGAAGCACCTTTGGGTATATATCCGGCTTAACGGAAAGAAAAATAATATCACAAATTTGAGCCAGATCTTCATTGCTGTCTAGCAAATGCACCTTGTACAAATCCCTCAGCTCTTCCCCCTTCATTCGGGATCGATTAGTAATATAAATCTGCTGATTAATCCCTTCAAAGTGCTCTACCAAACCCGAAATTACTGTTTTTGTTACGTTTCCTGCACCGATAAATCCAATTTTCTTATTCATCTTAACACCTCTTTTGACTAATTCGCTTTCTCTGGATAGAAAAGGGTTGCTTTCGTCTCTGTGCTGGCAATTTTCGTTAAAATCTCGCTGGTTTTGCCATTGGCTAAAATCATCGGAATGCCGTATTTGTTAACAATTCTGGCTGCCTCAATTTTAGTAGCAATGCCACCTGTTCCAAAGGAATTAGATTGACCTATTTCAATCTGCTTAAGCATTTCATCGATATCTGTCACCTTTTCAATTAATGCTGCATCCGCATATTCTTTGGGATTTTTATTATAAATGCCATCAATATCACTTAACAAAATTAATAAATCCGCATTCCATAAGCTGGCTGATAAGGCGGCTAGGGTATCATTATCCCCGATTTTAATTTCTTCTACACTCACCGTATCATTTTCGTTAATGATTGGTACAATGCCCTCGTCCACCAATGTAAATAAAGTGTTGCGTATATTTAAGGTGCGTTTATCATCAAAAAAATCCTCACGTGTTAACAGCATTTGCCCAATATGAATACCATAATGCTTAAAATGCTGTCCGTATGCCACCATCAGCTCAACCTGCCCAATTGCGCATAGTGCCTGCTTATAATTCATATCCTCCTTGCGAGACCATTTACCGGTACTGCTAATGCCTGCAATTCTGGCACCAGAGGTGACAATTAGAATCTGCTTCCCCTCTTGAATCAGCATTACAATTTGCTGGCAAAGCTCCTCCAAAAACCCTTCATTAATGGTTCCGTCATCATTTGATAAGGTATTGCTACCAATTTTGATCACAATCTTTTTACTGCTCTTGATCACATCTGAAATCATTGACTTCATCCCTCTACTCTCTGATTTGTCCATTCCCTACCATGACATATTTTATCGTCACCAGCTCCTTTAGCCCCATGGGACCTCTCGCATGGATTTTCTGGGTGCTGATGCCCATTTCTCCCCCAAATCCAAACTCTCCGCCGTCTGTAAAACGCGTAGAGGCATTCACATAAACTGCAGCCGCATCCACGCCCCTTAAAAACAAATTGGCATGGGTGTAATTTTCTGTGATAATTGCTTCTGAATGCTTAGTCCCATACTGTCGAATATGAGCCATAGCCTCTTCCATATTATTAACGATTTTAATGGCCAATATATAATCTAAAAACTCTTCTGCCCAATCTGATTCTGTTGCTGGATTAACCTGAATCAGCTGCTGTGTCTGTGAGCATCCCCGTAGCTCTACTTTATCCTTTAATCGTGCTGCCACCTGAGGCAGAAACTCGCTTGCTACCTTTTCATGCACCAGTAGGGTTTCGCAGGCATTACATGCGCCCGGCCTTTGTACCTTAGCATTTTCTACTATGTCTAAGGCGGCCTCTAGCTTAGCTGACTCGTCCACATAAACATGGCAGTTTCCTGTACCGGTTTCAATGGTAGGAACCGTAGCATTATCCACCACAAATCGAATCAGCTCCGCTCCACCACGAGGAATGATGACATCTATATATTCATTTAACCTGAGCATTTCACCCACTACTTTTCGGTCTAAATCTTCAATGAGCTGGACTACCTCTGGGCTAATTTGACTTTTTGCAAGACCATCTCGAATAACCCTCACCAATGCTAGATTGGAATGGATAGCAGAAGAGCTGCCTCTTAATAGAATGCCATTCCCACTCTTTAATGCCAATGAAAAAGCATCCACCGTCACATTGGGACGAGATTCGTAAATAATACCGATAACCCCTAAGGGTACTGTCATTTTATTGATGGTTAATCCATTTTCCAGTGTCCAAACCTGATCACTTTGCCAAATGGGGTCCTTCAATTGCACCACTGTTTCGATGGCATCGATCATCCCCTGCATTCTGGCATGGTTTAAGCGAAGCCTGTCAATGAGACTTTCCTTCATCCCTTTTTCTCTTGCCACTGCAATATCCTTTTCGTTTTCTGACAAAATAAATGGGGTATTTTCTTCAAGTGCCTTTGATACCAAAATCAAGGCTTGATTTTTCACTTTTGTAGAAGCAGTAGCCAGCCCTAAGGTGGCTTCCTTCAACCTTTCACATTTTTCAATAAGCTGCGACATGGCGGCACTCCTTTTTATATTGATATTTGTGTATTATTATAACTTATTTTGTATACATTATCAAACTGTATTCATGAATTTGCAAGGTGACAAGGGGACGGTTCTACTGACACCTTTCGAGGTGTCAGTAGAACCGTCCCCTTGTCACCTACAGCACCGGCGAGAATATCCGGGCCAAAGATTCCTTTATTCTATGTAAAAAGCTTCTTTTCTTATAATGACGACGGTCAATTTGATCGCTGTCCTCAATATCCTTTAGATATATTGCTTTCATTTCCTTACACAAATCCTCATCATAGATAAAGGCGTTCACCTCAAAATTTAAGCTAAAGCTTCTTATATCCAAATTGGCAGTGCCTATGGTTGTAAATATATCATCGGCTATAATCATCTTGCCATGAACGAAGCCCTTCTGGTACTCGTAAATCTTTACGCCTGCCTCTAAAAGCTCCATAAAATGTGACCTGGAGGCCCAGAACACCGTATAATGATCCGGCTTGCCGGGTATCACCAGCCTTACGTCAACGCCGCTTAGGGCTGCTGTCTTCAGCGCCACCAGTATGCTTTCATCCGGCACCACATAGGGGGTCATGATGTAGACGTACTCCTTTGCGGCAGCTATTGCAGCAAAATAGGATTGCTGTATGGCTGGCCAGAAGGAGTCTGGACCGCTGGAGGCCAGCTGTATAAGCTGTTCACCACAGTAGCCCTGGGGTGGGAAATATCGGGTATCGTCGATTTCCTCCCTTGACACAAAGAACCAGTCCATCAGGAATATGGCCTGAAGAACATAAAGGGTCTCTCCCTTTAGTTTTAAATGCAAGTCCCTCCAGAAACCAAACCTTTCATTCCTTCCAAGGTATTCATCTCCAATATTAATCCCTCCAAGGAAACCTACTTTACCGTCAATGATCAATATTTTTCGGTGATTTCTATAGTTTAGACTATTGCCAAAAAGGGGCAGTGTTACCGGCAGAAAGGGTTTAACCTGTACGCCTGCTGCTATAAGGGGTTTGAAAAAGCTGGATTTCAACCTCCAACTCCCCACGGCGTCATATATTAATCTTACCTCAATGCCCTCCTTGGCTTTTTTTATCAGGGCCTGTTTGAAGAGCTCCCCTATCTCGCTCTCCTTTATTATAAAATACTCCATATGTATATGATCCTGAGCAGCGTCTATGGCCTTAAGCATTTCCTCGAAGGTCTCCTCACCGTTGTTTAACACTTTGCAGCTGTTGTTAACCGTGATGGGAGACTTTGTATTATGTATCAGCAGAGGTATGAGTCTACCCCTTATATCATTATTTTGTTTAAAGATATCTATATTTCTTGTGAAGGGCAGCTGCTCCATTAATAAGCGCCGAAGCAATCTGTAATCCTGCTTCCGTTTTTTTATAAAGGTTCTTCGCTTTCTATGGTTTTGTCCTATATAAAGGTAGAAAAATATGCCAACTACAGGCAGTAGAATAAGCACCAGCAGCCATGCGACTGTTTTAGAGGGATTTCTGTTCTCCAGTACGATGATTATACTGATCAATATTGTGAGTATAGTAAAAAAGATTGTTAGCACATTCAATACGGTAGTGTTCACAGATATACCTCCCTTCAACTGATATGCAGGAATGCCCTATATTAGGATGTAATTTCTTTAGCTATTGTTCCCAAAAGGAAAGCTCTGATTATGCTTTAGTAGAATTTTTATTGCCTCTTTCAGCAGTTTTTCTCTGTCAACCCTTAATAGAAGCTCTCCTACTACAGTCGAATCAAAAATTCCTTTTTCCTCTTTCCGCTGTTTCTTTGGTTTTTGATGCTGAATTTTTTCCACCAGCTGTCCATAGTTGTATATCTGCAGAGTTTCTATGTCCTTAAATGAGGCAAATGCCTCCAATAAGCCTGTGGCTATATCACTATAGGTTGCCCCCTCATCTAATCCCAGTAAACTGCTCAGTCTTGGAATTATACCTTCCATTATCAATCTATTGTAGGGCAATGCCTGTGATAGATTTAATAGGCCCGCCAGCTTTTTCATGCCCTCCTCATTCATTGCCATAAAAAACCTGACAGCTTCAACATCCGTTATTTCATCATCAATATAATAGCTTTTTCCCTTATAGCCTTTAAATGCCTTTAAGGTGTCATAATAGCCCAGGCTGATGTTGTGCCTTGCTCTATCCTTTGTGAAGTCCAGCATGTTTCCTAGATTTTGATGAGGCATAATTTGAATAAGCTCTAAATCATCATAGCTCACTCTTTTAACCCTGCCCTTGCTCAATAGACGTATGGCTACTATTTTTTTGTAGCCCTTTTGATACAGCATGCTTACAGGAAGGTTATTATAGAGACCGCCGTCTAAAAACTTTTTTCCATCTAGTTTCTTTGATTTAAATATCGGTAGATATGAGGAAGCTATTAGGTAATCTGAAATTTTCCCGGTTGGGATATCCTCTTTGAATATTTCCATAGGCTTCATATCTGTCAAGCAAACCGTCACTATGCCAAAATCCTTTTTAGAGGATCTTATTTTATCCTCCCTTAGGTTCTTATGTATTAGCTCCTCCAGCGGCTTTGAATCTACCCCAAACTGCTTTATATACCTCTTTATTTCTCCTAATATCAGCTGTAGGTTGCCATGGGTAAGCTCATAATCGGCAATCAATTCCATTATTTTGTCGTCTATATCTAAAATTCTGTTGGGGGTTATGTTATACCATATTTCATGGGCTACATCAAAATCCTCCTGCACCATCAATGCCCCATTTAAGGCGCCAACTGAGGTGCCTGAAATACCATCAAACTCGATTCCAAGCTCTTTAAAGGCCTTCCATGCACCAATTTGGTAGGAGCCCTTTGCCCCTCCACCCTCTAAGGTTAGTCCTAGCATATTCAACACCCTCGCTTTTAAGTATCTGTGATTATTATAGCTATACAACAATTAAATATCAATTCGCTAATTCTCATTTTTTTGTCGTTATATCATAATATTCATCAAATGGTTCCTTGCTACAAAATCCTATCTTCTGTTTATATCCCTTTTAATGGGTTTTATTCATCCCTTATAGATGGAAACCTAGGCCTCTTATACTAAAAAAGTAATTAAAATGTAAAATTTATAGCGTAAAATAAAACTCTCCTGAACAATGAAAAAAAGAGGCGATACAATCGCCTCTTAATCAATGCTTTCTTTTTATGCCTGAGCTAATTTTACATAGCCTTGATATCTTTCTTCTGCTTCCTTTTGAGCCTTAGCAAATAGCTCTTCTGCTTCAGCAGGGAAGGTTTGTGCTAAGGAGGAGTATCTTACCTCACCCATCAAGAAGTCTTTAAATGAAGCTGTTGGTGTTTTTGAGTCAAGAACAAATGGATTTTTGCCTTGCTCCTTAAGCTCTGGATTAAATCTGTATAAATGCCAGTAGCCAGACTCAACTGCCTTCTTAGATTGCTCTTGTGTTTTGCCCATTCCGGCCTTGATACCATGAGCGATACATGGTGAGTATGCGATCACGATTGATGGTCCGTTGTAAGCTTCTGCTTCTTTCATAGCCTTTAATACTTGGTTCTTATCAGCACCCATAGCCACTTGAGCAACATAGACATAACCGTAGCTCATTGCGATCATACCAAGATCCTTCTTCTTAGTTTTCTTACCAGAAGCAGCGAACTTAGCAATAGAAGCTGTAGGTGTAGATTTAGAGGATTGACCACCTGTATTTGAGTAAACCTCTGTATCCATTACAAGGATGTTTACGTCTTCTCCACTTGCAATAACGTGATCTAAGCCGCCGAAGCCGATGTCATAAGCCCATCCGTCTCCACCAACAATCCATTGTGATTTCTTGATTAAGAATTGCTTCTTCTCAATGATTTCTGCAACTAGTGCGTTGTCCTTAGCAGCATCAAGAAGCGGTAATATTTTATAGGTTGCAGCCTTAGATGCTTTAGCCTCATCCTTGCCCTCTAACCAAAGCTTAAAGCCTTCCTTAAGCTCCTCAGAGACATTGGACTCTAATGCTTCAGTCATTAGGTCAGCAATTTTACTTCTGATTTGTTGTACCCCTAAGAACATACCATATCCGTACTCAGCGTTGTCCTCAAATAAGGAGTTAGCCCAAGCAGGCCCTTTGCCTTCTTTGTTTTTGCAATATGGTACAGAAGGTGCACTACCACCGTAGATAGAAGAACAGCCTGTTGCATTAGCAACCATCATTCTATCTCCAAATAATTGAGTTAACAGCTTAACATATGGTGTTTCACCACAGCCTGCACAAGCACCTGAGTACTCGAATAATGGCTGAGCAAATTGGCTGCCCTTTAAGGTCTCAATATTGGTTAAGTGTGATTTATCTGATAAAGATAATCCAAAGGTATAGTTATCTTGTTGTGCTTCAACCTGTGGCTCAACCGGCGTCATAACTAATGCTTTATTCTTAGCAGGACAGATGTCAGCACAATTTCCGCAACCAGTACAATCTAATGGGCTTACCTGCATACGGTACTCTAATCCAGCAAACTCCTTACCAGAAGCCTTTAAGGTTTGGAAGTTAGCAGGTGCTGACTTCATTTCCTCTTCTGTTGCTAAGAAAGGTCTGATACAAGCATGCGGACATACGAAGGAGCATTGGTTACATTGGATGCAATTTTCAGCAACCCACTCTGGTACATCTACTGCGATCATACGCTTTTCAAATGCAGATGTGCCTAATGGGAAGGTTCCGTCTTCAGCACCTACAAAGGCACTTACAGGTAGGTTGTCGCCATCCTGCGCATTTATTGGTCTAAGGATATTCTTAATGAATTCTGGCTCTTCTTTAGCAGCAGCAGCCTCTTCAGTTGCATTTGTCCAAGCAGCAGGTACCTCTACCTTAACTAATGCGCTGTAGCCTCTTTCAACTGATTGATAGTTCATTTGAAGCACCTTTTCACCCTTGTTGCCATAAGCATCATCAATTGCATCCTTCAGATACTTAATAGCGTCATCCATTGGGATAACCTCTGCCAGCTTGAAGAAGGCAGATTGCATGATCATGTTGATCCTTCCACCGATACCAATTTCTTGCGCAATCTTAGTTGCATTTAAGGTATAGAAATTGATGTTGTTATCTGCGATGTATTTCTTCATAGCACCTGGCAGCTTAGCATCTAATTCCTCTTGATCCCAGATAGTGTTTAATAAGAAGGTTCCGCCCTTCTTTAAACCTTTTAATAGCTCATATTGGTAAACATAAGCCTGCTTATGACAAGCAACAAAATCCGCCTCATCAATTAAATAGGTTGATTTAATTGGCTTGTGTCCAAATCTTAAGTGAGAGATTGTAACCCCACCGGATTTCTTTGAATCATATGCGAAATATGCCTGAGCATACATGTCTGTATTGTCACCGATGATCTTGATGGCACTCTTGTTAGCTCCAACAGTACCGTCTGAGCCTAAGCCCCAGAACTTACAACGGATAGTTCCCTTAGGCGCAGCATTAACTACACCCTCAACTGGTAATGAAGTGTTGGTTACATCATCAACGATACCTAAAGTAAATCTATCCTTAGGTGCTTCTGACTTAAGGTTATCATATACTGCCTTAATTTGAGCAGGTGTTGTATCCTTAGAGCCTAATCCATATCTACCACCGATAATTAATGGTGCATTTTCCTTACCGAAGAATAAATAGTTGATATCTAAATGTAATGGCTCTGCCATTGCACCTGGTTCCTTAGTTCTGTCAAGAACAGCGATTCTCTTAACAGACTTAGGCAATACGTCAAAGAAGTATTTTTCAGAGAATGGTCGGTATAGGTGAACCTTGATAACCCCTACCTTTTCTCCCTGCGCCATTAGATAATCTACTGTTTCATCGATAGCATCTGTAACTGAACCCATGGCAACGATTACATGCTCAGCGTCTTCCGCGCCATAATAGTTAAATGGAGCATAATGTCTGCCTGTAAGCTTTGTAATTTCCTTCATATAGTCATTAACCATATCAGGAATTGCATCATAGAATCCATTGGAAGCCTCTTTAGCTTGGAAGAATATGTCTGGGTTTTGTGCAGTACCTCTTAAAACTGGGTTCTCAGGATTTAAAGCATTGTCTCTGAATTTTTTTACAGCATCCCAGTCTAAAAGATTAGCAAGTTCATCGTATTCGATGACTTCTATTTTTTGCACCTCATGAGAGGTTCTAAAACCATCAAAGAAGTTTACAAATGGCACTCTTCCTTTAATAGCAGTTAAGTGAGCCACCCCTGATAGGTCCATAACCTCTTGAACACTACCGGAAGCCAGCATAGCACATCCTGTTTGTCTTGTAGCCATGACGTCTGAGTGATCGCCGAAAATTGATAATGCATGTCCAGCCAATGCACGCGCACTAACGTGGAATACGCCTGGTAATAATTCACCAGCAATTTTGTACATATTAGGAATCATTAAAAGTAAACCTTGAGAAGCAGTGAAGGTTGTTGTTAAAGCTCCAGCTGCTAAGGAACCGTGAACGGCACCTGCTGCACCAGCCTCTGATTGCATTTCTGTTACCTTTACAGTTTGGCCAAAGATATTCTTTTGACCGTATGAGCTCCACTCATCCACATTTTCAGCCATGTTTGATGAAGGGGTAATGGGATAGATTGCTGCGACGTCAGTAAATGCGTAAGCAATGTATGCGGCTGCGGCATTACCGTCCATGGTTTTCATCTTTCTTGCCATTTTGTATCCTCCTTTAAATAATTATTTATTGTTATCTATCAAAGATAGAACTGCATGAAACAAGTGTATCTTGTATACTTTATTATTATATAAAAAATTTGAACACTTTTATAGTGAAATTTTTTGGTATAATGCAATTTTTTTTTGATTTTTGATCCAAATGTTGAAATACCAACACAATTACGAAAAATATTTTTTATTAATAATTTGTATTGATTTACTCATTGATTATAAATATTCTACAATTTTAATAAATACTTCTATAAGACCGCTGAATTTCCTTCTTTATAAATAACATTTGACAAAAATAAAACAAATTTTACAGGTAATAATTTATAAAAATACACAGGCATTAGCGAAATGCCTGTGTATTCTTATGATATCTAAATGTTCATAAGCACTCTGTGCTCCTTGTTTTTCGTCAAATCTAGTGTCCCTTAGGTCACTTCGCTATATCTGCCCTATGACTACTTCTTACTTTTTCGTATGTACGCCATTAGAAGCTTATCAAGTTTTTGACTAAGTTTTATCGTTTCAGAATTCAGTACCCCCTTGGGCATATTTATCGTCATATCGTTAAGCTTTAGTCTAGTTTCCTCTATTTGCTTTTTAATAGATTGTATATCCTCATTATTTTTATCCATTAAACTACCTCACCCTTAAAAATATTCCTTACTAAAGGTATATTTTCTGTACTTGATGCTAATTTTCCTTTCAATGATTCATATAAATATGTACTATTTATGCATATATACTCAAAATAGTTCTAAAGAATTAGTTGTTTCACTGGCCTTAATAACCCACTGCCTCAATACCACACTTCCTTTCCCATAAGTACAAATTTTGTATATATTATGTTAATTTCCCCCAGCTACATTCTTTAATCCTATTAAATATATTATAAATCGTATATTAAATCAATAACTGAAATGGGATTAATATAAAATTATGGAAAATTTTACATTAATTTTGCGCGACAGTAGGCTACAAAATTAGACAGTTGCTTCAAACAAGAAAAACGGGAGGTTCATCACCGCTGTCAATTACCCGTGGCAACAACCTCCCTCCATTATACTATTTAAGCTTTATCAATAGCTCTCCAGCCTTGACCTGCTGCTTTTCCTTTACATATATAACATCTATTGTGCCTGCCGCAGGTGCTGAGATATTTGTTTCCATCTTCATGGCTTCAACCACCATAATGCTCTGACCTTCTGACACAGCCTCGCCTTCATTGACCAGCACCTTTACCACCGTTCCCGGTATACTGGCACCAATCTCCTTCATATTGTCAGGGTCCGCCATCTGGGTGTAGCTAACCTTTTTCTCTGCACCACTGGCCTTGTCCAGAACCTTAATCTCTCTTCTATTGCCATTTACCTCAAAGGCTATTGTCCTTTGCCCCTCAATATCCAGCTTCCCAATTTCCAGAAGCTTGATGATCAGGGTCTTTCCTTCTGCTACTTCAACCTCACAGGTCTCTCCCTCAAATAATCCGTGGAAGAATATATCGCTACCCATCCTACTGAGATCTCCATATTCATTGATATAGGACATGTATTCCTCATATACCTTTGGATACAGCGCATAGCTCAGTACATCCTTATTGGTAGGATTAAATTTAAAGCTCTCCGCAAGATGCTTCTGTATTTTATCAAAATCCTCTGACTCCAGCAGCTCTCCCGGTCTGGTGGTTATTGGTTCATCTCCCTTAAGCACCAGCTTTTGCAGCTCCTCAGGGAAGCCACCCATAGGCTGACCCATCATTCCCTGGAAATAAGAAACCACTGAGTCAGGGAAGGTCATGTCCTTTGCCTTGTCATAGATATTTTCCTCGGTAAGGTCGTTTTGCACCATAAAGATAGCCATGTCGCCAACCATTTTTGAGGAGGGTGTTACCTTTACTATGTCTCCCACCATATCGTTTACTCTTTTATACATAACCTTGACATCCTTAAAGCGATGCCCTAGGCCAAAGCTTTCTACCTGAGGCTTAAGATTGGAATATTGGCCTCCTGGTATCTCATATTTGTACACTTCAGTTGTACCGGATTTCAGGTCAGACTCAAATTGATAATAAACTGGTCTGACGGCACTCCAATAATTGTCTATTTCCTGAATGTCGTCAATATTTATTCCGGTTGCCCTTGAGGTATTTTCCAGAGCAGCTACTACTGAGTTTAAGGCTGGCTGACTGGTTAACCCCGACATACTATTGAAGGCAGTATCAACAATATCCACCCCTGCTTCGGCCGCCATCAGCAGAGTTGCCACACCATTACCGCTGGTGTCATGGGTATGCAGATGAATGGGTATGGATATTTCATCCTTCAGCGCTCTAATTAATTTATCTGCAGCGTAGGGCTTAAGCAAGGCCGACATATCCTTTATTGCCAGAATATGCGCTCCCATTTTTTCAAGCTCCTTTGCCATATCAACATAATATTTCAGAGTATATTTGTCCTTACTTTCATCTAATATGTCTCCGGTATAGCAGATACATGCCTCAGCTATTTTATTTACATTTCTAACCTCGTCAATAGCAACCTCCATACCCCTCAACCAATTTAAGGAGTCAAATACTCTAAAGACGTCAATGCCGGAAGCAGCTGACTCCTTAATGAATTCCCTAATGACATTGTCGGGATAGTTTTTATAGCCAACACCGTTAGCTCCTCTTATGAGCATCTGGAATAATATATTCGGTATTTTTTTTCTAAGCTCCTCAAGGCGAGTCCATGGAGATTCCTTTAAGAATCTGTAGGCCACATCAAAGGTAGCTCCGCCCCACATTTCTAATGAAAAGAGGTCCTGGGCCATTACAGAGGTAGCCTTGGCTATTCTTGTCATATCCCTGGTTCTCACCCTAGTCGCCATCAAGGACTGATGGGCGTCTCTCATGGTAGTATCGGTTAATAAAAGCTTGTTTTGAGCCTTTATCCATTTAATTAGTCCCTCGGGTCCTTCCTCATCTAATATCTGCTTTGTCCCCCTCAGATTTTCAGGCTTAACCACCTTTGGCACCACCGGTACGTCAAAGTCCTTCTTTACACCCTTGGTTTCATTGACTACCTTCTCACCCAGATATCTTAGTACCTTAAGCTCCTTATTGGTTTTAGGTGCTATATCAAAAAGTTCAGGATTTTCTGCTATAAAGCCGGTGTGACATTCTCCATTGATAAAATCCTCATGGTTCAGTACATTAATCAGGAAGCCTGTGTTTGTTTTGACACCTGCAACAGCCAGCTCCTTAATTGACCTGATGGACTTTCTTATGGCATCCTCAAAGGTTCTTGACCACGATGTGACCTTCACCAGCAGACTGTCATAGTAGGGACTTACCACTGCTCCTGTAAAACCATTTCCGCCATCTAGTCTTATGCCAAAGCCTGAGCCGGTTCTATAGACATCTATCTTGCCAGTGTCAGGGGCAAAATTGTTCGCAGGGTCCTCTGTAGTTACACGGCATTGAATAGCGTAGCCCCTGATGGCAATAGCTTCCTGAGAGGGTATACCAACTTCTGCGGAGCTTAAAGGATAGCCCTGAGCAATTAATATCTGACTTTGTACGATATCGTAGCCTGTCACCATTTCTGTAACAGTATGCTCCACCTGAATTCTTGGATTCATCTCGATGAAGTAATGGTTGCCATGCTTATCCACCAAGAATTCCACCGTACCGGCATTGCTATAGCTTACTGCTTGAGCAATCTTTATGGCATCATTGCAAATGGCCTGACGTTTTTCCTCAGATATGGATATCGCCGGGGTAAACTCTATTAGCTTTTGATGCCTTCTTTGAATAGAGCAGTCCCTTTCAAAAAGATGCACCATATTGCCATGCTGATCTCCCAATATCTGAACCTCTATATGCTTAGGCTTCTCCAGATATTTTTCTACGAATATATCCTCTATTCCAAAGGCCTTTTTCGCCTCGTTTTTAGCACTGTAAAAGGCATCAATCAAATCCGCCTCCCTGTGGACAATCCTCATACCTCTTCCGCCGCCGCCAGCCGCCGCCTTTATCATGACAGGATAGCCACAGAGCTTAGCAAATTCCTTTGCCTCCTTCTCCGTTTTAATGGGCTGCTCAACCCCTGGAATTACGGGAACACTTGCGCTTTTGGCAACTATTTTGGATTGTATTTTATCCCCCAGCTGTTCTATCATTTCATGGGATGGCCCGATAAATACAATGCCTGCCTCCTGACATTTTCTAGCGAACTCTGGATTTTCTGCAAGAAAGCCATAGCCAGGATGGATGGCATCCACACCCTTTTTAAGCGCTAGATCAATTATTTCATCAATGCCCAAATAGGCCTCGATGGGTCCCTTATTCTTCCCTATCAAGTAGGCTTCATCTGCCTTGGTTCTAAATAAAGAGGTTTTATCTTCATTTGAATAAATAGCCACTGTACGTATTCCCAGCTCTTTGCAGGCTCTAAAGATACGAATGGCTATTTCACCGCGATTAGCCACCATCACCCGCTTAAATTTTTTAATAGACATCCCGATTTCACTCCTTAATATTGTATTAAATAATAGTAACAAATGTATTTTTATGCATTATTTCTAATATTTATTTATGCAGCTTTTATCTTTAATTATATAATAAATATCACCGTATTTCAATATATTTTTATCCTCCAGACCAGCTTTATAACAGTAAATATTGATATCATTGCATTGTTTTTTTAGCTTCTGCGTTATTCTATCCTTTATGCAAAATAAAAGTAGTGCATAAAAATTTATTTATATTATATGAAACTAAAAGAGACAAAAGGAATCGGATATGCTCCCCTTGTCTCATTGAGTTAAATATATACTTCTTCGGCCTCTTCCACCAGCTGCTTTATAAGCGCCTTTACGGTAGTTATCTTATCTATTAGGTATGCATTTGTACCAGAAAACACCAATCCATTCTCCACATCACCCTTTACGGAATCTATCAATGCCTTAGAGATACAGTAGGGACTTACCTTAGGGTCGCAGGGCTTTAGGCAATTGTAGCACTTTTTAATTCTCTCATTACCCATCTCTAATCTTTCCAGAAGATTATTTCTAATTGCTCTTCCCGGCATACCCACTGGACTTTTAACTAACTGAACATCCTCCTGCTTTGCATTGACATAGGCCTCCTTAAAGGCGATATCCGCATCGCATTCCTCGGTTGCAACAAAGCGTGTTGCCATCTGAACTCCGGCTGCCTTTAGCTTTAAGAATTTTGCTATATCGGCACCATGGAATATTCCGCCTGCCGCAACTACGGGAATTTCTTTGCCGGCTGCTGCTGTAAAGGGATTTAATGCCTCTAATACCTCCGTCACTATTTTTGACAGCTCTGGTTTCGGCTCTTTATTGAGATCCTCCACTGAAAAGCCTAAGTGACCGCCTGCTTCTGGTCCTTCTACGATTACTAAATCCGGCAAATAATCAAACTTTCGCTGCCAAAGCTTAGTTATTAAAGCTGCAGCCTTTCCGGAGGACACGATAGGTGCAATTTTTGTTTTACTGCCCTTAACCAGTGCCGGTAGCTCTGTAGGAAGTCCTGCACCTGAGATAATCAAATCTATTTTTTCCTCAACTGCTGCCATAACCATTTCTTTATAGTTGTTTATAGCCACCAGCAGATTAACGCCTAAAATTCCGTTGGGGCTTAGCTCCCTTGCCTTTCTTATCTCACTTCTTAGCGCTCTAAGGTTCGCTTCACTGTTGTTGGTTTCAAAATCCTCTTCTCTATAGCCGATTTGCACACCGGATATAACGCCTATAGCGCCCTCGTTCGCCACTGCCGAAGCCAGCCTTGAAAGGGATACGCCAACCCCCATAGCCCCCTGTATTATAGGAACATTTGCAACCAGCTCCCCAATTCTTAACGGTGGTAATTTCATGCCATCTACTCCTTGCATAAGTATTTTTTCCATTGAATATAATGTAAAGCCCGCTGTATCCGCCTTTTGTATCAAGGGGATCTCGCTTTAAAAGCCTTCTATTGTATAGCACCCTATGGTTGGTTACCTATACAATAAAATATGTAACAAGTATATCTATTAATATTTCCATCGTCAAGCAATTCTAGCATGGTATACAGAATTTTCTCAAACTTTTTATGCTGAATATGCAAATTAGGATATGAAGAAATTCCATAGCTAAGGCATACAGCATAATGGCTTAGATGCTTCCTTTTAAAATGTGTTATTAGTCTCATACCCTAGAGAATAAACCTATTACTCTGCATATACTAAAATTTATAAGCACCCTCTGGCATTAATTTATTGTCTCAGATATATCCTTTCCCTAAACGGTGGACTTTTTCTAGTTTTTCTGATATGATTTTGGGGAATTGGGCTATTACTTTATTATATAGGAAAGATTGCTTGAATTTTTCCTATGCAATAAAAATAAAAAATATGGCAATGATATAGCGCTGCTATATGTAAAGGAGAGTATTTATGGAGACAAACAAGAATAATCCCATTATTGCAACAGTAGGTGACAGAAAAATTACTCAGCAGGATATCGACATGGTGTTGATGACCTTGGACCCTATGAAGGCTCAGCAATATGCTACAGAGGAGGGCAAGCAGAAACTGATCGAGGAGCTGGTTAACCAAGAGCTTTTCTATCTGGATGCCCTGGAGTTAAAGCTTGACCAGCAACAGATTTATCTGGATGAGGTGGAGAGAACAAAGAATGCCCTTCTTAAGCAATTTGCTATAAATAACCTATTAAAGGATGCTACTGTATCTGAGGACGAGGTTAAGCAGTACTATGAGGACAACAAGGACAAATTCTTCAGCCCCAAAACCATTAATGCCAGCCATATTTTGGTTGATGAGCTATCTAAGGCAGATGAGATTATTGAAGAAATAAAATCCGGTCTTTCCTTTGCTGAGGCAGCTGAGAAATACTCTAAATGCCCCTCCAGCCAAAAGGGTGGCGAGCTGGGCTTCTTTGGTAAGGGTGCTATGGTGCCTGAATTCGAAAAAGCTGCCTTTGAATTAGCCCTTGATGAAATGAGCGGACCGGTTCAAACAAATTTCGGATACCATATCATTAAGGTTACTGCCATAAAAGAAGACGGCCTTAAATCCTACCAGGAGGTACGTGACAATCTGGCTAAGCAGCTATTGTCTATTAAGCAGCAGGAAGCCTACTATGGTAAGGTAAGCGCTTTAAAGGAAAAACATGAGGTAAAGATCAATTTATAATAGTATCAATTAAATAAGATTAAATTTTTTGGCGCCATTGGACCTGTTGTATGCAGGTCCTTTCTTTTTGGTGATATTTTTTGACACCCATAGCCTATCCTGCGAATAAAATAGTTTGAAAGATTAAAAACGGGTAGGTGACATTTATGAGGACGGTTAACTGTTATTCCAATTATCGCAGTCTGGTAACAGGTGTTGATACAAAAATTCCATTAATTAACGGTCAGTTAACAACAGCAATCAACCTTGACAATGCAGCCACCACTCCCCCCTTTCTTTCCGTATTAAAGGCTATCAATGATTTCTCCTCCTTATATGCCTCTGTCCACCGTGGCACCGGGTATAAGTCACAATATGTGTCCTACATTTACGAGGACAGCCGGAGAATAATTGCCGACTTTGTTAATGGCTGCCCTGAAAAAGACAGTATTATTTTCGTCAAAAATACCACAGAGGCAATTAATAAGCTGGCCCATCATCTAAAGGCTAAATTTCAGCAGTCGGTGGTTTTATCCACCTTCATGGAGCATCACTCCAACGATTTACCCTGGCGAAGGCACTTTGATGTCGATTATGTTGCCATAGACAGCAAAGGCAGACTGCAGCTGGAGGATTTAGAAAGAAAGCTCCTCCAGTATAAGGGCAAGGTTAAGCTGGTGGCCATCACAGGAGCCTCCAACGTAACAGGCTATAAAAATCCAATACATAAGGCGGCGGCACTGGCACATCAGCATGGTGCGCAGATTTTAGTGGATGGTGCTCAGCTGGTACCCCATGCGGCTGTGGATATGAAGCCCCACAGCTCGCCTGAGCACATCGATTTTTTAGTTTTTTCGGGACATAAAATGTATGCGCCCTTTGGAACAGGGGTTTTGATTGCCAGGTCCGATATGCTGGAGGGTGCTGCTCCTGATATCGTCGGCGGTGGAACTGTAGATATCGTCACACCGGATCTGGTCACCTGGGCTGAGCTTCCTCACAAGGAAGAGGCCGGCTCTCCTAATATAATGGGTGTGGTTGCATTGGTGGCTGCCATTAAGACTCTGGATGGCCTGGGGATGAGGACCCTAGAGGAATATGAAAAGGCTCTTGCAGATTACACAATCTACCGACTATGCCAATTGAGGGATATTGAAGTTTATTGCTCCAACGACTACAAAGAAGATAGGGTGGCGATAGTGCCCTTTAATGTCAGTGGCCTTTCTCATCATATGGTGGCTAAAATCCTCTCTTATGAAGGGGGAATTGCTGTAAGAAACGGATGCTTCTGCGCCCAGCCCTATATTCAAAGGCTGTTGGGAATATCTCAGCAGGAGCTGGAGGAAAGAATTAATCAGCCCAAGGCAGAGCGACCCGGAATGGTTAGAATAAGCCTTGGTCTATACAATACAATTTCAGAAATTGATGCCCTTGTTTTTCAATTGAACAAAATTATTCTAAATAAAAAATATTATCTAGAGAAATATTCAAACATGCCGGAGCTTTTCTAAGTTCCTTATCGCTATTAAATTCATCAGTAATTACTGGTTAAGCTTTTATATAGCTACGTTGCCATAGTCGTGATATTTGGGGTATTAATCCCTCCCTCGCTTAGATATAAATTTTTACCTTAGGACTTTACCTAGTATCAACTGCCATAAGGCTAGGATAATAATCGACCTAGAGGGCAAAATATTAGTATTCTAAACTAGGGGAGGAATACTGATTTGGAAAAGAAAAAGCTGAATCTGTTATTATTTAGCGGTGAATATGACAAAGCGCTGGCAGCCCTAATACTTGCCAACAGTGCCAGAGAGCTGGAGGTTGATGTTAGCATTTTTTTTGCCTTTTGGGGCCTATTTTTAGTTCGCGACCCCGAAAAATTCACCACCGAGGACAAGAGCATGTACGAAAAAATGTTTGGCATGATGACACCGAAGGGACCAAATGAGCTGCCTCTGTCTAAAATGAATTTTGCTGGCATCGGCAAGGAAATGCTGCTGGAGATGATGGAGGAGGATGATGCTCCACCTTTAATAGCCTTTTTAAAGGGTGCCCAAAAGAAGGGAGTTAAATTCTGCGCCTGCAAGCTTTCCGTTGATGTTATGGGCTTTAAGCAGGAGGAGTTTATACCGGAGGTTAAAATAATGGAAGCAAAGGAATATCTTTCAGATGCCCTTTCCTCAAATATGCAGCTCTTCATTTAACCAATGCCCCAACAGCCTTTGAATATTACAAATATATTACATTTGAATTTTTAGTTGCATTATTTACCAACACAGGATATAATAGTAAAGTAAATAAATGTAAAGGAGGTCGTGCAAATGATATTCGCAGGCAACGCAGTAGGAAAAGCAATTTCAGCAGTTAAATTAAATAATTATTATGCACGACATATGTCTCGCCTTTAGTTTATTTTTAAAAAGCTAAAATTTAGGGCCATAGTATGTGCATATGCATTCTATGGCTTTTTTATGTCCTTCTGCCCCATTGGGGGGCTTGGAAGGTATGCACTATTTTTATGCCCTTAAGCCATAGTATAAAGCTATGGCTTTTTTAATGCAAAAAATCAACGAGGAAATTGCATATTACCATCAAGTATATATATTTTAGTTTATACAAAGCTAAAAGTTTATCGCGCATTGCCTAGTGTGCTGACCTGTTGATATTTGGATAAATGACGCAGGATTAATTTTCACGCTGCAAGGCGGAGGATTGAGGCATAGTAGTAGCTATGGTGATTGACGACAACGCAGCAGATGGAAATTTGAACAAGTCATTCGCCTAAATATCAGCAGGTCAGTATACTAGGGCTAATAACATTTAAAAATTCAATAAATTAGCCCGTGGGGCACTAAGCAGGAAACTTTTGACTTTGTATATACATACTAATCATCTTTATTATGCAATATCTTTAAATACAAGTTTAAATACATCGAAAGGAGGAAAAAATTATGAAGGTGATTTACACCTAAGGCGGTCCTTTATTACGACAAAGGAGGTTAAATAATGTATTTATTTATGAATGAGGTTAAAGTAAGGTATTAAACAATTAAGGAGTTGATATACATGTCAGAATTAAATTTTGGATTAAAAATAAGCACCTTTAAGATTAACATTAATATAAATAAGGCGGAGGCGTCTAGCAAGCAAACCTTATCATCTATAGCTAAAAATGAAGCTCGATTGATGAAGGCAGATAATGCCAAAGAAAGAAATACAGCAGAGTTTTATTTGGCGGGTTGCCGCTATTAGTCCCCTTGACAACTTCAAAAATTAGGAACAGCAAGAAGCAAGATTTTTTTATAAAATCATTACTGAGCTTAATTTAAGTTTGTCGGGATGCCAGGCTTCAAATTTTAGCTATTAGGTTTATAAATACGATAAAGGGGGTTTGTTAGATGTTAATTATTCGAAGGTCAAAGGAATTAAATGAGGTTTGTTTCTTATGAAGGTTTGACAATAATGGAGGTAGATAAATAATGTCGTTAGTTAATTTAACATTAAGAGTTAGTCACTTTAATATTAATATCAATATCAAGAGAGTTGAGCTCAATCAGACTAAATGCCCTGCTGCAGTATACAACAAGGAGCAGAGGCTTCAAGAGGCCCTTAACAGAAGGGACCAGGCAGTAACAAAGTATTATGAGCTAAACGGATATAGAATCCTATAGAAAAAGGCAGTTAAACCCCATCGGTTTAACTGCCTTTTATTTCATCAATCTTAAACCTTAAATCTATAGCCAACGCCCCATATAGTTTCTATATATTGTGGGTTTGAGGTATCCAGCTCCACCTTTTCCCGTATCTTTCTTATATGGACGGTTACTGTAGCTATATCTCCAAAGGACTCCATCCCCCATAGCCTTTCGAAAAGCTCCTCCTTTGTATAAACCCGATTAGGGTTTGAAGCCAGGAAGGTCAGCACGTCATATTCCTTGGTGGTTAAAAAAACCTCCTCATTGTTGATGAATACCCTTCTGGAAAGCTTGTCGATGTACAGGCCTCTGATTTCTATAACTTCCTTTTTATCAATGGCCTCTCCGACAAGTCTTTGATATCTTGTCATGTGGGACTTGACTCTGGCCACCAGCTCTCCCGGACTAAAGGGCTTGGTGATATAGTCGTCGGCTCCCAGTCCAAGCCCCCTTATTTTATCAATATCCTCTTTTTTAGCAGAGATCATCAATATAGGTATATTTTTTTCATTTCTTATAAGCTTGCATATTTCAAAGCCCTCTATCTTGGGCAGCATTAAATCCAGTAAAATCATGTCATAGGGAGTGGACAGCGCCTTCTGCAAGCCCTTTTCTCCATCCACCTCTATATCCACATCAAAGCCATTAATTTCAAGATAATCCCTTTCCAACTCGGCTATACTTAAATCATCCTCTATTATTAAAATTCTTTTCAATTGAATCACCTCGCTTATATTTTTTTAAGGTAATGAATATCTTAGTATATTGACCTTCCTTGCTCTCAGCCCAAATTTTTCCGCCATGCTCCACTATTATCCTCTTTGCTATGGCAAGACCCAGTCCGCTGCCACCATAGGCAACATTTCTCGATGCATCAGCTCTGTAGAAGGTTTCAAATATATAGGGTAACGCCCTCTCCTCAATGCCCTTTCCATTATCCTGAAAGGCTATCTTTACCTCTTCACCGTCATCAATTACCCTGATTTGTATTTTGGGATTTCCCTTATCCATGTTCTTAACCCCATTATCTATAATATTGACGATTACCCGCTTTAGCTTTTCAGGGTCCGCCATTATAATAATGGATTCCTCATCTAAAATAAGGTCTAGCTCAACAGCCTTCTTCTCCAGATCAAATTGAAGCTCCTCTACACAGTCCATTAGGTACTTGATAATATCCACCTGTTTAAAATGAAAGGTCAGCTTCCTAAGGTCCAGCTTGGAGAAGAGGAACAGCTCATCGATCATTCTATCGATATCAGTGGCCTTAGAATAAATGGTCTGCATATACTTTTTATTTTTTTCCGGCGAATCTGCAACCCCATCCATCATCCCCTCTATATAGCCCTTAATGGCCGTTATCGGTGTCTTTAGGTCATGGGATATACTGGAAATCAATTCCTTCCTGTCATTTTCATACTGCAGCTGCATTTCAAGAGATTGCTTCAATCTATACCGCATTTCCTCGAAGGCCATACTCAGTTCGCCAATTTCATCCATTGCATCTATTTCTATTGTAAAATCCAGATTGCCTTCCTTTATTGAGTTGGCATAGCTCTTTAGCTTGTCTATCGGTCTTGTGATGCTGCGGGACATGATATAGGAAAGAAGACCGTTTGTAGCTATTAAAATCAATATGACAGAAATAAATATCGTTAAATTATAGCCCTTCATTGCCTTAACTATCGTATTTACATTTGTTACTAAAAACAAGCTACCCTCTAAACCATCCTCATAGTAAAAGTCATGCTGTTTAACCCAATAATTGCCTCCGGAAAATCGTAAGATTTCGTTTTCATCGATGATTGCCCTACCAAAGGGAGGAAGCTCAGCTATAAGCTCTACATTTTTACTTTCTCCTCCCATAAAGGCTATTTCATTATCCCTTCTGACGATAACAGTTGAATGTATGCTCCTGAGCCTATCCTCCTGCTCCTCTAAGGGAGCTGCATTTACATTATATTGATTTTTCAAAAGCTGTGATCTTATGTCGGCAAATATTGCTGCTCTCTTGTCCCTAGCCTCCTTGATGGGATGGGCTCGGAAGCTTATCTCCTCAACACCTGACATATCGCCGATATAGTACATCCCCATCAACCAGGTGGATAACCCCGAAAGCAAAATAGGCAATATAAGCACAGCAATATAGGATTTAACTAAACGTTTTTTTATAGACATATTAATACCTGCCTTTTAGAGTTATTCATAGCGTAGGGCGTCTATTGGATTAAGCCTTGCAGCCTGTCTTGCAGGATATATTCCGAAAAATAAGCCCACAGCAAACGAAAAGAGGATAGCCCCTAGTACGGCTGCGATTGACACAGAAGGTGTTATACCAGCTATTCTGCCAAGAATCACGCCTCCTGCAATGCCAAAGGTCATTCCCAGTAAACCGCCTATAACAGATATTATAATAGACTCCATAAGAAATTGCACTAAAATTACATTTGTGGTGGCCCCCAGGGATTTTCTTATTCCTATTTCCCTCGTTCTTTCTGTAACCGACACCAGCATGATATTCATCACTCCGATGCCGCCAACCAGCAGGGATATTGCGGCCACAGCCCCTATAAAGGCAGTGAAAATGCCCAATACCGTATTGATTTGCTCCAGCTGACTAAAAACACTTTCAGGTGTATATATTTCCTTGCCACGATTATTATGCCTTGCCTCCAGTATATTAATGGCTGAGTTTGCAGCGGCCTCAGTCTCCTCCTGAGAGTTTGCCATAATGGCTATTGAATCAAGGCTTATGCCAGAAAACAGGTTATCCAGCAGCGTAATTGGCACTGATACAAAGACCGGCATATTATTTCTTGCCTGGGCAAAGGGTGTGGTAATCCCTTTGTAGACGCCGATGATAGTCACCTTTTTAGCCGTTGTCTCCGGCCCCAGCTTCAGGCTCAAGCCCACAACATCCTCAAAGCCAAAGAGATTTTCTGCTGCATTGCTGTCTATAACAGCTACGGCTCTGCCCTCCAAAAGCTCTCTTTCATTAAAAAATCTGCCATAGAGCATCTCTACATTATCTATATAGAAGAGGTCGCTATTGCCCCCCTTTATTAATGCAGTGCTGGTTTCCTTATCAGTTATTGCCACTCCCCTTCTCTGGCTAACCGGGGAAGCATAATTGACAGCTTCAACCTTTTCCTTTATTTGCCTAACATCCTCCAGTGTGATATAATCCGTCGACTGAGCCTTTGCAGTATTCACAGTAATCGTTATGGATGCCGCCCCCAGCTTTTCAAACTCACTGGTTATGGCCCTTTGCCCCCCCTGACCCAAGGAAACTATTGTGATAACAGAGCTAATACCTATGATTATCCCCAGCATGGTAAGGAAGGAGCGCAATTTATTTGCCCTTATGCTATCTATGGCTATCTTAAAGCTTTCCAATAAATTCATCAGCTTCTCTCCTTATATTATTATCCTATCCTCTACCGGAGTGTCTGAGACGATATTCCCGTCCTTAAATCGTACAATTCGCTTTGCATGCTGAGCGATATCAGGCTCGTGGGTTACAATCAGCACCGTGGCACCCTCATCATTTAAGCCCTGAAAAATCCCCATGATATCGTTGGAGGATTTTGAGTCCAGATTTCCCGTCGGTTCATCCGCTAATATAAAGGTTGGGGAATTTACTATGGCTCTCGCTATGGCCACTCTTTGTTTTTGACCGCCGGATATTTCATTTGGCTTGTGCTTTACTCTATCCTTCAGTCCTACCTTTTCCAGTGCCTCCAGTGCCTTTTCCCGCCTAACCTTAGGCGAAACTCCTGCATAGACCAGCGGCAGTGCAACATTTTCTAAGAGGTTCATTCGTGGCAGTAGGTTAAAGGCCTGAAAAACAAAGCCTATTTCCTTATTTCTTATATGAGCCAGCTCCGTATCCGACAGATTCGCCACATCTCTATCATTTAAAAAATAGCTGCCCTCCGTCATTCTGTCCAGACAGCCTAAGATATTCATAAGAGTGGATTTTCCCGAGCCGGAGGGGCCCATTATGGCGGCAAACTCTCCTGCATTTACCTTAAAGCTTATACTATTGAGTGCCGTCACTTCAACATTGCCCATCTGGTATTTTTTAAGCACCTTCTTGACCTCAAGCATTATCTAGTCGCCTCCTGTTCCTCACTTACCAGAGATCCTTCCTTAATGGCGCTGCTTGGGTTTAAAATCACCTTATCCCCCAGCTTTAGACCTTCAAGTGCCTCAACCTCCATATCCGATTGCAGCCCGATGCTTACCTGCCGTTCAATTGCCCGATTATTTTCAACCACGTAAACATAATAGCTGCCGCTCTTATCGGCCCTCAAAGCCTCTGCCGGAAGCTTCAAAACACCAGCAGCCTCTCCAAGGCGTATATCTATGTCCACATCAAATTCAACCTTTAGCTCCGGTGCTTCCTCCAATACATCAATTTCTATTCCCAGAATAGTCTCTGTCCCTGAGGCTCCGGTGCTTCTCCTGGCTACGGGGTCAATGAAGGAAACTACCCCTTCATATACGCCCTTGTCTCCTCGTATATCAACCTTTTGCCCCAGAGTAATATCGGCGGCATCGTACCTTCCCACCGATGCTACGACCTTTAGTTCCTTAATGTTTTGTACCGTAACCGCCGGCTGCATGCTGCTGCCTACAGAGCCCTCCACAGCACTAACAGCCGTTACAACCCCGTCATTTTCTGCTATAATGACATCCTTTGCCTCCGAAAGCTTTTGCCTGGCTGAATCCAGACTGATCTTTGCCAAACTAACTGAGTTTTCAGCCTGCTTTAAACGTTCGTTTGATACAGGACTTAGGGCATTCCTCTGCTGCTTAAGGGAGGATACATCGGCTCCGCTGGCCCTCAGAATGTCAATCTGCATATCCAATTCATCTATCCGCTCCTGAATCTCCTGACCTTGCTTTATCAGCTCATCCAACTGAAGTAATGAGTTATCGTACTGAAGCTCAGCCTGCTTTACAGCTGTAGCCAGATCCTGCCCCTCGTAGGATATCAGCAGGTCTCCCTTTTTAACTTCGCTGCCGACAGTCACATGGACCTTTTTTATAACCGACTGTAATCCGTAATAATCCATGCTGTCCTTTGATTTAACCGTTGCGGTGGTGGATAAATAAGCACTGATATCCCCCATAGCCACCTCACCTAATTTAACACTGGTGAGGGCAGGGCCTCTATTATTTATTCTTCTGTATGCGCCACCTGCCAAAACCAATAAAGCAATAGCTACAATAATATACCGTTTCTTCAAGCTTGCTCCTCCTTATAAGTTCTTCGTACTCTATGTATAATTCTATCCCATTTGTATAAATCGCTAATAAACAAACTATTAAAATTATATTAATTCCAATGGTTAGAGGATATATAAAGCCCTAGATCTATTTACGCCAAAAGCTTAGCAGCTGCTGCCTCAATCCTGCTATGCTATTTATCCTTTTATAGTGGCTCCACTCCTTAGGAAAAAGCCTTAAATACTGAGCCGTTGTAAAGCGTTCATCAATCAGCAGTACCGCACCTCGGTCCTTTTCTGTACGTATTACCCTGCCGGCCGCCTGCAGCACCTTGTTCATCCCGGGGAATTGATAGGCATAAGCATAGCCCTGCTGACTTTTATTGTCAAAATAGGTCTTTATAATGTCCGTTTCAAAATTAATTTGAGGCAGGCCAACGCCAATGATTATGGCCCCCAGCAGTCGATCCCCCACTAAATCTATACCCTCAGAAAAAATACCTCCCATTACAGCAAAGCCCACGGTATTCCCGTCCTCACTAGTAAAGGAATCTAAATATCTTTCTCGCTCCTCCTCCGTCATTTGTGATTCTTGCACCAATATCTCTACATGTGGATATCTTTCCTCCATTATTTCCAACAGAACCCTTAAATATTGATGGGAAGGAAAAAATACCAGATAATTCCCCTGTTTGCCCTGTATAAATTCGTAGATATAGTCGGCTACAATGCTGTAGTAAGCCTGTCGTTTGTTATATTTTGTAGAGACACCATTAGCCACCAGCAGGCATAGATTGTCCTTTGAATAGGGAGAGATCAGCCTCAAACAGCCGTCCTCCTCTCTGCCCCCTAGTATCTCCTGAAAATAATCCAGCGGTGTAAGGGTTGCAGAAAACAGCACACCGGCAGTGGCCCTTCCCAAGGCCTCGCTCAAAAGCCTGGAGGGGTCAAGGCACAGCAGCTTAACCTTCACATCCTTATTCTCGGTATTAACATAGGTAATATACCCTTCATCATAGCCCTCCGATATCTTTATAAAGGACAATGCGTTAAAATACAGCTCCAGGGCCTCCTCGTAGTGCTTGTCCTGCTTATTTTCCATCAACCAGGGCTCTAATAGCTCCACCAGCCGCCTTAAATGATTCAGAAGCTTATGTGGCGGGTCCTGCTGCAGCAGCACGCCATCGGTGGTTTGCTTTTTAAGCTGTAAAAGCTCAGTGTTTATCTTGGTTAGCACCTTTTTTACTCCCGGATAGCTGTTTTTCAAGCTGCGCTTTGCCAGCAGGTAGGGAGACTTTAAAAGCTCCGCCGAAAACATTTCCCTGGACCTATCCACCAGATTATGGGCTTCATCAACTAAAAATGTGTATTTATCCTGAATATCTACGAAGAACCTTTTTAAATACACCTTTGGATCGAAAACGTAATTGTAATCACCAATGATACAGTCGGCCCATAGGGTCAGCTCTAAAGAAAATTCAAAGGGACATAGCTGATGCCTTTGAGCATATGCCTCGATCTTCTCACGGCTTATGGCGGACTCATTAGTAAAAATATCCGATATCGCAGGCCTCAGCCTGTCAAAATAGCCCTTTGCATACTGACATTCCTCAGGGGTACAGGCTGCCTCCTTTTCAAAGCATATCTTGTCCTTAGCCGTTAAGGTTACTGACTTTAGCCTTAGGCCCTTACCCCTAAGCTTTTCCAATGCCTCCTCCGCCGCCTGCCGGGTTATGGTTTTTGCCGTCAGATAAAAGATTTTATCTACCAGCCCCTCTCCCATGGCCTTTACAGAGGGAAATATCGTAGACATGGTCTTGCCGGTTCCCGTTGGCGCCTGTGCAAAAAGCCTTTTTTCCTCCTTTATTGCCTTATAGACAGTAACAGCAAATTCCCGCTGACCCTTTCTGTAGGCCTCAAAGGGAAAGCCCAGCGCCTTTATGCTCTCCTGTCGCTCCACCAGCCAGTCTTTAGTTATCTCCGCCCAATAATGGTAGTCAGCAATCAGTCCCATAAAGAAGCCCTCAAGCTCTTGAAAATTTAAGCTTTTCCTGATTTTTTTAATTTCTTCAGTGTTGATATTATAATAGGTCAGCTGCAGGAGGATTTCCTGAAGGCTGTTTTCCAGACAATAAAAATAGCCATAGCACATAACCTGTCCCCAGTGGAGGGCATTTTCCTGCTCCTCCAGCTGTGACAGGTCACGGGTGGTTGACTTTATTTCATCTATGATTATTGTGTCCTCCTCGGTAAAAATCCCATCGGCTCTACCACGGATGACAAAGCTAATGCCATTGTAGACCACCTCATGCCGCATGGAAACCTCCGGGGTATAGCCCTTGCCATAGGAGCGTTGAAGCTTCTGATGGGCCTTGGTACCCTCTAATCCTCTAGATTTCCCCATAAATTCAGAGCTAAGGTCCCCCGACAGCAGCACAAACTCTACTAGGTTTTTGATCGATAGACTGATCTCCCTCTGTTTACTCATGCATTATTCCCCAATTCCTTAGTCAATTATCTCCTCAAAGCGATTTACTGGGCCATTTTCCAATAGGGTGGTGCCCAGAAACATTGGCAGGGGACGTACCCATACGGCATATTCACCATATAGCTGCTGGTACACCACCAGTGCCTCCTCCGTCTCCGAATGACGGGCAAGGTACAGCACCCGGTACTCCTTCCCCTTAAAATGCCTGTACTTACCGCCGATTTTTAACTGCCTTTCCATAAGCATTGCCCCATTCCGTAATATAATATCTCTATTTTATCATATTTTTGCATTGTTTAAAGACAAAGAAAAAAGCCTGCTGAGTAGCAAGGCTTTTTGACTGGAGCGGTTTTACGTAGTTTTAAAAATCTTAGGGTTTGTCTACAGCCTGAAACCTTATTAGAAGTGAGGCTTTTACTTCTTTATCTTCTCCTCACGGCTTCCGGGCTTTTCAATCCTTAATCCCTTTTCACACAGTGGACAGCTGTTGGCTTCATAGCTTTCAATTTCCAGCTTTATCGTGCTATATACCGGAATGCCCAGCTCTACACCCTCAGCCCTTCTGTCCACCATGGCGGCCACACCGATGACGGTTCCCCCCAGCTCCTCTAAAAGTGCCTTAACCTCAAGGGTGGACTTTCCGGTGGTGACAACATCCTCAGTGATCAGGATTCTAGCACCGGTCTTAATCTCGAAGCCTCTTCTCAGCTGCATTTCCCCATCCTTACGCTCTGTGAATAATGCCTCAAGCCCCAGCTGTCTTCCCATTTCATAAGCCACCACAATTCCCCCCATTGCAGGACCTACGATGATATCTATAGCTAAATCCTTCACCTGTGCCACCACCGGCTCCAGCACCTCGGCTGCATAGGCCGGGTTCTTCAGCACCTTGGCACATTGTACATAACGGTTGCTGTGCTTGCCTGAGGATAGCAGAAAGTGACCCTCCAGCAAAGCTTCAGATTTTTTTAGGATTTCCAGAATTTTTTCAGTACTCATGGCTTCATCTCCCTTTTATATGATTCCTCTAATTTCCTCTAGGGAATTAATTCCCTCCTGTACCATATAGGCCTCCAGTCCCTCCAGAATATCCAGCGGTATTGTAGACTTTATAAAATTAGCCGTTCCGATTTGCACGCAGGTGGCCCCCACCATGATAAACTCAACGACATCCTTCCAGGTGGTGATTCCCCCAACCCCCATAACTGGAATACTGACATTTTTACAAACCTCGTGTACCATTCTTAAAGCGATGGGCTTAATGGCTGGACCCGACAGTCCTGCATACATGTTGTCAAAGATACTTTTCCTCTTATCTATATCTATCGCCATGGCCTTGACGGTGTTAATCAGGGTAATGCCGTCGGCCCCCTCCTCCTGACACACCACTGCGGCCTTAACAATGTCCTCTGCATTAGGTGACAGCTTAACCACCAACGGTAGCTGAGTGGCATTTCTTGCGGCCCTGACGATTCTTCTGGTGCTGTCGGCGGTTATGCCAAAGGCCATCCCCCCCTCCTTCACATTGGGGCAGGATATATTCAGCTCTATCATATCGGCTTTTTCCTTAGATACCATGGCTATGGCATCCACATAATCCTGTAGGGTTTTGCCACCGATATTCACCAGCTTAACCACATTCAAATTATTAAGATAGGGCAGCTCCTCCTTTATAAAGGCTTCAACACCGGGATTTTCCAAGCCCACGCTGTTTAGTATGCCAGAAGGCGTCTCCCAAATCCGCATGCCCGTATTACCGCTTCTCTTCTCAAGGGTTAAGCCCTTTGTGGCAATCCCCCCAAGCCTTTCTATATCATATAGCTGTCCATATTCCTTGCCGAAGCCGAAGGTTCCCGAGGCCATCACCAGAGGGTTTTTCATGGTTATGCTGCCGAACTGTACCTTTAAATTAGCCATGATATACCTCCTCTCCTAAGAATACCGGACCATCCTTACATACCTTTTTATTACCGCTCTTTGTTTCACAGGTACAGACCAGACAGGCGCCGATGCCGCAGGCCATATGCCTTTCTATCGATACATATACCTTTGCAGAGCTTCCTACAGATTTCTTATAGAGGGCTTCCATCATGGCCTCCGGTCCGCAGGTGATGATATAGTCATAGCTGTTGGGGTTCACCAGCTCCGTTACGTTGCCCCCCAGCTGTACCCTCACCTTATTGGCCAAGGCCTCAAAGGCCTCCAGTCTCAAAGGCTCCTCTCTGAAGCCAAGATATATATCCAGATTTTCCACCTCACTACTGCTGCCCAGCGCCTTTGCGGCATAATATAAGGGGGCTGCACCGATTCCTCCCCCAACGATTGCTACCTTCCCCTTTAGCTCTGGAAAGCCATTGCCAAAGGGCCCTTCAAGATGCAGCTCATCTCCCGTTTTCAATTGGCTTAGCAGAACTGTCCCCTCACCAGCCACCCGATATAAGAAGCTGATGCTGTCATCATTGATATCATGTATGCTTATGGGTCTTGAAAGCAAGGGGTAGAAGCGCCATGAGCGCAGCATGTAGAATTGTCCCATTTTACCACTGTACTTGCCCTGCACCGCCATCAAATAGGTGTCGGGTGCAATTTCTCTGTTGGATATTATTTTAGCCATTGTCCAATATCCTCCTTCATATGAAGCACCCTTTCACGGGCATATTTAGCGAAGTCCTCCCCTTCAGTTTTCCCCTTATGGGCGGTTATTATCTCTCTTGAGGAGTTTATCACACCACAGGTCTTTTCCTTGAAAAGCTCCGCTACAGCCTCCCCTGTACCTCCCTGAGCGCCATAGCCCGGTATCAGGAAGAAGGTGCTGGGGGCTACTTTTTCAATTGCCTTAAACTCCTGTGGGTAGGTAAGACCGACCACCCCGCCCACCAGACTAAAGCCGCTTTCACCGATGAATTCGCTGCCCCAGTCCTTTACTTTTGCAGCTGCATGCTGATATACCGGCAGCCCCTCCGCCACCAGCTCTTGAAAATCCTTAGAGCTTTCATTGGAGGTCTTAATCAGTACAAATATCCCCTTTTTCCCTGTTTTCAAGTATTTGAAGTAGGGGCTGATGGCATCCAGTCCCATGTAGGGGTTTACTGTTATAAAATCCGCCTCAAAATCCCCCTCAAAGTGGCCCTTGGCGTACATTTCCGCTGTTGAGGAAATATCTCCCCGCTTGATATCGGCAATCACCAGCGCTCCGGCCCCTCGGATATAGCTTAGGGTTCTGCTGTAGGCCCTTAAGCCCTCCAGTCCCAGCGCCTCATAGCAGGCAATTTGCAGCTTGTAGCAGGCAACTAGGTCAAGGGTTTCATCTATTATCCTCTTGTTGAATTGGTACAGCTTTTCCTCCACCGTAAGCTCTGAGTCCAGTAAATATTGCGGAAGATAATCTAATCTGGTATCCAGCCCCAGGCATATGGGACCTCTTTCCTGAACCTTATTATATAAAGCATCTATTATCATGGGCTTGCCCTCCTGATTATTGGTTTATATGCTGAAACATCATCTGACCTCGTTTAATCGTCATTTTTACTCTACCCTTTACCGCTGCGCCATCAAAGGGATTATTTTTTCCCTTGGAGATAAAATCCTCAGTGCTGATTTTGTAGGCCTCGTCTAGATTCACCAGCAGGAGATTTGCCTCCAGCCCTTCCTTTATCAGTCCACTGTTTAGCCCCAGGAATTTAGCAGGAGCATAAGACATTACACGGCTTAAAGTATTGGTATTGAGTCCATTTTCTTGAAACACCGTGTTTACCATTGAAAAGGCCACCTCTATTGAGGATATCCCCGGTGACCCCTTCTCCTTGTCCTCATGGCTGTGGGGAGCATGGTCCGTTGCCACCATGTCAATATGGCCCTCCTCAAGCCCCTTTAGCAGCGCCTTGACATCTCCCTCGCCTCTGAAGGAGGGATTCACCTTATAGTCCAAGCCATAGGCAAAGAGGTGATGAGGGGTTACCTCACAGCTGATATTTAGGCCTTTTGCCTTGGCCGCCTTTATTAAGTCAAGACTAGCCTCCTTGCTGATGTGGCAGAAATGAAGGCTTCCCTTCAGCTCCTCCACCAGCTTGATATCTCTTGCTATGATCTCCGTCTCCGGCTGGGCATGAACCAGTATTTTAAAGTCCATTACCTTTGCCGCTTCTATTGCTGCCTTCATTATTGCTTCATCGAAAATCGTATTGCCATCGTCGGAGAAGAGTCTGGTGTAGGGCAGCATCCCTTTAAAGTCCGCCAGCGCCTTCCCCTCTAAGCCCTTCGTGATTGCCCCCACCTGATGCAGGTCGCAGAGATTCAGTCCTCTGCTTCTGGTCAGTATGCTGTTTAAAAGCTCCGGACTATCGCAGACAGGCTTGGTATTTGCCATTGCCGCCAGTGTGGTATAGCCCCCCTTTAGGGCCGCCCGCTGACCGCTCTCTAAATCCTCCTTGTATTCAAAGCCAGGATATCTTAAATGGCAGTGAAGGTCTATAAAGGCTGGCATCAGGGTTAAGCCTTTGCCGTCTATCACTTCGATGTCGTCAGTGGTTGCCAGCTGTTGCATAGCCTCCTGCCCCTCCGACTTGTGGGTTTCTATGATTCTGCTTATCCTTCCGTTTTCTATAAGCAGGCCGCCGTCTTTACTGCTAAAGGCATCTACCATTTTTACATTTTTTATTAGTAGCTTCATGGGCTTTCTCCTATCTACATTGAGGTTCTGGCGTCGCAATACTCGCAGCGATATTCCTTTTTCTCTCTATTAACCAGTGTAAATTCTACATCATCTATATTTTCCAGTGTTGTCACACATCTTGGGTTTTTGCATTTTAGAGTTCCCTTTACCCGTTCAGGTAATGTCAGCTTTATCTTTTCCTTTTTAATTCCGTTTTCTATAATGTTTACGGTAACTCCCGGGTCTATTAGCCCCAGCACCGTTAAATCCAGATGGATATCATTCTCTATCTTAATCAAATCCTTGCTGCCCAGCTTATTTGAAGGGATGTTTTTCAGTAAAGCCACCGTATAGTCGGATTTATCCAGTCCTAAATGATTAAATATTTTATAGCCATGCCCCACCTTGATGTGGTCGATTACTATGCCTTTTTTAATGGTATCTATTCGAATCATTTATTTACCCTCCATTTCCAAAAGCTTAATGATTAAAGCCATCCTGACATACATGCCGAATTTGGCCTGCTGAAAGTACACAGCTCTTGGGTCCTTATCTACCTCGTCGGCGATTTCGTTTACCCTTGGCAGCGGATGCATGATGATCATGTCCTCCTTGGCATGCTCCAGCTTTTCGTTATTTAGTATATAGCAGTCCTTCAGCCGCATGTACTCCCCTTCGTCTAAAAATCTTTCCCTCTGAATTCTGGTCATGTACAGTACATCCAGCTCCTCCATGGCTTGATCCAGGCTGCTGATTTCTACATAAGAGCCCTCCGGCAGCTCCTCCTTGATGTATTCAGGAATTTTAAGCTCCGGCGGTGAGATGAAGATGTATTTTGCTTCTCCCTGCTTGGCTAGGGTCTTTACAAAGGAATGTACGGTTCTTCCGAATTTCAGGTCTCCGCAGAAGCCCACCGTTGGATGCTCTAGTCCCTTTTTTAGGACCCGCATGGTCAATAAATCTGTTAAGGTTTGGGTTGGGTGCTGATGACCGCCATCTCCGGCGTTGATTACCGGGATATCGGAGTACTTGGAAGCTAGCCTCGGTACACCCTCCTTAGGGTGACGGATGACGGCAATATCTGAATAGCAGGCTATGGTTCTGATGGTGTCCTTTACGCTCTCCCCCTTCGCCACCGATGAGGAGTTTGGCTCTGAGAAGCCAATGATTCTGCCCCCTAGCCTTAGCATTGCAGCCTCAAAGCTGAAGCGGGTTCTAGTGGAGGGTTCAAAGAAAAGTGTTGCCAGGAGCTTGCCATTGCAGGCATTTGCATAGGCCTCCGGCTTTTCGATAATTTTTTCTGCCAGTTGAAGGATTTCTTCTATTTCCTGTTGCGTTAAATCTGTCGGTTCAATGAGATGTCTTACGCTTGACATAATATCCTCTCCTTTTCAGTCTCGCTGGACTTAATTAAAGGTGCTGTGAAATTAATTTTTGCATTATAAAAGCCCTTCCTGTCCGAGACAAGAAGGGCTAAGTATCCACACTTAACACATGTTTATTTGCATACTATGCTACTGTATCCAAACACATTACCTTCCTAGTCTCTCGTACTAGATTAAAGATATTGGCATTTGAATTAGTTTATCACTAATGGAGGGTGAAGTCAAGGGGGTGGGAGGAGGATATTTTGTTGGGGTTATTTGTCAGGCAGAGAAGTAAACCTGATACAATTGATAGAGATAGAGTTTGGGAATCTGTAGATAGTATCCTTTGCAAAGCCCTCAGAGAATATTTTCCTGTCAGCATGCTCATTTACATGCTGACAGGAAAATCAGCTTAAAAATATACTGGAACAGTGCTACAGCAGGTACACCCTTCTGTTTGCCTACATTTGATCTTTTCAAAACAGCTGCTACTTTATAGCTCTCGAAGAAATTTATTATGGATGAATTCACATTCTATCACCGACGTAATTTTGTGTTATACTTTTCATAGCATGAACCTTCATTTGGTTGATTTGTTTTGTGGTGATTCAATTATACCAAAACTGTGAGGCTTCATGCTTTTTTATTGTCAAAAACTATTGAATTTTCAAAGATCATAGTTTGAAATTAATCTGCGAAGTTTAAGTCATTTAATCATTTGAAACTACATAAAGGACCTTGCCTCTTGAGGTTCCAAATTTTGAGCTATCAATCAACTTATATACAACATCTTTACCAACAAGGTCATTAAATCGTATTTTAGGATTGTCATCTTCATGAAAAAAGACGTCATCAGGGTGTTTACTAATAAATCCATAATTAAAATCATTTCTATCTTTCTTTACAGTTATTACCTTCCCTCTCAAATTCTCTTGCGTGTTATTTAAGTTAATATTATTTTCAGGCTTCCCACCTCTGCTTACACCCATCATAAATTTAGTGAATTCTTGATTGTCCTTAATAGCACTTCTATAACGTTCACCTTTAATAGAAATCCATTCATTGCATATTGCATTAAAATCTGAAATACAATCATCTACTACATTTCTGAAATCTTCTATTTTTGTAGCCACCGCCAGCAGCAATTTACAATAATCATCAATACCTTTACTATTAATGTCTGGCACAACTCTTCCTGTAATTTTTTCAGATGCTAGCAATAATATTTGGTATTTATATGTAATTGAATATCTGTACTTCTCAATATTTTGCCTAAAAATTTTATCAATTTCCAAACACATTACCACCGAACAATAGTAGGGTAGAAAAGACTGTTCATCGATAAATATTTTGTTTCTATATTTTTCAAGTAAAGTCGATTCATGAATAGGTCCCTCATGTGGAGAACCTAAAAATATGCTTATAAAGCTTTGAATTATTATTCTTAAGTTTGCTTTTTGTGTAGCTTTTATCTTTGGATTGTCTAGATATTGCTTTGAACGACGCTCATAATAATATTTTTCTCCTTCACTGTTACCTGGCATAACATAAAAAAACTCTTCTAAGTTTTTGTGGAAGTTTCTTGTGATTTCGAATGCTTCATCATAAACAATATTTTGTCTATTTGTACCCTTTACAATTGAATTAGTTACATTGTTATCACGTGTTGATATGATTTTAACAACCACAGTAATATTTGATAGATCAAGAGAATTTTTATAAGCTGAAAATAACACGTTGCAAGTTTGACAGCCATTTACAATTTGAGGACTTCTCATGGTAATTTTTCTATTTCCAGGCATAAGTGAGTCGCAGACAATTGTTATTCCATTATTTAATAAGGAAAATATGGCAGGTGAATTCGAAATAGTTTCCATGATCTCACTATTTATATCTGTATTCCCTTGATAATCTCTTACGTTGTCTACAAATAGAGTTTTTCTCATAATCCCGTCTTGAGAAGTAAGCATATTAATTATTTCTTCCGCATTACATAAGATTATCATGGAATTTTCAACACTGTTCACCTCATTAAGATCAAAACTATCAATTACTCGCATAACCACTGAAAATTGATTTTCGATATCATCACACATACTTTTTAATGATGAACTATCTATATATTTAATTACTGGTTCATTATAGACTTTTGTCTGTGCCAATTCTTGAATTGCTTTTTCCGATTTTGCCATGATATGTTCATTTTCATTCCATCTACCCATATACACATAATACATTCGAATATTTGGTGATGTATCCCAATATATCATAATTTCGTCATCAAAGAGATAGTCCTTTAATTCAAGCCAAGAATCAATCTTCTCATTTCGAGGCTCATAATGTACGTCACTGAGAAAGTCAACTACACCATCGATGAACTTCCCATATTCTCCTGTGTCTATCTTATCCTTGTACTTTGATTGGATAAAAATAAACTCAATATTAATTTTCTTTTGAGATTTAATTAAATTGTCTACATCCTGCTTAGAATTAATAATTATACCGTTTACTTTTATAGCAAGACCATCAATTCCCATATCATTTTGTCCACCTACACAAATTTTGAAAAACAGATCATTACTTGTGCTGAACGCATCTGGCTGATGAAAGCGCATAATAGAATTGTTTACAAATCTTTCGAACGCCTCATTGTCTGGTAAAGATTCAATTCCATATGAATTCTTAAAATGTTCTAACTTAGTCTTGATTATTGGCTCAAAGTTCATTTCTACTCCCCTTTCAATGATTTCATAACACTATGTGCTATCAATAACAACTGTATTAATATCAATAGTAAATTCAGAGCAGTCAATAATTTGTGGGTTGTTCAGAAATATAACCAGATGTTTGATTTATGAACAACTAAATAAGCAGGTTTTTTATATTATTTTTAATTCTACTTTCCAAACTGAACTTTACCTTCATAAGAAAATCCAATGCTATCAAGTGCTAGGACTTAAATCGATGTTATATACTTCTACGTATTTATTAAATTACCTTTCGTTTTTCTTCGTGTTTTTTCGACAAAATACCTTGGGAATCTTAAATTAAACAGGTCACTATAATAGTATACCATTTCCCCCAGACGCAACATCGGTATGGACATTCTTCGCAACATTCATTCATTTTTTCCGTTCTGATACCATGGGGACGCTTTGTTTGGCACCTTATGAAACAATGGACTTAGGTCAATAATGTTTTTTTCATTTTGCACCCCAATGTTTTGATTTTGAGTACAGGAGTGTACTTTAATTCTCATCCTTACACTCTTGAAACCGTCACTCTATATTGAAAATAAATGGACTCAGCCTCTGGTACCTCGTGAATAAAGTCCATTTTAAAATTAGCATTTTTATTTTTAATATTTATCAAATCTATCACCATACCTATATCTCTATCATAATTTGATTGGTAAATATCCATGTCAAGCCATGTGCCAATCTTAAGACTTGGCAATTGATATTTGGCCATATATTCAAAGGTTTCCTCTGCACTTTTATAGTCGTATACATCACTAATTCTATAAAGTCTTACTTCAGTACCGCTTCCGACCTCGATCTCTACTTCACTATAATAGACCTGATGCTTATCCGAATAAATAGCCAATGCAAAGTCGTCTAACTGCAATTGTGGAGAAGAAGAATGATAAATCAGAATTTCTTCCTTCTCATCATAAAAAAGGGACAGCTTATTATAATTGGAAAATTTTATATCCAATGTTATAGCAGCCCTTTCTATCATATCAAGAGCATTGGCTTCTCCTCCACCGCTTACTTGTAATTGATTCTTATTTATAGCTTCTACCTGCTGAGTGACTATCCTTTCTTCGCTACCAAAGACATTTATAGTATCTTTTTTTATATCAAAATCCAGTTTATTTGAAAGAATATCTATTCTCAATCTTTCGCTTTCATAATATGAATAAATTACATAAAACACATCCTCGTATGAAAACATCTGAGGTTTATCCATTTTATTTAGTATTACTTCCTTTTCTTCATCCGCTAGTGGTATTTCGGTATTTAAAAGCTGCTGCTCCGTTATAATAGCATTGATAAAATCCTCCAATTTATTAACACATAGTGATTCTCTAACTGGTAAAGCATCATAGACTTCACTAAACAAAGACGTTTTTATATCTTTACCAAGATGAGAATGATAAAGCAAACTACCTATCAACAAAATAATAATTCCTATGATTAGAATTTTTTTCATACAAACCTCCGTTAAACGGTCTAGCAATGTAAAAGGCCTTTTATGATTAGACTAGGTAAAAGGCTACATCTAAAAGAACGTGGGAATGCAAGTAAAGCTAACGGCATTTAGAAGTAAATATTAAGAGAATAGCCAAGTCGTACCCTCAAAACTACACAGCATTTGCAAATATATCAAAAAATGGCGCCTTTTCATTAATCCTAATCGTACCTTGGCATACTAATGCCATTAGTCTACCTTAGTAAGGTGATATAGTCCATCTTTTTCTAATATCAGTACAAAAATTTCATTATTCGCCTGAATTTCGACTTCACCAGTATTTATATTTTTATAAAATATATGGTCATTATTATAATATAACGCATCACTGTAGACAAAGCCGATACTTAATTCATCAATTGCAATTATTGATTTAAATTCTATATTATGTTCATCAATTATAGCACGAAAAATATCTATTCCTGTAACGTTAGAAAATTTATAGTCAGTAGCATATACATAATACAATCCATCAAGTGCATAAATTTTGTTAATTCTCATGCTGCCATTCATATCAAATATTTCTACTCTATCATTATATATAACTATATGATAACTTCCTCTGGCACTTGCACCATAGAACTCAGGATTTTCAATGTACTCAATAATCCTTAAATTATCACTCTCATAAACTCTAAATAATGATGAGAGACTAAGTATATATTCATTCGATATTTTAGGATATCTAACTAGATAGTCTAAAAAAGAATTCATTATCTCAATTTTTTCTAGGGGCTCTATAGTACCGCTATCCCATTTCTCGAAGACACTTTTAAAGTCATTACCTGTTTTTTGATTTTTACTTAATGTAAAAATTAATACTACTAAAATCATACATACAATAATGCTGTAACTCTTTTTCATTTTTATTATCCCTTTTCTTCTAACAGTATAGGTGTAAACGAAACGTCCCAATGACCATTACCTAACTTTCAAATATTAAAACGAAAGAGGTCATGCCTTCTAGAAGCAGCATCCATTTCCTTAATAATATCTATCCAAAACTTATTTTGGCTGTGTTTTTAAAGCGATCAAATTGCTGATTATTATATACCAATGAACCATAGGGATTTGGTGCATTATGTATATAATATTTATTCACAATATCCTTATATTCAAGGACTAGCTCGTAAAGCTGTAGGGTTTTTTCCTCTTCAAGCTTCCAATTGCTAGTACCATTCATTTCATCTCTGATTAATGCATTCACTATTGGAACTACAATTGATTCTACAGTAGTATCGCCACTCCTTCTTTCTTCGTACATTCTTATATCTACAGCCATATCATATAAATATCTATAGCCTTCAGCAATTTCCTTCATACATTGACTCATCCAGATTTTATCAATAGCATCACTACTGGCAAATTTATTGTAGTTTCCAAAAGCTCCTCTAAATTGGATATTGCATGATAAAGAATGTTCTCCTGATTTATAAGGGTTTTTGAAAGGTATGACTGATAATTTCGTTTTTGAATATACTGACTGAATAATGATAATGCAAGAATAAAAATCAATGCGGTAGCCAAAAAGCTTTTTGCGTATTTTTTAATCATTTACCTATGCTCCTTTGATAAAAACATATACTATCTTATTAGTTATGTATAGAGAAAATCCTCTATTCTTCCTTATTTTGTTTTCATCATTGGGTGTCGATCAAAACGTCCCAATGTCCAGTGGAGATTTTTTCATTAATCCCCCTCAACGACTAACTGGGAACTTTTTCCGTTTGGCTCCGTCAAAAACTACATAGGAGTGGAGGGGGTGACGTTTTGAGGAATATAATCTATCTTTCTTGTTTTGTCGTTATAGTGTTTGCAATGTTTTACGGTCAGAATGTTTTATTTGAAAGTCCACGTCAAGCTGATAACAATTCGATAAAAGCTTCGAGGTATTTAGAAGACAAGGGATATCGTATTATTTCCAGTAATAGTCTAGTCAGTGAAAATGTTTTATTAAAGGAGGATTTACTTAAACTTCCCTTCAATAAGTATTGGGGACTACAGAGCGTAAATCCATCGGATTATCTATATAAAACAATTCAAACCTATAGTTTCATTGTAAAGGATCATCCCTTAGATAATTACAAGGGCAATAAAGATAAACAGACAGCTATTTGGGTTCTGGTATGTGGAAATGAGATAATCGGTGGATATTCTTCACCTGTCACAGAAGAGGATTTATACGGGGGAGTCTATTCACTGGAAGGAAAAACTCTTGAAGAGGCTACTGGGCTAAGCTATCAAGAATGGCAGAGGCAGTGGAGTGAAACATACAGATAAAAAAAGGAGCCGAAAATGAGTTGACCAGCTATATATCTGGATTAAACCCAACTAGGCTCTGTTATACTAGCGTATTATTCCCAATTATCATTTAACGTTACATCAATTCCCAAGACTAAACCTGTAAGTTAAAACTGCCCACAGGTTCATTGACATAGCAAATGTAATTGATATAGTCAATAACAACATCTTAAAGCTTGATTGCATATCTAATGAAAATAGCTTAATCAAAATGATTAATGCTAATGCCATTGCAGAGCATATGCCAAAGGATATTAGACCAGCTCTATACTTGTGGGACTTGAAGGAGGTCTTCTGCAAATAGGCTAATTTATACCACCAAAAATGAGAAAAATATCCCCCAAAAGCAAAATATATGAAGTATAGTGGTTCATTATTTACACCTTTAAACCCCATAAAAGCTAAAAAGCCTAGTAAAAATAAATTCTTACTTATGCCTTCCTTCATAAATAAATCCTCCTTCATATAGATATTTTTCACACTAAAATTACATCAATCACCTGTCGGAAACTCACCCTTTACCATCTGCATCCCTATAGGTCTTATTCATTTCTATCAAGCTGATGATATATCTACATAGATCCATTAAATCCTCGGAGCCCTCAGTAGCCCCGCCACATATGGCCTCCCAATAAACAGCCTTGGATATACCACCTATTTCTACCTTCAAATAAAAGGTATTATAGGGGTAATGTATAGCATCCAAGCTGGATTCAAATATCTCTGGATAGGAGTGAAATTTAGTTTTCATTACCTTTTGGTATATTTCCTCCAGTTCTCCGTCTGACAGCTTCAGCTCTATCATTTTAGTACTCCCATTTATAAAATCCTTTGTAAAGCTACTATCAATAGTATCCAATACAGTTTTAGCTCCTACACCATATTTGAATACAATATTAAAGTCCTCTGGCATTTCCTCTGTAATAAAGGGTTCAGACTCCAGAAGCATTACCTTCGAAGCTATAGGATATTCCTTACCGCCATCCTCTAGAATTATTGTTCTGCCAGAATACCATACGGCGGCATCCTCACTGCATCTGAGTCTGTCAAAGCTTATCCTATTACCTTTGGCATCCACCAGCCTAGTTTTTTTATCCACTACGACCCACTGTGCCTTCGGTATAGTCACATGCTTCGAAGCCCATTGGTCCTCCTCTGTCGATACTCTATTAAGAAGTATTGCGCCATCATCTGCATCCAGCCCCAAAATTTTTTCGATTATATCGGCCTCAGCAGAGCCGTTGGGTGTACTGCTACAGGACACTAGGGTTAACGTCAAAATGATAAGTATTATTAGCCTTTTCAAGATAATACCCCCTATGTAAAGCCATAATTAGAAAACGCCTTCATCAAAAGCTGCCTTCTTCTATTAACTGCAAAACAGTCTCCATCGCATCCATACCAAAGCGATTAAAGTGGTGAGGAGTGGTAGTGAACTCATTTAAGGCCTGACCATAACGATCTGTTAAATAGTCTATATCCCACCTGAATATAATCCCAGTGTTGGGCAAGGCAAAGTGGCCCCCACCATTTGCAGTATATGCCCCTCCGGTCTCATCTCCCACAAGGGTGGCAAACTCCATTTCTTTTGCATGACGGGCAAAGAGGGACGCTGACGAGAAGTTGTTTTTATTAGTTAAAAGCCATATATCTCCATCAAAGGGATAAGAAATCTCTTGAAATCCAAACTGTCGTATATGCCGATCTTCAATATTGCTAATACTGGTGCTAAACCTGACACCATAAGCTAAATCCTCTACATCCTCCTGATTAATATGTGGCAAATTATATAATGCCATCATTTCACTTACTGTAAGCAAATATTCAGTTTCAGGTATATAAGTTGAATACTTTGCTGCAGTTTGAAGATTATCTTCCCCAAATGTTTTTCCAAATTCGCTGTCTCGGTAAAAAGCGTATAATGGCATATCGGGCATATTTTTACCCTCCGGCCAAAGCGCTTTCATAATGAACATTCTCCAAAAATCTACGTTGCCTCCTTCATTATCCCTGATATCAATAATCAAGTGCTCATATCCTTGAATATCACTATAAAATCTACTCAATTCAACCATAGTATTTAAACCGAAATTCGCAAAATTTGCTATTTTTAAATATGCGATCCTGTCTTCTTCTATAATTTCAGTTTCAACCATAGGCCTAGGGCTCCGCGACCCTCCAGTCGGAGCTTCTTGACGAAAAATAAATTGAAAAATATTTGCTTGATTTTCAGCAAGGCTATTAAAAAGGGCTTCTTGTTCTTGGTAGAATCTTAGTGACACAGGATTAGTGAATACATCGTGATTATTCTCTGTGTAATATGAACTGCCAAGTCTTGTATAAGAAGGTTTTAAAAGATGATATTGTCTATAATCGAAGGGGATGGCATGCCCAAGCCCTAAAAAATCCGAGAAAAATTCATGGCGAATGATACTCCAAAAAACATGCTTATCTAAGTCAGGCATATCCGCCAAGGAAATGCCCATTTCATTTGCACGAGCTTCAAGGGAATAGGGGTAATTCTCTATGATATCCCGCGTTTCCCTCCCTAATGCCTTGATATCAACACCTAATCTTCTTTCTGCTACGCCAAAATACGGATAGGTGTCTTCCATTGCTTGCATCAGGTAATCAAAATCACTTATAAAGTCTTCAATTGTCAGCTGTTCCTCCGATGTAAGTGCCTCACCGGATGCCAACTGTTCATTAGTTGTCGGTTTTTCATCAGCGTTTCCACATGCGATAAAAAACAGTAATGTCATCAATAATATGCCAATCATGGTGATGTTATGATTCGATTTTTTCATTACCGTAACACCTTCCTAATATAAGCTTTTTGACTTTTCATTCTTCTCATTTTTTAAAGTTTTATCTTCAAAATACCGAATTTTAAAGCTTTTACATATTTTACTGCAATATTTTTTCCCAAAATATTGTCAGCAAGAACCGTCCCCGTTGACATTGTTGTCACCGAGAACCGTCCCCAATGACAGATGGCAGGCGACACTATGGCCATTTTCCGTTCGCAGCTCTGGCGTCTTATGCTTGCATATATCCATACAGGAGGGACATCTGGTATGGAAGGCACAGCCTGAGGGTATATGGATAGGACTTGGTATTTCGTCCTTTAGTATGATTCTTTCTCTTTTGATATCAGGGTCTGGTATAGGGGAGGCCGACATAAGCGCTTTTGTATAAGGGTGCTTTGGAGAGGTGTATATATCCTCTACTGCGCCCATTTCTACTATTTTTCCTAAGTACATCACTGCAACCCTATCACTTACATGCTTTATAACATTCAGCCCATGGGCGATAAATAGGTAGGATAGCTTAAATTCCTTTTTAAGCGCCATCATTAGATTAAGTATCTGAGACTGTATGGATATATCTAAGGCAGATACTGGCTCATCACATACGATAAATTTCGGTTTAGTCGCAATAGCCCTGGCTATGCCAATACGCTGCCTTTGTCCACCGCTAAACTCATGGGGAAATTTCTTTGCATCCTTTGCCGACAAGCCTACCATATCTAATAATCTGACGCATTCCTTCTTAAACTCTAAAGGCGGTACTATTTTATGTATGGTTAGGGGTTGGGTCAGGATATCCTCTATGGTCATTTTAGGATCAAGGGAGGCATAGGGATTTTGAAAAATCACCTGTATATCCTTTCGTATTTTCCTAAATTCTCTATCTTTTATTTCATTAATATCCCGCTCTTCAAAAAGTATTTTTCCATCTGTAGGCTTGAGTAGTCTAAGTATCAGCTTTCCCGTAGTGGTTTTTCCACTACCGGACTCTCCTACCAGACCCAAGGTTTCTCCTTCATCGATGTGAAAGCTGACGCCATTTACTGCCTTTACCTCAGTAATTTCTGTATTCAGAACTGATGTGTTTAATGTAAAGTGCTTTTTTAAATCAACCACCTCAATCATTTTCATTGCAAATCTCCCCTTCTCTACAAGTATGACGATTTCTGAGGAATTTTTTATTCTTTATCATATAGCCAGCATCGCACTGAATGATTTTCTTCCACTGCCATCAGTGGCGGTAGCTCAGCTATACATTTTTCCATAACCTTGGGACATCTTGTAGAAAATCTACAGCCCTTAGGAAAATCCGTTGGGTGGGGTACATTACCACCTATGGTATATAGCACCTCTGCCTTATCGTCTATTCTTGGTATGCATTGAATCAAGCCTTGTGTATACGGATTCAACGGATTTTTAAATAAACCAGCCTTACTGCTTTCCTCCATAATTTTGCCACAATACATAACACATACCCGATCTGCCGTTTCTGCCACAACACCTAGGTCATGGGTTATTAAGAGCATGGACATGCTGTTCTGCTTTATTAAGCCCTTTAGAAGCTCCAGTATTTCAGCCTGTATGGTGACATCTAAAGCTGTGGTAGGCTCGTCCGCTATGATCAGCTCTGGATGACATACGATCGCCATAGCGATCATAATTCGCTGTCTCATGCCACCACTAAATTGTGCTGGATAATCATTATAGCGTCGACCTGCATCCTGTATCCCAACGGCTTCCATTACCTCAATGGCTTGCTTTTTCGCCTCTGCCTTTGACATTTTTTTATGTATGATAAGGACTTCTGCGACTTGATCCCCTATTCTTATCATAGGATTTAAGGAGGACATCGGCTCCTGATAAACCATGCTTATTTTATTTCCCCTGATTTGACGCATTTGCTTTTCCTTATAGTCCAGCAGGTTTGTGTCATTAAATAGAATCTCTCCGCCTTCTATTTTCCCCGGAGATTTGATTAGCCCCATGATGGATAAAGCAGTTATACTTTTACCGCTTCCGGATTCCCCTACGATAGCCAGTATCTCTCCCCTATCTATATGAAAGCTAACTCCATCTACAGCTGGAATTATTTCACCATCTATATGGAAGTAGGTTTTTAATTCTTTAATTTGTAATCGTCTCATTGTTACCTCCTACTATACCTATCCTAGTTTTTAGTTTTGGTATTATTAATTGCGGCGGGGCACTATTACCTGCCTTAGGATATCCAGTGCTGTATATAGAAGAAAAAATATGATGGCTAAGGCTACAGCAAAGCATAGCAGTGCGACGGTTGTGCTGCCATCCGTTGCCGGTCTTGTGTAATATTCCATCATTTCAAAGGTTACACCAGGAAAATAAAATAGCCGCTCTACTATAAACAGGCTTGAAAACATGATAGAAACAATGGCCGGAAATGAAGCAATTAAATCCGTCAATACATTTCTCATGCTATGATTAAGTATGATTCTTGTCTCTGAGCACCCCTTCCCCCTAGCCGCAAGTATATAGTCCCGATCGTAAACCGTTTCTATCGAGGTCGAAGTGACTCTGGCTATATATGCCACTGGAATTAAGGAGAGGGCGATTATAGGATATATATAATGGGTCCAATGCTCGTACCCGATATACATAACTGGGCCTATACCAAATATAGAGATCTTATTCTTGTACAGGTACAACCCCAATAACTGCACTAGACTTATAATTAATACATCCGGCACAGATAAAGGGATTAAGGTCTGAAGCAGCTTAAAGGTGGACTGCTTTTTCTTTCTCCTGCTATCAAATATCCCTTTGGGGATACCCAAGGTCATTGCCAATATAAATGAAATAAACAAAACCCTCATGCTTCTGCCTAAAGCGATTTTCATTGCCTCTGTCACTACAATGCCTTTTCTGAATATGACTGTTTCAAAGTATTGCCCAGAAAAAAGCCCTTTTACAGATTCAACAACAGTGCTTTTATACGCTTCATAATTTATATTGCTGATAATATTTCCTCTGTTATCTGTAATTTCAAATCCTAAATCTGGAGAAATATTAATTGTCGCTATAACTAGAAATATGATTAAAAGTAAGCTGATTATATTTATTGCAATTCTGCTAAGTATTTTTCTTAATGCTGTCTTGTTCATATGCTTCCCCCTTCCTAGTGCCCTGACCACTTTAAAATTTAGGAATAGCAGCGAGGAAAATTTTTTCAGGCCAAGGCGGAGGAGGAAGCAATATCGGGCTATATTGCAACTGACGACAACGCAGTCCTGAAGAAATTTAACCGCTTCTAAACTAAGGATTAAGGTGGAGGCACTGGCCTATTTAAAATGTTCATTCATGGTTATAAGATCGATTAAAAGCTGTCCTATGTTTTTTAACTGCCTTCTATCAATATTTTCAATAGTATCCTTATCCGTATCCATATAGTAAAAATCGGTAGTATTTATAGATAGCTTCAAATAAAGATTTTGTCCAATGCTGTTGAAGGTAGAGGCGTAGGCTGGTGTCGAAGAAAATTTTATATTCTGCTTTTTAAGTCTTTCGTGAATGCTTTTAGTCATATCAAAGGTATCTACTTTAAATAGGGCCGGACTTTCAATATATACATTGATACCATCATTTTTACTTGCATAGCCTACATCAAAATAATATACTAAATAGTCTGTTTGGTGAAATATTCTATCATAAACATTGTAGTAGTTGGCGCCATTACTAGAAATTGACTCTCCATCCCAGAAGGCAAACACAATGGTTTTGTCCAGCTTTTCCTCCATTTGTGAAAGGACTCTAGCGATTTCAAGATTAATGGCGGCCCGGGAGGCTCTCATCGCGCTTGTTTCTCCATTGGACATTCCTATACCATCATAGGAAGCGCCTACAATGATAACCTCTTTTTTGCTTTGACTGTCCCTCGGTTGATGCCAGTCCTTACCAGGTAAAACTGCAAATATATTTCTTCCCTCACTGGCTGGGGCTTTAGGGGGCTTTATTTTTATTTCAACAGTATGCGTGCCTGTCTTCAGCTTTTCTGCCAGCTCCCCCTTTGGAATTATGACATGACTGGTGCGAAGCGAGGTTGTTACTACCTGCCGAGAATAATTTTCTACTATAAAAAAGGATACATGCGTTGGTGCAGAAGATCTATAGCTTAGATCAAAGATGCTCCGCTGAACATATGCATAGCTATCAAAAAATCCAACATACATAAGACTCCTGGCCGCTTCTCCTGCCTTAACTCTTTCTGCATACTGCTCCAAAACATCAAAGGTACTGCCTTCAAGGGTGATAAAGCCTTCTTCATCCAATGTGGCTCCCATCATATCCAATGTGCTAAAGGCTGCTACTTCAAAATCCTGATGAAGTATATATGTGCTGTTTTCTCCATCCTCATGCTTTAAATTGATCATAGCCTCTTCTACAACAACAGCACCCGCTGAACCGCCACGATCCTTTGAAATCGGAAAGGTCTGTATGTAGCTTTCCCCATCATAGGGCTCCAAACCATATGATTCCAATGTGTCAATAATATACTCACCCGCTAAGTAATTTCCTTCATAGCCAACCAGTCTGCCCTCATACTCGGGCTTCATCAGCTGCTTTAGATTTTCTATAGCGTAATCTGTTTCAAAAATATATAAGCTTTTAGCTGCAGGCATTAACATATAGGTTAATAGGACAATTATGCAGAAGGTCTTTGTAATAACTGGCTTGTAATATTCTTTAAATCTGCGGATTTGCAGGATATATATTTTAGGTGAAAAAACAAAGCCGAAGCTCCTTATATTCGATACGACTTTAGAGTTTCTTTTTTCAAATTCTATTCGAAGACCTTCTCCTGTTAAATTAAAGGCCAAAATACCAACTGCAAAGGCCAGCGCAGGATAAAGACCCACCCAGTACTTACCGATACGATTGTACAACAGCATTTGAGATAGCAGAGCGGCCCATTCTGGATCTGAAGCCAAGTACCAACGTGCAACATTGCCTTCTAGGGCCATTAGCGGTACTCTGGGTCCAATAAAAACACCAAATATGCTTAGCTGTGCCAATAGAAAAGTAACTAGGCCGATTTCCAGGAATACAAAGCTGATAAGAGAAGGAACCAAATGAGGCAGCATATTTTGTACAGCGATTTGGATTTTACTTTTACCTACAGCGATTTCCCCTTCAATAAATTCTTCATTCATAATCTTGCTTGCTTTTTCTTCTATTTGTCTGGCTAATTTGCTCCAGCCTAGAATTGATAAAACCAACCCAAAGGCTATAATCGATTTGTCTGTCGAAAGATTGGTCACATATCTTAAATTCAAAATAAAGATAGATACGAATAAAATCGGAATCGCAGTAAAAATTGTATTAAAGAGCTTAATGACATATGAAAATATTTTGATTCCAATACCGGCAGCAAGTCCTATGGGGACAGCCAGTAAAAGCCTGAATAAAACCACCAAAATAGCGGCTTTTAAGGTTGTCTGCGTGCCATAAATCAGCCTTGCATAAATATCCCTGCCCAGCTCATCCGTACCTAATATATTTTCTTTATCCGGCTTTGCAGGGTGGCTTTCGATCGAAGTAGTTACATATCCATTTTCATTTGCTTCCTTTAGGATTTTAAATTGACTGGTTGTAGTAGGGTCAATATCTGTGAATAGCTTTGGAAAGAAGGATATGACAGATAGAATAATTAATAGCATAATGCCAATACACAGTGGAAAATTAAGTTTTTTCATCTCAGCACCTCGAAATCATTAATGTGTAGCCTTCATAATGGCTTGAAGCATTTTAAATCATCTTGACAGGGGTACGGTTCAAGATCACTGAAAGCCCTTTTAAACGTGCTTTACCATTATGGTAGCTCTTACATGTTTTCAGAATTTGAAAATTCCCAAAATAATATTAATTTTGAATATAAAATTATTATAATACATCATGGAAATAATTTCTATATAACTTTAATAATAAGGTAGTCGATGAATGTTCTTTATATCGCAAAAGAGGCAAAATAAAAAAGATCAGAAATTGATCTGATCTTTTTTACGATACACACTGTTATTTTTCTAATTCATAATTTGCTGCATATTCTCCACCAAGTCGGCCTGATGTAAATGCATAGCCTATGCCAACTCCATTGCCAATATATGTGTCATTGTACAGAACACCTGCCGCTTCCACGCCTACTGCGTATAGTCCCTTCATCGGAATACGGTCTTGATTAAGAATCTGAAAGCTTCTGTTGATTAATACACCTCCAATAGAGCCAAGGTTATTTACTTCAGCTACAATTGCATAATAGGGTCCCTTTTCTCCCATAGGAATTAAATAGTCTGCTGATTTACCAAACTCAACATCTACACCTGTTTTAGTTGCTTCCTCATAGTTTTTAAAGGTTTCTACAAATAACTCAACATCCATTCCTGCATTTTGTGCCAATTCCTCTAATGTATCCCCTTTAAATCCATGACCATTTTCAACCATAGAATCAAATACCTTGCTTGCATTCTCCCACGGATTCTCCAGAGTAAACTGCTGAGCGAAGCCCAAGTAAAACTCTGGTGGCATTCCGGGAAGCTTAGGCGCCTTAACTCCCTTCATTCCTTCTTGTGTCAAAGAATCCAATTGCTGCTGTGAAACAATGACATAGTGGAATGGACCATGGAATGCACTGGTGTTGGCTGCCGCAACCGCCTTCAAGGTTGCTGCTTCGTCTCTAAATCTTGCACCTGACACGCCCACATTCATGAAATTTGGAAGATAGGTAAGCATAAGAGGATAGCTGGCTTCAAAGGGCTCATATTGTGCCTTTAATGCTTCTGTTGCCCTTGCTAGGGTTTGATGCAGCATTTGCCCGCCAATGTTGTCTGGAACCCTTGCGCCTGCCTCCCATGCCATTGCCAGACCTTCTCCAACGTTTTGACCGAGTCCGCCGTTAACGCCTTCAAAGCCAAAGAACTCCTTCACCATTTCACTATTTGCTGCATAGCCTCCTGTTGCTAAAACAACACTTTTGGCCGTTATCTCTAAAGTACTACCATCTAGCATTTCTGCTATGACTCCTGTAATCTCACCTTTTTCATTTGTAATCAGCTTCTTGGCAGTAGTTTCGGTGATAACCTGTCCGCCATTTTTTTCTACTGACTCCGCCAGCATTGCCCTAAGTATTGCCTGACGGTCTGCATATGGTGGTAGGAGATGCATTTGCTCACCACCTAAATTAAGGAATTGAGTTACATACCCCTTATCTGCCAGCCAATTAAAGGTTTCTCCAGATTGAGTTACATATTGTCTTATCACTGCAGCGTCAACTCGCCATGCATTTTTTTCAACCCATGCTGCTATCTCTTCCTCCAGATTAACTACTACATTATTTTCAACTGCAATCGATGAATTAAAAAATTTACCTGCCCAGGATAAATTGCTGGCACCTCCAATAACGGCAGTCTTCTCCAGCAGAATGACCTTAGCCCCTTTATCTCCGGCTGCCACTGCAGCTGACACACCTGATGCGCCACCGCCAACTACAACCACGTCAGCCTCCAGCTTCTCAACTTTTCCTTCTCCAGGCTTCGGTGCAGCATTGGATTTTAAAGCCTCTACATTACCACCGGCTTGCTTTACTGCATCTTCAACTGCTTCTAATATTGCATTACTGGACCTTGTAGCGCCTGATACAGCTTCTACAGCCAATGTCTGCTGCGATACTATTTGGTTTTTTATTCTTTCAAGTGCAAGATCACCAATATTTTTGGTTTCTGAATGATTTAAAATTTTCACGTCTGTGATTTCGGTCTCGCTGAAGCTTACTTCAATTTCTAGCTCTCCACCAAAGCCCGTACCTTTACTGGTATAAGTACCTGAAGTGAATACACTGGCTTGAGGCGATCCTACAATCTGCTGGGTGCATCCGCTGATTAATGATACAACCATTAGCATACAGATTAGTAAAATAGAAGCTCTCTTGATTCCTTTTTTTCCTCCCATACATTACTTCCTCCCATCTCTTTTTCCTAATAATAGCCCTGGTTTTTGACATTTTATATGCAATCATGGGCTATGTCTATCATTTTATACCCTGGTGCTGTACCAGGGTCAAGTATTTTTGACATAAAAAAATCAAAGTTTAAAAGATTTTGTAAATAATAATGCATAATCCTTTAAGCTTTGACGGATTTACCCAGCTGTCGCTAGGAATTTTAAGAGGATATCGGTATGTTTACTTCCAGGTATGACCCTTCTTGTGGTTTTTTCTTCTCGGTAAATATAATTTTACCAAAAATATCTCCCGTAATATCATAGGCCCTTTCCTTTACATAATCAAACATAAATTTTAAGCGATCACTTGTTAAATAGTCGCCATCGGTGACAAAAATAACTGAGGATATGCAGGTAGCAGCACTAATATACTCAACATGCTCATTTACCTCCACATTAAAATACCTCATATCCTCCTCGCTCATTGCAAGACCCCAGGTGTAATTGAAGGGATTACTTTCGGCCTGAACCTCCTTTTGGTCTATTCTAAAGGAATAAAAGGTATAGGGCAGCATTTCCATCCACGTATTGACCATTCCCTTTAGGGCTTCATTTTGCAATAGTATATCCCCATTGGTTTGTTTAATTCTATAGATGACGTTCGTTTTTTTTACTTGGCATATGTTGAGAGATTCTTTTACTTCTGCAAGACTACGATTTATTTCAGCAATTTTTTCTAAAAGCCGCATTCTTACCCTAATCTCCTCTTCTAAATTTAACTGTACTTCTTGAAATTTCTGCATGCTCATTTCAATAGAAGGATTTTTTGTCATCAGGGCGACATCCCTTAGTGGTAGCTGGAGGCTTCTGTACCACCTGCTGGTTAGAACATCTCTGGCGTCTAAATCATTAAAATACCTATAGTTATTCTTATTATCCCTAATGGGCTTAATGATTCCCTCCTTCTCATACAGCCTCAGTGTATCAACTGTTACGCCTAATAAATTTGCAAATTCCCCAATAGAATACTTCATTGTCTTACCTCCCTTTTTTAATCAAGGTCAAGGACAAGTGTTTAAACATGGCATGATAATCTATTATTTAACATTATATATAATATCCTATCATAGTCTGCCATATATGCCAAGGGTGCCACGGGGACGCTTTGTTTGGCACGACCTCTTAGCGCTTACAAATCATTCTCTTCAAATAAGCTGTTCACAGGGGCGTGCTTCATCAGTAGCTAATCCAGCACCGACCTAATACGATCCTTACATCTGATACCAAATAAGCGTCTCTAATTCCTGCTATTAAAAATATTCCCACGACAATATAAAATGCCACCTGTGAAACATTCCCTATAAAATTAGTCGTCTTAATAATTCCTACGCCCACCAAATTTTAAATACGCATTGTTTCAGTAGCTGCTTTTATAGTATGCTTTATTATAATACCTTAAAGGAGGCCAAGCTTATGAATACCTTCGAAAATACTACCGATATAAAAACCCTCTACATTTCCGAATTTCAGTTTTTTCAATACCACGAGGAGGACTTAAAGGTTATTGAAGAAATCGTAATAAAAGCCATACATTCATCGGAGGGGGTTTATGTGTACAGACATTATTCTCATTTGCCGGAGAAAGGTCCATTGGTTAAATGGATAGAAAAAGATTCAGAGGTAAGATTGTATAAAGGCGCAGAAATTACCTTCACTGAGGAGGATATTATTAAACCTATCATGGCTGGCAGAAACGAAGCCGTCTATTACCTTAGCTTTAATGAGGAAAACAAAGCAAGGTTTCTAAAAGATTTTAAAATATCAATTAGAAGCATAAAAAATAGACTTAAGCCCAATGAATTAGCCAGTTTATTAGAAAAAAGACTATTTATTGATGATCCTTTATATGATCAATACGATTTTATATTCACCCAAGGAGATCATGTTCTTTTATACACCGATATCCATGATTTTTCCTTTATAGATACGGATATATAGGGTTTGGATAGCAAAAACCTTGGAATATCTCCCGTAAATAAATAAGTCAACAAAAAGACGGCAAAGAATAATTCTCTGCCGCCATATATTAAGCCTTATCAGCATTTATCATCCCCAACAGTACCTTCTCCGGTGTGATAGGAAGACTTCTTACATTTACCCCCACAGCATTATAAACAGCATGGGCGATTGCCGGCGGTGGTGTGTTGATTACCACCTCTCCTATCGATTTTGCACCAAAGGGCCCCGTTGGCTCATAGCTGGATTCAAAGGCCACTGTTATTTTACTGATATCCTCTCGGCAAGGTATTTTATATTGCATAAAATTATTGGTTTCCATTTTACCCTTGTCGGTGTATCTTACATCCTCATATAAAGCCATGCCTATTCCCTGCACCAATCCCCCCTCAACCTGGATTCTTGCCAGCTTGGGGTTGATGACAGTCCCACAGTCGATGACTGCAACATAGTCTATTACCTCAACTTTACCGGTTAGCTTGTCTACCTCCACCTCTGCAAAGCCTGCAATAAAGGGGGGTGGACTGGTGTCGCCGCCAAAGGAGCCAGTGGCTATCAGCTGAGTCTTACCTTCTCCCATTGTCATGGTCAGCCTCTCAGCTATTTGATCTATCGTCATGGATTTTGTGCCATCTAAAGCAGCTACTGCCTTGCCATTAAACTCAACCTCATCTACTGCCACCGCCATAAAGGTAGCCGCCGTCTCTATGATCTGCCTTCTCATGTCCTCAGCTGCCTTAATTGTGGCATTTCCGGTAACATAGGTGGTGCTGGAGGCATAGGAGCCTGTATCATAGGGAATGATATCGGTATCCGCCGTGTAAACTATTATTTTATCTATTGTAGTTTCCAATACCTCTGCTGCCATTTGGGCCAGTATCGTATCGCTTCCCGTCCCCATGTCGGTGGAGCTGGATAGCAAAGTATAGAAGCCCTCCTCATTGAGCTTAATAACAACTGAGGCGGTGTCTATGCCCGCAATGCCTGAGCCCTGCATTGTTATTGCCATGCCCACGCCTCTAACCTTATGGCCTCCCGATTCGACCCTTGGGTATTTCTCCTGCCATCCAATTAGCTCCTTGCCTCTTGCGATACATCTGTCCAGAGTGCTGCTGGCCAAAACTGCTGGCTTTCCAGGCTTTGACCCACTTAGAATAGGATTTGACTCTCCCTCACGAATCATGTTCCTTTCCCTTAACTCTGCCGGGTCCATCTGTAGCTTTTCCGCCAGCTGATTGATAGCGGATTCCATTGCAAATATGCCTTGGGTTACACCATAGCCCCTTAAGGCTCCTGCTGGCATTTTATTGGTGTATACGACATTGCCTTTATACCTTGTGGCCTTTGCCTGATTATATAGGGGCAGGGTCTTATATCCGGCGACACTAAATACCGTGGAGCAGTGCTCACCATAAGCCCCTGTATCAGATAACGCCGCCATATCTATTGCCTTTATATTACCCTCTAAATCTGCCCCCATCCGTACCTTTATCCTCATGGCATGGCGGCTGGTGGTGCAACTGAAGGTCTCTTTTCTGTCATAGATCAGCTTTGCAGCCTTCCCGGTTTTGAGGGTAACAATTGCAGGAAAAACCTCGACAGAAGCCGTTTGTTTTCCACCAAAGCCGCCACCGATTCTAGGCTTCACCACTTTGATATTGCTTTTAGGAATTTGCAATGCCCTTGATAAAATTCGCCTTACATGGAAAGGAATTTGTGTGGAGCTGACAACCGTTAAACGTCCTGCATGATCTAAATGGGTGAAGGCTCTATAGGTCTCCATCATGGCATGGGCTTGAGCCTGGGTATAGTAGGTTTCCTCAACCACTACAGCACTTTCCGCCAGCTCCTTTTCCACATCACCTACCCCCATATCACAGGAGGCAGCTATATTATTCATTCGGTCCATACCGATATCGAAGTTAATTTCTAAATTATCCTCTGCATGAACCACTGAAGCATGCCCCTCTGCATGTTCAAAATCCAGCACAGGCTCTAAAATTTCATAATCCACCTTGATTAGCTTCATGGCCTGAAGGGCTGTCTTCTCATCTATGGCAGCCACGATGGCCACCTCATCCCCCACATATCTTACCACTTGATCTAGAATAAGCCTGTCGTAGGGGGAGGGCTCTGGATAAGATTGTCCTGCCATTGTAAATCTGACATTTGGTACATCCTTATAGGTCAACACGCATTCTACCCCGGAAAGGGCTTCTGCTTTATTTGTATCTATTGATTTGATTTTCGCATAGGCATGGGGGCTTCTCAAAATCTTCACCACTAGCGCATTAGCAACTGCTAAATCATCTGTATAAACGGGCTTTCCGGTTGTGGTATTAAGTCCGTCCAGCTTTGATATTGGCTGATTTACCTGCTTCATCTATGCCACCCCCAGATATTTTTTAATTGCCCTTAGCTGGCCGACATAGCCTGTACAGCGACAGAGATTCCCCGCTAAATAGTGCTTAATTTCCTCGTCCGTTGGGTTTTGAAGCTCCTTTTTCATGGCCAATACCGTCATAAGGAAGCCGGGGCTACAGAAGCCACATTGATCAGCTCCCTCTGCCACTAAAAATTCAGCCACCTCTTTAGCCTCTGTCTGCAGAGCTTCAATGGTGGTAATATGCCTTCCAGCTGCTCTTACCGCCAGGGTAGCACAGGAAAGTGTAGGCTTTTCATCAACCCACACGGTGCAAAGTCCGCAATTTCCGGTATCACAGCCTCGTTTGACACTATTGAAGCCATAACGTCTTAAGGTATCAACTAAAAATTCATTATTCTCTACATCCATCTCTATTTTTCTGTTATTGACAATAACCTCAATTCTCATTATAGTACCTCCCTTATGCCACGAGCGATTAGACCTTTAGCGATTGCCTCTCTATAGACCTTGCTGCCTCTGGAATTGCTGCCGAAGGTCAGCTCCTCCACCGCTGTATTCACTGCTGCCTCAATATCAGCATCCTTAGGCTCTCCGGAATCCAGCAGCTTAGCTGCCTTCATAGCTAGTGCTGCCCTCTGAGGTCTGGCTCCCACAGCTATTTTCCAGCCTGCGGCACCCTTTGAAATAGCTACATTTAATATAGGGTAATCTACTGCAGAATTTCTCATCATCTGATAGGAGGCCTTAATATCTGATTTTTTAATTACTAGCTTGGTTAGTATATCCCTTGGTGCCCCATCTTGAAGAAATTGATCTAAAGGGATTCTACCGCTCTTAAATAGCTCCACCTCTGTGTCTAAGACCAACAGGGCAGTTATAAAATCTGAAAAGCCGTATCTGGAATACACCGAAGCCCCTACCGTTACAGCACTTCGGAATTGAATGCCTATAATGCTGGCGACGGACCTTGGTAAAACACCATTGAAATATTTATTTAGTGCCTCATTTGTTTCCACAGCTCTAAAGCTGGTCATAGCGCCAATCTCTATCGTATCCTCAGTTTCGTTTATTTGGTCTAGATTTAATTTGCTTAAGTCGATTGCTGTTCCTATTCTTTTGGCGCCCAGCTTTAGGAAGGCACATCCCCCCAGTATGGCATTACTTTTCCCCTCCTGAAGTAATCGATATGCGTCTTCTATTGTATTTGCCATTACATAGTTTTTTATTGTAAACACCTTGTCTCCTCCTTAGCTCCTTAGTAGCTTGACAGCCTTAATTTTTAGTCCAGCAACGGTTAGCTTTCTCCGGAACTGCATAGTCGTCAGTCTCTATATTGCTTAATTACATTCTCCTCCGTCTTGGCCCGAAAAAATACCCCATTGCTGCTCCCAATCTTTGAAGTTGTCGAGGCACTAGTCAGACCAAAAACCAGCATACAGCTTCTGCTTTGAACGTTGTTCAAAATACATGGCTTCTATATACTGGTTTTGATATAAGTTATTTATAAATGTATTCTAATTTAGTTTTGCACTACAGTTTTCTTTACGGGATTTTCCTCTGGATTCTCAGGTAAAATTAAGTTCAGCACTAATGCAATTGTACCACTAACCACTATACCAGATCCACCAAAGATCATTCTTACTGACTCGGGAAGATTTACCAAAGCCTCTGGTACTGAGCCTAAACCAAAGCCAAGACCTAATGCGACTGCAAGAATAATGCTATTTTTACCTGAAAGAGTTTCCTTAGTAATAAGGTTGATACCGCTTATAGCTATCATTGCAAACATAACAATTGCTGCTCCTCCTAAAACGCTTTGAGGCATAACCGCTATTATAGCTCCAACCTTAGGGAATAGACCTGCTACAATTAAAAATACTGCTCCAAGAGCTACTACGAACCTGTTCATTACGCCTGTCAAAGCAACTAAACCAACATTTTGACTGAAGGAAGTATTCGGAAGAACATTGAAGATAGCTGCAAATACGCTGCCAAATCCGTCGGCTATTACGCCACCTGCCAGCTCCTTATCTGTAGCCTCTCTGTCAGCGCCACCCATTGTGATACCGGAGATGTCCCCCACTGTTTCTACTGCTGTTACAAGATACATTAAAAGCATAGCTATTATGGCATCCATTTTAAAGGTTAAGCCATATTTAAATGGTGTAGGAAATGCGAAAAGTCCTGCCTGTCCTACTGATGAAAAATCCACCATGCCCATTGGAATTGCTACTAAATAACCTACTACTAAACCAATTAATATTGCAGACTTGCTGGTGATGCCCTTAGTAAATTGTTTAAAGAATAATATGGTAACTAAAACGATAGTTCCTAGTAATAGATTTTTGATAGAACCAAAGCCCGGAGTTCCTGCGCCACCTGCAAAGTACTTCACGCCTGTTGGCAAAAGGGATAAACCGATTGATAATAATACAGTGCCTGTTACTATTGGTGGAAAATACTTTCTAAGTGGCTTCAAGAAGGTACCTATAACCATTTCGAATAGACCACCTATAAGTGAAGCACCTAAGACACCTGAAAGTCCATATTTGCCGGCTATTGCTAAGCTGGTAGGAACGAATCCAAAGCTGGTTCCCATTACAATCGGCAGCTTAGCACCAACAGGACCGATTGGGTAAAGCTGAATAAGTGTTGCTATTCCTGCAACAAACATTGCACATTGAATCAAATAAGCTCTTTCATCAATAGGAAGATTGATGGCATTTGCAATGATAATTAGCGGTGCAACATTTCCTGCAAACATAGCTAAAATGTGTTGGATACCTAATGGAACAGCCGTTTTCAATGGTGGTATACCATCTAGATTATAAATCGTTTGTTCGTTCTTCATAATTCCCCTCCGTCTTCTCCGTCTCCTGAACAATTGGCGCATTATCCAAAAGATCAATTTATGTATTTATTATACATGAAAATCGACAAAAAGCGAACTATTTTTTTTATAAATTTATAATAATTGTATATAATACGAACTTTATTTTATATTTCACATCTATATATTCGTTTTTATTGAGCCAAGTTTGATTCAACGTGAAATCGTTTCCTTTCTTTTAGATACTTAATTTTCGAACTTTAACTTGAGTTCTATTACAAATATTTGTATAGAGGAATTAGTTCAATAAAATGCAATCAGGTTTTGAAAAAAATGGTATAATTGTTAAAGAAAAGTCATTAACAAGAGAATAGCGTGAAAAAGGAGGGAGAAAACACATTTTATTTTTGAATTGCAAAATGCATTGAAGACATTTCGCATTTTGGGATTTTTATTCTACATTAATATTATGGATCACTTTTTAATAAAAGAATTATAATTGGAGGTAGTGTTAATGAAAAAAGCTGTTTCGTGCTTAATTATGGCAATCTTACTTCTTTGTACAAATATCAGCCTTGTAGATGCTTCGGATATAGAAAAAGGGAATCCGACAGCAATATACTCACCCGATGGTATTTTTTTGTCAAATGGCAATAGAGTTGATTTAAACGAATATGCTACCCTCTTATTTTTGAACGGAACCCTAATAACTGATTATGAAATAATTATTAGAAATGGCCGAACATTAGTACCCGTAGGGTTATTTACTCAGGAATTAGGTGCTTCTGTGGATTGGAACGGGAGTCGTAGGGTAGTTACAATTGTAAAATCTCAGAAAGAGATTGCTCTAGCGATTGATAGTAATGTCGCTTATGTCAACGGAGTAGCATTTGATTTAGATTATCCAGCGATAATAAATAACGACTTAATGTATGTGCCGTTAAGATTTGTCGCTGAAAACTTAGATGCTACGGTTCATTACTCCCCATGCCTATCTCCTGAATTCACATATTATTATGAAACACAGATGCCAATATCACCTGGCGACACTATAATTAGAGATTTTGCAAATATAATAATTGATGAAAAATATGACTTTAGCGATTTTATAACAGAAGAAGCAGCCTTGAAAAAAACTCAAGATATATGTCTTGAAGGTCTTGAAAACTTTTCAAAAAGCATAAGGGAAAATCTATTGAATTCTAACGAAAATCCTAATCGACTTGACGATGAAATTGAAGGCATAAAAAAGGAAATAGATAGAATGATGTATATCGGTGAGGTATCCAGATTCTATAAATTCACTATAGGTCCTTATGATATTTTGTTTGACAGAATTAACGAAAAAATATTCTTCGTGATATATTCATCCGGTACAATCGTTAAGGAAGTCAACATTAACGATACTGGATTATACTTTCCAATTTTCATTGTAGGTTAATACACATTTTAAGCAAGACATAATGGGATATTGGGGCAGCAGGGGTAACGGTTAAAGCAAATGTAAAATTAAAAGAACAATATCTTACCTTCCATAGCCTTCTACAATTTGTAGAAGGCTTTTTTCTGCCGCCTCTGACAATCCCAGCTGAGGCAGCTCCTGAATGAGTCCTTCTATGGTGCCATAGCCCTTGATATATCCATTTACCCTAGCAGTGGCAGTTGAAGCCATAAAGTCCGCCATGCTACCAAGGCTTCTTTTGTATTCATCAGCTATTGCTCTATGGAGCTGTAGATAGTATTTTTGATGGTAG
>JAHDLO010000021.1 GCA_018432235.1 Clostridiaceae bacterium | reverse complement strand
ATTGTAGGGAATCTCGCTTGCAAAGTGGGATTCTCACTTACAACACTGGAAAGTCGATTACAAAACTAGACTCTCGTTTACAAAATCTAAAAACGATGGGAATCTCGGCATACAAACGGGCGTCTCGTAATACAATTGACCAACCCTCCTAAATTGAAAATCGAAATGCAACCCTCTAGATTGTATAATAATAAATAAATATCGAAAAACGATAAAAATATATTGAATAATAGAATGAAAGATGCTAATATTATGATGTGAACACTAACGGGTGTTTGTCATCTAATAAGGAGGCGATTATCTTAATGAAGTATTATGGCAAAAGCTCATTATCTAGCTTTTTAAAAAATGTGTTGGATATTATGATAGTTTTCGGGGTTGGTTTATTTGCAGTGATTTCAAAGAGAACTTTGTTTTCAACAGTTGAGTCGGTTACACCTACGCTTGCCTTTGTATATGGGTTATTCATCGTAGGCAGCTTCTCACTCATCTTTATAGTATATCATTTAAGAAATATTATAAAAACGCTGGTACATCCTGCAGATCCCTTTGTTAGAAGCAATGTAAAGAGTCTCAGGCGCATTTGGTTCCTGTGCTTTGTCATCTCCGGCTGCTACTTTATCAACTTTTTTATCAATGCCAGCTACAAAAGCTTTAAGCTGATATACCTAGACACAATGGGTATTCATACAGACCTGGAGTTCTTTGTATTTTTCTTTGCAGGTTTATTCATAGTAGTACTGGAAAAGGTTTTTCAGGCAGCTGTCGAATATAAAGAAGACAACGACTTAACGATATAAGGGTGGTTATTATGGGAATAATGATAAACTTGGATGTTATGATGGCAAAAAGAAAAATGTCCCTTCAGGATCTGGCGGAGAGGGTTGGGATCACCAATGCCAATCTTTCGATTTTAAAAAACAACAAGGCCAAGGCAATAAGATTCAGTACGCTGGAGGCCATATGTAAGGAGCTGGGATGTCAGCCTGGTGATATTTTAGAGTATGTACCGGATGAGGATTAATATGAGAATCACGCTGAGGTGGAAGTCCGGTAGATGCAACATTTTAAATGACACAAGTATCAGGGAGGCGAAGAGTAGATGAAAAAGAGGGTTCAAGCTTTAATTTTCAATGGTAATAGGCTGTTAACCATCGAGGGCATCAATGAAAACGGAAGAAGAGATTGCTTTTTTCCTTCAGGAGAGCTACAGGCAGGAGAAACAGCGGATGAAGCTATAAAAAGGCTGCTGAAACAACAGCTCAATATTGAAGCAGAAATCACCCTGAGCTTTTCAAGGGAATCCTATGGCGGAATTAAAACCTTTTTATTTGATATGACGAATGCAGAAATAGCCCTAGAGGTGGATTTATCAGGTGTAAAGCTTTTAAACAGCTATTATAATGCCTCAGCCATAGGCTGGTCGCCTATTGAAACCGGCACCTTTAGAGAATCCGAGGCGCAGGCGCTTAAGCAGCTACTGGAGGAGGCATATTTATCAGGATATGAAGCCCCTTGGCTGAAGGATTTGCGTAGGACCTACTACGATAGTAAAATGGGGAGAATGTATTTAGAAAATATATATAAAAAATTAGATAGATACAAGGCGGATGCTTCAGCCGGCATGGGTATAAAGCTGAAAGCCATTCTAATTGTTTTGGGTTTGGGGTTGTTATTTAATTATTTCTTCATCTTCAAATCCATCGGAGTATCTGGCGTGATCTATACCATCGCCATTGCAGCATCAGGAAGCTATTTGATTAAAGACAAGATGAGAGGCAATAAACGCCTTGGCTATATCTTCTTGATAGCCGCATTATTGTTGGCTATAAGCTATGGCATATACAACAACTATGCATTAAGGGCTTTAAATGTTATAGCGATACCCCTTTTATTGACGGCCTATTTCCTTGTGATAAGGTATGAGGGCGCAGAAATGCTAAATATTGCATTTATTTCAGGTGCGTTGAAGCAAGTCTCCACCAAGAGCTTTATTGGAGCACCAAGACTATTTCGCTTTGGTAAGGAACTGATTTCGGAGAAGTCAAAGCTAAAGAAGGATTCAAATGCTAATAAAATACTGCTGGGCTTACTGATTTCAATACCATTGCTGATAATTGTTCTAATGCTGCTGTCTGAGGCGGATATGATGTTCAATTATTATCTCAAGAATCTTGGGCATATTTTCGGAGAAGTCACTTTAGGGGAGCTAGTTGGCAGGAGTATCATAATTTCTCTTGTTTCCATCTATATGTTTGGATTTTTATGGAGCTTGAACTACAACGACTTCAATGCTGAGGGCTTTTCCATGAAAAGAGAGGCATGGGAGCCTGTTACCATCATCACCTTAATTACCGTTATAAATATAGCATATTTAATCTTTACCATTATACAGCTCTCATATCTCTATGGTGGTGGTATAAACCCTCTGCCGGAGGGCTTTACCTATGCCGAATACGCTAGAAGGGGTTTCTTCGAGCTGATTTTAGTTACCTTGATTAACCTCATGGTGCTGGTATTTAGCATATATTTCACGAAGAAAGGCAACAAAGCTCTAAATAAGCTGATGATAGGTTCCTACAGCATTCTTATTATATTCACCTTTAATATGCTAGTCTCTGCTGCCTATAAAATGAAATTGTATGAAAGCGCATATGGCTATACTCAGCAGCGGATTTTTGTTCAGGCCTTTATGCTTCTTATAGGCGTCGTATTGGCAATTGTTCTTGCAGGCATTTGGCATAAAAGAGTACCAATCTTTAAGTGTGTTGTTATTGCAACGGTGATTGTGTACGTTGGATTAAACTTTATAAATGTTGATAGATTAATTGCTATGGGGAATATCCAAAGATACCATGAAACGAAAAAGCTGGATATCAATTATCTGAGGTCGCTATCATATGATGCTGCGCCAGAGATTTTTAAGCTTCTGGAGAAGGAGCCGTTGGAATTTAAGGATGAGCTGGAAATGCATTTATCTCTGCGGGGGGATATAGCGTCCAGAAAGCATAAATGGTATCAATATAATTATCATAGAGTTCAAATGCAGTTAAATAGTCAGCCCTAGTATTATTTTTGTAATTTTAATGTTCTTATTACATTGAAGGGCTGCGATACCCTACATCATCTAACTGAGGATAATCTATACCATTAGGTGATGTAAGGTATTAAATACAGCAAGCTTACATTTGATTAAAACCGGAGGTGTAGTTATGTATAATAAAAGACCTTTAAGATTATTGGGTTTATATGAGCTGTTATTGGCTGTAGGAGCGATAATTACGGGAGTAGCAATGATTAATGGCAGTGGCATTTTTTCAGTATACCCCAAGGAATGGCTAGGAAAGATCCCCTTCGAGAGCTGGGCTTCAATTGGTATATTGGGCATTATGGTCTTCGGCTTGGGGAATATATTTGCAGCAATCGCTTCGTTTTCAAGAGGGAGAACTAGACCCTGGCTGATTTCGTTATTTATGGGGCTACTATTGCTGGTGGGCATCATCTACTTTAGAATCTTACTGGGGGAATGGTATCTGGCGACTGCTCAGTTCTTAATACTTAGTATTCTGCAAATCATATTCTGTTTTTATGTGATTTATAAAAATCGACCACGGATACAGTAGATTGAATTTAATTCATGTCCTTTAAGCTTCAGTAGCATGGGGGTATAATTTTCTTAGAAAAATACTGAGTAAAAGGGCAATTTATACCATTGGGGGGCATATAAGGCATATGAAGAAAAGACTACTATTGATTTTGGCCTTAGCAGTAACCGTATTAGGTGTGTATGTATTGATTTATAAGCCCTTAAAGCTATTGGGGCCTAGACACTGGAGCTATATTGGGACTACGACCACGGCGCTTAGGGGTGAAGGAATTGCTGGCATTACCCTAGGGGATGACATAAAAAACACTGATTTCATAAGTCGATTTGGGATGGATATTCCTAAGGATCACGACAATTCATTGTATAGCTACTACAGACTAGCTGATGGCCTAGTAATTGCAACGGAGGTTGAGCATAATAGGGTAATAAGGGTGAGGACTGATTCTTCTGATTATCCTACATCGAGGAATATAGCTGTTGGGGATGCAGTTGAAAATGTAGTAGAGAAATATGGAGCTGACTTTTACAGGCGTATAGAACAGGGCATAGACATAATGGGCTATATCGATAAAAGCGACAATGTAACAATTGAGTTTTGGTATTATTCAGACAGTATAATATCAATTAGATATGATGTTTCTAGTATGGAATAAAAATTGAATAAAACTTACTTTCTTCAACAGGAAGGTGAATAAATAGGAGGCTGAGGGTAAGCCTCCTATTAATATTTAAAGTTGTTTTACCTTCACAAAATGCATTTGATTATTCTATAGCTAAGTCAAGATGTATAGATATCTTCTATTTTTATTTCCCTTTTCAACATGATATATTCTATATGGATTGGACAGATAGGTTTATTCATTGACAATATTACGTGTACAAAAACAAAGGGGGCTTTATCAATGAAGAAGGAAGTCAGCATTCAGAAGATAAGAAAAGAAGCTGAGGATGCATACAGAAGAGGGGATTTCTTCTGTTCCGAGGCTATTGTTAACTCTATAAGAGATAATTTTGAGCTGGATATGCCAGAGGAAATGGTGGCTATGGCGTCAGGCTTTCCAGTGGGTATCGGTAGATCGAAATGTGTCTGTGGCGCGGTTTCTGGTGGCATAATGACCCTTGGCTATTTCTTTGGTAGAACTAAGGGCGGGGACCCAAAGGTGAACAGAACCTTGGCCTTAGCCAATGAGCTTCAAGAAAGCTTTAAAAACAATCACAAGCATCTCTGTTGTAAAATATTAACCCATGGTATGGACATGGCTTCAGGAGAGCATAAGGAGCAGTGTATCGCTTTTACGGGAGAAATCGCTGAAAAGCTGGCGGACATTATCGTTAGAGAGCTGGAACTGGTCAATTTAGATCAACTGTAGGAGGTAAAATTATGAAGAACCTTATAAAAAGGACGCCTATTCCTATGGCGGGCTTGATGCTGGCATTGGCGGCAACAGGAAATTTAGTGCTTTCATACGGCAATAGCTATAGAAACTTTTTTGGCGTATTATCGGCAGCGCTATTACTTTTGTTGGTAGCAAAGCTGGTGACAGAGCCCGGTGCATTAAAGGAGGGTTTTGACAATCCAGTAGTTGCCAGTGTAACGCCTACCCTTACAATGGGGGCAATGCTGCTCTCAACCTATATTAAGCCCTATACAGCATCACTTGCCTATGGGGTATGGGCCTTTGCTTTGGGTATGCATGCAATACTTATCGTTTTATTTACTCAGAAGTATATCCTTGGCTTTAATATTAAAAAGGTTTTTCCCAGCTATTTCGTCGTTTATGTGGGTATTGTAGTAGGTAGCGTAACCGCGCCAGCCTATGGTCATGCCAATTGGGGTCAGGCGATATTCTGGTTTGGCTTTATCTCTTATTTGCTGATATTGCCTATAGTGCTGTATAGAGTAATAAAGATAAAGGAAATACCGGAGGCGGCTGCACCGACCATCATAATATTTGCGGCGCCAGCCAGTCTATTGGTGGCGGGTTACTTGAATTCCTTTCAGGATAAGAACATTCTGGTGCTAGGCCTTCTGCTTACTATGGCATTAATCAGTCTGGCTGCAGCATTATTATATCTGCCTAAGCTGCTGAAGCTGAAGTTTTATCCTAGTTATTCAGCCTTTACTTTTCCTTTAGTGATCAGTGGTATTGCCATAAAGGGAAGTAATGGATTTTTAATGGGCTCCGGCAGAGGTATCCCGGCGCTGGGATATTTGGTTAAGCCAATGGAGGCTGTGGCAGTTGCAATTGTTCTATATGTTTTAGTTCGATATATTCAATTCTTAATGCCTAAGCAAACGGTGGCCTCAGAAAAAAATCCTAATCCTGCTGTTAAATAGATATAATCTAATATTAAGGCCCTATTGAGGAAGCTCAGTAGGGCTTTTGTATTCTAATCAAATTCTAATATTGAACTAAAGCGCTATTAATATTTGAGGATTATACTATATTTAAATCAAATAATGAATTGGAGGGATTTTAAATGAGTGTAAGCTTAGAGAAAATTGATCTGCTGAGAAATAGAGTTAATACCAGCTATGAAGAGGCAAAAGCAGCACTGGAGAAAACCAATGGAGATTTAGTAGAGGCACTAATCTATTTTGAAAAGGAAAACAAAACTAAGCCGGAGGAAAAAAAGGCCGCCGACTTTGCCAGTGAGGCCACAGGCTTTATTAAAAGCCTAATACAAAAGGGAAATAACACCCGATTGATCATTAAAAAGGAGGATAAGGACATTATAAACCTGTCAATGACGGTTTCTGTTATAGGAGGCGTTCTGGCACCATATATTCCATTGGTAGGAATACCTTTGGCTGTTATCACCAAGCACAAGGTCAGAATAGTGAAATCCAATGGCGAGGATATGAAAATCAACAAGGTGATTGACAAGGTATCTGAAACAGTAACCTCTACAGTGGATTCTATTGTAAATCAGTCTGAAAAGCAGGAAACTAAGGAAGAAGTCAACTAAGAGGATTTGCGGCAGTCTAAGAGCTGTCGCTTTTTTTTACCAAATTAACTGCTACATTAAATAGGAGAATACAGAGAAGCGTCCTAAGGAAGACACGGGTTCCTTTGGAAAACGAAGGTGGCGAAGCCACTCTGTTCTGCAAATTTCTCAGGTATATACAATCGTTACTAAAAATGATATAAAGGATATAAACAGATTTATAAGGAGAGTAGTTTTTATGGTTAAAATCTTAATTATCGAAGATGAGGTTAAAATTGCTCGTTTCCTTGAGCTTGAGCTTAAGCATGAAGGCTATGAGGTTTGTATGGCCCATAATGGCAGAGAGGGGCTAAAAATGGCCCTTGAAACGGACGTCAGCTTAATTTTGCTGGATCTTATGCTGCCGGAGCTGAATGGTATTGAGGTATGCAGAAGACTTAGAATGGAATCGGAGGTTCCGGTAATAATGCTGACGGCTAGAGATCAGACTATGGATAAGGTTATGGGATTAGATATTGGTGCCGATGATTATATCACAAAGCCCTTTGCCATTGAAGAGCTGCTGGCTAGAATACGTAATGTATTGAAGAGAAAAGTTGTACAGCCGCCTGTTGGTGAAAGCTTGAGCATGGGTGAATTATCCCTTGACAAGCAGCAGCATTCCGTTACCTTTAAGGAAGAAAGGCTGGAGCTGACCAAGCGAGAATTTGACCTGTTGAGCTATCTTATGGAAAATCAGAATATAGTACTTACCAGAGACAAGCTTTTAGAAAAGGTTTGGGGCTATGATTACATGGGAGACACAAATATTGTAGATGTATATATAAGGTATCTGAGAAGCAAGATAGATGAGAAATATGGCATAAAGCATATACACACCATTAGAGGAGTGGGGTATCTGTTTAAATATGAATAAGTCAAGTCAAATCATAGGGCTGTTAAGTCAGGTTTTTGAACTTTTATTTCAGATTACAAAATATCTATTTAGGGGGTTGGGACAAATACTAAAGCGATTACGAAAGCTCTTTAGATTTTCCATAACCTTTAAAATTACGGTGGTGTATTCCTTTATATTCTTACTGCTTTTAACGGTTATTACAGCCAGCATCGTAGGTATTACCGGCTATTTTTTGTATCAGGAGGCCAAGAGCAATCTCGAAAAAACCGTAGCCTCTGTGGCAGAAACCAGCTTTAGCAGCTATGACCTGCTTCAGGAGAAGCTGGTAAAGACCGCAAGCGATATGGAGATTATGATAAATATTCTTGATGAAAAAAATCGGTTGGTATTTACCTCCAACGCCGACTTTGATGCAGAAAATCAGCAGACTATGATTACAGCAATTGAAAAGGATTTAAATATAGATATCGCAGGAGATACCTTTACCATAAAGCTGTATGAGCCCCTTACTCGGGAGATTAGGTATATAGAGATGTTATTTTTCTTCCTTCTGATAATCAACCTGGCTTCATGGGTAATTATTATTATCTATGGCAGTAAGGCAACGAGAAAAATGCTGAGTCCGATAGAAAGAATGACTGAAACCGTACAAAGAATCTCCATAAGCGACTTAAATACTAGGCTGGATGTCAGTGGCTCACAGGATGAGCTTAAGGAACTGGCAGAGACCTTTAATGAAATGCTGGATAGAATAGAAGCCTCTTATCAGCAGCAAAACCAGTTTGTCTCAGATGCCTCCCATGAGCTTAGAACGCCAATATCCGTACTTCAGGGCTATGCAAATCTGCTGGACAGGTGGGGGAAGGAGGATAGGGCGGTATTGGAAGAATCAATACTGGCGATTAAGGGCGAATCTGAGAATATGAAAAGTCTAGTTGAGACGCTGTTATTTTTAGCCAGGACGGATAAAAATCTCCAGGGGCTTGAAAGAGCAGAGTTCCCTATGGATGAGCTGATTAGAGAGGTTATAAAGGATGCTAATATTATAGATAGTCAGCATCAATTTGAGGTGTTAACCAATGAGGATACCCTATATTATGGGGACAGAAAGCTGATTAAGCAGTTAATTCGGATTCTTATCGACAACAGCATTAAATTTACGCCTCAGGGAGGCAGCATCAGCATCAATAATAAAAGAACTAAAAATCTGGTAATTCTGGAGATAGCCGACACCGGTGCTGGCATTGCACAGGAGGATATTCCTCATATTTTTGAGCGTTTTTATCGAGCTGACAAATCAAGAAGCAAGAATCAGGGAGGACAGGGGTTGGGTTTATCGATAGCTAAGTGGATAGTTGACAGCCATCATGGTAAAATTGAAGTGAAAAGTAAGCTGGGTAGGGGCACAAAATTTATCATATATCTGCCCTATGGCCTAAAGGAATACTATAAAACTAAAGGCTTGTAAAATGAGGCTGCTGACATCAACAGAAACGCCATGCTGTAGAAAAAACCTAAGATTATGGAAAGTTAGCCTACGCTCTTTTTTAAATTACGCTAATTATTTGCTTAAGTTTTTAAAGATTGGGTTTGTAGCTTGTAAATACAAATACGGTTTAGCCTTCAGTCTGAGGCCTCTGCTGACACTACAGCAGAGGCCTCTTAATGCAATAATTACCTTAGCTTGGCATCCACAACTTTGGCAACATAATCATCCGGCCCGGACTCTGCCAAAATAATAATTTCTCTTCCTCTTGCAAAGGCTGCTTTATATGCCTGGGCACCATTGGCATCATGATCAGAGACCCTCACAACTGAAATCTCATCCCTGGGGTCTATATTGTATTGCTTCAGAATTTCTTCGATTCTATTCTCCAGTTCCCCCGTAGGGCATTGTAAAACGCGTATCCTTTCAATGGCATTATTGATATCTGACATTGCATTTCCTCCTTAACTCGTTTCCCTTTTAGTATATCCCTACAGGTCATATTAATTCCCAGAGCTTCAGAGCATATAATAAAAATACATCATAATGAATAATAAATATGCAAGAAAAATTTCATTTTGACGTCTTTTTTGAAAAGTTATTTATTTAACAATACAGCAATACTCACAAAGCTTGAAATTGCAAACGTTACCAATTACAGAAAAATAAAAATTTTCAAAAAACATATTGACGACGGGATTTATAACTGATAATATTGTATACAATTACAAAAGCACTCCTAAATGCAATGAGGGAGAAGGGTATTTTGCTTAAAGCAGTTTCAGAGAGTCGGTGGTCGCTGTGAACCGATACTGTAGTACAATACAAATCACTCCTGAGCAGTTATCTTGAAAGCCGTCCGATCAACGGAAGTAAAGATAAACGGAAAGTCCCGTTACAGACAAAGGGTTTGATAGAACCCGACTGAGAGGTCTCTGAATATTAGAGACAATTAGGGTGGTACCGCGTGGAATCATGTCCTCGTCCCTGTATGGCAGCATTTTTGCTGGCCTACAGAGACGGGGACTTTTGTTTCAAATGGAATTCTTTAAGGGGGGAGGTCAAGGAATGAATAAGTATGTTCTGTCGGTATTAGTAGAAAATCAATCGGGGGTTTTAAGCAGGATTTCAGGACTCTTTAGCAGGAGGGGCTATAATATAGACAGCCTATCGGTTGGTGAGACAGAAGACCCAAGGTTTTCAAGAATGACGATTGTTGTCAATAGCAACTATCAATTTCTTGATCAGATTCAAAAGCAGCTGAATAAGCTGGTGGATGTCATTGAAATTCAGGAGCTTAAGCAGGAGGAGGCGGTTTTTAGGGAGCTGGTTTTAATTAAGGTAAATGCAGAGGAAGCAAAGCGGGCATCTATTTTAGAGGTGCTGGAAATCTTCAGAGGTAAGGTAATCAGTGTATCTTCCGAGGATTTGACCATTGAAATGACGGGAGATAATCAAAAGGTGGATGCCTTTATCGATTTGATGAAGAACTATGGGATCAAGGAAATGGTAAGGACAGGGCTAACTGCCCTTGGACGATTATAAAAAATTTATTAGGAGGCGTATTAGATGGCAAAGTTATTTTATCAAGAGGATTGTAATTTGGCGCTTTTAAAGGGAAAAAAGGTAGCGGTTATAGGCTATGGCAGTCAGGGCCATGCCCATGCATTGAACCTGCATGAATCAGGTGTCGATGTGGTTGTAGGTCTTTATGAGGGAAGCAAATCCTGGGCTAAGGCTGAGGAGGCGGGCCTGAAGGTGACTACTGCTAAAGAAGCAGCTGCAGCAGCGGATATCGTAGTGATTTTAGTAAATGACGAGAAGCAGGTTCAGCTTTATGAGGAGAGTATAAAAGCGGGGTTAACAGCTGGAAAATACTTAATGTTTGCCCATGGCTTTAATATCCATTATGGTCAAATCGTACCCCCAAAGGATGTCAACGTTTTTATGGTGGCACCAAAGGGTCCTGGACACACTGTTAGAAGCCAGTACCAGGAGGGTAAAGGCGTACCTTGTCTGGTATCGGTGCATCAGGATGTAAACGGCGACACCCTTGAGGTTGCATTGGCATATGCCGCGGGAATCGGTGGATCAAGAGCAGGTGTATTGCAAACCACCTTTAAGGAAGAAACCGAAACAGATTTATTTGGTGAGCAGGCAGTCCTTTGCGGTGGTGTTTCCGAATTAATCAAGGCAGGCTTTGAGGTATTGGTGGAGGCAGGCTACGATCCCGAAAGTGCATATTTTGAATGTGTACATGAAATGAAGCTAATCGTTGATATGATTAATCAGGGTGGCTTAAGCTACATGAGATACTCTATAAGCGACACAGCTGAATATGGGGATTATGCCATCGGAAAGAGGATAATCACCGAGGATACGAAGAAGGAAATGAAGAAGGTTCTGCAGGAGGTTCAGGATGGCACCTTTGCAAAGAGCTGGATTTTAGAGAATAAAGCAAATAGACCAATGTTTAATGCAAAGAGAAGAATGGAGCAAAATCATCCGGTGGAGGTTGTTGGCAAAAAGCTTCGTGAGATGATGAGTTGGGCCAAAAAATAATAAATTTGGGGGATTCCGATGACGAGAAATATAAAAATTTTCGATACAACTCTAAGAGATGGGGAGCAATCCCCCGGCTGCAGCATGAATTTAAAGGAAAAGCTGGAGGTGGCGGAGCAGCTGGAAAAAATGAAGGTGGATGTCATTGAAGCCGGCTTTGCCATAGCATCTCCTGGAGATTTCAACTCTGTAAGGGAAATAGCCAGATTGGTAAAAAATTCTACTGTTGCCAGTCTTGCCAGGGCCTTGCCTCAGGATATAGACAGAGCCTATGAGGCTGTAAAATATGCAAAGCACCCGAGAATTCACACCTTTATAGCCACCTCCGACATTCATATGAAATACAAGCTGAAGGCTACAGAGGAGGAGGTTTTAGCGCAGGCTGCCAAAATGGTGGCCTATGCTAAAAAATTCTGTGGAGATGTCGAATTCTCAGCAGAGGATGCCTCCAGAAGCAGGCCAGAGTTTCTATACAGAGTCTTCGAGGCAGTCATTAAGGCGGGGGCAAATGTCATAAATGTCCCTGATACCGTAGGCTATACCACACCAGAGGAATATTTCAGACTAATTCAGGGCATCAGAGAAAATGTACCCAACATAGATAAAGCCGAGATATCTGTCCATTGTCATAACGACCTGGGGATGGCAGTTGCCAATACCCTTTCAGCTGTAGCGGCCGGGGCAAGTCAGGTGGAGGTTACCATAAACGGCATAGGTGAAAGAGCAGGAAATGCAGCCCTTGAAGAGGTTGCAATGGCACTTAAGACCAGAAGAGATGTCTATGGTATTGGCCTAAACCTTGATACAACTCAGATATATCATGCCAGCAGGCTGGTGAGCAAGGTGACGGGAATGAAGGTTCAGCATAACAAGGCCATCGTGGGGGATAATGCCTTTGCCCACGAATCAGGAATTCATCAGCATGGCATGCTGGCAAATAAGGAAACCTATGAAATAATGACACCGGAGTCCATTGGATTAACCCAAAATAAGCTGGTGCTGGGAAAGCATTCCGGAAGGCATGCCTTCGAGGACAGACTGAGGCACTTGGGTTATCATTTGGAAAAGGAAAAGCTGGATCAAGTCTTCAAGGAATTTAAAGAGCTGGCGGATAAGAAAAAGGTGATATACGATAAGGATTTAGAGGCCTTGGTGGCGGATAAAAAGCTTGAAATCAAGGAAATCTATCAGCTGAAGGAATTTGTCATCAATTGCGGCAATGTCATCACCTCAACCGCTAACATAAAGCTTAAAAGGGAAGAAATAGAGCTAGAAGAGGTGGCCAAGGGCTTTGGGCCAGTGGATGCAGCCTTTAAGGCCATAGAGGCCATCGTTGGAGACAGCTTTGTGCTGGAGGATTACGCACTGCAGGCGGTAACTGAGGGAGAGGATGCCCTAGGAGAGGCCACGGTAAAAATAAAGAAAAATGATGAGGTATATAACGGCAGAGGCTTGAGTACGGATGTTGTTGAAGCCAGTATTAAGGCATATGTCAATGCCATCAATAAAATGTTTAGTGAAGCAGCTATGCTGGAGGAATAAAAGGGGTGGTGAAATGACAAAGGGAAGGAAAATAGAGATATTTGATTCTACCTTGAGGGATGGCGCCCAGGCGGAGGGCATCTCCTTCTCGGTGGAGGATAAAATTAGAATCGTTACTGCTCTGGATGCTTTAGGGATCAGCTACATCGAGGCCGGGAATCCCGGTTCAAATCCCAAGGACTTAGAGTTCTTTCAAAGGGTTAAAGAGCTGAAGCTGAAGCATGCAAGGCTAACTGCCTTTGGCAGCACCAGAAGACCGGGAATAAGAGCAGAGGAGGACAGTAATATTCAGTCTCTGCTTCAGGCCGACACTCCTTCCATTGCCATCTTCGGTAAAAGCTGGGACCTACATGTGACAGATATCATAAAGACCACCCTAGAAGAAAATCTCGCCATGATAAAGGAGACAATTGCCTATTTAAAAAGCAAGGGCAAGGAGGTTATTTATGATGCAGAGCATTTCTTCGACGGCTATAAGTCCAATCCAGAATATGCAATGAAGGCCCTCAAGGCAGCGGAAGAAGGGGGGGCTGATTGGCTGGTACTCTGTGAAACCAACGGTGGTGCATTCCCAGAGGAGGTCTATGAGATAACCCAACAGGTTTCCGCTGGATTTAAGGTGCCGGTAGGCATTCACTGCCATAATGATTGCGGCATGGCGGTGGCAAATAGCATAATGGCAGTTTCTGCTGGGGCTACCCAGGTTCAGGGAACCTATATCGGCTTTGGTGAACGCTGCGGTAATGTCAATCTCAGCACTGTGATTGCAAACCTACAGGTGAAAAGAGATTATCAATGCATATTGGAGGAGCAGCTGGTGAATTTAACCGCCACCGCCCGTAAGGTTGCCGATATTTCCAATATCAACATGAACGAAAGGGAGCCATATATTGGTAACAGTGCCTTTGCCCATAAGGGCGGCATGCATATCGACGGTGTCATTAAGCTAAGTCATTCCTTTGAGCATATTAATCCCACGAGGGTGGGAAATCAAAGACGATTTTTGATGTCGGAGGTTTCGGGGAAAACCACGATATTGGGTAAAATACAGAAGATAAATCCTCAGATTAATAAGGATTCGAAGGTGACTCAGGAAATCATAGATAAGCTGAAGGAGCTGGAGCATCAGGGCTATCAATTTGAGGGAGCCGAAAGCACCTTCGAGCTTTTAATAAGAAAGCTGCTGGGAAAATACAAGCCCTTTTTTGAGCTGGTGCATTATAAGATCATGGGAGAGCAACCCTCTAAAACCGGGGATAGCTCCTCTGCTTTGGTGAAGATCAGGGTGGATGGCATAGAGGAAATCACCGTAGCCGAGGGCAATGGTCCGGTGAATGCCTTAGATAAGGCTCTAAGAAAGGCCCTGGAGGTATTTTATCCGGTGCTTAAGGAGGTTCATCTTTCTGATTACAAGGTAAGGGTCGTGGACCCGAAGGATACGACGGCAGCAAAGGTTAGAGTGGTTATCGAGTCCTCTGATGGCGTGAATGTCTGGAATACAGTAGGGGTTTCTACAGATATTATCCAGGCCAGCTGGATTGCGTTGGTGGATTCTATTGAATATAAGCTCTTGAAGGAAATAGAAATGAAGGCAAGGGCGTATATGTAAGGCTATTTACAAAGGCACGATATAAAAATAAACCTTCCCTGCTTAGGGTGTGTCTGAAAACCCACTCAAGGGCATCTTCCACCGCTTTTTTGTCCTAAGCAGCGTTGCTTTTCCTTGACGTACATCTAGTATGTCTTCAAAAAAGCGCCTTGCTTGGAACAAAAATTCAGTAAAATCTGCTCCCTTCGGAGTATTCAGACACACCCTAGTGTTCAATGACTTTTTTTATAATTTAAAATGGATGGTTAAAAGTCATTTCACGATGCGCGACTCAGGTTTATTTTTATATCTTAGCAATACAATGGTAAATATCCTTACAAAACTAAGAGGAGTATAAGGTAGGAGGCTGATAAAATGGGAATGACAATGACACAGAAAATTCTGGCGGCTCATGCCGGATTAGATAAGGTGGAGGCTGGACAGTTAATTACGGTTAATCTTGATTTGGTGCTGGGTAACGATGTTACAACGCCGGTGGCCCTGAAGGAATTTGATAAAATGGGGGTTACAGAGGTATTTGACAAAAGTAAGGTTGCCATCGTTCCGGACCATTTTACACCAAACAAGGATATTAAATCGGCAGAGCAATGTAAGCTAATCAGAGAGTTTGCCTATGATAAGGATATTGAAAATTACTTTGAAATAGGAGAAATGGGTATTGAGCATGGTCTTATACCGGAAAAGGGGCTGGTGGTTCCCGGTGATGTTGTCATAGGCGCCGATTCTCACACCTGTACCTATGGTGCATTAGGAGCCTTTTCAACAGGCATCGGCAGTACCGACATGGCGGCAGGCATGGCCACCGGCAAGGGCTGGTTTAAGGTGCCGGGGGCATTGAAATTTGTACTAACAGGTAAGCCCAAGGAATGGGTCAGCGGCAAGGACGTTATCCTCCACATCATAGGTATGATTGGTGTGGACGGTGCATTATACAAATCAATGGAGTTTGTGGGTGAAGGCCTTCAGCATTTATCAATGGACGATAGATTTTCAATCGCCAATATGGCAATAGAGGCCGGAGGAAAAAACGGCATATTTCCTGTGGACGATAAAACCCTTGAGTATGTAAAGGAACATGCCACTAAGCCCTACAAGCTGTATGAGGCAGACGAGGACGCTGTCTATGATGGTGTATATGAGGTCGATTTAAGTCAGCTGGAGCCAACAGTGGCCTTCCCACATCTGCCGGACAATGTTCGCAAGATATCTGAGGTTGGTGATGTTAAGATAGATCAGGTGGTTATAGGCTCCTGTACCAATGGTAGAATTGAAGATTTACGGGTTGCAGCAAAGCTTTTAAAGGATAAGAAGGTGGCGAAGGGCTTAAGGGTCATCATATTCCCTGTGACTCAAAAGGTTTATCTGCAGGCTATGCAGGAGGGGCTTCTGGAAACCTTCATTAAGGCAGGGGCTGTAGTAAGCACTCCCACCTGTGGACCCTGCCTTGGCGGCCATATGGGGATATTGGCAAAGGGTGAAAGGGCTTTGGCTACTACAAACCGTAATTTTGTTGGAAGAATGGGGCATCCGGAGTCAGAGGTATATCTGGCAAGTCCGGCTGTAGCAGCAGCTTCAGCTTTAACCGGTAAAATCACAAATCCAAGGGATATTGAATAAGGGGGAAGGCAAATGAAGGCAATGGGTAAGGTTTTTAAATATGGAAGCAATGTAGATACAGATGTCATTATTCCTGCCAGATACTTGAATACCTCCGATGTTAAGGAATTGGCCAGTCACTGCATGGAGGATATCGATGCAGAATTTGTTCATAAGGTGAAGGACGGAGACATCATTGTAGCAGATAAAAACTTTGGCTGCGGCTCCTCCAGAGAGCATGCACCGCTGGCTATTAAGGGGGCAGGCATATCCTGTGTTATAGCCACCACCTTTGCCAGGATATTCTACAGAAATGCTATTAATATTGGGCTGCCGATACTGGAGTGTCCCGAAGCAGTAGAGAAAATCAGTGCCGGAGATGAAATTGAAATTGATTTTGACAATGGTGTTATCCGAAATAAGACTAAAAATGAAGCATATCAGGCACAGCCCTTTCCTGCCTTTATTAAGGAAATTATTGCGGCCGACGGTCTGGTTAAGTATGTAGCAAAAAGCTAGGACCGAGAGAATAAAGGTATCGAAGCTACTGAAAAGCACTAACAAGGGGGAGTATAGAATGAAATATAATATAGCCTTAATACCTGGCGACGGCATAGGTCCGGAGGTAATAAAGGAAACGGTAAAGGTGCTGGAGACCATTGGTCAGCTGTACAACCATGAGTTCCGGTTTCAGGAGGTATTGGTTGGGGGCTGTGCGATAGACGCCACCGGGGAGCCCCTGCCTCAGGCTTCCTTAGACATTTGCAAAAACAGCGATGCGGTGCTGCTGGGGGCTGTAGGGGGCGAGAAATGGGACACCCTTCCGGGGCATTTGAGGCCTGAAAGGGCTCTCTTGGGCTTGCGGGAAGGCTTAGGGCTTTATGCAAACCTTCGACCCGCAGTTCTACACGGGGCTTTAAAGGAGGCTTGTCCTCTGAAGCCTGAAATCGTGGGAGATGGCTTAGATGTATGTGTTGTCAGAGAGCTAATCGGTGGCATTTATTTTGGTGAGAGGGGCAGAAGAGCCAATGGTAAAATGGGTGAAGAGGCCTATGATACCGAGGCCTATAGCGTAGGTGAGGTTGAAAGGATAGGCAGTCTGGCCTTTGAACTGGCCCTCAAGAGAAATAAAAAGGTAACCAGCGTGGATAAGGCAAATGTGTTAGAAAGCTCAAGGCTATGGCGAAGTGTGATGGTGGAGCTGTCTAAGAATTATCCAGAGGTAACCCTGGAGCATATGTATGTGGATAATGCAGCTATGCAACTGGTTAGAAATCCAAGGCAATTTGATGTCATTGTAACGACAAATATGTTTGGAGATATACTTTCAGACGAGGCCAGTATGATCACCGGGTCTATCGGCATGCTGCCCTCCGCCAGCTTGGGCACCAGCGGTCTTGGCCTTTATGAGCCAATCCATGGCTCAGCACCGGATATCGCCGGACAAAATAAGGCAAATCCCATAGCAACCATTCTTTCAGCCGCTATGATGCTTAGAATAACCTTTGGTCTGGATGCTGAGGCAGAGGCTGTAGAAGGGGCTGTAACAAGGGTTTTGGAAGCAGGCTACCGAACAGGCGATATCTACAGTGAAGGCTGTAAATTAGTAGGAACAACAGAAATGGGTAATCTCATAATTGAAGCGATAAAGAGGTGATGGTATGAATAGCAACCGAGTAAAGAAGGGAATTGAAAGGGCTCCCCACAGATCCTTATTCAAGGCAATGGGCTATACCGATGAGGAGCTGGAGAGACCCCTAATAGGAATTGTAAACTCAAAAAATGAAATTATACCCGGTCATACAAATTTAGATAAAATCGCAGAGGCGGTGAAGGCCGGGGTCAGAATGATGGGGGGAACCCCAATAGAGTTCTCTACAATTGGTGTGTGTGACGGGATAGCCATGGGCCACATCGGGATGAAGTATTCCTTGGCTTCTCGGGAGCTAATTGCAGATTCTGTGGAATCCGTTGCAATTGCCCACGGCTTTGATGCATTGGTGATGATACCCAATTGTGACAAGGTGGTGCCGGGTATGCTGATGGCAGCTGCCAGAGTAAATGTCCCTACGGTGGTGGTCAGCGGTGGTCCCATGCTGGCAGGAAAGGTTAAGGATAAATCCGTAAGCCTGTCCAACGTCTTTGAGGCGGTGGGTACCGTTAAGGCAGGAGCTATGACGGAGGAGGAGCTGTATTTATACGAGGAAAACGCATGTCCCGGCTGTGGCTCCTGCTCAGGTATGTATACTGCCAACAGCATGAACTGTTTAACAGAGGTTTTAGGTATGGGGCTGACGGGAAATGGGACCATACCGGCGGTTTATGCCGAAAGGCTAAGGCTTGCCAAAAAAGCAGGCATGAAAATAATGGCGTTGTTGGAAAGGGATATTAGGCCGAAGGATATTATGTCAGAAAGGGCCTTTGAAAATGCCTTGACGGTGGATATGGCTTTGGGCTGCAGCACCAATAGCCTGCTGCATTTGCCGGCAATAGCCCACGAGGCAGAGGTGCCACTAAGCCTTGATAAGGCTAATGGCATCAGTGCCAAAACCCCAAACCTTTGCAGATTAGCCCCTGCCGGACCGCATCATATTGAAGACCTGTATTTTGCAGGAGGCATCCAGGCGGTTATGAAGGAGCTTTCAAAGGTGAATGCATTGCATTTAGACTTGATCACCGCCACCGGCAATACGGTTGGAGAAAATATAAGCACTGCAGTAAACACCAATACTGAGGTGATCAGGCCAATCGATGAACCCTATAGTAAAACCGGAGGCATAGCGGTATTAAAGGGGAATCTAGCCCCTGACGGCGCGGTTGTGAAGCGTTCTGCCGTTGCAGAGGAAATGCTTCAGCACGAAGGACCGGCAAGGGTATATGAGTCGGAGGAGGCTGTAATAGAGGCTATACTGGGAGGAGAAATAAAGGCAGGAGATGTCGTTATAATCAGATATGAAGGCCCAAAGGGCGGCCCGGGAATGAGAGAAATGCTCTCTCCGACATCCGCACTGGCGGGTATGGGCTTGGACAAAGCAGTTGCTTTAATCACCGATGGCAGATTCAGCGGTGCCACCAGAGGGGCCTCTATTGGACACGTTTCACCGGAGGCGGCAGAGGGTGGCCCAATCGGCCTGGTTCAAGAGGGTGACATTATTAAGATTGACATTTTGAAGGGAACCTTGGATATGGTGGTTGAGGAAGAGGAATTAAAGAGAAGAAAAGACCTCTGGAGGGCTCCGGAGGCAAAAATAAAAACCGGTTATCTGGCAAGATATGCGAGGCTTGTTTCCTCCGCCAGCACCGGGGCAGTTTTGAGGTAAAGGAGGCTTTCGATATGCTATTAACAGGAGCAGAGATAGTTGTAAAATGCTTGCTGGAGCAGGAGGTAGATACGATTTTCGGATACCCCGGCGGGGCGGTATTAAATATTTACGATGCATTATATCAGTATCAGGAGGAAATAATGCATGTCTTAACCGCCCACGAGCAGGGGGCTGCCCATGCTGCCGACGGCTATGCAAGGGCTACCGGAAAGGTAGGGGTTTGTATGGCCACTTCCGGGCCAGGGGCCACAAATCTTGTCACAGGAATAGCGACTGCCTATATGGATTCCGTTCCGATGGTGGCTATTACCGGCAATGTTGCAGTATCCCTATTGGGAAAGGACAGCTTTCAAGAGGTGGACATAGTGGGGATTACGATGCCCATTACAAAGCATAATTATATCGTAAAGGATATTAAGGAGCTGGCACCAACCCTTAGAAAGGCCTTCTTTATAGCTAAGGAGGGGCGGCCGGGTCCGGTGCTGGTGGATATTCCAAAGGATATCACGGCTCAATTGGGGGAGTATGACTATGAGGCCCCCAGACAGGTGGAGGATTCTACGAAGCATATATCAGAAAAAGCTGTTGCGGAGGCTTTAGAGCTGCTGCATTCCTGTAAAAGACCCCTCATCTATACAGGGGGAGGGGTTGTACGTTCGGGAGCCATTGGTGAGCTGATGGAGTTTGCTGAAAAGCTGCAGGCACCGGTTACCTCCAGTATGATGGGCTTGGGAGGCTTTCCTGCCACCCATAAGCTGTTTACTGGTATGGTGGGGATGCATGGGACCAAGACCTCAAACAATGCCGCAACAGAATGTGACCTATTAATTGCCATTGGCACCCGCTTCAGCGACAGAGCCATCAGTAAAGTGGAGGGCTTTGCTCCTTCAGCGAAAATCCTTCATATTGATATAGACCCGGCAGAGGTAAATAAAAATATCAAGACCCATTATTCCATCATAGGCACCATTAATAATGTTCTGCGAACATTGAATGCGGGGCTTCAGCAGCAGGAAAGGAAGGAATGGATAGGTCAGATAGAGAAATGGCAGCAGCAATTCCCCTTAAGCTATGCTCAAAGCAGCTCAACCCTGAAGCCTCAATATGTTATCGAGAAAATATGGGAGATGACGGAGGATAAGGCTGTCATAACAACAGAGGTAGGACAGAATCAGATATGGACGGCATTATTTTACAAATTTACAAGACCCAGAAGCTTTTTAACCTCTGGAGGCTTGGGAACCATGGGCTTTGGCCTGGGGGCCTCCATTGGCGCACAGATGGCCCTGCCGGAAAAAAGGGTAATCAATATTGCGGGAGACGGCTGCTTTCATATGAACTGCAATGAGCTTTCAACAGCTGTAAAATACAATATTCCTGTCATAGTAATTGTGCTGAACAATCAGGTTCTGGGCATGGTACGACAATGGCAAAGTCTTTTCTATGGCGGAAGATATTCACAGACCACATTGGACAGAAAGACCGATATCGTGAAGCTGGCGGAGGCCTTTGGGGCAACGGGCTTCAATATATCAAAGGCTGAGGAGGTTCAGGAGGTGCTGGCTAAGGCATTGGCTATCGAAGGACCGGTTGTTATCAATTGCGAGATCGATAGGGACGAAATGGTATTTCCTATGGTGCCCCCCGGTGCAAAAATTCAGGATATGATATTGGAATAGCCTTTAGAAGAGGTATTAAGGATGATATGAAGGACGATATGAAGGACGACTGTTGAAAAACCATATATGTCTTCCTATAATTCTATGCATAAGCTTTAATGTGATGTAAACTCGAAGGCTTCCATGGTTAATGCCAACGACTCATTTGTGTTATTGGGCAATTAAAGTAATGAGTCGTTTCGCAATGGGCGAATCAGCTTTCAAGTTTACGTCATGGAAAAGCGAACAAGGTACTAGGAAAAAGGCAGATATGCCATAGGACTCTTTCCGTGAGACGCATCATATAATAAATAAATGAGATGTAGTATACGAAAAACTTTGGAATTTTAAAGGTTGAGGCTGTAGACAAACGCTAAAGATTTTTAAAACTACGTAAATCTGCTCCGAACAACAGGCAGGAATGAGCTTAAAGCCAATCCTAAATTTCCAAAACTCACTGCGTTTAAACAGTTGGAAATTCTTAACGGATTAGCTTACGCTCTTCTTATTATAGCTCCGCTAATCATTTACTTAAGTTTTAAAAATCCGGTTTGTAGGAAGTTGTACTACTTTGTCTTTAGTCTGAGCCATGGAATTTTAAAGGTTGAGGCTGTATATAAAATAACAACTAAAAACAAAAAAAATATGTATTGACAATAGAACGCCACCACAATATAATAATACTTAAGTTTGATGCAGAATGTTTATTGCATACAAAAAACAAAAAACTTAATAGTACCTTATCGAGAGAAACAGAGGGACTCGGCCCAATGAAGTTTCAGCAACCACACTTAGAGTGACGGTGCTAAATCCAGCAGAACAATGTTCTGAGAGATGAGGAAGGATAATATGACAAATTACCCTTCTGGGTTTTTTTTTATTTAAAATCCTCTTCTCATGCAGAAGAGGATTGTTTTATGTAAACCTAAACAATACAAAGGGGTGATGCAGATGATCATATTAAAGGACTTAACTAAAACCTACAAGAGTAAAAGATTGACGGTGGGAGCCTTAAATCAAGTATCCTTAACAATAGATAAGGGAGATATTTTCGGGATAATCGGCTATAGCGGAGCTGGTAAAAGTACATTGATAAGATGTATCAACCTGCTGGAAAGGCCTGACTCCGGCAGAGTGATGATCAATGGCACAGACCTAACGGCATTGTCCCCACAAGCCCTTAGGAAGCAAAGAGAAAAAATAGGCATGATTTTTCAGCACTTTAATCTAATGAAAAGACGGAATGTGTTTGAAAATGTAGCTTACCCCTTAAAGGGGAAGGGGTTGAGCAAGGATGAGATTCAAGCAAAGGTATTAAAGCTTCTGGAGCTGGTGGGGATAAGCGATAAGGCCTATTCATATCCCTCGCAGCTAAGCGGTGGTCAAAAGCAGAGGGTGGCTATCGCAAGGGCGTTGGCAAATGACCCGGAGGTGCTGCTTTGTGATGAGGCTACTTCAGCACTGGACCCACAAAACACAAAATCCATATTAAGCCTTCTTAAGGAAATAAACCAAAAGCTAAATCTTACTGTTGTGATTATCACCCATCAAATGGAGGTAATAAAGGAGGTTTGCAACAAGGTGGCGGTTATGGAGGAAGGGGTTGTGGTTGAGGAGGGCAGCATTATCGATATCTTCTCAAGGCCCCAAACGAAGATTTCCAAGGAATTCGTTGCCCACACCATGGGCTATGAAAACTTTGAAAAAATACTGAATCAAGGCTTTATAAAGGACTCCAATAGATATGAGCTGACGGTAAGAATATCCTTTGTGGGACAGATCGCCGGGCAGGCCTTTATTTCCAAAATATCGATAGAATATGGTATATATGCCAATATCCTATTTGGCAGTATCGAGAGCCTGCAGGGTGTTCCCTTTGGCAGCTTGATCGTTAGCTTTACAGGTAATTCAAATAAAATTCAGGAGGCCATAGGCTATCTGGAGGAAAATAATGTGAAGGTGGAGGTGCTGAAGGCGTATGGAGCTGATAAAACAGATAATGCCCAATGTAGTTAATTTATTCCCAGATTTAATAAAGGCCTGCGGCGATACTCTGCTAATGGTATTGATATCCGGTACCATTGCTTCCATTATAGGGATTCCTATGGGGGTTATCTTGGTGGTGACCAGAGAGGGGAATTTGCTAGAAAATAAATATGTCAATTCCATCTTAGGTAAAATTGTTAATACCTTTAGGTCACTGCCCTTTGTTATCCTGCTTACTGCTATAGTTCCCATAACAAGGTTTTTTGCAGGAACCACCATAGGACTGAAGGGGGCAATCGTACCATTGATATTCGCCTCCACACCCTTTGTAGCCAGACAGGTGGAGTCAGCGCTGCTGGAGATAGATCCGGGTGTAATTGAGGCGGCTGAGGCCATGGGCTCCAGTCCCTTTGAAATCATATACAGAGTCTTGCTGGTGGAGGGTCTGCCGGGAATAGTATACGCCCTTACCATAACAATAGTCAGCTTGATCGGTTTTTCAGCAGTGGCAGGAACCGTTGGGGGAGGTGGACTTGGAGATTTTGCCATAAGATATGGCTATCAGTATTATAGAATGGACATTATGATAGCAGCCACAATTGTCCTGCTGCTAATAGTAAATATGGTGCAGGGCTTGGGTGAATACTTACTAAAGAAGCTGAGTCATTAGAACAAACTGAGTCATTAGAACAAACAGTAATTGAAGGAGAGAGGATAATAAATATGCCAGAAATCAGTAGACGGTTGGATTTTTTTACAGAATCAATCATACGCCGGATGACCAGAATATCCAATCAATATAACGCAATTAATCTATCACAGGGCTTTCCCGACTTTGAACCGCCGGCAGAAATCATCGAGGCATTGAAAAAGGTGGCTGATGATGGACCTCACCAATACGAAATCACCTGGGGAGCTCAACGATTCAGAGAGGCCCTTGCTAAGAAGCAGTCAAAATACATGGGGGTGCCGATAGATGCCGACAGAGAGATAGTTGTCACCTGCGGCAGTACCGAGGCCATGATGGTGGCCATGATGACGGTTTGCAATCCGGGAGATAAGGTGGTGGTCTTCTCACCCTTTTATGAAAATTATGTAGTGGATACCATACTTTCAGGGGCAGAGCCGATTTATGTACCCCTAAGGCCACCCAGCTTTGAATTCGATAAGCTGGAGCTGGAGGCGGCCTTTAAGCAAAAGCCTAAGGCATTAATCCTCTGCAATCCCTCGAATCCTACCGGAAAGGTCTTTACTCTGGAGGAGCTGGAATATATCGCATATCTGGCAATAAAATATGATGTCTTTGTCATTGCCGACGAGGTATATGAGCATATTGTTATAAAGCCCCACCAGCATATCTACATTGCTTCGCTGCCGGGGATGTATGAAAGAACCTTGACCTGCAGCTCCTTATCAAAAACCTATTCGATAACCGGATGGCGATTAGGCTATGTCATTGCGCCTGACTATATCATAGATAATGCCAGAAAGGTTCATGATTTCCTTACGGTGGGGGCAGCAGCACCGTTACAGGCTGCGGCATTGGCAGGGCTGGAGATGCCGGAGGCATATTATGAGGATTTGAAGGATTTATATACCAGAAAGTGTGGGCTATTTCTGAAGGGCCTAGAGGAGGCAGGCTTGAAATATACCAGTCCTCAGGGTGCCTATTATGTGATGGTGGATATTTCAGAGTTTCATAAGGGCAGCGATATAGATTTCTGTGATTGGCTGATCAAGGAGGTGGGGGTGGCGGCTGTACCGGGCTCCAGCTTCTTCAAGGAGGATATTAACAGCTACATTCGCTTTCATTTTGCCAAAAAGGAGGAAACGCTTTTGGCAGCAATTGAGAGATTGAAAACCCTGAGGGAAAAGGCTGCTAGGGGCATTTATTAATAAAAATACTTTTGATAGGTAAGGACTCATATGGTCCTAATATATATTTTACATCAAGCACTTTAGAAAACTAATACATTACAACGTTAAAGGAGAGAAGGAAAATGAAAAGATTAGGCGTTTTAATATTGGCAGTATTATTGACATTTACGGCAGTTGGTTGTGGTGCTAAGGAGGCTGCTAGCGGAGAGGTGGAGACCTTAAAAATAGGCGTAACCGGCGGACCACATGAGCAGGTGGCTAAAAAGGTTAAGGAGCTGGCGGCAGCAGAGGGCTTAGAAATTCAGCTGGTGGTTTTCAATGAATACATTCAACCCAATATCCAATTGTTTGAAAAGGAATTGGATGCTAATATTTTTCAGCATGAGCCGTACCTAATAAAATTCAATGCCGACAGAAGCATGGACTTAGTAACAGTGGCACCTACTGTAAACTTTCCGATGGGGATTTATTCAGAAAAGATTGCTTCACCATCAGAGCTGAAAACCGGAGACCAGGTGGCGGTACCAAATGATGCAACAAACCAGGCGAGAGCATTAATTCTGCTTCAAACTGCAGGGGTTATAAAGCTGGCGGATGGTGTGGGTACAGCAGCAACCGTAAAGGATATTGTAGATAATCCAAAGGAAATAAAAATAGTAGAGCTGGAGGCACCAATGCTGCTTAGAGCATTACCTGACGTAGCAGCGGCGGTTATCAATACCAACTTTATCATTGAGGCGGGCTTGAACCCTGTTGAGGATTCCATCTTTATAGAGGATAAGAATTCACCTTGGGTAAACTTCATAGTGACAAGACCAGAGCTAAAGACGGATGCTAGAATTTCAAAATTAGTTGAAATATATCATTCCCCTGAGGTTAGAAAATTCATTGAGGATACCTTTGAGGGCTCTGTAGTACCTGCCTTCTAGGAGGTGATAGGCATGGGAAGCTATAAATTTAAATATGGAGATGCTTTGCTGGAGACTAAGATAAATGATGATGACATCATAGCTGTTCTGGTGCCAAAGAAGGCCAAACCCCTTCAGTCTATAGAGGAAGAGGTTTTGAGGGTATTGGAGGCTCCCAGTGGTACAGCGCCTTTGAAGGTGCTTGTAAACCCAGGCGAAACTGTCGTAATCATTGTCAGTGATGTTACTCGATTGTGGATAAAGACAAATTTATTTCTGCTGCATGTGGTGGATTACTTAAATGGCCTGGGGGTAGCTGATAAGGATATTAGTGTCATCATCGCTCTGGGGACCCACAGGCCCTCCACAGAGGCAGAGAAGGAAAAAATCGTCGGTACTGAAATCTATCAGAGAATAAGTATATATGACCACGATTGCTTTAATCCGGAGGAAAATACCTTTATGGGGCAGTCGGAGCGAGGCACGCCGATTTATATCAATAAGCGAGTCGTAGAGGCAGATCGGGTTATTCTCACCGGCGGCATAGTGTTTCATCTCTTTGCTGGCTTCGGTGGCGGTGCCAAAAGCATTGTGCCGGGGGTGGCAGGGATTGAGACCATACAGTATAATCACAGGCTTACCTTTAACAAGGGCGAGGGTACGGGCCTAAACCCTGCTGCTGCATCCAATAAAATTGAGGGAAATCCCATGCGGGAGGATATCACTGAAATATGCCGCAGGGTTAATCCTGATTTCCTAATCAATGCCGTGCTGGATGCGGAGGGTAGCTTTGTAAAGCTTGTTGCAGGAGATTTTGAAGCGGCATGGCTGGAGGGCTGCGAATTCATCAGAGAATGCGACGGCATAGCGATAGCTGAAAAATCAGATATTGTGGTTGCTACAGCCGGAGGCTTTCCAAAGGACATCAATTTGTATCAAACGGTTAAAACTATGGATAATTGTCTATACGGGGGAAAAGAGAATAGCATAATAGTTTTGATGTCGGAATGCAGAGACGGCCTTGGGGCAGCAGAATTTATGGATTGGTTTCAATATGAAACCCTGGAGGCAATGGAGCAGGCCCTAAAACGGAATTTCACCGTTCCCGGCTATGCCGCCTATAAAACCGCCTATACAGCCGCTTATAGAAAATTGATACTAATATCCAGCCTGCCACAGCAGCAGGTAAGACAGCTGGGCTTCATCCCCGCAACGGATCTGGAAGAAGCCATGGCGCTGGCCTATAGCTTAAGCCCTGCAAATCCCAAAATAACGCTAATGCCTAATGGTGCCAACACCCTGCCAATTTGTAAATAGGCTGGCGTAAACAGGGAGAGCTCTGATTTTTAAAATTTGAAACCATTGTTTTTGCTGCATTCTAATGTCATACTAAAGCAAAAGCAGAGGTACCTGTCAATGGTATCTCTGTTTTAATTTTTCAGCAATATCTTAGTGACCAATGATTCTAGCGACGGGTACACTAATGTCACCCAAAAGCCCTTTGTGCCCGAGAGGTATGTCCAAATTTATGGTATAATATAATAGCTTTGTACATATAAGTTGATATAGCATTATAAGCACTTTTACGAGGAGGGATATTATGCAGCAGCTTAAGAAAGAAAAGGATTCTAACGTAGCATTGGTGATCTTGATTGTGGCAGCAGGCTTGTTCTATACCTTAGTCCGTATGGGGCAGATATATGAAGGGGCGCTTTTTTCTTTGGCAACGCTTCAGAGCTTTAAGACGATTTTTCTGGGCATTTTGCTGGAGGCATTGCCCTTTATTTTGATAGGCTCCTTTGTATCCTCCCTTATCCAAATTTTTGTCACAGAGGAGGCACTGGCTAAGATCATACCTAAGAATGTGGGATTAGGTATCGTAACGGCGGCACTCCTGGGACTGGTTTTTCCTATTTGTGAATGTGCCATCATTCCGGTAATCAGAAGGCTCATTAAGAAGGGGGTGCCCCTATCCATGGCAATAGCCTTTATGCTGGCGGCGCCAATTTTGAATCCGGTAGTGCTGGCCTCCACCTATTATGCCTTCTCTGCCTTTACTGAAATAGTAATTATGAGGGCAGCCTTCGGTTTTATCATTGCCGTGGCCATTGCAGCCGCGGTAAAGCTACTATTCAAGGGCAATCAGCTGACGGGGGGAGATTATCATCCTCACCACGATTGCTGTAGCCATGGAGGACATGATCATAGTCATCACCACGATCATCACCACAACCACAATCACCATGCTAATCACAGCCAACATCATCACCACAAGGACGCTAAAAAAGGTGCATCAAGGATTTTTGGGGGCTTTTCCGAGGTGATGGCCCATACCAGCAGTGAATTCTTTGATGTAGGCAAGTATTTGATTTTTGGTGCTATATTGTCGGCTTTGGTACAAACCTTTGTACCGAGAAGCAGCCTAATCGCCATTGGTCAGGGACCTGTGTCCTCTGTTTTACTAATGCTTTCGCTGGCTTTTATACTATCCTTATGCTCTGAAGCAGATGCCTTTGTTGCCAGAAGCTTTTTATCACAATTTACAACAGGATCTATTATGGGCTTTTTAGTATTAGGACCGATGATTGACATCAAAAATATGCTGATGCTGTTGGGCGCCTTCAAAAAGAAATTTGTATTGTCATTAATGGCTTTAATTTTCTTTTTTACCTTTACTATGGCAATCATACTGAATATGGCAGGAGTATAGGGGGAAATGGATATGAGAAAAGATAAAATTAATATTGAAGCCTTAATAGAGCTGGTAATACTTATAGGCTTTTCTTATTTGATCTATCAGCTGCTGGAAAGCGGGAACATTTTGTATTACATACATCCTAAAATGACTAAATATGTTTTATTTGCCTTGATCGCCTTAATCATGCTGGCCTTGTTTAGAATAAGGGACCTTTTTAAAACCAGCCATCAAAGCGGTGTTAAGCTACATTATTTGATGTTTATTTTACCGCTGATTTTGGCACTGATGCTGGAGCATCAATCCATAAGCTCCAGCTCAGCCGACATAAGGGGAGTAAATCTTGATGCCATTGGCGGCCCAGCACCAAATATCAGCACCTATTATAATATAGGAAAAAGGGTAGTGCTGGAGCCATCAAATTATGTCACCTTATTATCAGAAATCCTGTATTCTGTCGATAAATATCACGGGTCAGAGCTGGAAATTGAGGGTTTTGTGTTCAAAGAGCCCCACCTAGCTGAGGGTCAAATCATTATCTCTAGAACAATTATTTCCTGTTGTGTAGCAGATGCAGAAAATATAGGCATTCTAAGCTATTGGCAGGAGCAACTGCCGGATAATGCATGGGTGAGGGCTGTAGGCACGATACAGTCCACAGATTATACTAATCCCAAGTCCGGCAGAAACGGCGTGGTGCCAATGCTGGTTATTCAAGAGTTAGAAATAATACCGGAGCCGGATAATCCGTATATTTATCCATAAAAAAGAGAAGTTCATTGGCACTTCTCTTTTTTTCATGAAAAACAATTGATAATAATTATCAAGTATGCTAATGTTATATTATGACACAATATTGGAAGAGTCTGTTTTGGAGGTGCTAGGATGAATAAAATACTGAAGGGGCTATACATAGCCGTGGGCATACTGGCTCTAATTGTCGGAGGTATAGGTGCAGCTTTACCTATTTTGCCGACTACACCATTTCTGTTATTGGCCCTATACTGCTTTGCAAAGGGCTCGGAAAGATGGCATAGGTGGTTTATTAAAACTAAGCTATATAAAAAATACCTGGAGGATTTTGTTAATCACAGGGCCATGACACTTAAGCAAAAGCTCTCAATATTGCTATTTGCTGATTTTATGCTTATGTTTCCATTGATTATAATTGAAAAGACGAGCTTTAGGCTTTTTATTATCCTGCTGATACTTATAAAATACTATTATTTCTTCTTTAGAATAAGGACCATAAAAGCAGATGACAGTATCACTTGACTGCCGAATCATATGCCCACGATGAGAGCAAAAGTGGCTTTACTACGTTTGTTTTCCAGGAAAACCATGCGGTGCCAGCAGCCTGCTGCCATGAAATATTTAAGTATTAAAGGAATTACAAGAGATTTATAGAACTTAATAGTATATATAACTATGCAAAAGTGCCACATTACTTTTGGGGGCTATCGGCCTTTAAAGCATATCATATAGAAAGCTCTTTAGGAGGACTTTATGAAGGAAGTAATTGAGGGTTTAAATAGAAATCCAATAGTAGCAGCTATTGAGCATGAGGAGCAGCTAAAGGCCAGCATTGATATGCCTGTGGAGGTGGTTTTTCTTTTGAGAAGCGACATATTTAACGCCAAAAGGCAAATTGAGCTATTAAAATCTAAGGGAAAGCTGGTGCTGGTGCATTCCGATTTTATCGAAGGTCTTGCCAATGATAGAAAGGCGGTAGAGTACATTCAAAGGTACTTTAAGCCAGATGGTATCATTGCTACCAAAAACAATATCATTAAGTATGGCAAGGAGCTGGGGCTTTTTACTATCCAGAGATTTTTTATGATTGACGGTTCAGCCTTTAGATCTGCAGTAAAAACAATTTATCAAAATCAGCCGGATGCAGTTGAAATAATGCCCGGTATAATTCCTACTGTTATTGAAGGCTTGGCTAAAGAGACGGATAAGCCAATTATAGCAGGAGGACTAGTACGGAAAAAGGAGGACATTATTTCTGCCTTAACTGCCGGCGCTGTGGGTGTATCAACAGGCAAGTCACAGCTCTGGCAGGAATGACGAAAATTGAAAGCGCAAGGGAGCGCCACAATTTAAGCAGTGTATTGCTGCTGCTTGTGGTGCTTTTTCATATTCACACAGCCAACGAAAATGCATAGTATATTAGATCAGAAAATTACGTAATAAATAGGAGCTGAATTTTTAAATAATGTGAGGCTCTAGACAATGTCCGTTAAGCTATAGCTTTATATAAACTAAAAATTAATATTACTCAAAAGGTGGGTTGTATATGATTGCAGAATGGGAAATTGTTCTACGTTTAGTGGTATCTGCTTTTTTCGGGGGATTAATAGGAATGGAGAGGGAGATTAACAACCGACCTGCAGGTCTGAGAACCCATGTGCTGGTATCGCTGGGCTCCTGCTTGATTATGATGATATCGATGTACGGCTTTTCCGGAATTGGTGATCCTGCCAGACTGGCGGCACAGGTGGTGAGTGGCATCGGTTTTTTGGGGGCCGGCACTATTTTGAACAAGGGGAATGCCATACGGGGGTTGACTACTGCCGCCAGCCTTTGGGTTTGTGCAGGAATAGGCCTGGCTGTAGGTAATGGCTATTATGTAGGCGCTATTGCAACATCCTTGATTGTTCTTTTTACACTGATCAGCTTGGGATTGTTTGAAAAGGTATTATTTAAGAAAAAGTACAGAGTGCTGATAGTACAATGTGAGGAAAGCCCCGGAAAAATAGGTGAAATAGGTCAAATCTTTGGAAAGCACGGCATAAGCATCAAGGATATAAAGATTTATAATGATGGTGATATTGACGATGGTCTTGGCAGTATTGAAATACACTTTGCTGTCAAATTACCCAGAAATTTTCTGAAGGAGTTATTTTATGATGATCTTATTAGAATTCCAGGTGTTGACTGGGCAATGTGGGCTGATGGTGAGGAAATAGAAGATCATAGACAAAGGGCTAAGGGCTGAAGTAAAATAATTAAGAGGCTGCTATCTTATAGCAGCCTCTTTCAGGCTTAAGCACCAGTTTTCCTACGTTGATTGGAAACCTTTTTTGACTGTTGACTCTTTTTGCTGGTATCGCTTTTTATAGGACCCTTACTTCCATTTCCAGTAACCTGATTTGCTTTTTTATTTTCAAGCTGCTGTCTCATGGCTTCAGCTAGACTGATTTTTTTCTTTTCCTTTGACTGCTCCATATCTTTTTCTGAATTAGACATTTTGATACTCCCTTTCTTCCCAAGTTAAAAAATTCCTGCCCCAATGATATATTTGCCATAGCATTCAGCAGCTATTCATATTATAGTACAATTTTTATAAAGAGTATATAAAAAATCTTACAATAATAATCATTTTACAATACTTTGTGTCAGTATCCTGTGTCTTAAAAAAGAATAAGAGCTAACGAAAATTCTTATAGGAATTTACCTGGACTTTTAAATGATGTAAGGCACTGGACGGTTAAATCTATACCATTTAGTTTAGGCTTATGGTAATGTGTCTTTTCTCCAAATATATTATTAATTCAGCAGGAAATGGGTATAAATATGCAAAAGACCATAGAGCAGGGGCGATAATTATGAGAAAAAAATCTTCTATACTTCTAACAATAACAGTGATACTATTAATCGGCTTTGGAAGCACCATATTATCGATTTTCAAAATTATTAAAACCCTGGAATATGATGCAAAGCAAATAAATGAGGTTGGTATTATAAGGGGCGCCATACAGAGGTTAACAAAGCTTGAGCTAAATAATTATCCGGATGATGAGGGTATGAACAGAATAGAGGTAGGGCTTGATGTCCTGGCAAATTTGGACAAATCATATATCGAAAGCTACGGAGAGACAGTAGCAGACATACAAAATAATTGGAGTAGGTATAAGACGGTAATAGAAGAGCTGAGGGTAACGCCTACAGAAGAAAACAGAAAAGAGCTATTTGACATTAGCGAGGCCCTTTGGATACAAACGAATCAAGCAGTATACCTTACCCAGAGGAGCAGTGAGTTGAAAATAGCAAAGTTTAAGCTGATACTCCCTGTTTTGCTGATTAACATAATGTTAATAGTGGTAATTGCTTTACTGATAAAAAGCTATGTAAGGGATCAGCTGGAAAAGACTGCAAATTATGACGCATTGACCAAAATATATAATCGGCATTTGCTTTATCAGGTGTTGGAGCGGGAAATAAATAGATCCGACAGATATAACAAGGAATTTTCCTTCATTTTATTTGACATAGATAATTTTAAACGGGTTAACGATAGCTTTGGTCACGATAAGGGTGATTTAGTCCTTATTGAACTGTGCAGGCTATGCGAAGATTGTATCAGAAAAAGTGATATATTTGCACGCTTTGGTGGAGAGGAATTTGTGATTGTAGCTCCGGAGACAGGATTAGAACAGGGGCTGATTTTGGCAGAAAAGATCAGGAAAAAGGTTGAAGAGCATAGCTTTAAGGCGGTTGGGCATATAACCGTAAGTGTCGGTATCACACAGTATGATAAAGGAGACACCAGAGATAGTCTGTATAAGAGGGCCGATATAGCATTATATCATGCAAAGAGAAGTGGTAAGAACAGAACAGAAATTAATATTAAGGGGGCGGAATAATTTCCGCCCCTGATAATTTATAAAGGTATTTATCTACTTATAGAAAACGTGGTCACCAATCTTGCCGACATAGGTTTTATTCTTTACAATCCATGAGCCAGAGGCCTTAGAGGGATTGAAGAAATAGGTGGCATTACCCATCGGTCTGGAACCGCTTAAGGCTGTTTCTGCCGCCTTTACACTCTCGCTGTTAGGGGTGTTGTATATTGTACCGTCTGCTACAGGACTAAACTGAGGAATATTATTGTAGTACTCAAAGATGACGTTATAAATCGTGTTTGGAAAGTCCTTTGAGCTTACCCTATTCAGTACGACACTGCCCACGGCCACCTTCCCTTGATATGGCTCTCCGGACGCCTCAGCATGGATAATTCTGGACAACCAGTACACATCATCATTTCTCGTGGTTGCTCCTCTTGAAACTGCTGGAGTTGCTGAGGCTGCTGTCGTAGTTCCGTATAGCTTACTTTGGGTCTGCCTACCGGCTATACCATCCACCAGAATCCCACTGTCCTTTTGAAAGCTGATAACAGCTCTTTCGGTAATTTTACCATACAGCCCATCGACGGTACTGTTGTAGTAGCCCTTATTTTTCAGAGCCTGCTGCAATCTAGAAACCTCAGTGCCTTTACTACCATACCTTAAGGTGATATAGCCTTCAGCAGCAAATACAGATACTAGCTGAAGAGAAATGATTAATGCAATCACAATCATGGATATAAATCTTTTTTTATTACCCTGCATACAAACACTCCTTCCCTATTATGCTTCCGAAGTTAGCTGACGGGTGCGGGATAGAAGGCTCCCTACCATGGCTATGGATTAACCCCTACTAACGGTTCCTCCGTTCTCAAAAACTGAGATTCAGCAATTGCAAGGTGGTATAACAAGGACTATTATATAGGAAGCTTGAAATTATGTAAACCCAAATGCCTGATTTGCCAGAATATACATAGAAAAATAGGTTATAAATAACAATTATGTAAGCCGACTGTGACTGTTCTTAACATGGCTAGGGGGATGAAGGCATTTGGGATGGGATATTACAAAAAATGCAACTGAGGTCCTAGAGGAAAAAAACCGTTGCAACAAAATATGACAAAATATCAGCCAAATACTATGACAGTATTTGACATAAATTTCATAGATTTTTGATTAGAATAGGATAAAGGGTAAAAACACGCTGTTAAATGACGACATTGGAAAAGTATAACATATAAAGAGAGGTGTTAGTTAATGCTATACATTGTTTTAGGTTCATTTTCCTTTGTGTTCTTATTTTTATTTGACGTATACACCTTGAGAAAGGATGGGATTAAGAAGAAAATATTCGGCATATTAGGTTTGGGCTTGCTGCTCTATTCGACGATAATGACAACCGTTGTTTCTACAAGGGTGGTATTTTCTACCCCTATACGGATGGTTGCAGCTATTGGCTGGATTTTTTCCATACTGCTGTTGGCTTATTCACTTTTTTTAGAGCTGCCCTTTGTGAATACCTATGGTAAAAGGGAGCATAGCAATCAGCTGGTGGACACTGGCACCTATGCGCTGTGCAGGCATCCCGGCGTTCTGTGGTTTGGCTTTGCATTCCTTTTTTTCTTTTTGTTGACGGGAGCCAAGCTTATTGCAGTTGCAGGGATAATTTGGACATCCCTGGATATCCTGCACGTTTACCTTCAGGAGAAGATTTTCTTTAAAAAAATGTTTCCAGATTATGAGCTGTATATACAGCAAACACCGATGCTAATACCCACCCTTTACAGCATTAGAAAATGCCTGTCAACAATTTAGATATGGAGGTTTTTTGCTAAATGTCAACTTTACAAGAAATGCTAAGACAAGAAGAGTACAATAAGATTTGGGAAAAATACTGTGGATTTTTAGACCTAAGCTTAAACGAATTTATGCTGATACAGGAAAGACTTTTGATGGAGCAAATTGAGCTCTTGTCCCGATGTAAACTGGGTCGAAGGCTTATGGGGGACTCAAAGCCAGCTTCAATTGAAGAATTTAGAGAAAAAGTCCCTCTAACCACCTACGAGGATTATGCCGATATATTGTTGAATAAGGTAGAGGACGCCCTACCCTCCAAGCCTCAATATTGGATCAAGACCACATGGAAGGGAGGCACGCATGAAATAAAGCTGGCCCCTTATTCAGAAAGCATGATAGAGGAACATACTAAAGCATTTATTGCCAGTCTGCTATTAGCCACCAGTAAAAGGCCGAGGGAGTTTTCACTGAGGGCCTACGACAAATTTCTCTATGGCATGGCGCCACTACCGTATCTTACGGGATTGGCACCCTATGGGGTAAGAAATGAGATAGAATTTGAGTACCTTCCACCCATCGACCAGGCTGAGGGACTGGACTTTGAAAAAAGAAACAAAATCGGTTTTGAATTGGCTCTGAATAAGGGCGTAGATTTGTTTTTTGGGTTATCCAGTGTCTTGGTGAAAATAGGTGAGGATTTCGCAAGGGGATCAACGGGTGGTATGAGTACGCCTCGTCCCGATAATCTAACTATGATGTATAGGCTGCTGAGGGCCTTTATGAAAAGAAAATTCAAAAAGCAAACACTACTGCCTAAGGATTTATGGGAGATAAAGGGGATATTATGTGCAGGCACCGATACCCATGCCTTTAAGGAAAAGATAGAGTACTATTGGGGAAGAAGACCTAAAGAAATATACGGCGGTACAGAGATCGCCACCGTTGCCACAGAAACATGGGGGGACAGTGGGCTGACCTTTTTTCCTGATGTCAATTTTCTTGAATTTATACCAGAAAAGGATTCTCTTAGGAGTCAATATGATAAGAGCTTTATACCAAAGACCATACTGATCAATGAAATCAGGCCAAAGGAGCGTTACGAGCTTGTAATAACTAAGTTTAGAGGAGGCGCCTTTGTTCGATACCGTGTGGGGGATATCATTGAATGCCTTTCCTTACATAATAAGGCCTATAACATTAGTATTCCACAGATCAGATTTGTAGATAGAATTTCAAATATCATTGATCTGGCAGGGTTTACCCGTATTACGACTGCCACCATCGATCAAGCGGTGAAGCTTGGAGGGCTTCCTGTGGAAAACTGGGTAGCCTGCAAGCAGTATGAGGATAAGGAGCCAATCCTTCATATTTACATGGAGCTGAAGGATGAGATGTGCTTTGATTCTGTTAAGGACATTTTACATGAAAGCTTAAAGGAATCAGACTCTGATTATAAGGATATACAAATGATGTTGGGCAAGGATCCCCTTAGAATAACGCTTTTACCCAAAGGGTCTTTTAATGAATATAAGAAAAAAAGTGAAAACATTATAACTAAAATGAATCCATCTCAGCAAAGTATAGAAGTTTTATTGGATAGCAAATGCAGTTAAATATGTAGTCAATAAAGCTGGGGGTGATATTGTGGAGCCATTCTCCTATTTAGTATTAGTACCATTAATAAGCTTCATATGCTATTGCGTTCTTTTGGCAATCATTTTGGGCTCTAGAAAAAACAAGGTAGTGCGGTATTACACCGTGTATATTGCAGCCATGATCATCTGGAGCCTGGGTTCCTTTGTCATGAAGACTAATTTTCCTCCCAGCACTATCTTTTGGAATCGTATCCTATGTATAGGCTTAATCAGTATGCCGGTAATTTTCTATCATTTTACTTTGGTGCTTACCGATACTAAAAATCAAAAAATTAATTTGGCCGTAGGCTATTTCTTAGCATTCTTGTTAATGATAGGGAACTTTTCAGGATTAATTATGTATGAAGCATATGTGGAAAACAATGTATTTATATATACGCTTGGGCCGCTTGCTTCAGTTATGGCAATTTGGAGTCTATGCTATATGTTCTTGGCCTTTATCAATATTATACAGAAGGTAAAAACAAAGAAAATACCCTTTAGCAGGGTTAAGTTTATACTCTTTGGTCTGGTGTTGGTAATTATTGGCGGGCTGCTGAATTTGATCCCCAGTCTGGGAAAATACCCCTTTGATATCGTATTAAATACAATAAATGCTCTATTTATAGCCTATTCCATATATAGATATCGATTTTTAGAAATCCATATTATTGTTAAAAAGGGCTTGTCATATTCCCTTTATACATTAGCACTAACCGGGGTATATATCGCCGCTATTTTGGGGGTACAGCTTATACTATTGAGAATAATCGGCTACAACAATACCACGTTGACGCTGGCAATGGCGGTACTATTGGCTTTAGTATTCCAGCCCTTGAAAAATACGCTTCAGAAGGGTATAGACAGGCTTTTTTATAGAGAAAAGCTAAATCACCAGGTTTTCCTCAGAGATTTCAGCAAAATTATTAATAATGTGTTGGATATTAACGAGCTTACGGATTCACTGCTGGAGGCTGTAAATAAAGCCATTAAGCCACACAACGCCTATCTGATATTAAGACAGGGCAAGGAGGCCTATGCCATAGCAAAATCTAGTCCCAACAGTCAGCTTGAGGAGGACATTAAATACAGCAACAATCACCCTATCCTTCAATGGTTTAATATGGGAAGGCAATTACTCACCATGAGTGAGATAGAAAGCAGCTCCTTCTTTACCAGTCTATGGAGTATGGAGAAAAAGCAGCTGAGGTCCATGGGTACTGAACTGATTGTGCCGATAAAGCTTAGAGACCAGCTTGTCGGATTGTTGATATTGTCGGAGAAGAAGGGGGGAGAGTCTTATACTCAAGAGGAGATGGACCTTCTCTTTACGCTAATGAATAATGCTGCAGTCGTTATAGAAAATGCTAAGCTATATGAGGATGCTAAATACGAGGCCATTACCGATGGTTTGACAAAGCTGAATAATCACAGATATTTTCAGGAGATATTAAGCAAGTGCATATCAGAAAAAACATATGATGTCTTTTCTGTTGCCATGATAGATGTAGACCTCTTTAAGCTATATAACGATCTGTATGGTCACTCTGCTGGAGACAGGGCCTTGATAAAGATAGCAGAGGTAATAAAAAAGTCTACAAGATCAGAAGACATTATTGCCAGATATGGGGGAGAGGAATTTGCAGTTATATTCCCCAATATTGAGGGAGCCGCCTCCTTGCGGGCAATTGAGAGAATAAGGAGGGCTGTAGAGAGCTGCTTCTGTTCCTCAAAGGATGTCAATGAATTTTTGACCATCAGCGTAGGGGTTGCCAGTTATCCAAGGGATGGTTTAACCAATGAAGAAATTTTAGACAAAGCGGATTCTGCCATGTATGCTGCAAAGCGAAGCGGAAGAAATCAAAGCGTGGTATATGCCAAGAAGGACAACTCAATTAATCTGCTAAATAATAAAGAAATGCAGAAGGTACAGGATAGCATAAAGACCGCATATTTTTCTGCAATTTATGCTCTGGCGGCTACAATCGATGCAAAGGATCATTATACCTATGGACATTCGGAGAACGTTTCTAATTATGCTGTAGCCTTGGCTAAGGCAGCGGGTTTTGATGAGGAGCGAATTGACATCGTCAAGAATGCAGGTCTGCTTCATGATATAGGGAAGATTGGTGTACCTGAAAGTATATTGACCAAGAAGGAAGCCCTTTCACCGGATGAGTATGAGGTGATGAAGCGGCATGTCGATATGTCGATTTCAATTATTAAGCATGTGCCCAATCTGATTAAGGTGATACCGGCAATTATGACCCATCACGAAAGATATGACGGTAAAGGGTATCCAAGGGGTGTGAAGGGGGAAAACATACCAATAGAGGGAAGATGTCTGTGCATTGTGGATGCCTTTGATGCAATGACCACCGATCGACCCTACAGGAAAGCCTTAAGCTATTCAGATGCTTTAATGGAGCTCAGAAAAAATAGTGGCATACAGTTTGACCCACAATTAACTGAGCTCTTTATATCGCTTTTTGAAGAGGGTAATATTACCGGAGTAGCATAAGAAAAAAACTCAAGGGAAATCTGGTCCCTTGAGTTTTTTTTATGGGTATTAAATAGGAAAGCTTGCTATATTTATCCTGCAATGTTAGAATACAGAATGATATTCTTTTAATTGAAGAATAATAAAAATACAATAAAGCATAGAAAGGTAGCAGATTATATATGACTATGAGTTTTAAGGAGTTAGGGATAAGCAGAGAAATGCAAATGATGCTTTTGGAAAATGATATCACAGAACCCACACCGATACAGGAGAAGGCGATTCCATTGTTGCTGGAGGGCAGAGACGTGATCGCTCAGGCACAAACAGGGACAGGCAAAACCTTTGCCTTCCTGCTGCCGATAGCAGAGGGAATTGACACCTCCAACCCAGCAGTTCAAGCCCTTGTAGTGGCACCAACACGAGAATTGGCCATACAGATTACTCAGGAGGCGAGAAGACTACAGGGCTATAAAAATTTCAACATATTATCGGCCTATGGCGGTCAGGACGTAGAAAAACAGCTGAGAAGACTTAAGGGTGCCATCCATCTTGTTATCGGAACCCCTGGACGTTTACTGGATCATTTGAGGCGGAAAAGCTTAAGCTTCAAGCAGCTGAGGATGCTGGTGCTGGATGAGGCGGATCAAATGCTGCATATGGGCTTTCTTGCGGAGGTAGAGGCCATAATTAAGCAGACACCTGAGGACCGACAGACAATGTTTTTTTCTGCTACAATGCCCTCAGCAATTAAGGCCTTGGCGGCAAATTATATGAAAAAGCCCAGTAATGTTAAGGTGCAGTCTGAAACAATCACATTGGAGGAAATCAAGCAGTTGGTTATTGAGACCACCGATAGAAGCAGGCAGGCGGTGCTGCTGCAGGTGTTAAAGGATTATAATCCCTATATGGCGATCATATTTTGCAGAACCAAAAGGAGGGCAGCGGCCTTAAATGAAGCATTGCAGATGCATGGATTTAAGACGGATGAGCTTCATGGTGATTTAACACAGGGTAAACGGGAAAGGGTAATGCGGGACTTTAGACGAGGTGCTGTTCATTATCTTGTGGCAACGGATGTAGCCGCCAGAGGCTTAGATGTAGAGGGTATGACCCATGTGATTAACTATGACATACCTCAGGATGCAGAGGCCTATATTCACAGGATAGGACGAACTGGTCGTGCAGGACAAACCGGTATGGCAATTACCCTGGCTACACCTAAGGATAGGGGTACCCTTGGTCTGATTGAAAAGGGTATAAGAATGACTATACAGAAAACAAGATTGAAGCTGGCTGAGGATGAATATGTCCTTCAAGAGGAAAGTAAAGGAAGAACCGGAAGAACCAGTGGAAATAAGGACAATAAAAGCAAGGGACAGGGTGGAAAGAAGCCCTACCATAAGGAATCTGTACCAGCTAAGGGACAGGCTTCCAAGGGTAAGTTTGGAGAGGGCAAGAAGGAAAAGCAGGGCAAGAAGGGCAATAATAATTTTAAGAGGACGGAGTCTAAGGGTAATAGGGGCGATGGACAGTTGAATAGAGGAGAAACAAAGGACTCTAAGAGTAACAGTCAGTTTAACAGAGCTGATGCCAAGGGGCCAAAGCGGTCTGACTCTAAGCGTGGGAAAGCAAACCCTAACACCAAGAACACCCATAGCAGAAATAAAAGATAGTTGATGGCTGATAATGACAGGGTTCTAGGACTTCTGTCATTATTTTTTAAATCGTCGTTAAATATCATTTAAAAAAAGGGATTCTGAAAATCTGTAGAGAATAATAAAAGGTTATATCTAATATTTGGTAATATATCAAGGTTTTGGATGTAATAGTAAAAGAATAATGGAGTGAAAAAATAAATGGTTAAGAATTCTCCCTACAAGATTCTTATAGTCGATGACAATAAGAATAATCTATTCACACTAAGGAATCTACTCCAGCAATATATTGATGCGACAGTGATTGAAGCGGATTGCGGACAAAGAGCACTTCAGGAGCTGATTAGGAATACTGTGGATTTAATTATTCTTGATGTTCAAATGGAGGGAATGGATGGCTTCGAACTGGCAACTTTAGTGAAGGCAAGAAAGAAAACAAAGGATATCCCTATTGTTTTTTTGTCAGCCTCGTATACCAATGATGATTTTAAGAATAGAGGATTTGGCGTCGGTGCCGTTGACTATCTGACCAAGCCCATCGATGAATATCAGCTGATTAATAGAATCAATGTGTATCTAAAGCTGATTGAAAAGGAAAGAAAAATGAATGTCATTCTGGAGGAGAAGGTCAACGAGCAGACGAAAGAGCTTAGAAGGGCTAAGGAGGAAGCCGAGGCAGCTAATGAGGCAAAAAATATTTTTTTGGCCAATATATCTCATGAGCTAAGGACACCCCTCAATATTATTATGAGCACAAACCAGCTGATATCCTACTATCTCAATAATGATGATGAACTGGATAGAAAGCAAATCAGCAAAAAGATTGCAGTTCAAGTACAAAATTGCAATAGGCTATTAAGATTGGTAAACAATCTCATAGATATTACAAAAATTGACTCCGGCCATTTTGAGATAAGCATGCAAAGCTGCAACATCGTTAATATTTGTGAGTGTATCACCCTATCGGTAGCAGAATATGTTGAAAATAAGGGGATCAAACTGATATTTGATACAGAGGCAGAAGAGGTCAATGTAGCATGTGATATCAATGCCATCGAAAGAATAATGCTAAATCTTTTGTCAAATGCGATAAAATTCACGCCTGTTGGAGGTACTATTTTTGTAAGCCTGATGGAGGAAGAACATTCTGTAATAATAAAGATAAAGGATACGGGGATTGGTATTCCACAGGAAAAACAGCAGATTATTTTTGAACGCTTTAAGCAGGCAGATGAGCTTTTAACCAGAAGACATGAGGGCAGTGGGATCGGACTTAATCTGGTAAAGTCGCTGGTAGAGATGCATGGCGGACAAATCTACCTCAACAGCTGGGAAAATGAAGGCAGTGAGTTCTTGGTTCAGTTGCCTAAGGGATTAGGGATGATGGCATCTGAAGAGGCGACGCTTCATTATTCCACTTGTGAAAATGCAATTCAAAAGGTTCAAGTTGAGTTTTCGGATATTTATTTTATGGACACTGCTATTTAACATATATCAGGGGTGGTATTTTGAAGGGTTTTAGTTTGAGCATTCAGAAAAAGCTAATAGTTATGCTGGTATGCTGGATTGCTGCATTTTCCTGCTACGGCTTCTTCACCAAAGTGAAAATGAAGGAGCTGTCGGATATTACAGCAAGGTTAGAATACGGGCCATTAAAGATCTCAAATTCTGCTAAGGAGGCCCTTTCCTATGTTCTAAAAATAGAAAAGGGAGTAAGTAATCAATTGCTATCAGAAAGCCCTGAGATCATTGATGAAATAGAGAAGGAGAACAACGACCTGGAAGGCATGGCGTTAGAAAAGCTGGAGGCAATATTTAATTATAAAAGCATTGAGGAAATAGATCTATTGGCAAATGAGACCTACAATAAATTCTTTGAATGGAGAGGCCGACATAAGGAAATGCTGGCCCTTAAGAAACAGGGGCTTGGGAATATTGATATAGAAGCCTTCCTCAGCGACAGCAATAGTAATGTATCTGAAATAGAGGATCAACTCTTGCATATTACTCAGCTTTCTGAAAAAAAAGCTAAGGATTTTGTATATCAATCTTCAACTTTAGTAAATGTTAGTAAGTTAATGATATATTTATTTGCAGGCATAATAGTTCTGTTATTTTTGCTGTTTATGCAGATAATACATGACATTTCAGAACTAATGCATGCACTGTCTGCATCAGAGGAACAGCATCAGCTGTTGAAGGGCCAATCCAGGCTTTTAAATACAAGAAACAAGAAGCTACGGCGATCAAAGCAGGAATTATTAAGCTACTCTCGAAAGCTGGAGGAGGCTAGTAGGTATAAGTCGGAATTCTTGGCAAATATGTCCCATGAGCTTAGGACGCCTTTAAACTCTATAATATTATTATCGACATTGTTAATGAAGCAAAAGGATGAGCAGTTAAATCAGCCTCAGCTGGAAAAGCTTTCAATTATCAATAGCTCTGGTAAGGAGTTATTGAGATTAATCGATGAAATTCTGGACCTATCGAAGATTGAAGCTGGAAGAATGGATTTAAATGAAACACACTTTTATTCTGGAAAGCTTGTAAAGGAGCTTCAGCAATTATTTCAAAGCTTTGCAGAGGAGAAGAACATTGAATTTAAGGTGGAGGATAATGCCAGCATCATGCTATTTGGCGATTATAACAAAATATCCCAAATACTGAGAAACTTCCTTTCTAATGCTTTGAAATTCACTGCCACAGGTCAGGTAACACTGAAGGTACAACTTGAAGAGGAAGAAAGGGTAGTCTTCGCCGTTACAGATACAGGAATAGGAATTTCTAAGGAAAATATCGATTTAATCTTTGAAGAGTTTCAGCAGGAGGATGGCTCTATTTCCCGTAGATTTGGAGGAACAGGTCTGGGCCTTTCCATATCTAAAAAACTGGCGAATTTAATGGGAGCAGATATTAAGGTTAGAAGCACTGTAGGTGGTGGCAGCTGCTTTGAGCTATATTTAGGGGTAAAGCCGGGGGGATACCAGGAGCTTGAGACTGATGAATGTGCGACGACATTAGATATTTTAAATGAAGCTAAACCAGAGGGACAGGGCTATTCATATGCAACCCTTTATCATACACTAAAGGCCAATAAAGAGCATTCGTTAAGACTTGATGACAGAAAAATTTTAGTTGTAGATGATGACCCCAAAAACGTCTTTGTGATGGCGTCTATTTTAGAGGCTTGTGGTGCTGAAATTTTAGAGGCTCAAGATGGTGAGACGGCATTAGAGCTGTTGAAGAAGGAGGCAATAGAGCTGATATTGATAGATATTATGATGCCAGTCATGGACGGCCATCAAGTAATCAGAATTATCAGGGAAAAGGAAGGATTTAAGGATATTCCGATAATCGTTGTATCAGCTCAGTCGAGAAGGAGTGATAGGGAACAATGTATGGCAGCAGGTGCAAATGACTATATCACCAAGCCTGTAGATTACGACAATCTGATACAAAAAATCGATGCATGGATAAAAAGCGAATAAGAGCCTGTGGGTGTCATTGATCCCATTATAAGAGAGAAGGTACCATTGTATAAAAAATGTGCTATACGCTTCCGCTTTAAATCAAATTGTTGATGCTCAAATGACCAAGGAATTCCCTATGGTCTTTTTTTGTGGTTGATTTAGATAATTATAGAAACTGAGACAAATTATAGTAAAAATGTGCTATACTGTCAATATGATAACTTATGGGTGGTGAAGATTTTGTCTCATATAACTGCTAAGACAGCCTATAAAAGGCTTGAAGAAAGATTGAATCGCTTTCCTCAAGGGGCGCCTCCCTCCGATACGCTTTATAGGATATTGCGGGTGCTGTTTGATGAAAGGGAGGCTCAGCTGGTGGCCCTATTGCCGATTAAGCCCTTTACAGTTAAGGCTGCTGCTAGGGCATGGAAAACAAATGAAAAGGAGGCAGAGGGAATACTGGAGACGCTGGCCAGTAGAGCATTATTACTGGATATAGATAATAAGGGGATCAAAAACTATATGCTGCCGCCTCCAATGGCGGGCTTCTTCGAGTTTTCTATGATGCGGACAAGGGGAGATATCGATCAGCCGCTGCTAGGGCAGCTGTTTTATCAATACTTGAATGTTGAAGAGGATTTTATCAAGGAGCTGTTTTTCAGTACAGAGACGCGTCTAGGAAGGGTTTTTGTACAGGAGGCGGTGCTGACCAATGAAAACATGGTTTCTATTTTGGATTTCGAGCGGGCAAGCCATATCATTGAATCGGCCTCACACATTGGAATCAGTATGTGCTACTGCAGGCATAAAATGCAGCATGTCGGCAAGGCCTGCGATGCCCCGATGGACATATGCATGACCTTTAATAACACCGCTGCATCTCTAATCAGGCATAAATTTGCCAGAAAAGTCGATGTGGTAGAGGGGTTGGAGCTATTGCATCAGGCTTATGAGAGCAATCTTGTGCAATGCGGTGAAAATGTTAGAGAAAATGTCACCTTTATCTGTAATTGCTGTGGCTGCTGCTGCGAGGCATTGGTGACAGCAAAGCGATTTGGCATGCTTCAGCCTGTTCAAACCACTGCATATATCCCGAGGGTTAATTACGATACCTGCAATAGCTGTGGTAAATGCGTAAAGCTTTGCCCCATTGATGCCATCAGCAAGGAAAAACTGGCGGACAGCAGCAATCGAATTAATATCGACGAGAACATTTGCCTTGGTTGCGGTGTATGTGTTAGGGGATGTCCCCAAAAAAGTCTAATGCTGGAGCGTAGAAATGAGCAAATCATTACACCTGCCAATTCAGTGCATCGTACTGTTCTGATGGCAATTGAAAAGGGTATGCTGCAGGATTTGATATTTGATAATCAGGCTTTGAGCAGTCATAGAGCTATGGCAGCTATTCTGTCGGCGATTTTAAAGCTATCCCCAATTAAAAAAGCTATGGCCAGTAAGCAGATGAAATCTGTATATTTAGACAAATTACTCAGCAGGTCCTATAAATAAGCCTTGATAAAAGCTAAGGGGATGGTTATACTAAAATTAATGGTAAATAACTACAGGTGAAGGGAGTGTTGTTTTATGAAAAAGCTTAGAGAGGTGAAATTTCATTAACTACATAGCCCTATAAGGATATATCTAAAACTTTCCTGTTGATGGGACATCGATAGAGGATGTTTTTGAATTGTCCTTATTTAAAATAGCTGACACCTGTTAAGTATAAATATAAGTCATATTCCCGCAGGCGGTTATTCTGCGGGATTTTTATGTCCATTTTCAGGAGTAGCAGCATATAGCTAGGGCGCTTTATATCCAGTTAAAGATAGGAGAGAGTGTAAATGCTAAAGGATTATGGATGGAATGTATATTGGAGCAATTGCCTTCAGGAATTTGGTGATAAGACATTTAAGGCAGGTAGAGTTATTGTTGAGCATAAGCATATTTATAGGATTATGACTGAGGAGGGGGAACTGCTGGCGGAGGTTTCTGGAAAATATCGCTTTAATTCCAAGGGCTATGAGGATTTTCCTGCCGTAGGGGATTGGGTGGCAGTCAGCACGAGGCCAGCGGAGGGCAAGGCTACGATTCATGGTATTCTAAAAAGAAGGAGCTGCTTTTCTCGAAAGGTGGCAGGTAGAATGATCGAGGAGCAGGTGGTTGCAGCAAATTTTGACTATGTGTTTATCGTCAGCTCCTTGAATAAGGAGCTTAATTTGAGAAGGATAGAGAGATATTTAACCCTAGCCTGGGAAAGCGGTGCTACTCCAGTGCTTATACTGACTAAGGCGGATTTATCCTTGAACCCAGAGGCACAGTCCCTACGGCTTCAGTCGGTGGCAATGGGGGTGAAGGTCCATATCATTAGCAATATGGATGGCAGAGGCTTTGATGACTTAAAGGACTATTGCAGTATAGGGAAAACCATAGTGCTGATGGGCTCATCAGGTGTAGGGAAAAGCTCTCTGGTCAATAGGCTGATGGGGGAGGCGCTACTGGAGATACAGGAAATTGGACAGGATGATAAGGGGAGACATACCACCACCTTCAGACAATTAATAAAGCTAAAGGCGGGAGGCATGGTGATCGATACGCCAGGCATGAGGGAGCTGCAGCTTTGGGAAGGTGAGGAGGGCTTGTCGGAGACCTTTGCCGACATAGAAGCGCTATCTGAAAAATGTCGTTTCAAGGACTGCAGTCACAATAATGAGCCGGGCTGTGGTGTAATGGCGGCATTAGAAACAGGAACGCTATCTCCAGAAAGATATCAGAGCTATCTAAAGCTCCAAAAGGAAATAAAATATCAGGAGAAAAAGCAGGATAGAATAGCGCTTTACAGAAGAAAAAAGGAAGTCATTGGTTCCGGTAAGGGCTATAAAAGATAATAATAACAGATAATAATAAAGGATAAAGTTATAGGACAAAGAAACCAACTGTGTTATAATAGCTTGGGGAAAAGAGGTGATAGTATGAGTGATATTGCAGGTAAGGGCTGTGACATATTGGTTCCCTTGAGTGAACGCAAAGGTCTAAGAGAAATAGAAAAGAGCATTATCAAGAAGTATCGTAAGGACATCTGGTCAAAATTCGTGAGGGCTATCACAGAATATAGACTGGTGGAGGAAGGTGACAGAATAGCTGTTGCTATTTCCGGCGGTAAGGATAGCCTGCTGATGGCCAAGCTTTTTCAAGAGCTAAAGCGACATGGCAGAGACAATTTTCAACTGGAATTTATTGCAATGGACCCGGGTTACCATGAAAGCATCAGAAGGCTTTTGGAGGACAATTGTCAATATCTTCAGATTCCAGTTCATATATTTGACTCGGGGGTATTCAATATTATTGATGATATCGCCAAGGATTATCCCTGTTATATGTGTGCAAAAATGAGGCGGGGGATATTATATAATAAGGCCAAGGAGCTGGGTTGCAATAAGCTGGCCTTGGGGCACCATTTTAATGATGTCATCGAGACGACAATGTTGAATGTACTCTATACTGGGAACTTCGGCACTATGCTGCCCAAGCTGAAATCCACAAATTTTGAGGGGCTGGAGCTCATCAGACCCCTATATTTGATAGAGGAGTCGGCTATTGAGGATTTTACAAGCTCCAATGGGATATGGCCGCTAAACTGTGCCTGTATGGTGGCGGCTAAAAAGATAGGCAATAAGCGCCATGAAATCAAGGCCATGATTAAGGAGATGAAGAAGACCTTTAAGGATGTAGATAAATCGATCTTTAAAGCTGCTGCAAATGTTAAGCTGGAGGCTGTGCTGGGGTGGCGAAAGGATGGGAAGCAATATTCCTATCTGGAGGAGTACCATGGCGTAGAGGATAGGGAATAAGGCATAGCGAATAGTGAATAAAGAATTAAAAAATCAGGGGTGGACATTGTCCACCCCTTTATTCATTATTTTACTTCTACAATCCAGCCTTCAGGTGCTTCTATATCACCGAATTGGATACCGTATAATGTGTCATATAGCTTTTTAGTTACAGGGCCTACTTCGGTTTCGCTGTGGAATACATGCAGCTCGTCATTATAGGAGATTCCACCTATTGGCGTGATAACTGCTGCAGTACCGCAGGCACCAGCTTCTTTAAATTCATCAAGATAGTCTATGAAGACATCTCGTTCCTCTATGCCCATACCAAGGTATTCTGATGCAATATGCATGAGTGAATATTTAGTAATGCTGGGTAGAATAGAAGGAGACTTAGGTGTAACAAATTTATCGTCATGGGTAATACCAAAGAAATTAGCCGCTCCAACCTCTTCAATTTTTGTATGGGTTTGAGGATCAAGATAGATACAGTCCTGGAAGCCCTTTTTAACCGCCTCTTCATGGGGATATAAGCTGCCGGCATAATTTCCCCCAACCTTTGCAGCTCCTGTACCAAAGGGTGCAGCACGATCATAATCTGATACGACGAAGTTAACCGGAGCCATACCACCTTTGAAATAAGGTCCTACAGGAACGCAAAATACACTAAAAATAAATTCGGGTGCAGGCTTAACACCAAGATTGTCTCCTACCCCTATTACGAAGGGTCGTAAATATAAAGTAGCTCCTGAGCCATAGGGTGGCACAAAATGTTCATTTGCTTTAACAACCTGTAGGCAAGCATCTACAAATTTTTCCACAGGCACCTCAGGCATTAATACTCTTCTACAGCTGTTGTTCATACGAATGGCATTTTGATCAGGTCTGAAAAGCTGGATTTTATTGTCTTTAGTTCGGTATGCCTTGAGCCCCTCAAAGCATTGCTGACCATAGTGCAGGGCTGTAGATGCTTCACTGATGGACAGCTTATTGTCCTCCACCAACTGCCCCTCATCCCATCGACCATCCTTCCAGGTTGATACGTAGCGTAAATCCGTTTTCATGTAACTGAAACCCAGTTTGCTCCATTCAATATCTACTGTTTTACTCATATAGACCCTCCGTTTCATATTGTTATTCACTTAAATTAAGTGCAAATTAATATCAAATTGTTCTCCAGCAGGCGATGTTGTTTAAATGTATATATTTTAGTTATGCAAAGTTAAAGGTTTATCGCGCATTGCCTAGGGCTAATAACATTTTTTAATTTAATAAATTAGCCCGTCGGGCACTAAGCAGGAAACTTTTGACTTTGTATATACATACGCCTCATCCCATCATGCGATTTTTTCAACTATGCAAAGGATTTCCTCTAGCAGCAGCAGTGCTGTTAAAAATCATTATACTACAATGAAAATAAACTTTCAAAGGCTATGCTTATAGTTTTAATCTTTGAAATATATTGAATTATAAGAAAAAATCCACTCGGGGAGTGGAGACTATTAAAAGCTTAAAGTAAGTTTGATAAAATAGGCTTATCTTGGTTTACTTATAAACAATTGGGTAAATACATAACCGTACCTATTGCTGGGGCGAACCCCGATCCCGATATGAGTAAAATCATTGCTTAATATATTCTGTCTATGGCCCGCAGAATTCATCAGCGCCTCGTGGGCACTCTGGACTGATTGGTGACCTGCAAGATTTTCACCTGCGTGATGATACTTAACTCCAAAGGAATCCAGCATTTCAAAAGGACTACCATAGGTGGGTGAGTTATGGCTGAAGTAATCATTATCTACCATGTCCTGTGATTTGATACCTGCAACTCGGGCAACCTCAGTATCCACCATTAGTGAAGGAAGACCGTTTTTAGTACGCTCGGTATTTACCATTTCCACCAGCTGGGCTGCCATATTTGAAAGATTACCTAAAGTATCGTTGGTTCCAGTATTATGTGTGGCGGTTCTTGGCTGTTGTGTGTTTAATTCGGTATCTCTGGCCTCTTGAGACTGATTGGGCTGTGTAGCATCCTCAGCATCAGGTGAAAGATAGGGATTCATGAGTTGATTTCTATTTGCAGTATCATTGGTATCTGTAAGCTCTGTGTTGGGATTTATTCCCGGAGGTGCTACAGATGTATCGTCTTCCATGACGACAGGTGTAGCATTGGCAGCCTCGATGCTTCCAACCTGGTTGTTTTCCATCTGTACGACATACCAGTTATCAACCTCTTCAAGAACCTTAACGACATCATCCCGTTTTAAGGTACCGATGGTATCAAAGTTAAGTCCTGTACCTGTGCGTACATCTGCAGTATCAGCGGTTATTCTGCAGTATTCAACCGGTTTTGTTCTATTGATAGCCGAAAGATTTGTTTCCTTTTGCGGCATCGGCCTTTCCTGAGGACTGCAGGCTGTCATAATGAGTATTGCAATTATTAGTAAAATTGAAGCGTTATACTTTTTCATAGAATGCCTCCATATATAAGATTATTTTATTAAAAGCTTGTAAAAATAGTATTAGTAGATTTTTGTATATTATCTATCCTTTGAATAATTTTATCTTGATTTTTATGGCATTTATGAGATTTATGATGACAAAGTGAGGAGTGGTTTAATGGAGGAAAAGAGAATATTAACTGGCAATGAGGCCATTGCCAGAGGCTTTTATGAGGCAGGGGGAAAGATAGCCACCAGCTATCCAGGATCACCAACCGTTGAAGTGATTGAAAAGCTCAAGCAATATGACGAGGTATACAGTGAGTTTGCCATTAATGAAAAGGTGGCCTTGGAGGTGGCGATAGGAGGCTCCTTTTATGGCGCTCTATCCATGGCGGTGATGAAGCATGTCGGGGTAAATATTGCTGCCGACCCCTTAATGACCTTTACTGAAACTCCTGTTAATGGTGGGTTTTTACTGGTGTCAGGGGATGACCCTGGTCTTGCCAGCTCCCAAAATGAACAGGACAATAGATTTTATGGCAGGTTTGCAAATATGGGGATATTGGATCCCTCCGATAGTCAGGAGGCAAAGGATTTCACAAGTCTGGGTCTCAGCTTAAGCCAGGAGCTTTCTATTCCCATGCTTTTACGTATAACCTCAAGGCTGTGTCATAGCAGAAGTATTGTTAATCTGAAGGAAAGACAGGAGGTAATGCCAAAAGGCATAAACAAAGATAAGGATAAATTTTGTATGATTCCCTCTAACTCCAGAAGCATGCAGAGCTTTATGAAGGAGAGACTGCAACTGCTGGAGGAACGTGCCTATCATATGGAGATAAATAGACTGGAGGAGCTGGAAGGCGCTGATACTCTGATTATTACCTCAGGTATTGCTTATCAAAATCTGAAGGAGCTTAAGCCTAAGGCCAGCATATGGAAGCTGGGGCTTGTATTTCCCATTTCTGAAAAAAAAGCTAAGGCAATCACAAAGGGGTATAAAAGTGTCATTGTCATAGAAGAAATGCTGCCCTTTATAGAAAACGAATTGAAGCTTATGGGAATAGCCTGTGAAGGGAAACGATACTTTTCGTATACCGGCGAGCTAAATATAGAAGATATAGAAGCAGGTTTATATGAAGCCGGACTCCTTAAGGAGAAAAAAAACAACATCAGCAAAATGGTAGAGACAGTGCCTAGGGCACCACTCTTTTGCACTGGCTGCCCCCATAGACCAACCTTCGATATATTGAAAAAATCCAAGGCAAAGGTAGTCATAGGAGATATAGGCTGTTATTCTCTGGCTGCCCTGTTTCCCTTCGAGCAGTCCAATAGCATTATCAGCATGGGGGCAAGTATGGGGATGATCAAGGGGGTTAGAAAGGCTATGTCGCTGGAGGCGGCTGATGAGCCCCTTGTGGCTGTTATAGGTGACGGTACCTTCTTTCACTCAGGAATAACAGGCATGATAAATCTATTGCATCAGCTTAAGGCGGAGGAAAATATCACCATAGTAATTCTAGATAATAGAACTACTGCAATGACGGGAGGACAGCCCAATGCCAGCTCTGGAATATACAATTTTAATGAGGACATGAGGGTTGGGATAAAGCCTTTGCTTGAGGCCATAGGGTTTAACAGAATAAAGGAGATTAACCAATATGATTATAAGGCTGCTGCAGGGATATTTAAAGAAGAAATTGACTATAGGGGGCTTTCTATTATAATTGCCAATGGTCCCTGTGCATTAAAATATAATATGGAAAAGCCCCATTACTATGTTGACCCTAAAATATGCATCAGCTGCAGAAGCTGTATCAAGACAAATTGTCCTCCCCTCCGGATGATTAAATATGAGGGAATAGATAAGCTAAAATCTTCAATAGATAAGGATATGTGTGTAGGCTGCAGCGTCTGTGCTCAGGTCTGCCCCGTTAATGCTATAAAATCCTCTAGGGAGCTAAAGGAGGCGAATGACAGTGACAATTAATATAATGTTGGCAGGCGTTGGTGGTCAGGGCTTAATTCTAATGACCCGGATTATTTGTCAGGTGGCCTTAAAGGCGGGCTATGATGTCAAGAGTAATGATGTGGTTGGATTGTCTCAAAGAGGTGGTATGGTGTGGGGAAATGTGAGAATAGGTGACAACATACATTCACCAAACATTCCATCTGGTGAAGGGGATTATCTGGTGGCAATGGAGCCACTGGAGGCTCTTCGCTGGTCCAACGGACTTAAAAAAGATGGCGTAATAATTGTCAACAGCAAGCCATTTTATCCAACCTTGGTTCAACAGGAAAAATATCAATATCCCCATGAGGCCGTAGCGGAATTAAAAGAAAAATACAAGGTATTAGAGATCAATGCTTTTGAGGAAGGTAAAAATATCGGGAAAAAACAGGTTTCCAATGTCATATTGATAGGAATACTAGCAAGGCATCTGGATATAAGTCCGGAGATATGGAGACTGGTAATTGACGATAATGTGCCAAAATCAGCAAAGGAAATGAATGCGGCCGCCTTTGAGCTGGGCTATAATTATATATAAGAGCAAAAGTGGCTGCGCCCCGTTTGCTTCCAGAGCTTTACTACTAAAATATAACGAACTGTATAAAGTGGGATTAAGCGGTTTATTTCTCGTTTTCATTCTACTAGGTGGTTTTAAATCCTGAATGCTTGCTATAAAAAAAGTGTCTTTTGTGGACACTTTTTTTTAATTAATAAAATTTACAAGAAAATAAAAAATGGTTTAAAGCTTAAAAACTGGGTAAATAAAACTAATATCTATATTAAAAGAAAATTTAGAAAATAGAATGTACTTTGACAAAAGCTTCAAAATAGTATATAAATATTCTAAGTGAATAATTAAGCGAGGTGTATATATGTTAAATATCCTAATAGTTATTATTCTATTTGTTTTGCTGAGGGTAGTCTTATTTAAGAACATTAAGCGGAGAAGAGCGAACGTTTTCAATAATGAGAATCAGGATTTAATAGTTGACATAAAGGAAGAGGATTTGATCATTGACGTGGAGCGTGAGTCAGAGCTAGTCGATGTAGATGAAGACTGATGAGAACACTTTAGCACCCTAATGGGTGCTTTATTTTTTTGAAAAATTACATTTTGAAGGCATATTATGACAAGCTATATCGTATTTATAGAAAATATCGTATAATGCTATTATAGAAGGCGCAGCAGGTCATTCATTAAAGGGGAGATATTATGCTTTGGAAAAGAAAAATCATCTACGTAATCGCAATAGTATATTTAATCATAATGATGGACCATGTAATGGCTAAGGATGACAGGCTCGCCCGATTGAGCAGCTACTTTACCAGAAGCCGTGAGTATTACGAAAGATATGAGGAGGTTCTGCCGCCTGTTATCATTTATGAAGGGACAGAAGCAGTGGCTGAGGTGGAGGAAGAGATAGAAGAAGATGAGGGCCAAGGTGATGTGGTTATAGGGTCTGAAGCCGTGATTGAGGACGCACCGTTACCGCCGGTCATAAATATAACGCAATGGGAGCTTCAACAGATATACAAAAGCGAGAAAAAAATTGCATATTTTACCTTCGATGATGGACCATCATTGTTAGTAACGCCTTACATTCTGGACATTTTAAGGGAGGAAAACATAAAAGCAACCTTCTTTATCGTGGGTAAAAGTGCCCAGCAGCATCCAGAGATGATTAAAAGGATATATGAAGAGGGGCACATGCTGGCAAATCATACCTATACCCACAATTATGCCAACATCTATAAGTCTACCGATAAGCTGATTCAGGAGCTGGTGGAGACGGAGGAGCTGATACAAGAAATTTTAGGACTGGAATACCCCCTCAGGCTTATGAGATTTCCCGGTGGCTCCTTTGGAGATAAAGCGTCCTTTAAGAGGGCAGTGAACGAGAATGACTTTATTTATCTGGATTGGAACAGCCTTAATGGGGATGCAGAAGGACTTGCAATGACAGAGGAAAGACTGATGCAACGCTTTACCAGTACAGCCGCTAAAAGCGATCCACTGGTTATATTGATGCATGATACTGACACGAAATCTATAAATATAAAGCTGCTGCCGGAGATGATAAAGTACCTACGGGATGACGGATATATCTTTGATTCCCTGCAGGAGTTCGTTAAGGGTAATGAGTAAAGGGTGACTGGATCACCCTTTATTTTGCTATTATATTATTTTGATTTGCATAAACAGCTGCCTTGGTTCTATCCTCCAGCTCTAGCTTAGACAGCACATTGCTGACATGGGTTTTTACGGTTTTTATTCCGATAAATAAGGCCTCCGATATTTCCTTATTGGTTTTTCCTTCTCCAAGGAGCTGAAGCACCTCTAGCTCCCTTTGAGTTAAAAGGCTGTGCTTAGGTGATTTTCTATTGAGATTATTAATCATTATATTGGTAGCTTTACCTGCCAAAACAGCCTCATTTTTCATGGCTTTTCTTATGGCCTCCGATATTTCCTCAGCTGATGCAGTTTTAAGCAGGTAGCTATAGGCACCTGCCTCCAGTGCAGATAAAACCTTTTCCTCCTCAATAAAGCTGGTTACAATTATAATTTTTATATTTTCAGAGCCATTAAATCGGCACATGATTTCTCTTGTTGCTTCAATACCATCCATCGGCTCCATAACCAGATCCATTAAAATCACATCGGGCTTGAGGCTCAGGCTTAGGTCAATGGCCTCTCTGCCATTAGAGGCTTCTCCTACAACCTCGATATCCTTCTCGGTAGATAGGTATGCAGCTAGACCTCTTCTTACCATTTGGTGATCATCAACAATTAAAACCTTAATTCCCTTTTGCATGTTCGTCGCCTCCTTTTTTCTTTAAGGGTATTCTAAGCTCAATTCTGGTGCCTTTACCAGGATAAGATAGTAAATCCATTTTACCACCGATTTCAGATATTCTCTCCTGCATGGTCAGTATGCCATAGGAGCTTTTTTTGTCTGTTTTAATATCGAAACCAACACCATTGTCCTCGATAAAAATTGTAAGCAGATGATCATACACATAAAGCTTCAAGCTTAAGACACTTGCTTTAGAATGTCTTAGAGCATTGGATATGGCCTCCTGTACAACTCTGAATATATGGTCCTCTATTCCTGCCGGTTTGACTAGAACATTTGGCTGAATCTGCCATTCTATATTAATATTTGGATTCTTTTGGTTCAGCTCCTTCAATAGCCTAATAATACCTTCGGATAGGGGCAGGCCATTGAGATTGACAGGTCTGAGATGCATGATAAGAGCTCTAAGCTCCTGTTGTGCAGTATGGGTCATTTGTTCAATGTTTTCGAAGCCCTTTTTTGCCTCAGCAGGGTTAGTATCGATAAGTCTTTTAATTGCACTTATTGTCATGGAGATGGCAAATAGCTGCTGGCTGACAGAGTCGTGCAGCTCCCTTGCTATCTTCCTTCTTTCGTCCAGGGAGGCGGTCTCCTCTGCATTGTTAAGCAGCCTCTGGTTTTCCTCCACCAGCCTCTGCAGGGATTCAACCTGACTGTTTATCCCCTCAGTCATGCTGTTAAAATGACTGCTAATTTGGTTCAACTCGGAATAATTGCCTGATTTAAGCCTTCTGTCAATACGCCCTCTGGTTACGGAGATCAGTACTTCATTGATATATAATAGCTGCTTTTTTATATCCACCGTTAGGGTGAAGCCCACAAGATAGGTTGAGATTACTGCCACCACCAATACTATGGCTATATGGATCAATAATTGTCCGGAAGCCTCCAAAGGTGTAGACGACAGGTTGATATCCAAAATCGAGCTGCCAACGGCGGTTAATAGTAGGAACGAAATAGCTATGGTCATACAGGTAGACAGGAACATTCCCTTAAGTACGGACCATTGCATGCTTTTTACCTTATCGGATGAGTTTTTGGTTATCATTTATTCCACCTGCTTTACGACTATTTCTCCAATATTGAGGGATATATTAATCTTTACTCTTTTAACGGCATCTTCATAACCAATGCTTCGGTAGCTGATGGAGCCGGGGGTACCGGAGTAGCTTTCGTTGAAGAGGTCGATATTGCCAAGGCTTAGTGATGCCGTAATATCCACTGCCAGGGTTGAAGGCACATAAAGCTCGATACTGCCTATGGCTCCGGAAAGATTGAATTTTGTTTCTCCGTCCTTGATAAACGCCTTGGTTAAATCGATGACGCTTCCTCCTATACCAACGTTTATCGCACCATCCTCCAAAGCCCATGGCTCATCCACAAGCTCAGTATGGCCTATAATCGTGCTTCTGTTCATCCTGTGCCCTCTAATTTTCTCAGAGCCGTCAACTGGGCGACTGCCGTTATAATTCTGATTTTTGCGGGTATTAATATGAATAACCGGTGTAGAGGGTGTAAGAAAAGATATCCCTATGAAGACTATTATGGCAGGCCAAAGAACTTGCCATATACTAATGTATCTACCGTTAAACCAGTCCAATCGATTACCCAATAATACCATTCCGATAACAATGGACGATATGGGGAAAAGAAAGCTACCGGAGGTGGTACAACCCCTAAGGTTTAATAGTGCCTTTATTAGATACATGCCGCCGATTAAAACAAATATAGCCGGCCAATAGAGCGTTAATAGCTGACTCCAGCTATATGGAATCAAGCCTAAATTCATTGTAAGGAATAGAAATCCTAAAGCTATAAATAATATACCCATGGTTAATTTTCTCATTATTTTACCTCCTATGCTTAGGCCACTGATTTTATTATACATTATAAATAAAGTATAATAGATATTATTAAATATTGGAACACTCTATAGAAGGGTTTTCATGTCCGTCTCGGGACGGAGGAAAGGAGAGTTTATATGGCTAATAAGCACAGTAAAAAAAGCAAAGCGGAGCGGTTAAAGGAACTAACGCCTCTGCAATACAAAATAACACAGGAAAATGCTACAGAAGCGCCCTTTGACAATGAGTACTGGAACCATAGGGAGGCAGGTATCTATGTAGATATCGTTTCAGGAGAGCCACTTTTTACCTCGTTGGATAAATATGATGCTGGCTGTGGATGGCCTAGCTTCACCAAGCCGATTGAGGAGGAAAATATCATCGAGAAAAAGGACTTAAGCCATGGCATGCTTCGGACTGAGGTCAGGAGCAAGGAGAGCGATTCACATCTTGGTCATGTATTTCCTGATGGACCCAAAGAAGCAGGAGGGCTGAGATATTGTATCAATAGCGGATCAATACGCTTCATTCCCGTCAGTAGGCTGCAGCAGGAGGGCTATGACGAGCTTCTTCAGCTGTTTAATAAAGAGAAATAGATTGATATACATAAAATTTGATAAGTATATAACAAGTATAAATACAATAGATACCTTAAAATCAGTAATTGATATGGTGATGTGGCGTTGAGAAATAAAAAAAAATATGACAGTTCGTTAAAATTATGACTATCAAATTTAAAAGCTTTAGCTTATAATAATTATTATAGAAGGATATTATTTATTTGTTTTTCTTTAGGCTACATTAAGAGGAAAAATAAAAGAGGAGCGTATGATTATGATAATCAATGAGCATGAAATAAACAAAATTTTGGAAGAATCAGCCAAATGCACCCCTGAAGAATTTACAAGAATCATTGAGGCTGGTAGACTGGGTAAGGGGTTAAGTCTATCGGAAACAGCAGTTCTTCTGAATACCACTGAAGCCGAAAGATTGGAGGAGATCTTCTCACTTGCAAGAGAGCTGAAGGATAGAATTTATGGGAAAAGAATTGTACTATTTGCACCGCTATATCTTACAAATAAATGTGTCAATAACTGCCTTTACTGTGGCTTTAGAGCAGAGAATAAGGAATTGAATAGAAGGACACTTACGATAGATGAAATTATTGAGGAAGTAAAGCTTTTGGAGGGACAGGGGCATAAGCGGCTTCTGCTGGTTGCGGGTGAGCACCCTGTAGATTCTAGGTTAGAATATATTACTGAGGCTATCGAAAAAATATATGAAAATTGTGATATCAGAAGACTAAATATCAATTCTGCGCCTATGGAGACAGGAGAGTTTGCCAAGCTGAAGGCGGCAGGGATAGGCACTTATCAATGTTTTCAAGAAACCTATCACAAGGAAACCTATAAGAAAATGCATCCTTCAGGGAAAAAGTCCGACTATGAATATCGCTTGACTGTGATGGATAGAGCTATAGAGGCAGGTATAGATGATGTTGGGATGGGCGTACTCTTCGGTCTTTATGATTACAGGTTTGATGCTCTGGCGTTGCTGCAGCATGCAGCATACCTGGAGGAAAAGTATAAATGCGGGCCACATACCATCTCTGTGCCAAGGCTAAGACCAGCACCGGGGGCTCATATAGAAGAAGTGCAGTATCCAATTTCAGATGAAGAGTTTATAAAGCTGGTGGCAATTATAAGAATTGCAGTGCCGTATACAGGGATAATTCTTTCTACAAGAGAGTCACAGGCCTTAAGGGAGACGCTTTTAAGTCTGGGGGTTTCTCAAATCAGTGCCGGCTCCAGCACTAGCCCAGGAGGCTATAAAGAAACAAAGCACTCAGTTTCAGATCAATTCTACACCAATGACAATAGAAGCCTTGATGAGGTTTCGGCATCGATCATATCCTTAGGCATGGTTCCAAGCTTTTGTACTGCATGCTATAGGGTGGGCAGAACTGGTGAGGATTTCATGCGGCTTGTCAAAGCCGGTAAGATGAAAAACATATGTCGATATAATGCGCTTTTAACCCTTAAGGAATATGGAGAGACCTATGCTTCCAACTCAACTAGAGAAAGTGCGGCAGAATTGATTGATATATTGATGGAAGAAATTGATGATCCGAGGCTAAAGGAGCAGATTAAGATTAAGCTGGAAAAAATTCAAAAGGGTGAAAGGGATCTGTATATCTAGAAGGAGATACCTATGAGAATATTGGATAAATTTAATCTAAATACAATTGATCGGCCATATATCTTGGTTTGCTCCTCAAACTCTCAAATGCTTTTTGCAAAGGAGCTAATGGATAAGGCTAAGATAGAAAACCAACTGATACCAACACCAAAGGGATTTGGCGGCGTCTGTACTACTGCAATCAAGTTTCCTGAAGACCATACCCAGGAGGTAGCGGGGCTGACAGCCACTTATGGGCTGGAGATTGAGGGTATATACCCGATGACAAGCAGGTATAAGTATGATTTGAGTACAATAGAGGCAAAAGGTCTTTCGGATAGGCTGATGGAAATACTGTCTCGTATTTCAGAAAACGCAGAGCTTGATCGGGATGAAATTAAGTATCTTTTGGAAATAGAAGATGAAACAGAGTACAAGGCTTTGCTGCAGGCAGCTGACATCATCAGAAGAGAATGCGTTGGGCAGCACATAGAGCTAAGGGCTGCCATAGAATTCTCCAATTATTGCAGCAAGAACTGTAATTACTGCGGTGTAAGAAGAGATAAGAAAATGACTAGATACAGGATGTCAGAGGAGGATATATTGGGGGAGGTTGACCTGCTTAATAGGATTGGTATTAAGACAGTAATACTACAATCAGGAGAGGATTCCTATTATACTGCAGAGAAAATTATAAAAATTATAAAAAAAATTAAAGGGAAATATGGCATGCAAATCACCTTAAGCATTGGTGAAAGAAATAACAATGAATTCGCCCTATTTCGAGAGGCGGGTGTCAATAATTATCTTCTTAAAATCGAGACTGCCAACCGTGAACTGTTCCAACAGCTGCATCCTGACGATGATTTTGAACTTCGGGTGGCCCAATCTAGGCAGATAAAGGATGCTGGCATAAGGTTGGGCTCAGGCGGCATGGTTGGATTGCCTGGGCAAACAATTGATCATTTGGTGGAGGACATCATATTCCAGAGAGATTTTGGTGTGCATATGATTGGTTTTGGGCCATTTCTTCCGGCCAAGGGAACACCCTACGAGGCGATGCCCCCTGGTGACCTAAGGCTTAGTCTAAAAATGATCGCTGTGGCTAGAATAGTCTGTCAGCATGTGTTTTTACCTGCTACTACCGCTATAGCCTCCTTAAATCCTGAGGCTCAGGCACTTGCACTAATGGCTGGAGCAAATACCATCATGCTGGTGAGTACACCAAAGGAATTGAGAAATAATTATCAAATATATTCTAATAAAAATATGGTGGACCTAAGCTTTGCAATCAAGTCAGTTCAAGAGGCTGGTAGAAAACTACCGAAATATTTGAACTTTAAGTATATTGAAGAACTAGGCTACAAAATTCCTAAAGAGCTAATAGAATAAGACCTACGAAGAGTAATTATCAATCAGACAGAGATAATTGCTCTTTTTTTAGCATACTATTTGAGAAATGTTTGACTTATTAATATTTGATATTATATTAACAGTAAAAAAATGCACAGGATTAAATAATTAATTAACGAATTGTGACAATATGCAACATAAAGGCTATGAACTTTTTCGATAAAAACTCAATTAAAATGCAAAAAAAAGGAGTTTTTTTATTGGGAATTCTTATTGTCAACATTTATTTATTGTTGAAAGATTATGAAAAATATAGTAAAATTACATTATGTAATAATTCATGTATATGATGAAACTTTGAATTTGCAGGAATTTGAGATGGTGTATAGATAGAAGGTGAAAAAAACAGCTAATTAATATTCATAGAGGGAGGTGGAGAGCTTGAGAAAAATAATAGGTCTTATTGCCTTTTTTCTGACTGGAGCAGGTTTACTGATATCTGCATTGGCTAGTGAATTTACGGTTTCCAACCTTGCGATTTTAGCATTATTTTCTATATTTTTTGTAGTGGGGGTAGGGGATCATTTTAGAGAATTAAGAAATTAGAAATCAGAGATTGAGGTGAATGATAATGAATAAAGCAAAGCTTCAAATTATTGTCTGTTCCATCGCAGCTGCCAGCATTACCTGGTATTTAAATCATACACTGGGCTATGGTGCTGTCATTGCAAACGGTATCGTGGGGGTTGTAGCTGCTATATTGCTTCCGGCTTCACTGGCTGGTGCAGCCTATACAGCGTCCTTCGTTGGTATGTCCGGGGCATTAGTACTTCCTGCTTTACCTGCTGCATTACTGGGCGGTTTAATCGTTGGAATTGTATTGGCCTATACGACCGAGATTTATGCCGGAATAGGTGGCAAGGGAGGTACTACGGCAGCCTTCTCCACCTTATTGACTAAATTCATTTGGGGCCTTTTAGGTTAGGGGGGATTATGATGGAATATATAGCGATAGTATTAGTTTCGATGCTGGCCGGTGTAGCCACCTATTATGTTAGCATTAAGCTGAACAAGGGAGCTGTATTTGGTTCAGCGGTGGTTACTTTGATTTCAGGAATACTTTTTCCTAATCTAATACCTGCCATAGGTCCACGCCTGGCCCTTGTTGCTACGTGTGCTTCATATGCAGGTATGGTAGGTATAAAAAATGCACCCAAGATTTCTGAAATGGCAGCAATTGGTTTAATAAATGGCATAATTTTTATAGCCACCTTATCTGCATATCCTGGTGTGGGCGGACGGTTAGGCACTGTAGCTGCAATATCCTGCTTTGCGTGGATAGGACTTAAAAAAGTATATTCAAATATAAAAGCTACAGGAAAGAGCCAAGAGCTGGGTAAGAACACTGCACATTAAAGCTATTTAAGGATAAAGGAGAATTTTATCTGCATAGGTGGATGAAGTTCTCTTTTTATGTCTAAGAAGCATTCATGATTCACAATCGTCAATTAGAATAAGAATAAGCCCTAGTTTGTAGGAAGGTTCGTTTATTTCCTGTAAAATGACCAGCGTGCCGAGACGGTCAATTTTAATCTGTCCAGGAAATTATGTGATGCAATTTCTTAAAACAAAGCGAGATTAACGTGGTTTCTTCCATATAGCAAAAAAGAAAAGGCGAGCAGTAAGAGAGATATAAAATAGTTTGTCAATAATTAGACAAGCCATTTAGGGCATTTTTATATTATAATAGAAGTATTATGCCCGTTAAATAATTAAAGTTAAAGGATTGAGGTGTATTTAATGAAAGCAATAAAACTTCTTTTTGCCAAAAAGAATATTATTTTACTGCTGCTACTATTTGCTTTTTGGTTAATTTTATCACCTTCGGTTTCTCTTCAATCTGTAATCATCGGAATTATCGTAAGTATTTTAGTAGTACTATATTCTCAAGATGTTGTATTTTCTGAAGAGGAGGTCACTATTTATGCCATAAGTAAGCTAAGAATATTTATTCGCTACTTGTTTACGCTATTGTGGGAAATAGTCAAGGCAAATATCGATGTGGCAAAGGTTGTCCTGAGCCCCAAGATGCCGATATCCCCTTCCTTCATCAAGGTTCACGCCGTCTTTAAAAACGATGTCAATAAGGTTATTTACGCCAATTCAGTAACCCTGACCCCAGGAACATTGACGGTGGATGTAAGAGGCGACGAATACATCATTCATGCCCTAACGGATGCAGCAGCTGAAGGCATGGATAATAGTATACTGGAACAATATGTCAGGAAATTGGAGGCTGATAAATAATGAGTAAAATAGCCTTTGAGGCAATTTCTATATTTTTAGCCCTTTTGGCCTTCGTCAGTCTTTATAGAGCCTATAAGGGACCAACGCCTGCGGATCGTGTGGTGGCTATAAATGTTATATCAACAAAGGTTACAGTGCTGATCGGTCTTTTAGCGATACTCACCAATCAGGATGCCTTTGTGGATGTTGCATTGATCTATGCGATGATGGGGTTTGTTACAACGGTTTGTGTTTCTAAATATATGGAAAAGGGAAAATTATTCTAAGGGGTGAAGTAAATGGATTTGATACAGGGTATTATTGTTGTTTTGCTAACCCTAGGTGGTGCATTCTTTTTCCTTGTAGGGACCCTGGGGCTTATTAGAATGCCGGATGTCTATTGCAGAATGCATGCTACTACAAAATGCGACACCTTAGGAGCAGGATTGGCCCTACTGGCTCTAATGGTTTATAAAGGCTTGAGCATTGTAAGTCTTAAGCTTCTTTTAGTTATTGTCTTTATCTGGTTGACTAACCCAACTGCAGCTCACATTATTTCTAAGGCAGAATATAACAAGGACAATGGCAGCAACGGAGACAGACAGAATAACGAGCTATTATCATAGGGGGTAGTGAGTATGATGCAATTATTGAATGTTATATTAGTCATATTTTTAGTTGTCTGCGCTATTGCAGTGGAGCGCACCAAGGATTTGTTGGGGGCAGTGATCATCTTTGGCTCCTACAGCTTGATTATGGCGGTGCTATGGTTGCTTTTGAGGGCACCGGATATTGCTTTAACTGAAGCTGCCATCGGCGCCGGTGTTACTACTATATTATTTATCGGAGTTATCAGCAGAACTAGGAGGATGGAATAATGAAAAAGATATTTTTTATGATTGTTCTTGCCGGATTGCTGATATTGCTGGTTACCAGTGTTATGGAGATGCCGGGAATCGGCAGTATTGATAATCCTGCCTATAATGAGGTTACCCGTTACTATGTTGAAAATGCGATCACGGATTCGAATGCGCCCAACATCATAGCTTCAATTATTACCGACTATAGGGCCTTTGATACCCTTGGAGAAACGACAGTGCTGTTTACTTCTATAGCAGCTGTTATATCAGTTTTAAGCCTGGGACATCATCATGGACATAAAAATCATAATTCTGAGGAAAAGGTGGAGAAGCAGCATGGATGATTTAATAGTTAAGACCATTACCCGTCTGATCGTTCCTTTTATTCAATTATACGGCATTTTTATTATACTCCATGGTCATTTATCTCCCGGTGGGGGGTTCTCTGGTGGCGCAATTCTTGGTGCCAGTATTGTACTATACAGCTTGTCCTTTGGTCTGGAGAAGGCGTCTAAGAAGCTTTCCCACGAAGCATCCTCTATAATAGAATCGGCAGGGATTTTATGGTATATTGCACTGGGGCTGGTGGGGATTTTTATGGGTGGTTATTTCTTAACCAACAGAGCTGCAGGCTTCCCGATGGGAGAGGCTGGAGCAGTTATCAGCTCAGGCATGATTGCATTGATAACTTTAGGTATCGGAGCTAAGGTTGCCAGTACGATGATAACCCTATTCCATACCATAATTAAGGAGGACTAAAGTTGGAGATATTTAAAGCCATTATAGAGCATATCAATTATATTGCTGCTGCTACACTATTCGTTATAGGACTTTATACTGTATTAACCCATTCTAATCTTCTGAAAAAGGTGATAGGCATCAATATTATGGAAACATCTATATTTCTTTTCTTTGTATCTATCGGCTATGTTTCAGGGGGAGGGTCCCCCATCATTAGCCTGGGGGGAGAAAGGCAGATATTTATTAACCCTGTACCCTCTGCATTAATATTAACAGGTATCGTTGTTGCGGTTAGTATTACGGCATATTCCTTAAGTCTTATTATTAAATTACATGAGACCTACGGAACAATCGATATGGATGAAATAATGGAATTAAGGGGTGAGAAAAACTAATGAATGTCATACATTTCCCTGTATATATAATGTTGATACTGTTAGCAACTGCCGTCCTGATACCTTTGATTGCAAGCAAGCGATTTAAAAGCAGTGTAAAGGAGTTTATTATGGGTGCCTTCGTGGTAAGCTGGCTGCTTTCCTTTACAACATTAAGGCATGTGATGTCCAATGGTGCCTATACCTACAGCTTCGGTAATTGGTCTCAAAAAATTGGTATTCAATTTTTGGTGGATGAGTTTTCTTCCTTTATGACATTAATCATACTCACGGTGGCCTTTCTTGTTATCATATATTCTCTAAAGGATATGGAGCATGAAATAAAGGATTATCAATTTTCCAGCTATTATACGCTTATATTTTTACTGTTGTTTTCTATGGTGGGTTTAACCATAACCAATGATATGTTTAATATGTATGTCTTTATGGAAATACTGTCCATTACCTCATGCGGAATTATATCTATTAAGCATAAAAAGGAAAATTTCCTGGCTGCTATGAGATATCTGATACTGAGCGCCATAGGTTCACTATCGGTATTGCTGGGCATTGCACTTTTATATATGGTAACAGGTCATCTAAATATGTTCGAGGTTTCAAATGTTATTAGTCAGGTATGGCAGAGCTATCCTACCAATATTTTGGTGTCCTTGGGCTTTATGGTTTCAGGCTTTGCTATTAAAGCAGCTGTGTTTCCGCTGCATATTTGGCTGCCAGATGCCCATTCCTCTGCGCCAACCCCCTCCAGTGCCCTATTGTCGGGTCTGGTGGTGAAGGTTTATATCTTTGCTGTAGCCAAAATACTTTATAGAATTATAGGCGTGGAGATAGTCGATGCACTGGGCATACCAACCTACTTAACTTATTTTGCTGCATTGGGCATGATTATGGGCTCTGTTTTTGCAATCGGTCAAAAGGATATAAAAAGGATGCTGGCCTACTCCAGTGTTGCGCAAATAGGCTACATTTTTATGGGATTGGGTCTGGCCACAGTACAGGGCTTTTCTGCAGCTTTGTTTCACATCGTATCCCATGCATTGCTTAAGACAGCACTTTTCCTCAGTGCAGGTGCAATTATCTATCAAAAGGATAAGAGGGACCTGCGGGAGTTGAATGGCATAGGCTATGAAATGCCAATTACGATGATGGTGTTTACCATAGCCGCCTTTGGAATGATAGGTATACCGGGGATCAACGGCTTTATGAGTAAAATATATCTGAGTCTTGCAGTTATAGACGTTAAAAAATATGTTTATTTGCTAATTATACTGATAAGCAGTTTCTTAAATGCCATGTATTATCTTCCGATAATCATATCTGCCTTCCTGAAGGAAAGCGAGGACAGAAAGAATATTATGGTTATGGATAAGCTGCCGAAAACCATGATATATCCCATGGTGATAGTGGCACTAGGCTGTATTCTCATGGGCTTCTTCCCTCAGATTATCATGAATGTTATTGAAAGGGCAGTGCCAAGCTTTTTGTTAATAGGAAAATAGGTTGGCTTAAGGACAAAAAACATTGATTTTGTTCATTTCACGGGAAGTTGAATTTACTCTTTATGAAATGGGGGTGCTAATGGGGTACCCCCTTTTGTTGAATAAGGCGGATACGGTAGCCTCCTGAGTAGCAGGGGATGAAGGGCTTTGGCCTTCTCAGGAGAACAAAGCCGCTTTTATCCTATAAATAGGCTGTTATATTTTGTCAAAAAAAATTCATTTAAACATATAATGAAGTAAAGATTAAGCCCATGAAGAAGCAGCTGAAATGATTGGAAATACCAATGTATTTAATTAATAAAAATAATTTTGAATTAAGAGTAATTCCAGTTATTGATTTTTCCATATTTTTGTTATACAATAATGTCAACAATTTATCAATTCAAAAGCTTATCTATGCTTTTCAACACCAGTTATTACCTATCTTTTTATTCTATACTCATATTACCTATTGTTGTAGAAATGCTCTCGGTGTTAATGGTATAATTGCAACTGTGACTAATCAAAAATTAAAAACAGGATGGAGGGAGTATTAATGAAAAACGTTGAATCTATCAACGAAGAAGGACACGGATGGCAGAAAGGTAAAAGCAATGTTTTTTCAATTAACTCGATCGTCGTATTAATATTATTTATTTTACTCATTAGCTTTTATGCCCTATTTACTACTAATGTCGGACAAGAAATGGTAAGATTTATTTTAAGCAATCATAATATGCCAATTTTTACATTATTGTTAATATTCTGCGCAGCACCTTTGTCGGCCTATATCGGCAATAAATCAGAGGATTTACGGGATAGCTTTGTTGTAAACATTTCTTTTGTTGCATTACTTATGACGCTGCTCTTGTATCCACAGGTCAGCAAGCAGCCAATGATATTGGATATGAATAAAGTGCTAAGCTTTGGTTTGCATTTTAGGATTGATCAATTAACTTTTATGCTTATGGTAATGGCCTGTTCACTATGGTTCTTTTCTCTAACCTATGCCCATGAATATATGGCAGCAGAAGAAGAGCATAGAACTCGGTTTAACTTCTGGATGATGATAACCTTTGGTGGTGTTATGGGTGCCCTGATGTCAAGAGATTTGCTTTCACTTTTTCTTTTCTTTGAAATCATGTACCTCAGCTGTTATTTTCTTGTGGCACACAATCAAACAGAGGGTGCACTTCAGGCAGGTAATAGGTATATTTATATGGGGGTTGTCGGAGGACTTTGCATTCTTTTAAGCATGAGCATACTATATGCAATGACCAACACCTTTGCGCTTGTTGAAATAAACCAGTCTATTAAAGCCATCTGGGCGACTGACAAAACAAGCCTTGTGATCGCGCTAACCTCCATGTTAATAGGTCTATCGATAAAGTCGGCCGTATTTCCTTTGCATTTTTGGCTTCCGGATGCTCATTCAAACGCTCCGACACCAGCCAGTGCGATACTTTCCGGTATGGTTATCAAGGTATATATTTTTTCTGTTATCAAGATTTTATTTGTCATGGTTGGTTTAGATATATTAAAGGAGATGCCTTTATCCTCAATAATCACCTCTTTAGCCATAGTAGGCATGATCATGGGCTCTGTTTTGGCAATTGGACAGAAGGATATCAAAAAGATCTTAGCCTACTCAAGCGTTGCACAGGTGGGCTACCTGCTGTTGGGCATAGGTCTGACCTCTGAGCTGGGTCTCTCTGCGACATTTTTTCATATCGTAACCCATGCGCTTATGAAGTCTATTCTATTTTTAAGTGCAGGTGCAATTATATTCCAAAAGGGCAAGCGAGATGTCAGAGATTTTCAGGGTATAGGCTATGAAATGCCTATTACCATGACGGTGTTTTCAATAGGAGCCTTTTCTATGATAGGCATCCCGGGACTGATAGGATTTATGAGTAAATGGTACTTAAGCTTAGCCTCCTTGTCTTCAGGAAAGCAGATTTATGTCATTATGATTATGGTCAGCAGCTTCTTAAATGCTATGTATTATTTACCAATAATAATCACTGCCTTCTTAAAGCATAGTGGAAAAAATACCAATAAGCTGAGCAGAGACAAGGTGCCTAATACCATGCTGGCACCAATGGTACTGATAGCAGGTGCGATTATACTGTTTGGTTTTTTCCCACAATGGTTAATGAGCTTCATTGAAAAAGCGATTGTTTTATTGTAAAATAGTGATATATAGAACGGATATGGAGGAGAATGTCTATGAATAGTTCCCACGATGCTCACGATTTACAGCATGGCGATATAATATCCAGCGTGCCGATAAATAGTAAGCATTCAAAGGCCTTTTACATCAACAGCATAGTGGTATTTTTTCTGTCTGCTGTGGCTTTAATAGCCTTCTACGGCTTTACTGCCCTCGACTGGGCCAGCTATGTGAATCTTGAAACGGGTTTTTTGGCAGAAATTGCAAATTTTATACATCATTATGATAAATTTCCCCTGCTAATCGTCTTGATTCCCGTCATAGGCTGTATCATACAGTCCTACAAGGGCAGTCGATATGAAAATTTCAGGGATTGCATGGTGGTAAATACTACCTTTTTAACGCTTTTACTTGTTTTGGCAATGTATCCTCAGCTTTCCCATGGAAAAATTGTCTTTAGGATGTCAGAGGCAATGGGCTTTGGGTTGATGTTTAAGGTCGACATGATCAGTATGATTATGCTGGTGACAACATCAATATTGTGGCTGGCGGTTTCAATATATGCTCATGACTATATGGCCCATGAGAACCATCGAAACAGATTCTATTTCTTCTTGTCCATTACCTATGCTGCAATACTGGGCACCGTTATGGCTGGAGATATCTTCACCATGTTTCTATTCTTTGAGGTAATGACCTTTAGCTCATATATGCTGGTTACTCATTGTGAGCATGATGAATGTATTGAAGCGGGTTACAGCTATATATACATGGGGGTTATGGGGGGCTTAAGCATCCTCCTAGGTATGATATTGCTTTATATTAATACAGGAACCTTGGAATTTATGCCTTTGGCCTCAAAGCTGCAGGACATAGGCGTAATGAAGTATGTCATAATGGCATTGTTTATTCTGGGCTTTGGGGTAAAGGCCGGCATGGTACCGGTGCATATATGGCTGCCTAAGGCACACCCCGTAGCACCAACACCAGCCAGTGCTCTATTATCGGGAATAATGATCAAGATCGGTGCCTATGGCATATTAAGGGTAACCACAAGCTATTTCTTCCCGGCTGCCTCTGAGGTAACAAGCTACAAGGACCCTATATGGTATGCGGCTAAAAATCTTGGTGCTGTGATCATATGGATTGGAATAATTACAATGGCTGTCGGTGTGTTTATGGCATTGCAGCAGGGCAATATGAAGAAGATGCTGGCTTACCATAGCGTCAGCCAAATGGGATATATTATAATGGGTATAGGTGTAGCAGTATATTTAGGCTACAAGGGTGCTATGGGCTTCTCAGGCGCTCTATATCATATCATTAATCATGCCCTATTTAAATCCATACTCTTTATGGTGGCAGGGGTGATATACCTTCAGCTACACGACCTTAACATGTATAACCTGGGTGGGCTGTGGCGAAAGCTGCCTTTTACGGCCGCCGCCTGTCTTGTGGCGGCATTGGGAATTACTGGTATGCCGGGCTTTAATGGCTTTGCCAGCAAGTCGATACTTCATCATGCGATTATTGAGGCATATGAGTACGGACATCCCTCATTCAAATATGCAGAGTATTTATTTACTATCATAAGCGCGGGTACGGTTTGCTCCTTTATAAAGCTTTTTGGCTTTACCTTCCTTGGTAAGCTGCCAGAGAAATATAAGAAGATGGACTTTACCAAATATAGAATTATGGATATGGCAATGGGTGGCTTAGCAGCCTTAGTCCTATTTGTTGGGCTTAAGCCTGAATTTATTTTGAATAAATTCCTTATACCGGCTTTACACAATGTAACCTACGATCATCATTTTATAGTAGAGCATATAGAGCATATTCATTTCTTCAATTCCCATGACCTTATGGGCATGATTCCTGTTTATATCATGGGGGCAGTTATATTCTTTCTGGGTATTAAATTTCATCTATTCCATCTGCATCTCCCAGAATGGCTGCGGGTTGAATATTTGGTATTTCTGCCAATAAATAAAGCCCTGCAATTTGTTACAGACAAAATGACTCATGGTCACGACAGAAGCCTTGAAGCAGGGGAGAGCATGATCAATGGTGTTAGTACAGCTTTAAATATTATGACTGAGGAGCATGAGGCAAGAACTGCAAATAAAGACGGAATCATTGAACGTCTGGCCTCCACCATCAGTGTATTTACGCATAAATATGAGATGAGTATAATAAAAAGTGATGTTGTCATATATTCGATCATATTAACAAGTGTACTGGCGATTTTAATCATATTCAGCTAACAAATAAAGCTTGAAGTCATAATAATGATTTCAAGCTTTTATTTTATCACAGGAAAGCTCTTTTATTTCCCTATGATGCTACTGCTGTGTCTTAGCGATTAAAGGGGAAATGGCTCTTTCCAATATTCCCTGAACATGAGCTATCAGCAAGCCATAATTAACAATAGGGACCTGCTGAGATATTACCTGGGAAATTCTATGCTGCATTTCACGATGATTCAACATACAGCCACCACAATGAATGACCAGACTATAATCCTTTAAATCTGCGGGAAAGCTGGTGCCTGAAGCATATTGGTAATTGAGGTCCTTACCTGTCAACTGCTTCAGCCAGCGAGGTATTTTAACCCGACCGATGTCATCCGCCTGCCTATGATGTGTGCAGCCCTCCACCACTAAAACGGTATCATTTTCTTTTAGATCCTTGATTTTGGCTACACCCTTCAGCATTTCATCCAAATCGCCCTTGCTTCTGGCAAAAATAATTGAGAAGGAGGTCAAGGGAATATCCTCCGGCACATCAGCAGCTACAGAGTGAAAGGCTTGAGAATCTGTGATGACTAGGCTGGGCTTCTTTCCAAGGCTTAAAAGTGTTTCCTTCAGCTCAGTCTCCTTGGCGGTTATGGCGATAGCATCGTTGTCCAGAATATCTCTGATGGTTTGCTGCTGTGGAAGAATCAAACGACCCTTTGGCGCCCCCTTATCTATAGGAACCACTAATACGACAAAATCCCCCGGTGATATAATATCTCCCACCAATCTTAGATCATCTCCATCGTCGGGCAGGACCTTGATCATGGACTCCTTCAGCTTATGAATGCCTTCATTTGTAGTAGAGGATACCGATACGAGCTTTAAGCCAAGGGTTCTTTCAAGGGCTGTGATATCCTCCTTGCTTAACTGGGCTTCATCTATTTTATTTAATACGCCAACAATAGGGATTTTCTTCTCTCTAAGCTGTACCAGTATTTCCTTGTCGAAGCTGGTAACACCAGTGGTTGCATCGATAACCAATAATGCCAAATCGGTTTTATTCAGAACCTCGAGGGTTTTATTTTTTCTTAGCTCTCCCAAGACCCCCTCGTCGTCTAGACCTGCTGTATCTATTATAACCACCGGACCAATGGGTAACAGCTCCATAGCCTTATACACTGGATCAGTGGTTGTCCCCATAACAGGCGAAACAACTGCGATCTCCTGATTGGTTATAGCATTTATCAGACTTGATTTTCCTGCATTCCTCCTTCCAAATATAGCGATATGCACTCGATTTGAGCGTGGGGTTTGATTTAAGCTCATAAATATCTCCTTTCAAAACAAATATGCTTTCTAAATACATTATACAATATATTTGATAAAAAAATAACAGCTAATATTTAATTATATATAAAAATTATTGAATAAAAGTGATTATTGCCTAGCGACCTGATTCAATTAAAATCTTAGTGTTCCCAAGTCGAACTTTCAACAGGGCCCAACCAAAGCTTTAGCCGACAAGACATAGTTGGAGGCTAATTTATATCAGGGCAATATAAAAAGACCTGACAATATGACAGGTCTGATAAAAGGAAAATAATTCTCCTTGTTTTTGGCTTATTTAGAAGTTACGACAGTGGCTTTATTTGAAGACTTAATGCCCTTTAGATATTTTTCCTTCAGCAGGGTATAGGTAAAGCATCCGATTAAGGTAGTACCATACACTAGTACTAAATTAATAATAAAGCCTAGGGTGCTTGATTGTATGCCCCACTTGTCAATAAGGACAGTGGATAGCATAAGCGCAAGAGGATGACTCAAATAAATATAAAAGGAGCTTTTTGATATCCTTCTTACAAGCCAATGATCGGCTTTGTGGCTGAAGCTGTTGGATAAAGAAAGTAAAAAAAGAACTGATATGACTGAAAAAGCAAACCATGACAGGGATACTAAATGAACATTGACATAGTTGCCCAGCTTATAATAGCTGAAAAACAGATAGATCTCACACAAAGTGATTGCTAGGTACATCATTAGCAACATCACTTTTTTACCCAGTAATAATGGTTGTATTTTATCATAATGCTTTGCGATATAGCAGCCCATGGCAAAATAAAAAATATAAGTAGTGAAGAACCTATCAGAATAAGGCATAGTAATGAAACGTAAAGAAAGTAGGTTAATTACCATAAATAGTGCCAATAGCACATGAGAATTATATTTTTTAAACAGCCACATAAAACCCGCAAATAGCAAGTAGAACTGAGATATGGTCAATATAAAATATAGGTGATATACCATATTTGCCGAAAGTAAATTATTGATAAAAAAACTAAGGGATAAGCTATAGTAGCCCTGATAAATAAAATAGAAATAATAGACTACAGTCCATACAAAATACGGTATCAAGGTATTCATAAATCTCTTTTTCAGAAAGGACCAGGTATTGAAGGGTCCATTTTGATATCTGTGAAAGAAGACAAAGGCACTTATAAAAATGAAGGTTGCTGTTGTGTATTTAGCACCTCTATTTAATAGTAAATACAGATATATCAATGGATTTGTGGTCTCCATCGATGCAACCGGTATGGCAGAAATATGAACAAGGATAACTGAAAGGCAGGCAATAGCCCTTAAAAGATAAATCTCCTTTAGTTCCGTAGCCTTGTTTTTGACAGAAGTCATAGTTGTTGGGTTGTTTGTTGGGTTTATGGTTGTAGCTTTCATCTCGACCTCCTAAAACTAACGATATTATATATACCATAGTAACATTAAAAGGGAATTAATACAAATTTGTATAATTATTTAACAAATCCATAAAAGCAACAAAAAAACGCTTATACCTTTAAAATGCTATAAATCTTGTAAAAGTGCGTTTTTACTCATTGAATATATAACAAAACTTTCTAATAATATTAATAATTTGGTCAAAAAAATCACGCTATATTCACCTGTTTAGTAAATATAGCGTGATTTTTTTTCTTTTTTATAGCTCGATATTTTTAACCTAATATCACTTAAATCCATTATAGATTACCTTTTTTTCCAGCACCAAAGTAGTTAAGTGAATCTGGATTTTCTAAAGCATCTTCTTCATCCTCCAAATGCTCTGCCCAGCTGCTGACATCCCCCAATTGGAGCTCTGTGTATTCCTCCTCTTGTGTATTAAAGCCTGAATTTTCATTGAACATAATTTTTTCCTCCCTTAAATGATTTTTAATTGTTTTTATTAATACCAATAGATTGATACAAATGCATTTATATTGTCCACAGCACCTCCTAAAATAATTTTGTAGGCTTCAAATAACGTAATTGACTTGGAGAACGAATCTTTCTATGGTAGAACAAAAGTGGCTTCGCCACGTTTGTTTTCCAGAGAACCCATGCGTTCTCTAGGACGCTTCGCCTTCGGTCGCCTCACTGACTCGACGCCGCTCGTGGCATAGTGTCACTTATTCGTGACACTACTCGCCTCTCCTTGT
>JAHDLO010000014.1 GCA_018432235.1 Clostridiaceae bacterium | reverse complement strand
TAAAAATCATGCCGTGACAATAGCGAAGAGGTCACACCTGTTCCCATCCCGAACACAGTAGTTAAGCTCTTCTGCGCTGATGGTACTTGGAGGGTTGCCTCCTGGGAGAGTAGGACGTTGCGGTATGATTTTTATTTTTTTGCGTTTTTGTTTATAATTTCATAGTTTCTGATTTCGGTATTTGTGGTAAAATAGCTATGAAACCTAGTAATTTGTATCATTTGAAAGTTGAGCTAAATCCCGATGAAGAATCTCCAGTAGCAGGGCGGAGTAGAAAGTAATATCGGGCTATATTGAGGCGGACGTAATGCAGCTATAGGGAAATTATACGGAAGCTTTCATTATATAAGCAATGCAGTGAACTAAATAAAAGAGGGTGATATTTAATGCATAACCAGGAGAGAAGAAAGCAAATATTGCAGCATCTACAGGAGGAAAAGCGACCCGTCAAAGGGACGGAGCTAGCAGTTAAGTTCGATGTATCCAGACAGGTAATTGTTCAAGATATTGCACTGTTAAGGGCTGAGGGTGAGGAAATTATGGCGACACCCCAGGGTTATTTAGTTCTCATGGAGAATAAGGACAGATTATTAAAAAAGCTTGTAATGAAGCATGATGGTTATGAAGAAATAGAGGATGAATTACAGACAATGATAGATTTTGGCGTTAAGGTAATAGATGTCATAGTAGATCATCCATTGTACGGAGAAATTAGAAGCCCTCTGAATATAGGATTTAAAAAGGAGCTGGATGAATTCATGCTGAAAATTCGCACTGAAAATGCTGAGCCTTTGGCATCATTGACGGAGGGTGTACATATTCATACTTTAGAGATACCCAATGAAGAAGTGTTTTTGAAATTAAAGGAAGCGCTATCTAAGAAAGGGTACTTGATAGAAGGCTAATATTGTGGTATATTTTTATTAATGGTGACAAGACACCTGTAAATACACCTACATTAAACTATTTATAGCACTAGGGGTTCGACGCAATTAAAACTTAGGTCATATGGGAAGGCGGAGGAGGAAGCCATATCGGATAATATGACGACTGGTGACAACGAAGCTATATGGAAATTTAACCAGGAATACCAAGGTTTTTTTGCGATGGGTTACTAGTATATTAAAATAATAAAAAGGTTAAAGTGTAAGTGTGTTACCGCAATATTATTTTCTGGAGAGGAGCCTTCATATATGATGGTTGACAAGAAGTTTTCATTAAAGGACTATTTTACCAAGGCATTGAATGGTATGGCTTTGGGACTTTTTTCTTCATTAATAATTGGACTAATACTAAAACAGGTAGGTGAGCAGTTGAATATACCCTTCCTAATAACGGTAGGTCAAACGGCTCAGTTTTTAATGGGACCGGCCATAGGAGCGGGCGTTGCTCATGCTATCGGAGCGCCATCCTTGGTTATTTTTGCTTCTTTAGTGACAGGGGCCATAGGAGCAAACACTGTTTTTCTTACAGAGGCAGGTTTGTTTAGCATAAAGACCGGAGAGCCTGCATCGGCCTTTGTAGCAGCCATAGTAGGTGCAGAAATAGCAAGGAGAATATCTGGGAAAACAAAGGTGGATATTGTTATAATTCCAGCTGTTACAATAATCATTGGCGGCCTGGCAGGTAATTTTATAGGTCCACGTGTTGCCAGCCTTATGACAGGTTTAGGACATATTATAAATACCGCTACAGAGCTTCAACCTATTCCAATGGGTATTATCGTTGCCGTTGTTATGGGAATGGTATTAACTCTACCCATCAGTAGTGCAGCTTTAGCAATAACCTTGGGCCTCAGTGGCCTGGCAGCAGGAGCGGCTGTAGTTGGATGTGCCACCCAAATGATCGGTTTTGCTGTATCCAGCTACAGAGAAAATGGTTTTGGCGGCTTATTAGCTCAGGGACTAGGCACCAGTATGCTGCAGGTGCCGAATATCATACGAAACCCACTTATATGGGTTCCTCCGACCTTGGCCAGTGGGATATTAGGGCCTCTGGCGACGACAATATTTAAGATGGAGAGCAATAGCGTTGGTGCCGGTATGGGTACCAGTGGTCTAGTGGGTCAGTTTGGTACCTTTGCTATGATGGTAACGGAAAAGGGGCAGGCATCCTCGGCTGTTCTATTTAAGGTGGTACTATTGCATTTTGTACTGCCGGCAATTGCAACTCTAATAATATCTGAGTATATGAGAAAAAAAGGTTGGATTAAGTCCGGCGACATGAAGCTGCAACACTAAATTGTAATGTTGAGCCCTGCATAGTATAATATATTTATCTATCAGGGCTCTATTTATTTACTCAGATTTAATTACTCATAAAGTCTACAGATAAATTTATATAGACCTGAGATTATTCATAATAAAAAACACATATTTGATAAAGACTTAATTTGAGGAGTGAAGTAAAGTGAAAATTAAAAGGAGTAGATTTCTGGTTGGTGGACTAATAGTTGCGTTATTCATCATTCTTGTTTTCTTCAATGAAATAATGAGCTTTCTAGTCAACTACCAATGGTTTGGGGAAGTAGGCTATAGAGAGGTTTTTTTAACCAAAATGAAGATGCAGCTATTAATAGGAGTGCCCTTTTTTCTAATTCTAACAGTAGTTCTGTACACCTACCTGCTGATGTTGAAAAAAAGCTACTACAAGCATATTGTATCGTATCATACAGGTATTGCAGAGAAGAGCTTAAATAAAATTCTTCTGATACCCTCAATTTTCTTCAGCTTTGTAACCACGACCACAGCGGTGGGTAGTCTCTGGTTTGACATACTTCAGTTTATCAATGGTATAAGCTTCAATATAGCAGATCCAATATTCAACAGAGACATCGGCTTTTATTTTTTTCATCTGCCATTATTTAGAGGGATACTCAATACGGTTTTAGGCCTTTTATTTGTATTTGTCATATTAACTGTGCTTTTCAATGCCATAATGTTTTCCTTAAGAAGACCGACGCTTTATCAGGTGGAGGAAGGTGCGGGTAAAGGCACGGCTCTTTTTCACACAATCGGGCAGGTTACCAAAAAGCAGCTGATCGTTATAGGTGCGATTTTTCTTATGACCCTGTCCTTTAGCTTTTATTTAAGTGGTTATAACCTGCTATTGGCTGGGGGCGGCGAAAGAGGGGTCGTTTTTGGCGCCGGCTATTCTGACATAATGGTGACATTAAATACATATAGAGCACAGGCGATCACTGCTATTATCGCGGCGGTGCTTCTGGTTATAGGCTATAGAAAGTCAAAGATAAAGAGTATGATAGCCGCCCCTATACTATTGGTGCTAGTGTCTATTGTAGGAAATATAGCTGCCCTTGGCGTCCAAAATTTTGCAGTAGCACCGAATGAGCTTTCTAGAGAAAGACAATATATTGAGTACAATATAGCCTCTACTAAAAGGGCCTATGGCTTGGATAAGGTAGCAATTGATGAATTTGAGGTTGATAATGACCTCACCTTGGCAGATTTAAAGAGCAATAAGGAAACCATAGATAATATTAGGATAAATGATTATAGACCCGCCATTGAAACCTATAATCAGGTACAGGCTATTAGATCCTATTATCGTTTCTTAGATGTGGATATAGACAGGTACTATATCAACGGAAATTACACTCAGGTTTTCTTGGCACCTCGCGAAATAGATATTAATTTACTAAGTGATACTGCAAAAACGTGGATCAACCAGCATTTAAAGTATACCCATGGCTATGGTGTGGTGCTTTCTCCTGTAAATGCCGTCACATCAGAGGGGCAGCCGGAGTTGGCCATAAAAAATGTTCCCCCCGTCAGCAGTATAGATATCAGTATTGATAGACCTGAAATATACTTTGGTGAGCTGACGAATCACCACATCATAGTAAAAACAGAAGAAAAGGAATTTGATTATCCTACCGGCAACGACAATGCTGAAACAACCTACGAAGGAAATGCCGGGATACAATTAAAGGGTCTAAATCGATTGTTGTACAGCTATCATACAAAAACCCTAAAGCTATTACTGTCCGGCAGTATAACAAATGAAAGCAGAATCATACTGCACAGAAATATTATAGAACGGGTGAATAAAATTGCTCCCTTCATCAAATATGATGAGGACCCCTACATTGTAATAGCTGAAGGTAGGCTGTACTGGATTATAGATGGATATACGGTTTCAAACCAGTATCCTTACTCTACTCCTACCAGAATGGCTGGAGAGAGCCTAAATTATATCAGAAATTCGGTTAAGGTGGTAATAGATGCCTACAACGGCGATGTCGATTATTATATAGCAGATAAAGAAGATCCTGTTATTTTAACCTATCAAAATATATTTCCGAGTCTCTTTAAACCGATTGAGGAGATGCCAGATGGACTAAAGGGGCATGTCAGATATCCTCAGGATTTATTTGATTTGCAGACTCAGGTATATGCTATTTATCATATGACCAACCCATCAGTCTTCTACAATCAAGAGGATGTATGGTATTTGGCAAAGGAAAAGTATGGTGATGCCCAACAGGATGTCGAATCTCAATACATGATAATGAAGCTTCCTGATGAAAAAAAGGAGGAATTGATTTTATCAGTTTCCTACACCCCTAAGGGGCTTCAGAATTTGACGGCATTGCTGATGGTGAGAAATGATATCGACAATTATGGAGAATTGAAGCTATACAGAATGCCTAAGGACAGAAACATAGACGGCCCTATGCAAATTGAGGCAAAAATAGATTCCGACACCATTATATCGAAGGACTTATCCCTTTGGGGTGAAGGGGGCTCATCGGTCATTAGAGGAAACGTATTGGTGATACCGATAGAACGCTCCATCCTTTATGTCGAGCCATTGTATATCAGAGGTTCGTCAAATTCAGGGCAAAGCCTTCCTCTGGTGAAGAGGGTTATCGTGGCCTATAGAGATAAGGTCGTTATGGAGGAAACCCTGCAGCAGGCATTGGAGAGCTTATTTGGCAGCTACACAGATATTGACACACCCATCGAGAAGCCGGTGGAGGAAAGCCCATCTGAGCTACCCCAGTCAACAAAAGAATTGATTGAAGCTGCTGTAAGCGTCTATGAGAATGCTAAGGCTGCATCCCAGGCGGGTAACTGGGCTGAATACGGTAAATTCATCGATGAACTAGAAACTATTTTAAAGCAATTACAAAGCGAAGAAATAACTGAAAACTAAAAGAAGGGTCTACAGAGGCAAATCCTCAGTAGACCCTTAATTATCATATTTTTCTCTTTCTGATCTTTAAATCCTCCAGTGACATATTGTCCAGCTGATAGGATTTTACAGAGAATTCCTGCTTGGTTACAACACCCTTCTCAATTAGTAGTTCTATCAATGTAGCTATTGCCAATGTATTTCTATAATCCGTATCCTTGAGCTTACTCAGCTGAGATATTACATCTAAATCCTTCATTATAGCGCCTCCCCTTTTTATATATTACTATTAAGATTATTACCCTGGGAGAGCAATTTATTCATTTCATAGGGAACATTCAAGATTTTAAAACGTTTTATTTCCTATGATGGTATAACTGATGAAGATTTAGTAAATCCTAAAAATTATCAAGGTGATATAATAATTGTTGAAATAAAGGTTGCTTCAAATAATTAACTGTGATAACATATATTTTACAAATAAATGATTTAGAGACTATGAAAAGAAGCAGTAAAATGTCTTCCCCTTATAGAGAGTCGGTGGCGGGTGAAAATCGATATCGGAAGCATTTGAATCCATCTTGGAGTCATATACGGAACTCAGTAAGTATTATCGGTTTGCAGCCGTTATCCTGCAGTCGAGTGGATTATTAAATAATCAACTAGGGTGGCAACGCGGAAGCTATACCTCCGTCCCTTTTTTAGGGACGGGGGTTTTTTGATTTATATTTCAAAAGGAGGTTGTAGAGATGCTGGATATTAAAAGAATTCGTATGAATTTAGAGGAAATCAAGGCAGCAATGGCAAAGAGGGGTGAGCAGGACTTCAGCCTTGATGAGGCCATAGCCCTTGATGAGGACAGAAGGCGACTACTGCAGGAAGTAGAGCAAATGAAGAGTGAGCAAAATGCTGTATCCAAGGAGATTCCCAAGCTGAAGAAGGAGGGTAAGGATGTCGCAGAGGTAATGGAAAGAATGAAGGAATTATCCGGCAGGATAAAGGAAATAGATGTAGAGGTTAAGGAGGTTGAGGATAAGCTGAAGGAGCTTATGCTTCGTATTCCTAACGTTCCGCATCCCGACGTTCCTCAGGGTGAAACAGATGATGACAATATTGAAATCAGAAGGTGGGGAGAGCCAAGAAGCTTCGATTTTGAGCTAAAGGCCCATTGGGATATCGGCATGGATTTAGGCATACTGGATTTTGAGACTGCGGCTAAGATAACAGGCTCAAGGTTTACGGTATATAAGGGGTTGGGAGCAAAGCTGGAAAGGGCATTGATTAACTTTATGCTGGAGCTCCACACAGAGGAGCATGGTTACACTGAAATACTGCCTCCCTTTATGGTCAACAGAGACAGTATGACGGGAACAGGACAGCTGCCAAAATTTGAGGAGGATACCTTTAGAATACCGCAAAAGGATTTCTTTTTGGTGCCCACGGCGGAGGTACCGGTAACCAATATCCATCGTGACGATATCATTGAAGAAGAGCAGCTGCCGATTAAATATGTTGCCTATACACCCTGCTTCAGGTCTGAGGCAGGATCAGCAGGAAGGGATACCAGAGGGCTTATTAGACAGCATCAGTTTAATAAGGTGGAGCTTGTTAGATTTACTAAACCAGAGGATTCCTACCGGGAGCTAGAGGAGCTGACTAATAATGCAGAAAAGGTGCTTAAGCTTTTGGGGATACCCTACAGAGTAGTAAAAATCTGCAGTGGAGACCTTGGCTTTACCGCCGCCTTTAAATATGATATTGAGGTATGGATGCCAAGCTACAATAAATATGTTGAAATTTCCTCATGCAGTAATTTTGAGGATTTTCAGGCCAGAAGAGCCAATGTCAGATATCGTCCTGACGATAAGGGCAAGGTGGAATTTGTGCATACCTTAAACGGCTCCGGCCTGGCGGTGGGCAGAACCCTTGCTGCAATTCTGGAGAATTTCCAAAATGCCGATGGTTCAGTTACTATTCCAGAGGCATTAAGAGGATTTATGAAAACAGAGGCGATTAGCAGGTAAAGGAAAAACCTAATCATTTCCCATGGTTTAAATTGGGTCAATAGGTTGCATATACTACTATGGCTTCGGTCTGACTGACTAAAGGCTATAAAACAAGAAATAATATTCTTTCAATTGGTGAATATAATATTTAAGGGGTCTACTAGTACCTTGGTCACTTTAAAAATTAGGAGTTAATTTAAGGTGGTGAAGCTGCTGGGGTAGGCCCTTTATTGTCTTATTCATATTTTATGGAAGGGTGTGGTGTAGCGTTGAGAAATAAAAGGAAATTACTGTCCTTAGTATTAATAATTTTGATTGCTATCGTAGGCTGCAGGGTAATACAACGACCATTTTTCAAAGGTCTTCAGGGGGGTGGGAAAACCCTCCTTGTCAATCCTTCAGATTATGGCATTAATGAAAATACAATAACCAAGTATGAAATGGATCTTCAGCTGCTGCCGGAGGAAAATCAGGTATCCGGCAGTCAACGGGTTATCTATACCAATAACACAGGTGAAGCCCTTCAAGAAATATACTTTAACATATATCCAAATGCTTTTAAGGATAAGAGCACGGTTCCCGCGCTATTTTCCAACGGCAGTTCAGGACTTGAGGATTATAGTCCTGGATACATAAGAATAGGCGGCATTTTGTTGAATGAAGAAAAGACCAATTATGAAATATCGGGGATAGGAGAAACTCTTTTAAAAATACCCCTAACAAAATCACTAAAGCCTGGTGAAGTAGTGAAGATTGAGATGAGCTACATCATACAGCTGCCAAATCTGGCGGATCGCTTTGGCTACCACAAGGGTGTATACAATATGGGGAACTGGTATCCTATATTGGCGGTATATGATGAAGCTGGATGGAGTTTAGATCCCTACTACGCTGTGGGGGACCCCTTTTACAGTGAAGCCTCCAATTATGATGTCAATATAAAAACCCCAAGGGACATTGTCATAGCATCTACCGGCAATATTCTCCAGCATAGTCAGGAGGGAGAGTATGCTTACTGGCGGATAGAAGCAAGGCTGGTGAGGGATTTTGCATGGGTGGCTAGTAGTGATTTCATGGTCGTTGAGAAAAAGGCAGGGGATACCAGCGTAAAAATGTACTATTTGACAGCGGATAAGGCCATAAGGGAAGAGGCCCTAGCCTATTCGATAGAAGCCCTAAGGATCTTTGAAAAGCATTTTGGCAAATATCCCTATGGACAGCTTTCAGTTGTGGAAACCTACTTCCCTAGTGGAATGGAGTATCCTACCTTAGTGTACATCAGTCAGGAGTACTACAGTAAAGCACAGCTTCAGGCCCTAGAGCTGGTTATCGTCCACGAGATAGCCCATCAATGGTGGTATGGCGTCGTGGGCAACAATCAGATCAAGGAGGCATGGTTGGATGAGAGTCTTACCACATATTCAGAGCTGGTGTATTATAGAGAGACAAAGGGAGAGGCTATAGCAGCAGAAATACACAAGCAGAGGAATATCAATGCTTGGGAGGTCAGGAAAGGCAGTATAACGGATAATCGGATTTTAAAGGGTTTGGAAGAGTTTCAGGGCTGGGGGGACTATGGTAGCCTGGTGTACAGTAGAGGTGCCATGATGCTGGTGGAGCTGGAGGCGCTTATGGGAAGAAACAAGGTTTATGAAGCCCTAAGGGATTATTATGAGAAATATATGTTTAAAATAGCTGTAAGCGATGATTTTATAGATGTTGTCAATGGGGTTTCAGGTAGAGACAATCAAAGCTTTTTTCAGGAGTGGCTGCTAGTACCTTGACCACCTTCTTCACAATGAATTGAAAAAAAAATTCTCCATGTCTAACCTCAATATTAACTGCGATGAGACAATAGTTAAATAAAATGGGGATTTAATAATATCAGGGAACTTATACGCTATACAATAATTGGATATAATGTATAAAGTGTTAAAACTTTAAACAATAAACCAATTGATTTTATACGGTATTTATGTTAAACTAACTTTTGTAGTAAAATTGAATGTGCTTAAAACCACTTTGCACCATAATTGTTGACCGGCTACTGCCAAGGTTTGTCAGCAGTCGGTCAACGATTTCTACTATAAAAATTCTGTTTCCGTAGCTCAGTAGGATAGAGCGTTCGCCTCCTAAGCGAAAGGCCGTGGGTTCGATTCCCGCCGGGAACACCAAAATCAGCAGGCCAAAAAAGATACAGTATTGTATCTTTTTTGGCCTGCTTGTTTATGTGACAAAAATGCCTGATGAAGTAGAGCATGTTTAAAGAGCTGTTTAACTGTATTGCGTCAATGTCGCTTTATATCAATATTTTGCCGTTACAAGTAGTATATAGCTTCGCCTTTTTCTTTTGGGGCTCGGATTTTATGTTGTTTCTATAATGATTTTTTGGGACAAGCGGCTAAGCTTGCCCCTTTTAAGTTACTAACGTATAATTCTTTTAGATGATAAGTTAGATGAATTGGCACCAAGCTTTGAAATGCAAATTAAATATAATATAAATTTATGCAACGCAGTCTATTTTTTGTGGTCTATTATAGTGAAGGCCTTTACATTTCGAAGGAGGAGGTGATGATGTATGGAGGATAGCAGAATAATTGACCTATATTGGGAGCGCTCCGAATCCGCTATTGCCGCAACATCAAATAAATACGGGCGGTATTGCTATTCTATTTCTCATAATATTCTACATAGCGATGAAGATGTAGAGGAATGCGTGAATGACACATATCTACGGGCTTGGAATGCAATACCTCCCCATCGCCCAAACCGATTAGCTGTCTATTTAGGTAAAATAACCCGTAATCTCTCCCTGAATAGGTATAAAAGGTTTACCGCTGAAAAACGAGGCTTCGGGGAAATGCCTCTTGTCCTGTCTGAATTAAATGATAGCATTCCCACATCGCTTAATTCAGAACAGGAAACCGATGCAAAATTACTGGTTGAAGCACTTAACCGCTTTCTTGAAGAGCTACCGCAAAATAAACGCATTATATTTGTTCAGCGTTATTGGTATCTGATGCCGATAAGAGAGCTTACAGGACTGCATGGCAACAGTGAAAGCCAAATAAAATCCCTGTTGTTTCGTGTGAGAAAAGAGCTAAAAACATACCTTGAGAAAGAAGGGATTACCATATGAAAAATGAAAAGCTTCTTGAAAAAATCGGAGAAATTTCCGATGATTTTATCTCTGAGGCGAACCCTATAGCAAAAATAAAAAATAAGCGTCCCTGGATAAAGTGGGGAGCTTTAGCGGCGTGTCTTACTTTAGCCGTACTTACTGTTATTAAAATGATTCCTTCAAATCCAGTTGAGCCTGAGCTGGGGGGACTGCCCTTGCTTTCAATTACAGAAAACTTAGGGGAATCAATGGGCTTCGAGGGATACACGGCATATGATATTTCGGAAATTGTTAATAATAATCCGTGGACTGATGCTACGGCGATTTCCACATTACCCGTTTATCAAAACCCACTGACTTATGATGAAAAGCATCAGGTTTCTGGCGCTGATTCTGATAAGGTGAAAGAACTCCTGCTCAATGTTGCCAATAGGCTGGGGCTGGATGTTGATAACCTTGATATTACCAACAATGCTCTGGATGAAAAGATAGCGGACAATGGCATCAAAATTGAAGTGGACCAGCAAATGACGGCAAAAATAGAATTTGATCCCGCAATAACACTTCCGAAGGCGTACAACTTTGCATATTATACAACCTATGAACAAGTCGCTGCGGTAGCGGAATATCTGAAAGAACAATATAAAGACTTAATTGGAATGGATAATCCCCAAGTAAATATCTATGGCGGAGATTACGCGATTTTCTCCGAGGAAGATATAGAATTCCACGGTGCACAACAGGCGCAAGGATATAGCATTGAATTTTATGACGTTGGCGGAGACCTTACTAGCCAAATCATAAACTACAATTTTAACAGAGTTGCATTTTATTGCGACGACGATGGTAAATTGTTCTTGGCAAGGGTTTTTCAGCCTGACTTATCTGGTAAGCTTGGAGATTATCCTATTATCAATACAGATGAGGCGAAAGAACTTCTCAAAAATGGGCACTACATCACGACTGTTCCAGAAGAATTTCCCGGACTGGAATATGTAGCAAGGGCTGAACTGATATACCGCACCGGCGGCATGGAACAATACTTTATGCCATATTACCGTTTCTATGTTGAGTTATCTGATATGCAAATGGAGAGCGGACTGAAAACATACGGGGCATATTATGTACCTGCTGTAGAGGGAAAGTACCTCTCCAATATGCCAGTATGGGAGGGACGGTTCAATTAGCAAATTCAAGAACAACACAAGGCCTGCAGGCAAAAGCATTGCAGGTCCTTGTATTAATATCAGACAAAAATGGAATACTTTAATAGTAAAGAAAATTCTTTGAGGTATGGACAAATCAAAGGAGATAAGCTATACTATACAAGTGGCTTTTCTAAGCTGCTATTTAGGCGTATGCTTTCTGCAGAAGTTAAGTCCTATGGAGGCCTTTACTATGATGGATGAGTATTATATGGGCTTAGCCCTAGAGGAGGCCAAGGCTGCCTTTCTTGAAGGGGAGGTGCCGATAGGGGCTGTCATTGTCCGAGACGGCAAAGTAATAGCTAGAGCCCACAATCTACGAGAGCTTTCAAAAAATGCTATTGCCCATGCAGAGATATTGGCAATACAAAGGGCATGTGATTTTCTTGGGGGTTGGAGGTTGACAAGAAGCACCTTATATGTTACAATTGAACCCTGTCCTATGTGCGCTGGTGCTATACTCCAAAGCAGGATAGAGAGAGTTGTGATAGGTGCAATGGACGCTAAGGCAGGTGCCTGCGGCTCTATTGTGAACCTGCTAAATCATTCAGCCTTTAATCATCAGTCAGAAATAAAGACAGGTGTGCTGGAGGCGGATTGCAAAAAAATAATGCAGGATTTTTTTTCTCAGCTAAGGAAAAAATAAATACAAAATGGAGAGGTGTCCGAGTTGGCTAAGGGGCACGCCTGGAAAGCGTGTAAGACCGCAAGGTCCCGCGGGTTCGAGTCCCGCTCTCTCCGCCATTATAAATTTTAAAGTTTGCTGTGCTAGACGGGGAGGTAGCGGTGCCCTGTAACCTGCAACCCGCTATAGCAGGGTTGAATTCCTCACCTAGGCAGGTCGATTGTAGGGCTGGCTTAAGTAAGTGACAATGAAAGTTGGGTCCTGCGCAACGGAAGCTTGCGAACCCCGCCAGGTCCGGAAGGAAGCAACGGTAAGTGAATCCTTTCGTGTGCCGCAGGGTAGCCTAACTCGAGTTAACTGCTTGAGTAACGCCTATGACAACCTGTCGAAGTGAGGTGCACAGCATTACATAATTAATAATGACAAAAGCATGGGAAAAATCTCATGCTTTTTTATTGCATAAAAAGTCCTGCGTTACAATATAAGCTCTTATACAATCCGCTCATCTTCAATATGCAATTTCTCCAATGACAACCTTTAAGTAAATAGATAGAAGCTATATAATATTGGGTACAATAGATTGAAGAATAATAAGGTAATTGATATACTTAAATGTAATAAGTGTCTAAAAAACAGTCGGAGGGATTTAATATGAATAAGCAGATAGATGCCAGAGGTATGAGCTGTCCATTGCCGGTGATTCATACAAAGAAGGCCCTGGAGTCAATTGAAGAGGGGATTGTCACCACAATCGTCGACAATGCAGCGGCAAAGGAAAATGTTTCAAAGCTGGCTAAGAGCCTAACCCTGAAGGTGGATGTAGAGGAGAAGCAGGGAAGCTACTATATCAACATTATTAAGGATCATGCTATAGATAATGCGGAGGGCATAATGGCAGACGAAATCACCTGTGACAGCTTGCCCAAGAAGGATCTGGTTATATTAGTAACGAAGGATTATTTTGGAGAGGGAGAAATAGCATTGGGTAGAGTATTAATGAAGAGCTACTTATATGCCCTAACGGAGGTGCAGCCGTATCCAAAGGCACTGATGTTCCTAAACAGTGGTGTTAATCTGGTGGTAGAGGGGGCAGAGTCTATAGAGCATATTAGAACCCTAGAGGCAAATGGTGTGGAGATACTCTCCTGCGGCACCTGCCTTGATTACTATAAGAAAAAGGATAAGCTGGTGGTAGGGGGCATAAGCAATATGTACACAATCGTAGAAAAGCTCAATGGTGCAAGAAACACAATGATATTATAGTAAAGAGGGTTTTAGTCTTGGATAATTCATTCTATGTAGTAGTTTTTGAATCAACGCATTATGCAATTGCCGCAGAAAAGCTATTTAAGGAGCTGAAGCTTTCTGTAGAAATCATACCTACCCCCCGTGAGATTACCGCCAGCTGCGGATTGTCTATCAAATTTAATGAGGGATTAATGGAAGCGGTCAAGCGGGCCCTACAGGATGGCAATATACGCATAAAGGGCATATTTCAAATGATGCGGATTAATAATCAAAGAATTGTTAATCAAATAGTATAAAAAGGGGAAGTTAAAATGATTGACTCACTAAGGGAAGCCTTTACTGAAACGATTCAGTTTATAAAAAATCCACAGCAGCTTTCTTTGTATTTTGGAAGGCTAATCAATATTATTCTTATATTAATCATAGCAAAGCTAAGCATTAGTATTCTCTACTCAATAATCAACAAATTTTTTGACAGCCAAAAAAATCTGAAGATGAAGGTGGATTTACCCAGGCTGGAGACAATGAAGGGGCTAGTTAAGAGTATCGTTAGATACACAATTTATTTTATCGCCTTCACATCTATCATCAAATCCTTTGGTACAGATGTCACGGCCCTGATAACGGCAGCAGGAATCGGCGGTCTGGCCTTTGGCTTTGGTGCTCAAAACCTGGTTAGAGATGTTATTACGGGCTTCTTCATACTATTTGAAGACCAATTCAATGTCGGCAGCTATGTGGAAATAGACGGCGTAGACGGAACCGTTGAAGAAATGGCCCTAAGGGTGACTAAGATTCGGGGGTTTAATGGAGATTTATACATCGTCCCCAATGGAGAGATAAAGAAGGTAACCAATAAGAGTACCGGAAAAATGAGGGCACTGGTGGAAATTTCTATAGCCTATGAAGAGGATATAGATAATGCCATAAGGGTATTGAATATAGAGGCAGAGGCCCTAAGGGAAAAAGAGCAGAGGATAGTAGAGGGACCTACCGTTCTAGGCGTTTCAGCGTTAGGTGCTTCAGAGGTTGTAATCACCGTAATTGCTAAAACAATTCCTATGGAACAGTGGGCAATAGAGAGATTAATGAGAAAGACCTTTAAGGAGGCTTTTGACAGAGAAGGAATAGAGATTCCTTATCCAAGAAGGGTAATAATAGAGAAAAACACGAAATAATAAATCGAAAGGCAGGTGTATACCCAATTAAGAAAGGAAATTGGCATTTCCATCAGATATTCATTTAATTGGGTCAGCTTTTATGGCGATGAAATTGGAAATAGGCGACAGATTAGAATTGAAAAAGCAGCACCCCTGTGGCAATAAGGAGTTTGAAATTTTAAGAACCGGTGCAGATTTTGTGATTAAGTGCATGAAATGTGAAAAGCAAATGTGGATTGCCAGAAGCGTGTTGGAGAAAAGCGTCAAAAAGATTTTACCCAAGCAGGAATAACAAAATCAAAATTCAAAATATTCCTAAAAAATTTTAAGACTTAAATAAAATTTATAAATACTGAGCAATTATTTTGCAAAAATGATATAATACTTTTAGAAATCCTACATTATATTAAAGAGGTGTTATATTAATGGCTATTAAATTTGCGGAAAGAATGGATAATCTTAAGGCTTCTGAGATTCGTGAGCTTTTAAAGCTTACAGAAAGACCAGAGGTTATTTCCTTTGCAGGAGGACTTCCGGCGCCAGAGCTTTTTCCAGTTGAAGAAATGAAAAGAGTTGCTGTAGAGGTGCTGGAGGAAGGTGGACAGCAGGCATTACAATACAGTGCAACAGAAGGCTATGCCCCCCTTAGAGAAAAAATTGTTAAGAGAATGTCGCCGATTGGTATTTCAGGCAAGGCTGAAAACGTTCTCATAACCAATGGATCTCAACAGGGGCTGGATTTTTCAGGAAAGATTTTTATTAACCCAGGTGATGTTGTTGTCTGTGAGAGTCCAAGCTATCTTGGTGCAATAAATGCCTTCAAGGCATACTCACCTAAATTTGTAGAGGTTACTACCGATGACAGTGGTATGGATATGACTGAGCTGGAGAAGGTTTTAGCTACAACAGAGAATGTAAAAATGATCTATGTTATCCCCGATTTTCAAAATCCATCTGGCAGAACCTGGTCAATCGACAGAAGAAAAAAATTAGTTGAGCTGGCGAATAGATTTGATTTACCAATTATAGAGGATAATCCCTATGGCGAATTGATATTTGAAGGTGAAAGAATGCCTTCAATTAAATCCTTTGACACAGAGGGAAGGGTAGTATTTTTAGGAACCTTCTCTAAAACCTTCTGCCCAGGTCTAAGGGTTGGTTGGGTATATGCAGACGAAGAGCTAATTCAAAAGTATATTTTAGTTAAACAGGGGGCCGACCTGCAAAGCAATTCAATGGTTCAAAGGGAATTAAATAAGTTTTTAGAGCTGTACGACTTAGATGCACATGTAGAAAAGATAAAGGATGTTTACAGACGTCGAAGGGATATTATGCTTAATACCATGAAGGAATACTTCCCTTCTGAAGTGAAATATACCTATCCGACAGGAGGCCTATTCACATGGGTAGAGCTACCTGACCACTTAAATGCAAGAGAGGTTTTTGTAAAGGCAATAGAAGTAAATGTGGCCTTTGTTCCTGGGGGCTCCTTCTATCCTAATGGAGGCAATGAAAATACCTTTAGATTAAACTACTCTAACATGACAGAGGAAAGAATCAAAGAAGGTATAATTAGATTAGGCAAGCTGCTAACAGAAATGATAAAAGAATAATGCAAAAAGTAAGAAGAGTGGCTGTGAAGCCACTCTTCTTCATTGTAAGGGGGAGATTGGGATGAATAAATGTTGTATTGTGGGGGCTATCTATAGCATTGCCAGCAAGGCTTCAGGATATACAAGCTTTTCTAAAAAAATAATTAAAATTTAACATAAACCGCTTTATTGAAACGGCAATAAATTATAAATTAGATTAATGTAGGATAATAATATTATGCCTAAAAATGTCTAATAAGCCATCATTTTGGGTATAAGCTATTATTAAGAAAAAAATAGATCGGGTGATGCAATATGAAGAATTTAAAAGGGAATGAAGTAGTTGCTGGCATTGATGTAGGATCACATGCGCTAAATCTTAAGCTGGTGGAAATTGATAATGATGGAAAGATAAAAGTTCTGGATCAGCTAAAATATCCTATAGCTTTAGGTAAGGATACCTTTGCATCAGGAAAGGTAAGCTTTGAAACAACTGAAAAGATCTGCGAGGCATTGAAGGGCTTCAAAAACCTAATGAAGGACTATGGCGTAACCGCCAGTAGGATTGTTGCAACCAGTGGATTAAGAGAGGCGATTAATAAAGAATTCATATTGGATCAAATAAAGGTAAGAACAGGCTTTGAAATTGATGTATTGACACGGGCACAGGAGAAGTTCATAACCTACAAGGCCATCAGAAGAAATATACCAGACCATGCGATAATTAGAGAAGAAGGATTAATACTAGTAGATATTGGTACCGGCAATGTTACGGTGTCAATTTACAAGTACAATCAGCTGATCTACAGTCAAAGTACAAAGTCAGGCCCCCTAAGGTTAAGAGAGCTTCTCACGGATTTGGAGGGCAGGAGCTTAAATTTTCCTAAAATACTAGAGGAGTATATCCATAGCAGCCTGAAGGATATGATTAGCTTAATCCCAGTGGTTGGCATCAAAAACTACATTGCGATAGGCACAGAGGTTGAACTGCTGCATAAGCTTTGCAATGGAACCGAGAATGGCAATATCAGACTTGTGGCGGCGGAAGGTTTTTTTAGGCTTTATGATAAAATTATGTCCAGCTCCCCCATTAGCATAGAACGGGATTATGGCATGAGTCCTGAGTCTGTGGCGGTTTTGCAACCCACCTTGATGATACTAAAAGCATTTTTACAGCTAACAAATACGGATAAGATATATACACCGAGGGTATCCTTGAAGGATGGCATAATTGAGGACATGCTGGACGAAAAGCTTAAAACACAAAGAGCGACTGATTTTATTGAAGATATATTGGCACTCGCCAGTCATATTGGAGAGAAATATCAATATGATTCTGCCCATGCAAAGGATGTAGAGGAAAAGGCTTTGGCTATTTTTGAATCTTTACAAAAGCTGCACGGCCTTGGACCGCGGCAAAAATTTCTTCTGCAGTTGGCCTCCCGCTTACATGATATTGGCAAATTTATTAATATCAATTATCATTATATATATTCCTATGAGCTGATAATGGCATCGGAGCTATTGGGTTTATCACAGGAAGAACTGCAAATTGTAGCCTATATTGCAAAATATCATAGCGATATATTACCTTCTCAATTTCAAGAGGATTTTTATGGCATGCGAAAAAGGAATCGAAGCATCGTTTTTAAATTAGTAGCGATTCTACGCATTGCAGATGCGTTAGACAGTAGCCATACACAAAAAATAAAGAACCTCAGGGTATCCATTGAAGAGGGAGAAGTCATGCTTCGTGGCAAAGCAATTGTAGACACACTGTTGGAGGAATGGACCTTTGAAGAAAAGTCAGCATATTTTGTCGAGGTTTTTGGCATTAAGCTAAATCTAAGGGTGAAGAGGTAAATTATGAAACAGGAGATTAATCTATATAAAAGTGAGTATTACATAAATAGAGAATTGAGCTGGCTGGAGTTCAATGAGAGGGTACTACAGGAGACTAAAGATAGGGACAATCCACTCTTTGAAAGAATAAAATTTTTAGCTATAACAGCTTCAAATCTTGATGAGTTTTTCATGGTAAGAGTGGCTGCCTTGAAGGATCTTGTTAGCGCCGGTATTAACAAAGCGGATGCTGCCGGTCTAGACCCTAAGGCCCAGTTGAAAAGCATTTCAACGAGGGCGCATAAAATGGTGGAGGACCAATATAATGTATACAATCGGCGAATTATTCCAAGCCTTAAACGAATTAACTTAAGATTTTTAGAGGGGACAGAAATAAATAGCAATCAAAAGGCATATTTAGAGGATTACTTTATGGATCGTATATACCCTGTATTGACACCAATGGCAGTAGACTCTGGAAGGCCCTTTCCGTTGATTTATAACAAGACCCTCAATATTGCAGTATTAATAAAGGCTAAGGATAGCGAAGATACAATATTTGCAACAGTGCAGGTCCCGACTGTTTTACCTCGTCTCATAAAGCTACCTGGCACAACAATTGAGGAATGCTATATATTGCTGGAAGAGGTTATAGCTATGCATATCAATCGATTGTTTATTGGCAGAGAGATAATTGCCATAGGAGAATACCGCATAACAAGAAATGCCGATCTGAGCTTAGATGAGGAGGAAGCAGAAGACCTCCTAAGGCTGATGGAGAAGTCACTAAAGAAGAGAAAGCGTGGCAGAGCAATCAGGCTGGAGTATCAGATTAATATGGATGACAGGCTTATTAAAATATTGAAGGAGTCGTTAGAGATCCATAAGGGGGATTGCTTCGGTATTAATGGACCAATCGATTTAACATTTTTATGGAAGGTATACGAGCTTCAGGGCTATGAGCGCTTTAAGTATGATGAATATATACCTAAAACACCTAGAGATTTGCTGGAGGAGGAGGATATTTGGACGGCAATAGCTAAGGAAGATATATTGGTGCATACTCCCTATGAAAGCTTTGAAGCTGTGGCAGATTTCATCAGGCAGGCCTCTAGGGACCCACAGGTGCTGGCAATAAAGCAAACACTATATCGGGTTAGCGGCGATTCGGAAATAGTTAAAGCACTGGAGGCGGCGGCTGAGGCCGGCAAACAGGTGACGGTTTTAGTAGAGCTGAAGGCAAGATTTGATGAGGAAAATAATATCTGGTGGGCTAAACGGCTTGAGGAGGCAGGCTGTCATGTTATTTACGGCCTCGTAGGCTTAAAAACCCATGCTAAGGTAATCCTTGTTGTTCGCAGAGAAGAAAATGGGATTAAACGGTATGTTCATTTATCCACTGGAAACTATAATGATGTGACAGCTAAGGTTTATACTGATATGGGCATATTCACCAGTAATGAGTATTATGGCGCGGATGCTTCGGCAGTTTTTAATATGCTAACGGGATATTCCCAGCCGCCGGAGCTGTACAAATTATCAATTGCTCCCTTAAACTTAAGAAGCCAGCTGTTATATTATATCGATAAAGAAATAAAAAACGCCGCTTTAGGGTATGATGCAAGAATTATTATTAAGGTGAATTCTTTATCGGATGCCGAAATCATTGCCGCTCTTTATAGGGCATCGATAGCAGGCGTGAAGATTGATCTCATCGTTAGGGGTGTTTGCTGCCTCAGACCGGGAATTCTGGGCATTAGCGAAAATATAAGGGTGCGGAGTATAGTGGGTAGATTTTTAGAGCATAGTAGGATATATTATTTCTATAATAATGGAAAAGAGGAACTGTTTATATCCAGTGCAGACTTGATGTCAAGAAATCTGGACAGAAGAATTGAGCTGTTTATTCCCATAGAAAATCTAAGAGTAAAGGAAAGGATAATCAATCTATTGGCAATAGAATTGGTGGATACGATTAAAGCAAGAGTGCTTACCTCGGGAGGGATATACAAGAGAATTGACCGACGAGGTAAGCGGCTTATTAATAGTCAGTTGTATTTCCGAAACCTAGCTGAGAATAGCATTAAGCGCAACCAGCTGGAAAGCCTGAATTCAGGATTGGAAGGGATATAAGTCTAAAAGGTTAGAAGGTGTAGATATGAAGGGCAAGTATGCAATAGTTGATTTAGGCTCAAACTCAGTAAGAATGATTATTATGCAGGTAAATGAGGATGGCTCCTACCGAATGATCGATCAGGTAAAGGCAATGGTGAGATTGAGCCAGGGGATGGGGCCTGAAGGCTTACTTAAGGAGGCCGCAATCAAAAGGACAATTGAAGCGCTGAGTCTGTTTAATAAGCTAATGAAGGTTCATGAAGCAGATCATACATTTTTGGTGGCAACGGCAGCTGTGAGGCTTGCAAAAAATCAGCAGGAGTTTCTGCTAAGGGTTAGCAGTGAAACAGGGCTGGAATTTAGAGTAATAACAGGGGAAGAAGAGGCATTCTATGCTTATTTAGGTGTTATCAACACCATCTATATAGAAAACTGCCTTATAATTGACATCGGGGGCGCAAGCACAGAAATTATACTGGTTGAAAATCGTAGCCTGAAGGAGGCTATAAGCTTACCCTTTGGTGCAGTATCCTTAACCGAGACCTATTTGAATGGTGGCAAGACAGCGACTGCTGCGGAATTAAAGGCACTGGAAAAATTCATTAAGGATAAGCTAAAAAATGTAGAATGGCTGCAAAAATCAAAAGGACTGCCATTGGTAGGCTTAGGGGGTACAATACGGACCTTAGCAAAAATAGACAGAAAAAAAATAGGATTTCCTTTATCCAGCCTGCATAATTACCAGATGGATAGGAATGAAGTAATTGACGCCTATAATCAGGTTATTAATAAAGACCTCAATGAAATAAAAAAGATTGCCGGCATCACAAAGGATAGAGCAGATATTATCGTGGGTGGCCTGGCACCAGTAAAAATCCTTATTGAGTATCTAAAAATTGAGAAGCTGGTTATCAGCGGCAATGGTGTGAGAGAAGGGCTGTTTTATGAGCATTATATGAAGTATGCCGGGGAAGGGCTGCTGGTCAGAGATGTCATGCAGCATAGTATCGATAATATATTAAGCATATATGGGTCTAATCAAAAACATAGCCAACAGGTAAAGAAGCTGTCGATGGCATTGTTTGAGCAAATGGTAGAGCTGCACGGGCTAACCTCTGCAGAGAGAAGACTACTGGAGGCTGCATCTCAGCTGCATGATATTGGCAACTATGTTGATTACTATAACCATCATAAGCACGGCTTTTATTTAGTATTAAACTCCCGTATAAATGGGTTGCGAAACAGAGAGCTGGTGATGTGTGCTTTTATAGTTGCCATGCATAGAGAGGTTGAATTTAAGGAAAATTGGAAAAACTATAAAATGCTGATTGATAAGCAAGATTATGATATGATTTTAAAGCTGAGGGTGTTTCTTCAAATCGCTGAAAAGCTGGACAGAAGTGAATCCAGTACCGTCAAGGATATCAACTGTCAAATCCTTGAGGATGATGTCATCATTAAACTCATATCCGATGGCTCACCAGAGCTGGAGATGGCGGCTGCTATGCAATATGCCAAGGAGTTTAAAAAAACCTTCAACAAGTCGCTTTATATATTTTAAATAAAAGGTTTGCATTACTTATTATAAAGTGATAAAATATTATAACGTGGGAAAAAGCATTTCTCTGTCCTGTTTTAGAGCAGGGCCGCTAAGTCCAAAGGGAGGTGAAATAATGAATAAGTACGAATTAATGTACGTTATTAAGAGTGACGTAACAGAAGAGAAGAGAACTCAGCTTTTAGATAAGTTCAAGGGAATTATCGAAGCAGATGGTCAAGTTGACAATATTGATGAGTGGGGTAACAGAAGATTAGCCTATGAAATCAATAAGTTAAACGAAGGCTACTATGTATTAATACATTTTAATGCTGCTGCAGATGTTCCTAAGGAATTAGATAGAAATCTAAAGATTGCTGATGAAGTTATTCGTCATCTAATTCTTAGATTAGAAGCCTAATAAACAAGGGGTGGTGTATTTATGAACAGTGTTGTATTAATCGGGCGTCTCGCAAGGGATCCGGAGCTGCGTTTTACTGCCAGCGGAAAAGCTGTGGCCACCTTTAGTGTTGCAGTAAATAGAGTGTATTCTAAAGAAAAAGAGGCTGATTTTTTTAATATCGTTGTATGGGGAAAGCCTGCCGAAAACTGTGCCAATTACCTTTCAAAGGGTAGACTCGTTGGACTTCAGGGAAGACTGCAAAGTCGCTCCTATGAACAAAACGGAGAGAAAAAATACGTTACAGAGATTGTAGCGGATCAGGTAGAGTTTTTAGAGTGGGGCAATAAGACAAGCCCATCAACACCATCAGCTCCTAAGCATGACGATTTCAATTCACAGGATATTGACTTAAATGATTTTGAATCTATAGACGATGAAGATATTCCATTCTAGCAGGTAGAAGGAGGGATAAGTGTGATCAATAATAAGAGAAAACGTAAAAGCAAAAAGAAGGTTTGTACCTTCTGTGCCGATAAAGTGACATATATGGACTACAAAGAAGTTCAAAAGCTTAAGAAATATATCACTGAGCGTGGAAAAATCTTACCTAGAAGAATTTCTGGTAACTGTGCAATCCACCAAAGAGATATTACACAAGCGATTAAACGTGCAAGACATATGGCGTTGCTACCATACACAATGGAATAAGAAGCAAACAGAGACAAAGGGGACGGTTCCTTTTGTCTCTTTTTATTTCTTCTAAAATCAGTCCCACTGTAAATGGAAAAATTAATTATTAGGATAAAACTCTCCGCTGCTGAATAGGCTGTATAGAGCATAACATGCAGACTATAAAAATTTAGCATAAAAGCTTTAAGGGGAGCCGTTGAAAAATGAAAAGAAGGGCAATTATAGTATTGGTAATTATTTTATTAATAGGCTTTGCCAGTTCCACTAATGCCACAAACCAAGCGGTCATAAAAGTTAAGGCTGTGATAATAAATGTAAAGCCGGTAGAGGAAGGATTGGCACTTCAGCTTGTTGAGGCGCAGGTTCTAGAGGGTCCCCTAAAGGGGAGGGAATTAAGGTTTTTATATCCCATAAACGATAATGAAGGCAGCATCAGGCTACGAAATAATATGAGGGTGTTTCTGGAATTAAACTATGAAGGCTCAAGTCTTGCATCAATTACCTTTATAGATGTGGTAAGAGACAGCTATTTATTGATTTTATTTCTGATATTTTTTCTTTGTCTGATTCTCTTCGGCGGATATAAGGGGCTACGGTCCTTTATTGCTTTAATTGTTACCGGCCTTTGCATATTGAAGATATACATGCCCATGGTTATAGGGGGCTACGGATTTATATTATCTACGATTGTCGTATCCTTAATAATTGTAGTTGCCAGCTTTATAATTATTGGGGGATTTACAAGAAAAAGCTTCAGTGCAATTATAGGTACCATTGGAGGGACCATAGCCTCCGGTTTATTGGCATTGTTCTTCGGAAACCTGATACAGCTTTCTGGAACCTATGATGAATCGCTGCAGCTGCTAATTACCTACTCAGGCTTCAATATGGACTTTAGGGGCCTTCTCTACAGCGGTATAACTATAGGTGTATTGGGAGCGGTGATGGATGTCAGCATGACCATAACCTCTGTTATATATGAAATAAAAAAGGCAAGCCCCAATGCTAGAATCTCGAGTCTTATTGTATCGGGACTGTCGGTGGGAAAGGACATTATGGCGACTACAACAAATACCCTTGTACTGGCATATGCCGGTACCTCCATGCCCTTGTTTTTTATATTTGCCTTTGCAGGTATGAATGCCTCTGAAATCATCAATAGTCAATACATAGCAGCGGAAATTGTCAGGTCCCTAAGCGGAAGCATTGGGCTTCTGTTAACCATACCCATAACCTCTTTTATAGCCGCCGTAAACAGATAATCAAATCATATAGGTAAATTAAAACACAGCTATTGATAAGTTTTGTATAAAAGGATATTATAATATCAGCTTAATACATATACTGCGAAGCTTGTAGAGGGACTAAGGCCCTTGATCAAGCTCAAGGAAAACCAAAGAGATTACAAGGAGGCAAGGAAAGCATGAGCTATGTTGTGGCAGGAGAAAAGATTTATGATAGCAATGAAATCCTGGAGAATATTAAGGCGGATATCAGCTTTAAAAATATAAAGGATATTTCGGCGGGCTCTAAAAGAGAGGATACGCTTGTATACCAAATCCTTTTAGATGCCGAGGAATTACGGATCAAGCTTATGACGGAGCTGGATGCAGCTGATATGGATGAAGAGGAGCTGGTAAGTGAATTATTAATTTTAGCAGATGAAAGAGTTGCTGAAATAGAGGACTTTATCCCAGAGGATTTTATATGCTATGGATATGCCTATCATTTTGACGAGGGCAACAGTGAAATCAAGGCAATATTTGTAGCAGTAGATGAGGTAGTGGGTGAGCTGAGATTAAAGGACGTATCTGAACGAATTTTAAGATCTCTGGATTAAATTTATACAAGAAGACAAAAGCCTATAGCCTGCGGGAAATGGGCTTTTCGAATTTTGGGACCCTTTTTAATTTCAAATATAAGGAAACAAACTATTTGTAATTTTCTCATTTTTTTGATTTAATAATAATGAGGACATTTTTTACAACTGGAAAGGGGAGATTATAAATGGCAACACCTGTATTAGAAGCTATTGCCAGAGAAACAGTAGGGAAGAATCCAATAACTAAGGAAAGAAAAATTGGTAATGTTCCGGCAATTCTTTACAGCAGGGGAAAAGAGACAGAAAAGGTTTTTCTAAAGGAAAAGGAACTTGAGCGGGTACTGGCTCAGTATGGCACCAGCAGCAGATTAGGCTTAGACTACAATGGCGAAAGGCATTATGCGGTTATTAAGGAAATCCAAAGAGATACCATAAAACAACAGCTATTGCACGTAGATCTTCAAAAGCTAAACGATAATGAGAGGGTTAAGCTAACCTTTCCTATCTATATCAATAACAGAGAAGCTGTAGAGTCCAGTACAGAAATTGTTCAACATATACTGTCTGAGGTTGAAATTTATACATATCCAAAATACCTACCAGAGAAAGTAGAAGTAGATGCGAAAATATTAAAGGAAAAGGATGCTATTACAGTTAATGATTTGAGTATAGCCTCTAATGAAAACATTGAAATACTCCACGATAGAGGCGCAACTGTAGCCTCCTTGGTGTATGCGTCAAAGGTGTCAAGTGAAGGTGAAGAGCAAAGTGAATAAATGATAGTGAATAACGAAAAGAGTTAAGATTATAGAAGACCTATAGAGAATCTAATTATGGATTTTCTATAGGTCTTTGTTTTACACTGTTTACTATCCATTATTATCTATTCATTATTCATTAACGCTTTCCCTCCTCTGTATAAAACTTTTGTTATTGGAGATAATCCACTAATAAATAGTGAAAAGAGGTGCTGTTATATGAATACTTTAAATAGTGAGGTAAGGAGTCATGTAGGCAAAAACACCAGCCACAGGGTTAGAGATGAGGGCTATGTACCCTCTGTCATCTACGGAAAGGGCATGAATACATTACCGGTTAAGCTGGATAAAAGAGATGTTGAGCTTTTGATGAGAAGCGGAGATACAAATTCATTGGTTACACTAAATATCGGCGGTGAGGCCTATACTGCGCTAATTAAGGAGATACAGGTAAATCCAATTACTAAGGAAGTCATACATATGGATTTTCAGAAGGTATCGCAGGATCAAAAAATAATTGCCAAGGTACCGATAGTCTTAAGCGGTAAGCAATATATAGAAAGAGGCAATATCACCCTTCAGCAGCAGATGAAGGAGGTGGAGGTACAGTGCTTTGCCGGGAGTATTCCAAAGAAATTTGAGTTTGATATATCCGGCTTTAAGCCAGGGGATACCTTAAAGGTGGCAGATATGGAATATGGAGCGGAATTCCACATTGTACACGATCCCAACACCATAATCGCATCAGTAACTGCTGGTCAGAGCATACCTGATGATACGGATGAAATATAAAGAAAAAAAGCCGACTGTCAGCGATAGTCGGTTTTTAATATGGACTTTTAAAAAGATTTCAAATAATGCTTTACATACCATAGGGGGGTATGGTATATTTTTTATAGAAGGGAGGGTTCGATATGGAAAACAATCATAGCCATAAGCAGCCGACAGAGGAATCCATGAGGGTTCAGAAGTCTATGATAGATCGTCTCAGCAGAGTTGAAGGGCAAATAAGAGGCATAAAAACCATGATTGAGAAGGGAACCTATTGTGATGAGGTTATAAATCAAATAGAGGCCTCCAGATCAGCCTTAAGCTCTATCGCAGTTATATTGCTGGAAAGTCATTTTAAAAACTGTATCGTCAAACAGGTAAAGGAAGGCGACGATATGGCTGTAGAGGATTTATTGAAAACGGTGAAGAAGCTGATTAAGTAGAAGGAGAGGGTTGAGATGAGTATTAAAAAAAGCTTCAATATAGAGGGCATGACCTGTGCAGCCTGCGCTAAAAATATCGAGAGAGGCGTATCAAAGCTGGAGGGTATCATTAATGCCAATGTGAATTATGCAACAGAAAAGCTTTCAGTGGAATTTGATGAGGAAAAATTAAAGCTGGAGGATATCATACAGCGGGTGGATAAGAGTGGATACGCCTTGGCTGAAGAAAAGACCATAAGAGAGATAACTATACCTATTGGGGGTATGACCTGTGGTGCATGCGCTGCAGCTGTAGAAAGATCTCTTAAAAAGCTAAGTGGTATAGAATCTGCATCCGTAAACTTTGCTACAGAAAAGGCAACGGTAAAATACGACAGCACCGAGCTTAGAATTTCCCAGATAAAGCAGGCCATTGAAAAGGCCGGCTACAAGCCTCTGGAGCTGGAGGCAGAGGATCAGACAGATAAGGAAAAAGAAAAGCGTCAGAAGGAGTTAAAGACCCTTTGGTATAAATTTTTAGTGGCAGCGATCGTTACGACACCGCTATTATACGTCACTATGGGACATATGCTGAAGGCACCACTGCCGATGTTTTTAAATCCCCATCATAATCCAATGAACTTCGCATTATTCCAGATTATATTAACAACACCGGTTATGATAGCAGGATATCGCTTCTATACAGTAGGCTTTAAGGCGCTGATAAGAAGAAATCCCAACATGGATTCATTGATTGCTATAGGCACAAGTGCAGCATATATATATGGTGTTTACGCCATTTTTGAAATCATGCAGGGAAACACCGCCATGGTGGATGAGCTTTACTTTGAGACAGCCGCCGTCATCATTACCCTGATTTTACTGGGAAAATACCTGGAGATGGTTTCAAAGGGCAAGACCTCAGAGGCTATTAAAAAGCTGATGGGTATGCAGCCTAAAACAGCAATTGTCCTACAGGAGGGCCAGGAGATAGTCATACCGATAGAAGAGGTTGAGGTTGGCGATATTATTCTGGTGAAGCCGGGGGAGAAAATCCCTGTAGACGGTAGGGTCGTTGACGGATATACCGCTGTAGATGAATCGATGCTGACAGGTGAGAGTATTCCTGTTGAAAAGAAGCAGGGGGACTCAGTGGTAGGCGGTAGTATCAATAAAAATGGTTCAATTAAATTTGAAGCCACTAAGGTAGGTAAGGATACTGCATTGGCTCAAATAATCAAGCTGGTGGAGGATGCTCAGGGCACCAAGGCGCCGATTGCAAAGCTGGCGGACATCATTTCCGGCTACTTTGTACCGGTGGTAATAGCCATAGCGATAATTGCGGCCCTGGCCTGGTACTTAACAGGACATTCTACGGTATTCGCCTTAACCATATTTATAGCGGTGCTGGTTATTGCTTGCCCCTGCGCTCTTGGTCTGGCTACGCCTACCGCCATCATGGTGGGAACCGGTAAGGGAGCAGAGTACGGTGTTCTGATAAAGGGCGGTGAGGCCCTAGAAACCGCCCACAAGATAAAAACGGTAGTCTTCGATAAAACAGGCACAATTACAGAAGGAAAACCGACGGTTACTGATATCGTGGTTAAGGAGACCATACCTCAGGAGGAGTTGTTGATGCTGGCTGCTTCGGCAGAAAAAGGGTCAGAGCATCCACTGGGAGAGGCTATAGTAAAGGCGGCTCAAGAAAAGAATCTGGAGCTGAGGGCAGTTAAAGATTTTATGGCAATACCCGGACATGGTATCGCAGTAACAATTGATGATAAGAGCATTCTGCTGGGCAATAAAAAGCTGATGGTGGAGAAGCAGGTGGATATAGATATGGAGGAGGCCTCCGACAAGCTGGCCAGCGACGGAAAAACCCCTATGTATATTGCCGTAAATAATCAGCTGGTGGGAATCATAGCAGTTGCAGACGTTGTAAAGGAAAACAGCAAAAGGGCCATTGAAAAGCTGCATAAAATGGGGATTCAGGTGGCCATGATAACTGGGGACAACAAGCGTACGGCGGCAGCGATAGCAAAGCAGGTGGGCATTGACCTGGTACTAGCAGAGGTTTTGCCGGAGGATAAGGCTAATGAGGTCAAGAAGCTGCAGCAGCAGGACAAAAGGGTTGCTATGGTGGGAGATGGCATCAATGATGCGCCGGCTCTGGCTCAGGCAGATGTGGGGATTGCAATAGGATCAGGAACCGATGTTGCAATGGAATCCGCAGATATCGTATTGATGAAGAGTGATCTGATGGATGTTGTGACTGCCATACAGCTAAGCAAGAGTACCATTAGAAATATTAAACAGAACCTATTTTGGGCCTTTGGCTACAATACCTTGGGCATACCGATTGCAGCAGGCCTATTATATGCATTAGGGGGTCCCCTATTAAATCCGATATATGCAGCGGGGGCTATGGCATTAAGCTCAGTTTCAGTTGTGACTAATGCCTTAAGATTAAGAGGCTTTAAACCAATACATTAAAGGAGGAAGAAAAAAAATGAAAAAGAAAATTAAAATTGAGGGTATGAGCTGCGGACATTGCTCAGGAAGAGTGACTAAGGCGTTAAATGAGCTGGAGGAGGTAGTAGAGGCTACGGTAGATTTACAGGATAAAAGTGCTGTTGTAGAGCTTTCCAGCGACGTCAGCCACCAGCTGTTGAAGGAAACGGTAGAGGATGTAGGTTATGATGTGGTTTCGATAGAAGAAATTTAGTGGAAGTAAAGTAAAGGAGGGGCTGGGCACTAGGGATTAATAATCGCTGGTGAACAGCTCCTATTTTGTCTAAAAATATTATTTTTACGATAGGGCTGGATCGGTGATTGGACATCCTCACCACTAAAATCTATACTTAATCTCGGAAATCAATGTATAATATAAGCATAAATATAGTATATAAAGGAGAAGAAATCCATGGGAAGAAATCGAAAAGTGATTAGCTTTATATTCATAGCAGTGATTTTAATAATATTAGCTATGCAATTTCGGGAAGAAAAGGCCTCCCAACAGCATCAACCAAAGCTAGTGATTCCGGTGGTTGAAAAAGGCAATATAGAGCAGGAGCCAAAGGAATCTGAAGAAAAGCCGCCTGTTCAATATGTCGCTGATTACATGCCAGATAGATTCCACATCCCCAACTGCACAGAGGCAGAGAAGATATATATACAAAATATGATTGTATTTTATACTAGGGAAGAAGCTGTTGAGCAGGGTTTTGAACCCTGTAGTATTTGCAACCCATAAGATTAACTACGCCACAAATGAATTTTCCATGGACTGCTCTCTGTCTCCTTGATAAGTATGAAATCCCAATCATGGTCTATACCATAGTTAAAGTAAACATGCAGACCAAGTACTTGATAGATATCGATGCTATAACTATGCTTCATTTCCTCGATAATGCTTTGGGTGTCAAGTGGATATTTTGTGGAAGTTTCAATCCTTATTAGGTCTGGTTTAAAGTCATCATCATAGAGAAAAGCCAAGCTGGGATTTTTCCCATTGACATTACAGGCCCCTATTTCCTTAATGCCCACTAGATTATAGCTGACATAACTCTTTAATATAACGGTATCACTTGTCTTTAATGCCTGGAAATAGTCGACAATCATCTGTTTTCCTTCGTCAATATCATCGGAAGTGATGGCATAGGCGATGGTGGAATCCTTGGATGCATCGTGAAAAATCAGAAGCAGTATCAAAAGAAAGACCATGGTAAATGCACCAATAAGCAATACTCGAGAACTTCTCAATCCATGTATTCGTATATTCATTTCTATTCCTCCAATTTAGCAGTCTAGAAAGCTTCTATTAGCACATCAATCATGCCACCACAGACCATGCCTTCATCCTCAGCGACATCACCAGTCATATCGACGTGTTCGATTCTATAGCCCTTATGTAATATGACTTCCCGGGCTAGGGTTAGTATATTGGCCTCGCTGCATCCGCCACCTATGCTTCCCATAACCCTTCCGTCTAGCCATGTTATCATTTTTGCACCAGCCTTTCTTGGCACTGAGCCTCTGGAGGCAATAATGGTGATAAGGGCACAGGGAGCCTCGGATTTATAGGCCATTTCTCTCATTACATCTTGATCAAATTCTGGCCAACAGAAGGGGGTGCTTTTCACAAGGGCACTACTAGAGGAGCTTCTTCTGACGCCAATACATTCAGAAATTATAGAAATCGCTATTTCTTCAGGGGTTACTGCTCCAATAGAAAGCCCTATGGGGGAATGAAGGGCTTCTAATTTTTCCTTAGGATATCCTTCAGCCATTAGCTGCTGTAGCATCTCTTTAACCCTGCGCTTAGAGCCAATCATACCAATATATGTAGGGCTGTAATTTAGAGCTCTTCTTATACAAATACCATCATGGCGATGGCCCCTGGTAACAATTACGACAAAGTCAGAGGGCCTTATTTCTATTTGATCAAATACTGCTTCAAAGCCTTCGCAGATGACTTCGTCGGCATTGGGAAATCGATCAGGATTTGCAAAGGAGGGTCTATCGTCTGAAACAACTATGGAAAAGCCGACCTTTGCACCAAACTCTGAAAGTGGCTTGGCAATATGCCCTCCACCCAAAATTATTAGCCGAGGCTTAGGAAAAAAAGGCTCAACTAAAAGACTTTTGTCATTGTAGGTTGCCATCATGGGCTTGCCGGTTTCAAAGGTACTATTGATTTTTTTCTGTAGCTCCTTTGGCAAATTACTTTGGATCAGCTGCTGGTGGTTAAATATTTCTTTCTTTTCAATATCGCCACCACGCTCATATAGTGGCTTAAGCTGAGTTAAAAGAAGGGATGCTTGGCCCTTTTTCAAATTATTATACATATCCTCGTAAGCTGTTTGAAACATAAAAATACCTCCAATCAAAATTTAGATGATATACTTGAAGCTCCTGAGATTAATTCATAAGCACTCTTGTAAGGACTAAGAGCACTTTAGAAATATTTGATATTAATTTAACAATTTCCATACATTATATAACAAAAAAATGGTTTATGGAATGAGTTTGTTAATAAAAAGACCAATTCTATTGACCGGGGCATGTCACTATGTTATATTTTATTTAAATGCTGTATAAAATTTCATTATAATGCAAATTATGTGACATTTATTTTTAGATATTTCTGAGTAAATCTTCATGTGCCTTGCTGCTGTCAGGTATAGTATATCATAAATTTGGTAATCGTTTTCCTCTATGAAAATTTTCTCGGGAATAAGTAAATTATAATGAGGGTAAGCTCCAATACCCATTAATCAACCATAAGGTCATCCTAAGTTTCCATATGGAATTCTTGATGTCTCTTTATAAGATTTAAGATTACGAGGAGGGAGCAAGTTGGACACCAAAACTAATACCGACAATTTAGAATCAGAAATCTTAGAAGGAAAAGCAAAGGGGGGAGTAGCTGGTAGTGATGCGGATATCGAAGAGGTATTTGATAAATCAGCCGCAGTAGCAAGCTTTATAAGGGAGCAATCTGCTAATCATCAAACAACCAATGCAGAGGTTTTCCTTGAAGCACCCTTTTCTTTGGAGGTTGAGGAGCTACTGGCGCTATTAGACGAATTAAAGCTAGAGGGTGCATATAAGGATATTTATTCAATAAAGGGCGAAAAGACTATTTATTTATTCTCTAACCAATACATCACCCACAATTATGCCAACATGATGGTGATGGTTGAAGAACGAGATTTGATAAAGCTTGTTGCTGAAACCGTCAGATACGAATCAAAAACCTATCCCCGACCAACAGATGTTAGACTGTTTTATCGCAATCCATTTAAGCTCTCAGTTGATATCTTCAAGGCGGTTCTGAAGCAGCTAAAGGAGACAGTGGATTACGATGATATCAAAGAAACTAAAGCCTCTAATAATGCAGTTTATTTATATTCTGACAAGTTTATGGATAGATCTCATGCAACTTCGCTGGCAGAGTGGGTTGAGGTAGAAGCGGATCAAAACCCTTAAGCCCTTTAAGACTTCCCAGCATGAATTAAATTGATTTTATTTTGCAATAGGATAAGATACATGTGCATTTTTGGTTCGTTTAACAAATCATTAAAGGGGGTGTTGTAGATGTTTGGTAGATTAGGTACTGGGGAGCTAGTCATAGTTTTGGCGATTGCTTTAGTTATTTTTGGTCCTTCTAAGCTGCCTGAATTAGGAAAGGCAATGGGTAAATCCATCAGAGCCTTTAAGGATCATGCCAACAAGGTGACTGAAGAAGTGGATACGCTAAAAGATGAATTAGACCTTACAGGAAAAAAGGAGAAGGTATAAAAGTGCACGAAGATTGTTTGATAATTAACGAACTTATGCTTAAAAGTGTTCTAAGCAATATCTAGTATGACCAATGACAATGTTTTACTTAAGCCTGGAAAAAGCAATTGTCATTGTGGAGGAGGGTAGTCAAGGGAGAATCTTCGATGTGTAATTTCATACAGCATTGATTGACTTGGTTGAGACGAAATTTAATCTAGGAGGGAGCGTAAATATGTTCGAAAATGAAATTCAAGATTTTTTAGAGAAATTAAGGACAAGAAGAGAATTTTTAAAGCTAAGTGGTAGGGGAATTGCCACCTTAACCGTCTCTGCTGCTGTGCTAAATTTGTTTGGATGTAGCCCGGTTGGTGAATCAGCCAATGTACTCTTAACAGCTAAAGGAATGCTGATATCTGAGCAAAACCGATGTGTTGGATGCCAACGATGTGAAATGGTATGCTCTGCCATCAATGATGGAAAAATTCATCCCTTTGTATCCAGAGTAAAAATAGCAAGAAACTTTAACTATGGTACAGAGATCAGCGATAATTATCGTAACGTGGATGGATACTTTGGAAATTTTTTAATGACACCAGAAACATGTAAGCAATGTCAGGAGCCAAAATGCGCAGGGGCTTGTCCTGTAGAGGCCATCTCCCTCAGTGAAACTCTTGGGGCATGGACTATTGACGCAAAAAAATGTGTGGGCTGCGGTGCCTGTGCTGAAGCCTGTCCATGGCACATGCCTACAATTGACCCAGATACCAAGAAATCCACCAAGTGTATTCTGTGTGGCGCATGTGCAGAAAACTGTATTACAGGTGCTTTGAGAATTATTCCATGGGAAGAAGTTACTGCGATCTTAAATAAAAACGGGTATCGCTTCTCATAGGTTGATTACATAATAACAATTGTCTATTTATTTTAAGATAGGAGGAGAAATAATGGCTAAGATTACTGGCTGGGCTGGTAAAATGTTAAGGGTAAATTTAACAACAGGAGCAATTTCTACCGTAGATACGATGAAATATAAAGACTTTATCGGAGGCGCAGGTATCGGGTATAAAATTATATTTGATGAGGTTCCCCAGGGAACCAAAGCCTACGACGAAGCAAATAAGGTGGTATTTGGCGTAGGTCCATTGACCGGGACTGGTGCACCCTGTAGCGGAAGAACGAATATTACTTCTTTAGCACCTACAAATCCCTACCATGCTGTTACAGACAGCCATATGGGCGGAAACTTTGGCGCTTACTTAAAGTTTGCTGGCTGGGATGGCATTATTGTTGAGGGCGCATCAAATAAGCCTGTTTGGTTAAGGATTGAAAATGATAAGGTGACTATTGAGGATGCTGCTCATCTTTGGGGAAAGGGCACAGTAGAAACCTCAATGCTGCTTAATGAAGAAATGGGTAAGGAAGCCTGTATTGCCTCTATTGGTCAAGCAGGTGAAAACTTAATCAATCTATCCTCCATTGTTAACTCAGTTAACCACTCCGCTGGCGGCCATGGGGGTATATTGGGGGCTAAAAAGCTTAAAGCCATCGGTATAATAGGGACTCAGGCTATAAATATTGCAGAAGGTAAAGGAAAAGACTGGGTAGATTTGAATGCCTATATGATGGATGAAATCATTGGTGCCAACAATCAACACGTTGTGCCAAACACACCTCAACCATGGGCGGAGTTCCATGATAGCAGAAGCCGATGGACGGCACAAACAGCATTATTCTGGGGAGCAGCTAAGCCGCCGGTAGAAACTGGTGAATGCCCTCCTGGGGAGAAAAATAAGGTTGGTCTTCGTACACAAAAAGCAGTATTTGACCTTGGTCCAGTGGCAGAGGCAAGAACGATTAAAATGGGTGGATGTCATTCTTGTCCAATCCGTTGCCAATCTAACCTTGAAGTGCCTGAACTGGAAAAATATGGGTTAACCCGATATGCAGCAAGCACATGTATCAACTTTTCCAGTCCAGGCAGCGTTATGCTGAAGGGTTATTCCGATGGTGATCCAAAGGGTGAGGTGGCATTAATAACAAAATGCTTAGGCTCTAGATTGGCGGACGATTATGGTATTTGGAGTAACTATGGTCAGCTGCCAAGGGACTTCAAATATGCCTATACCACCGGAAAGCTTAAGGAAGCTCTACCGAAGGAAGAATATGATAGTATACCTTGGGATTTAGTGGAATCAGGTGACCCAGCATTTCTTTTAGAATTCTATAGAAGAATTGCACTAAAGGAAGGGGAATTTAGCCACTTAGGAGATGGGCCTTATTGGTTAGCTGAAAGATGGAAATTTGATGAGGATTACTGGAATGGCAATAGCCTTTGGTCAAAAATGGCTTATCCAAAGCATCATAGTAATGAATCCGGAGCTCAAGTCGGGGTATTGGTTAACATTATGTTCAATAGAGATGCCAATTCCCATACCCACCAAAACATGATTGGTGCAGGCCTGCCAACCGAGCTATTAAGAGAAATCTCCGGTGAGGTATGGGGTTCACCAGACGCCTTTGATGTACCACAAAACTATACGCCAATGAATGAATACAAGGCTAATTTTGCTAAATGGTCATTGGATAGAAACTTCCTGCATGACTCCATTACCTTGTGTAACTGGGTATGGCCAATGACGGTATCTCCTTCTAAGAAGCGAAACTATAGAGGAGATACAGCCCTAGAGGCTAAATTCTTCAGCTTAGCCACTGGCATCGAAACCAGTGAAGCGGAGTTAGACCTTGCTGCTGAAAGAATTTCTACACTACATAGAGCACTAACAGTGAAAAACATGAAGACAATCGATATGAGGAATCAGCATGACACCATTCCAACATATGTCTTTGATGTAGACCCAGACAAAAAGCCTTTTACACCTGGCACAGTAAAGATGGATAAGGATGATATGCAATTAGCTCTTACAATGCTATACAAAGCTTATGGATGGGATGAAAAAACAGGTGCGCCAACTAGAGCGACATTAGAAAAACTTGGCATGAAGGATGTGGCTGACGAATTAGAAGGTCTGAAGCTGCTTCCCTAGCTAGAATCAAACTAAGGCTTTCAAATGCTTTAAAAAATATAGAGGGGTCGTGAGGACTCTTCTATATTTTTTCAATATCTTCTTATTATTTTTTCCTGAGGTGAAGAATAATGATACTAGACTTTTTAATCAATAAGCTGGTTAATGAGCATTACCCTGAACTTAAGGATAGTAGCTGTATTTTTTTGAGTAATATTGAAGAACAGCGGTGTAATCAATGCCAAAGCAGCTGCCCTAAGGGGGCTATCCAATTAACCTCTGGAAAAGTAAATTTTAATCATGATCGGTGTATTCGCTGTGGCATTTGCAAAGCTGTTTGTCCCACAAAGGCCATAAGAATGAAGGGTTTGGTTGAGGAGAATATATTATATCTGGTAAAGAATACCGATGAGGTTGTGTGCTCCTGTAGAAAAATAGAGGATAAAACCGGTGTAAAGCTAAGCTGTTTAAATGCCATGGAAGCTGAACTATTGGCAGCTTTATTTATCCTATACCCAGACAAGTGCTTTTATTTTAACGGGGCAAAATGCCAAGGGTGTCAAAGGAATGCTAAGGAGTACTTATTTCCATCTTCTCTGCAGCAGGCAGTGGAATTTGTTGAGACAATTGGTGTGAGACCCCACTATAAGCTACTGGGACACAAAGAAGCTTCACCAAGCCCTGCAGTCCAGGCAATTTCTAGGCGAGAGCTTTTTAGCTTCATTAGAAATGAATCCACCAATATGGCCACCAAAGCAGCACAGACAGTTTTAAGGGACCCTAATGAAAATGTATCCAGCCGTAGTATTTTATTAGATGCTATAGCAGAGGCTCAGGATTTAAAGGATGCCATAATTAGTAAAGTCTCCTTCTTCGGAATATGGCAGGTTAGCCATAAATGTGACGGCTGTGGCAGGTGTGCTGGGGTTTGTCCGGCAAAGGCATGGAGGCTGGAAAAAGATAAAGAAGTGCTAACCCTTTCCCATCATGGATTAAGCTGTTATCATTGTGGACAATGTGTCTTAAGCTGCCCTAAGGAGGCCATTACGCCAGGGACATCAACTTTAAAGGAGCTTAGGACCCTTCAAGCTAAAAGGGTTATACCATTATCCCTATGCCCCAAATGCAACCACGGCTTTATACCTACTGATGCAGGAGAAAATCAATGTCCTGTTTGCAAAAAAAAGGAGATGCTTAGGAGGAAAATAGCTGAAATTTAGCGCATTAATAAGGCAGCCTTTCTTGTCAGAAATTTTCTAATTATTTTTTTTAGCATGAGGTGATATAAATGAAGGTAGTTAAGGTAGAAGATGCTGTAGAAATGGTGCTGGGACACGACATCACAGAAATAGTTCCCAATGAATTTAAAGGGGTAGCCTTTAAAAAGGGGCATATTATCCGTGAAGAAGATATAGAAAGACTATTGCGCATTGGAAAGGAGCATATCTACATTTTTGATTTGCAGGAGGATGAGCTCCACGAAGATGATGCTGCCACTACCTTGGGTAACTTGATATGCGGTGAGGGTATTGAGTTCACAGAACCAAAGGAAGGAAAAATCAACTTTATAGCAAAACATAAGGGCTTGTTGAAAATTAACCGAAGTCTATTGGAGGATATCAATGATTTAGGTGATATTTGCCTTGCAACGATTCATGGGGATCGGTATATTGACACAAAGGATTTATTAGGCGGCTGCCGAGTGATTCCCTTAATAATAAAAAAGGATAAGATTACTGCTGCTGAAGCTAGGCTTAAGGCGGTGGGGCCCATATTCTCCATAAAACCCTTTAAATCTTACAAAACTGGATTAATTGTCACCGGTAGCGAAGTATATAAAGGCCGGATAGAGGATAAGTTTGGGCCTGTAATTGAAAAAAAATTAAAAAAATATGGTGCGGAGGTATCCGCTAAGACGATTCTTCCCGATGAATTAGATATAATCAAAGATGCCATCCTTCAATATAAAAATGAGGGGGCTGAGCTTATCATTGTGACAGGGGGCATGTCAGTTGACCCAGATGATAAAACCCCCGGTGCTATTAAAGCAACAGGGGCAGATTTGGTTACCTATGGTACTCCGGTGCTACCAGGGGCAATGCTGCTATTGGCCTATTTAGATGGAACGCCGATCTTTGGGCTTCCAGGCTGTGTTATGTTTGCAGATACCACTGCTTTTGATATTCTATTGCCAAGGGTTATGGCGGGGGAAAAAATAGTAAGGCGCGACATTACCAGAATGGGCTATGGGGGCCAATGCTTAAAATGTGATAGCTGTACCTTCCCTAATTGTCATTTTGGAAAATACTAAAAAGCAGGTGAAAAATCTATGATTTTTCACCTGCTTTTTAGTTATTTGTCATCTTGCGGTATTTATCAACGTTGATCAGATGCTCACTATAGGTCTTGCTGAAAACATGTCCATTGTCCCCCAGGACATAGTACATATAGTCATGGGACTCCGGGTAAAGGGCAGCTTCAATGGCCTTTTTACTAGGGGCTGCTATGGGCCCAGGGGGCAGACCTAAATGCTTATAAGTGTTAAAGGGATTAGAGGACTCCAGATGGGCATATAGCACTCGGGTGATGTGCTCCTTTCCTTCGCCAATGGCATATATCACAGTGGCATCAATTTGCAGCAGCATGGTTTTCTCCAAACGGTTATAAATCACTCCGCTAATGGCCTTCATCTCCTGATCGTGGTAAGCTTCCCGCTCAATCAAGGAGGCTATGGTTAAAACCTCATGGGTGGATAAATTTAGCTCCTTTGCCCTCTTGAGGTATTCTTCGGTGAAGACCTCATCCATCTGCTTAGACATTCTCGATATAATATCCTTAGCTGTCTGAGTTACATTAAAATAATAGGTATCGGGATACAGATAGCCCTCCAGTGCATAGAAAAGCTTAGATGTGTCAAAGCTAAAGCCCTTTTCAGTATAGTACGCTACTGTTGCCTCAATGAACTCATCTGCTGAAGCCAGGCCAGTAGCTTCGACTCTTTCGGCAATTTGATATAGAGTGAAGCCCTCAGGTATGGTCAATACAATCTGTTGGGCCTGTTGTCCCTTTTGCAGAAGCTCAAATATATCATCTAAGGTCATATCTGGCTCGATAGTATAGGTACCGGGTTTAATGCTGCGATCCACGTTTTTTGCCTTTGCCTGATACCTAAACCAAAGCTTGCTTTTTATTATCCCCTGCTGTTGAAGCAGGTCTGAAACATAGGATAAAGAAGCGCCCTGCGGGACCTCTACAATAGTGGGCCCCTCGATAGAAGAGGCTGAAAGATAGGCCGGCAGATATAAAAGGCCGAAGACTGCTGTCACCAGCAATATCATAAGTATCAAAAAAAACCTTTTCATAAAAAAATCCCCCACAGTATATACGACTTTAAGAATTGATATATATATTTTATCACTTTATGCCATAAAAAGCATTATTTAATCGAAAGTATATATTAAGGTTTCATTAATGTTTTTTGAATTTTCAATTATCGAAAGGATTATTAACCACCGATGGCGAAATAAAGCACTGTTTAAAGCGAGTATATAATGCGTATATTATCCTATGATGGGATGGCAATTAAATAAAAAATAAGAGGTGGCAAATATGGTGGAGGAAAGATATGCAAAGCAGATTAATTTTAGAGGCATAGGGCTGGAGGGACAAAAGCTTCTGAAGAAGGCAAGGGTTTTAATCGTAGGCTGCGGTGCACTGGGGACGGTGGTTGCCAATAGTCTCGCCCGTACGGGGGTAGGCTATCTCAGGATAGTGGACAGGGATTTTGTCGAGCTGAGCAATCTCCACAGACAGATATTATTTAATGAAGCAGATGCTGCCAATAGCGTGCCAAAGGCAGAGGCAGCAAGAGAAGCACTTTTAAAGGCAAATTCCGGCATTGAGATAGAGGCGGTTATAAAGGATGTCAACAGTATTACGATAGAAGGATTGGCAGGGGACATGGATATCATAGTGGACTGTACGGATAATTTTAAAACCAGGTATTTGATCAATGACGTCGCCTTCCTAAAGGGTATCCCCTGGATATATGGCGGTGCTGTTGGCAGCACCGGTGTAGTAAAGAGCTACATTCCCGGTGAAACCGGATGCTTGAGATGTCTGATGGAGGTGCCTCCTCCAACCGGTAGCATAGCCACCTGTGATACTGCAGGGGTTATCAACATGATTACAGGCATAGTGGGGATGTATCAATCCAGTGAAGTGATTAAATACTTAACCGACAACAAGGACCTTATGAATAAAAGCATGCTTTTTATTGACCTGTGGGACAATGTATTCGAGTCTGTTGAGGTAGGTAAAAAGGAGGACTGCCCCTGCTGTCAGCAAAGAAAGTTTCAATACCTTGAGGATAAAATGCCGGAGGCCGTGCATATATGCGGCAGCAATAGTGTGCAGGTGGACCCCGGCAGCAGTAAAAAAATACAGCTGAAGCAATTGCATGAAAGACTCCAAGCGGCAGGCATCGCAGTAAGATTGACGCCCTTTATATTAAATATATCCGCAGAGGGCTACGAGATAAAGGTCTTTGATGATGGTAGGGCAATTATAAAAAATGCTAAAACCGTTGAGGAGGGCAAGGTGGTGTATGCTAAGTATATAGGCTACTAAAGCTGTGCATTCCCTCATTTTTTTCAAAAGTTTCCTAAAGCTGTCACAAAACCGTCACAGAAGCGGGGTAAGATAAGCTTGCAGGGAAAATTAAAGAAAAGGAGAGGATGACCATGAAGAGAAAAACTAAAGTAACGGTTTTAGCTATGGCAATGACTACCTTAATGGCTTCAATGGCTTTTGCCGCCACCGATGAGGCACCGGCCCTTAAGGAAAAGCTATTGAACAGATTTGGAGGCTTCAAGGGACAGCATATGATGCTGGAGGGCTCCGGCTTAACACAGGAGCAAATAACTGAGATTACTGAAGCCATTAAAGACGGTAAGGGGTTTGAGGCAATTGCTCAGGAGCTGGGGATCGACCTGGAGGCATTGAAGGACAGATCTTCAAGATTTACCGGGGCTCATCTGGGCAAAGTTAAAGACTTTAGCCTGCTACAATCCCTATTAGAAAAAACCGGGATGACGGCTGAGGAACTTTCTGCTCAACTGAAGGATGGGAAGACCCTGGAGGAAATAGCTAAGGAAATGAATATAGATCTGCAGGCCATCAAGCAGGAGCTATTAGAGGCCAGATTTGCAGAAATTGATGCAAGGGTTAGCGAAGGAAAAATAACAGAGGAAGAGGCTGCTGAGCTGAAGGAAAGAATCGAAGGCTGCTTTGAAAACCGCGAAGGCGGTATCAGAGGCATGATGGGCGGCATGAAGGGAAGAAGATTACCTAATAAAGCAAATTAAGTACGACTGAAGAGCTTTAAAATATCTTCCTTGTGATACAATAAAAACACCAGTATGAATATATTGGTGTTTTTGTTCTTAATGTACAAGCAAAGGGGTGAGCCATGTGATCGGAGCCAATATACTATTGGTAGAGGATGAGGAGAAGCTGAGAAAGCTAGTATCCACCTATCTGAAAAAGGAAGGCATCAATGTATTCGAGGCAGCAGACGGAGAAGCGGCACTAGCAGTCTTCAGCGAAAATCAGATTCATATTGTAATATTGGATATCATGCTGCCAAAATACGATGGATGGACTATTTGCAAGAGAATCAGGGAGGTTAGTAATATTCCGATTTTAATACTGACTGCAAGAAATGACGAAAGCGACAAGCTCTTCGGCTTTGATCTTGGCGCCGACGACTATATGACAAAGCCCTTCAGCCTGAAGGAGCTGGTGGCAAGAGTAAAGGCTTTATTGAAGAGAAGTCGACAGCAGGTGTCGGATGAGGTTATAGCAATAGAGAACCTGGTAATTGATAAGAAATCCCATAAGGTACAGCTGAATGAGCAGCCGCTGGCCCTGAGTCCAAAGGAATATGATCTTTTGCTGTTCTTTATCCACAACAAAAATCAGGCATTGTCTCGGGAGGTTATATTAGATGGTGTTTGGGGCTATGACTATTATGGGGATCTAAGGACCGTAGATACCCATGTGAAGCGCTTACGACAAAAAATACAACCTATGGGGGAATATATCGCTACTGTTAGGGGCTTTGGATACCGTTTTGAGGTGACGCCATGAGGAAAAACACACTTTTTACAAAGCTCTTTCTTATATTTATCGGATTTTCATTAATATTAGTGGGGATGCTTTGGTTTTTACAAACTAATTTTTTGCCGGGCTTCTATGAACGTAACAAAATCAATCAAATGCAGCGGCTAGGGCTGGAGCTAAGCCATATTATAGAGGATAAGGGATTAGAGGGAGCAGCAGAGGAGTACATTGAAGAAATTCTGCCGGCAATCAATGGCAGAATAACAGTGTATGATTCAGGGGGGAGGACCCTTTATATACAGGGTATCATGGGCTTTCATCGAGGCGTTAAAATACCAACTGATTTGTGGCGGCAGGTGCTGGCAGGCAACAGTGTTGTATATAGAATACCTGGCGTCATGGGAAGAGAGGATGCACTTTCTGTGATGCTTCCCATAAAGAATGGCGTAGTACTCATCCAGTCTCCCCTCCAATCGATAGAAAATACGGTTGAAGTCACCAAGGATTTCTTTGTCTATCTGTTTTTTGCTGCTCTCCTCATGGCAATGCTGCTGGCGGGAATATTCTCCGGCATGATAACAAAGCCGTTAGTAAAGCTCAATAATACAGCAAAGGAAATGACCAGCTTAAATTTTGACCTTAAATGGGACGATGACAGAGGAGATGAAATCGGAGAGCTGGGCAGAACCCTAAATTTCCTTATGGATAAGCTTAAGAGGACCTTTGATGAGCTGCAGCTGGAGCTTCAGAAGGAAAAAAATCTGGAGAAAATGAGAAAGCAATTCGTTGCCAGAGTGTCCCATGAGCTGCAGACTCCAATTTCCTTGATCAGGGGCTATGTGGAGGCTATACAGGATGGCATTGCATCAACAGAGGAGGAGAAAAGAGAATATTTTGTTACGATAGAAGAAGAAATAGACAAAGTAAGTGCAATGGTAAAGGATTTGCTGGATTTAAGCCAGCTGGAATCAGGAAATTTTAAGGTTCGTATGGAGTCCTTTGAAATTACTGCCTTGGTTCAACGGACAGTGGAGCGCTTCAAGCTATTGGCTAAAAAAGAGGCTGTTGCGGAGTTCAACATCATTGGCGATGACAGGGCATTGCAGGTTTTGGCCGATGAATATCGTATACAGCAGGTATTGGTTAATCTGCTGCAAAATGCTGTTAAAAACACTGATATCGGCGGAAAAATAGAAATTACCATTGAGGAGCAGCAAAGCAAAATTCGAATTGGTATCTTTAATGAAGGTGAAAATATAAAGGAAGAGGAGCTTAAATATATTTGGGAGAGCTTCTACAAAGGAAAGGAACATCATAAAGGTGTGGGCCTTGGACTGGCAATAGTCAAAAATGTATTGGAGCTTCACGGCAGCAGGTTTGGCGTAGAAAATAGAAAAAATGGCGTTGAATTCTATTTTGATTTAAATCGGGAGATGGATAAGCTAGGGGATGTTAAATAATAGCCAACTATATTGGTGGATATAAATGGACTTAAATCATCCATCTATAATATAATTATATATAAAGCGTTTAATAAAAGGTTTGGAAGTGATCCAATGTCAAAAAAGACCTTAAAGGTAATTCTTCTGCTTCTTCTGCTTATAGTGATTATTTTCTTAGGCCTTAGGTATCATAGGGTAATACAGAGCAGATTTGATGTGGACAATCTCACTAATATGGTGGAAAAATTTGGCGTGTTTGGTGAAATCATATATGTTTTAGTCATATCAATACGACCCATATTGTTTATTCCTAGCCCTGCCGTATTTGTAATTGGCGGCGTCATATTTGGCACCATAAAGGGTAGCATGTTTAATATTGTTGGGATTTTAGCAAATGCAAGCCTAGGCTACTGGCTGGCTGGACGCTTCAAGGGGATTTTTTATCGTTTTGCAGGCGAAAAGCATTTAAAAAGTTTTGAAAATATAGATAAAAATGATGAGGTTAAGGCTTTGTTCACCATGCGGGTTACACCGGGCTTTCCCTTCGACCCCATAAGCTATGCTTCAGGACTGGTGGGAATTCCCTTCAGAAATTTTATTGTCGGCACAGCATTGGGAAGCATACCAAAGGTCATCCTATATACCTTTTTAGGGGATGGCATAGAAGACATATTATCCATAAGGACTATAGTAGTACTGGGCATTCTTGTTGTGCTGGCCTTGCTGCCATATTTATTTAACAGGACTAATAAGCATATATACTGCAAATAAAACGAAAATATAAAAACAAAATCAATGTCTAAATCAAATTATTCATTGTAATTTCATACCTCATTTGATATCATGATTTTGATAACTAAATAGTAATTAATAGGTGTTTGAACTTAATTGGGAAAACGGTGAAAATCCGTTACAGCCCCCGCTACTGTAAGCGCAGATGAAATTGGCGAGAACCACTGGAAGCATTTCTGGGAAGGTGCCATGAGTAAGAGGAAGCGCAAGTCAGGATACCAGCCTATAATTTTTAGACAGCCTTCGGAGGGAAGGAAATGTTAGTCATACTGTAATGGCTTTTTAATCGCTATATGATAACTCTATCCCTTGGATAGAGTTATTTTTGTTGGCTTAATGGGATAATCTCAGTAGGATAACGAAGGATATAAAATTAAAAGAAAACTAGGAGGTAATAATTTTATGAAAAAGGCGTTGTTTGTTTTAGCTCATGGCAGTCAAGCGAAGGAAGCAGATGTAATATTAGAGGCTATTGTAGAAAAGGTAAGAGCTAGGCAGGTGGATTTCTGCTGTGTCGGTTACGGCTCCTTGCAGATTTCAAAGCCAAGCTTTGAGGAAGGAATAGAAGCGTTGATTAACAGCGGTGCTAAAGAGATCGTCATAGTGCCCATGTTTATTTTTATAGGAAACCATGTGAAATTCGACATTCCGGAGCTTTTGCAGGCATTGAAGGAAAAGCACCCCGAGGTTAGCTTTATTATGGGAGAGCCGATAGGTGCCGACGATAGACTGGTGGATATTATACTTTCAAGGGGTATAGCAGCAAACTATTAGTCAAAAGGACGGATTGAAATGAAGCTTATGGTATTTGGCATTACCCATAAAAACTCAAGCATCGCCCTTAGAGAAAGGGTAGCCTTTTCAAAATCAAGGCTTTCACAGGCCTATGAATTCTTCAGGACCTCGGAGTTTGTTGAGGAGTCTATAATAATATCAACCTGCAATAGAAGTGAGATTTTTGCTGTAGTACAGGATATTACTGAGGCAGAGGAATGGTTTAGGCTATTCTATCAGGCGTTTTTTAAGCTGGAGGCAAAGACGCTGGAGGGCAGCTACAGCTATAGGGATGGGGCTGATGCAGTAGCATACCTGTTTGAGGTGTGCTGCGGTCTGGATTCCTTGGTTCTGGGGGAGGACCAGATACTGGGTCAGGTAAAGGAGGCCCATAGCAGGGCCATGGCGGAAAAGGCCTGTGGCAAAATATTGAATAGACTGTTTCAAGAGGCGGTATCGGCGGCAAAGGAGATAAAAACCAACACAGGCATATCAGAAAACTCTCTATCCATAAGCGCTATTGCTGTAAAGCAAATTGAGGAGGAGCTGCAGCAGCTGCAAAATAAAGCAATCATGGTTATCGGCTTTGGCAAGATGAGCAGGCTGGCAATAGAAAACCTACTGGATAAGGGCGTCAGGGAAATTTATATTTGCAATAGAAGTAGGGAGTCGGTAGAGGACCTGCTAAAACAGCATTCACGGCTCAGATATATTACCTTCGATGAAAAATATCGCTGTATTAATGAGGTGGATGCCATAATAAGTGCCACCGGTGCCCCCCATTATGTATTGCATTACCAGGAGTTCAAGGAAGCACTAAAGCCAAGGTCTGAAGGGCAAAGGCTTTGTCTTGTGGATATTGCGCTGCCGAGGGATATTGACCCCCATATAGGAGATATCGAGGGTATAGGCCTCTATCATATAGACCAGCTAAAGAAAATAGCTGATGAAAACCTAAGCTTCAGGGAAAAATGTATTGATGATATTAAGGCCTGTATTAAGGAAAAAGTGGCGGACTATGTTGGATGGTACCAATGCCTGCCGCTGCATCCCAGAATTGAGGCTATACAGGATTACAGCAGAAATTTGACGGATCAGGAGCTGGAAAAGCTGTTTGCACGGCTGCAGCACATGGCGGAGAAGGATAAGCAGGTGGTAGAGGTTGTCGTCAGAAGCCTGATGAAAAAAATGTGGAAGCGGCCTATATTACAGATGAAAAAGGCGGGCAACGATGGCAGAGGAGAGGAAATTGCCTCCTTTGTAGATGAGCTCTTTGGCTTTGAAAATAAGCTTAGGAAGTAAGGAGTGGACTATGAAAAAGTATTATCCTATAATGCTGGATATAGCCGGTAGGCCCTGCACCATAATCGGTGGGGGTAAGGTGGCGGAAAGAAAGCTATTATCTGTTCTGGCCTATGGAGCGACGGTCAAGGTGATTAGCCCTGAGGTAACGGAAAAAATAAAGGCCCTGGCAGCTGCTGGGGAAATCTCATATATCAATCGCAGCTATGAAGCAGGAGATTTAACGGGAAGCTATATGGTATTCGTCGCCACCAATGATATGGCGGTAAGCAGGGTCTGTCATCAGGAGGCAAGGGATGGCGGTATACTGATCAATATTGTTGATGTGCCTGCTCTTTGTGCATTTATAGTTCCGGCCGTGGTCAGAAGAGGAGACTTGACCATCAGTGTGTCCACCAACGGTAAAAGTCCAATGCTCACAAAGCGCCTCCGTCAACAGCTGGAGGAAGGCTATGGTGATGGGTATGGCGACTATATTGCAGCTATGGGGGAGATTAGACGTCTTGCATTGTCGGAGATAGCGGATACAAAGGAAAGAGAGGCCCTCTTTAAGGCCCTTGTTTATGATGATGCCATAAGGGCAGGCCTCAGTAAAAGCACAGAAAATCAAGGACTGGACCTGAAGGCCTTAGTATTTGATACATATATGCGGTTTAAAAAGGAAAGGGGTGGGGATTAAATGAGATGCATAAAAATCGGATCAAGGGCCAGTAGATTGGCTCTGGTTCAGGCAGATATCATAATTGGGCTGCTGAAGGAGAGGTTTCCCCACTATAGCTATGAGGTGGTAAAAATACAGACCTTGGGGGACAAAATTCTAGACAAAACCCTGGATAAAATCGGAGGCAAGGGGTTATTTGTCAAGGAAATTCAGAGTGCCTTAATCGAAGGAGAAATAGATTTGGCGGTTCACAGCATGAAGGATATGCCGGCGGATTCTCCTGAGGCGCTGCAGCTGGCGGCCATCACCGAAAGGGAGGACCCCAGAGATGTGCTGGTGACCCGAAATAAAATTTCCTTTGAAGCCCTGCCAAAAGGAGCGATTATTGGCAGCAGCAGCCTTAGACGTCAGGCACAGCTATTAAGCCTAAGGAAGGATATTGATATCAGGGCCATCAGAGGGAATGTAGAAACCCGCATCAGAAAGCTGGATTCTGAGGGAATGGATGGGGTTATTTTAGCAGCCGCAGGGCTTAATAGGCTAGGGCTGCAAAATCAGATACAGCATTATTTTGAGATTGAGGATTTTATTCCGGCGGTAGGACAGGGGGCCTTGGGCTGTGAGATACGAAGGCAGGATGAGGAGCTGAAGGAAATGCTTGCAGCCATCAATCATATAGAGACCTATGGTGCTGTAATGGCGGAAAGAAGCTTCCTAAGGCTTTTAGAGGGAGGCTGTCATGCCCCTATTGGTGCCTATGGTAAAAAGGTCGGCGGCAATTTAGTGCTATCTGGCATGGTGGCCACAATCGATGGCAGCATAATTCTTAGAGACCAGGTAATCGGAAGCTTTGATGATTATGAAGCTATGGGTATCGCTCTGGGAGAAAAACTGCTTGCCAAGGGTGCAAAGCAGCTACTATAGCTTAATTTTGGAGGTGAATTATCATGAAGCCCTATGTTTATTTAATAGGTGCCGGACCGGGGGATGAGGACCTGATTACCATAAAGGGTCTAAATGCTATAAAAGCAGCGGATGTGATATTATATGACCGCCTGGCCAGTCCCAGGCTCTTAAAGCATGCTAAAGCAACAGCTGAGCTAATAGATGTCGGAAAGTCCCCCAATAATCATCAATACAGTCAGGAGGAAATTAACCGGCTGTTGGTGGAAAAGGCTGAGACCGCTGGTATTGTGGCGCGATTGAAGGGGGGAGACCCCTATGTTTTTGGCAGGGGCGGAGAGGAGGCCCTATCCCTGAGGGAGGCAGGAATACCCTTTGAGATTATTCCCGGCATAACCTCTGCTATTTCAGTTCCCTCCTACGCTGGTATACCTGTCACCCATAGGAATGTCAGCACCTCCCTCCACATCATAACAGGAAACGAAGCCCCCACCAAGGGAGAGAATACAGTGAATTATGAAGCCCTTGCCAGGCTTTCGGGCACCTTGGTTTTTCTTATGGGAATGGCAAATCTACAGGAAATTATCAAGCAGCTTATAAAATACGGCAAGTCTGCTGATACATCGGCAGCTATTATTCACAGAGGTACCACCGCAAAGCAGCAGGTGGTGGTGGGAACAATGGAAAATATTGTAGCGCTGGCAACAGAATCAAATATAAAATCCCCCGCCATCATTATCATCGGTGAGGTGGTTAAGCTTCGAGAGACGCTTAATTGGTATGAGAGCCTGCCCTTATTTGGGAAAAGAGTCCTTGTGACCAGAAGCCGACAGCAGGCGGGAGAATTAACAGGGAGGCTTAAGGCTTTAGGGGCGGAGGCTATAGAATATCCTACGATTGAAATCGTACCGCCGGAGGATTTTACGGCAATAGACCATAAATTAATGAAAATCTGTGAGGCCCAATATCTGATATTTACCAGTGTTAATGGGGTTGAGGCATTTTTCCATTCACTGAAAAGGCTAAAGCGAGACGTCAGGTCCATAGGTGAGGGAAGGATCATAGCAATCGGCACCGCCACCGCAGAAGCCCTGACGGCAAAGGGTCTATTGGTGGATGATATACCGGAGGTCTTTACTGCTGAGGGTATTTTACAGCTGCTTCAGGGAATGATAAAAAAGGGAGATAGGGTACTTCTGCCAAGGGCAGACATCGCCAGAAAAAACCTTGTAGAGGGCCTGCTGAAGCTAGGGGCAGAGGTGGAGGAAATTGAAATCTATAGAACAATTGTACCTCACCATAGCAAAGAGGAGCTTCACAGAATATTAAAGGAAGGCGTAGACATCATTACCTTCACCAGCTCCTCCACCGTTAATAACTTTATGGCCATATTGGAGGCGGAGAACATAGGAGAGCTGCAGAACATTAAGATAGCAGCAATAGGCCCTATAACAGCAGCTACGGCAAAGGAAAGGGGCCTGAGGGTGGACATCGAGGCCAAAAGCTACACCATAGAAGGTTTAGTAGCAGCAATAAGGGAGGACATAATATGTCAATGTTAAAGAGGCCTAGAAGATTAAGGCATACAGAGGCACTTCGAAATCTTGTACAGGAAAACAGAGTCAACATATCGGATTTGGTTTTCCCTATGTTTATTGTCCACGGTGAGGGGATAAAACGAGAAATTCCTGCATTGCCGGGGCAATATCATTATTCGGTGGATCAAATGCTGGAGGAGCTAAAGGAAGTAGTAGCGCTAGGCATATCATCGGTACTGTTTTTCGGCATTCCACAGGAGAAGGATGAATATGGGTCAGAGGCCTATGACATGCAGGGGATTGTTCAAAGGGCTGTAAGGGCGGCTAAAAAGCAATTTCCAAAGCTTTTAGTGATAACAGATGTCTGTCTTTGCCAATATACCAGCCATGGGCATTGTGGCATTGTAAAAAAGGAGGAGGTGCTCAATGACGAAACCCTGGATGTGCTTGCAAACATTGCCCTTTCCCATGCAATGGCCGGTGCCGATGTGGTGGCTCCCTCCGATATGATGGATGGCAGGGTTGAGCGTATTAGAGTCGTACTGGACAGAAACAAATTCAACCATGTATCCATACTAAGCTATAGCGTAAAATATGCCTCAGCCTTTTACGGTCCCTTCAGAGATGCAGCTGGCTCGGCTCCACAGTTTGGCGACAGAAGGTCCTATCAGATGAGCCCTGCAAATGTCAGGGAGGCCATTAAGGAGGCGTTGCTGGATGTTGAGGAGGGGGCGGACATGCTGATGGTGAAGCCGGCCTTGGCCTATTTGGATGTTATAAGGGCAGTAAAGGAGGCCACCAATATCCCTGTGGCGGCCTACCAGGTTAGCGGTGAATATTCAATGATTAAGCTGGCGGTCAGAGAGGGCCTGCTGGATGAAGAAAAGGCGATGCTGGAGACTTTAACCAGTATAAAAAGGGCAGGCGCCGATATCATATTAACCTATTTTGCCAAGGATATGGCAGCATGGATAAGGAGGAATCCCCAATGATTTTAGAGAAATCGCAAGACCTATTTGAAGAGGCAAAAGCCTTAATACCGGGTGGCGTCAACAGTCCCGTCAGAGCCTTTTCCTCGGTGGGTATGAATCCACCCTTTATAAAAAAGGGCTCAGGTGCATATATACATGATGAGGACGGCAACAGCTACATAGACTATGTGGGATCATGGGGCCCTTTAATATTGGGGCATTGCTATCCACAGGTGGTGGAGGCCCTAAAGGGAGTGCTGGAGACCGGCACCAGCTTTGGCGCTCCCACCGCCATAGAATCAAAGCTGGCGGGGCTTGTTATAGATGCAATACCGTCGATGGAGATGGTGAGAATGGTGAACTCCGGTACAGAGGCCACCATGACGGCCCTGAGATTAGCCAGGGGCTATACGGGAAGAAGCAAAATAGTTAAGTTTAGCGGCAATTATCATGGACATTCCGACAGTCTGTTAATCAAATCCGGCTCCGGTCTAATGACCCACGGTATCCCCAGTAGCCCGGGTGTAACGGAGGAAACAGCTAGGAACACCATTACAGCCAGATATAACAGCATAGAAAATATCGAGGAAATTTTTAAGGCTGCAGGACAGGAAATAGCAGCCGTAATCATAGAGCCTGTCGCAGGCAATATGGGAGTGGTGCCAATGACAAGGGAATTTGCCCTGCGGCTAAGGGAAATAACCAAGCAATATGGCGCTCTATTGATATTTGATGAGGTAATGACAGGCTTCAGGGTGGCCTATAGCGGGGCTCAAAGCCTTTATGGTATAGCGCCTGACTTAACCTGCTTAGGAAAGGTAATAGGCGGAGGGCTGCCGGTGGGGGCCTTTGGCGGAAGAAAGGCGATAATGGAATTCATGGCACCCCTCGGTCCGGTTTATCAGGCAGGCACCCTATCGGGAAATCCACTGGCAATGACGGCAGGCTATACCACCCTAAGCCTATTAAGGGATAATCCCGACATTTACACCAGACTGGAGGAGGCCGGCGCAAGGCTGGAGGCCGGCTTGAAGGCCCATACACAGCAGCTTGATATAAAGGCCGCCTTTAACAGGGTGGGGTCAATGGTGTGCATGTTCTTTACCGATAAGGCAGTAACCGACTATGAGAGTGCAGCCACCTGCAATACGGAGCAATATGCCGTATTCTTCAGGGAAATGCTGGCTAGGGGCGTGTATTTAGCACCATCGCAATTTGAGGCACTGTTTATTTCCGCAGCTCATGGGGAAATGGAGCTTCAAAGAACGCTGGAGGCTGCCTATTATGCCTTGGAAAAGGTTAAGGAGCTGGCATAATGGCAGCAGGGGGACGTATTGTATTGGCTGGAACGCAAAGCGGTGTTGGTAAGACGACAATATCCTTGGGTATCATGGGGGCCTTAAAAAAGAGGGGGCTGTCGATAAAGCCCTTTAAGGTTGGACCGGATTATATAGACCCCCAATTTCATAGCTTCATTACCGGAGTTCCCTCCAGAAATCTAGACAGCTATCTTTTGGCGGAGAGGGTGCTTCAGGGCTTATTCCAAAAGAATACTGATGATGGAGACATCGCAGTTATAGAGGGCGTAATGGGCTTGTATGACGGCTATGGCACTAAGGGCGATACAGGCAGCACCGCGCATGTGGCTAAGCTGGTAAAGGCGCCGGTGATTCTTATCATAAACGGTGGAGGCATCTCCACCAGTGCGGCGGCTATTGCTTTGGGCTACAAGCTCTTTGATCCCGATGTAAACATATGTGGGGTCATCATTAATCAGCTTTCGGGAGAAAAGCACTATCAGCTGCTAAAGGGGCCGATAGAGGAGCGGACTGGGCTTAAATGCTTGGGCTATTTAAAGAAAAACAATGATATAAGGTTGGAAAGCAGGCATTTGGGCTTGGTTCCTACACAGGAGGTCTATGCTTTAAGGGAAAAGCTGGAGGCGGCCATAGCTATGGTGGAGGAAACCATAGACCTGGAGGGACTGATAAATATAGCCTATGGGGCAGAAGCCTTACCTCCCATTGCTTTGACTGTACCTCCGCTGAAGCAGGAGATAAGGCTTGCCTATGCCTATGATAAGGCCTTTAATTTTTACTATCAGGACAATCTTGACCTATTGAGGGCTGCAGGGGCAACCCTTATTCCCTTCAGTCCTCTGGCGGATAAAGAGCTACCCTCAGATATTCATGGGATATATATAGGCGGCGGCTTCCCGGAGGTCTTCGGGGAGGAGCTGCAGGACAATAAAGCATTAAGAGAAGCGCTTTTAAGGCTGGCTATTGGTGGCATACCGATATTTGCTGAATGTGGGGGATATATGTACCTAACTAAGGGGATAAAGGACCTACAGGGAAGGCTTTACGAAATGGTGGGGGTTTTTGAAGGCATCGCCGCCATGACGGCACGCCTACAGAGATTTGGCTACAATCAGGCTTCAATTATTGAAAACAGCACATATGTAAAAGATATCGGTGAAATTAGGGGCCATGAATTTCATAGGTCAATCGTGGTGCCCCAGGGGGTAAAGCCCCTCTACGCTATTAAAAAGCAAAGGGACGGCGAAGTTATAGATGCCTGGTATTGTGGGCAGGCAAGGTACAATGTCTTAGGGGGCTTCCCTCATTTTCACTTTTATAGCAATCTTAAGCTGCCGGAGGCCTTTTTAAAGGCATGTGCAGAATATAAGCGCAAGATAGAATTATAATATCATATCAAATACCTGTATAAATGAAGCAAGAGCATAATATAGATGAGCAGTATGCTTATATAAAGTTAAAGGTTTCCTGCTTAGTGTCATGGGAGTATAAAACAAAATAAGTAATAAATTAAATAAAGGAGGGCAGGTGACCGCATGAATATAACGACGATATGTCCTGCCTCCTGCGGAGAGCTGCTCCAGGGCTGGATTGGCGGAGGAGAAAAGCTAGTTTCCTATGCCATAGACTGCTATGCAAGGGTTACCCTAAAGGCAGGTCCACAGGTGAGGTATAGAGGCAGCAGAAAGGCTTATCGCATGCTGGAGAAGGTTTTTGAATACTATGGCTACCCACCAAGGGACAGTAGAGGCTTGACCTTGGAAATAGCCTCTGAGATTCCTGTGGGGAAGGGGATGGCCAGCAGCACCGCTGATCTGGCTGCCACAGCACTGGCAGCGGCCTCCTTGCTGGGGAAAAGCCCTACAGAAAAAGAAATCGCCCAACTATGTATTGCAATAGAACCCACCGACAGCACAGTTTTTTCAGACTTGACTTTATTGGACCATCTTCATGGAATGCAAATAAAGCCATACGGCCCGCCGCCCAGGGGTAGAGTGCTGCTGCTGGAGGGCAGCGGCACGATTAATACCCTCAGCTTCAGGAAAATCAACAGAGAAGGATTGCTGAAGAAGAATAGACGGCTTTTAAAGAAGGCCATGGCAGCCTTTGAGGCAGGCATGGGGAGCGGTGACCTAAGGGAACTGGGGAGAGCAGCCACCATAAGTGCCTTTGCCAATCAAGCCCTGCTCTATAAGGCGGGGCTGGAGGATTTGCACAGAGAGGCAATGGAGAATGGGGCAGCAGGCATAAATATTGCCCATAGCGGTACGGTGGTGGGTATCATTTACAGTGAAAACACCTTTGATAAGCAGCGATTTCAAGCAAGAATAATGATGAAGCCCTACATGGGAAATTATATTTCAATGAAGGATTATAATATTATACCTGGGGGAGCCAGGCAACAGCAGGAGGGAGAAGCGTATGGACTATATTAAGGACCCGATGGCAATAGAAAGCAGGAGCTTTGAAATCATCACTGAGGAGCTGGGACCCAAGAGCTTTACCGAGGATGAAGGCAGGATTATTAAAAGGATGATCCATACCTCTGCAGATTTTGAGTATGCAGACATTACTAAAATTCATCCCGATGCCATAGCGGCTGCTTTAGAGGCCCTACGTTCCGGCTGCAGGCTGTATACGGATACTAGAATGGCAATGGCAGGCATCAACAAAAATATACTGAAAAAGTACAACTCAGAGGTTTATTGCCTGGTGGATGACCCGGAGGTGGCTGTCGAGGCCAAGGAAAGGGGCTTAACCAGATCGATGATAGGCATAGAAAGGGCAATAACAGATGAGGCGACCAAAATTTTTGTCATCGGCAATGCCCCCACCGCCCTCTTTATACTTTGTGAGACCATAAAAAAGCATAGAGCTAAGCCGGCAATGGTCATCGGTGTACCTGTAGGCTTTGTTGGGGCTGCAGAGTCGAAGGCGGAGCTGCTGGCGGCAGGGGTACCCTATATTACCACCATAGGAAGAAAGGGTGGCAGCACCATAGCGGCCGCCATCGTCAATGCCCTGTTATATATGCCATAGGAGAGATAATATGGAGCAATACATCGTAAAGAATGGGAAAAAGCTGAGATACGGCTATACCACCGGCTCCTGCGCTGCCGCAGCAGCAAAGGCAGCAGCCCTGATGCTTAAAAGCGGCAAAATGGTGGAAGCCATTGATATTGAAACGCCTAAGGGCTGGCCCCTAAGGCTACAGGTATACGATGGGACTATAGATGAAAAAGGTGCCTCCTGCAGCATTAAAAAGGATGCCGGAGATGACCCCGACATTACCAATGGCATAAGGATACATAGTCGTGTCGACTGGCGAGATGATAATCAGGTAAATATCATGGGCGGCAAGGGAGTCGGTCGCGTCACTAAAGCAGGCCTGCCGATTGCCGTTGGCAAGGCAGCCATCAATCCCGTACCCCTAAAAATGATTGAAAAGGAGGTACGGGAGATCATTGGTCCAGATAGCGGCCTCAATGTTGAAATCTATGTGCCTGAAGGAGAAATAATTGCAGAGAGAACCTTTAATCCACGCTTAGGCATCGTTGGCGGCATCTCTATTTTGGGAACCACCGGCATAGTGGAGCCCATGTCGGAGGAGGCCTTCAAGGATTCATTAGCCCTTGAGCTACGCATGGCTAAGGCAGAGGGGCTTGAAAAGCTTGTGCTGGTGCCGGGTAATTATGGCAGGGACATCGCATTAAAGCACTATGGCATTGACGAAAAATATATCTTCAAGACCAGTAATTTTATAGGCTTTATGCTGGATAAGACACTGGAGCTGGGCTTTGAGAAAATCCTGCTTATAGGCCACACTGGAAAAATCGTAAAGGTGGCCGGGGGGATATTCCACACCCATAGTCATGTGGCAGATGGCAGACTGGAGATAATGACAGCCCATCTAGCCCTTATGGGGGCACCGCAGGCCCTTATAAAAAAGGTAATGAACAGCAATACAACAGAGGAGGCCACTGAAGCGATATTACGCTATGGCTTGGGCGAGGTCTTTCAGATTTTGGCCGCCACCATTACAGAAAAATGCCGTCAAAGAACCTTTAATAAAATACAGCTGGCAACGGTGGTTTTTTCAATGCAGGAGGGAATACTGGGTATCTGCCCCTCTGTAAATCAGCTTTTGGGGGAATTTAAGGATGAATAATATAGCGGTTATAGGGATAGGTCCCGGAGCAAGGGAATATGTACTGCCCATTGCCCTCAAAACAATAAATGAATGTCAGGTGCTTATAGGCGGCGACAGGAATCTTGCCATATTCCCGGAGTTTAAGGGGGAAAAAATACCTCTGCCTAAAAGGATGGAGGAAATCATTCAGTATGCTAAGGAGAATAGAGCCAACAAAAAAATTGGTGTAGTGGTCTCCGGCGACAGCGGCTTTTATAGCATTCTGGGCCTGATTAGAAGAAATTTTTCAGAGGAGGAGCTGGAGGTTATTCCCGGGATAAGCGCTTTACAATATCTCTTTTCCAGGATAAAGCTACCGTGGCAGGATTTTTCCTTGATGAGTCTTCATGGAAAGCAGGCGAATTTTATTGATGAAATAAGACGGGTAGGTAAAATTGCCCTTCTGACGGACGCTATATTTTCACCGGAAAAATTGGCTGACACCCTTATAATAGAAGGTCTTGCCAATGTGCATATGGTGGTAGGAGAAAATTTGTCCTACCCGGAGGAGCGAATATTGAGGGGGACACCCGAGGCGATAAAAGATGGTGCGCCCTATCAAATGTGTGTGGTGGTGATAATAAATGAGTAAAAGATGGCCCTTTATTAGCTTTGGCATCCCGGATGAGCTCTTTATCAGAGGAAAGGTTCCTATGACGAAGGAGGAGGTACGGGCAGTCGTAATGTCAAAGCTACGATTAAATAAGGACAGTGTTTTGGCAGACGTAGGGGCGGGCACAGGCTCGGTTTCCATCGAGGCGGCATTGCATGCAACAGAGGGATATATCTACAGCATAGAATATAAGGCAGAGGCCATTGCGCTTATAGAAGAAAACAAAAGGGCCTTTGGGGCCGATAACATAAATATTATAGCAGGTAGAGGGGCAGAAGCATTAAAGGGCATCCCTGCCTTTGACAGGATTTTTATAGGCGGCAGCGACGGAGAGCTGGCGGAGCTTATAAAAATAGCTTCTGATAGGCTTCCGGAGGAGGGCAGGCTGGTATTGACAACAGTTACGATTGAAAATCTATATCATGCCATGGCGGAGCTTAAGCAAAGGGGCTTCGAGGCGATAGAGGTGGTTGCACTAGGCATTTCAAAGGGGAGAAGCACCGGGAAGTATACCCTAATGGCGGCACAAAACAGCATAAATATTATTTCGGCAATGAAGGGGGCAAGCAAATGAAGGGAAGTCTAATCGGTATCGGCGTAGGTCCTGGGGACCCGGAGCTTTTGACCATCAAGGCAGTAAGGGCCATCGAAGCGGCGGATATAATCATTGCCCCCTGCAGCAGGCAGCAGGAGGAAAGCATAGCCCTGAATATTGTGACGACATATATCAAAGAAGCCACGGAGCTCAGGAAAATGATATTTCCTATGATCAGCTGCAAAGAAACCCTGCAGCAGCATTGGCAGAGGAATGCCGAGGAAATTGCTTTGGAGCTGGAGAAGGGAAGGACTGTTGTATTTTTAACTCTGGGGGACCCCATGCTCTACAGCACTTATATTTATATAAACAGGCTGGTGAGGTCCTACGGCCATGAGGTTAGGACAGTACCAGGGATTACCTCCTTTGGGGCTATAGCCAGCCATTTAAATTTGCCCTTGGCGGAGGGGGATAAGCCCCTGTTGATTTTCCCCATGACAGAGGACACCGACCTCTTAGAGGCGGCCATAGCAAAGGGGGCGGAGGCTGTGGTGATGAAGGTGTCGCAGGCCCCCCTTAGGCTGGCTGAAATCATTGAGGAAAATCAGCTTCAAAATAATTATGTCATGGTCAGCAAATGCGGTCAAAATCAGGAGAGCATTAGCTATAGTCTTTTAGACCTAAAGGAAAACAAGCCCCCCTATTTAAGCACCGTTATATTGAAAAGCAAGCCAATCGAGGGAAGGGAGTGAAGCAGAATGTCTAATGTATATTTTATAGGAGCCGGGCCCGGTGATCCTGATCTGATCACCCTTAAGGGGCATAGGCTTCTCAAAGCAGCCGACGTCATCATATATGCAGGCTCCTTGGTAAACCCAATGCTGCTGACGGATTGCAGGAAAGAGTCAAGGCTATACAATAGCGCCGCCATGACCTTGGAGGAGGTTGTTGAGATAATGAGGATTGCAGTAGAGCAGGGGTTAATGGTGGCAAGACTCCATACAGGAGACCCCAGCATATATGGGGCAATCAGGGAGCAGATGGACCGACTGGAGGAGCTAAGCATCAGCTATGAAGTGATCCCTGGGGTAAGCTCCTTTGTAGCGTCGGCAGCAGCTCTAAAAAAGGAATTTACCCTTCCGGAGGTATCTCAGACGGTGATATTGACCAGATTGGAGGGAAGAACCCCTGTCCCAACAGGAGAGAGTCTAAGGGAATTGGCGACCCATCAGGCAACGATGGCGATATTTTTGTCGGTGCATATGATCGAAGAGGTGGTGGCGGAGCTTATAACCGCTTATCCAAAGGAAACGCCGGTGGCAGTGGTGCAAAGGGCCAGCTGGCCGGATGAAAAAATCCTATTGGGGACTCTGGAAAATATTTCTGAGAGGGTTAAAGCTGAAAACATAACTAAAACCGCCCAGATACTGGTGGGCAATTTTTTGGGGGATAGGTATGCCCTTTCCAAGCTCTATGATAAAGGCTTTAGCCACGAATACAGGAGTGCTAAGGAATGAAAACGGTAATATTCAGTGTTACAAGGGATGGCGCCCTGTTGGCTCAAAGGCTGAAGCAGTGGCTACCGGAGGCAAAGGCCTATGCTATGGCGAAATTTCATGTGGAGGGAGGCTCAACCCTACCGATGGAAAAGCCCTTAAGGGAATTGGTGGCGGAAAGCTTTTATACTGCGGAGCTTATAATATTTATAATGGCGACAGGGATAGCCGTCAGGCTGATTGCCCCCCTGCTACAGGACAAAACAAAGGACCCTGCGGTGCTGGTGCTGGACGATAAGGGCAATCATATAATCAGCCTGCTGTCCGGGCATGTGGGGGGAGCAAATTTCTGGGCTGAAAGGCTTGGAGCGGCCATCGGAGCAAGACCGATTATAACCACCGCCTCTGATATTAAGGGGTTGATTTCAGTCGATATGCTGGCTCTGGATAACAATTGCAGCCTCTGGGATTGGGAAACAGCAAAGGAGATAACCGCCTACATGGTGGATGGTGGTTATGTCGGCATCTATTCAGAGACAGAGGAGGCTTTGTCTGTACCTCAGGCGTACAAAAGGGTAAATAGCCTTGAGGCCCTCAGCGCCTATGCCTATGGCGTCTATGTCAGCAACAGGGAATTAGGACCAATGGCGAAGGGGCTAATACAGCTTTATCCCAGAAATATCGTTGTGGGTGTGGGCTGTAAAGCAGCTACGGCAGCAGAGGCTATACAGAGGGCTATACAGTCAGCCCTTCAACAGGCGGGAGTCTCTATACACAGTATTCAAAAGCTGGTGACGATAGACATAAAGGCCCGAGAGGCGGGCTTGCTGGCGACGGCGGAGGACCTAAGGGTTCCTCTGGAAATCGTGTCGCCTGAGGCAATAAGAAAGGTGGAGGGGCTTTTTAAATCCTCAGCCTTTGTGAAGGAAGCAGTGGGGGTTACAGCCGTCAGCGGACCCTGTGCCTATATCGGCAGTAATGGCGGCAGGCTGCTGCTGGAAAAATGGCGGGGCGATGGCGTTACAATTTCATTGGCAGAGATTAAGAGTGGGGTGATGGATAATGAATAAAGCAGGTAAGGTTTGGGTTGTGGGCCTGGGCCCGGGAGATCATAGCTATATTACCCCGGAGGCTAAAAATGCCATAGCGGCAGCAGATACCATCGTAGGCTATAAAACCTATATTGATTTAATAAAGCCCTTAATTGAGGGCAAGACAATGATATCCAACGGCATGCGACGGGAGGTTGAGCGTTGTGAAACTGCTGTTAAGCTGGCGGAGGAGGGCCGGGAGGTGGCCTTGGTCAGTAGCGGAGATCCAGGAATATACGGCATGGCTGGTATACTGCTGGAGGTAAAGGAGCAGCTAAAGAGTGATATTGCTGTAGAGATTATCCCGGGGGTTACAGCCGTCAGTGCAGCGGCTGCCATTTTGGGAGCGCCGCTAATGCATGATTTTGCAATTATAAGCCTAAGTGACTGCCTCACCGACTGGGATAGGATAAGGAAGAGAATTCATTGCGCAGCAGATGGGGATTTTGTCATAGCCCTATACAATCCAAAGAGCAGCCAAAGAGTCACCCATATAGAGGAGACAAAGGAGATACTATTGACCTACAAAAGCCCTGATACGCCAGTTGGCATTGTCAGAAATGCAAAACGGGGTCAATCGGAGGTAACGATGACAAAGCTGGAGGATATGCTGACCCATAAAATAGATATGCTGACTATAGTGATTATAGGCAACAGCAATACCTACATAAAAAATGGCAAAATGATAACCCCAAGGGGCTATTCTGTATGATTTTAGTATTGTGCGGAACCTCAGAGGGTAGGCTTCTGCTGAAGGCGTTGGAGCAAATCACCACCGAAGTGGTGGCCACCGTCACTACCCCTCATGGTGCTGAGTGCATAAGCGCCTGCAATTGCCAGATACTATCCGGTAGGCTGGATGAAGCCGCCCTAGTGGAGCTAATAGAGGTAAGAGGCATTAAATACGTTGTAGACATTACGCATCCCTATGCTGAAAATATCTCGCAGCTGGCAATCAGCATCAGCGGCGAAAAAAACATACAGTATTTTAGATACGAAAGAAAGACCACCGAAGCAGCTGCTGAAGAAGTCATTAGAGCAAGGGATTATAAAGAGGCTGCAGAGCTGGCTGCTGCAATAGAAGGCAGGGTCTTTCTCACCGTCGGCAGCAATCAGCTTCCGGCATTTTTAAAGCAAATTGACATTGAACGTATCACTGCCAGAGTTCTCCCCACCTCAGAGGTGATCAAAAAGTGCGAGGGCTATGGCTTAACAGCCGACAATCTGATTGCCATGAAGGGACCCTTCACCACAGATATGAATATAACGATGTTCAAGGCCCATAGAGCTGCGGTGGTGGTAACAAAGGATAGCGGTGCTGCCGGGGGTACGGAAGAAAAGCTAAAGGCCTGCAGAAGCCTTGGCATACCCATTATAATGATCGACAGACCTAAAATAGATTATCCTAATACCTATAGTAGCTTAGAGGAGCTGCTTAATGTCATAAATGGATTAATAACGGAGCCTTCAGTATGAAGACATATCCTTTGGGATATGTTTATTTTTCTACAAAATAGGACCTAATAACCATTTACCTTTGCAGGATTTTACAAGAAGCTATAGAATTATTATAAGTACTGCATATAATTACAGTAAAAACTATTTCCTATACTTCACAAAACAACAGGAAGGAACACAGGGAGGGCTTAGGATGCTTAACTATTTTGCTTCAATAGCGTTTTTAGCAGTACTGGTAATTCCTATAGGAATATTCTTTCTCACCCTCATACAATTGACGGTTGAAGAGGCTAGAGGAACGACGAGACCAAAGACTGTAAGGGTTAAAAATTACCAAAATGAAGAGGTGCCCACACCTCGTTTAAGAGTTGTCAAATAGTCCCTTTTGTATAGCAAAATAGGACTATTTTTTTGTATAAGAGATTTATTTTCAAATCTTATGCAATGGGGGCTGTTAAGGGGAACCCTCTTATCGTCAATGAGGCGGGTACAGCGAAGCGTCCTAGGGAACACAGGGGTTACCTGGCAACAAAACACACGAAGTGTTTTTGTTCTTGTCATCTAAATCCTTTAGTGATATTATAGTTAAGGATTAATTTGAAGGAGTGAACTTATGTCATCGTTGATAAGGCATACTAATTGTCAGCCCCAGAGGCCATTGTGGAAATCAGCACTTTATTTATTTGGTTTAATCATTGGATTTCAGCTTAGCTTGGTTTTAATCAGCAGACTGCCAAGGCTTATAGCAGGGACCATGAACTCGGCAATAGTTCTTGCAATAATTTTTGGAATTATTTATCTTATAAAGAAAAAAGCTGCAAGATATACCTACCTGTTAATTGCAGATGAAATCATCTTTTATAAGCATGTAGGTAAAAAGGAAACTAAGGTCTTGAAGCTAAAGATAAACGAGATAGAGTGGATTCGTCCGGCAGATAAGGCGAAGAAACTGACCAAATGCACAAAAACCTATATACTGTCCTGCCGTACAAAGGGCAATGGTGTATATATTGGTCAGTTCAAGCAAAACAATGAAAGCTTTCGTTTTATAATACAGCCAAGCGAAGCACTATATAACGAAATACAGGCCAATCTTTAAAAGATTAAGTCCGTTGCCAAAGGGGTGAAGTCACCTATAGCAATGGACTTTGTTCTGTCTTAAAGTGGGATTAAGCGCACTAATTTCTCGTTTTCATTCTACTTGGTGGTTAGGCATCATGAATGCTTCCTATGAAATAAAAAAGTACAAAGGACGAAGGATAAATACGATAACAATGTACAGGAATCCCGAATATAATGGCTCTTAAGAGGCGATAATCCTATAAAGGAATGGGGTTGATAAGCTTATGGCCACAAATAGGAAATGCTGCATATGCAAGCAAATAAATTTAAGCGGTATCTATATAAACAACCGGTATATCTGCTGCCATTGTGAGAAGGAAATAACTGAGATTACCCATGAGCAGTCGGAATATGAGGCGTACAAGGAAAAAATTAAAAAGCTGGTAAATAAATAAAAGGACTACGGGCTGTAGTCCTTTAGTCATATATTTGATAAATGGCTTGAATGATCGCCTAAGCTATGCTGTGGCGTGTCTATTTCGCCACAGAGGTTTCTTCTCAGACTGCTGATCCTTTCGATTGGTATATCCAATAGCTGGGCAATTTCAGTATCGGTTTTTTGGTTGCCGTAAATTCGGACTAAGTCCTTCAAATTTTTTACTTGACTATTGCTCATATATACACCATCCTTATATTGTAAGTGAAAAGCAATCTACTGAGATAACTAACTTTAGTATTTCTGGAAAATTTTATTTTATACGAAAAAACAGGAAATAAATACCTAGCAATAGAATAAAGAATAATTGATATGCAACTTCCTCAATTAAATAGCAGCTGACAATATTTGTTTAAAGGGAGATAATTATGAGTAATACCTATATTATAGATCAGCTTTTAAAGCTACATAAGCAGGATATGGTTTCCTTTCATATGCCGGGGCATAAAAACGGAAGGCTATTTGATCGGTTCAACTATAAAAATTTTAAAGAAATGCTGCCTTATCTGGATACCACTGAGATACCGGGCACCGACAATCTCCACAACCCAAAGGAGATTATAAAAAAGGCGCAGCTAAAGGCAAGTGAGGTCTTCAATTGTGAAGAAACCTTTTTTCTGGTGAACGGTAGCACAGCCGGTATTTACAGCATGATCATGGCGGCAACAAGCCCCGGGGACATGCTCATTGTCAATAGAAACTGCCATCAATCGGTGATCAATGCCATGATACTGGGGAATTGCAGTCCCATATTTATCAACCCGGAAATGGACATTCATCAGGGCTTTGCCTTGGGTATTACCCCTGACAAGGTGGAGGCGGCTTTAAAGGCGCATCCCGAAGCAAAGGCAGTGATAATAACCTATCCAACCTACCATGGGGTGGCCTGCGATCTAAAAAAAATTGCAGAGACAGTGCATAAATATGATAAAATATTATTGGTGGACGAAGCCCACGGGGCCCACCTGGGATTAAGTGATAAGCTGCCTCCGACGGCATTGGACTGTGGCGCCGATGCTGTGGTACAGAGCACACATAAAACCCTGCCTGCCTTTACTCAAAGTGCCATGCTGCATATACAGGGCTCAAGGATAGACAGGGAAAAGCTAAGGTTTATGCTTAAGCTCCATCAGAGCAGCAGTCCCTCGTATTTATTAATGGCATCTCTGGATTTAGCTCTGATGATTTATGATACTCAGGGAAAGTATTTAATGGAGAGCCTATTGGAGCTAGTTGAAGACTTTAATTTTAAAGCCAACAAGCAAGGCATACTCTGTACCCATAAGCATACTGTCGGACATGGCGGCATATATGCCATAGACCCCACAAAGCTGTGGCTCAGCCTGCAGCACAAAAACATCACAGGCTATCAGCTGGATAAACGCCTACGGGAGGAATATGCCATACAGATGGAGCTATCAAATTTTTACGGTACATTAGCCATAGCCACCATTGGTAATATCCGAGGAGATTTTGACCGGCTGCTAAGGGCAATGGAGGCCATTTCAAAGATCCCCGGCAATACGAAGCTTAAAGACCTTCCACCCTTCACCTTTAGAGTGCCGGAGGCTGCCTACAGTCCGCGGCAGGCAGTATACATGCCGAAGCGGCAAATTCCGCTGGAGGAAAGCGAAGGCTGTGTAAGTGGAGAATATGTCATACCCTATCCACCGGGGATACCCTTGCTTGTACCCGGTGAGGTTATAAACCATGAGATAGTACAATATATAAAGATAATGCTTAAGGAAGGAATGGAGATCATTGGTTTGAAGGATGAAACCTGTGAAACTGTGGCTGTTCTGGATTAATCGGCAAATATCGCAACGAGGTGATTGTATGAAGGGAATATTTATATCGATTGAAGGCATGGATGGCTCAGGTAAGTCTACACAAATTAAATACATGAAGGACTTTTTTGAAGCACGGGGCCATTCCGTACTGCATACCAGAGAACCCGGTGGTACGGCAATAGGTGAGAAGATACGGGAATTGGTACTGAATAATGACTATCAGGAAATGAGTGACATCACAGAGGCTTTGCTTTATGCAGCCTCCAGAGCACAGCATGTAAAAGAGGTTATACGTCCTGCTTTAAATGAGGGAAAAATAGTTTTATGTGATCGATATGTGGACTCCAGTATGGTCTATCAGGGGAGCGGCAGAGGCTTGGGCTACGAGGCAATAAAAAGCATCAATGACTTCGCCACATCCTGCTTGACTCCGGATTTAACGATATTATTCGATATTGAGCCGCAAATGAGCCTTCAGCGGATAAATATTGGAGAAGAGGGTGACAGACTGGAGCGGGAGACCTTAGATTTTCATGTGAAGGCACATTCTGCCTATATGGAGCTGGCCAATATGTATGCCGAAAGAATAAAGGTAATTAAGGCCAATAGAGTTATTGAAGAAATACGAGGGGATGTAGAGCAGTTACTGGAAAAACTATTAAAAGGAGGTATGTAGAAAATGAAGCTGGTTATTTCAATTGTACATGATGATGACGTTCATGCATTATTAGAGGAGCTGACTGCCAACCATTTGAGGGTGACAAAGCTGGCTACTACAGGAGGATTTTTAAGGGCAGGGAACACCACGCTACTGATAGGTGTGGAGGATAACGAGGTTGACAAGGTAATAGAAATTATAAGAAATAACTGTGAATCAAGAGATCAAATTGCTACATCTCCAACACCGGTGGCCGGTGCCTCAGGGGTATTTATTCCATATCCGATAGATGTAAAGGTGGGCGGGGCAACGGTTTTTGTTATAGATATTGAAAAATACGTTAAGCTGTAGGATTGGTGGTTTAATTAATGGCATTTGAACATATCGTAGGGCAAGGAAGAACTATTGCGCTACTCCGGCATTTACTAACTACAAACCGTATACCCCATGCATTTTTGATGGAGGGTCAAAGGGGAATTGGTAAGGGAAAGCTGGCCCTTCAGCTTGCTATGGGAATTTGCTGCAGTGCAAAGGAAAGCAGACCCTGCGGCAGCTGTCCCAGCTGTGTAAAGGCAGTGCATGGCAATCATTCTGAGATCAAGCGGATTGATGAGGAGAGCGTCATAAAGATAGAGACCATAAGGGAGCTGCAAAAAGAAATTCAACTAAAGCCCTATGAGGGCACAAAAAAGGTATTTATAATAAATAATGCTGAAGCAATGACGATACAGGCGCAAAATGCATTACTGAAAACCCTTGAGGAGCCTCCTTCATATGCCACAATAATTCTGTTAACAAATAATGCCTCCAGTCTTCTGCCAACAATAATCTCCAGATGCCAGCTCCTTAAGCTGGTTCCTGCAAAACAGGAGGAGGTTGCGGAATATCTTATAAGCGTCGAGGGATTAAGCCTTGAGGAAAGCAAGGTTGTAGCCTCCTTTTCCAATGGCGTCATAGGCAGGGCCTTAAGAATTCTTAAAGATGAAGAATTTAGAAAAAAAAGGGATATAATTATAGATATAACAAAAGAGCTTTTGGGAGGCAAAATTATAAATCTGTTGGAAAGGGTCAGCCTACTGAATGAAGAGAAGGCGCTTTTGGAGGATGTGTTTGACATATTCCTGAGCTGGTATCGTGATATATTAATTTATAGAGAAACCCGGCAGGTTGATTTTATTATGAATTGTGATAAAATAGAAGAAATTAAGCTTCAAGCCAATAAAATAAATTCACATAAAAGCAAGGAAATCATCCTCATAATAGAAAAGAATAAAGGCAATACGCGAAGCAATGTCAATCATCAATTAAACTTAGAAGTGATGCTCTTAAACATTCAGGAGGTATTATCATGGTAACAGTAGTGGGAGTCCGCTTTAAAAAGGCGGGTAAGATATATTATTTTGACCCGGAGGGTGTTGAAACCATAAAGGGAGACTTTGTTATAGTAGAAACCGCCAGAGGTATTGAGTTTGGCGAGGTTGTGGTGGGCCCCAAAGAGGTGGCGGAATCGGATATCGTTGCACCCTTAAAAAAGGTTATTCGGGTTGTAACTGAAGAGGATAAGCTAAGACATTATGAAAATCAGCAAAAGGAAAAGGATGCCCTTGAAATTTGTTTAGACAAGATCAAGGAGCATGCCCTTGAAATGAAGCTTATAGATGTGGAATATACCTTCGACAACAACAAGGTTATTTTCTATTTTACAGCTGACGGACGGGTGGATTTTAGAGAATTAGTTAAGGACTTGGCGGCAATATTTAAAACCAGAATTGAGCTGCGGCAAATAGGTGTCAGGGATGAAGCCAAGATGATAGGCGGCATAGGTCCCTGTGGAAAGTCCCTATGCTGCTCCTCTTGGCTTGGCGATTTTGAGCCGGTATCCATAAAGATGGCAAAGGATCAAAGTCTTTCTCTTAACCCTGCAAAGATTTCCGGAATTTGTGGAAGGCTATTCTGCTGCTTGAAATACGAGCATAATCTTTATCAGCAAATCATAGACAAAATACCGGGTATTGGTGCTATTGTTCAGACAATCGACGGCGAGGGCACAGTGGTAGAGTCAAATGTGCTGCTGGAGCAGGTAAAGATAAAGATGAAGAATAAGCAGGAAAACGCTGAGGAAATTAGAGTATATCACATTTCAGATGTAACCAGAATAAAGGAAGACACAAAGCACAAGCAGGACAATAGCTTGCCTGCGGATTTAGTTAAGGAACTAAAGGCTTTGGAGGAAAGGTAGATAGGACCCTTAGGGGTCCTTTATATATGTTGTCACGGGAGACGGTTCTGACAACAACGTTGTCGTCAGAACCGTCCCCCGTGACAACTTTCGCTATGCTTTAGTTTATGGGAAATAATAACTATACATGCTTTATACTTTCCAGGAGTTTTAAAGATAAAAATCTGATATAATTAGTTGTGAAAAAAACCATAAAAACTATGACCATGGGGTGAGCTTATGATAAATAATAAAAAGTGGATTGCGTTGATATTAGTCTTTGGTATGCTGGTAACCATGGGAATTGGCTGTAAAAGAAAAGCCGAGAACCCTGAAGAAGAGCCTCCTGTGGTGGAGGAAAATAATGGTGGCGAAAAGGAAGAAAATGAAAAGCCAGACACAGAAACACCAGAGGACCCTGAAGAAAACAATCCTGTTGGGGTATATCCCGGGAATACCGCTATTCCCATCCAGCTAAAAAATGAAGAGGGTGTGGCAGTGAGCCTAAAGCAATATAAAGGCAAGCCCGTAATCCTTGTTTTCTGGGTTACCTGGAGTCCAGAGGCAATCAGCCAGATCGACGCTTTGAATCAAGTAAAGCAGCAATATAAGGACGACATAGCAATTATTGGCATTCATTCCTCTGCCTTTGATATATTGGATAATCAAGGAATTGTGAGCTTTATCAAGGACAGAAATGATGCTATAGAAATGCTGATAGATGAAAATTCTGAAGTAAACTCAGCTTATTATATCAGCAGCTACCCTACCACATATTTTATAGACGACGAGGGCAATGTGGTGAAATCTGTTACTACGCCAATGACTGAGGAACAAATAATAGAGGAGATAAAGGCTGCCTTTTATAATTAGCAACTAGAGCACCCAGCTGCCATAGCAAGCCTAATATGTAGCATATAAGCATATGCGCATATTAGGCCACAGCTATTGAATGCTGGGATTTTTTGTATAAAGATAAAATTCTTTAGCTTATAGACCCAATAAATTATTCTATTACGAATAATATAGTAGGAGGTGTAATGGTGACCAGACTCCTTAGATTTTTTCAAAAAAAGCAAACCCTCGAGGATAGGATTAAGGATATACAGAGAGGTAATGAGGAAGAAAGAAACAATCTCATTAAGGAATACATACCATATATTCAAAAGACTGCAAGTCAGCAGTTGAATAAATATATTGAAATAGAAAATAATGACATATACAGCATTAGCCTCATTGCCTTCAATGAGGCCATTGACAAATACAATCCAGCTAGAGGCAGCTTTCTCAGCTTTGCTTCAATGGTTATTAAAAGCAGAATTATTGATGAGCTGAGGAAGGAAAATAGAAGCTCAAATGTAGTTTTAAACTCCTTCAGCGGTAATGAAGGGTCGGAGGAGCAGTCGGGGACTGTGGCAGTGGAGAGCTTTGAAGGCAGATTGGAGGCTAAGGAGGATATTAAGCTTCTTGTTAAACGAATGGCTGGATTTAATGTAACCCTGGAGGATTTAGTCAGTGAATCCCCAAAGCATATGGATACAAGGCTTGTGGCCATAAAAATTGCAAGACATATTTTCGAAAGTGAAGAGCTAAGGGAAAGGCTCCTCAGAACACGAAATTTACCTTCAAGTGAGCTAACAGCCCAGCTGAAGGTATCCAATAAAATTTTACAAAGAAGCAGGAAGTTTATAATTGCGATTGTGTTAATACTGGACAGCAATTTAGACACCATGAAGTACTATATCTCTGAAATTGAAAGGGGGGCTTAGGGTGGAGGAAAGAGGATGTGTATTAGAGATAAGAGAAGCCTCTATGATGGTAATGACCTCCGACTGCCAATTTAAGGAGATAGTGAGACAAGATGATGCTAAGGAGGGCATGGCGGTTGTGTTTTCCTCAGGAGATGTAATATGTAAAAAAAGGAGAAGCTACCGTAGCTATATTGCTGCAGCTGCTGCAGTAGTATTATTGATCCTCTCAACCTTTACATTCCTCAAGGGATGGCAAGCAGGCGTACAGGCAACTGCAATACTGACAATTGACATCAATCCCAGCATAGAGCTAAGTCTCTACGATAACCGTGTAATAGCAGTAAGGGCACTGAATTCGGAGGCCAGGCAGCTGCCTTTAAAGCAGCTGGTTAAAAAAACGCCGGTTGAGGCTATAGATAAAGTTATCCAGCTTGCAGCCCTAAAGGGATTTATGCCTGATGAGGAGGGCTATGTACTGGTGGCCTCAGTGGTCTTGGGGGAAAGTGAAAAAGGACTTCAGGGCATGGAGAGTCTTCTTTCGGAGCTGAAGGATACTATAGAGGCAAGGGAGATTTCCGGTAAGACAATACATTTATATACAGTCACCTCCGATAAAGAGACCCTTGAGAAGGCCAAGGAGGAACAGCTATCAGTCGGCAGAATGGAAATAATAAAGCAATTACAGGAAAAGGATAATAGCACTGTGGACTACAATGTGGCTAAGGGAAGGGGAGTAAAGGAGCTGGTAAATGAGGCTCTTGAAAAGCAAAGCATAAAGGATCAGAAACAGCAGAAAAAAGAGGAAAAGAAGTCGACCAAGGAGGAGGAAAAGACCTCTAGAGAAAGAGCAAAGGAGAAGGCCGGTGGCAAGGCTACAGAAGCCAAAAGCCCTCTGGTAAGGGATAATCCTTTCTCCAGAAACAATTGGGGAGTAAGGGATAATAAGCAAAATAGTAATGGCAGAGGTAATAGCATTAGCAGCGACAATAAAGATAAGAACAATAACAGGAACAATACCTACAATAGCAAAAAGGATAACAACAACAATAATAACAACAATAACAACAACAATAACAACAATAATAACAACAACAAAGGTAATAAAAATAATAATAAAAATAATAACAGCAATGATGGCAACGGCAACAATAATAGTAATGGTGGCAGGGTTAAAAATAATAGAGGCATCAATAAAAAAATCCCATAATAGGAGATTTTGATGCCGAAAACAAACCCGAAGATTTATAAAACTACGTATATCCGATTTTTCAGTCATAAAAATCCCTTAACCGGGATTTTTTTGTTTTGCAAAAAAAAGTATTGCAAAGCTAAAGAAAAAGGCATATATTAAATATATAACATATGAATACATGTTCATATATTCAGAGGAGTGATGATATGAAGAAAGCGCAAATAGAGACCTGTGGCTGCAATATTATCCATGAGGATGTCATCGAAAGAGTCAGAAGTGAAATGCCCCAAGAAGAAACGCTATACGATGTAGCTGATCTCTTTAAGGTTTTAGGGGATAGCACCAGGGTGAAGATTTTATATGCCCTTCTGCAGGAGGAAATGTGTGTATGCGATATAGCAGCTCTTTTGGGAATGAATCAATCGGCTATTTCCCATCAGCTAAGGGTCCTAAAGCAGGCCCGGCTTGTAAAGTTTAAAAAGGAAGGGAAGGTTGTTTATTATTCACTAGATGACGAGCATGTTAAAAATATATTCCAGCAGGGCTTTGAGCATTTAGCCCACAAGTAAGCTGCGAAAAAAAGGGGAGATTTAGATGAGTGCTGAAAAGGTGGAATTGCTTTTAGAGGGGTTATGCTGCGCCGGGTGTGCAGCAAAAATAGAGGCAAGGGTCAATGATTTAAAGAATGTAGACAATGCTGCGTTAAACATAGTCAATCGGGTGCTATACATTGAAGCTGAGGCGGAAACCGATATGGCTGAGTTAATCAAAGCGGTGGAAGGCATAGTTAAGAAGCTGGAGCCAGAGGTAGTTGTAAAGAACAGGCTGCAAGAGCCTCATCAGGAGGCCCATAATGAAAGCTGCCACAATCATGGCGATGAAGGTCACCATCACGAGAATGACCATCAGCATGATGAGGGTCATGACCATAGTCATACGGACTACTCAAATAAAGGTGAGCTGATTAAGCTGGGTATAGGGGCTGCCCTCTTTTTCGCAGCCATCATATTAAAGCTGGATGATAAAATAGAATTTGGGATGTATTTTATCAGCTACCTATTAATTGGTGGAGAGGTGCTTTTAAGGGCTGGCAAAAATATCTTGAGGGGTCAAGTCTTTGATGAAAACTTTTTGATGGCTATTGCAACAATAGGCGCCTTTGCAATTGGAGAGTTTCCAGAAGGAGTTGCAGTTATGCTCTTTTACCAAGTCGGTGAATTTTTTCAGGAATTGGCGGTTAACCGTTCAAGAAAATCCATTGGTGCTTTAATGGACATCAGACCTGATTATGCCAATCTGAAGGTAGGGTCTGAAGAAAAGAAAGTAAAACCAGAGGAGATAAAGGTCGGTCAGTATATCATTGTCAAGCCCGGAGAAAAAGTTCCTCTGGATGGTGTTGTCCTTGAGGGTTTTTCAACAGTAGACACCTCCGCTCTAACCGGAGAATCCATACCAAGGGATGTTGAGGTGGGCAGCTCGGTATTGGCAGGCTTTATCAATAAGGGTGGGTTATTAACCATAGAGGTGCAAAAGGGCTTTGGAGAATCTACAGTGGCAAGAATACTTGAAATGGTGGAAAAGGCCAGCAGCAAAAAGGCACCGACAGAGAAGTTTATAACAAAATTTGCTAGATACTATACGCCAGTGGTGGTTATGACTGCAGCAGCAATGGCCATCATACCACCGTTGGTTATAGAGGGGGCGGTCTTTAATGATTGGCTTTACAGAGCCCTGGTATTTTTAGTCGTATCCTGCCCCTGCGCCTTGGTGGTATCTATTCCCCTTGGTTTCTTCGGTGGTATAGGAGGAGCCTCCAGAAAAGGTATTTTAATTAAGGGCGGTAATTATTTGGAGGGCTTAAATAATGTAGACACAGTTGTTTTTGATAAGACAGGGACACTGACAAAGGGTATTTTCAAGGTGAAGGAGGTAGCGCCTGTTAATATGACCTCAGAAGCACTTTTGGAATATGCGGCCTATGCCGAAGCCTATTCCAACCATCCAATTGCCCTTTCCCTTTTGAAGGCTTACTCAAAGGAAGTTGAAAAGGATCAGATTGAAGGCTATCAGGAGCTTATGGGTCATGGTGTTATGGCTACAATAAAGGGCAGAAAAGTAATTGCTGGTAATGGGAAGCTGATGGATAGAGAAGGAATTGCCTACAAAGCACCCTCAACAGCTGGAACGGTTCTGTATGTTGCAATAGATGGCAGCTATTCTGGCTATATCGTTATAGCGGATGAATTAAAAGCAGACGCCAAGGAAACCATTCAGGCCCTAAGAAAAATAGGGGTTAAGCATATCGCAATGCTGACGGGTGACAATAAAGCGGTGGCCCTTCAGGTGGCGGATGAGCTGGGAATTACAGAGGTATATCCGGAGCTTCTGCCGGATCAAAAGGTTGACATGGTGGAAATGATAGAGCAGAAGAGAGGACCGAAGAAAAAGCTGATTTTCGTGGGAGATGGCATAAACGATGCACCGGTATTGGCTAGAGCTGACATCGGTGTGGCAATGGGGGGTCTGGGATCAGATGCGGCAATAGAGGCTGCTGATGTGGTGCTAATGAAGGATGAGCCTATAAAGCTGACCTCTGCTATTGGCATCGCAAAGAAAACCAATCGGATTGTATGGCAAAATATCATCTTTGCCTTTGGGGTTAAGGCTATCGTGCTGGTTCTAGGGGCAGGAGGACTGGCAACCATGTGGGAAGCAGTATTTGCAGATGTTGGAGTAGCGCTAATAGCGGTGCTGAATGCCATGAGGGTTTTGAATGTAAAGGATATATAGCGTTATCAAGGGACTAAGCTTAATATTAGAGAGGTGATTCATCTTGATTCTATCGAGAAAAGATCATCTCTCTTTGCTTTCTTGTAATATTCCGTCATCATATTGTCATTGGAATATCACATATATAAGCTCCTGTGGCATCATAAAATGAAACAAATGTAAGCTGACTACGTCTAAGGTTATATAGGATATAGGCAAATATTTCAATACCATTACATTTTCAATTGCTATCCCTAAAAGCTTTTCTATGGACGTAAGATATGGTAAATAAAATGATAGGAGGAATTTTTGTATGAAAAGAAAAATTGTAGGAATGCTGGTAATAATTATGGTTTTCAGCATGGCTGCCAGCAGTGCAATGGCCTTTAATCCACCCGGTCATGAAAAAAAGGGGACACTTCCCTATGGCATCCTTAAAAGGTTCATGAACATAGATTACAACAGAAGCTATCAGACGGAGATAAAGGAACTGGATGCTGCCAACAGAAGAATTACAATACAGGACGGAACAGCTCTTTTAAGCTTATTGGTAGCCAAGGATGCCAAAATCAAGCTGGACAGCAAAGGTATTGAATTAAAGGACCTAAAGGTAAGCGATAAGGTCTATTTAAAGCTAGATAGGCAAAATACAATTACCGAAATTAAAGTATTACAGGAAAGCCGTAAGGTGGTGGAGGAGATAACGGGAACGATTAAATCCATCGATAAAAAGGGCAGAGGGTTGTATTTACAGGTTGCAGGCAGCACAAAGCTAAGGGAAATAAGGCTGGAGAATAACACTGTTATAAAAATAAACGGTGAAGTAAGAGCTTTTGACAGCTTGGCGGTAAATATGGCGGCAAAGGTGAGAATAGAGGATAAAAAGGTGGTGGGGGTAGAGGTTACCACGACAGAAAATACTAAGGTAGCAGGGGTAATCCACTCTCTGGACAGCAGCAATAAAACGATCGTTGTTGAGAAGGGGAACGAATATCAGCTATATTATGTAAAAAATGATTCTAAAATTTATATAGACAATCAATTAAAGTCCTTCAACGGACTTACCGCCGACATGGCAGTGGAGCTGTATGTGAATGGTATGGATATAAAAACCCTCTATGCCACATCAACAGCTATAACAGAAATTAAGGCAGTTATTAAATCAGTTAATACCAGCACTAAGGAGATAATCCTAACCTATGGCAATATGGAGGAGCTTTATACACTAGCCAGCAACGCAGTAATAAAGATCGAGGGAACAACTAAGAGCATCAGTGATCTTAAGGCAGATATGAATGTTGATGTTAAGGTGAAAAACGGGCAGATAATTGAGCTGGCGGTCAATAACCTTCTAACAACAGTTGAAGGACAGCTGGTGGCGAAGGACATGGATAAATACACGATAAAGCTTAAGGCTGGCAATGAGATTAAAACCTATAATGTCAGCAGTGACTTCCAGCTTTCAGCCGTTCCTGTGGGCATGCAGGCGGTGGTCTATATCATGGATGGTGTGGTAGTCGCCATAGGCAGCAAATAAAATAGTAAGTGCCATAAGACCCTTATAGGAAATAAAAATCCATAAGGGTTTTTCTTTTTCATGTTTTAAACCCAGTAAAAGTGTTATAATAAATGAGAAAAACACGCAATTAAAGGAGCTAGTAGTCTTTTATGGAAGAGTTAGTATACCCAGGAGAGAGAATAGACGATCTGCAGATAAATGGATTGAAAATAATACAGGACCCCAATTGTTTTTGCTTTGGCATAGATGCGGTTTTATTGGCAAATTTCACAGTGCTTAAAAAGAATTCCAGGGTAGTGGATCTTGGAACAGGGACAGGCATAATACCAATTTTAGTGGCGGGAAAAAATCCCTCTTCACAAATTGTAGCAGTTGAAATACAGGAAAGAATGGCAGAGATGGCCGCCAGAAGCGTAAAACTAAATCATATGGAAAATAGGATTAAGGTTTTAAATATGGACCTACGGCAGGCACAGATTGCACTGGAGGCCAATCAGTATGATGCCGTAACCGTAAATCCCCCCTATATGCATGCAGAGGGGCTGATTAATCCTAATGATAACAAGGCCATATCCCGACATGAGGTAATGTGCACGCTGGAGGATGTAATGAAGGCGGCTTCAAGGCTACTGAAGTTTAGAGGCAGCTTGTTTATGGTTCATAGACCCCAGCGCTTGGCAGATATTATGTGCTTAGGCAGAAGCTATAAGCTGGAGCCTAAAAAAATTCAATTTATACAATCCGGCTATAATAAAAAGCCAAATTTACTGCTGATAGAATTCAGAAAATCAGCCCAGCCGGAGCTGTTGTTTTTAGATCCCATTGTGATATATGACCAAGACGGCAATTATACGGAAAAGGTGCTGGAAATCTACAATAAAGCTTCCTTAGAGATAGGAGATGATTCAGCTGAGTAACGGAAAATTATTGATCTGTCCCACACCGATAGGAAATCTTGAGGATATTACCTTAAGGGTACTAAGAGTCCTAAGGGAAGTAGATTTGATAGCAGCGGAGGACACCAGACATACGATAAAGCTCTTAAATCATTATGAGATTAGCAAACCCCTCACCAGCTATCACCAGCATAATAGGCATCATAAGGGGGAGGCTTTATTAAAGGAGCTTCTGGAGGGCAAGCATATTGCCCTGGTATCGGATGCAGGAATGCCTGGTATTTCCGACCCTGGTGAAGACCTGGTAGCCCTTTGCATAGAAAATGATATCGATGTAGAGGTCTTACCCGGTGCTACAGCAGGCATATTGGCACTGGTGGCTTCAGGCATCAGCACGGAAAGATTCGTTTTTGAGGGCTTTCTGGATAGAGATAAGAAAAAACGTCGGGAAAGATTAGAGCGTATAAAAAATGAGGACCGTACTATTATTTTATATGAGGCGCCCCATAGACTGACGGATACCTTAAAGGACCTGCTTCAGCATATGGGCAACAGAAAACTTGCGATTGCCCGAGAGCTGACTAAAAAATATGAGGAAATCGTAAGAGGAAGCCTTGAGGAGGTTATTCAGCATTTCAATGAGAATACGCCAAAAGGGGAATTTGTAATCATATGTGAAGGTGCAGAAGAAGGGGCTGCCCCACAGGAAAGCTTTAACAGAGAAGTGACAGTTAAGGCACATTTAATTGAGTTGATGGCAAAGGGACTGGATAAAAAGGAAGCTATTAAAGAGGTGGCAAGGCTTCGGGGCCTTCCGAAGCGCGAGGTCTATAACGAGGCATTAGACCTCAATCCACATGTCTAATAGATTGAAAAATATAATTTCCTAGACAAAAAAATAGAGCCTATATAAGGCTCTATTAATGGAGAAAGACTATTTAATCTGGCTTACACAGCTTAAGCAGATGTTTTTGTTTTTGAAAACAGTAACATCCTTTGCATTACCGCAAAATATACATGCTGGCTCATATTTCTTTAGAATTATGCTTTCGCCATCAACATATATTTCCAAGGCATCCTTTTCTTCAATATTGAGAGTACGACGAAGCTCAATTGGTAGAACAATTCTGCCCAGCTCGTCAACCTTTCTAACAATACCTGTAGATTTCAATTAAAATTCCCCCCTTTTATCAATTCTATAAACCACTTATGTCGAATTTCGACAATATATCCTATGATTTGCTATATTATGCTACAAATTTCGACATCCATTAATTAAATAGTACCAAAAATGTAATAAAAAGTCAACAAAATATGTATATATTTCGAATAAAAATTCATGCAAAAAATATCCATCTCAAGGCTTTGGAAATACTAAATAATTCTTAAAAACAGTTGGCTTTGACAAATAATTATCATCGCTTTTAAAAAATATTTTTATAGTGTATATTATAAGGGTATAATTTTAATTAATAAATATGATTTGTCGAAATATAGGGTGAAGTGCTTAATGTTAAAATTTTACTCAGACCTATCTATTTTTTAGATGAAACAAGGCAGCAGACAGTATAAGCTTCTAAGGAGAGGATATCAATGAAGGCGATCATTACCTGTATACTTCAGCTGAAGGAAAATTTAAAAACCGAAGTTTACCTTGTGGGTGGTAGTTTACGGGACATATTATTAAATCGTGAGGTAAAGGATTTGGACCTTGTTGTTGCCAGTGGAGCTAAAGCATTTGCAGTTAAGCTTCAAGGTCAACTGGAGGGTGCTTTGGTGGAGCTGGATAAGCAGCATGAGATTTATCGTATTGTTTTAAAAACAGGACTAACAATAGATATTGCTAAAATGCGAGGTGAGGTAATCCAACAGGACTTAGCCTTCAGAGACTTTACCATCAATGCTATGGCATATGATATAGTAAATGAATGGCCTTTACAGCATAACAAGCTTATTGACCCCTTTGATGGCAGACAGCACATAAAACAGAAGCTTATAAGGCATATCAGTCCGGAGGTCTTTATGGAGGACCCCGCAAGGCTGATGAGGGCGGCTAGGCTTATGGCGGAGCTGGAGTTTGAAATAGATGAGGAGACAATTCAGCTTATAAATAAGCATGCTGAGCTGCTGAAAACGGTAGCGGGAGAAAGGATAACGCCTGAGCTTTTTGCTATATTGAAGAAGGACAACAGCTACTTCTATCTAAGCTATATGGAAGCTAAGCTAGGGCTGCTAAATCAGATTTTCCCCGACCTTGAGGTAATGAAGGATGTCGGTGAATGCAAATACCATGTGGTTGATTGCTGGACACACTCCATATATACCATGAAGCTGGCAGAAAGTGTAATTTATGCTAAGGACTTTTTCGAGGATCATATCCGTGAAGCCTATGAGCGGCATACCTCCGAAATAATAGCTGCAGATCGTACAAGGCTGGAGCTTTTGAAGCTGGGGGCATTATTCCATGATATAGGAAAGCCTTCGGCCAAGAGAGTAGACAACAAGGGCAGAACTCGCTTTAGAGGACATGAAATAACGGGAGCAGAAATCGTAAGGGATTATGCTGAACGACTAAGGCTCAGCACCAGAGAAAGGGATATACTATATAAATATGTAGCCCTTCACATGATACCGCTAGTGCTCTATAAGACCAATGATGTCAGCGGTAGAGCCTTATACAAGACCTTTAATGATATGCAGGAGGAAACCCTGGACATTCTTCTGATATCGCTGGCAGACATTATTGCCACCAGAAAACTACTGGACCCTAATGAGGAGATGGGCATGTTCAAGGTTCATATTGAGTATATAGCCAATAATTATTTGACGAGATTTAGACCTATAGAGAAATTAAGCAGCATCATAACCGGAAATGAGCTTATGGAGACCTTCAATATAGCAGAGGGTCAAAGGGTTGGTCAGCTGCTGGAGGAAATCAGAAAGGCTATATATTTTGGACAGATATCTGAATCCAAGGAAAATGTGCTCAACTATGTTAAGGCGCTATTGGAGGAAAGCAAATAAAGCAAGCGGTGAGCCGCTTGCTTTTTCTATTCATTACGTATTGAATTAACCATACTATCCTTTAGTCGCCAAAGCTTTTCAGATAAATCTACCTTGTATAGCTGAGGTCTGTTCAATCTTTTATACTCTGGCCATAGGGTAGCCAATTCTGCTTTGGCATACTCCCGGATTTCATTAGTTGACTTTCTTTCGTATACCAGTTCACCACCTAAAAAGATAGGCACCAACAGTTCCCTAACACTATAGTGAACAAAGGTTTTCTTCTTCCAGGTATAGATCGGATGAAAGATTGTATAGGGCTTATTGGTGTCAATAACCTCATCCTCCAGCATTATGACATCCGCCAGCGCAAATTCACCACTGTTGTCATATATTCGAACCACCTTTTTGTATCCAGGGTTGGTTATTTTTTCAGGATTTTCTGAAATCTTTATTTTGGGCACCAGTCCACCATTTTCCTCTACTGCAGCAAGCTTATAGACACCGCCCAATGCTGGACAACCCTTGGAGGTGATCAGGTTTGTCCCTACGCCCCAGGAATCAACGGCGGCTTCCTGTATCTTTAAGCTGTTTATGACATCCTCGTCAAGATCACTGGAGGCTACTATCTTTACTTCAGGAAAACCTGCTGCATTCAGCAGCCTTCTGGCCTCCTTGGACAAATAGGCAATATCTCCGGAATCAATTCTTATGCCGGCAGGGGTGTAGCCCTGTTCCCTAAGCTCCTGAAAAATCGTTATAGCATTGGGGACTCCACTTTTTAGGGTATCATAGGTATCCACCAGCAGCAGGCAATTATGAGGATAAATCTTGGCATAGGCTCTGAAGGCCTCCAGCTCAGAGTCGAATTTTTGAATCCAGCTATGGGCCTGAGTGCCTGAAACCGGTATATTGAACATTTTACCCGCCAAAACGTTTGAGGTTCCTGCACAGCCCCCGATATAGGCGGCTCTGGCTCCGTATATTGCTGCATCTGGGCCCTGTGCCCGTCTTAATCCGAATTCTAAAACAGGGTCTCCCTTTGCAGCAGTACATACCCGCGCGGCCTTGGTGGCAATCAGGGATTGAAAGTTTATCATATTCAGCAAGGCGGTTTCAATAAGCTGTGCCTCAAAGCAGGTGGCCTTAATTCTTAATATAGGTTCATAGGGGAACATAACAGAGCCTTCAGGCACACTATAAATATCGCCTGTAAACTTGAATTCCCTTAAAACCTGAAAGAATTCCTCGTCAAAGCTGTTTAAGCTCCTCAGATAGTCGATATCCTCCTCTGAAAACTGAAGGTTTTCAATATAATTAATAACCTGCTCAAGCCCACATATTATGGTATAGCTATTTTCAGACGGGTTCTTTCTGAAAAATAAGTCGAAAACTACAATGTCATTATGAACATTATTTTTCAAATAGCCATTCATCATGGTCAATTGATAAAAATCCGTTAATAAAGTATGATTTTTCATTAGACAATCCCTTTCCAAACAAGAAAATTGTTGATTTAAATAATTATAACAAATAATTAGTCAATAAACCACTTCTAAATAAAAAGACTGTTTTCAACTATCATAATCCCCCGGAAAGCTTAATAGTTATACTAGTACATCGACAACTTTAAAATTAGGAATAGCAGCGAGGAAAATCCAACCGTTACTAAACTAAGAATTAAGGTTGTCAAGGTACTAAATAAAGGCTTTAAGTTTACCTGAAGGGGTGGGGTTTTAATGAGTAAGGTATGGTTCTTTATGATTATTTTCGGAATAATGGCAGCACTATATACAGGAAATATTGATATTGTCAATGAAGTAATTCTTCAGGATGCTCAAGAGGCAGTGGTGTTTGCAATTGGACTAACAGGCATCATGTCGGTCTGGCTGGGGCTAATGAACGTGGCGAAAAAATCAGGCCTCATAAACAGTCTATCAGCCCTTATGCGACCGGTAACCAAATTGCTATTTCCTTCAGTACCGGAAAACCACCCAGCTGTAAGCGCCATAATGATGAATATGGTGGCCAATATGTTTGGTGCAGGAAATTCAGCAACCGCGCTGGGCCTCAAGGCAATGGAGGAGCTTCAAAGCCTGAATAAGGGAAGGGAAACCGCCAGCAATGCCATGTGCATGTTTCTGGTCATAAATATGTCCTCCATACAGCTGATACCGCTAAATGTTTTAAAGCTTAGGGCTGATGCAGGCTCAATGCTGCCGGCTGAAATCATAGCACCTGCCCTATTGGCAACGACGGTCTCAACTGTTGTGGGGGTGACTGTTTGCAAGCTGCTGGAGGGGGGTAAAATATAATGAGGCTATTAAATTTATTGTCTATTTTTGCAATTCCAGCCATGATGTCGATTATACTAATACATGGCTATTTTAAAGGCGTAAACATATATGAAGCCTTTATAGAGGGGGCAGGTGAGGGCTTTAAGACGGCACTGAAGATAATGCCCTATCTTATCGCTATATTTTTAGCTATTGGCGTTTTGAGAAAATCCGGAGGCATGGATTTTTTGGTGGGTATTTTTGCACCTCTGTTAAAGCCTCTCGGCATTCCGGCGGAGGTGCTGCCATTGGCCTTTATACGCCCTGTTTCCGGTAGCGGTGCCCTAGCGGTTCTGAGGGATATCCTTCAGCATTACGGCGCTGACAGCTTTGTTGGAAGGGTTGCTTCAATCATGATGGGCTCTGCTGAGACGATTTTTTTTACGATGGCGGTATATTACGGAGCCGTAGGGATAAAGAAGAGCAGGCACACTGCTGCCGCTGCCCTGATTTCCCACATTGCTGCCGTCATAGCTTCGGTATATATTTGCAGGTGGTTTTTCAGATGAGGAAATTGCATAATAAAGATGAGTAGTAGGTTTATACAAAGTCAAAAGCTTCCTGCTTAGTGCCCCACGGGCTAATATGCTCTCCTATGGTAGTTTGCAATTTCGTCGGATAAATGAAACTTAAATAACAGGAAGGAGGATCAGCATGACTGAAAGAGGTATAGTAGATGTGCCGGGCATAAAGGTTGGACATGCAGAGGACATGGTGGCTAGAACCGGCTGTACTGTAATACTATGTGAGGATGGTGCTACGGCAGGTGTGGATATAAGAGGAGGAGCCCCCGGCAGCCGAGAAACGGCACTGCTGGACCCCATAAACATGGTAGAAAGGGTGCATGGCATATTGTTAACCGGCGGCAGCGCCTTCGGTCTGGATGCTGCAGGTGGCGTTATGGCGTACTTGGAGGAAAGAGGAATAGGCTTTGACGTGGGGGTGGCTCATGTCCCTATTGTACCTGCATCAGTTTTATTTGACTTAGGTGTAGGAAATCCAATGATTCGTCCCGATAAGGCTATGGGTTATAGGGCTTGTGAAAATGCCGGTACTAAGGAATTCAGGCAGGGGCTTTTGGGCGCAGGCACAGGAGCCACCGTAGGCAAAATAGCCGGTGCTGAAAAAGCAATGGCGGGTGGCATAGGAACCTGGAGTATACAGCTGGGGGATATTGTGGTAGGTGCTATAGTGGCGGTCAATGCCTTTGGCGATATCGTTGATCCGGAGGCTAACAGTATCATAGCAGGCGCTATGGGGCTTAACAAAGGCAGCTTTTTAAACACCCTGGAAATTATGAAAACTATGCCGAGGATGAAGGAAAAGGCCTTTATGGAAAATACCACACTGGGGGTAGTGGCAACCAATGCGGAACTGACCAAGGCAGAAGCTAAGAAGGTGGCTTCAATGACCCACAATGCCTATGCCAGAGTCATCAGACCCGTACACACACAGCTGGATGGTGATACAATCTACGCCCTGTCTACAGGCAGCATAAGGGCAGATATCAATGTCATCGGGCTTTTGGCAACAGAGGCGATGGAGAGGGCAATACTAAATGCCGTTAAGGTTTCCAATAAATCAAAAGATTGAATGTTACATCCCATTTAAAAATCCCAATATGCCTTGACAATTTATGTATATTGGCATATATTATGTATAATACTAATTAAATGAAAAGTAATGATGGGAAGAGTAGGTGGAGGATAGCAGCAAAAAGAGAGCCGGGGCAGGTGAAAGCCGGTGCTGAAGGAATCAACTGAAGATGGCCCCTGAACTATATGGTTGAACCGCTGATGCCTTTAGACCATATCGGATTTGCCTCCGTTAGAAGGGCAAGGTGAAGGCTTTCATCTACTGAGTTTATTGTTGAAAGGCAATGATAAATTAGGGTGGTATCGCGAGTTAACCCTCGTCCCTTTGTTGGGACGAGGGTTTTTTGATGTTTAATTTATATTTTTCGGTAAAACTATAAAAAATTGATTAAGAGGAGGAAGGAAAATGAATAAAGGCACCTATTATGTTACAACCCCCATCTATTATCCCAGTGCAAAGCTTCATATCGGTCATACCTACACCACTGTTGCCGCCGATGTTTTAGCTCGGTTCAAGCGCTTTACAGGGTATGATGTGCAATTCTTGACCGGTACCGACGAGCATGGAGAGAAGATTCAAAAAGCTGCTGAGGCAAAGGGAATGACCCCTAAGGCATATGTGGATGATATTGTAAGGGATATAAAGGAAATATGGAAAAGCATGGATATATCCTATGATATCTTTATACGTACCACCGACGACCACCATGTGAAGGCAGTACAGGGGATTTTTCAAAGGCTATACGATCAGGGCGATATATATAAAAGTGAATATGAAGGCTGGTATTGTACCCCCTGTGAATCCTTCTGGACAGATACACAGCTGAAGGAGGGCAATTTATGTCCCGATTGCGGACGACCGGCTCATTTGGCTAAGGAGGAGGCTTATTTCTTCAAGCTATCCAAGTATCAGGATCGTCTTATAAAATACTATGAGGAGCATCCGGAAATCTGTTTTCCAGACTCCAGAAGAAATGAAATGCTGAACAACTTCTTAAAGCCTGGGCTAGAGGATTTATGCGTTTCAAGAACAACCTTCAACTGGGGTATTCCCGTTCCCTTTGATCCAAAGCATGTTATTTATGTCTGGATTGATGCGCTTTCAAACTATATTACAGGACTGGGCTACGGCTCCGACAATACAGAAAAATATGAAAAATACTGGCCGGCTAATGTGCATATAATGGCAAAGGAAATCATCAGGTTTCATACCATCATTTGGCCTGCAATGCTGATGGCTTTAGACGAACCGTTACCAAAGCTGGTTTATGGTCATGGCTGGATTATGTTTGGTGACGATAAAATGTCAAAATCGAAGGGAAATATTGTTTATCCTGAACCATTAATTGAGAGATATGGCTTAGATGCACTAAAGTACTTCCTGCTGAGGGAATTTACCTTTGGGTATGACGGCACCTATACCAACAGAATCTTTATCAACAGGTTTAATGCGGATTTGTCCAATGACTTAGGTAACCTAGTAAGCCGAAGCATCAGTATGATAGAAAAATACAACGATGGCATCATTCCAGAGGCTAAGGCAGTGACGGAGCTGGATCAAGAATTAAGAGGACTTGCTACATCCGCAGCAGCAAGGGTGGAGGATGCCATTGACAAGCTTCAATTCCATCAGGCTTTGGAGGAGATATGGAAGGTAATCCGCAGAGTTAATAAATATATAGATGAAACAACCCCCTGGATACTGGCAAAGGATGAGGCCAATAAGGATAGATTAGACACAGTGATGTATCATTTAGCCGACAGTATACGTATAATTTCAATATTATTGAAGCCCTTTATGGAGGCAACATCAAGTAAAATCTGGGTTCAGCTGGGGATTAAGGGCGATGAAGGCATCAGCTGGGAGGATGCATCGCTATTCGGACAGCTGCCAGTGGGCATAAAGGTACAAAGAGGGGATGTGCTTTTTCCAAGACTGGAAACCGAAAAGGAAATTGAGGAGCTGGAAAGGGTGAATGCCGATTATTTCAAAAAAATAAATGGCGTACCTGAGGAAAAGGAAGCCTTAAAGGTGGAGCCTAAGGCTGAAATCACAATTGATGACTTTGATAAGATAGACATAAGAGCAGCGAAGGTAATAAAAGCAGAAAAGCATCCAAAGGCAGATAAGCTGTTGGTGCTACAGCTGCAGGTTGGAGATGAAACAAGACAGGTGGTATCTGGCATAGCAGCTCATTATAAGCCGGAGGATATGGTGGGTAAAACAGTACTACTGTTGGCAAATCTAAAGCCTGTAAAGCTTAGAGGGGTAGAGTCTCAAGGGATGATTTTGGCTGCCTCCCATGAGGATAAGCTGGTTCTCGGAACCGTTGACGGTGAAATTATACCGGGGGCACAATTGAGCTAGGAGGCTAAGGGAATGTTATTTGATAGTCATGCACATTTAGATGATGGCAGGTTTGATGCCAATAGAGATCAAATCCTAGAAGAGGCCAGGGCAAATGGTGTAGAGCTTATATTAAATCCTGGCGCTGATTTGGCAACTTCGATAAAAGCTGTGGCGCTGGCGAAAAAGTATGAAATGATATACGCAGCTGTCGGAGTTCATCCCCATGATGTAAAGGATATGGGGGAGGAAACTATAAATCGACTCCGTGAATTGACCCAAGAGCCGAAGGTCATAGCCATAGGGGAAATAGGACTGGATTACTATTATGACCATTCACCCAGAGAGCAGCAAAGGTATTGGTTTGAAAGGCAGATTCATCTAGCAAAGGAGCTTAAACTGCCGATGATAATCCATGATAGAGATGCGCATCAAGAGGTCTATGATATGCTAAAGGCCAACAATGCGGGCGAATACGGCTGTGTCATGCATTGCTACTCCGGAAGTCTGGAGCTGGCAAAGCAGTATATCAAAGAGGGGATATATATATCTCTTGCTGGCCCCCTGACCTTTAAAAATGCTAAGAAGACCTATGAGGTTGCAAAGGAAATACCGCTGGAGTGGTTATTGATAGAAACCGATAGCCCATATCTGGCGCCTGTTCCCCACAGGGGAAAGCAGAATCAGCCGGCATATGTAAAGCTGGTGGCGGAGGCCATAGCAGCAGCAAAGGATACTTCCTATGAATCAGTGGCCAATAAAACAAAAGAAAATGCGATTGCTTTATTTATGACCAACAAATGATCCTCTAAGGAATTTAATATTTTTGGACCTGAGCTTCAGGTCCTTTTTTTCTTAATTATATGCAATATTTCCCTAAGTCTCTATATAAATCGACAAAATCTACCGATATATATATAGTAAGAATATTTATGCAATTGCGCATAACCTTTTAGGGGGAGGATGTTTCATGAGCGATTATGCTGTGGAAGAGGCAAGGACGCTTTTTATTGATGATTTGAGGAATGGAATGATATTTGACGAGGATGTCATCAATCGGTATGGGAATGTTCTAGTGATAGCTGGAACAAAAATAACAGAAATCGACAGAATGAAGGACTATCTCAGGGATCATAAAATAGAGGCTGTTAAAATCAAAAGAGATGAAAGCTACGATGATTTAGGGATTGACCTGCTGGACATCGATGAGGATGAAACCCTCAGACAGCTGCAATACATTGCAGAGTATAGAGAGGAATTTTCCCAAATAAAGGATAATCTTCAAAGCGAATTTGAAACAATTCTTAAGGGAGAGGGACTAAATACTGAAAATATCAGCTCTAGTATAGAAAAGGCTCTGGTGGCCTTTAAAGGAAATGTTAATGTATTTCAATTAATTGAAAAGATTAAGGATCTAGATGATATTACTTATGCCCACAGTCATAATGTAACTCTAATTAGCTATGCCATAGGTCGATGGCTGGGGCTAAAGGCTGAAGACTTGGAAAAGCTCACCATCAGTGCAATCCTGTTGGATATTGGAAAAATGAAGATAGACCCCGAGCTACTTAATAAGAAGGGGCCCCTCACCGCAGATGAAAAGGATGAGTGTAAAAAGCATGTGGTATACAGCTATGAGCTAGTAAAGGACTATGAAAATCTGGATAATAAGATAAAGCAAACGATTTTACTTCACCATGAAAGGATGGATGGCAGCGGCTATCCAATGGGATTTAAGAAAGATAAAATACCACTATTTGCTAGAATAGTAGCGATTGCAGACATATATGATGCTTTGACCTCCGGCAGGCCATATCGGGAAAAGAAGACACCCTTTGAGGCAATAAAAATTTTAGAAACAGAATATATAGATAAGCTGGATACAAAAATATTGTATATTTTTCTTAGGAGAATTGGAAACTGCTTCATAGGTCAGAGGGTGCGATTAAATGACGGCAGGATTGGAGAAATCGTATTCCTTCCAAAGCAATACCTGTATAAGCCGATTATTAAGCTAATACCTTCAGAAGAAATGCTGGATTTGATAGATCCTATAAATGAAGGATTGTATATAGTGGATTTTGAATAGAATAGTAGTCTAAATGCAAAGACAGAGACCTTATTGAGCCTCTGTCTTATTAGTTATGTCAGCTAGTACCTTGCATCGCTTAAATTATGTGGATAACTCTCGGTATAATTTCCCTGTGGCTTCGTTGTCGTCAGAAATATTGCTGAGTATTCCTGCTTCCTCTGACTTGCTACAGAAAAATTATCCTCGGGATTCACCTCAATTTTTAATGGTGAGGTACTAGTACCGCGCCCCAGTAAAAGCTTAGGTTAAGCGCTAAGCAATAACATGGTCTTATCTAGCGGTAAAATAGTTCTGAGTATAGTATACTCTATAGGGCCCACCGAATGCCACACCTACCCCCATACGTTTAAAATCCCCCAGCAGTATTTCTCTATGTCCTAAGGAATGCATCCAACCCTCATGGGCGTAAATCGCATTTTGCTCTCCAGCAGCTAGATTTTCTCCGGCTGTTGCATAATTAATGCCCGCCTTTTTCATGCGGTCGAAGGGACCTTCTCCCTTTTGATTCGTATGGTCGTAGTAGGAGCTGGCTGCCATATCGTTGCTGTGCTTTAGCGCGGCTGAGGCGGCACTATCACTCCAGGTTAAGGGGGGCAATCCCTCCCGGACCCTCACTGCATTGGCTAAGTCGAAGGCCTGAAGCTCATATACCCTTTGCAAAGAGGAAGCGTATGATTTATTAGGCAGATAAGCCTCCTCGGTGCCTTTGTCCACCATCATAATTGCCGTAACTTTATTTGAATTGTGAATATCAAAAAATACAGTCAGAAAGCTATTTTCCATAGGAAATACCCTATAGCCATCATTTTTGGACAGCAGATAAATGACACTGCCCTTCTGAATCCTATCTATGGGTGTGGTCAGAAGCTCAGTCGCTTTTTTCTCCTCAGTACCTATATTTAGGACACTGTCCCAAAGATCGTAATTGCTGTATATAGCAACCACCTGATTATCCTTAATGCCTATCTGAGCATAATTCTTATAATCCTGATGAAAAATGTACCATTTAAAGTCGTATTCACTATCATCTATCCTCTTGGGACTGCCAAAGACCTTGGTTACCTCCTGTAGACTGGAGCCCAAAGCGATGCCCTTAAGAGAAAGCTTTAAATCCTCCTTTTTAGAGGCAATATAGACGGTTTGAGTGTTGCCGTCCCAGGATACTTCTGAACCAAAGCTTTCTGAAAAGAAACGAACAGGCACAAGGGTTCGACTATTGATTATTTGAGGGGCTACATCCAAAGCCATAGAGCGATTGTTAACCAATGCAGTCCTGCTGCCAATAGTAAGCTTAATGGTGGTATCGGCCTTTGTGGCAGTTACCGTTTGAGTAGCCTCGTTCCAGGACACCTCAGCCCCTAGGGCTTCAGATATACCTCTAAAGGGAACTAAAACTCTGCCACTGACATTTATGGGAGAAACATCGAATTGTAAAGCTGTGTTGTCGACAACCACCTTAATTACAGTCTGGCCGTAGCTATAATTGAAGGTAGATGCACATAAAATAACAGCTAGTGTTAAGACCATAATTAAAGAAAAATATCTTTTTTTAAGCATACACTTACCTCCTCTTTCATTTAATGTAGAAAAGCTATATAAAAGCTGATACTATAAAATTAGGATATCATACATAGTTAAGTGAACCAACGCTTGTAACAGTATTATAATATTACAGTTTGACTACAGGAGAAAAGCGACATGATTTTCGAAGTATTTCCCGGGAAAATGACATCAAATTTATTATGTCGAACTCAATTTAGGAAATATTAAAAATAGCAATATGATGAGAAAACAACACAAGTTTTTTCGACAGACTCTATAATTAAGAATGTTGGAAAATCAATAGGTAGGGTAATATATTACCAAGTAGAGAAGATTGAATGTCATTAAATATGTAGAAAAATTTAGAAAAATGGCGTATTAAATCTTTAAAAGTCGAAATAATTATGATATCGACACGAAGATAATACAAATATTGACATAACATATTAGGTACAATTAGTGCATATATAGGACGTTTGTCCTAGTATGTAACAAAGCAAAAATTAATAAAAACGGGCATGAAGATATATACTCTGAAAATGGGCGCCTGGAGTATATGGAGTGAGTGGTGCAACCGACCTAGTCTTTTCAAAGAATAGGTCTATTTTTTTTCTCTTTTTAATTCGTAAGAATTTACAAAAAATCGGTATGTCCACGTGCGTAACAGAATATGTATAATTAGGGAAAAAGCGGAGAATAATTCTAACGAGCATGATGAAAGAATGGAGGGGCAAATGAAAAAGAACAAGATGATATACAAAGCTGCCTTAAAATGGATGGGTAATATTGTAATCCTGTTGCTGTTAATGCTGGTATTATTGACGGGATATTCTATGCTTCAGGTGAGAAAAAATCCCAATCATCTGCCATCAGTTATGGGATACACCCCTATGTCTGTTCTAACAGGCAGTATGAGGCCGATGCTTGAGCCTGGTGATATGATTATTACTAAAAAGGTTTTAGAGGAAAATATTGAGGTTGGCAATATAATTACCTATCGCGTAGACAATACGCTTGTAACCCATAGGGTAATAGATGTCCTTCATGAAAACGGTGTTTATAAATTTCAAACCCAAGGGGATGCAAACAATGTGGAGGATCAGCAGCTGGTGGAATCCTCAAATATCGTTGGTGCATATGCATTTAAAATCCCCAAGGGAGGATACATAGCTAATTTCACCAGGAGTCCGATAGGCTTTATGGTGTTGATAATACTGCCAGTTTTATTGTTATTAGGTGGTGAAATAAAGAGGCTATTATTTGAACAGGGTAAAAACCAAAAGATATAATCCTGTTCAATCATATAGACATATAAGGCAACGAACAAAGTCAATAATGGCTAAAAAATTTAAAATACTGCGAAGGGGTGGTTAAAACAAGATTTATTCAACAAAAAAGTGGGGTATCTCTGCCAAGATAACCCACCAAAGCAAGCTGCTTTAAAAATATTGTTACAGTTATTATACCATAAATAATGGTTAATAACAAAAAAAATCGAGGAGGAAGTAGAATGAACAAGAAAATTATTATCAGTTTATTATTGGTTGGTGTTTTAGCCTTTGGTTTAGGCTTAGGGTCATACGCTTGGTTTACAAGTCAAGCAACAAGTACAGATAATACGTTTACAACTGGTCGATTAAGCGTAAATAACGAGACCGCTTTTAATACCGCTCAAGTTGGTTTAGTTAATTTAGGAAACTTAAAGCCAGGAGATTTAGAGCGTTTTACCTTTGATGTTAAAAATACAGGGACTTTAGAAATGAAGTACAGATTTAAGCTTACAGGAATTACTGGAGGGCTAACGACAGGGGATCATCCATTAGAAATTAGTATAGACAATGTTAATTGGGCTAAAATTAGCGAAAATTATTTTGAAAATGACAGTTATGTCTTAGCTTTAGATGGTGCTGCATCGCATATGCTATATGTTAGAATGCCTCAGGCTGCCGGCAATTCTTATCAAAGAGCAACAGGTTCATTCGCTATAGTTGTTGAAGCTACACAAACAGCTAATTCTGGCTGGGCACAGTAACGCATAGTGTAAAAAAATATATGTCTTGGTCGTCACATTTGACTAGACTACCATTCAATATATTGATTGATAGGTTAACTACTAATTATTATCTTAATTATTCATAGAAAAGGTCACTTTATTATCTATGAAATAGGGGGTTGTTAAAGTGTCTGTCTCCTCTCAATTGAATAAGGAAGATATAACGGAGCATTCTAAGGAACGTATGAGTTCCTTTGGAAAACAAGCGTGGTGAAGCCACTTTTGCTTTAGCCCTATAGAAAATCAAATGGAGGTATGTTTATGAATAAGAAGTTAGTTGCTCTAGTGCTAGTCACTGTTATTGCATTTGCTGCAGCAGGTGTAGGAACAATGGCATGGTTTACCAGTCAGGCTACAAGTGAGGCGAATTCATTCCAGGCTGGAACTTTAAGCATTGGTACAGGAACCGGCAACCAATTTGCTTCAATAGTGGTAAATGATATGGCACCGGGTCTTCCAGTGCATCAAGGTACTACCACTCTTCAAAATAATGGCTCGCTGCCCTTAAAGCTTTATAGAATAAATGCCAGCAATATTATAGACGAGGGCGGATTAGATGCAGTTCTAGATGTTGAAGCTTTTATTGATGGTATAAGTGTATATACTGGCAAGCTAAGTTTATTAGTTCAGGAAAATGGTGGCTTCTTTAATCCTATAATGAACATAGCGGCAGGAAAAGAAATGAATTTAGAACTGGTAGTAACAATGAATGAGTCTGCAGGAAATATATATCAAAACAAGCAACTAAAATGCGACTTTACAATCCTAGCAGCACAAGAAGAAATGCCATTGCCAGGTCAAACAGATGGGTGGACTAACATTGCAAATTCTGATGGCGGGTCAAACAGAGGCTTTAGCGTAGATGGTAGAAATAGCAATAATTCAATTGAGTATAGATTCAATTGGAGAGAGAATCCAGGTGTGTTATTTGAGCAGGCAGATATTTATGTTAAACATCAAACTGGAGATGTTGACAGTCATGTACAGCTTATTCGACTGCTAATATTAACCCAGAAGGTTGAAGTTGAAGAAGGTGTTTTAGATGCTAACGATATTTCTGTAAACTGGTTAAACAAAGTTATAACAATCAACAAAAATGCTCTTCCCGAGGAATGGAAGATAATAGATGTTAAATTCGGCGGAAAACCATCAGCTATAGGTAATTACTACGCCACAGACTATGTCGGCTGGCACTTAAACAGATAATTGAATTTTTGTCTCGCCTAGATAAATATAACCATCTAGGCGGGACTAAATATTATTTATAAAATTCAAAAGGGTTTACGTTAGTATAAATTTATAAATTTTTTTGAATTTTATAAAAGGAGGGTTGAAAATGAGAAAATACTTCAAAGGTACGAGTGTTTTAATGGTATTTGCTATAATTTTTACCATTCTATTTAATTATGGAACGGTGATATCCTTTGGTAGCAATAATCCTACTTATATAGAGGTAGAGGCTGTGGGAACGGGAACTGTAGGAGACCCAATGTTTAATGATGGTATTTGGGGACCAGGGAGTCAGCAGACAGGAATTTTAAGACTGCGGAATAATTATTCCAATAGGATTAAGGTGACTAATTTAGCCCTCACCATGAAGCTGGAGGAATATGTAGATAATGCCTATGTCTCGGTGAAGGACGCGGATTTATATCGGGCATATGCAGAAAATATGGAGCTTACAATATCTCGGGGATATTTAATGGTATTTGAAGAGGATATTTATACGGGAAACTTCTACGATATGCTGTACCAGCATGGTAACGTGAATTTCGAAGGACATCATCTTACCGCAGGAAAGCAGTTTAATGTCAGCAGAAATGATACTGTTGATTTAAGGTATACGGTTAAAATGAAAGAAGAGGCAGGAAATCAGCTTCAGGGTCTGAGGGCAACCGTTGACTTTATCGTGAATTTGCAGGAAAATCCTGTACCCGTTCCTTCAGATGATGATGATGATTCAGATTCAAGCAATGAAAATAGAAGGGAAACCTTAGAGGTTATTGAAGATATTGAAATACCACTAGGACAACACTGGGCACATGATTGTATTACTAGGCTTATAGAGGAAGGCATAATTGAAGGCTACCCTGATGGTTCCATACAACCAGATAAAACAATCACACGTGCAGAAACGGCAGCAATCATTACTAGAGCATTAAAGCTGAATGAAAAGAGCTCTCTATTGACGGGATATCTTGATCCAATTCCAGGTTGGGCCCGAGGGTCGGTTATTGCCACAACACAATCCGGCATATTTAAGGGCTATCCAATGCTTATAGGAAAGGTATTTAAGCCCAACAATATGATAACAAGAGAGGAAATGGCGACTGTATTGATGAGAGCCTTTGAGCTGGAGCTCGACGATGAGCAGAGTCTAAGCTTCCTAGACAGTGAAGAAATTTCTGATTGGGCATTGGCGCATGTAAAGGTAGGGGTTCAACAGGAGATTATTTTAGGCTACCCCGACAACACCTTTAAGCCATCAGAGAATATAACGAGGGCAGAGGCCTTCACAATGATATGCAAGCTTCTGGGTTATCATATCGAGCATGAGGAATAAAAGAGGAGGTGATAGGTTGATGAATAAAAAAGAACACTCAATAAAAAGAATATTATTTAGAACGACTTGCTTTCTGGTGGCGGGAGTAATGACCAGCTTAGTTTTTGTTGGAACCATAGATACCTACTCATGGTTTACCAGCCGTGCAGGCTCTAATCTTGAGGTATCAGCCGCCAGTACTGAGGATATAGTCAAAATTATAGGATTAGAATATTCTAAGTCTACTGATGTTCATAATCCGGTCTATATTGTTCTGGAGGGATCGGAGAATCTTTCGGGGCCAGCTATGCTGTATTTTTCGGTGAAAGGAGATATTTCTGAGTACGCTTTACATATCAATCCTGTTTTAATTGAAGCCAACCGTATCTATAAGGTTCCGATTGAAACAAATATTAACACAACTCAGTATGCAGATTTATTGGCGCAACTGTTAAGAAAACCAGTTATTACAGGAAATATCAGAGTAAAATATCTTAATCAATTTATCAATGAAAGCATAGACGTGAGTTTTACAAACAAGCATCTTAGAGAAATGCTGTTAAAGGCGATAGATAGAAAAGATATCGTTATACTAGAAAGCACAGAGGAAGCAAGAGAGGAAATAACAACATTGATTACCTATCTCGCCAGTCATTTAAGCTGGACGAATGATGCAACGGTGCAGGAATTGATGGATGCATCAGTAAGAAGCTTAGCCATGAAGTCAGAGGGCTTTAGGGACGCGGATGCAGATGCAGCAGTGGTATTTGAGACAGTGCCGATAGAAAGATATGAGTTAAATGAAGATCAAGGCAGCATTATCAGCATTATAGCACCAACCTTGCAGGGGTATCTGGACAAAGCCTATAATATTATAGTTGACCTGGTGGCAAGGATAAATGAATTGCAGCAGCAGGTAAGAACACTGGAGGATAACAATAATGATCTGAGGCAAATTCTAACAGAGTATAAGCTTAGAGTAGAAGACTTGGAAGATGAGAATAAAAACCTCAAAGAGGTAAATGAAGAGATGATGGAAACGATAGCAATACTTAAAGATAAGCTTCTACAAAATTTACCTGTTAGCATGCCGGTTAGCCCAGCACCGGTTAACCCAGCACCGATTAGCCCAGCACCGATTAGCCCAGCACCGGTTAACCCAGCACCGATTAGCCCAGCACCAGTTAACCCAGCACCGGTTAACCCAGCACCGGTTAGCCCAGAACCGGTTAACCCAGAACCGGTTAACCCGGCACCGGTTAGTCCGGCACCGGTTAATCCACCGTCGGTTAGTCCATCGGAAACTCCATCCGAGGATGAGACAGTAAAAACTGAGACAGGGGTAGAATCAGAAGCAATGATGCCAGATGAAACAATCCAGTCTCACCAGGAAGACTCCATAGTGTCCGATGAGTAAAAAAGACTTGAGAGATTCTTCGCTAAGGAGAAACTAGAGGAGTAGAGCATACGGAATAGATGTAACGTGCTTTAAAATCAAAATACTAAGCTAAATAATATTATGTGACCTCTGAAAGCTCAGAGGTTTTTTCTTGAAACTATATAGAGTAAAAAGTAGTATAACAAAAGAAATATGAAAAAATATATACATAGCTGTATAAAAAGTTCCCTTTCAGGAGACACTTTATAATGGAAGAATTACCACATAAATCCAAAAAAGGTTGACAAATTTGATATATAGTATAAAATAAATAAACGATAATCCTTCCGAATCCAAAAAAAAAGTACTGGAGGAAAAGAAATGGAAAGTCTGATAAACAGTATAAAGGGTATAAATAAAAAAATCCTTATTGCTGTTGCTGCAGCTGTAATTCTTATTATGGGGGTTAGTGTGGTTAGCATGCATAAAACCGTAGTAATCGCCCATGATGGCCAGGAGGTGGAGGTAAGCACCTTTTCCAACACCGTTGGTGCTATATTACGCAAGCAGGGGATAGAAATTAGAGAAGAAGACAAAGTATTGCCCGGAATAAATGAAAAAATTGAAGATGGCGCTCGGATAATAGTAAGCAGGGCCTTCGAAATTAAACTGATCGATCAAGGGGAAGAAAAGACAATATTAACAGCAGAAGAAAATCTTACAGATCTGTTAAAATCATTGGATATACAGCTAGAGGAAGACGACAAAATAGAGCCGGATCTCGACAGTCCCTTGACTGCGGGTGCAACGGTTAAAATAATTCGGGTAGCAGAAGAGTATCTTGTAGAAAATCAAGAAATACCTTATCAAACAATTGTCAAATACAGTGACTCATTAGAACATGGAAAATCCCAAAAGGTTCAGGAAGGAACTAAAGGATTAAAGGAAGTTAAATTAAGGATTGTCTATGAGGACGGAATAGAAGTAGGTAGAGAGATTGTTGATGAAAAGGTATATCAGGAGGCTGTAAATGAAATCGTTGAAAAGGGTACTTTGAATTATTTGGTAACCTCAAGAGGTGAAGTAACCAGATATAAGAAGGTCCTGACGATGTCAGCCTCAGCCTACGATGCAGGCTACGAAAGCACAGGCAAAAATCCCGGTGATCCGTATTATGGATTGACTCGAAGCGGGACAAAGGTGAGACCTGGTGTAGTAGCAGTGGACCCTAAGGTTATTCCTTTAGGTACAAAGCTCTATATAGAGTCCACCGATGGCACCTCCAGCTATGGCTATGCCAGCGCAGAGGATACAGGAAGTGCCATAAAGGGTAATAAAATTGACCTGTTTTTCGAAAATCGAAGCGATGCATTAAGGTTCGGAAGAAGGACTGTAAAGGTCTACGTTCTAGAATAGATCAGAGAAATCTGATCTATTCTTTTTGGCATTAAAGAAATTTGCATAATAAAAATCCCTGCTTAATGTCGTGGCTAATTCATTGAATCCTATGATTTTAGCCCTAGACAATGGGCGATAAGCTTTTAGCTTTTTATAAGCTATGTATAAATGTATATCTGTGCTCCTGTTGTAATATAAGCTCTTGTCTTTAATAAAGCATTGGATATATTGGCAAAAATAGTTATAATAATAAAGTACATAGGATAGATTAATTAATGAAATCATGAGTAGGCAATGAGGTCTAAGGAGGACATATGATAAAGGAAATCATAGTAGTAGAGGGTAAGGATGATGTTGCTGCCATAAAGAGAGCAGTTGATGCCGAGATGATTACCACCGGTGGGTTTGCTTTGCCTCCGTCGGTTATTAAGAGAATTGAGACAGCAGTCCAAAAAAGAGGGGTCATCATATTTACAGATCCCGACTTCGCAGGTGAGAAAATACGAAAAATCATTGCAGATAAGGTACCCGGCTGCAGACATGCCTTTATATCAAGAGATGAAGCCATGAAGGGGGATAACATAGGCATAGAAAATGCATCGCCAGAAACTATCTTAAAGGCTCTGGAGCGGGTCAGATGTCAGTCGGTGGAGAAAACTCAGGAATTTGCACAGGCAGATTTAATAAAAAATCGTTTAATTGGTACCGAGGGCTCTTCAGAGAGAAGAAATTTATTAGGCCAACTGCTGGGGATTGGCTATTGCAACGCAAAGCAATTTTTAAATAGATTAAACAATTACGGTGTAACAAGAGAAGAATTTACTGAGGCATTGGAAAAACTAGAAAAGTAGGGATAATACATGGATAGAATAGCGTCGCCGAAAAAAACAAAGGAAACCATTGCAAAGCATAATTTTCATTTTTCAAAAAGCCTGGGACAGAATTTTCTGATTGACCAGAACATCATAACAAAAATCATTGACGGTGCAGAAATCGGTCCAGAGGAGAATGTCATAGAAATCGGTCCCGGTATAGGCAGCTTGACGCAGGAGCTGACGGAAAGGGCAAAAAAAGTAGTGGCAATAGAAATAGACAAAAGCTTGATACCAATCCTAAAGGAAACCCTTCAGGATAGAGACAATGTAGAAGTAATCAATGATGACATATTGAAGGTAGATTTAAATAGGCTGATAAGGGAGAAATTTGATAATGGAGCAGTAACCGTCATCGGGAATCTGCCCTATTATATAACAACACCTATAATAATGAAATGCCTGGAGGAAAAGGTGCCAATAAAGGCCATCGTTATAATGATACAAAAAGAGGTGGCCGATAGGATGAAGGCAAAGCCTAGCACAAAGGATTACGGGGCCCTATCTGTAGCGGTACAATATTATTGTGATGTAGAAAATATAGTCAACGTGCCTCCCTCTGTTTTTATACCTCAGCCAAAGGTGGACTCCAGCGTTATAAGGCTCATTGTTCTTAAGGAGCCAAGGGTTAAGGTGATTAGCGAGGAGATATTTTTCGGAATAGTCAAGGATTCCTTTGGTAAAAGAAGAAAAACCCTGTTGAATTCCTTGAGCTCTGGAGGGCTTAACCTAAGCAAGGACATGGTCAGAGCGGTGTTCAGTGCCTGCGGCATTGACGAGAAAAGAAGAGGGGAGACCCTTTCGTTACAGGAATTTGCAATACTGGCAAATGAAATAGCTAAAAAGAGACAATAGGGGCTGATTGATATGCTCCCTCTGTCTCTTTTTGCTAAAGATTTCCTTCTTTTGTAAACAAATCCCCACTTCATACATATAATGTTAATGATGATGACAAGATAGGAAATTTTATGAAGGGGGAGAAGCTATGCAGAGAAAATATAGAAGATTCTTTGTGATTTTGGAAAGTGAAGAGCTGAGAAATGACAGAAGCCAAACACCCAAGGGTCATGCAAAATTTGAAGTTAGAAATGAAAAGGGTGTATTGAGCCTCACCTGTCAGAACCTAAAACCCTTTAAGGAAAGAAACGTCAGGTACAGGTGGTATTTGGTGAATACCAGTAAGGCTGAGCCGATAGTAGTTGATATCGGGCCGATGGATGTAGACGACAATGGCAAGGGTGAATTAACCTGGGAGTTTATTGCTGATAATGTGAAGGCATCAAAAAATGAAATAGACAGCTTTAATATCATCGCCTTGCTGGTGGAGTCAATAGGAGAGAAAAAGGTCTTTGAAGCTCCTTTGGTGGGATACATAGAAAAGGACACCGACAAAATCGACTGGAGAAGTATGATAGAAAGGAAGCTATATGGAGAATTTTCCATAGAAAGCAAAAGGTCTGCCGGTAGAAAGCAGGAAGTAAAAAAAGAGGAGCCGAATTTCGGCTTTGAACTAAAGGAGGAAAAGCCATTAGAAATAAAGAAACCTATTGCTTTAGAGCAGAAAGCTGTTAAGCCTGTGGAGGCTAAGGAAATACCGATCGAGCAAACAGCAAAGCCACTGGAAGCACCGATGATTAAGCCTGTTGCAGAAATTGAACAAAAGCCCCTTGAAACAACAAAGCCTATGCCCATTAAGGAAAAAACTGCCTTAAGCTTTGAAGAGGCTTCAGATGAAATGCCAAAGCCACTATTCAAGCCCGTAGCAGAATTGGGACATACGCCAGCCATAGACGTCAATTATCATATACCTGCCATAGAAAGACCGCAGATCAAGGATGCCACGCCAAAGGAAGCTGTACAAAAGGATATCGTACAAAAGGATACCGTGCAGGTTTATGTAGAAGGCACCTTAAAAATGTTCCCGAAAATTCAGCCCTTTGAGGAGAACTTAGAGAGCTATCAGTGGTGGCAGCTGCCCTACAATTATCAGACCATGTATAGGGCTTACATGCCCTTCATCGCTTATATAGAAGGTATGAGATATCCCAATTACTATTTCCCTTACCAATATCCCTCTGAATATCAACGTTTGATCTATATGCACCAGCATTATATTTTTGGGGCTGTCTATGACGAGAGCAAAAGAATAAAGTACTATGTCTACGGCATACCCGGAAGAAGGGTGATAACAGATCAGCCCTATGGGGGAACCACCGGCTTTGTATACTGGCATCCCAGCAGCAAGGAGCCTCATGAGGCAACTACTCATGGCTATTGGCTGATGCATGTAGACGCTGAAACGGGAAAGGTAGTAACACCTCTAGAGACGACAAAATTGTAAAAAAATTGAGCCCAGACATGTTTTTACATAATACATGGGGGCTCATTTTTATTGCGTATAATAGCAGTTTTTTACCATGCCATGATGCCACCAGCACCACATTTGATTTTTTAGATAGAGGACGATTAAAGATGGCTTCTGCGGGAATTATAAACTGTATATATTTATATTTTCGAGGAGAGATTATATTGATAACAACCTATCTTTTGTTTTTATTTTGTGGTTTTTTAGTTATAGTTGCAGGCACCAAGCTGTCGGCCTATGGTGATGTTATTGCCTCTAGAACCACCTTAGGCCATGGCATCGTAGGTGGGGTTCTTATTGCAGCAGCCACCTCCCTGCCTGAGGTCACCACCAGTATAACGGCGGCCTTAATAGATGCCCCAGACATCGCATTGGGCAACGTGTTCGGTAGCAACACCTTTAATCTTACTATACTGGCAGTGGGAGATATTTTTCACCGGCAGGGGCGATTTTTAGCATCGGTTAAACTAAATCATATTTTAGCGGGGATGTTTGGGGTTCTTATGTCTGCCATAGCTGCCATGTCCTTGCTGATGAATCAGCTGGGGGGCTTTGATATCGGTATTGGCGGTGTAAGCATATATAGTCTTGTCATTTTGCTTACCTATGTATATGGCTCAATACTCATCATACGCTACGAAAGCAAAGTAAAGAGAGTGGAGGCAGAGGAAACTCAGGCGGTGGCAGAGACTACAAGTATGCCTTTAAAAAAGGCCATTATCGGTTTCGGGCTTGCTACAGCTATTATCATTTGGGCGGGCATAAATCTGTCCTATACCGGTGAGGCAATAGCTCGACATACAGGACTTGGGCAAACCTTTGTTGGTACTCTGCTAATAGCTGCTACGACCTCTTTGCCGGAGCTGGTGGCAACAATAGCAGCCATAAATATAGGTGCCTACGACATGGCGGCGGGTAATGTATTTGGTAGCAATATTTTTAATATGCTTATCATTACCATAACAGATTTTGTTTACTATAAGGGGTCCATCTATACTGTAGTAGACATTAACCATGCCATAACAGCAATGGCGGGCATTGTGCTTAGCTCAATAGCAGTAATCGGTCTATTTTATCGGTCCAAAAGGACGGTATTTACCATTGGCTGGGACTCGGTTTTTATCATCATAACCTACATATTTACCGTTTATTACATATACATATCATAAAAAAATACTAACCTAAAGCAGGTTAGTAGATTTTTTTAATTTCATAAGGCCATTTTTTATAGCCCCCCACCAAAGTATAAATTCTTGAATATCCGGATTCTGCCAGCAGCTTGGAAGCCTTAAGGCTATCCTTTCCATCAGTGTCGTATACAAGATAAGCATTACCTTGATCCAGCTCATCCATTTTAGCCTTTAAATCCTTATAGGGCAGGTAAACAGCATTAGAGATATGTCCCTGATCATATTCCTTTTGAGAACGGAGATCCAGGATAACCAGGTCGGGATTGTTGTCGATTAAGGCCATGGCCTCCTCCGGAAGAAGCTGCCTGTAGGTGTACTTTAGCTGCAGGCTGCTTACGGCACTATCCCGAGAAAAACCCATATAAACCAATAGACCGATAATCAAGGCTGCTATAAGAATTACGGAGATGTAGAGCGTTCGCTTTTTTATTACAAGAATTCGCATTGTTTCACCCCCAGAATTAAATAATTAATATAATATATTTAAAGATGATCACCAATATTACAGTTCCTATGGCTATTCCAATGTTTTTGCAGTCAAAGAAATGGAAATTTTTTCACTTAAGATAAGATATTTCATCCTTAGCTGAATTCTTTTATCCTCAACCTCAAGGATTCTTTCATCCAGAATTTTATAAAGCATTTCTCCGTCCACCATGGAAAGCTCCTTACCCACCAGCTCCACCAAAAAAAATTGGACGGATTTTTCAATTTTATCCTTAGTCAGCAGATTGCCCTCGTACTCAACAGCTATTTCAATATCCTTGATTAAAATTACCCGTTGCTTTTCCATGCTCTCGGTTAAACGCGTCAGCTTAATTTCCCTATCCAAAAGCTCATTTGTCAATTGAGTCTGGACTCTGTATAAATTATCGAGGGTATGAAGATGGAAGAGATTCATAAAGGCCATGCCCAATAAAAAACCAAAGAACATGCTTAAAAGCAAAGAAGCAGCTCTATTCATAGCTTCACTACCCTTCAAATAAAAAGATAAGCTTGTGGCCTATATGGGCGCCTACCAAAGCACTGAGGATAAAAATTACTTGCTTTACCAGGCTTCTAAACTCTCCGTTAAAGATGCCAATCTCTAAAACCTTAAAGGAGGGAAAGGTTCCCCCCAATGCCACTATAATTGCCCAAATCTTAATCTTCTCACATAGCTCCAGCATAGTTTTTAAAGGCGGATGCCCGATTAAAGTGGCCGCAAGTCCCCCAAATATTGAGCCTCCGATAATCACGCCTAGAGAAATGAAGAAATTATATAATACATTTTGATAGAAGGTCACTAAATACACCTCCAGGAATTTAGATCATGTAGAATTATATGTGGGTACTGAAGATTTCATGTGTAAAAGAGTGACATTAGCGTTGCAGCATCATAATATAAACCGAAGGGAGGGGAGTTTATGAGCTATCAGTATAGCTACGGCATGCCCGACATGTATATGGAAATGTATGAGTCCCAAAGACGCTTGATGGATATGTATCCCGACGTTTACAATCGAATGTATCCGGCTGTAAGGGATATCTGTCTGCGTCACGATCAACAGAGCAACCCACGGATGTATCCTTATGTGGACCCTTCGATGCTTCAGCAAATGGTGGATGAGGCATATCATATGGATTGCTGCAGACCATATGTACAGCAGTATGGAAGGGGATTATTTAGAGATTTGCTGACGATATTGTTTATTAGGGAGCTGCTGGGAAGGCGACGACGGCCCTATTATGGTCCCTATTATGGTGGAGGCCCCTTTTCAGGCAGCCCCTTTCCCGGGTATTAATAGATAATGTAGTAATACTACGTAATAGCAGTCATCATAAAAAAGGAGTTGGATTATCAATAGTATAATCTAACTCCTTTTAAATATGATTTTAAATTTGTCCTCCAGCATAGCATTTAATGTGTCATATAATTTATTGATGCCTAATGCCATTAATGTGAGGCCTGGTACCTTTAATTTTATCTTATATAAAAACCTTCCGATATAAAACAGTGAATTATTAACTGTGGTAAGGTCTACCAAAATCACCTGCTCCTGACTGATCTGCAACAGATCAAAAACTGATTTGAAGGCTGGCAAAATAATAGTTTCAGCGGCACCTACATTCATTAAAAATACCTGATTGCCATGGCTGTCGGAGCCGATATAGATTAGCCTTCCAAAGGCCCTTTCCTCCAGCTCCAAGAAAGCAGGGAGAAGGGATTTGAGCTGATGCTCATCAGGTTTATGCTGAGGCAGCTGGTTAAGATGAATTTTAGCAGCCATTGACCCGGAAAAGGAATTTCCAATACCGTAGTATACTACATACATAAATAGCTCCTTTCAGAATTTAATACTACATTATTGTCAACAGTGGAGGAAGAAATTATGTATTGTAGTTGCGGCACTATAGCGCATATTTATTACGGATGAATTCTTGAATCTCATCACAGGAGGCCTTTGCCTGATGCACAGCCTCCACGACAGTTTTTGCGCCCGTAACAACATCGCCTGCGGCAAAAACGCCCTCGCGCGTTGTCATCCCCCGTTCATTTACAATTAAAAAGCCCTTTTTATTTGCTTCGATTCCAGAAGTATTTTTAATAATATTGCTTCTTGGTCCCTGGCTTACGGATATAATGACAGAATCCACCTCTAAAACAAATTCAGTACCCTCGATGCCGGATATGGAACCATCCTCACTTACCTGGGTTTTGATGCATTTTATACCATTTTCTAATATTTCCACAGGACCTACGAAGAATTCGAACTTGACACCATCCAGCTTAGCCATTTCAACCTCCAGCTCGCTGGCTGGCATGTGCTCTTGGTCACGACGGTATAGCACAGTCACCTGATTAGAGCCCTTTCGTATGGCGGTTCTGGCAACATCCATTGCCGTATTGCCGCCGCCTATTATTACAACCCTATTGCCTAAATCATAGACATCCGGTGTCTTTAGGTAGGATAGCGCATAGTGTACATGTCCAAGGCTTTCCCCCTTGATTTGGAGATTATTGGGCTCCCACACGCCTGTTGCAATAAACACCGCATCATAGCCGTCGGAAAAGAGAGTATCAATGGTGATTCCGGGTCCAATCAGGGTATTGGGCCTGATCTTAACCCCCATAGCCTTCAGTCTGTTATGGTATATATCGAGAATCTTATTAGGAAGCCTGAATTCAGGGATACCATAACGCAGGAAGCCCCCTATTTTATGCTGTGCTTCAAAAAGCGTGATATTAAAGCCCCTTTCCGCCAAAATAAAGGCAGCCGCTAATCCAGAGGGTCCGGAGCCAATAATGGCAACATTACCTACTATTTTATCAATATCGAAATCCTTTCTAAGGTTGAGATAATAATCAGAAATATAGTTTTCGATGATGCCAACACTTATAGGCTTACCCTTTCTTCCTAAAATACAGCTGCCCTGACAATATTCCTCATGGGGACAAACAATAGAACAGACCGTGGAGAGGGGATTGTTATTAAATAACGAATTACCTGCCTCCTGAATATTTCCCTCTAAGAAAAGCTTAATAAAGCCCGGTACATCTGTGGATATAGGACATCCTTGACGACATAGGGGGTTCTTGCACTGCAAACATCGTTTTGCTTCTTCAATAATATGCTTTGTCATAATATAGCCTCCATATTAATAAATTCAAGGATTGCATTGTAGTTATAGCATCGCCCATTACAGGGTTAAAGGTAAAATTAACAGGAAAACCATAAGCTTTGAGTTGGTTGAGTAGTAGAGTGAGGGGCTGGTATAAAAATACTATAATATGTATTTTATATCATAACCCTGTAGATAACAAGATAATATTCAGAATATTTACAGAAATTCAGTTATATCCATGAAGTTCAGAATTGACTAGATCAGTCTATACTACCATAATATTCAAATATTAAGCTTTGTTAATAATTCACAACATACTGTATACATTAAACCTTAGGCTGATTTAATGTTAACTCGGGAGAAATGCTGATAATACAATATTTGTACAATGGAGTTTTCATATTAAACATACAATATTTTACTATTTGCTTTGTAAACTTATGTCATATATTTAACATTTCTGTAGAGCGAAATAAATTGACTTGTCGGACTGGCTCATAATATACTATGCTTGGGCTTAGTATACACTAAACCAAAAAAATGACAAGGAGGGAAAAGAATGAGTGCAAATGTTTCTAGCACTAAAAAACGGGGCTTTTTTAACAGATTCTTGGACTTTATTGAAGTTGTAGGTAATAAGCTGCCCCATCCGGTAACATTATTTGTACTATTTAGTTTAGCCGTTATTCTTATATCTGCACTGGCCTCTAGAATGGGTGTGACAGTTACCTATGACAAAATTGTCGAAGGGGCGAAACAACCAACTACTGTAGAAGCGATTAACCTACTAAGTAAGCAGGGTATAAGAGATATCTTCTCTAAAGCTGTTACAAACTTTACTGGCTTCGCGCCATTAGGAACAGTATTGGTAGCAATGCTGGGGGTAGGGGTTGCTGAAGGCACCGGACTTATTCAAGCTGCACTTAGAAAGCTGGTTTTAAGTACGCCTAAGAGACTGATTACTGCAGTTGTTGTTTTTGCAGGGGTTATGTCAAATGTAGCATCAGATGCCGGTTATGTTGTATTGGTTCCATTAGGAGCTCTAATTTTCTTGAGCTTCAAGCGTCATCCATTGGCAGGTCTTGCTGCAGCCTTTGCGGGGGTATCCGGTGGATTTAGTGCCAACCTTGCCTTTGGTACAATCGATGCATTGCTTGCAGGATTCACCGAGCAAGCAGCTGGTATGTATCAGCCGGGCTACGAGGTAGCAATACATGCTAACTGGTACTTTATGATTGCATCAACCTTCTTAATTACAATCATCGGTACGATTATAACAGAAAAAATTATTGAGCCTAGATTAGGTGAATACAAGGGTGATGCTAAGGTAGACATTGAAGGTGTTACTGCAGCTGAATCTAAAGGTTTAACTTGGGCTTTGATTACCTTAATTGCCTTCATTGCTGTAATCGTAGCATTAGTAATGTCAGGTATTTTAAAGTCTGATGAAGGTGAAATTCTGAAAAATTCTGCCTTTTTAGCTGGTTTAGTACCAATTATCGCAGCAGGCTTCTTAATTCCGGGCGTTGCTTACGGTATAGCGGCAAAAACAGTTAAAAATGACAAGGATATTGCAAATGTCATGGGCAAAGCGATGTCTACAATGGGTGGATATTTAGTGCTTGCCTTTGCAGCTGCACAATTTGTTGCATATTTCGGATGGTCAAACCTGGGTACTATATTAGCTGTTAAGGGTGCAAATTTACTTGAGGCTACAGGAATGACAGGATTACCAATGCTGATTGGATTTATTTTAGTTTCTGCTTTTATTAATCTATTCATAGGCAGTGCATCTGCAAAATGGGCCATTATGGCGCCAGTGTTTGTGCCAATGCTGATGCATATTGGATATTCTCCAGAGTTTACCCAATTGGCCTACAGAATTGGTGATTCTACCACCAATATTATTTCACCATTAATGTCTTACTTTGCAGTTATCGTGGCTTTTGCACAAAAATATGATAAAGAAACTGGTATAGGTACACTGATTTCAGTAATGGTACCGTATTCATTACTATTCCTATTTAGCTGGGCGATACTATTCATATTATGGACTGTATTCAAATTACCAATAGGACCAGGGGTAGGAATCCGCTTAATGTAATTATGATTTGGATTAATAAAAAATAAATAATAGAGGGGGTGCCTTTCAAGGTACCCCTTCTTGTTCTATCATAGGAAAGTTCTCTGGAAAACAAACGTGGCGAAGCCACTTTTGTTTATATTAAAAGAACGTAATACTTTTCATTATTGCTATGAAGATGCAACTTAAATATATTATAATTAGGGTATATAATAACCATATTGACAAGAATAATATATAGCATCCAGGAACGGCAGACATGGGATGGTGAGAAGTAGGTGTTTCTACATAATTAAGGAGGGATTTATAATGGTAAATCGTGACAGGGTTGTAAATGAGTTTTTAGAGCTTGTTCAAATCGACAGTACATCCGGTAAAGAGGGTAAGGTGGCGTCTGCTCTGGTTGAAAAGCTAAAAGCGCTGGGCTTAGAGGTGACAATTGATGATGCAGGCAAAAAGGCTGGCGGAGAGACTGGAAACGTTATTGCTAAAATGAAGGGAACTCAAAATGGTCCTACTATTTTATTCAGCTGTCATATGGACACTGTAAAGCCCGGTGAGGGAATAAAGCCGGTAATCAAGGATGAAATAATATACAGTGATGGCACTACGGTGTTAGGCGGGGACAACAAGGCGGGCATCGCTGCTGTTTTAGAGGGAATCCGTTTAGTTAAGGAAAACAATATCCCCCACTCAGATGTTGAAATTGCCTTCAGCATATGGGAGGAGGGTGGTCTTTTCGGCGCAAAATATATGGACTATAGCCTATTAAAGGCAGACTATGCCTTTGTTTTAGACAGCGGCGGATCTCCGGGAGAAATCATCATAACCGGTCCAGCACAGGATAAGGTTAATGCTAAAATTATAGGCAAGCCTGCCCATGCAGGCGTAGCGCCAGAGGAGGGCATCAGTGCCATTATGATAGCCGCCAGAGCAATAGATACCATGAAGCTACTGAGAATAGATCAGGAGACCACTGCCAATGTTGGCGTAATAACAGGGGGCGAGGCCACCAATATCGTAACACCTGAGGTTTTAATAAAGGCAGAGGCAAGAAGCATCAACGAGGAAAAGCTGACAGCTCAAACTGCCCATATGGTGGCATGCTTTGAAAAGGCAGCAGAGGCCTTTGGTGGAAAGGTAGAAATGGATGTCGAAAGAATGTATCCTGCCTTCAATATCGGTGAAGGTGAAGAAATTGTTTTAAAGGCAAAGGAAGCGTTAAAAAGGATGGGCATAGAAGGCCACACAACCGCCACCGGCGGCGGAAGCGATACAAATGTATTTAACGGTAATGGCATCAAGGCCATCAACCTAGGGATAGGAGAGAAGAAGCCCCACACGCTGGAGGAGCATCTCCACATCAAAGATCTGGAAGACAGCGCCAGAATGGTTTGCGAGCTAATTAGAGTATTCGGAGAATAAAGAAAAGAGACAAAGGGGACGGTTCCTTTTGTCTCTTTTTTTTGACTTTAGAAGAATAAAAAAAACTATTGCATTTTTATGCAATTTATCATTTAATATATTTATTGCAAAAAAAATTAGGTGCTAAGAAACCAAACCTAAACACGGGATTGGGTATAATACAAAAAAATGCACATAATAAAATAGCTTTATTACATGAATAAAAAACGCGAAGGATAAGAAAGGGGTGTTTTACTTGACCTATTTAAATCAAAATACCACGCCGTTATTTACGGCGCTAAAGGACTATCATAAAAGAAATGTTGTCCCCTTTGACGTGCCCGGACACAAGCACGGCAAGGGTCTAAATGAGTTTACCGAATATGTTGGCAGCACGGTAATGGAGCTGGACGTAAACTCCATGAAATGTCTGGACAATATATGCAACCCCATAGGGGTAATCAAGGAGGCAGAAACACTGGCTGCCTATGCCTATGGTGCGGACCATGGTTATTTTCTTGTAAATGGGACCACCTCCGGTGTACAAGCCATGATTATGAGCGCATGTGAGCCGGGGGATAAGGTAATCATCCCAAGAAATGCACATAAATCTGCGGTGGCAGGTCTGATCATAAGCGGTGCCATACCCATCTACATACAGCCTGAGGTAAACGAGGAGCTGGGAATAGCGATGGGGGTATCGGTTGAAAGTGTTGAGCAGACCATAGGAAGACACCCGGATGCAAAGGCGGTATTCTTAATTAACCCCACCTATTATGGCGCCTCTTCAAACATAAAGGATATTGTAAGGATTGCCCATAGAAATGCTATGGCTGTTTTAGTGGACGAGGCCCATGGTGCCCACATAGGCTTCCATGAGGAGTTTCCAATGAGTGCTATGGAGCTGGGAGCTGACATGAGTGCCGTCAGCCTTCATAAAACTGGAGGCTCTCTAACTCAGAGCTCCTTGCTATTACTGAGGGAAGGAATAATTGACCCCTTTACGGTGAAGAAGAACCTTAATCTAATGCAGACCACCAGCGGCTCCTATCTGCTGATGGCAAGCCTTGATGTGGCAAGAAAGCAGCTGGCGGTAAACGGTCAGGAGCTGTTGACCAATGTATTGGCGCTTTCAAGAGACGCAAGGGATAGAATCAATCAAATCGATGGCTTATATGCCTTTGGTACGGAATTGATAGGGGACCCCGGCGTATATGCCTTTGACGAGTCAAAGCTTGGGGTAAATGTCAGAAAGCTGGGTCTTACGGGCTTCGAGGTGTACGATATCCTTAGGGATGAATATAATATTCAGGCGGAATTAGCGGATTATTACAATATCATGGCTATTATTAGCTTAGGGGATACAAAGGAGGCCTTAGATGCTCTTGTAGATGCCTTAGCAGATATTGCAATGAAGCACCGACGGGATGATGAGATTAAGATGGTTAACAATATCCTCAACAATCCTGATGTCATCATTTCTCCTAGAGATGCCTACTATAGCAATAAAAGGGTTGTGAAGCTGGAGGAGGCTGAGGGGGAAATCAGCGGAGAGTCTATCATGGCATATCCTCCGGGAATACCGGTGGTAACACCCGGTGAGAGAATAACAAAGGAAATGATAGCGCATATCCAGATGCTTAAGGAAGAGGAAACTCTGGTACAGGGAACCGAGGACCCCTATGTGGAATATGTGAGAGTACTGGGCTTGGGAACAAAAAGATAATAATGACTTACGCTGTAGCAAAAATAGATGGTTGAGACTAGCCATCTTTTTTTTGCATAAAAATCAGTTCCCACCATCTAAAGGCATACTGATCTTTTCATGGGGTCGTTTCCCGAATGCCCCCCAAATTTCACCTTAAGGATATGCTATGGTTTTCTACAGGCCCCATTGTTTATGAAATTTTGTTAATATTCTAAATATTTGCAGGAGATAAATGCTATTAGCTCTAATATATAAGTAATTTAGGGACCAAAATTTATGAATGAGGTGGCGCAATGGAAGCTAGAGCGATTGCACAAAGCATATTGGATAACATGGGTAAAGTCATTATAGGAAAGGAGCAAGTGCTGGAAAAGGTACTGGTTTGTCTGCTGGCCAGAGGGCATCTTTTAATAGAGGATGTTCCAGGAGTGGGAAAGACCACCATGGTAAAGGCCCTCGCCAGAAGCCTTAGCCTTGGCTATAGTCGAATACAATTCACTCCCGACCTAATGCCCTCTGATATCATCGGTATTACCGTTTACAGTAAAGCAGAGGAGAAGTTTGTGTTTAAAAGGGGGCCGGTCTTCAATCAAATCGTATTAGCGGATGAAATTAATCGCACTTCGCCCAAAACTCAAGCCAGTCTTCTGCAGGCCATGGAGGAAAAGGAAATTTCGGTGGAGGATGTCACCTATACATTGGAGAGCCCCTTTATGGTGCTGGCTACCCAAAACCCTATAGAATATCAAGGCACCTTTCCGTTGCCGGAGGCCCAGCTGGACAGATTTTTAATGTGTGTAACTCTGGGTTATCCCGATATCAAGGAGGAAAAGGAAATCATCAAAGGATACAAAAACAGCAAAACCCTGCAGCATATCGAGGCGGTGGCGACGGAGAAGGATATTCTACAGCTGCAGGAGACGGCTGACGGGGTTTTCCTCCACGACGATATTCTAAATTACATCGTAAATATCGTTAGTGTCAGCAGAAACCATCCGGATATTCATCTTGGCGCCAGCCCAAGGGCCTCGATTGATTTATACAGAAGTGCCAAAGCATTGGCTTATTTAAGGGGGAGGGATTATGTCATACCAGATGATGTAAAGGAGCTGGCTCCATTTGTCCTGAGTCATAGACTATTGCTTTCTGCGGAAGCAAGGATAGAGGGGAAGCGAACCGAGAAGGTGGTACAGGATATACTTAAAAAAGTCTACGTTCCGGTGGTGAGTAGCTTTGAGACATAAAATAAAGCTTATCATAACTGCTGCAGTGGTTTTTGGCTTTGCAGCCATCGTTGGTGGTAGAATACCCTACTTCCTGCTGTATTTTTATATACTGTCCTTGCTAATCCCTTTGATTCATTGCCTGATGGGAAGGAAATGGCTTAAGGGGCAGCTGCAGCTGCCGGAGGAGGATATCATAGCAGGACAGGAGGTAAAGCTGAAATACTTAGTAAGTAATCCACTGCCTATAGCCTTTTCCTGGCTAGAGCTTCAAAATGAAATCGGCTACCGTTTGACTGGAATAAAGGAGGATAATATAGTATTTCCCCTAGAGGCAAAGGGCCTTCTGAGGGGAGAGACGACAGTTGTCTGCCGCAGGCGAGGACTCTACGAAACCGGGGAAATTCTGCTAAAGATAAAGGATGTCATGAACATATATACCTTTAGCAAGAGAATAAAGGCACCTATGCAGCTAAAGGTGTACCCTCAGATAACAACTCTAACGCATTTTAGAATAAGGGCAAGCCAGCAGATGGGGGATATATCGGTGAAGGACCCTCTGCTCCAGGATATAAGCGAGGTGTCAGATTTAAGACAGTACAATGCAGGGGATTCTGTCAAAAGAATTCACTGGAGGCTTTCGGCAAAAAGAGACGAGCTATTAGTTAAAAATTATGAGCAAAAGGGTGATACTCAAATTCTTTTGCTTCTGGATAGCTTTGTCGGCAGCTATAAGGAGGATTGGGAAAGCAGAATAGAGGACAAGCTGGTGGAGACGGCTGCCTCCATAACCGAGTACTGTCTGAAAAGAAACGTACAGCTAAGCCTATGTCATATCACAGAGGGGAAAAACAGAATTGTCAAGGGCGACAATTTGCAATATATTAAAAAATTTATGGATGAGCTGGTGCTATTTCGGCCAACCGAAGGGCTTCCACTAGAATTACAGGCAGAAAGGGCAACCACTGCAGCACAGCAGGGCTTGAGCCTGCTGCTTCTGACCCCGCAGCTTAATAAGAGCATAGGTGCGCAGGCCATACATTTAAAGAGAAAAAATCTGAACCCGATATTCATAGTTGTCGGGGACAAATCCGGTGAAGGTCAATGGGCAGATAGCAAGGCCCTTGGCAAAAGACTGCAGATGGAGGGAATACCCGTATACTTTATTGACCTGAAGCAGGACATAAGGAGTGCATTGGAGGGTAAATATGAAAAGGGAGCTTAAGGGCAATCATAAAATTGTATATGCGTTCATTTGCCTGCTCATGGCCTTTACATTGACCAATACCATAGGTGAAGTGCTGTCAATAGCATATACGCCTACAGAAAGATTTTTGATAACTGCGCTGATTGGAGGAGCCACACAGCTGATCGTAGCCTTTCCCTTCAGCCTTTATCTCATATTGCTGGGGGGACTGCCGGCGGTCATTCTCTATAATCATTACAATAGAGCGGCCTTTCTACAGCGGTTCATATCCATGGGCAGCTTTTTCAGCAATCTATGGCGGCACATTAGATACGGTGAGACCTTACTGCAGCAGCACACAAAAGGACTTTGGCTCCTGCTGGCAGTTGCAATCTGCCTAATAACTGCATATGCTTTATTCAGGCTGAAGAGAAAAAAGCTTCTGTTGCCGGTATATTTATATTTTCTGATCTACTACTGGTATATTCATATCAACATAGCATATCCCATGATGGGGTTATTTCTACTGCTCTATGTTATTCTCACCAGCTTAGAGGTATATTACAGACGGATTGAGGCGCTGAAGGAGGAGCGGATTAGGCAACCACAGGATATGTATCGGATTTGGCTAAAGACGATCATTTCCTACGGCTTGATCATTATGCTATTGGCCTCCCTGCTGCCAAAGCTAAGCTATAGAGCTAATGTATACTGGCTGGAGACAAGACTTACAAAGGCCTTTCCAGTTTTGGTGGATTTGAGGGATGATTTTGAGTATAACCGTAACCGAGAAAGCACCCTCTTCAGTCTGACGGAGACGGGATATCAAGAAAGCAGAACCTTGGGAGGCCCCATTAGGCAAAGCGAAAGGCTTGTTATGAAGGTCAAGGCACCACAGCAGCTATATTTAAGGGGCAATATAAGGAGTCTCTATAGCAAAAACAGCTGGTTTAGTGAGGACAAGGAATATACCGGCTATCGGCCACAATCTCTGTTGCCTATAGAGGCTGTCCAGGGCAGAGAAATATATTTGGAAATAACCTATGGCAATCTTTCAACCAATACGCTTTTTACCCCCTACCAGCCTGTTGAGGTGCTATTGGGAAATGGTGGGGGAATGCGAGTAAACAAAGAATTTCAAGTCATTACCGATAAGGCGATGTATAAAAATGATAAGTATATCATTAAGGCTCTTTTGCCGGATGAAATTCCCGGTGAGATTGGAACAACAGCCATAAATGTGGAGGAAAAGTATCTTCAGCTCCCCTTGGAGCTGTCACCAAATATAAAAGAAATGGCCGACGCCATAACTCGGGGCATCGATACACCCTATCTTAAGGCTATCGCCATCAGAGACCATCTCAGAAGCAATTATACCTATGCAACAGATGTCCCCATAGTACCCTTTCACAAGGAATTTGTTGAGTATTTCCTATTTGAAGAAAAGCAAGGGTATTGCACCTACTTTGCTACGGCTCTGGCAATAATGCTGAGGACTCAGAATATTCCTGCAAGGTATATTGAGGGCTATGTACTGCCCTCAAAAATCAATAGCGAAGGACTGTATGAAGTCAGGCAGAAAAATGCCCATGCGTGGGTGGAGGCATATTTTCCAGAAATGGGATGGATTACGATAGAGGCAACGCCTGCCTATAGTCCGGCAGCTGAAATAAGGCCAAGCGCTTTAACGAGAGAGGGTGAGGATACAGCCTACTTTGATGAGCTACAGGAGCTGGAGCTACTGTTGGAGCAGCAAAGAAACAGTCAATCGTCGGAAATTCAGGCACAGGCGATTCAAGAGCTTGAGGCAGATCTAAATAGCCCTGCAGCTGTTGAAGGAAGACTGGATAGATTAATTAGACTGCTGAGGGGCATACTGCCGGCTCTGCTGCAGCTGCTAATATTTGCTTTACTGCCCACCAGAAGTTTGTATATGTATTTTAAAATCAAGAGCCACAGAAAAAAGCACCTAAAAGGTGATAATAGGTTGGCAGTCGTGGGGATTTACAGTAATATCCTTCAGCTGCTGGCACTGCTGGGATACCCGGTCTTAATGGGGGAAACCCCCTATGAATATAGTGCCAGGACAAGGCAGCATTTATTTGACAATCATCATGATTTTGGCAAAATAACAGAGATTTTGATACTAACTAAGTACAGTAGCTATGAACCTACCGATGAAGAGAAGGCAGCACTTCTCAGCTATATGGACTTTGTTGAAAGGAAGGTCAGGTATGATTTTGGCTTCTGGAAATTCAACTATCTGAAATATATAAGGGGAAGCCTTTATAGCAGGCTGTAAAAGCGGTATTTACTGAAGGTTCTGCCATTATATAACTAAAATCACATCCCTGTAGATTTTAGCTCTACAATTTGATACAATAAGGGGAATGGTATAGCAAAAAAAGTATTTTATTGTAGATAAGATAATGCTATTTAGTAGGGAAGTGATAAAAATGAAGATTTTTTTGAAGATATTTTCTGTTGCTTTTCTATCCTTCGTCATTTTATTCAGCAGTCTATTCTGGACCTTTAACCGTTACATGAAGGAGAATCATCCTAATGAGGACCAGTTAATTATAAGAGCGGAGCAACTGGAGGAAGAGGAGCTGGAGCCTGAAGAGGTTGACGAATTTAGAGCGCTGATTAATAGCAGTGATCGTGTGAATATGGTGATTATGGGTCTAGAGGGTGTTAGAAGCGACACCATGATGTTTATATCCTTTAATCCTAAATCCAAAAAGCTGGATATTATCTCTCTTCCGAGGGATACCTATTATCACCGACAGGGCTATGACAGACTGGATAAAAGGAAGCTTAACTCAGTGTACGGCGATCATGGGGCCACCGGTGTTAAAACTGTGGTAAGTGATCTGCTGCTGGATGTGCCTGTGGACTATTATGTTACGGTTTCCTACAAGGGTGCTGCTGCGATTATTGATTCCCTTGGCGGAGTTCCGGTAAATATTCCTAAGCTGATGGATTATGAAGATAAATACGATGATCCTCCCTTGAGGATATATTTTGAACCGGGGCATTATGTGCTGAATGGCATTGATGGTGTAAAATTCCTGAGATATCGTCAGGCCACACCTGGAAGCGGCGCCATGTCCTATGTCGACGGAGACCTTGGAAGAATCAAGGCACAGCAGGAATTTATGAAATCGGCCTTTAAAAAGGCCATAGGCTTGAAGCTACCTACTGTAGCTGCGACTGCCTTTAAGCATGTTAGAACAGACATGCCGTTGCAGGATTTATTAAGGCTTGCAACCGGTGCCGTTGGAATTAATATGGAAAATGTCACTATGCAGGTGCTTCCTGGAGAGGATAGATATCAAAGCGGTGCCTCCTATTATTTCCATGATGTTGAAGCCGTTAAAGCGCTGCTGACAAGAATATACTCAGAGGAAGAAGAAATCAGTCAATAAAGACAGGTAATTTCATATTGTAGAATAAGAAAAGAGTAGGATTGGGGGATCCTACTCTTTTCATTCTGTCAATATATAGGGGGGAGTGGGGGGCTTATGTATTTATAAATTACCCCCAATTATGATGAATAAACAAAAAAAGAATCCACTTTTTAAAAGGGGATTCAAAACTGCATATAGACCTTGCTACATTACTTATAAAAGACCATCAAATTTGATTCTCTCTGTTAACCAAGCTCTCACCGATGCGATGAACGTCTCCTGCCCCCATAGTGATTACCAGGTCCTCAGATTGAATGTTAGTATAGATGAAGTCTGAAATTTCCTCAAAATCCTTAATATATCGAACATCCGCCACGCCCCTGATTTGATCTGCAAGGGTTTTACTGTGTATTTTACCCTCATCCAGCTCCCTGGCAGCATAAATATCTGTAATGATAACATGGTCCGCCAAACGAAAGGCCTCAAGAAAATCATTTAAAAGTGCAATTGTTCGCGTATAGGTATGGGGTTGAAATACACACCATATTTTTTTATGTGGGTATTTTTGGGCAGCTTCAAGGGTTGCTCTTATCTCAGCAGGATGATGGGCATAATCGTCTATAACCTTAGCCCCCTTAGCAGAGCCCAGAAGCTCAAAGCGTCGATGTATACCGTGATATACCTTAATATTCTCAATAATTTTCTCCGTGGATACCCCCAGAAGGTAGGCGGTGGCTATTGCAGCTAGGGAATTATATACATTGTGAAGACCTGGAATGCTCAGCTCAAAGGTTCCCAGGCTCTGACCCTGATACCAAACCTTAAAAGAGGGAAAGCCCTCATGATTAAAGCTGATATCGGTGGCAGTAAAGTCACTAGCATTATGGATACCATAGGTAACGAGCTTACAATCCAAATTATTGTATATATCTCTAACATGATGATCATCATTACATGCCACCAAAAATCCCTCCTTAGGGACAAGATGAGCAAATTTTTTAAAAGCACTTTTAATATGATGAATATCCTTAAAATAATCCAGATGATCCTCATCGATATTAAGTATGATGCCGATAAAGGGATGAAATTTCAAAAAACTTTCTACGTACTCACATGCCTCCGTGATAAAGTGTTCACTCTCACCGATTCTAATATTTCCCCCGATTTCATCCAGCTCGCCGCCCACCAAAATAGTAGGATCAAAGTCAGATTTCTGAAGTATAAGGGAAACTAATGAGGTGGTGGTGGTTTTACCATGACATCCCGCAACCGCAATCGCTTTTTTATACTTTTTCATTATCTGTCCCAGCATTTCTGCCCTATCCACCTGAGGGATATTTTTTCTCAGGGCCTCCTGCCTTTCAGGATTATGCGCCTTTATTGCAGCGGAATAAACCACTAAGTCTTGATTTTTTATGTTTTCTTCATTATGCCCTATGTATATTTCTGCACCAATTGTCCTAAGCTTTTCCAGTAGCCTTGAATCCTTTATATCAGAGCCGGAGACAGAGTAACCATGCTTAAGCAATATCTCAGCAATGGCACTCATGCTAATTCCACCAATTCCAATAAGATGGATATGTTGTATCTGGTGAGAATCCAAATTGAAAGCAATCACATATGTTCACTCCTCTAAAATTAATCTTATAGCTATTTTTGCCAGCTTTATGTAATCCTATTATGAAGTTGCTCTTAAAAATAACATTTTATAAATTAATATGAAACTCTATTATGTATCATAACATAAAAAAACGTCGTCACCTATATTAAATTGCAGATAATTTCGGCTGCATCAGATATTACTAAAAAATATATGACCTTAAGGTCAATGCCTGTCGTATACTTTGTTTAAAGGAAGCCAGAAAAGGTATATATTAACTCTAGGCAACAACTGCTATACCGGACTGCTTTCTAACCGCCTATAATATTGGTATATACAGTAAAATGCATCAAAATTTACCTAGTGGAGTGAGGAAGATGAAAAAAACCTTAGCCCTTATACTAATCGTATCGGGATTGCTTATAGCCCTGTACCCCTTTGTAGACAGAGGCTACAGCTGGTATATGCAACAGCGAATTTTTAAAGAACTGGAGCAACAGGAGAAGGTTTTTGAAGCTGAAATATCTGTAACGGAAGAGGATTTCTATTCTATGCAGGAGCTTCTGCAGCAGGGAGATGCCACAGAGCTTGAGCAGGAGGCGGAATCAGAGGTAGCAGAGGAGCGGGTAGACACAGCACTAGAAGCATCCGTAACCTCTAGCCGACAGTCGGTCTTAGGCATATTAAAAATACCAAAAATTAACTTGAATCTTCCAATTCTGGAGGGTGCCACCGAGAAGAACCTGAAAATAGGTGCAGGCAGGGTAATGGGCACCGGTGAAGCTGGAGAAATAGGCAATATGGCTCTGGCAGCCCATAGAAGTCATACCTACGGACGCTTTTTTAATCGGCTGGGGGAGCTACAGCAGGGAGATGAAATACAAATAGAAGCCAATGATACAGTATTGAATTATCGGGTTTATAAAATACATGTTGTTGAGCCGACAGATATATCAGTCCTTAAAAAAAATAATAGGGATAAAATACTGACTTTAATTACCTGCGATCCTCCAGTTAAGGCAACCCACAGACTCATCATACATGCAATTCAGTATAACTAAAGCCCATGTCTTAAAGCTGTGATATGAGATTTAACTATTTTATCTAAAAGAAGATTAAAAAGGAAAAAATGTGGTATAATTACTACGTCAAAGCCATATAATATTAAGTTCTATAATAATAAAAATTAATATGGACAAGCAGTAAAATTTGGTATAACATAAAAATATAAGAAGATATTGAAAAGTGTAAAAGTATAACTTTTCACGATAATGGCAAACCATTGGAAACAATGGGACGCAAAGCCACAGGGCCTGTAAAATGGCAGCCTGGCCACCGAAAGAAGAGTTTTTCTTATGCCTAAGAATAGGACAAGCACAAGAAAAACTGAATAGATCGTTTAGAAGTGAATCGTTTAACAACCTTTCACCGATAAAGGCAAACCATTGGAAACGATGGGACGCAAAGCCATAGGGCCTGTAAAATGGCAGCCGAGCTACCGAAGGGAGAGTTTTTTTATGAGAAAAGCTATAGGAGCTATTATTATCTCAAGCTTAATGATACTCAGCAGCCTTTTTGCATATGCAGCAGAGGCAAGCGTACTAATAAGTGCAGACTACAGCAAGGACGGCGTAGTTGGTGTGCTATACAATAGACCTACAGACAAAAGGATCATGCTTTTAGTTGAAAAGGATGGGACAAGATATACATATAATATATATCAGGGTCAAGAGCTAGAGAAATTCCCTCTTCAAATGGGAAATGGAGAATATGTTGTAAGGCTTATGGAAAATGTGGAAGGCACAAAATTTAGAGAGCTGATGAAAAACACCATCAAGGTTGAAATAAAGGACGAAAAGGCAGTTTTCTTGAATTCCATTCAGGAAATTAAATGGGATGACAGCATGAAGGCAATAGAGAAGGCAAAAGAACTGACCGCAGGCAAGAAAACAAACGAGGAAAAGATAGCAGCGATATACGACTATATCACAGCAAATATTAAATATGATTATGCAAAAATTAGTAATCTTACATCAGAATATCTTCCGGAGATGGATTCGATCCTTGAAGGTGGACGGGGCATCTGCTACGATTACGCATCATTGTTTGCAGCTATGCTGAGGAGCGTAGGAGTTCCCACCAAGCTGGTAAAGGGCCGAAGCTCAAATGTAAAGGAATACCATGCATGGAACGAGGTTTTTGTCGATGGAAAATGGAAAATAGTTGATACAACCCTTGATGCAGCTTCTGTTCAACAAGATCGAAGCGTAGAAATGTATAAGTCTGAAAAGGCCTATACTGGAGACAAGGTGTTTTAGACAGTGAATAATGAATAGTGAGAAAAGACCTGTGGCTGAGCCAAAGGTCTTTTTTATGTATTTTCCAATATTTTGCTTGAATTACGGTATAAAAACGAATAAAATGTTTAATATATAAGAAAAAAATTCATAGTGGGAGGAATTATATGAGTAAATTAAAACGGAATGAAAGGATAGCTGCTATGGTGAAAATTCTGTGTGACCAGCCCAACAGAATATTTACATTAAACTATTTTACCGAAAAGTTCAATTCTGCCAAATCCACCATAAGTGAAGATATCGTGGTTGTTAAGCAAACAATGGAAAAGATGAAGCTGGGTAAAATGGAAACGATTGCAGGTGCCGCAGGTGGCGTTAAGTATATTCCTCTTACAACAAAGGAGCAAAATCGAGAGCTTTTGGAGGAGATTTGCATAAAACTCAGACAATCAGAGCGAATTTTACCCGGAGGCTTTTTATATATGACGGATATCATATATTCACCCAATATCATGCAAAGAGTTGGGGAGGTTTTTGCCAGCCAATTTGATTATAAGGGTGCTGACTATATCGTAACGGTAGAAACAAAGGGCATACCCATAGCGCTGATGGTGGCAAAGGCGACAAATCTGCCTTTAGTAATTGTCCGAAGGGACGATAAGGTGACCGAGGGCTCCACAGTAAGCATCAATTATGTTTCCGGTTCTACCGGCAAGATACAGAGGATGTCGCTTTCAAGGAGAGCCATAAAGCCCGGTTCAAGAGTCATTATAATAGATGACTTTATGAAGGGGGGCGGGACAGCCAAGGGAATGGTGGACCTCATGCGGGAGTTTGAAGCAAGGGTAGAGGGGATCGGTGTTCTAATTTCAACGAAATCGCCGGAAAAGCGACTTGTAAACGAGTATATACCGCTATTGGTTTTAGAGGAGGTACAGGAGCAGCAGGAGCTGATAAATATCTACCCGAATCCAGAGCTTGTATAATCAGTATGCTTAAAATCATAATAATAACAAAAAAATTCAGAAAACTTTACAAATTAAAGAAGGAATATCTGAATATTTGGAGAATAGAGCATTAATATAATAGCTTTTGCAGCAAGACAGAAGGAAGGTGGTGAGAGACAATGCAAGTGACTGATGTGCGTATAAGAAAGGTTGCAACAGAAGGCAAGATGAAGGCAATTGTTTCCGTAACATTTGATGACGAGTTTGTAGTACATGACATCAAAATTATCGAAGGGCAAAATGGTTTATTTATTGCAATGCCAAGCCGTAAGATGGGTGAGGGGGATTTTAGAGATATAGCGCACCCAATTAACTCTGACACAAGATCGAAAATTCAGGATGCAATTTTTGGGGAATATGAAAGAATGGGCGAGGATGCTGAAACAGCTGCAGTGGAGGAGTAAGAAATTCTGGGGGGAGCCAAAATATAGGCTCCTTTATTTATGCGTAAAAATAATATTATAAAAGGGGTTCAATATTTAATAAAAATATAATAAACTATTAAAGGGATGAAAAAAATAGTATATAGAACATATATCTATCGGTTTTGTTCAATATTAAACTTGAGGTGAGAGAATGAAGCTAAGAGCGATAATACTGGCTGCAGGTGAAGGAAAACGCATGCGATCAAAGCTACCGAAGGTTCTTCATCAGGTGAATGGACAACCGATGCTGGAGCATGTTATAGAGGCTGCGGAGGCCTCAAGGGTTGACGAATGCATCGTCGTGGTGGGCCATGGTGCCGACGCCGTTAAAGAAAGTATTCCCGGGCATATAAAGACAGTGCTGCAGCAGCAGCAGCTGGGGACTGGTCATGCCGTAATGATGGCCTACGACCATTTGGACGATGACGGCCTGGTGATGGTGCTATACGGAGATGGCCCATTGATCAGTGAGGCTACATTGAGTGATCTCATGAAGTACCACTTAGAAGAAGGCTTGAGTGCTACAGTATTAACAACAGAGTTGGAAAATCCCCATGGATATGGTAGAATACTACGGAATGAAAATAACGAACTGGACAGGATAGTTGAAGAAAAGGATACCACAGCAGAGGAAAGGATAGTACGGGAGGTAAATTCCGGCATATATTGCTTTGCTGCAGCGTCATTAAAGGCGGCTTTACCAAAGCTCCAAAACAATAATGCACAGGGGGAATATTACCTGACGGATGTCCTTACCATTATTAAGGAGCAGGGGCTTCGGGTTGGCATATATAAAATCTCCGATTACGAGGAAATTATGGCTGTTAACTCAAGACAGCAGTTGGCTGAGGTCGAGGCAATTATGAGACTTCGGATCAACAGAAAACATATGGATAACGGTGTGACTATTATAAATCCTGACCATACATACATCGGTAAGAATGTTATAATAGGACAGGACACCATAGTATATCCCGGCAGCAGCATTAAGGGCAAAACCACAATCGGTGAAGCCTGTATGATAGGGCCCAATAGTAATATTGAGGATTCGCAGCTGGCGGATAATGTAAAAATTGAAAGCTCAACAATTACCGACAGCAGCGTAGGAGAGCATACCACGATAGGGCCATATGCCTATTTAAGACCTGGCAGTAGGATTGGCAGGCATGTAAAAATAGGTGATTTTGTCGAGGTTAAAAACGCATCAATAGGGGACTATTCCAAGGCATCACATCTTGCTTATATCGGGGATGCCGAGGTGGGCAGGCATGTCAATATCGGTTGTGGTGTAGTATTTGCAAATTATGATGGTTCAAAAAAGAATAAAACGGTAGTAGAGGATTACGGCTTTATTGGCAGCAATGCTAATCTTGTAGCACCTGTAATCGTAAGAGAAAGGGGCTATGTGGCCAGTGGTTCTACAATAACAAAAGAGGTTCCGAAGGGAAGCCTGGCTATTGCCAGATGCAGACAGGAAAACAAGGAAGGCTGGGTAGATACCAAGGAGCCAGTAAAAAAATAGAGGAGGAAACGCAGGATGAATACCAGCGGTAGTGAAATTAAAATATTTTCAGGAAATGCAAATAAAGCTTTAGCAAAGGAAATCGCTGACAATTTAGGTGTCAATTTAGGTAGCTCAGAGGTAACCACCTTCAGTGATGGCGAGATCGCATGTAATATCAACGAGACAGTGAGGGGTACCGACGTTTTCGTTGTACAGCCGACATGCCCACCTGTAAATGATTATCTAATGGAGCTACTGATAATGATCGATGCCTTCAAGCGAGCCTCAGCAGGAAGAATAACTGCTGTATTGCCATATTATGGCTATGCGAGACAGGACAGAAAGGCTAAAGCAAGAGATCCTATCACTGCAAAGCTGGTGGCGGACCTATTGACCACTGCAGGGGCCGACAGAATACTGGCTATGGACCTGCATGCAGCTCAGATACAGGGCTATTTCAATATCCCGGTGGATCATCTATTGGGCGTGCCTATTCTGGCAAAATACTTTCAGGAAAAAAATCTTTCGGATTTAGTGGTGGTTTCTCCAGACCTTGGCAGCGTTACAAGGGCCAGGGCCTTTGCAAATCATTTAGATGCGCCGATTGCCATTATCGACAAGAGAAGACCTAGGGCAAATGTCTCTGAGATTATGAATATCATCGGAGAGGTAGACGGAAAGAATGTTATTCTAATAGATGATATGATAGATACTGCCGGCACCATTGCACAGGCTGCCAATGCATTAAAGGAGTTTGGTGCAAAGGATGTCTTTGCATCCTGTACACATCCTGTATTATCTGGACCTGCAATGGATAGAATTGATAAATCTGCCATAAAGGAATTAATTATAACCAACACGATACCATTACCGGAAGAAAAGCACATCGAAAAGGTTAAAACTATATCTGTAGCGCCTGTTTTCGCAGAGGCTATTTCAAGAATCTACAGAAATATTTCTGTAAGCAAGATATTTGATTAGTTTAGATGGAATAGGCCAATTATTTACTTTGCTTCAAAAATTTAGGTTTGTAGGATGTACATGATACTTTGTCTTTACTCTAGAGCAGCCGTGCGGCTGCTTTAATGCTATATGTAAATTTGAGGTGAAGGAAAAATGAATGTAATAGTAGGACTTGGAAATCCCGGAAGGAGATATGATGGGACAAGGCATAATGTTGGCTTTGAAACCATAGATTTGTTGGCCCAAAGAAATGATATAAAGGTAAATAAGCTGAAGTTTAAGGCATTATATGGCGAAGGCATCATCGGAGGGAAAAAGGTTCTGCTGGTGAAGCCTCAGACCTTTATGAATTTAAGCGGTCAGAGCCTTTTGGCGCTGGTGCAGTTTTATAAGCTGGAGATGAACCAGATCACGGTGATCTATGATGACATAGATATCGCAGTAGGCACCATAAGGATCAGGGAAAAGGGCAGTGCCGGCACCCACAATGGTATGCGCTCTATCATATATCAGCTTCAGAAGGACAATTTTCCAAGGATTCGTATTGGGGTAGGAAAACCCGAGCAAATGGATTTAGCCGCCTTTGTTTTAAGCCCCTTCCGTGGGGAGGAGCAGGAGGGCATTAGGAGGGCATTGGAAAATGCGGCGTTGGCTGCAGAGACCTTAGTGGAAAAAAACATTCAAGAGGCCATGAATAAGTACAATGGTTAAGGTATAACATAAATTGATGAGTTGCTGAAAAAGAAACCTTCCCTGCTTAGATTTACGCTTCAGGTTTCTTTTTCAACAAATAGCATAATCTATAATGAGGAAATTGCATAAATATGATGAGCAGCATGTTTATACAAAGTCAAACGTTTCCTGCTTAGTGTCCTATGGGCTAATCCATTAAATTTAAAAGGGTATTAGCCCTAGACAATGGGCGATAAACTTATAACTTTGTATAAACTAAGATATATATGCCGCCCAAGGTAATTTGTAATTTCCTCAGATGTAAAAAAGGAGCCCGAAAATGTTTATTTTTTCCGGAATGATTGCAGCAGCTTTGGCTTATTTATGGAATAAGCTATTATTAAAAAGACTTGGAGATAGGGGCCTGATTACATTGGTGCCCTTTATTGAGGAGTTCTTTAAAACGGTGGCTGCACTGTATCTTAGGCACAATATTATAGGAGCACATTTTATATTTGGCTGTATAGAGGGTATTTATGATATAATTACCTCATCAAAGAAAATAGGCAAGTGGGCGGCCATGGCCAGCATTGTCAGCCATAGCTTTTTTGGTGCCATTACTTACTTTGTCTATCTAAGGACAAACAATATACCGATTTCTATATTCGCTGCCTGGATTTTTCATAGCGGCTGGAATTGGTATGTAACAAAATATATGTAATAATTCTATAAGAGCTACAAGCCCGGTTAAATCATAAACCGGGCTAAAGATATTACTTTTTCTTTTAAGGCGGTGACTTCGTTGGATAAAGGTTTAGTCTTGACCCCCCTAAAGCATTCAGTGGAATTCAATCAATTATTGAATGCACTCAGTAATCATAAAACGCCCATGGTGCTGCATGGCTTAAATGAGGCTCAAAAATCCCATATTACCTATGGCATACAGGATGCATTAAAAAGGCAAATCTGTTTAATCACCTTTAATGAAATAGAGGGAAGGCAGCTATTTAAGGATTTAGAGTTTTATTTAGGGGACAGGGTTTTGTATTTTCCCGTAAGGGACCTGGTTTTTTACAATATAGAGGCAGTAGCTGAGGAGGAGATCAATCATAGGATTAGAACCCTGGAAAAGCTGTCACAAGGGGGCTCCTATGTCGTTGTGGTATCGGTGGAGGCATTGCTGCTGAAGCTGCCTTTACCCTCCTTATTTCAAAAAAATAGACTGATTTTCAAGCTGGGGGAAAGCCTTCAGCTCTCAGAGCTTATGGAAAAGCTGCTGCTATTGGGCTACCAGCGGACAGAAAGGGTAGAGCAGCGGGGAGAATTCAGTATAAGGGGAGGCATCATAGATATATTTCCAGCCTCAGCCCCAAATCCCTATAGAATAGAGCTCTTTGATGACGAGGTAGACTCCATCAGAGGATTTGAGGTGGAAAGCCAAAAATCCATCGATAAGCGGGAAACGGTAGAAATATATCCGGCAGTGGAGACCTTAATTGAGACTGCAAATATCAAGAAGGCGATTGAAAAGATAAAAGGTGAAATGAATAGGACACTGGAGGTTCTGGAGGCAGAGGGGAAAGTAAAGCTGAAGGAAAAGATTTCAGAGACCATAGAAAAAATAGAGAACCTTGGATATTTCAAGGGTCGGGATACCCTATTGCCATTTTTTGAAGAAAAATTCGCCAATCTGACGGATTACTTAGATCACGATGCCATTATCATAGCAGATGAGCCCGGTCGCCTTAGGGAAAAGACCGAAGGCTATGTGGAAGAATTCAGAGAGAGCTTTAAGACCCTGCTGGAGAGGGGGGAAGTTCTGCCTACCCAAGGACAACGAATTTTTTCCTATGACGAGCTTTTAAGGAGTCTGGAGAGGAAAAGCGTCATAACCCTCAGTCTCCTGCCAAAGAACAATCCGGATTTTCAGCCTAGAGAAATCGTAAATTTTGTGGGAAGAAGTGTACAATCCTTTAACGGGAAGATAGACCTTCTGGTGGAGGAGATCAAAAGACTCCAATACAAGGGTTATAAGATATGCCTTGTGCCGGGGACAAAGGAGAGGGCCCTTCGGCTTTTGGAGATATTGAAGGACAGAGGAATAAATGTTCGCTTTGTGGTTTCTTCAGAGGAGGCATTTGTAAGCGGTCAGGTTGTCATACTACAAGGCAGTTTACATAAGGGCTTTGAATATGTGACTTCAAAATACATTCAGATTACAGATTTTGAAATATATGGTGTTCATAAAAAACAGAAGCAGAAGGTAAAGCGTAAGGATGCGGCTCCGATTAAGTCCTTTATAGAGCTACAGGTGGGGGATTATGTCGTCCATGAAAGCCATGGTATAGGAAAGTATATCGGCATAGAGGAGCTTAAGGTCAACAATGTCAAAAAGGATTATTTGAAAATACGATATTCCGGTGAAGACAATCTCTACGTGCCTACCGATCAGATGGACCTAATACAGAAGTATATCGGCAGCGATGATAGACCCCCTAAGCTCAACAAGCTTGGTGGCACTGAGTGGGTCAAAACAAAGGCAAAGGTAAAGAAGGCCATAGAGGATATGGCTCAGGATTTGCTGAAGCTGTATGCCGAAAGGGAGAGCAGCAGAGGCTATGCCTTTCAGCTGGACACCGATTGGCAGAAGCAGTTTGAGGATTTATTTCCCTACGAGGAGACCCCAGATCAGCTCCGTTGTATCGAAGAGGTAAAGGCTGATATGGAAAATATAAGACCAATGGACAGATTGCTATGCGGTGATGTCGGCTATGGTAAGACGGAGGTTGCTATTAGAGGTGCCTTTAAGGCCGTCATGGACAACAAGCAGGTGGCCTTCTTAGTTCCTACAACCATACTGGCCCAGCAGCATTACAATACCTTGGTACAACGGTTTTCTGGCTTCCCTGTAACGGTGGAAATGCTCAGTCGCTTTAAAAGTCCCCATCAGCAGAAGGCAATACTGGAAATGGCCAGAACCGGTAATGTGGATATTGTAGTGGGTACCCATAGGCTGCTATCAAAGGACATTGTTTTTAAGGATTTGGGATTGTTGGTGGTGGACGAGGAGCAGCGCTTCGGGGTAAAGCATAAGGAAGCCTTGAAGCAGCTTAAGAAATCTGTGGATGTATTAACCCTGACAGCTACGCCTATTCCAAGAACCCTGCATATGGCAATGATAGGCATTAGGGACATGAGTGTTATAGAGGACCCACCTGAGGAGAGATTCCCGGTTCAGACCTATGTTATGGCCTACAATGAGTCAATCATAGCCGATGCCATTGCCAGAGAGATCGCAAGAGGTGGGCAAATCTACTATGTCTATAATAGAGTACAGAGTATACATCAGGTGGCAGCTCGACTGGCTCAAATGCTTCCTGAGGCCAGGGTGGGTGTAGGTCATGGGCAGATGAGCGAGAGACAGCTGGAGAACCTGATGATGGACTATTACCAGGGAGAATATGACGTGCTTGTTTGTACCACCATCATAGAAACCGGATTAGATATTTCCAATGTCAACACTATTATCATTCATGATGCGGATAAGCTGGGATTGTCACAGCTGTACCAGCTGAGGGGTAGGGTTGGCAGATCAAATCGGCAGGCCTATGCTTACCTGATGTATGAAAAGGATAAGGTGCTGACAGAGGTAGCCGAAAAGCGACTGAAGGCAATTAAAGAGTTTACTGAATTCGGCTCCGGCTTTAAAATAGCAATGCGGGACCTGGAAATAAGGGGAGCGGGGAATCTGCTGGGCTCAGAGCAGCATGGTCACATGGCTGCCATCGGCTATGATCTGTATGTCAAGCTATTGGAGGAGACAATTCACGAATTGAAGGGCGAGGTGGTGGAAAGGTACGAGGACACCACCATAGAGCTGAATGTCAATGCCTATATCTCAGAGGCCTATATCGCACATCCAAGTCAGAAAATAGAAATTTACAAGAAAATAGCCTCCGTCAGGAATCTTCAAGACCTCTATGCTATAGAGGAGGAAATAGAGGACCGATATGGGGACATCCCTTCTAGCGTAAGAAATCTGCTGAACATCTCCTATATCAAGGCGATAGGCCAGCAGGTGAAGGTCACAAATATTCTTCAAAGGGAAAATGAGATAAAAATAGCCTTTAAGGATAGTAGCATGCTAAAGCCGGAAAACATTGGCGATGTGCTGCACAGCTTCGGCAGAAGGGTTACCTTCCATGGCACGACTGAGCCCTTTTTTATTTATAAAGTTTTAATAAATGACCAAAACAAGCTACTGGCAGAGCTTAGGCTCCTCATAGAAAAAATTAGTGGTTTGCAACAGGGGCAGAATTAGTCTATAATATAAGGAGCATTTATAGGTGAGGAGAGGATAAGGGTGATAAATAAACACACCAAATTGCTAGTATTAATGCTGGCACTGGTTATGATGATGACAACTATTGTAGGATGCAGTAAAGAAAAAGTGAACGATGAAGATGTGGCTGTAGTTAATGGGGTAAAGATAACTGCAGAACAATTTGATAAAAATGTAGCCTTATTTAAAATGGATTATGAAATACAATATGGACCCGAGCTTTTTACAAAGGACAATGCAGATGGTGTATCATTGATTGCAACGATAAAGGAGCAGGTAATGGAAAAGCTAATTATGGAAGAATTACTGCTTCAGGAGGCTGCAAAGAAGAACATAACAGCAACAGAAGAGGATATCAAGGCAGCTTTTGATGAATTTGTAGCCTTTAAGGAATCGAATGCCACCTTCAAATCTGTGGCTGAAAAATATGACATGAATGATGCATTTGTTAAGGAAGTATTAACCAGAGATTCAATAATTTATCAATATCGTGAAAGTATAAAAGGGGATATTCTTACGGTTGGTCAAGCCGATGCAGAAAAGTTCTATAACGAAAATATTGATATGTTCGACCTTGATGAGGTAAAGGCAAGCCATATTTTGGTTGGCGATGCCCTATTGGCTGATGAACTGTACGACAGGCTGATCAGAGGTGAAGACTTTGCAGATCTGGCTAAGGAATACTCAGAGGATAAAGGCTCAGCAGAAAATGGTGGAGATCTAGGCTATTTCAAAAGAAATGAAATGGTAAAGGAGTTTGAGAATGCTGCCTTTTCTACAGAAATCGGCGAAATCAGCAAGCCTGTAGAATCCTCCTTTGGCTATCATATTATCTATGTAGAAGATAAGATTCAAGGAAAAGAAGAATTCGAGGATGTAGAGGCAGACATTACCGATTACCTGATGAGTATAGAATTCCAAAAGCATATAGAGGAGCTTATGGATAAGGCAGAAATAACAAGAAAAGAGAATTTATAAATAAATAAAAGAGGCATTATCTCGCAAGGGGTAGTGCTTTTTTTTATGTAGATTATCTATTCACTATTCACTAAAAATAGGAATACCTTTTAAAATTTTACTTAAAATAATAAAGCTAGTAAAAAATGTATAAGATATTAGCTAGTGCTTCGTCGCAGTTAAAACTTAGGTTAGACCCTGAGGGAAGCTTTCATATAGCGAGGCGGAGGAAGGAGGAATATCGAGTAATATTGCGACTGACGACAACGAAGCTATATGGAAATTTAACCAGGGAATTTGCAAGGATTTAATTGCGATGAGGCACTAAACTGGTACAACGCTTAAATTTCAATAAATTGTCCATATAGGATAAAAATTTCCTCAAATGCATAAAAAAGTGGCTCAGGTTTAATAATATTGATACATTAAAAATACTCTACTTAATTTTAGGAGGTAATATGAGTGAAGGCAACAGGAATAGTAAGACGTATTGATGATCTGGGAAGAGTAGTAATTCCAAAGGAGATTCGTAGAACTCTTAGAATTAGAGAAGGCGACCCTCTAGAAATATTTACCGACAGAGAAGGGGAAGTCATATTAAAGAAGTATTCTCCTATCGGAGAGTTAAGTGAATTTGCCAGCGAATACGCGGAATCATTACAGGAAGCATTAGGTCATATGGCAGTTATAACGGATAGAGACACTATCATAGCAGTTGCAGGTGCCTCCAAAAAAGAATATCTAGATAAAAGAGTAAGCAAATCATTAGAGAAGCTTATGGAGGAAAGAGAAGTCATTGTAGTGAATTCAAGTGATCCTCATTATACTTTGGCTTCAGATGAATCCGAGGACAGCAAATACACCTCCCAGGTAATAGCACCGATAGTGACACAGGGAGACCCCATAGGAACTGTTATCCTTTGCTCAAAGGATAAAGGGGTGGCAATGGGTGAAACGGAGAAAAAAATAGCACTAACAGCAGCAGCGTTTCTTTCAAAGCAAATGGAGCAGTAATTGCATCCCTCAGGCCAAGGTCTGAGGGTTTTGTTTTAGCATTGCCATTTGTTTGTTAGAACCCTCTCTTGTTTCGTAGGAAATTTCGTTTCATTTCCTATGAAATAGGGGGTTGTTAAGGGGGGGGTGTCCCCTCTTATTAAAATAGGGAGGGTACAGCGAAGCGTCCTAGGGCGAGTCGTGCCACGAATAAGTGGCACTGCGACACGAGCGCTGCCGAGACGGTGAGGCAGCAGGGTGCTTGCACCGCATGGGTTCCCTGGAAAACAAAAGCATGAAGTGCTTTTGTTTACTATACTAATAGTTAAAAGTCTGCTATAATTAACTTGACTTAAATGGGAGTAGGAGGAATAAGCAAATGAAGAAGGATGGCTTCTTAAAGGGCGCGGCTATACTAGGTATTGCAGGAATGATTGTAAAGGTCATAGGGGCTTTTTTCAGAATTCCCCTTGGATGGATAATAGAATCAGACGGACTGGGGTATTACCAGGTAGGATATCCGATATATACCTTTCTCTTGGCCTTCTCAGCTGCAGGATTTCCAACAGCAATATCAAAGCTTGTGTCAGAAAAAAGGGCAAAGGGAAATTATAAGGGGGCATATCAGGTATTTAAGGTGTCCTTTATATTGCTTTTAATCATTGGCTCCATCAGCTCAATAGGTTTAGCTCTGGGAGCTAGGTATTTTGTTGACAAAATAATAAAGAGTCCAAATGCATATTATGCAGTTTTAGCTATGTCACCGGCGCTATTTTTTGTATCGCTGCTGGCGGCCTTCAGGGGATACTTTCAGGGAATGCAAAATATGATACCCTCTGCCATATCACAGGTTGTCGAACAGTTTGGCAGAGTTATAATAGGGCTGGGATTAGCCATTGTTCTGATGCGAAGGAGCGTAGAGCTGGCGGCAGCAGGTGCCTCCTTTGGTGCAACGGTGGGGGGAATTACCGGTCTGCTGGTTATGGTATGGATTTTCTCCATGCATAGAAATGATCAGCTGCGACGGCCGCAAATCTACAATCGAGGTCAAGAGGACACATTTACAGGAGTCATTAGAGACCTATTTAGAATATCGATACCTATAACCATAGGTGCCTCAGTTCTACCACTGATATCCATGCTGGACTCACTGATTGTACTAAGAAGACTGCAGCAAATCGGCTTTACATATGAAGCAGCAAATAAGCTCTTTGGTCAATTGACAGGGATGGCTGTGACCCTGATCAATTTGCCGCAGGTACTGACGGTAGCATTAGCTGCTAGTATTGTTCCAGTAATTTCTGAATCCGTAACCAAAGGCGAGACAGACAGTATAAAAAAGGATACCCAATCAGCCTTCAGAATCTCTCTTTTAATAGGTTTGCCTGCTGCCATCGGATTGGCGGTATTGTCCAACCCCATCATGCAGCTGCTGTACCCCAAGGAGCCTTCATCAATAGGTGACATCCTGCTGTATCTCTCCATAGCGGTTTTATTCCTTACACAGGTACAAACCCTTACAGGTATACTTCAAGGATTGGGCAAACAGATTGTTCCAGTAAGAAATCTGATGATTGGGGCAGGGGTGAAGCTGGTGACCACCTATGTGCTGACGGGAATACCGGCATTAAATGTCAAGGGGGCGGCCCTTGGTACAGTATCCGCCTACTTAGTGGCCTCTGTTCTAAACTTTATCGCCGTTAAAAAATATACAAATACAGAATTCCATCTATATAATATTTTTATCAAGCCCATTATCTCTGCATTAACTATGGGTATTGTAGTTAAACTAGGATATATGCTGTTTAAGCCTTTGGTGGGCTCAAGCATATCAACGGTCTTATCGATTTTAATCGGTGTAGCAGTCTATGGCTTTATGCTTCTGGTGACAAAAACCATCACAAAAGAGGATTTTGAACTGCTGCCGGGGGGGAGCAAGCTTTCAAGAATATTGAATAAGGCAGGGATAATGAGGGGTTAATCGGAGGACGAAAAATGAAGAAAATAATTGTTATAGGTTTAGGCCCCGGATCAGAGGCGCATCTGACCAAAGGAGCAATTGAGGCTTTAAAGGGTAAGGAAAAAGTGTATCTCAGAACAGAAAAGCATCCAACGGTTTCGTATTTAAAAAGTGAGGCTATAGGTTATAGCAGCTTTGACCACATCTACGAGGAGCAATCCAGCTTTGAAGAGGTATATGAGGAAATCGTAAGGGTGCTATTGGAAAGCGCAATGAAGGAGGATATCATATATGCCGTTCCGGGACATCCCCTGGTGGCGGAAAATACAGTACATAAGCTACTGGAGGCCGGTAAAGCTCAGGGGGTAGCGGTGGTTGTACAGCCTGCCATGAGCTTTATAGATGTGCTGCTGCCGGTTGTTGGAGCGGACCCAATTGACGGCTTTAAGCTGTTGGATGCCCACCAGATGGAGGCGCAACGCCCTGACCCGGCTGTTGCCAACATCATAACTCAGGTTTACGATAGGTTCATGGCGGCTGAGGTAAAGCTACGTTTAATGGATTATTACGACGATGAAGAAATGATATATGTTATAAGGGCGGCGGGAGTTCACGGGCTGGAAAGGGTTGAAAAAATACCATTGTATCAGCTGGACCGGCTGGATTGGATTGACTATCTCACCAGTCTGTATATCCCAAAGACCACATTGACACAAAAAAAATATTACGACATGAATAATTTAGTGGATATAATGGAAAGATTAAGGAATAAAGACGGCTGTCCATGGGATATTAAGCAAACTCACGAAAGCTTAAAGCCCTACCTAATCGAAGAGAGCTATGAGGTTCTGGAGGCAATAGATCTGCAGGATGATCAGCTGCTGCAGGAGGAGCTGGGAGACTTGCTGCTGCAGGTGGTCTTCCATAGTCAAATTGCCAAGGAACGGCAGGCCTTTTCGATAGAGGATGTCATACAGGGCATAGCCGGCAAGCTGGTTTTTCGACACCCCCATGTATTTACCGAAAATAGGGTTAACAGCAGCGATGAAGCACTGGAGACCTGGGAGGATCAAAAACGAGCAGAAAAGCAAATTGAAAGCACTATAGAGGCCATGGAGCGTATTCCTAATAACCTACCAGCCTTGATGAAGGCCTACAAAATTCAAAAAAAGGCTGCAGCAGTAGGCTTTGATTGGGATAGAGTAGAGGATGTCATAAATAAGGTCCATGAGGAGCTTTTGGAGCTTATGGCGGCTTCTAAAGAAGGAGACAGGAAGGAAATACATAATGAAGCAGGAGATGTCGTATTCGCAGTCGTAAACCTTTTAAGATTTTACGATGTTGAGCCGGAGGAGGCCCTTAGAGGAACCTGCATGAAATTCATGGACAGATTCCGATATGTGGAGGAAAAGGCTAAGGAATCAGGAAGGGCTTTAAAGGATATGACCCTGGCAGAAATGGATATTTTTTGGGAGCAGGCGAAGAAAAAATAGTACTGTGATAACAAAAATATCAAAAAATAGCAAAAAATATAGAGAAAATCTTTTAAAAAGAAGGAATTTCAATTTTTAGAGAGAATATCACTATACGTATTCTAAATTACCAAGGAGGTTATTTACATGAACAAAGCTGAATTAGTATCTAAAATGGCTGAGAAAAGCGCTTTAACTAAAAAGGATGCAGAATTAGCACTTAATGCTTTTATGGAAAGCGTTGAAGAAGCTCTAGAAACAGGTGACAAAGTACAATTAGTTGGATTCGGTACTTTTGATGTTAGAGAAAGAAAGCCAAGACAAGGAAGAAATCCAAGAAATCCAGAGCAAGTAATTGACATCCCAGCTTCTAAAGCTCCAGTTTTCAAAGCTGGCAAAACTTTAAAAGAAAAAATCAACGGATAATAAAAAACAGGTCCCATATCGGACCTGTTTTTATTTTTTGCGGCAATTCCATGATTTTCCTAGCTTTTAAAGCTTAAACTTGCTAATGGTACCCTGCAGGGATAGCGCCAATTGAGATAATGCTTCACTGGAGGCGGTGATTTCATCCATAGCAGCCGTCTGCTCCTCTACCGTAGCGGCAACCTCCTCAGCACTGGCGGCATTTTCCTCAGCAATGGCTGAAAGGTTCACCACAACGTGAAGGATTTCCTCCTTACGCTCCGCCATTTGCTCCCCCATCTGACCAATATCATTGACCTTGTTTTTGGTCTTTTCAATCGCCATAGCAAGATCATTAAATATAGTTTGAGTAAGATTAACAGAGTCAGACTGAAGGTCTGCTGCTTGCCGAACCTCATGCATGGTGCCTACCGCCAGTTGAGACTGCTCCGATGTAATGGCGATAATTTCGGATATTTCCTTCAACGATTTTGACGATTGCTCCGCCAGCTTTCTTATCTCCTCTGCTACAACAGCAAAGCCTCTGCCGGCTTCACCTGCTCTGGCGGCCTCAATAGCGGCATTTAAAGCCAGCAAATTAGTCTGTCCGGCGATTGCTTCAATTGTGGAGGTAATGGTTGTAATCTTCTCAGTATTCCTGTTGGATTGGAGAATAACCTCCTCTATCATCTTCATAGACGCATTGTTCTTGCTTGTAGTTTCCGTCAGATTTGAAATAATCCCCAGACCTTTATTCTTTAGGGCCTCAGTGTCGCCTGCAATGCCCTTTAAAGCCACAGAAGCACTTAAGACCTCCTGGATGCTGTCAGCCAGCTCACTGGCCTTTATAGCGGCATTCTCCACGTCCATGGCCTGCTCTGAGGCTCCCTTAGCGATTTGGTCAATAGTTGTGGCTACCTGCTCTACAGATGCATTATACTCCTGAGAGGTGGCAGAAAGCTCCTGAGAAGCATTTGATACCAGCTCAGAGGTTTGGGAGGACTGAAGGATGAAATCCCTGAGGCTGGAGATAATAGACTGAAATGCTCTCGCCATATCCCCCACCTCATCAGAACGGTTTAGCTCTCCTTCGGAGGCATCAGTGGTTAGGTCCATATTTGCCACCAGCACAGCCTTCCTAGACATCGATGCGATTGGTTTTGCTATGTAACTGCCAACAAGATAAGCAATGATAATACCCAACAGCAGAATTATTAATGCAGAGAAAAGAATTACACGGTTTAGCTGATACAGCTCAGCAAATACCTCCGCCTTAGGTGCCGTTACGCCCATGGCCCAGTCGGTATTTGCCACTGGAGCATAACCCATAAATTTAGTTATACCCTTAAAGTCATATTCCTCTGTGCCCTGCTGCCGATTAATCATTAGCTGGGTGACATCTGCCAGGGCCTTTAGCTGCGAATCTTGAGTATATTCCGCCAGAATATTGTATTCGTCATGGACCAATTGAATATCAGAATGGGCGATAATAGTGCCTCGACTATTGATCATGTAGGCTTGTCCCGATTCTCCAAAGGTAATATCACCAATAAGGGCACTGAGATTATCTAAGCTTGCTGCTGCCACCAACGCACCCACTGCTCTGCCATTATTATAAATTGGTACGGCATAGCTGTACAAAAGGTCTTCGCTTCCCTCGGCTCTAAAGGGCTCCGATATTGTGCTATTACCCTGCATTGCACTTTTGAAATAATCTGTGCTGCCGATATTGATTGCCCTTCCGTCGGTAGTATTCATGATACCGCCAGCATCGGCAATGCCCATATAGATAAATTGGAGTCCCGCCTTCTGCTCCTTCAATATTACATCCTTCGCCTCCCACGGCGTATTAACATCTTTAATTATGACATAATCAGCCAAGGTGTTGAGGATATCGTATTGAGCAGATATCCGATTTTCCATAAGCTTTGTAGCAGTGTTTGCTAAGGTTTCCAGAGACTCAGCGGTATTGTCTGTTAAAATTCTTGAAGCGGTTAAAATAAAAATACCGCTTAAGCTGCTGCATATGACAATAATAAGAGCAGCAATCAGTAGGACAAGCTTGCTTTTGATGCTTTTCATAAATCGACCCCCTATAGTATTAAAGAATATTGGATAACTGCATTTTACTTTAGTTTTTATCATTCCTAGATTTAAAGCTAATTTAGCGTAGCCATGCTTTTTAATTGGTGTAGGAAACATATGTACTACAACTTATATCCTATACTTAGCAATACTAAACAATAAATGTTTGTATAAATTTCCCAGACGACACTTTTATTAATTTTAGTTTGTTTAGTATTAACAAATGTAAAAATCTCTGGAAGACAATGCCCATAGATAAGGATGGAAATAATCTCGATTGTAGGTGGAAAAGGGGGACTTATCAGGCAAAATAAAACTGTAAAACTTGATAAATATCAGGATTTTGATTAATATAATATAAAGTCAGTATTTTAATAAGCAGCAGTTGGAGGAGATTAAATGAGATTAGATAAATACTTAAAAAATTCAAGGATCATCAAAAGGAGAACAGTTGCAAAGGAGGCCTGCGACGGAGGCAGAGTCAGAATAAACGGCAAGGAAGCTAAGGCCGGCACGGAGGTCAAGGTCGGTGATATTATAGAAATCCTATTTGGCGATAAGACAGTAAAGGCCAAGATAACCTCTGCGGCAGAGCATGTGACCAAGGATGCCGCCAAGGAAATGTTTGAAATCCTTGAGGATTAGAAAAAATGCATACAAACGCCTAGAAATCAAATAATAACAACAAATGCATAGAATGCATCATAACATTTCTAGGAGGTTTCGTATGGATAAGTATAAAAGATTACTGGTGATTTTTTTAGCAGCCTTTATGATCTTGGCAGCCTCAGGCTGTAGGCCACAGCAAAGGCCCGAGGGTGAAGGACCGCAATTGGGAAATGGAAAAAAGCCGCCGATACCAGAGGGAATATCACAAGGGGAGAATCAGGAGCCCCGATTGAAGGTATACATCACTGACACTCAAGAGATAAAGGAAATGGCTTTTGAGGAGTACTTACCGGGCGTATTAGCAGGTGAAATGCATAACGATTGGCCGGAGGAGGCTCTGCAGGCTCAGGCTATATTGGCAAGGACCTTCGTCATGGAGTTTATACAGGACAAGGGCGGTTCAAAATATGAGGGTGCTCATGTTTCTACCGATATAGAGGAGGCTCAGGCTTGGGATGCCTCACAGATAAATGAAAGAATAAAGGCCGCTGTGCAAGCTACAAGGGGGCAGGTGGCATTGCACAACAATAATTACATAAAGGCATGGTTTCATGCTCATGCAGGAGGCCAGACGGCTGCCGCCAAGGAGGGCTTAGACTTTGAAGGGGAAGAGCCGCCATATATAAAGGTTGTTGCGTCACCTGATTCAGAGGAAGCACCGCCGGAGGATGCCAATTGGACAGCCACCTTTACAAAGCAGGAAATATTAGCAGCGCTTCAAAAGGTTGGACAAAGCCCAGGGGACTTCAATAGCATAGAGGTAGCAGAAAAGGGCCCTTCAGGCAGGGCAACTCAGTTGAAGATAGGTAATGCTACCGTACCAGCGGCAGGCTTTAGGGTTGCACTGGACAGCACTAAAATGAAATCCACCCAGCTGGAGAGCATTACAGTTTCAGGAAACCAGGTGGTAATGAAGGGCATTGGCTATGGTCACGGGGTTGGAATGAGCCAGTGGGGTGCTTACCAGCTGGCGAAGGATGGAAAAACCCCAGAGGAAATATTAAAGCACTATTTCAAGGATATACGAATCGTTAAAATGTGGTAGCATACTTAAAGGTCCCCGGTGCCTTATGGCATTAAAGAAAAGACCAAGGGCAAAGGAAAATTTTCATATGCCATTATTTTAGAGACATAAGGTACTATATTCCCCAGACGCCTCATATTTTATAGGAATAAGAGGAAAATGGGGGTAGGTGATTTAAATGGAGGATCGGAAAAATGTCAACCGAAATAAGGTTCATAATGTAATTCTGGAAAATCGGGAAAAGCTGTCGGTTTCAGGGGTTGAGCATGTCAATAGCTTCAACAGCGAGTTGATAGTGCTGGAAACAATTGCAGGGGTAATAACAGTTAAGGGGCAGGAACTGGATGTCAATAAGCTGAGCCTCGATGATGGCAATGTCATAATCTCTGGCAGAGTTTCCTCGATGGTATATAGCGACAGAGACAGCATCAGCGCAAAAGGCGGAGGACTGCTGAGCAAGATGTTTAAGTAAAAGCTTTAGTGAACAATATAAAAACGTTAGTGAATAACGAATAGAGAATAGTAAAGAGTAAAGAGCTTTAGTGAATAGAGAGTAGAGAATAGTGAAGAGCTTTAGTGAATAGTGAATAACGAAAAGACTAAATAAATTTTAAGCCTATGAAAAATCACCTAGTGATTTTCGTAGGTTTTTTGTTTTACACTATTCACTATACACTATTAATCAGTCACTAAGATTTTAAAACACTATTCACTATTCGTTATTAACTATTCACTAAGGTTTTATAGCTATTCACATGGCTTTAACAGGTATAATTTTAATGGTGAAGGGTAAATAATATACGTGAGGTAAATGGTGTAAACAATTGACATCATTTACCCCTTGCGTTATCATATAAATATAAAGGAAGTGTTGAATGTGGTAAAAGATAAGCAGGAATTATCAAATGGTAAAGAAAGCTTATACAAGGGGGATTTACAGATGAGTATGATTTTTAGAGAGGAAAAGATTTTTGATAGGGAAGTTGTCGGACTAAAGGATTTAAGAATAAATTTGAGTGAATTAGTAGCAAAGGCCATCAATGGCTTTGAAGAGATTATCAGCGGAAATGCTAAGGTGGGAGGTAAAACTGCTTCAATAATAGCAACTAATGTCTTAGACGACATACTGGAGGTTTATAGGTTCAATCCAGTTTTCTCTTATGATGAAGAAACAAAGCAGCACGAGATTAAATTAGAGGAAATCAGTGTTTACGCAAGTGGAGACACACAGGAAGAAGCTTTAAAAGTACTTGTAGATTTAGTTATTGACAATACAATAGAGTTTTTAGAAAACAAAGAGCTTTATATGAGGATTCCTGAAATGAAGAAGAAGTTTCCTTATTTTTTAAGATTGTACCATTGTAATTCATTAGAAGAGTTGATAGGGGTATTGAACTTAGATAATTTAAAAATCTAAGTTAGGGGTGATCTTTATCGCAGTCTCATCTTATCGTGATTTAGAGAGGGTCTGTAGGGCCCTGGGGCTTACGTGCAAAGAAACAAAAAGTGGTATTATATGGTTCGGGATTATCATTAGCAGTTATAATAATAATGGTAAGTTTGCAAGGATATCAATACACATCCATCAGCGAGGGAAAGACATACCTACAGGGTTATTCAGAAGCTATGTGAAGGAACTGAAATTTGAAAATACAGAAGAATTTTTTAACTGCTTAAGGGATATATAGAGAGCTTATCATCAGGCTCTTTTTTTCTTTGTATGACACTATACACTATTCGTTATTAGTTCTTCACTGCAAAATAAAAATATATTTTTATTTTGACTTGGACAGTCACATTTTGCCCCTCAACTGCATATCTTGACAATGATACCATCCTACTCAATGAGAGGTGAATAAAATGAATATGTATTCGGTTAACCAAGAGGCATATATATTATTGGCAACAATATATGGTGGCATCCTTATCGGCTTTATCTTTGACCTGTACAAGGTCGTCAGGGGAATATTTCATCCAAAAAAATTCGCCACAAACCTACAGGATATTATTTTTTGGACGATAATTACCTTAGTAGCATTCTACATATTAATATTTAGTAATCACGGAGATTTAAGATTCTATAATTTTCTTGGCTTTATGCTGGGGGTGGGGCTATACCAGTACCTTTTAAGCAAGCCAATCGTTAAGACCCTATTGCTGATCATTAGGGTACTAAAGCAGGTGATTGTTGACCTGATACAGCTGATAATTTACCCCTGCCGTGTCGGTATATGTCTACTTGGGGTACCATATGACTATTGTAAAAAGAAGACTAAGCCTGTATACTATAAGTCAAAGAGGATTATTGCTCTACCGGGTAGAATGCTTAGAGATACAAAAAGGACCATTAAGAACTACTTTAAGAAAAAGTAGAACCAGCGACTATACACAGGAGGAGGGTGAAGCAATGGAGGGTAAGAAAAGAAAAAGAAAGCCTGCTAGCTACATAGTTTTGGGCATGCTTTTGATGATATGCTTTTATGTTGGTATCACCCTTCTGGAGCAGCAGCAGGAGATGGTTCAGCTGAAAAAGGAGGAGCAGGAGATCCAAAGCAAAATAGATAACATACAAAAGGAAATTGATGGTATAACAAATAATATAGAGAGTGCCGATACCGACGAATATATAGAAAGAATAGCCAGAGAGAATCTAAAGATGATAGGTTCGGATGAAGTAATTTTCATAGATTTGGGAAAAAACAATGAGTAAAAAAATATATACCTTTTGGTACACATGTGATATAATATGGTTGCATTAGATAAACAAATTAACGGAGTTAAACTTGTTCAACTTTTAGAAGGAGGAGTATTTAATTTATGCCGGTAGAGGTAGGAAGTATTGTAGAAGGCACTGTTTCAGGTATTACTAATTTTGGAGCCTTCATAGACTTGGGAGAAGGAAAAACAGGATTAGTTCATATTTCAGAAGTTGCAAATGACTATGTGAAAAATATCCATGAATATTTGAAGCAGGACCAAGCTGTAAAGGTGAAGGTATTATCTGTTGAAAAGGATGGTAAAATAAGCCTTTCCATTAAGCAAGCTGTGCCACCTAAAAAGAGAAGCTCCAGACCAGCTGACTACGACTGGAACAAGGCTGATGAAACGCCCAGTTTGTCCTTCGAAGATAAAATGGCTCGCTTTCTAAAGGATAGCGATGAAAAGATGCAAACTCTAAAGAGTAAGACTAAAAGCAGCAATAACAGAAAGAGCAATAGCCATTCAAAAAAGGTGTTTAAAGAGTAAGCTATAGCCGGTTTAATACCGGCTTTTTATGTACCCATTTTTGGCTACCAATTGTAGCTCATAGCAAGCTATTTTAAGCTATTCTATTGGGTTAAATAAATTCTGATGGTGTACTACCGGCAAAGGAAAATCCTCTATATGCTTGTATAACCCCAAAAGTATACTTATAGGACCGAGGAGGTAATGCCAATGAAAAAAGTAGCAGCAATCGACATAGGAACAAATTCAATGCGCCTGCTATTGGCGGAGCAGGAAGGAGAAAGGCTGACATATCGGCATAAGGAGTTAAATACCACCCGAATAGGCAGGTCTGTTGACAGTAATAAAAGAATTTCTCAGGAGGGCATCGAAACCAATATTGAAGCCTTTGCACAATTTATAAAAACAGCCAGAGCGTGGGGGGCAGAGGAAATTGAGGCTATAGCCACCAGCGCTGTAAGGGATGCTGCCAACGGAAGAGATTTTGTTGAGGCAGCCTATCAAGAAACCGGTGTGCAAATCCGAATCATAACGGGGGAGGAAGAGGCCCTTTTAGGCTATAAAGGTGTCTTAAAGGGAGTCGATGGGCTACCAGAAAGGTTGATGGTGGTAGACATCGGTGGTGGCAGCACAGAACTGATTGTAGGAGATGAAAGTAAGATATTAAAGGGTGTTAGCTTAAACATGGGCTCTGTCAGATTGACGGAAAGAGTAATAGACTCTGATCCCATAGCACCACAGGAGCATCAGCGGCTAGTGCAGGAAATACAGGCAATACTTTCAGAGGAGCTTGAAGGGCTTAAGGCATTAAGGCCCTCAATGCTGATAGGTATAGGAGGGACCGCCACCACCATAGCAGCTATACATCAAGCGCTGGAGCCCTACGACCCCGACAAGGTGCATCAGTACAGATTGACGCTAGAGGAAATAAAGGCACTATTAAACAGGCTTATGATGATGCCCCTAGCGGCCAGAAGAACAGTCAAAGGACTGCACCCTCAAAGAGCAGACATCATCATTGCCGGAATAACCATAATGACCACTGTAATGACGGCCTTCGGAATAGCGGCACTGGATGTCAGCGAATATGATAATTTAGAGGGCATGCTATCAAGTGGCGGCAAATAACGAATGCTCGCCATAAAGTTGAAACAAATCAATAAGTTGAAATTATATAAGTTGAAATCAAATCAATAAGTTGCTATCAACTCGTAAACGAGTCGATAGCAACTTATTGCGTTAAAGAGGATAAACACCACAGGATTATACCCGATATTTCTTTTTCCTTCGCATAATAAGGGATTGGCTGGTCTGCAGCACATCAGCAGCCTCATAAGAGCTCTTGCAGTTGTTTAGTGCATATTGCAGATAGCTTCTCTCACAGCGCTCCAAATATTCGTTAAGAGAGACTCTCTGGCTTAGCATTAAAGCTAGCTTATCCTCCTCTGTCATTTTGCAATCGTTATCCTTTCTGCTGGCGGAATTTATTCCAGCACTGTGATCCCTGTTGATGGCTACCGAATGGACATTATCGATTTCGATATAGTCGGTTGCTGTCATGATCACAGAGCGCTCTACAAAATTTTTGAGCTCCCTGACATTGCCGGGCCAAAGGTATTGCTGTATATATTGGATGGTTTTTTCTGTAAAAAGTCGGGTTTTCATATACTTTTCACAGTAGGATTTGAGAAAATACATAGCCAAAGGCATAATGTCCTCCTGCCTTTCCCGCAGGGGAGGAAGGATCAATGGAATGACATTCAGGCGATAAAAGAGATCATTTCGGAATAATTTCTTTTCCACCATATCCTGCAGGTCCTCGTTGGTGGCGGCAATTAGGCGAAAGTTAACCGTAAGGCTCTTAGTGGAACCAATACGCTGTATGGTCTTGGTTTCAATTGCCCGAAGCAGCTTGCCCTGCAGGGGGAGGGGCAAGGAGTTAATCTCGTCCAGAAAGAGGGTTCCGCCTTCAGCCGCCTCAAAGAGTCCAGCTTTACCTCCGGCGGCGGCCCCGGTGAAGGACCCTTTTTCATAGCCGAAAAGCTCTGCCTCCAGGAGGTTTTCCGGTAGGGCAGCGCAGTTCACCACCACCATTCTGTTTTCGCTCCGCTGTCCGCAATCGTGAATGAACTGTGCTACCACTTCCTTTCCTGTGCCGGATTCGCCTGAGATCAGTACGGCTGAGTCCACATCAGCGATGGTCTGAGACATGGCCAGGATGCCGCGCATAGCAGGGCTCACAGCGATAACAGTCCCCGACCTCTTCTTGGCGGGGATTGAACAAGTAGCAGATATGCCGCTGGTGCTGGCTTCGTTGTAATAACCATTCAAGGTATCTAGACGTTTGACTAAGGCTACTATATTCTGAACCTCACCCTTTTGATTGAATATGGGATTAGAAATCACCAGATGCCTAAAGGGCCGCTTTTGCAGCACATCCTGAAACATGACTACTCGACGTTTTTCACGGTATACAATATCGGAGATGCATACGTTAATTTGACCTGAGCTTAAAAAATCGTATACATTGCAACGCATCAGCTCCGCCTTACTCAGGCCAATACTTTTGATATAGGTACTGTTTACAAAGATGTAATTTCCTTTGGCATCTAGGATATAGACGCCATCTGGTATATTGTCCATCACAAGCTCGTAGAATTCTCCCTTGTCCACTGGTACCGCACCTCCTGTGTTTTGATTAAATCTTGGGCATATTATAGCATAGATATTTTTAATCTGCAAAAATTGTCAGAAAATTAACTGGCATGATTTTTGCAAAATAATATCAGTAAACATAGCGCTGTGTTTTAAAGGATTCAAAGCGAGGTAAGAAGTAACAATTCTTCGCTCCCATCTATGGAACTGACTTAATACAAAAAGTGTAAATAGAAAGAGGGGACAATATGAGTATAGCTGTTATTGGATTAATTCTTGCTGTGGTGGTGCTGATGGTTGGGGCTTACAAAGGCCTTGGGGCTCTACCGCTGACGTTACTGGCATCCTTTGTGGTTATCGTAACAAATGGTATCAATATTTGGGAGGGCTATGCCACCTCCTATATGGCAGGCTACACAGGCACCTATCTATCCTTTTTCCTGCTATTCGCCAGCTCCAGCCTTTATGCTGAGTTAATGAATACCTCCGGTAGTGCCACATCCATCGGAAATAAGTTCATCGACTGGTTTGGGAAAACGAAGGTCATGCTGGTCACCACCATAATTGTTAGTGTGTTGACCTATGGCGGTGTGAGTCTATTCGTTGTTGTATTTGCAGTTGGGCCCATTGTGTTCCAATTGTTCAAGGAAGCCAATCTGCCCCGACATCTAACTGTGGCCTGCCTGGTTACCGGCTCCGCTACCTATACCATGACGTCATTGCCCGGTTCACCTGCCCTAACCAATGTAATTCCGACTCAGTACTTAGGGACGACATTAACTGCAGCACCGGTGCTGGGTATTGCAGCCACCTTGATCGCCTTTGCCATGTGCATGGCCTATATGAATTACTCAGAAAAGAAGGCCAGAGAAAATGAAGAGTATTGGACATATCCGGATCATATTAATCCGGCCCTCTATGAGATTCAGGATCGCAGTCTTCTGCCCTCAGCCTGGAAGGCGTTTCTTCCAATGGTGACGCTAATGCTGATTATTATCGTGGGTAGTCGTTTTGTGGCTAATTCAACTATGCTGGCTGTCATCGCTATGCTGATTGGCGCCTTGTTGACCTACCTTATTAACCTCGACAAGTTTAAGGAGAAGAATCTGAAGAATATCGTAACCAAGGGCTTGAATGGCGGCATTGATGGTATTGGCGGTCTGGCAGGTGTTGTCGCCTTTGGTACTGTAGTACAGAGCTCCGCCGCCTTTAGTGCCATCGTTGCATGGGTACTAAGCCTGAAGATGAATCCCTTTGTTGAGGGCGTTATGTCCACAATGGTGGTATCTGCTGTTACGGGTTCCTCCTCAGGCGGTCTAAAAATCATGTACACCTCAATGGCCCAGAATTTTATCAGCTCCGGAATAAATTTAGAGATACTCCACCGCTTGACTGCTATTTCAGCCGGCGCACTGGATACGTTGCCCCACTCTCCGGGCTTATTCTTGACCTTCGCAGTACTGGGACTGACCCACAAGCAAGCCTATAAGCATGTATTTGTCACCAGTGTACTTGTACCGTTAATTATTACTATCGTATTGACTGCTTACTGCAGCATTTTCCTTTAAGATTTCTTAGCACCTTGACCGCCTTAAGGCTTAGTCCATTCGTAGGAAGGTTCGTTAATTTCCTATGAAACAGAAAGCTGTTAAGGGGGTGGCCCTCCTGATTAAAATAAGGGAGGCGAGTAGTGTTATGAGTAAGAGATACAATCAAAAAAATATAGTAATGCAAGGGTTAGCTGCTAACCCCTGCATTACTCTAAGGAGGAGACAGCGTGAGAACTGCAATATTTGGCTGCGGCGCCATGGGCACAATCTTAGGCGCCTATATGAACAAAAACGGACATGAGACCATTCTAATAGATAACTACGCCCAGCATGTCAAAGCATTGAATGAAAAAGGAGCACAGGTAATTGGCAGCGCAGAACTAACAGTACCGGTCAAGGCCATTACACCTGACCAAATGGAGGGGAAGTACGACCTAGTATTTCTGTTGACCAAGCAGACGTCTAACAAGGAGGTACTGCCGCGGCTGTTACCCTTCCTGAAGGCCGACAGCATTGTTTGTACACTGCAAAACGGAGTTCCGGAGCCCAGTGTTGCCGAGATCATCGGCAAGGAAAGGACAGTGGGCGGGGCTGTCATGTGGGGAGCCACCTTTGTTGAGCCGGGTGTTTCCCAGCTGACCCAGGATATTTCCAAACAGGAGTCCTTATTTGAAATTGGTGAGATGGATGGTGTCATAGGTGACCGTATTAAAAAGGTGGCGAAGGCACTGGAAAATATGGGGCCTGTCATCATTACCGACAACCTGATGGGGGCAAGGTGGCTGAAGGTGATGTTTAACAGCTGCTGGAGCGGTATGTCGGCGGCATTGGGCTGCACCTTCGGGGAGATTATCGACAACCCCAAGGCCAGCGCCTGCATGAGCTATATCGCCCATGAAGCGGTTGCCATCTGCACAGCCTTAGGCTATACCATGCCTTTGTTCTGGGGTCAGGATATGACCGACATGGGGAAAATTGATACAGAGGAAGGATTTGCTAAATCACAAAAGATTTTTTATGACATCGTAAGCAAAATGCGGCCTGCCAAGGCCAGCATGCTGCAGGACCTAGAAAAGGGCAAGGTGACGGAGGTAGGCATGATTAATGGCTATATCTGTGATGAGGGCAGAAATGCTGGCATTCCAACCCCCTTCTGCGATACGGTTGTAAGGGTGGTAAGGGGCATTGAGGCAGGGGAAATCCCCTTAAGCATGGATAACTTAAAATATTTTGATGCCTAGCACCTCATCGCAGTTAAATTCATAGGTAATCCCTGGTTTAATTGCCATATAGCTTCGTTGTCGTCGGTCGTAATATTACAGATATTACTTCCTCCTCCGCCTCTCTATATGAAAATTTTCCTCTGGGCTTAACCTAAGCTTTAACTGCGGCGAGGCACTAATTTCAAATAATATTAAATTTAAAGGAGAAGAGAAAATGGCTGATAAAATTTTTATTACTGCAGCACTAACCGGTGCATGGGCAACTAAAGAAATGAATGAGCATCTACCAATAACACCGGCTGAAATAGCGGAGGATGCCTATCAATGCTGGAAAGCCGGTGCTGCCATAGTCCATCTGCATATGAGGGATGACCAGGGTGAAGGCACCATGGACCCGGCTAAGTATGCCGAGACCATAAAGCTGATCCGGGCCCACAAGGACTGCGATGTGATCATTAATTGCACCTCCTCCGGCTCAAAAATTCCTTTGGCAAATGAACAGAGAATGATTCACTTTAGGGAGAATCCAGAAATTCAGATGGGCTCCTATGATGCCGGCAGCATGAACTGGGGCTGCCATGCCGTCTTTGAAAACTCTCCGGCCTTTCTGGAGCAGCTGGGTAGCTGCTATCTGGAAAACAATATACGCCCTGAGCTGGAGATATTTGATGCCGGTATGCTGGGGAATGTCAATTACTATGCAAAGAAAGGTATCCTGAAGGACCCTTTATGCATTCAGTTTGTTTTAGGGGTTCTGGGGGGCATGGAGGCAACAGTAGATAATTTGATGCACCTGGTCAGGCTAAAGCCAGAGGGGGCCATATGGTCTGCCTTCGGTATTGGTAAGGCCCATCTCCCCATTATGTATGCCGCTCTGGCCTTGGGGGCTGACGGTATCCGTGTGGGACTGGAGGATAATCTCATGTATAGCCGAGATGTTAAAGCCACCAATGTTGCTTTGGTGGAGCGAGCGGTAAAAGTCATTAAGAATTTCGATAAGCAAATTGCTACTCCTGCTGAAACCAGAGAAATACTAGGACTCAAATAGAAAGAAATAACCGGGAAGGCGCAGCAGCGCCAGTGCTTTGGCATCAACACAGCTTAGGCAAAGCCTTACCCTGTTATGCTAAGGGTTAAGGCTGTCAGGGTATTGGCTTCTCAACTGCGCCTCCCTCCAATTACGAAAAATCAGAGGTGAATGACTATGGCAAACAGATATCAGGAAATGTACAACGCAAAAAAAATTACCGTCGAGGAAGCCCTCTCCTTGATCAAGCCCGGGGATGAAATTGTATCGGGCTTTGCAGGGCTGGAGCCTATGGCTATACTGAGTAAGCTGCATACCATCAAGGACAGAGTTAGTGATATTACCGTTTGGCTGTCACTATCCATGGGCAGCTACGAGTTTTTCAATAATCCTGAGATGAAGGATATCTTCAGAACAAATTCCTTTTTCTTGGGTGCGGGATTAAGAAAAGCCCATAGTCTGGGAACCGTTAGCCTTCAGCCGGTTCATCTGCATAACGGCTTTGTCAGAAAGGTACAGGTTAAGCCGCCCAATGTCTTTATTGGAACCGTAGGCCCGATGGACAAGCACGGCTACTGTAGAACCGCCCTAAGTGCGCTGTATGAAAAGACCTTTATAGAAAATGCCGACCTGGTAATCATGGAGGTCAACCCCCGTTTGCCCAATGTAGGCGGCGATACAGAGCTTCCTATTGACGATATTGACTACATCGTGGAGGTTGATCGACCTGTTCCCATACTGCCGGTGGCCCCGATTACTGAAAACGATCAGACCATTGGAAACTATGTGGCTACCCTAGTAAACGATGGTGACACCATTCAGCTGGGTATCGGCAGCATTCCCAATGCTGTAGCATTAGCCTTTATGAATAAGCGTGATTTAGGGATTCACACCGAGATGATCACCAGCAGCATGGCGGAGCTGGCTATGGCGGGTGTTGTGACAGGGAGGAAAAAGACCCTGCATAAGGGCAAGCTAATCGGAAACTTTGCCTTGGGCACACAAGAGCTTTATGACTTTCTGGACAATAACCCGTCTGTCCAGCTGCTGCGGGGCGAATATGTGAATAACCCCTTTGTGATTGCCCAAAACGACAATATGGTTTCCATCAATACTGGGCTGCAGGTGGATTTGACAGGACAAATTTGCTCGGAGTCTATAGGCTTGAGGAGCTGGAGTGGCACCGGTGGGCAAAATGATACGGCAGAAGGGGCCATCCATGCCAAAAACGGCCGTTCCATCATTGCCCTAAATTCAACCGCTAAGGACGGCACCATCTCCACCATACAGCCCTGGCTGACCCCAGGAGCAGCCGTTACCCTTTCCAGAAACAATATCGACTACATTGTTACAGAGTATGGTATTGCCCCCATGAAGGCCCGCACCATCAGAGAGAGGGTGGAAAACCTAATCGCAGTGGCACATCCGGATTTCCGCCAGAGTTTGCGGGAGGCTGCCTTCAAGCATCAAATATGGTAAGGGATAAAATAAGGAGAATACAGTGGAGCGTTCAAAGGAACACATGGGTTCCTTTGGAAATCAAACGTGGACGGCACTTTTGTTATGAGATAAAGGAGGGCTAATTTTGAGTAAAGTAGCTGAGCTGGAGGAGGCCTTAGCCAGAATTGCCGATAATCAGACGATTATGATTGGGGGCTTTCTGGGGACAGGAACTCCGGAGGGACTGATAGATGGTTTGCTGGAAAAGGGTGTAAAAAATCTTACCCTTATCGCCAACGATACTTCCTTTGTGGATAAGGGCGTGGGTCGGCTGGTGGTCAGCAGGCAGCTGAAAAGGGTGATGGTTTCCCATATCGGCACCAATAAGGAAACAGGCCGGCAAATGAATGCAGAAGAATTGGAGGTTGAGCTGGTTCCCCAGGGCACCCTGGCGGAAAGAATCCGTTGCGGAGGTGCGGGCTTAGGCGGTGTGCTAACCCCAACCGGCGTTGGCACAATTGTAGAGGTGGGGAAGGAGAAGATAACAAAGGAGGGGAAGACCTACCTGCTGGAGCTGCCCCTCAAAGCCGATATCGCCTTAATTAAGGCATGGAAGGCAGATACCTATGGTAATTTGGTCTATCGCAGATCAGCACGAAATTTTAATCCATTGATGGCAATGGCAGCTGCCTTTGTGATTGTAGAAGCAGAGGAAATAGTAGCTGCAGGCGCACTGGACCCCGACGAGATTATGACCCCGGGTGCTGTGGTGGATATGATTATAAAGGGGTAAAGGAGGGAGATCACATGATGAATTCAAGGGAAATCATCGCTAAAAGAGTGGCTAAGTTTTTTAAGGCGGGGGATCTGGTAAATCTGGGGATTGGTATGCCCACTATTGTAGCCAATTATCTTCCTGCAGAGGCCAAGGTTATGCTGCATTCCGAAAATGGCTTTATCGGTTTAGGGCCAACACCGGCGGAGGGAGAAGAGGAAAAGGATGTTGTCAACGCCGGCGCCGCACCCGTTACGATTGTTCCCGGCGGTGCTTGCTTCGACAGTGCAATGTCCTTTGCCCTAATACGTGGGGGACACCTGGCTGCAACAGTCTTAGGTGCCCTGGAGGTAGATGAAAAGGGAAATTTGGCCAACTGGATGGTACCCGGAAAAATGGTACCGGGCATGGGGGGAGCCATGGACCTGGTGGCAGGCGCCCGCAAAGTCATCATTGCTATGGAGCATACCACCAAGGAAGGCAACCCCAAAATCCTAAAGAGCTGCAGCCTGCCCCTAACTGCTGCTAACGAGGTGGATTATATCGTAACGGAATTAGGCGTGATGGAGATAACCCCAGAGGGAATTGCCTTAAGGGAGCTGGCATCCGGTGTCACATTGGAGGAAATTCAGGCTAAAACCGAAGCAAATCTAATTATACCGGATAAAATCGACATCATGGAATAAAAGCTGGAATAGAAACAATATTTGTAGGAGGGATTGAATGAAGGCTTGCTTTAATCGGTACAATATCATTTTTGGTTTATTGCTGGTGGCTTTGATTATGGTGGCGGAGGTGGCGATTTATTATTTAAGGCTGCCGGGCTGGCCGATGTTCGCGGCTTTAGTTTTCTTTTTTCTGGGTCATCTTGACACCAAGACGATTCCTGCCATTTTTGTTGGCAGTATCATAGGTATTATTTGTACTGTTCTGATGGTGCATTTTACTATACTGCTGATGCCTGCTTTGGGCGATTTTATCCCGAAGCTGATATTCATAGGCCTGTTTGTTTTTTTAATCGTCCTGTTTAAGGATGCAGTACCCCTGGTCTTTAATAGCTATGCCTTCATGGTTTTTCTGATGGTGGGCATGGTATATGGCACTACAGCACCTTTAGTATTGGCAGCTATTGCACTGCTGGGGGGAGGATTTTTAATCGGTGGCACCATAATCATTAGTAAATGGGTGGAGCCCTTAAAGGAAAGTGAAAATAATAAGGAAGAGGTGATTCATAAATGAAGCTGCAAGGAAAGGTAGCTATTGTTACAGGCGGTGGAGGAGGAATAGGAAAAGCCACCTGTCTAAAATTTGCTCAAGAGGGTGCCAAGGTAGTGGTGGCTGGACTCACTCAAGAAAGCGTAGATGGGGTAGCAGCCGATATTCAAAAGCTTGGCGGAGAAGCGCTGGGCTTGATAGTTGATGTAGTTGATGCCGCAAGTGTTGCTAAGATGGTTGAAGACACTGTTAAAGCCTTTGGCAAACTAGATATAATCGTCAATAATGCCGGAATTACGGATGACAGTCAATTATTAAAAATGACCGAAGACCAATGGGATAAGGTCATTGCTGTAAATCTGAAGGGGGTATTTTTGTGTGGTCAGGCGGCGGCTAAGGTGATGGCGACTCAGGAAAGCGGTGGCGTTATTTTAAGCACCAGCTCCGTGGTGGGCATCTATGGCAACTTTGGGCAGACCAACTATGCTGCTACCAAATGGGGTGTCATCGGAATGACCAAGACCTGGGCTAAGGAGCTGGGCCGTAAGAAAATCAGGGCTGTGGCCGTCGCCCCAGGCTTTATTGTTACCCCTATGACGGATAAAATGCCGGAAAAGGTCATTGAAATGACGAAGGAAAAAACCCCCTTAAGAACCTTGGGACAACCGGAGGATATAGCCAATGCCTTCGCCTTCCTGGCTTCTGACGAGGCCTCCTTTATTACGGGAACCGTCCTCAGTGTAGACGGAGGAATAGTATCGTAGCATTAACCAATTATAGCTTCCAAAATTGAAGGATTGTCGGCGGCTTAGATATCCCCGGCTACTTCAAAAATAGTATTGCAAAAGATGTCGATAGGAGTGATAAAAATGAGTCGTGAGGTTGTTATTGTTGGGGCAGCACGAACTGCCATCGGAGATTTTATGGGTGCATTAAAAAATGTGTCTGCTGTTGATTTGGGCATAACCGCTTTGACGGGTGCCTTAACCAAGGCAGGCCTTGATTCGAGCAAGCTGGAGGAGGTAGTTGCAGGAAACTGTCTTCAAGCGGCAAATCCCGGCAATATTGCCCGCCATGTGGCCATCAGAAGCGGCGTACCCGTCGAAGCTTCTGCCATGACAGTAAACCAGCAGTGCCCTTCCTCCATGAGGGCCACAGAGATTATTGCACAGCAAATTATTCTGGGCAAAATTGATGTCGGCGCAGTGGTGGGCACTGAAAGCATGAGCAATGCCCCCTATCTGCTGCCCAAAGCCCGTTATGGCTATCGTCTGGGGCCCGGAGATACCCTACAGGATACCCTGTTATACAATGGCTTAGTCTGCGGCTTTATCAACGCCCACATGGGGGTTACGGCGGAGAATGTGGCAGAAATGTACAATATTTCCCGTCAGGAGCAGGATGAACTGGCCCTCATCAGCAACCAGAGGGCCTTAAATGCCATCAAGGATGGCCGGTTTAAGGAAGAGATCGTTCCCGTAGAAATACAGACTAAAAAGGGGAAGGTGGTCTTTGATACAGATGAGCATCCTAAGGCAACCACCCTTGATGCACTGGCTACACTGCCTCCGGCTTTTCAAAAGGAGGGGACTGTCACCGCAGGCAATGCCTCTGGCCTAAATGACGGTGCAGCAGCCCTGATCTTAATGGCTGCAGAAGCTGCCAAGGCACAGGGCATTAAGCCCTTAGGCCGAATCGTTGCCACTGCTTCAGCAGGGGTTGAGCCCAAAATCATGGGTATGGGGGTAGTGCCTGCTGTAGAACGGGCTTTAAAATTTGCCAATCTAAAAAAAGAAGACATAGGCTATTGGGAAATCAACGAGGCCTTTGCCGCCCAGTTTATCGGCGTCAATCGAGAGCTGAAGCTGAGCCTGGATAAGGTAAATGCCAATGGCTCAGGTGTGGGCCTCGGTCATCCCGTAGGCTGTACCGGAGCCAGATTAATTGTCACCATGATCTATGAAATGCGCCGCCGCGGCGTACGTTATGGCTGTGCTTCCCTCTGCGCCGGCGGTGGCCCTGCAGCAGCTATAATCATTGAAGCGGTATAGGCATAAATTAAAGCTGGCTTTGAATTAATATAAAAAGGATCAACAATAAGGTAAACGTCGTTTATACGGCTGTTTACCTTGTTTTTTTAATTTCAAGGAAAGTTCGTTTTTTTTCTATGAAATGTGGAGAAACCTAATTGTAAGCTAGCTGTAATTAATTCTTAAAGGATGTCAGTATATTCTATGTTAGAATGAATAAAGAATTAGTGAAGGTACCAATAAGTCATCAGCAATACGATATGAGATATTTTAAAGCATTAAAGGAATTGAAATCATAGAAAAGAAGGCACTCTAAATTGCCGAAGGAGCCTTGACAGGATGGAGAGAAGGGACAATGTTATGAGGCAGCAAAGGGATAAAAAAAGATACGCATTAATGATGGTGATGATGATTTTAATCAACCTTTTAAGCAGCTGCAGCACAAAGGGAACGCCGTCGGACCCTAAGGGGGAGGATTTGCCGAGTCCTGGCATTTCAAGCATTAGCCTGCAGGAGGACCCATCCTACGAAGCGTTTTTTCAGGAGGATGCATTTTCACAGATTTCTAAATACATCTTAGAGGTCTATCATCCGGATAGGGCACTATACAATTATCTGTTTGAGGCAGCAATGAACATGACGGACAGCGTCGATATTTCAAAATTTAATTTAAGCAATAGGGTCATAATGGATACTGTAGAAAGCCTTTATGGGCAGGCGGGTTTTCAGTTGTACCATCTCACATTAGCAAAATGGAGCAAGGACTATAAAACAATTTCCTTTGACTATAACGATAAAGGCCAGCAGGTTAGAGAGAATCAGCTAAAATTTTATGCCCATATGAATCATCTGCTGCATAATGTAGCGCCTAGCCAATACAATGAGTATCAAAAATTCTTTGCCCTGTACGACTATATTGCTAAAAATAGCAGATATTCTGACGACATGTCGGATGTAAGCACCTACAATCCCTATAGCCTTCTGGTGAAGGGGATGGCTATCTGTGGCGGATATGCACAGCTGGCGGATTATGCACTGAATTATGTAGGCATTCCAAGTCAATATATATCTAATGAAGCGCATGCATGGAATATCGTTACACTAAATGGCAGCAGATATCATGCCGACTTTACCTGGGGGGCAGGGTACGCGAATAATGAAAGCTTCCTTCGGACTGCATTAATGGATGATAAGGAGCGTATGGCGGGACTGGAAAGAGCCGGCTTTGGAGAATTTAAAATTATAGAGGGCTATCCAAGGGCTAACCCCAGCATACCTAAGCCCATTACCGACAGCCGATATGGTTGGTTAAAGGACATAGGCAGCAACTATGCCATAGATATTGAAAATAACTGGATTTACTACTCAGATGATAAGGGCATACAACGAATTAGCTTTGATGGCAGTCAAGCGACAACAGTAATAAATACCCCAAGCTATTATCTGGCGGTCTACAATGGCAGCCTCTATTATGTGGGAGAGAAGCCAAATGAGCTATATCAGCTGACACCGGGCCAACAGCCGATATTAATAGATGCTTCAACCGAAATATATGAAATGTTCTTGCTGGAGGGGAATCTAACCTATGGCAATAGAATGGGGGGCGGCTTTAAAAGAATTAATTTAAATGAGTACGATAATAGCAGCTTTGATATGGAAAATAGTAAAAGGATGAGGGCTGCAAGCATACCGGGGCATAAAACCTTTTCTATTGTGCTTGAGTTCCCGCAGGCTATGGAGACAAAAGCCCTGCCAAGAGAGCTGATTGGATTGTTGTCAACGGAAGGTGAAATCATACCCCTCAGCATGTTCTGGAGCGAGGATGGTAAAACACTAACCCTAAGGACACAAAAGCTATTAATGAATGAAGAGCAAATAACCTTATTAATTAAGCCGGGATTAGCAGCTACTAACGGCACTAAAACCGCTGATAGCTATAGCTACGAGATTAACCTTCAATAGCTTCCTACCTTACAAAAATGACTTCTGTATTTTACAGGAGTCATTTTTGCTATTGAAAGCAGTGGGAAATGAGGGGCTGCTAAGGGGGAGCCCCTTGTTAAAATAAGGAGGGGCCAGTAATGTAACGTATAAGTGACGCTATGCCACCAGCGGCAACGAGAAGGTGCTGCCACCGAAGACCGCCATCAAAAGGTGTGAATGCTTAAAGGATTTTCTGCTTATTTATTGAATATAAGTAAAAAATATACAAGTCGCACATAAGGGGATAGAGAGATGGCAGGTTTATGGGGGGAAATTGAGCAAATCTTACATAAGAGTGAGAATTATTATGATATTTATATCAGTCTATTTGTGTTATTGAAAAAGCATACAAATGATCTTGCAAATGCACAAAGACATAGCTATAGGGAGGATATAAAATGGACCATTAGCCTAAACAATTTCTTTGATGATAAAAATCCCGGTGATCAACTGACCAAAGACAATAAGGACTGGTTAATAGCACATATACCGAAGGATAAGGAGAATAAGCTCTTAATATTTTTAGCGCAATTATTTATTAAAATAGATAAAGCAGCTGGACTCAACGATACCGAGGGAAGTGTAGAACGATGTGCTGCTTTAAAAATGCTTAATACTGAAATTACAAAGGACTTAGGGATAGTGCTATACAAGGAGAATAGCTTTATGGAAAGGTATATAAGTAAAGCTAAACGCTTCAAGCTGGAGAAGGATAAGGGGGAAGCAATAGAAGCGCTTCAGGAGAAGCTATTTATACAAAGACCTATAGACTGTGATATAAAAACACATTTTTATAGGATAACCGATGACTATATTATTAAGCGAATAAAACGCAGGAAGGACAACCTCAAATTAGCGATAGTACCCTTTAGCGGCGATAAAAAATTATTAATAATACAAGAAGAGACCATCGGAGATAAGCGATATATCAGAATAGAAGGCATAAGAGATGAGGACGCTCATACCGAACATGCAGTTGCGATTATAAATTTTTTGGCAGAAAAGGAAGTCGATATTATTATATTTCCTGAAATGACCTTCACAGATAAGATGCTCACTGCCGTAAGTCATGCGGTTAATAGCAATAGGGGGAAGCTTGCGTTGGTGGTCTGCGGTTCTATATGGCAGGACAACACAAATTATAGCGTGCTATTGGGCGGAAATGGGATAGAGATAGGCACGCAATATAAGCTCAATAGATTTAAGCCTGACGACAAGGAAGATAAAATGCCTGATCATAGCGAAAATAGTAAGCCCTCAGACGATAAAAAAGCTATAAAATACAAAAAATATGAGGATATAGACCTATCCTCCGATAAAAGAATTATAAAAATATATGATTTAGAGGGACTCGGCAGGTTTTGCACTTCAATCTGCGTAGACTTTGTTAATGGGGACTGCTTTGATACCATGGTAAAAAGCGGAATAAATATATGCTTTGTACCGGCATATACCGAGAGCCTCTACAGCTTCAAGGAGAATGCAAGTCTGATAGGCTCTAAAAACTTTGCAAGTGTATTTGTTTCCAATTATTGTGGTAAAATTCAGAAAGAGAATATAAGCTTTGCATATCTCCCGGAGCTTGGCAGAAGGAGCTACCATGAATTAATATGTGATTGTAAGGAAAGCTGTAGTGAAAAGCACTGCAATAAAATACTCATAATGGATTTTTCCTTAGATGCCAATAAACATAGTATCATAAAGCTAGACAGCGAATAAAATAAAGTATATAATGAATGAGTGTTGAATTACTAAAAAGTGACTAAAACATGAGTAATTATAAAATATCGGGGTATAATAAATAAGGCTTAAGCGGGAAAAATCAGTAATGAAGGGAGTGAGGATAATGGAGATCTGGGCTAAAAAGGCGGCAGCCGCATTTCTTGAATCTGAGGTAACTAGAATAAAAGAAAATGTCATGGCTTTTGCTGCTAAAATAACAAAGGCAATTTTAAGCAATCGTACAGAGGAGCTTGAGGATTATATCAATGCTTCGATTGATGTAAGGGATGAAGTAGAATTTCACGGGCCGATAGCAAGAAACCGAGAGTTTTATTTTGGCTATTGGTATGCCCATGAGAATTTAAGCAGAAGGCTAGTAGAATACAATGATACAAATAAAAGTATAGACTACGGCATCAAGAACAACGATAAGCTTAGAAAGCTAATTAGATATTTAGATAAAGCCGGCGCAGCTAGACAGAAGGATGTGGCAGAGCACCTGCAGATGAAACCCAACGAATTTGCAAATTTTATGAATACGGATATAGTGAAGCAATCGGATTTGATCAATAAAGATAAAATTGGACGGAATGTCATCTATTCCTTGAATGCCAAGGCCCGAAAGTATATAGAAGCCCAACTGTCGGTAGAGGAAAAAAACTACAGCAAGGCCGATATCATACAAATGCTGGAATATATAAGGGATAATAGGAGCATAGAATGGGTTGGCTTTGAAGAGGAGAGTCCCTTGTTGGATCACGACATCATAAAAAGCTTCTTCAGCCTATTTATAAATGAGGGGTTGTTATGCAGCGCCAATGTAAAAAAGGGTGTCTATCTCAATAAAAGAAATAACAAGGCAGCACGCAGCAATAGCAATGACAGAAGTCATAAAGGGTATATACCAAGAAAAGAAGTTAGGGGAAATTTTAATGTCAGCTGAAATCATAAAAAAATTATCAATAATTGAATATCCGATTTCTGAAGACCTATTCAAGGAAAATCTGGGGACAGGTGAGGAGCTCAAAGGGCTCATAGCTGCCAATGTTATCCTTGAAGCTGAAGCCGAAGAGGATTTATATGTTGTAAATTTTGAAGCAAACGAGATTAAAGCTGTTCAGAGGGAAATAACAGATGAAGAAAGGGAGACGATGCATAGAAACCTGATAGCAGCCTATTATAAAGAACGGGTAGGAGGCGCTATCAATGAAGATTATAAGCTTTTCATTGAAGTCTATAGAGACTATATCAATCTAGCCTATCACTATTCAAGGGTCAATGACAAAAACTCAGCGATCAGGTGTATATTTGATATAGCTAAGCGGCTTGTCTATTGGGGGGATGGGGAGCTTCTGATTTCATGCCTTGAGGAATATCGTCAGGAAGACTTAACCCACAGCCACAGGCTTTGGAGAGAATATTATATAGCCTTTTGTAATCTCATGTGCCCTCAAGGGGATTTGGATGCGGACCGCTTTGTTAGCTTTATACAAGCTCTGGAGGAAGAAAATCCAGCTGATGATCAGCTTTTGTATTTTGAAGCCATTAATCTATATGGGATTTACTACAAGAATATTAAAATGGACAATGAAGGAGCAAAGGCTATTTTTTCAGATGCAATAAAAAAATATCACTTGATTAATACCAGTGATAGGGGGCTTGAAGCCGCCTATGCCAGAATTTTAGAAAATATGGCATTGTGTGAAATAGAGGCGGATTTAAAGCTGGCCCACAGGTATCAAGCTGAAGCTGAAGCCATATTTGAAGCTGCTAAGGATTATTATGAGCTGGCGAAGGCATATTATCTAAAGCTGGTATTGCTGGAAAATCACGATGAAATTAGTATTCAGGACATATTAGAGGAATGCAGAAAAATGAATGATGTTCTGGAGGAATACGCCTTTCCGGATGTGGAAAGAAACTATTATAATCTCGTCAGTGATTTAGAGCTGAGCTACAACAACGATTTTCAGCAGTATCTTGTGCTAAAGACCCATGTGTTAACCAGGGATTTGGTGCTATACGATGATAATTTTAATGACGACATGTATGATATATTGTATAGCATCAGTGAGCTATATATGGAGAGGCATAAAGCAATTGCAGATAGTCTGGATACACTAATAAGCTTTTTTGATGAGGTTGATTTAGTGGATGAAGGATATCTATTTAAGGGAATTAAGGCAGCCATAATCAACGAGGCATCGGATTCCTTTGAAAAAATTCAGGACCTTGGCCTTAGGGAGCTGGGGGCCTCCTATGTACGGCATCTTAAAAATATAGAAGTATAGAAAATGGGGCTCTTTACACCACTGCAAGTAATATGCAGGTGCGACGAGCCCCATCCTCAATTTATATGCTGTTCAAATAAAATATATTCAAAAAGCTTTCCCTAAAACCTTATCCATATCGTCAAAAAAATAATTTATATCATTCCCTGAGAATAAAATAAAAGCTTATATCTGTCCTCCAGCATTATTATTTGCTGGTTTTTGTCATACCCGAGGAAATAAATGTCAAAAACTTATGATAACTCGTCCGCTTTTACTGACAAATCTCTCGTAAATCCTCTGCTAAACTTAGCTTTACCAAAAGAATTAAAAGAGGACGGTGTTAGTTATGGTAGAAAGAACAACGGCATATTCATACGAAAGAAGGCTCCAGGCACTATTAAACTATAAGAGTGCGGTGCTGCTGCATTTGGTGGGCTTCCTTTTGGGAAGGGCAGGGATATTAGGGAGTCTGACCCCCTTCGGAATCGCCTTTTTTGCGGCTCTCTATCATAAAAATCAGAAGTACATTACCGTAGCATTGGCTATTTTTGCCGGAATGCTAACGGTTCATGGTATATCAGAAAGCTTACCCTATGGCATAACCCTGGCAGTTGTCGCAGTGATATTTTCCTATGGTGTAAATCCTAGAAAGGTAAAGGTGCTGACATCGGCGGCGGTCAGTGCAGCGGTATATATGACAATAGGGGCATTGGCGATAATTATCAAGGGCTTTTATATATATGATTTGATGATGCTGGGCTTTGAGGTGGTGGTGATATTTGTCACCTACTATATCTCCTCCTATGCGATTCCGATAGCGCTGCAGAAGAGCCACAGAAGGGTACTGGCAACAGAGGAAATCATCTGCGTAGCGATACTTATGGCCCTGACATTATCCGGTGTCAATGAACTATTCTACATGGGCATGTCCCTTAAAAATATTCTGGGCATTCTTATCACAATCATCTTCGCCTACAATGGCGGCCCGGGGGTCGGTGCATCGGTGGGGGTAACCCTTGGCTTGATCACCAGCATGTCCTATAGCAATATGCCCCCTATCGTCATAGGCATATTTGCCTTTTCGGGGCTTTTGGCAGGCATATTCAAGGATTTAGGAAAGATAGGCAGCGGTATAGGCTTTCTGGTGGGGAATATCATAGTTACCTTCTATATCAATGGCTACTATGAGGTGTTTATACAAATGAAGGAGGTCATTGCAGCCTTCGCAATATTTATACTGATACCCACTGCATGGATAATGCAGCTGCAGAAGTTCAGCAGCCCCGTAATGGGGATTATTCACTCCACCCAAAACTATGGAGATGAAATGAAAAAGCGTATCCATGAAAGACTCACCTATTATTCAAATACCTTTTTAGACCTCTCCAGCACCTTTGAAAACATATCTGACAAGCTAGGGGTCTTTCAGCAGGAGGATTTGTCAAGGCTGATCGAAGAAGTGGCCTATAGCGTTTGCAGCGAATGCGGAATGAAGAGAAGCTGCTGGGATAAAAACTTCTATAATACCTTTCAGGGACTTCAGGAGCTTTTACTGCTGATAGAGGTCAAGGAAGAGGTGGACTGCAGCAGTATGCCGGAGCATATAGAAAAAAGATGCATAAGGTCTAAGGAAATGATACAGAAGATGGTGCATTTATATGAGCTCAATAGAATAGATATCATTTGGAAGAAAAGGCTGCTGGAAAGTAAGGAGCTGGTGGGAGAGCAGCTGAAGGGGGTAGCCAATGGTATTAAGGAGCTGGCGGAGGAGGTAAACAACGACATAGAATTTGACACCCAGATGGAGGACGAAATCTATGTGGCACTGGATAAGATAGGCATACAGATAAGTAATTTACTGGTGACAAAGGCCTCCGGCGGCAAGCTGGAAATAACAATAGAAAAAAAGGCCTGCTATGGCAGAGAGGATTGTCTGGATAAAATCATCCCTGTGGTATCAGAGGTGATGGGCTCCCAGCTGGTTAAAAAATACCAGAGCTGTACAACGGGACATCAAAATAACACCTGTCGATTTACGCTGGTGGAGGCAAATCGCTATACCGCCTCAACAAAGTCAGCTAGAGTCATAAAGGATGGCAACATATTATCCGGTGACAGCTATACCTTCATGGATATCAACAACAGTCAGTTTATGGTGGCCTTAAGTGACGGCATGGGTGCAGGGGAGAAGGCCCATAACCAATCCAGCGCCACGATAGCAATGCTGGAAAAAATGATGGAGGCAGGCTTTGGAAAGGAAATGTCCATAAAAACAATCAATTCAATGCTGATGTTAAAGTCTACGGAGGAGATATTCTCTACCATAGATATGACTCTGATAGATTTACATAAGGGAAGCGCCAGCTTCGCCAAAATAGGCAGTGCCCCCTCCTTTATAAAGCGGAAGGACAACAAGGTGGAGGTAGTCAACTCTTCAAGCCTGCCAATCGGCATAATATCAGATATATATGTACAGGAGGATTCCTTTAAGCTTCAGGACGGAGATTTTATCATTATGGTATCAGATGGAATAACAGAGATCGATAAGGAAAACGGAGAGGCGTGGTTAATAGAATACTTATCCACCTTAGACACAAGAAATCCACAGGAAATGGCAGATAAAATACTTCATCAGGCTCTACTATCCACAGGCAACAAGCCGATTGATGATATGACGGTGCTGGTGACGAAGGTATGGAAGGTGAGGCCGGGGCATTAGTGAATAGTGAATAGTGAAAGGCAGCTGAAAAATTTGAGATTTTTTTGCTGCCTTATACCATCTCATTTACAAAGGCACTCCTCAGTATCTGTTGCCCTTTCCTTTGTAAATTACTAATGTCCCCATTGTTTTATCCTCCTAAGATATTTCTCCTTATTTTAATCACGTTTTTCTTTAAGAAAAATTATATATAATATATTAAAAAGATAAGATGGACTACAACAAAAAAATGATGCTCCTAGTTGATATTATAGAGGGTTTTATTGAAGCAGCTAAACTTGTCCATTAAAAAAACGCCTTGAAGGCGTTTTTCAATTAATTTATCATATTATTATAGGGTTGTCTTTTAAGGAATGTAAGATTTTATATTATTCATATTTTATAATCATATGTTGATTTCATAAGTAAAGTTTAGTATCCGATTTTAGTTTTTAAGGTTTTAAGTTCTTATTTTTTAGTTTATTATGTTTTTTTATCATTTCAATTATGGTTTCTAATTTTACAAGTTTATCGGTTTAATCTTTTAATAATGTCATCATAGATTTGAAAGCCGTCCCGTTTGCCAATACCTAAAACTTCCGCTAATCGAATTGCATTTTGTCCATCGATGGACTTTCTATAAACGATGCGGTATTCTGCCTTGTGAAAATACAGTTTAAAACAATCACAAAGTTTACTATTAAGTGGTTTTCCAAGGTGTATGTTGCTCTCGAGCTTAAGTAGCATATCAATACACTCTGTCTGCAGCTCAGTTGATAGCTGAGAAAGATCGTCGTCTGCTTCTTCGGTTAAAAAGACATTGCATGGTATCATTATTATGCGTCTCCTTTCTGCAAGTTTAAGGAAAGGGTTGTCCAAATGATAGACAATTTTCCAATGTATAGTATATATCATAATGGGAAAAATATCAATAATAGTTATAATTATTTTTAGAATTATTTGTCTAATAATAGTTCATACTATATTGTAATATATGATAATATATGATACTATATTGGTGTAATAAGAGATGGGCCAAGGAAGGGAGGATTAATACTATGATGCGATTTACGGAAGAGGAAATCATTTCAACTACGGATATTACTAAGAATTTTGCACAATGCAGGGATAAGACTAAGGAAATTGATAGAACAATAATTTTTAAAAATAACAAGCCGGACTTAGTGCTTCTGGACTTCGATTTTTATAAAAAGCTACAAGAGCTTGCTGATACATTAGAAGATATTGATATTACTCGAATGATTGAAGAAAGACGAGAAAGAGACAACGGTAAAAGACTAAGCTTAGCTGAAGTCAGGGAAAAGTATACTCATAGATAGAATTTCTGATAATTCAAGGAACACTAGGCTGCAAAGGTATATTTGCAGCCTAGTGTTTTTTATTTCATAGGATCTTTTTTCCTGTCATACTGAACAAAGTGAAGGCTCTCAAACCAGATGCTTCGATACCTCAGCACGACCAGTTACAAGAGCCCTCAGTAATTTCCTTAAAGATTTATCACTATTCACTATTCGTTTTTCACTAATGATTTTATTTAAGTGCCACATCCATAGACTGATAAATCATAACGGCGATATCACCACGGTTTACCGCCTGAGAAGGCTGGTAGGTAATGCCGCTGGTGATCTTTAGCTCAGCTGCCTTATCGATATGGCCTTGAGGCCATTCGCCGGTAACCTCTTTTTCATAGCCCAGCAAACGAACCAGCACGGCTACAATTTGAGCATAGGTGATATGCTCCTGAGGCCTGAAGGTTTGATCCTCGAAGCCTGTGAATAAACCCTTAGATACTGCGATATTGATATAACCGGAGGCCCAAAAGTCTGCAGATACATCCTTAAAGGCGGTTTTGCCCTTGTTTGCCTCATGCTGATCTTCAAGACCCAATAGCCTCACCGCTATAGTAGCAAATTCAGCACGGGTGATATTTCTATCCAATCCAAGGCTGCCATCCTCATAGCCGGTAAAAACACCAAGCTGCTTCAGGTAATTACCAGCCGTATCCTTCGACACTGCTGGGGCGGCATAGGTACTTATCGAAGACGCCAGCAGAAGAAGTATTACTAATAAAATATTCAGTTTTGTTATAAGCTTACGCTGTTTTTTCATATTCACACCCCATCCTTTTAACTGATAAGCTCATTATACCAGAGGTTTAGGGTAGTTAATATTAAGGTTTTATGACAAATTTAACAATTAGCACAACTTCGAAGACTGAGCTGATTGCTCAAAAAAGGCTATTGCGTAACAAGCTAACTTAGCTCGTTACGCAATAGCTACAAAGGGAAAAACTTATTACTTGAATATAATTGGTTGTAAACTTCTATATTGATATTGGTTACTTGGATAGAATTCCAGATCACATATTGAATTATGATCTTTATCAATTAGTTCTCCAAAAATATCAACGTCCCATATATTCTCAACGTACTGATAAGCACTTTGAATAAAGAATCTAAATGGAAGCTCTGCATTGTTCTTTAAAGCAATCCAATTAGAGTTGTTATTAGAGAAATTCCCTTGAATATCTATCTTAAAATTGTTACTATAACCTTCACTCACACTATAGGTGAATGAAAAGTTTTCAGCATAGCTAAAATTTTTAAAATTAGTATTAAGGAAATCTTCAACTTCAACCAGTAAGTCTACAGAACGAATTTCGTCTCCTTCAATACTGAATTGATATACATTTAAAGGATCTTTTATTTTTCCGTTAACATAGATATAGGGATTTACTTTCATAATTTCTGATTTTAACCTTCTAAGAAAATTCATTTTAAGTGAAGGTGACCACTTGAAAAACTCACTATCTGTAACGATAATTAAATCGATATCGCCCTGAGAAACAAATACTTCATATGTAAAGCTTATGCCATTATACTGTTTTATGGAATCATGGAGTTCTTTCTCAAGCTTAGTACCATCAACTAGTTGGCTAGATTTAAGATGGGCTTGAGTAAAGTCGTAAAAGAGACGATTACCTTTAGTATAATAAGAGACTAATTTTATATTGTTATAGGTAGAATTATGGCGAATACTACCTTCTATTTCAGCTTGGCTATTAAAGAGGTCTTTGATGGAATAGAAAAGATCATCAACATAGTTCTCTATTGTTCTACGACCTAAAACGTTCCATTTAGAAATACTAAAGTAATCAAAAACAATATTTAATGTATATTTGTTTTTACCGCTGCTAACTAGTTGTATAGTCATATTAATATCTTCTAGAATACTAAAATGATCCTTTAAATAAGACTCCATTTCACTAACAGTATTAATTCTCCTATATGGATAACGACCTTCTTTCATTAGATCTAATTCTTTTTGAAGCTTTTCATTCTGATATTTTACCAGTGCCAGCTCATATTCTTTTTGAAAGGTCACCGGTGCAGCAGAGGAATTGGGATCAGAGATGTTCAACCTATTGGAGTCAATTGTTACTATACCTTCTTTGTCATTGTAATCATAGTTCATGTAAAGGCTATCTGAAAGCTCCTCTATAGGCATATAGACACGATTTTCAAAGATAAAAGGTTCATTACTTAAATTTATGGTCTTGCCGTCCAATATAACCTGAATGTTATTAAACCAAGCGGTAATGCTTCTACTATATGTTCTGGAATAGGAAGCACCTGAAAGCAAGAGTGTGAAAAGGAGAACAAAGACCATTAGTCGTTTAGAATTTTTTGTCATCATCAAACCTCCCTAAAAATTACATTATATACTTTTATCGGTTAAACAATGGAAAAACTGTAGGTGTAATTTTAAAAAGTTAAGAATTTTTAGTACCTAAATTAAACGAACCTAATATAAAGGTCTTTTTTAATATATTTTTTGCTGGTATAATGAAATAAATAATGTAATCTTTAGTGAGACTTCTAAGACAATATAAGCTCAGCTCTATAATTTAATAAGGAGAGTGTGATATGGAAAACCACATTTTGCAGCAAATATTAGATGAGCTCAAAGAGCTTAAACAAGGCCAAGTTAAGCTAGAACAAGGCCAAGCCGAACTAAAGCACGGACAAAAAGAAATCAGGCAGGAATTAAAGTATGTGTGGGACGATATAAAGAAGCTGGATCAACGCCTAACGGAGCAGGAAAACTATGTACTAAAAAGAATTAAATAAATCTTGTAAGCACCTTGTTTCATTAACTTTTTAGACCTTTCTACAGGTCTATTTTTATGCTTATTTCACTTTCCATATCTAAATCAATTCTCTGGAAATCTAGTCATATTGTTTCATTTTTATTACAATTGTCGAAATACAAAGAAAAAAAAATAATGAGTATGCTATAATGAAAAAAATGCAAATGAAGGAAAAATATACAACTATATATATTTACCAGTTTTGACGATATATAAATATGAAGAATAACCGGGAGGTCATGCTATGAAGAAAAAACTATCCTTTTTGATGCTGTTTATTATGATATTTAATATATTTATTAGTGGATTTATGACGAATGCTTCTTATGCAGCAACAATTGATCCAATGATTAACAATATTACAATACGAGAAATAGTGGAGGTTGTTGCTGGTCAAAAAACCACCAGCTATCAGGTAATATTCAATGGATTAGCATTAACCCAAAACGACACCATCGTTGTTATGGTTCACAACGGATCAGAGTTTGATATTAAGCATGCGATATCTCCACAGGAGCTTACCTATGTAAATAGCTCCAGATTGGATTATACGCCGGAAGGTACTGGATTGAGCATCAAAGGGATGTTCGGTATTACAGAAACAGATGAAGAAGTCTACTTTGGAATCGTTAGAAATAACTTCCTATATACCCCCAATATTTCAAAGATCTTCAAGCTTCCTGTGAAGGATTTCAACCTGATGAAGATTGACGAGATTAACAATGGGACTCCTGCGGCATGGCCTGTAACAGTAATAAAGGGTACGGAAAAAATAACTATTAAGGGTGTAGACTTTACTGACGAATACACCTTTGGCATAACAACCGGCAATACAGTTAACAGTAGCGTAGGATATACTGTCGAAGATAGCAATACCATCACCGTTAATACCGCCACTGTATCTGCGATGAATAATCAAAACTTAGTCTTTGAGCTAAAAAAGTATGAAAATGTTAATATTGCTTACATAGTAAAAAATGCAGTTAATATAGCCAATCCCCTAAATTTGCAGGTGGTAGAAATTACACCGATGCAGGGTACAGAGGGGACTATTCTGCGAATAAAGGCCGGGAACCCTACGCCTCTTTTAGACCCAGGAACAAAAATCTATATTGATGGGGTAGAGGCCAAAAGGAATATTGGTCCCTTTAGTGACGGTACTTTTACATACTTTGAAAGCGGTGCGTATAAGCAGGGGCTTGAGGTAATTGTGCCTAAGCTTACAACAACAGGGGAAAAACAAATCACTATAGTTAATTATTTTGGAGATATATATAATCATATACCCAAATTCTTGTATACAGGGGCATTGTCCTCTGTGCTTGAAATTATGGATGTTTCACCGACAAAGGGCTTTACAAATATTGAAAATGATATCAATATGCTGAGGATCAGAAACCTGGTGGCCTTGAATAATATCCAAAATATAAACAAAACAGACATGACAATGGAAGCAGGAACATCGTCGAATTTAAATTACTTTAAAGATTTAGACTCTAAGTCAAAGTATGTATTGTATAAGCTCGCAAGTGGTAGATATGTTGAAAGAAAAATATCCGTTAATGTTGCCTTAAAGACGTCGATTACCTCACTTCCATTAACGCCTGATTCTATCGATGCTGATGGCTCCAGTGTTATTTCGGTAACCACCGATAAGGTTAGTCAGGCAGGAAGCTATGTTATTACTGCCAGAACAGAAACAGTGTATTACGAAATAGAAACAGTTGATGGCGTAGAGGTAATTACTGAGATTGACTTTATTGTTGAGGAAGCTCCTTATACATCACAGACGAAGCTTTATTACGAATACCAGCCAGACACAACAACCCCAATAATTACAAAGATAACACCAAATAAGGGACCCTACGACGAGATTATAACCGCCACCATAGAGGGGCAGCAATTTAGAGTAGAGGGCTCAGGGCAAAATAGATACTATCCAAGGGTTATTATAGGAACAGATGCCAAAGAAGGAGACAAAAAATATAAGGTTATAACAATAAACAGTCTAGGCAATGTAAAGGCCTATTACAGTAGTAGGGCAGATGGTTCAGACAATACAGGGGATATAGACATTCCAGGGCTAAAATTCGAGGTGTTAACCGCTGATGATATAGTTGTCGATGGACAGGCCATAAAGTCAGGGGCAAAAATCAAATTTACAATACCTGCCGGTTCACCTATATATACAGGCTATGCTGATGTCACTGTTTATAATGCCAATCCCCTTGGCGGCCTAGGCGGCAGAGACACAAAGGAAAACTTTTTCCAATACGTCAATCCTCCCTCCGGTGGACTAAAGCCTATGATCGACGATGTAATCCCCAACAAGGTGGCTGTCGGTAAGGAGGAGCAGGTAGTCATAAAGGGTAGAAATTTCCAGCCGGGAGCAATAGTTACCGTAGATGGTGAGCAGGTGACCAACCCGGTGATCGACGTGGTGAAGGGAACCATTACCTTTAAAGCACCAAAGGGCAGAGTAGGGATGACCACCGTTCAGGTGATTAACCCCGACGGCGGCTTTGCATCCGCCCCCTTTGAATACATACAGACCTTCAGTCAGCCTACAATAACCAGAATCATACCAAATGTAGGGGGCAAGGGGGCGCTGGTAATCATCAAGGGTACAGGCTTCTATCCTTACAATGAGCAAGGAGAAAATGACCAGATAAAAATTGGAACAAGAGTATATATCGATGGAAAGGAAGTAAACGACGAAGTTTTCTATGAAGAAGATCCGCTTAATCCGGGTCAAACCATATTGGACCTCGGGGACTTTGTAAATATTTACGATGGCGACACCCCAATTTTAGGGCCCAATGGACAGGGATTAAAAACCTACACCAGCAATATTGCCGTGGTGGACAATGAAACCATCTATATGCTGGTGCCGGACCCCGACGAGCTGGGCTTCTTCAAAAATGAGTTCTTAGACGTAAAGGTAGTCAACCCCGACTTAGGCAGCCATACCCTAAGCAAGGGCTTCAAATTTATAGATGTTGCCACAAAACCCACCATTACCAGCATAACACCGAGCCTTGGAGATTACCGGGGCGGGAATATCGCAGAAATTCAAGGGGATTTCCTCTTAGAAGGTGTAAAGGTATATTTCGGAACCCAGGAGGCACAGGTTTATCGTAGAAGCAGTAATGCCAGAACCATATGGGTGTATGTGCCAGCCTATGGAGAACCACTGGCGAACACCAACTCAGCAGTGGTGCCGGTTACGGTCCTCAACAGCAACGGCGGCTCCTACACCAAGTATGACGGCTATACCTATGTCAACCCCGGCTATGATATCAGAATCACAAAGCTAACCCCAAATGTAGGTAATACCTCAGGGGGAGATAGGATACTCATTTCCGGAGACGGCTTCAGAGCCCTGAATTACGGAAGTGAAGACCCCGATCACCCACAGCAGCTGCCGGCAGTTTACTTCGGGGGCATCAGGGTTCCGGAGGACAAAATCACCTTTGTTATACCCCCAAAGGGGAGCTATAACACCATAGAGACCTCCGACATGATTATTGTGGAATATACACCGCCAAACCCTGCAGGAAGGGTTGACGTAACGGTTATCAACTACGACGGTGCCATAGCCACCATGAAAAATGCCTTTGAATACCGCTCCAAGCAGCCGGCCATCACCAGTGTCCTGCCAAGGCAGGGGACAATGTATGGGGGCAGCGAGATCACCATCACAGGTAGAGACTTTGTACAAAACGGCCTGCATGTGGTGTTTGGCGACGAGGTTGCATCACAGGACATTCTTTCAGGGCAGTCAGAGGTGAGAATAGGGGATGTGATAGTTCGTTACAATGCCTATGCACCAAACAATATTTCACTATATTATAAGGATGTGGAGCCCGGCAAAGAGCTTAATGTTCACAAGGGCAGTGATTTCACCAACACCTTTAATATCATAGAGGAAGAGGAATTTATAATCGTAAGAATCAATTGGTCGAACCTTCCGCCGACACTGGCAGATCAAAATACCATCCATATGGCGGATGAAAATATAAAGATAGAAATAAAGAACAGCAATTTAGTGCTGACCAGACGACTTGGTGTAATCAAGCGGTTAGAGGGAGAAAATAAGATTGTGCTATTGACACCGCCTTCCTCAGAGGTTGGCAAAAAGACCCTGACCGTATATAACCATGACGGAAAGAATGCAAAGTCCGACTTCACCTATACAAACCCCTTTAGACCACCGGTAATTACCAATATTACCCCGGTTACAGATATGACGGTTACAGATATTAATGGAGAGCCCTATACCGGTAATAATCCAATAAAGGTAGCCTCAGCATCACCTGCCGGCGGTTCACCCCTTATCATTACAGGAGAAAACTTCCGAGCAGGGGTTAAGGTCTTTATAGATGGTAAGGAAGCAACAATAAAAACCAAGAGTCCAAATGATGACGAGTTGATCATAACAGTCCCTGCTGCCGATACAGCAGTAGTGGGACGGTTCCTGAGAATATTGGTGCTTAACGAGGACGGCGGTTCTGCCTATGGCGATCAGGTCATACCGAACCCCTTCTATTTTAGATATATTACAGAGGGAAGCTCACCGAGGATCACCTCCGTAACACCTGCCCTTGGCCCTGTTTCCGGTGGCACCAGAGTGACCATAAAGGGTACAGAGTTTAAGGACAGAGACAGCTTCAACAATCCACAAATCGTACAGGTGCTGATTGGCGGAATTCCTGTGCCACAGGCCAATGTCACCTATATAGACCCTCAAACGCTGCAGGTCATTATGCCGGAGGGCAGAATAGGCAAGCAGACCATAGAGGTCATAAACTACGACTATGGTAGAGCCATCGGCACAGACATATTTACCTATATCAGCCAGCCGGAGATACTGACGGTTAACCCCGGCAAGCTGTTTACCAATGACACCCAAACAGAGGTAATCGTCAGCGGTAGACAGTTCCTATCAGGAGCAAAGCTGATTATTGGCGGCGTTATGATGCTGGAGAAGGATGTACAGCCGGGCCAAACCATCACCGCCAGAGGTATCAGAGGCGTAGACGACAACGGCAACAACCGTGAAATGGTGGTTGTGGGCGGTATAGAGGCTGCCAGCGTAGTGGTGGAGGATGAAAACACCCTGAAGGTGACCTTTAAGGAAGCCCTGGACCTGGAAAACAGCCATATGATAGTCGTCAATACCGACGGAGGACTCTCCTCAGAATATAAAAACTTTGAATATCAAATACCGATTCCTACCAAGCCCTTGGTGCTGGAGGCTATACCCGGTGCAGAAGCAACAGTACTGCTGGTATGGTCCGACTCACAGCCGGAGGTCTTGAATAGGGCCGACAGATATGAAATATATGGGAAGCTGGCCACAGAAAGAGATTATGTTTTCCTGGGAGATACCAGAGATACAGAATTCCTGGTGAAGGGACTACAGCAAAATCAGAACTACAGCTTTATGGTGCGGGCAATGAACCGCTATGGCAGTGCGCTGGAGTTTGCAGAGGTAACCGTCAGAACCTTCAATGAACGGGAGGACCAGCAGCTGAGAGAAAAGCTGGAGGCCATAGAGGCAGAGCAGCAGAAGTTCAGAAAGGAAGGGAAGGAAGAAATAAGCGGTGATACGGTAATCAGAACCATAGGTACTGAAGAAATACCAGCCGGAACCACCCCCTATGTCATAGACTTCTCCCTTTCAAAATACAGCAAGCAAAATAAATTTGTGGTGGCGATACCCCTTTCAGTGGTGCAAAACCTGAATCGAAGCATTACCATCACCGATGGCACCCTGAGCTTTACCCTGCTGCCGAAGGATTTATTTACCCGAGAGGTCAGTCAGGTCAATGTGAAGGAATTAAATGACACCCATGTCAGAGTATCGGTGGAAAGGCTTGCGGGGCAAAAGGCGGAGGCAGTCATTACCGCCATAGGCAGAACCCAAAGAAGGGCCTCCGATGTGTATGAAATAGACTTCCAGCTGCAGGTCAGCAACACAATCACCGCCTTATCCGGTATGCTGAGGAATGGCGCATTGTCCATAAAGTTTGAATCAGTGGCATATCCAACCGCCGACAAAAACAAGCTTTTCCTTGGACAATACAATCCATCAGCCCACAGCTTTACCAGACTGGGCAGCGGCAGCACCGGCAGCACCAAGGACAAAGGCAGATACATGCTGCTGGCAGACCGATAAATAGCTTACTTTCTCCTTAAAATATATTTATTAATTGCGGAGGCTCAGTCCTCCGCACACCTTTCTTTTGACAAGCAACATTTTGTTGCCATAGGCGTGTCATCTGTGTCATGAGATATCAGGTGAATTAAAGTGCATTTTCACTATACACTAAGGTTTTATATTATTCACTATTAACTAATTCTTTTAAAGTAAGGAGCGTTACTATGGGCAATCTTCGAAAAGGGTTTAGCATATTATTAATAACACTGATCATTATAAATATGTTTGCTTCCGTTTACGCCATAGAGGGCTTAACCTCCCATCCGGTTTACGAGGGGTTAATAAGCGGTAGCAATCAGCTAAGAAACCTACAATACACCGATATTGCAAATCATTGGGGAAGAGAAGCCATACAGGAGGCCTCGGCCCTTTCCTTAATGAGGGGACAGGACTCAAACACAAACCGCTTCGCCCCCGACAGCAATCTGACCTATTCAGAGGCCATAGCCTCATTGGTTAGAGGGCTTGGACTGGAGGCAGAGGCACAGAGGCTTGGAGAAACCCAGGCCCCGGCAAATGTCAGAAACATCATCATACTGAGCGCCGTCGACAACTGGGCCAGAGGCTATGTGCAGGTGGCGGTACAAAACGGCATTATCACCAATCAAGAGGTTAACGCAATACTAAACCTCACACAGGATCAAATGACCAATTTAGAAGCGCAGGTACAGCAGCAGCTGGAGAATTACAGAGGCGGAACCCTTACCCAGCAGGAGCTGAATACCCTGGAGGGACAAATAAGGACAAGGCTCAGCAACAATACAGCCTGGAATAGAGCAGTCAACCGTCAGCAGGTGGCCCTATGGGTGGCAAGAACCCTAGCACTGGAGCCTGTTTACGGACAGAGCGTAATAAAGGTATACAATTACAACGACTGGCAGCAAATAGACACCGACAAGCTGCCATTGGTGGAGGCAATACTGCAAAAGGGCCACATGCAGGGTACCTCTGCTACCAGCTTCTCCCCAAGGGGCAGCTTTACAAGGGCCCAAATGGCACAGCTGCTGGTCAATATCCATGACGACCTGCTGGAGGCCAGAGGTCTCACCAAAAAAATCGGCTATGTGGCAGACAAAGAGACAATTCAGCAGCAGGAAAGCCCAAGGCTGCTATTGTCCATGAGCAATAACGACGGCACCAGAAACTTTATAGCCACAGAGTCAGGGAAGGGCATAGATTTCCCTGTACAAAGAGGAACACAGCTGGCACTGTCCAGCGCCGTCAACAAGGGGGATACCCTTGTCTATTACATCGATCAAAACCAAAGGGTGGTATACGGCAAGCTATCAGCCGATGGCCCCAGCACTATAGAGGGCTTTATCGACCTTGTGGATTACAATAACAACAGGCTAATGGTGGTGGACTTTATCGATCAAAAGCATATGCTTCAGGTGGAGGACATCACTCAAATACAAATCAATGGCAAGTCAGTGGCCTTTAAGGACCTATTCTACGGTCAGGAGGTTCTGGTTACCCTACAACAGGGGAAGGTAACCGCCATAGAGGGCCTTCTGGAGGAGGACCCCAATCTTCACGGCTATATCCCCCCCGGCAGCAGAGTCAAGGTGGGGGACATACTGTCAATCACCAGCCTAAGCGTAGAGCTTAGGACAGAAGAGGGCAGAGAAATATATCGCATAGTGCCGGCAACACAGGTAACCAGAAATGGTAAAGTCGCCAACCTTTTCGAGGTAAAGACCGGAGACAGAGTAATGCTGACCTTCGACGACATATACAGTGCCGATATTTCAGAAATACGGGCAGAGGATAGCGAAAGGCACATAACAGGCCTATATCGAGGCACGATAGAAAGCGTAAGCGAAAGAAATAAGGAAATGATACTGAATACCGTTACGAGCTACGACAACGGCGCATGGAAAAAGCATGCAGACCAAAAGGTAAAGCTGAAGGTGGAGGACAACCTATACAAGGGCGCCAATAAAATAACCCTGTCGGAGCTGGCAAATGCCAAGGGGCAGGAGGTATATGTGGCGGTGGAATCCAGCTATGGCACAGAAAAGGCCGCAAAGCTACAGGTCCGAGAGGGCTCAGTTCAGCTTTTTGAAAGCAAAATCACCAGCCTGGAGTTCGGAAAAAGCCAGCTGATAGTCAATAACAACATCGTAGGCTTCCACGCAGGAACCATAGTGGTGGAAAACAATCGACTGGTGGACATCATGAACCTGAAGAATCAAAGGACAGTATATGTGGCGGCTGATACCAACAGAGGCGCAAGAAATGCCGCCCTTATAACAATGGAATATGACGGCATGCTGAAGGACAGAATAGACGGCACAAGGCTAGTGGTCTACAGAGGAAAAATAGAGAGCCTGGGAGAGTACAGCATAACAATCGCACGGCTGGCCTATCAGCTGGATTATCTGAAGCTCCAGGACAACCAATGGGTAGAGGTAGAAAGACCAAGGAAGTTTACAATGTCGGAGGACACCTATGTTTATGAAAGCAGCCTGAAGAAGGAAATAGAGGCGGCATATCTGCTGAACTCCCGATTTGTAAATCCAGACAACATAAAGGACCCCACCCTCAGAAGCAGGGTGAAAAATAATTACTACATTAATAAGACCGCATATGTGGTGGTAAAGGAAACCACCCTCAGCGACAACCAGACCATAGAGGAGGTTCTCAGCATCAATCTGACACCTAATCTGACGAACTACAGCAGATTCGTAAATACCGACCATGCTGCCATAGCAGAGGTGGCGTCAGTGGACATCGATGCAGATGAGCTTAAGCTGGGAAATATCCGCCACTGGAATACACTGAATAAACGCTGGGAGACCACAAGCGCCAGCGAGTCCGTAGACATCGACAAGGCGGTTATACTGATCAATGACAGGCCGATTAAAAGAGACGAGCTGTATCTGATAAAGGCCAGAGCAAAGGCATATTTGATCAAGAATAAAAATGTATCGACAGGTGACGACGCCTATGTCGTAATAATAGAACAATAAGGGGGAGAATTGGGATGCAAAAAAGCAAAATAAGACGCATAATAAATATCAGCCTGGTAGTAATCCTGCTTCTCGCCAATACCCTTAATGTGCTGGCAATGGAAATACCGGGATATGAGGGTGGCATAAAAAATGAAATGAAATATATGGAGGTTATCTTTATCACCGGAGAGCCCATCATACTGGAGGGCACCATAGATATCAGGGTGACGGAGAGGAATGACAGAGTTACCGAAAGATATACCTACAAGCTGGAGAACCTTGCAAAAAATGCAAAGATGACCAGAACCGTAAACCTGACCAAGAGCATCAGCCTTAACGGCACCCAAAGAGTGGACAACCACAGCATCAGCTCCTACAAGGAGACAATAGAGATCAACGGTGTAAAGTACGAAACCACAGAAAAAAATGTCCAGTGGAGCAAGTCCGACATCTATCAGATAAAGCCCGCCGTCACATATGTTGCGGGAAGTCTGAATGTAGGAAAGACCTATACCATAGACAAAACAGCCGGAAGGGTAACGGTAAAGATTGAGGGTTCAACAGTAGGCTATGACCAATATTGGGGAACAACCGAAACTCAAATTTTAGATCATTATATAAAATATGAAACATTTGGAGAAAATCCTGTTGAATGGCAGGCCACCGCAAGGGTGGAGGCGGTTCACAACAGAACACTGGACTATAGCTACGAGGCCAATATGCCCACCCAGATCAGCTTCAGAGGCGGCTACCTATTGGTGGAGCAGCAGGAGAATGTATTGAAATACAGCTATGATATGCCAAGGCTTTCAGCCAACGGAACCGTTCTTTCCCAGAGAAATATAGGAACCCAGAGCTTTAGCCTCGACACAAACCCATTGAATCAAAGGCTAGAGGTACCCTCCATCAGAGATATTTCAGGCTTCTGGGCCGAAGCGGATATCACCTTTTTAGCAAGCATGGGGGCAGTGTACCCCGATAGCACCTACTACGGTCCGTCATTGCCCATGAGCAGAGGAGACTTTGCAAGGGCAGTGGCTACAGTAATGGGCTTAGTGCCGGAGGAAACACCACCCACAAGGCGGCGCTCAGTCACCATGACAGAGGAGCCAAAGCTTTTTACGGATGTCAGCAATCAGGACCCAAACTATAAATATATAAAAATAATGAACGAAAAGGGCATCATGCAGGGAGCAGAGCAAAACCGCTTCTACCCCAGCAACGCACTGACAAAGGCAGAGGCAGTGGCAATAATGGTAAGGCTACTGGGCTTTGAAAATCTGGCCCCCATACAGCAATATAGCACAGGCTTCAGAGACGACAGCAGCATACCCTCATGGGCCAAGGACTACGTATACGTAGGCAAGGCGCTGGGTCTGGTGTCAGGCAATGAAGAAAACTACTTCCAGCCCGCAAGGTCCCTGACAAAGGCAGAGGCCGCCAGAATGATGACAAACCTAATCCACTATCTGCAGCAGGAGCTGAGATACGATTATAGAGAGGCGATATTGAATTATTAAGACCATAATGGCTGTAGTGGAGAAAAAACTCTGCTGCAGCCAATGTTTTAGAGTTTTGTGCTGTTATGCTGAGGTATCGAAGCATTGGATTTATATTAAAGGTATGAAAAAACTAATAAATTTCTAATAACACAGTTAAACAATGCAAAAAGTAGTGTATAATAAAAATATTGATAAACTTTAAAAGGGGGACAATTAAAATGCGAAAAAAACAAAAGCAGCATAGGCTTCTTACAGCCTTTATTATTACTGTCTTAATTATTTCAAGTATGACCATCGGTGCATTTGCCGGAACCTACACATCGGAGTATTTGGAGTCGTTGAAGGAGATTGTAGTAGATTTTTATGTAGACTCGATATCTACAGAGCAGCTAAATGGAAATACACCACAGGAAATCTTCAGTAATTTAGACCAGCACAGTGTTTATTACACAGAAAGGGAGCTTAATGAGCTCTATGAAAGAATGACGGGGGACTATGCAGGCATAGGGGCATATATAAAGGAAGACAACGGAAAAATAATTATAGAGCAGCCAATGGTAGGCTCTCCGGCAGAGAAGGCGGGACTATTGCCGGGTGATGAAATATATTCAGTGGATGGAGAAGTCATCAGAGGGCTTACTGCTACAGAGGGCTCGGCAAAGGTTAGAGGCCCTGTAGGCACAAAGATAGTATTAGGTATTATACGAGGAATGAATGACTATGTAATAGAGTACACCATAGAGAGAGCACAAATTACAAACATACCTGTAAGCTATGAAATCATAGACGGAATAGGCTACATACAGTTAAGTGAGTTTAACGGACATGCCTACGAGTATTTTGCAAAGGCTTTAGGAGAGCTGGCAAAGGAAAATGTTAAGCAAGCCATCGTAGACCTTAGAAATAATCCAGGAGGGAATCTGGATCAGGTAGTCAGAATAGCAGGACTGCTGGTGCCTCCAAATCCAATACTGCACATAGGCTATAAAGATGAATACTTTACTTATTCCTCCTTCTCTACTCTGCAACCTTTTGATTCGCTGGTTATACTGGTTAATGAAGGTAGTGCCAGTGCTTCAGAAATATTGGCAGCAGCGGTACAAGACACGGGAAGCGGAACTATAATAGGTAAAAGCACCTATGGAAAAGGAACAGTACAGCAAATCGTAGGTCTTAGTAATAATGAAGGCTTCAAAATAACAGTAGCTAGGTATTTAAGTCCCAACAAAAAAATAATAGACGAGGTAGGAGTTATACCCGACATAGAGATCGGAAGGTGGGCGTATGAAATACAAACACAGGAATTTCAGCCCCTGAGCTATGATAATGTCTATAAGCCCGGTGACACTTCCGAGGAAATAGAGGGTATACAGCAGCGCTTAAAGATACTGGGCTACTCAATATCGGATGCCACAGGTGTATATGGCAGCACCACAGCCGCCGCCATAGCAGAGTTTATAAAGGATAATGAGCTGGAGGAAGCCGCAGAGCTAACGCCGGAAATACAGGCGGCAATAGAGTATAGCTTTATCATCACCCTCTACAGCAGAGAATACGACATGCAGCTGAAAACAGCGATAGAATATCTAAAGGCGGGCAATACTAAGGCCATAGCTCAATAGATAGAAGAAAAGAAAAAGGGCAAAAAAAAATAATATCAACGGACTATAGAAAAATGTTGACATGTGGCGTAGTATTATATAAAATATTATAGTTATTTAAAATTGATCTTAATAAACTTTACAAAAACGAGCACCCTTAAAGGGTGCCCTGAACAAGGTCACCCTTAGGGGTGACCTCTCTCTATTTATAGGAAGCATCTAGCCAATTCAGAATTAAGAATTGTGAATGAAGAATTATTAGTTCGTTTGCCCTTGACCTCTCATTTTTAATTCTTAATTCTTAATTCATAATTATTATTTTATAAAATAATCAGAAGGAGTGTTATCTCATGTCGACAAAGTACATTTTCGTAACAGGAGGAGTCGTTTCCTCACTGGGCAAAGGCATCACAGCAGCATCCTTGGGACAGCTGTTAAAAAGCAGAGGTCTGAAGGTATCCATCCAAAAATTTGATCCCTACATTAATATTGACCCCGGCACCATGAGCCCCTACCAGCATGGCGAGGTATTCGTCACCGACGATGGCGCCGAAACCGATTTAGACCTAGGGCATTATGAAAGATTCATAGATATAAACCTCAGCAAAAACAGCAATGTCACCTCAGGTAAGGTCTACTGGTCTGTTATCACCAAGGAAAGAAAGGGCGACTACTTAGGGGGAACCGTACAGGTCATTCCCCATATCACCAATGAGATAAAGGAAAGAATCTGCAGAGTTGCCAAGGAAGGCACCTTTGATGTCGTAATAACAGAAATCGGCGGTACAGTAGGGGATATAGAAAGCCTTCCCTTCCTGGAGGCCATCCGTCAGGTAAAATACGATGTCGGCAGAGATAACGTCATGTATATACATGTAACGCTAGTACCCTATCTTGGCAAGGCAGGAGAGCTAAAGACAAAGCCCACCCAGCACAGCGTGAAGGAGCTAAGAAGCATAGGCATACAGCCAGATGTTATCGTATGTCGAGCAGAAAAAGCCCTTTCACAGGATATGAAGGATAAAATCGGCCTATTCTGTAATATAGACAAGGGCAATGTCGTACAAAACCTGGATGCAGAAAGCCTATATGAGGTGCCATTGATGCTGAAGGAAGAAGGACTGGACACCATAGCCATAAAGCACCTTGGCCTGAAGGCAGGCGAAGCAGGGCTGAAGCAATGGGTGGAAATCGTAGAAAAGCATAAAAATCCCACAAAAGCAGTAAAAATAGCTTTAGTAGGAAAATATGTAGAGCTAAGAGATGCCTACCTTTCAGTATCAGAGGCCCTAACCCACAGTGGCATCCATAACGATGCCAAGGTAGAAATCGAATGGATACATTCAGTATCAGTAACAGAGGACACCGTAAAGGAGCTGCTGAAGGATGCCGACGGCATACTGATACCCGGCGGCTTTGGCGACAGAGGCATAGACGGCAAGCTGCTGGCACTGCAATATGCCAGAGAAAACAATGTGCCATTGCTGGGCATATGCCTTGGCATGCAGCTGGCGGTTATAGAATTTGCCAGAAATGTGCTAGGCTTAAAGGATGCCCACAGCTCCGAGCTTTCAGCCACCACCACCAACCCCGTAATAGACCTTATGCCGGAGCAGAAGGACATAGAGGACATGGGAGGCACCATGAGACTGGGAATATACCCATGTAAGATTTATCCCGAAACAAAGGCCAAGGCGGCCTACAGCGAAGAGCTGATATACGAAAGACACAGACATCGTTACGAGTTCAATAATCTATACAGAGACAAGCTGACAGCAGCAGGCCTAATCATCAGCGGCATATCCCCGGACGAAAGACTGGTGGAAATCATAGAGCTAAAGGACCACCCCTGGTACGTCGCAGCCCAATTCCACCCAGAATTCAAATCCAGACCAACAAGACCACATCCGTTGTTCAGGGAGTTTATAAAGGCAGCGGCGGAGAATAAAAGAGCTAGTGAATAGCGTATAGATAATAGAGAATAGTGATTAAAAGACAACACACCTTGATTTTGACGAAATCAAGGTGTGTTTTTTAAATCCTTACACTATTCACTATGCACTATTAATTATTCACTAAGCTTTTCCACTATTCACTATTCGTTATTCACTATTCACTTTTTTAAAAATTCCAGCAGGAAATTTTAAAAATGCATCGAATATATATAATTCTGTCCGTAAAAAGGCAATATGCATCTGAAGACCTAATTGGTGGATAGTGGGTCAAGCACTATACATTAAGTCCAAGGGGCTTCTCAATGTTTAAATTGCTCAGTCGAGGGTAAAAATCTTGATGTACAAATTAAACTGAAATTTCAAGAAATATTCCTTGAAAAAAGAGGAATTTTTTCAGATGTATAGAATACTATTTATTGGACAAGAAAAGTTGGAAAAGTCTGACTTTAGCGTTACAGGAGTGCAAAGAAGATGTAATATAACTGTAATGGTAATTTGTCGACTTCGCGTGTATAATGTAAATGTGAAGAGGCGGTTACATGTTTAAAAGGTTGTAGTATTACAATTTTATTACATTCGCACTTCAGACATTGACCAAGTATTTGTGTCAATGTTATAATCAACACTATAGAATGCGGTTACATATGTAATTACGCTTCTATAAATTTTAAGAGTTGGCTGGTTAGTAGAAGGGAGTTACGGCCTCCTCTCAAACTTAACTCACTTCAGAAGAAATGTAAAATAAAAAGGAGGAAGACATAATGAAGAAAATTTTAGCATTAGTTCTAGTACTTTCTATGGTACTAGGAAGCTTTGGTTTTGCGTTTGCAGCTACAACAGCTGAAACAAATGCAGGTCAGGCGCTAAAAAACTTAGGTGTTCTTAAGGGCGATGCTCAAGGAAACTTAATGTTAGACACAGTATTAAAAAGACAAGACATTATCGTTTTACTATCAAGATTAATGGGAGCAGAAGAAGAAGCTTCTAAGTTCCCAATTCCTTCAGCTTATACTGACATTGCTGATGATTATTACAAGACTTTCATCGGCTGGGCTCAAGTAGAAGGCTTAACTGAAGGTATTGGCAACAACAAATTTGGTTTTGATCAAGAATTAACAGTTAAAGAATTAGCTACTTTCCTTTTAAGAGCATTAGGTCATGAAAATGCTTGGGATAAAGCTGAGACTTTATCAGTTGAGTTAGGCTTAGTTGCTGCTGGTGCTAACTTTGAGGCTAAAGCAAGCAGAGGTGTTATGGCTGCTGCTACTTTAGAGGCTTTAAAAGCTCCTTTAGCAGGTGATGCAAAAACTTCTTTAGGTACTTCTTTAGGATTTGATGGATTTGAGTTAGTAGGTGAATTAGCGGTTGCATCTATCAAAGCAGACACTGCTAAGAGCTTCCAAGTAACTTTTAAAAATCCTGTTGAAGACACAGATGCTGTTGCTTTCTCTGTAAAAAGAGGAAATTCTACAGTTAACTTAACAACTACTTGGAATTCTGATAAGACTGTAGCAACATTAACGAATGCTAGCAATCTTGCAGAAGCAACTTATGTTGTATCAGTAACTGCAGAAGAAGAGGAGCTTGCTGCTGAAACAATAGCAATTACTCCACAAAAAGTAGCGAAAATTGAATTTACTTCAGACAAAGTTTCCGTGTTAGCTGATGGTTCAAAAGGATATGTAACTTATAAAGTATTAGACCAATACAACAATGATATTACATCTTCTTATCTTGCTAACAATATTAAATTCCAATTAGGTGTTGGTAGTGAAACAGCTAAAGATGGTCTTATTACCATAACACCGAATACTGGAATTAATCTATTGCAATTTACTCAAATAGCGATTACTGCATATGATACAAATTCTGGAACATCCGCTACTGCAACCTTACCAACTGCTACGACGCTTGGAACATTATCAGAAATCAAGTTGTTAGGTATCAAGGATGTAGATGCTAACACAGTTACTGCTGGTGATACTGCTTCAGTGTATTATGTTGATTATGTAGCAAAAGATATGAGTGGAAATGAGACTAAGAATTATGATTTAGTTCATGCGGGTCTGATTTTTACTGGTGGAGGTAGCTCTACTGACTTAAGCGTTTCAAATCCTAATGTTAAAGTTGAATTAGTAAGAGATCCTGCTGATTCTACTAAGGCGGCACTTCAATTAAAGGTTACATCAACAGATAATGTTGTTATGGATATGCCGTTTATTATTTCAGCTATGAGCTACTCAGGAACCTCTACGCTGAATGCAACTCTTAAGAGAGCTGCTGCATTAGAAACATTTACAATTCTTGCACCAATCGATACTATTGCTTCAGGAGACGGTCCTACTGAGCTTAAATATGAAGCTTACGACCAAAATGGCAACAAACTTACTAAATTTAACGATATCGAGCCATTCATTAACTTAGGTGACAACCTACAAATGGTTCCAAATGTTGATGGAACAGCTAAATTGTTAGTTACACCAGTAACTGCAACTACAACTTCCGTTACACAAATCATAAATGCTAATGTTAAAGCTAATGGTAAAATGACTCAATTAACATTAAGCATACAAAAACCTGCACAACCTGATAGATTAGTGTTGGATTCAAGTGTATTTATAACAGCAATGCAAAATGGAGCTGTTCAGACAGTTGCTTTTGATGACGGAATCAAGGTTCTAGACCAATATGGTCGAGAAATTGACATGGTTGATACTAATAAGCCATACTCTGTAAAAGCATCAACAACAACTGGATCACCTTTTACAGTTTCTAATGATTTATTATTAGCTACTGCTGATAATGAGGTTGAAATAACTGCTACAGCTATAGGTACAGGTACAGTAACATTCCAGCTTTATGCTAATGCTACTGCTACAGGTATACCAGTTGATACTAGATCAACTTCTCTTTCTGTATTAAAGAATGACGACATCAAAGGCTATACAATTGATGAAGTTAAAAATGCAATCTACGCTTCAAATATCGATGCTGCTGATTTAAGTCTATCAACTTCTGAAAGAGCAAGAGGATATGCCGCTTCTACTAAGGTGTTTGGTAAAACAGCTAGCGGAGCAAAAGTATTACTAGCTGGCACTCCAATAGTTGGTGCTTTTGTAGATAATGCTTCAGAGTTTAAGGTTACTTCATCTGCTACAGGTAGTTTAAAATATGATGCTGTAAAAGTAACTGCTGGTAAATTGCCAGTTGGAAAGACTGAGTCCAGCACTTTATTAACAGTTTCATTAATTGGTGCAGACGGAAATCTTCACTCAGTGACAACAACTATTAAATCTTCAAATGTTGCGCCTGCAGCTACAACTGTTGGTGTAGACGTATCAGCATTTAAAGGTGTTTCTGTAGATGGTGATAGATTAACAGTATCTTACAATTCTTTAGGTGCAAACTTTGCAAATAATGTATCTTTAGCTAAGTTTACAAATACTGGAGCAAAACCTGCTAATCAATCAGCTATTACCCTCTTTGCTAGAGACCAATATGGTAAGAAGGTAATGCAGTTAGCGCAATTTAGAGTTGTTTCACAAGTAACTAATAATGCTACGATAGGTATTACTGCAGATGGTACGCTTCAAATCACTGGTACACTTCAAGTTGGTGATAAAGCAACAATCAGTGCTGTTGCAACAAACGGCATGATTAAGACCATCGAGGTAGTAGTTGGTAACTAGAGTGGGAAACGTTGCTCTATATGCTTAGAAATGATTCTGAGAGTAAAAAAGAGTGATATTTAAACACTTAAAATAAAGGTAGGGCTAATTAAGCCCTACCTTTATTTGTATCTACTATTTTAAGAATTAAATGTTATGATATTATACTAGTTTTTTTCTGAAAAGGTTTACAAAGAAAAACTCAAGTAGAATTCTTAAAATTTGATTAAAATCAGTACAACCTTAACAGAATAGTATATAATTATAAAGGTAATACAAAATAAGTAATATAATACTAGCTATTCACGGAGGTGTAGGATGAAATTTGACAAAGTTATTTTAAAAAATTCTATAATGTTCACCCTAATAATACTTTTATTTTTGACACAATTACAGCTAGCCATTGCACAGGAGGCCCTGCCAGAAATAGGAGTTCCTGAGATAAAACAGAGAATTATTGAAAACTCACAAGAGCTTAGGGAGATTTCACAGTCAATAGATCAACTCCAGGAAGCAGTAGACCAGTTGGATAGGCTTAGGAGCCTTATGATAATGATGGGAGAAAGAACACCTACAGATCCGTTGAAAAGTGGACCCTACTACAATTTTATCATGCCCAATTTCATACTCCCGGAAAGATATAAGGTTCAGCTAGAATCCTTGGTTACAACCTATGATACTATAAGTACTAATTTGCAATATCAAGTAGACGCTATACTATCAAATATAGCCTTGCTTAATGGACAAGTTGTGATGTTTGACCAATACATAGCGCAGGCTGAAAAGCGTTATGAAGTAGCAAAACAAAGCTTTGATTTAGGTAATATATCCTCAGATGAGATGGTACAAGCCGAGTTAAACCTGTCTAATTTAAAACATAATAGGGAAAAACTGATAAACAATATTAAAAATCTTGAGCTTAAATTAATATATATGACAGATTTTGAGTTTTATGAACCAATCAGAATTGTAGGGGCACCTCTCCCTAATCCGCCACTTGATTTAGCTCCCTTTGAAGACTACTTACAGGAGGCAATACAGACGAATAGAACTCTATTCCTCAATGATATACAAATGGAAGTACTAGAGGGGGAAGGGATCTATACAGAAGCTTATAAAAATTTTATGAATACTTCTGATTATATTGATTACTATGGAAGATTATCGGTAGCTGAAGCCGATAAAATTACGGAAACTCATGGGGTAATGTCTGCACTGCTGGATTATTATCAACAATTAAAGCTATATGAAAATTCTATTATTATAGGAGAAGAAAAAATGCAGTCCAATAAAGCAAAACTAAATGATATGATTCTGATGAAGGATTTAGGTTTAATAAATGATATAGACCTTATGAATTTCGAGATACAATTGCTAGATTCTGAACTTAGCTTGCAAAATACTGTTGAAAGCAGGAATCTGCTTTATAGAAAATTTAACACTTTACTTAATCAGGGTATAATGATACAAGGAGGTTTTTAAATGAAGGGCGTAAAAATAATATCAATTCTATTAAGTATATTATGTATAATACTTATCCTTCCTCATAAAATCAGTTATGCGGCAGATGAGCTAACTACAATTAACTTAGCGAAGAGCAAAGAACTATTAGAAGAAAAAAATTTGGAGCTGTTATCTTTAAAAAGACAAATTGAATTGCAGGAAATAATTATTGAAGAAACAAATCATGAGGCAAAACTGTGGATGGACCGTTTAAATGATGATTCTGAGGGTAAACGTCATGAAAATGCAACTAAAGTATATGTAAATCCCATAAAAGAAGAAAATAAGTTAGCGTCTTTACAACGGCAGTATCAGGACAAATTATTTGATCTTTCGAATAATCTTCAAGAAATTTATATAGATCTTCTAAATATAACAAACAAATTAAATAGTTTAAATAAAAACTTAGATATAGCAAAAACGGTTTATCAGCAAAAGCTAACAGAGGTAAACTTAGGTTTACTACCAGAAAAAGAACTATTGACTTTTGAGGTTAATATTAAGGCTATAGAACGAGATATTAAGCAAAGCGAAAATACTAAGCAGTTACAGTTCTTTTCATTTAATTACATGATAACTGGCTCAACAGAAATTATTTATCAGCCAGAGCTAATGGATATCGATGAGGTATTAAAAACTAATTATATGGAGTTAAGCGATATTAGTTATGAAGAATTATTAGAAAAACAGCTTGAGAAAAGTGATACTTATCAAAGCTATGAGGAGCTATTAAGAGAATATGAAAAGATCCTTTACGTAGAAAGAAATTATTCTAGTTCGGGAGCTGCAACCACAAAAACGCTACAAAGCATTAAAAATACAGAATTGAAAATGAAGGATTTGAGACACAAGACAATGACAAGCATTATGATGTCATATTATGAGCTAATGAATAAGCAATTAGACATTAAAATTGCCAATAACAACTTAACTATATCAGAGAATAAGCTTAAGGTTGCCGAAACTAAATTTGAATTAGCGTTGATTTCAAGTACAGAATTATTAACGGAACAATTAAATCACATAAATGCTCAACAAAACTATATAGAAGCTTTAAACAATTATGATATTTCATATATAAACTATATACGATACTACTAAAATATAACTTATTAATTAGTGCATATAATAGATACTATAAAACATAATAAATTATGGAGGTGTTTGTAGAATGAAAAAAACTACATTACTTATATTAGTCGTTGTAATGATTATGACAATTCTAGCATGTGCACCAAAGGAAAAAATAACCTATACAAAAGAGTTCCCATATTTGCCTGCTCATGAAGCTATGAAGCTTCAAGAATTTGAAGAGGGGCCTCAAGGCGGATTTGGAAGAGCGGTTTATGAAATTGAAGGAGAATTTGATTCCTTTTTAGCTAATTACGAAGAAATTTTAAAAAAGGACAGCTGGGAAATTACCGATGATAAGAAGCCGGATGCCATGACAGTGACAAAGGGTGAAAATACCGCGGTAATGACATTATATGACTTAGAAGGTACGACCACTCTAATAGTCCTAGCTAAATAATAGGAAAATAAATGATAGTATTAAATGAAGTAGAATTTAAGCACTCTTATTAAATAAGGGTGTTTTTTTATTTTTAACTGTATCCGTCAAATATAGCCCACATAGATTTAAATTGAATGAAATGAGATAATACACCAAAGATAAAAAAATCGGAGGTGTTTTCTTTAATTATGAAGTTAGAAGAAAATCGAGAGATTTGGATTAATCGTCTTAGCGATTATAAATCCAGCAATCTTACTCAGAAGGCATGGAGTGAAAAAAATGGCGTCAATGCCAGTGCTCTCAGATATTGGATAAGAAAATTTGACGAAGAATCAATTATTGATTTAAGTAACTCAGCTTCCGCTGGATTTGAGTTTGCAAGTGTTTCCATTGCACAGGATTCTGCTTCCTCGCTTGCTATTGAGATAAAGGATGTAAGGTTATCCATAACTGGAGATTACGATGAAGGTCTTTTGCTTAGATTAATAAAATCCCTTAAAAAGCTATGATAAAGCAACTAACAATAGAAAAGGTTCATTTAGCCCTGGGTGCTACAGACCTAAGAAAATCAGTAGACGGACTGGCACTAATAGTAGAGCATGTTCTAAAGATGGACCCCTTTTCAACCCATCTATTTGCATTTTGCAATAAAAGGCAGAACCTCATAAAAATTTTAGTTTGGGATAATAACGGATTTTGGATACACTACAAAAGACTTGAAAACGGCTATTTCAAATGGCCTAACAAAGGAAGCGGAGCTGCGGTTAGCATCAACGAAAGACAGTTTCGCTGGCTTCTTGATGGGTTAAACATCCAACAGGATAGCGCTCATAAGCCAGCCCTAGAACGGGCTTTAATTTAGAATAAATATTGATATTTCAACTAAATAAAGCTTTTTTTGCATATCACTTCGTGGTATAATATTACTATGGAAAATATAACAGAAATCAAGGAATTACAACATAATAAAGGGTCCGTAGATGAGCTTAAAAATGAGAATGCGAAGCTACAACATGAGCTGGAAATAGCCAATGCCAAAATAAAATGGTACGAGGAGCAATTTAGGCTAAATGCAGTAAAGAAATATGGCAAATCCAGCGATAAGGTAGAAGAAGGGCAGGTCGCATTTTTTAATGAAGCGGAAATAACAGCAAGACCAGAGGCAGAAGAGTCCACCCTCCAAAAAACTACTAATAAAAGCAGTAGAAAAAGGGGAACTAATAAGCCCTCCTTTGAAGATCTTCCGGTTGAAAGGATAGAGTATCATATTCCTGAGGAAGAACAAGCATGTGAAAAATGTGGTACAAAAATGCATGAGATGTCAGTCGAAGTAAGAAAGGAGCTCAAAATCATACCAGCACAGGTATGTGTAGTTGAGCATATTCGAAAAGTATATACCTGCAGAGAATGTGAGAAGACAGGAGACGGTAGTCCAATAATTACAGCACCGATGCCAGAGCCAGTAATTTCAGGTAGCTTTGCTTCCCCTAGCTTAATCGCATATTTAATGTATCAAAAATACTCAGCTGCCCTACCCCTAGATAGGCAGGAGCGAATATTTAGTGACTTTGGAATCGAGCTATCTAAACAGAATATGTCTAACTGGATAATAAAAGCCTCAGAGCTTTGGCTAGAGCCCTTATTCGAAAGGCTAAAAGAAGAGCTGCTGAAAGAAACCTTTATCCAGGCGGACGAGAGTCCGTTGAGGGTACTAACAAAGGATGGAAAGCCCACAGACAGCAAGTCCTACATGTGGCTGTACAAGAGCGGAGCCTACGGCAGAAAAGTCGTATTGTATGAATACCAGCCATCAAGGAGTGGTAAGCATCCGAAGAATTTCCTTGATGGCTTTAGCGGGTATCTACAGACTGACGACTACTCTGGTTATAATTCAGTGGAGAATATAACTAGAGTTGGCTGCCTCGCACACGCAAGGCGATACTATACAGATGCTCTAAAGATACTGCCAAAAGAAGCGGAAATAGAATCAACATATGCTTACGCAGCCCTAGAATATTTCAAGAAAATGTTCCACTTGGAATTCAAGTGGAAAGAACTAACTTCTAAAGAACGGCAAGAAAAGCGAAACATAGAGCTTAAGCCAGTATTAGAGGCCTATTTGTCATGGCTTCAAGAAGTCCAGCCAAAGGTTGTAAAGAAGAGCAAGCTAGGACAGGCAATCAATTATAGTTTATCAAACTGGGAACTACTAAGTAATGTATTAAAGGATGGCCAGTGCGAATTAAGTAACAATGGAGCCGAACGGCAAATTAAGCCCTTTGTCATCGGAAGAAAGAACTATCTATTCTGCAAATCGCCCCATGGAGCAAAATCTAGCGCCGTCATATATAGCATAGTAGAGACAGCTAAAATGAACGGGCTAAATCCCTTCTACTATTTAAAATATCTGTTTGAAGAACTACCAAACACGAAGCTTACAAGCCCTGAGGCCCTAGATCATCTTCTTCCCTGGTCTGAGATTTTACCAGAAGAATGCAGAACAATATTTAAATCTAAAGAATAATAAAAGTCCTACCTAAGATGATTATCTCTTAGATAGGACTTTGTTGTAAATGTGGGCTATATTTGACGGATACTTTTAACTTACAAAAAAGCAGATGACAATTGCATAGCATAAATAGATAATATATGATTGTACTATAATACGAGATGAGTATAAAAGTTTATTTAGTTCGGGGGAAGCAAAATAATGGCATACCAAAGCGAGATAAAATATAATAGAGTTAATAAAATAGAAATTAGAGAGGATATGGAAGCAAAGAGTAAAGTTTTTTTGACTTTATAAAATATGGTCTTTTTGGATAATAAGGGGTGAAGATTGTTGAAGAATGATGTTTTAATCAAGGTGGATAACGTTAGCAAGCTCTATCAGATGGGGGAAGTGACGGTGGCAGCCTTAAAGGAGGTAAGTCTGGATATTTACCAAGGGGAATTTATAGTTATACTAGGACCTAGTGGCTCGGGTAAGAGTACTTTGCTGAATATTTTAGGTGGTATGGATTTACCTTCTGAGGGAAAGGTTTTTATGGAAGACGAAGACATTACAAATTATAATGATAAAAAGCTTACTGTATATCGCAGAGAAAAGGTGGGCTTTGTATTTCAGTTCTACAATTTGATGGCGAACCTAACAGCTAGAGAAAATGTAGAGCTGGCTACAGAGATTTGTAAAAATGCTCTGAATATAGATGATGTTTTAGGGGCAGTTGGATTAAGTGATAGAAAGGATCATTTCCCAGCACAATTAAGCGGTGGAGAGCAGCAAAGGGTCGCAATAGCCAGAGCTGTTGCGAAAAACCCATATCTATTATTATGTGATGAGCCTACAGGAGCCCTTGACTTTCAGACGGGAATAAAGATTTTATCTTTGCTAAAAAAGATAAATCAAGATTTTAAGAAAACAGTAGTAATTATAACCCACAATATGCCAATAGGAGAAATGGCTGATAGGGTAATTAAAGTGAGAAGTGGTGAAATAATTGAAATGAAGGTGAATGACAGCCCAATACCACCTGAAAGGATTGAGTGGTAATGAAGAAGCTTGATGTAAGATTGTTAAGGATGATAAAAAATTCTAAGGGTCAATTTATTTCAATTTCTGTAATGGTAATATTAGCTCTTACAATCTATGTTTCATTTAGCATGGTGGCGGATAATCTCTATAATACCATATATAACTATTACGATATTACAAACTTTGGAGACGTGTTTGTAGAGGTGGTTAGGATACCGAAGGCAGCGATTGATCACCTTTACACTATTGAAGGTATAGAAGAAGCTCAGGGAAGGATAAGCAGTGATGTTCCCTTAAGGGTAGCGGATCCAAATGAGAAGGTTAGGGTAAGGGTTGTTTCTCTACCGAAGGAAAGTGGTGGAATAAATAGTATCTATACAATATACGGCGGAGAGATTCAAGAACACGGTAAAACTACTGCTGTGCTGCAGCAATTTTTTGACGCTAGAGGTATGAGGCTGGGAGATAAAATAACGCCATATATAGCAGGACGAGAGTACCCTTTAGATATTGTTGGAGTTATAGGTAGTCCAGAGTACATATACCTCATGGAAAATGAACAGAGCCTTCTACCAGCACCAGAAAAGTTTGGTGTAATATATGTAACGGAGGACTTTGCTCAATCAGTCTTCGGATTTCAAGGCAGCTATAACGAAGTTACGATAAAAATCAAGGATGAATACCTTCATGATATAGATAGGATTATAGAGGATATAGAGGAGCAGTTGGATAGATATGGTGTTAGACGATCAATAAAACGAGAAGATCATTTAAGCCATAGCATGCTAATGCAGGAGGTAGATTCACTAGAGGTGATGTCTACTGCAATAACGCTACTATTTCTAATTGTTGCTGCAGTAATAATAAATATTATGCTCTCTAGAATTGTTAAAAACGACAGGATGTCTATAGGAGTCATGAAGGCCTTGGGCTATAACAATTTTAGCATATTAGCTCACTATACAAAATTTTCCTTATTAATAGGACTCGTGGGGTCTATTATTGGAATTATCCTGAGCATACCTTTATCAGGGGCCTTTACAAATCTATACATTTACTACTTTAATATACCGATGTTTGAGATGCAGGTATACTATATATATATAGTTTACGGTATCCTTCTGACGAGTATTTTCTGCATTATTTCAGGCTTAATTGGGGCAAGAAGTGTTTTAAGGATTTTACCTGCTGACTCTATGAGACCAGAAGCACCTAAAACTGGTGGTAGAATATGGTTGGAAAAAATAAAACCCATATGGAATAGGATATCCTTTAGCTGGAAAATGGTAATTAGAAATATCTTAAGGAATAAGAAGAGAGCAGCCTTTTTAATGCTAGGGATAGCCCTTACCTATGGTATTACTATGGTGCCGATTTTTATGTCCTCGGTATGGGGGAATATGTTTATGCTGCACTATGGTGAATTTCAAACAATGGAGTACAATATAGATTTTACTAAACCAATGAATACAAATGTCATAAGGGAACTCCAGCAATTAATTGATGTAGATTACATAGAACCCAAGACAGAAATACCCTTTGAGCTGGTGAATGGATGGAGAAAGAAAGTAGTATCAGTAATTGGTGTTCCAAAGGATACACAGTTTTACAATTTTACAACACCTACAGGATTTAGGATTGATATTCCAAATAGCGGAGTGATTTTAGCAGAAGGCTTAGCTAACATTCTTGGGGCAGATATAGGAGATGAAATATTAGTTAAGAATTTTATGCCTGATATAGATGATAAGTATGTTGAAGTAAAAGGGATTACTCAACAATATCTAGGAATTAACGCCTATATGAATCAAGAGGAGCTGAATAAGCTTATGGAGGAAAGGGGTATGGTTACTGGAGCTCTTTTAAACTCTAAGGACGAAGTAGCCACTAAGCTTCGGGATATTAAAAATATCGGGCAAGTTCAGTCTGTAACAGATATGAAGAATAGCTTTTTAGAATTTATGGATACTATTATTTACTCTATGGGTGTTATGATGCTCTTTGGAGGAATTCTCGGATTTGCCATAGTATATAATGTAACGGTGATAAGCATTAGTGAAAGGATAATGGAGTTCTCTTCCTTAAGAGTATTAGGTTTTGACAAAAAAGAGATTTATAAAATGGTTACAAGAGAGAATGCTTTAATTACCTTCCTTGGAATCACTATTGGTATACCCCTAGGGTATGGATTGTGCGTCAGTATGGTTCAAGGTCTTTCAACGGAGCTTTACAGTATTCCTGTAATAATAAACCCAAATACCTATGCTATAACAGCAATTTCAACAATATTTTTTGTAATAGTTGCACAGCTAGCTACCATGAGAAAGATTTATAAGTTAAACTTATTAGATGCACTGAAAAGTAGGATGTCCTAATCGAGGAATAAATATTAAAAAACTGAATTAAAACCTGGATTTAGTATAAAGATGTAAGGACTAAAGGATGGAGCGAAAATAAATTGTAAGGGTGTGAAAATATGAAGAAAAAGATAATAGGAGTAATCGTTCTGGTAGTCATAATAGGGACACTAGGCTTCAATTTTATGAATAGAAGGGCCGTAATACAGGTAAGTACAACTAAGGTTATTGAAGGAAGTATAGAAAAATATGTGGAGGAGTTAGGTGTAGTAAAGACAGATAATAATTCAAGTATTTATTCTTTTGTGTCAGGAAAAGTTACTGATGTATATGTGAAGGTTGGAGACGAAGTAAAAACAGGAGATGTTATAGCTAGAGTGGATAGACAACAGCAGGAAAGACAATTGATAGTACTTGATGCACAGAGGGATTTTCTTGATGCACAATATAAGGAAGCACTTAAGCCAATTGATGAAAATGAAATCAAAAGGATGGAGCTATTAATAGAAGATGCACAAAGAAGGTTGGAGGAAACCAAAACAAATGCAGATAATGCAGAAAAGCTGCGTACAACTGGGGCCATTAGTAATCAAGAATATCAAAGTATAGTGCTAAGATATGAGACAGAAAAAACAAACTTAAGAAGAATGGAGCTAGAGCTAGACCAACTTATGAAACCCATATCTCAAAATGTTGTTCAGCAATTTGAAGCTCAGTTAAATCAGATAGATGCTCAAAGGGAAGAATTAAAGAGTAGCAGCATGGATTTTACAATAAATGCCCCTATTGATGGATTTATAATGACGAAGAATATAGAGGTTGGAAATTTTCTTCAACCTGGGATACATATTATGGAGATAGGAAATATAAGCGAATTATATGTAGAAAGCGATATTTTAGTTGATGATATAAGTAATATAAAGGAAGGAGCTTTAGTGAAAATATCAAATAATAGTCTTAATTTAAATAATGCAACGGGAATTGTAAGAAAAATTCATCCCCAGGCTTTTAGTAAGATTTCTGACTTAGGTATAGAGCAAAAGCGAATAAAGGTAGAAATAGATTTTAATGATTCTATTACTAATCTTAGACCCGGTTACGATTTAGATATTAAAATAGTAATAGAAAAGGAAGACAAGGCCTTAATTGTTCCAGAGAGTGCAGTATTTCAAATGAACGGTGTGGATTACGTATTTGTCAATCAAGACGGAATAGCCCTTATGAAGGAAATTGAAAAGGGAATTGAGGGTCAAAGGCTTGTAGAAGTTAAAAGGGGGTTAAGTCAAAATGACATAGTTATCTTAAGTCCAAAAGATAATATAAAAGAGGGTGCACATATAAAAGCGTATCAAGAGGATTTACATAATTGAAAAAATCACCAATAAAAGCTCCTTTGTTAGTTAACCAAAGGAGCTTTTATTACATAGTTTATAAAGAAAAATGGACTTACATGGCATCACTAAAGTTTAACAACCAACCCATACATTAGCATATCCACAACCTTTGCAGAATCCACCAGACCATCATCCATCGTTTTGTCCTGTAATATAATACCTGAATTAGTGGCATTCAGTGCCCCCATTATGACCAAGGAGGCCACCTCTATATCGATGTCTGAGGCCAGCTCTCCTGTTTGTATGCCGAAGTGGATTAGCTCCCCTATAAAGCTGCAGATCATTTCCCGCATTTTGAAGAAGGGGGGCAGCAGGTCCTTTGACATATTTTCTGGTCGTGTAAAGACCTGCATTAGGGTAGTGGCATGGCTGCTTATATAGCTTATGTTGTATTCAGCCAGCTTTTTAAGGCGATGCTTAAAGGCTGTCTCTATGCTTATCGCTTGTCTTGCTCCCGCTATATATTCCTCCACATGGTACAGCAGCATATTCTGAAACAGCTCTGTCTTGCTGCTGAAGTATTCATATATGGTGGCCTTGCCTATGCCGGCCTCCTTGGCGATATCCTCCATCTTTCCTTGAAAGAATCCGCTTTCGCCGAAGACCCTCAGGGCTGCCGTCATGATCTCCCTTTGTCTTTTATCCTTTAGCTCCTCCATTTTATCACCCTCTTAGGACTCTATGGCTGATTTGGTCAGCTTCTTGAATCTTTTCTTGGTGGATATGGAAAGATCGTCAAATACAGTGTATAGTACCGGTACAAATACCAGTGTCAATACTGTAGACAGCATCAGACCCCCTATAACCACTGTTGCCATTGGTGCCTGCATTTCTGAGCCTTCCCCGATACCAATTGCCAGTGGAATTAGTCCAAGGGCAGTTGTCAGGGTGGTCATTAATATTGGTCTTAGTCTGACCGGGCCTGCTGCAATGATGGCCTCATCTCTGGTCTTTCCGCTGCTTCTTAGAATATTGATATAGTCTATCAGCACGATACCATTATTAACCACGATGCCCGACAGCATGATAATGCCTATAAAGGCGGTGACACCAAAGGCTCTGCCCGTCAGAAATAGGGATAATGCGCCCCCACCGAAGGCCAGTGGTATTGTAAACATGATGATAAAGGGGTAAATCAAGGATTCAAACTGGGCTGCCATTACCATGTATATTAGTATGATTGCCAGCACCAGTGCTAATATCAGCTGGGAGAAGGCTTCATTCAGCTGCTCATCCTCTCCGCCGATTTTATAATTATAGCCATAGGGCATTTCATAGCTCACCAGCTGCTTTTCTATATCCCTGGTTATGCTGCTGATGTCTCGGTCGACGATTTGTCCGGAGACGGTTACTGCTCGTTCTTGTGAGTCTCTGTTGATTTGTACCGGGCCTCTGACGATATTGACTGAGGCCACCTGACTGAGGGGAATATTAACCCCTGTAGGTGTAGGGATGGAAAGCTGCTCCAGATTGGCAAGGCTTTTGGTTATGCCTCCCTGTGCCCGTATAACGACATCCAGCTCATTTCCCTCATATCGGTATCTTGTTGCTGTGGTACCGGAGGCACTGCCCCTTACGGCTGTAGCCACCTGTGCTGCGGTTAAGCCATACATTGCTGCCACATCCTTATTAACCAGCACCTCTACCTCAGGCACGGCATCCCCGATACTGGTTTTAACCTCTCGGGTGCCCTCTACGGACTCCACCATTGCCTTAAAGTCATTGGATATTTCCTCCAGCACTGCGAAGTCCTCGCCGCTGATGCTGATGCTAATAGGGTTCGTACCGGATATGGACATGGTAGAAACGGCTGAAACAGAGATGTCTGCACCGGGAATATCCTTAACTATTTGCCGTACCACCTCCACCACCTCAGCGGTGCTTCTTTTTCTCTCACTTAGGCTGACGAGATTTACAGATACCGTTCCGGCGTTGCTGCTGGTGCTGTTGCCCATCAGATTGCTGCTGGCGCCAACTGTGGTAAATATAACATCCACCTCCGGCAGGGCTGCCACCTTTTCCTCCACTATCTCTACTATTTCATTGACATTATCCAGCCTACTGCCCAGTGGCAGCTTCACCGATACGCTGAGCCTACCCTCGTCGGAGGCAGGGAAGTACTCAAAGCCCACAAAGACTAGGCTGGCAATGCTTATAATAAAGATTAATGCCGATATGCCCAAGGTCAGCTTTCTTTTATTAAGGCTGGTGGTCAGCAGGCGTTTGTAAAGCCCTTCTATTTTTTCAAATACCCGATCAAAGCCTCTGTAGATAAAGTCCAGCTTCTTTTTCTTCGTACCTTTTGTATTTTCATCGGCCTCCAGGGTCAATATCTTGGAGGAAAGCATCGGTATCAGGGTGATGGACACCAGAAGCGATGCGCCAAGGGATAGGGTCACCGTCATGGCAAACTCCTTGAACATTGTACCCACCATACCGTCTATAAAGGCGATGGGAAGGAAAACGGCAATGGTGGTGAGGGTAGAGGCCGTAATTGCCATTGCCACCTCTGAGGAGCCCCGTATGGCGGCCTCCTGCTTTGAAAGCCCCTCTGCTCTGAAGCGGTATATGTTTTCCAGTACCACGATGGCACTATCCACCAGCATACCCACCGCTAGCGCCAGACCGCCAAGGGTCATCATGTTTAGGGTTATACCGTTGAAGAATAACAGTATAAAGGAGGTGATCACCGATATTGGAATAGCTATGGCTATAATCAAGGTTGACCTGATATTCTTCAGGAAGATATACAGTATCAGTATGGCAAATATACTACCCATCAGTACGTTGTTGATAACATTGCTGATGGCGGTTTTTATCATTTCTGAGTTGTCGGCAACGATGTTGAATTCAACCCCGGGAAAATCTCTTCTCAGGCTTTCTATTTCCTTCAGTACCAGGTTTGCCACCTGTACGGTGTTTTTACCTGACTGCTTCTGGATAGAAACACTGATGCTGTCCTTGCCATTTACCCTTGAAAGGGTGCTAACCTCCTTGTAGGCCAGCTGCACCTCTGCAATGTCCCGTAGGGCAACCACCTCACCGGTGGGCAAGGTAATGGGCAAATTTTTGATTTCATCTAGGGATTTAAATTCCCCCACTACTCTTATGGCGAGCTTTTGATCTCCCCGCTCAACAGTACCCCCCGGCAGGTTCATATTGGCTGCCGTTAAGTATTGTGCCAGCTGGCCTGTGCTGATGCCGTAGCCGGAAAGCACGTAGGGGTCTGCCAGTACCTCTATTTCTTTTACAAAGCCGCCGCCGATGTTGACTGAGGCGACACCATCTATTCTTTCAAATCTCTGCTTTATGGCATCCTCTGCCAGGGCCTGTAGGCCGGATAGATCGCCATTGGTGGAGAGGGCAATTTCGACTATTGGCATGGAGTTCAGGTCCAGCTTAAGTACCATTGGCTGTGCGGCATCCTCCGGCAGCAGGCCCTTCACCATATCTATTTTTTCCCTCATTTCAAGGGCGGCAAAATCCATGTTGGTACCATTGTTGAACTGTGCAATAACGATGGAGCTTCCCTCTGAGGATATGGAGGAAACATTGTCTATGCCACTAACTGTTGCTATCGCTCCCTCAATCCGTTTCGTCACTAGATTTTCTATTTCCTGTGGGCCAGCGCCTGTGTAGGAGGTGGAAACGATGGCCACCGGCAGCTCCATTTCTGGAAATAAATCGATAGGCAGCCTGGTGAGGGATATGGCCCCCAGCAGCACCACGACAAGGACGATCATTGTTATGGTAACGGGTTTCTTTACTGAAAAGCTAGATAAATTCAATGTTATTCACCCCTTACTACCTTTACTGTTTGGCCATCCTCAACGTAATGCTGTCCTTTAACGATGACTTGTTCACCTGCCTGCAGGCCGGATTTGATCTCTGCTAAATCCCCTGTGTCCAGGCCCACCTCAACCACCTTCTCAACTGCTGAGTCTCCCTCCAGTACATAAACCACCTTTTTGCCATTGCGGTCCAGTACTGCGCTGCTCTTTATGACAATCGCCGAATCTACTCTATCTATGCCTAAGCTGGCCTCTCCATTCATCCCGGGCCTGATAATGCCTTCGGGGTTGGGGAGATAGATTTTAACAGGGTACAGCTGGCTTCTGGTATCGGCAGCCGGGCTGATATAGTCTACTACGGCGGCAATAGGGGTATCCTGTGCTGCAGGAATCCTGACCAATGCCTCCTGACCGATGGTCAGCTTATTGACCATGCCCTCAACCACGTTTAATTGCATGTATACACTTTCTGTGTCCACCAAAACCACTGCTGCCTGGCTGTTGGTGGCTATCTGGCCCACCTTGACATTCAGGGCTGAAACCACACCATCCATCGGTGCCCTCACCACTGTATTGTCGAAGCCACTGAGGGACTGCTGGTGGGCGATTTCTGCCTGTCTCAGCTGGTTTAAGGACTGCTGATAGGCTATTTCCGCCTGCTTAACCTGTGCCTCTGCCACCGCCAACTGCTTGTTGGAGGCTGCCATTTCCGACTGCTCCAGCTGTGACTTTGATATGGCCCCCAGCTGATACAGCTCTCGATTTCTTTCCAGGTTCAGGATGGCATTTTCTATCTTTTCCTTGTTCAATTCAAAGTTTAATTCTGCTGTATTCAATGAATTTAAGGCTTGATCCACGCTTTTTTGTGCCAGGCTCAGCGAATTGTCTGCCTGCTCCACGCTTTTGCTCATATCCTCCTGCTCCAGGGTAAAGAGTATGGTGTCCTTTGTCACCCTTTCCCCCAGCTTTACATTAACGGTGCTGACAACCCCAACTGTTTTGGGTATGATCATAAGCTCTTCATTTGCAGCTATTCTTCCGTTAAAGCCTGTGGTATTGGCTATAGCCGCCACAGCTGCCGTCTCCGTTTCCACAGCCACATAGTCTGAAGCCTCAGCTTCGTCTCCCTGTACACCCCTTGAACAGCCTACAGCTGCCAATGCTGTTGTGAGTATTAATGCTACTACTACTAATCTGGTATTGAATCCCTTGGACATTTAACTTCCTCCTAAATCTGAATTCTGAATGCGTATGTAGTGCCGACTGAGGCCTTGAAATTATCCCAGAACCCGTCAGTCGGTATGCAAAATTAATTATATTACATTTAGTTTAAATTGCAATTAATTAAATATAAACTTTTTATAAATTCACAAAGCGCTAAAAGTCTCATTTATCTTACTACATGAAATTCAAGGAAATTGCTAATTAATAATAGACTAAAAGTTTTTACAAAATAATATAGAATTAATAAGTTAAATAATATAGAATGATAATAGGGTGTATAAAATTGTAGAAAAATATATTAATTTATGATAATTTATGGAGGTAGTAGAGGGTGAAATCAATTCATAAAAAGGCTCAAGTTAAATCCCGTGTAAATTCAATTAGTATTGGAATATTAGCATTTATTGTTGGGATTATACCACTTATTGTACGTCTTAAGGTTATACCTCTTGATGGTGTGTTTTATCTAACTTGGACTGGTACATCGCATAATTATGACTTTTACTCCTATTACAAATCATTACTTTTGGTAATAGGTACAATAATCTTAGCATTAACTGCTTTTGCTGAAAGAACTTCTGGTAGGCTAGAGCTAAAGAAAACAAAATATTACATACCTGTTTATTTTTATATTGGGTTTGCAATTATCTCGACCCTATTCTCTAAATATCGGAGTGTGGCCATCAGCGGTTACTTGGATCGATATGAGGGACTATTCGTTATTATTGCATATATGCTTATTTTATTAATAGCTATTAATCTTGTAAGAAATGAAAAGGATATGCAAACTCTTATCGGTGTTGTGTTGTTTTCAAGTGTTATTATTTGCTTAATTGGTTTATTTCAATTTGTGGGAATGGATATATTTAAAACTAAACTAGGCACTGCACTAATATTACCTCAACAATATAAAAATATAGCTGACCAAATAAATTATACATTAGAAAACACAATGGTTTATAGTACATTATATCATTCTAACTATATAGGTAGTTATGTTGCACTGCTTCTACCTGTCTGCATATCACTTTTTCTTTTATTAAAGAAAAGATCGCATAAGATTTTTACAGCGGTAGTAAGTGTTTTATTGCTTGTCAATTTACTGGGGTCACGATCTCGTGGTGGATTAGTAGGTCTAGCTATAACTACTATTATATTAGTAATATTATTAAGAAAAAGTATTTTACAAAATAAAATTTATATATTATCTATTGTTGGTGTCTCTATTATTACTTTACTAGTGATGAATGGAGTTACAAAGGGAGCAATACTAAATAAGGTAATTTCTATAACCTCTGATCCTAGAATAGTTATTAATGAAGCAGCTTTAACAGATATTGATGTAGATGGAAATAAGATTGATATATATTCGGGTAAGCAGGTATTAAGGATCTTTTATGATGAGGGAGAGGTTTTTTTCAAAGATAGTAACGATGCTGCAATTAAAATGGACTACACAGATGGAGTCTTCAGATCTCAAGATGAAAGGTATGAGGATTATTCATTTATGTTGGCTTCTTTTGATAAAGGTCATGTACTCGAAGTATATAAAAAAGATATCAATATGAACTTTCTAATTACTGAGAACGGGTTTAGATTCTTAAATGATAAAGGTGATCCTGTTGAGCTGCGAGCTATAGAAAAAGTAGGCTTTGAGGGTAAAGAGAGTTTGGGATCATCGAGGGGATACATATGGTCAAGATCATTACCCCTTTTAAAGAAAACATGGCTTGTAGGATTTGGGCCTGATACCTTTGCTATGTATTTTCCGCAAGACGATTATGTAGGCAAGCTTGTAGCTTATGGAAACATTGGAGTAGTAGTTGACAAACCCCATAATCTTTATCTTCAAACTGCTATTAATACGGGTATTATATCTTTATTAGCTTTGTTGTCAATCTTTATTATGTATATAATATCAAGCTTAAAGTTATACATAAAAAATGAGTTTGAAGATATATATTCTATAGTTGGAGTTGCAGTGTTTTTAGGGGTATGTGGATATTTGGGAGCTGGACTATTTAATGATAGCGTGGTTTCTGTATCACCCATATTTTGGGGATTATTAGGCATTGGGATTGGTATTAATCTTCATCTAACAAGTAGCAAATGAATATCAATGAGATTGATTTTTGAAAATATAAGATGTATTGAATAATAGGAGATTTAAACAAAGTTATTGGTTGATGTATAACTGAATTAGTAAAATACTTGATAGTTAGGAGTTGACTTAGTTAATGAAGGGAATCGTTTTAGCGGGAGGGTTGGGAACACGCCTATATCCAATTACTCGAGCAGTATCAAAGCAGCTGTTACCAATCTATGATAAACCAATGATATACTACCCCCTATCGGTATTAATGTTGGCTGGGATCAAGGACATACTATTAATTTCTACACCTAAGGATATAAGTTTGTACAAAGAACTTTTAGGTGCAGGTGAAAATTTCGGAGTTAATATCTCATACAGGATACAGGAATACCCACGGGGACTCGCAGATGCATTTATTATAGGGGAGGACTTTATTGGCAAAGATAATGTGGTTTTGATATTAGGTGATAATATCTTTTATGGTCAGGGATTTACAAAGATTCTTGAAAAAGCTGTAAAGAGACAAGACGGTGCTACTATATTTGGATATTATGTTAAAAATCCCACTGAATTCGGAGTGGTTGAGTTTGATAATGAATATAATGTAGTATCTCTTGAGGAAAAGCCCGAAATTCCTAAATCAAATTACGCAGTTCCCGGTCTTTATTTTTATGATAATGATGTTGTTAAGATAGCAAAGAGTATTAAGCCTTCAGCGAGAGGAGAGTTTGAGATTACTTCTGTAAATAATGAATATCTAAAAATAGGGAAACTAAAGGTAGAACTATTTGGAAGAGGCTTGGCTTGGCTTGATACAGGAACTCAGAACGGTCTTTTAGAGGCAAGTAATTTTGTTGCAGCTGTTCAAAAAAGGCAGGGGCTTTATATAGCATGTTTGGAAGAAATAGCTTATAGAAAAGGTTATATTGATATTCAAAAATTATTAAATATTGCTAGTACATTAGAAAATACTGAATATGGCATGTATTTAATGAGTTTATCAAAAGAGAACATCCAATACAAGCAGAATCCTATTTTACAAGAGGTAGCTACTACAGTTGAGGAGTAAGATAGCAATGACAAAATTTAAATTTATAGATACTGGGATAGAGGGTTTATGGGTAGTTGAACAAATGGTTTTTGGAGATCATAGGGGCTATTTCATGGAGACATATAACTATGATGAGTTTAATAATGCTGGACTAGGTAAGCCCTTTGTACAAGATAATCAGTCAAGGTCTAAAAAGGGAGTTTTAAGAGGTTTGCATTTCCAATATCAACATCCTCAAGGAAAACTGGTTAGGGTAATTAAAGGCGAAGTTTTTGATGTAGCTGTTGATATTAGAAAAGAATCTAAAACTTTTGGACAATGGTATGGTATAGTCCTCTCCGATAGTAATAAAAGACAATTATATATACCAGAAGGCTTTGCACATGGTTTTTTAGTTTTATCAGAAGAAGCTGAGCTGACATACAAGTGCACTGATTATTATAACCCAGAGGATGAGGGTGGAATTCTATGGAATGACCCTTCTATTAATATAAAGTGGCCTCTTAAAAAGATAAACACAATACTTTTGTCAGAAAAAGATAAAAAATGGAGTAGCATAGAAAATACTAATGATAAACGATTATAAAAATGTTATGAGGTGAAAGTGTGAAGAAGCTGTTAATAACTGGTGGGGCAGGATTTATAGGTAGCAATTTTATTCGGTATATGCTTGATAAGTATGATAATTACAAGATAGTAAACTTAGACCTGCTTACATATGCCGGAAATTTAAATAATTTAAAAGAGATTGAAAGACATGCTAACTATACTTTTATTAAAGGAAGCATTACAGATAGGGTGCTTGTAGAAGAATTAGTTTCTGATGGAGTGAACTACTTAATTAACTTTGCAGCAGAGTCACATGTGGATAGAAGCATAGAAAATCCAGGCATTTTTATCGAAACAAATGTGTTGGGAACTCAGGTATTGCTTGATGCTGCTAAAAAATATAGTGTAGAGAAATTTATACAAATTTCGACAGATGAAGTTTATGGTTCATTAGGAAAAACTGGTTTATTTACTGAAGAAACCCCTTTAGAACCCAATAGTCCTTATTCTGCTTCGAAAGCTGCAGCTGATTTACTAGTCAGGGCCTATTACAAAACCTATGGACTACCAGTAAACATCACTCGTTGCTCAAATAATTATGGGCCTCATCAATTCCCAGAAAAGCTTATTCCATTAATGATAATAAATTGTTTGAAGAATAAGAAATTACCAGTATATGGAGATGGGTTGCAGGTGAGAGACTGGCTTCATGTCAGTGATCATTGTTCAGCTATTGATTTAGTACTACACGATGGTAGAAATGGGGAAGTTTACAATATCGGCGGAAATAATGAAAAGACCAACATTTATATAGTAAATTTAATCCTTGAAAAATTAAATAAATCTAAGGATCTAATAGAATATGTGCAAGACCGTCTTGGTCATGATAGACGATATGCTATAGATAATTCGAAAATTACATCTGTATTAGGATGGAAACCAGAGTATAGTTTTGTGAAGGGAATTGAAGAAACCATTCACTGGTATTTAGATAATAATGACTGGTGGAGTAATTAAATAGTAAAAGCAGCCACAGCGTAGTACAAATTTAATGGGAAAAATCTATCCCCAAAAGCAGGTGACATAGTTGAAATTATATTTACAAAATTTTTTGAAGTACAAGCATTTGCTTAGAGAATTAGTATTAAGGGATATAAAAGTAAAATATAGAAGATCAATTTTAGGTATTTTCTGGAGTTTATTAAATCCCCTCATGATGATGATAGTTATGACTATTGTGTTTTCTAATCTTTTTAAAATACAAATTGAAAACTTCATGGTATATTTTTTGACTGGACAAATTCTATTTTCTTTTTTTTCTGAAGCTACTACCATAGCTATGGGTTCCATAGTTACAAATGCAAATTTAATTAAGAAAGTGTATATTCCAAAATATATATTCCCTATTTCAAAAGTTCTTTCATCTTTTGTGAACTTACTATTTTCACTAATCGCAGTTTTTATGATAATGCTTATTACAAAGGCAAGCTTTAGCGCGACGATATTCTTAATACCAGTTGCTTTCCTCTATCTACTAATATTTACAGTAGGAGTGGGATTAATGCTATCTGTTTTAACAGTTTTTTTTAGAGACATGAATCATATCTACGGAATTGTTATATTGGCGTGGATGTATCTAACACCAATTATATATCCTATAGAAATTATTCCAATAAAATATCTACTTTTTATTAAGCTAAATCCTATGTATTACTTTATTGCATTTTTTAGAGAAATTATCCTACATGGCAATATACCCAGTATGGAATTAAATTTGATATGTATACTAATCTCCTTAATTAGTTTAGTTTTAGGATTGTACGCATTTTATAAAAATCAAAACAAATTCATGCTTTATATATAGATAAAATTTAGGATGTGAATACTATGAAAGAAGAAATTATAAAAGTTAATGGAGTATCGATTTGTTTTAATTTAAGTAGAGAACGAATTTTTAGTATTAAAGAATATTTTGTAAAGCGTGTCAAAAAACAAATAGGGTTTGAAAAATTCTGGGCCTTAAACAATATAGCATTGACTATTAATAAGGGAGAAGTTTTCGGTATTGTTGGGTTGAATGGTGCAGGAAAAAGTACTTTATTAAAGGTTATTTCGGGGATACTTAAGCCTACAAGGGGTACTGTAGTGATTAGAGGTACTATTGCTCCCTTAATAGAGTTAGGGGCTGGTTTTGACATGGATCTCACTGCATATGAGAACATCTTCCTAAATGGGGCTATTTTGGGCCATGATAAGAAGACTATGACTGGAAAGCTTAAAGAAATAATTAGCTTTTCAGAATTACAGGATTTTATAGATGTACCACTGAAGAATTATTCATCAGGAATGATTGCTAGATTAGGATTTTCAATAGCTACTTGTGTAGAGCCAGACATATTAATAGTAGATGAAATTCTTGCTGTAGGAGATTACAAATTCCAGGAAAAGTGCCATGAAAGAATGAAAAACATGATGAATAATGGGGTAACTATTATTTTTGTTTCTCATTCAACAGAGCAGGTTAAGCAATTATGTACCAGAGCGGCTTGGATTGAAAAAGGACATCTAAAGATGGTTGGCGACGCAGATATAGTATGTAATGAATTTCATAAAAATGAGTAGTAGAGTAAATGAGGGAAATCACATGTTGGAAACACTAAAAAAATCAGTAAAAGCACTAATAAAAGTTATTAACAAATCGAAAGTATCCAAGAAATCACTAAATAAGTATTTTGCATATTTCAATCAAGAAGATAGCATTAAATTTGTGTTTCCATCACCTTCAGTGCCTTGGGGGTACTTATTCCAGAGACCACAACAGTTGGCTTTAGCCCTTTCGCGACTAGGTCATAAGGTAATCTATTCAGTGGAAGGGGAATATAGAATTATTCCAGATCGAAAAGTAATAGGCTTAAGAAATATGAATAACAACTTATATTTATATAATGATTATGCTGCTGGTAAGCATTTAAAAAGTTTAAATAAGGTAGTTATTTGGCGATATTGGGCAAATCAATACAATTATTTAAGAGAAGATAATATGAATAACGTAACAATCTATGATTGGGTAGATGACATTGGTGTATATCATTACAATGAATTAGAAAACTATTTCCATAATAAAATGGTAATGGAATCAGATATAGTTATAACTACTGCAGAAGATATATATATAAAAGCACAAGAAATTAGAAAAGATGTATTGCTATTACCAAATGCATGTGATTATGAGCATTTCTCAAATCCGATACCTATAGAATGGAAAGAGTTAGATAATATTTGTAACAATTATGATGTTATAATTGGGTATTATGGTGCTATTGCTGATTGGTTTGATTTTGAGATTATTAAACATTGTTCCGAAGCGAATCCTAGCTGGCTGTTTCTAATAGTGGGACAAGCCTATCCTGATATTTTGGTTAAAAACAACATAGATAAATATAAAAATATAGTGATATGGGATAGGGTTGAATATAATAAGCTACCATATCTACTTTCTAAGTTTCATATTGCAATGATTCCTTTTAAAGTTAACGAAATAACACAAGCAACTTCGCCAGTAAAAATCTACGAGTATATGGCTGGGGGCAAGCCAATAGTATCAACTAATATGAAAGAAGTGAGTAAGCTAGGCACTGCTTTAATTGCATGCGATAAATATGAGTTTAATGAAAAACTGCATAAAGCTTTAACCTTAGCTAATGATGTTACGCATATTAGTTTTCTTAAAGAAACCGCCCAAAATCATTCATGGGTTGAACGAGCTCGTGTAGTTTTAGAAGAACTAGAGAAAAGAGGGCTTGTATAATGAAAAAGGTCAAAATTGCTATTTTAGACAGAATTGATAGCGGTCTTAGCCCAGGTGGTGACACAAAACAGATTAGCGAAATAGTAAGCTTTTTAAGGATAAAAGGTTATGATGTAACTACATTTAACGAGCTGTATCCTGATTTGCAAGGTTTCGACTTTGCTTTTGTTTTTAACTTAACTAGATATAGAGATGCCCTCTATAATTCGCTGTCCTGTATAAAACAAAATATTAAATATATATTATTTCCTATATATTGGAATTTTAATGAAATCAATATGCCAATATATAGCAGTAAAAGCTTTATAAAAAGGTACATTATTGGATCACGTAAAAACCTTTTAAAAACTTACCATGAACTATATTTTAGTAACAGGTCACATTACGAGCCTAATATAATGAATGAATATAAAGAACTTTTCCTATCAGAAAAAACTGGTATAGAGTTTATTTTGAACAATGCCCATGTTATTTGTCCAAATAGCAATGCAGAAATGGAGCATTTAAAAAAACATTTTAATATAGATGAAAAGCAAAATTTTGAAGTTATATTAAATGGAATAGAAAAAGATCTCTATAAATTAGCAAACATAAAGGCTACATCCAGAGATGGTATTTATTGTGTTGGAGGTATAGGGCCAAGAAAGAATCAGTTAACCTTAGGTAAGGCTTGTGTTAAATCAAACAGTATTGTTAACCTAATAGGAAAAGCCAATGTTTCTGATGTAGACTATTATAATAAGGTGAGAAAATATGAAGGATACCTAAACTTTTTAGGATGGAAATCTCATGATGAGGTTATCAATACCCTAGCAAAGGCTAAGGTACATATACAACCTAGTCTGATTGAAACGCCTGGCTTAGCTAGTATGGAGGCATACGCATTAGGATGTAGATTGATTTTAAGTGATGTCGCGCCAGTTAGAGAGTATTTTAATGATAGAGCTATTTATGTTAATCCGAACTCTATTTCGGATATTACTAAAGCGTTAGAAGATGTTAATAGTTCAGACAGTACAGTGATTTATGAGGATATCAAAGAGTTCAATAAATACTTTGAATGGAATAATGTATTAATAGGATTAGAGGTTTTCTTTTAGTGTGATGTAAAAAAATGCAAGTGGGGTGTAGATATGGAAAAAATCGAGAATAAACCTTCCCAGATGACATGGGATAACGTAGCAGATTCTTACTCTATAGAAATCCATCCAATGGAGAAGGACCTATCATTAGACATCATAAGTCTACTAGATTTATTAAAAGTTAACAAGGGAGCCACACTATTAGAAGTAGGCTCTGGAAGTGGGCATTTATCTTGTTTATTAGCGCAAAATGGTTATGATGTTACGTTGTTAGATTTTAGTAAGAAGTCCATAGAAAAATCTAAGTTAACTTTCGAAAAATATAATGTTCAAGGTAAATTTATTAATTTGGATTTGATGGACATTGAGAGAATTGATAATCAGTATGATTTAGTTTGGAACAGCGGTGTTATGGAGCATTTTGATGACAAGGAATTAATCCAAGCATTTAAAGCTATAAGTAAAGTAACTAAAAAGTACTTTTTGATTTTAGTGCCCAATCCCAAATCGTTCCCATACTTAATTTACAGATATAAGGCTGTAAGTGAGAATCAATGGAACTTTGGCACTGAATACTTAAGAAAAGATTATAGTGAAATTTTAAAACAAGCAGGATTTAATGTTGTCAAACAAACATATTTAGGTGATAAGTGGACTAAATCTCTCTTAGATTATTTTTTTGAAGGTAAAGATTTAATTCCTGATTTTGAAGTTCTCTTAGAGAATAACTTAATTCCAGAAGAAGAGAAGTACCTTGTTGCATATATAGCTACTGTCGATTCAGCTATAACAAGCGCTGAATTTGAACTGGATAATGTTTATAGTACGACACAGTATACTACCACGGTCTTTGATTTGATATGCAATCTAAATCAAGTGCGCAAGTCGTACGAAGGAAAGTTAAGTGAAGCTACAATAAAAAACAACACTCTAAAGTTAGAACTGGATAACTTAAGTGAACAATACGTTAAAGAGTTATTATCGATAGAACAGGAAATTAAGAGATTAACAAATGAACTAGAAAAAGAAAACCTACAAAAAGAGGATATTCTTAATAAATTAGAACAATACAAAAACCAAATTGATGAACTAGAAAAGAAAATGAGTTTAGATTCAGAAAATATTGATAAGTTAATGATGGAAATAAATAATAATGAAGAGGTTATTAAGTTTCTTAAATATGATATAAAAAATAATAATTGTGTGACAGAAACTTTGATAGATCAGTTGAAGAAAAAGGATTGCGAACTAAATAATTTAGCTCACGAGTTATCAGTACTTAGAAGAAATATAGATGCTATAAGTCAAGAAAATAATCATTTAAGATATAAGGAAAGCTTAGCCAAAGGGAAGATATATGAAATTAATAATACTAAGTACTTTAGAACATTACATGGATTAAGGCGCTTAAGATATCAGTTTGTAAAGGGCGATATAATTCACAAAAAACAATTTTTAAAATGGTTCGGAAGAAAGCTTTTTAGAATGAGTACACCTGTAGATAATAGATATAATCCATTATTTGAAATAGTACATGCATTAGATGATAATAGTGCAATTCACAGCCAATTGCAATCCCATGTAAGCATAGAATCTCATGGTGAAGAGCTTGTTACAGAAAACCATATAGACAGCTTTCAAAAATTATATGAGTTTAAGCAAAACTATTATAGAAGCGTTTTAAGTAATTCACTATCAAAAGAAGCTCGAGCAATAATCAATAATATTAAGAGTAAAGAGTATAAAGCTATCGTTGTATATCCAGAAGCGGTTCATTGGGAGCCTATGCAGAGGCCTCAACAAATACTCAGAGAACTTGCCCAAAAGGGATATCTGTGTTTTTTTTGCGATCCATACAATCAGGATTTTAAGATAAGAGAAGAAGAAGAAAACTTATTTATAGTTAACAATGAGGGTGCGTTACTAGAAGTTTTAAAACATAAGCATATAATTGTGATTTGTAGTTGGTTAGTTCAAATGTCCTGGGCAGATTTAGTGCCAAGTAAAACAATATGGTATGATGTATTGGACAAGTTAGAATTTTTTAGCATGTATGATGAAGAAATGCTAGATAAACATAAGGATGTATTAAAACATGCAAATTTTGTTTCATACACAGCAAAAAATCTTAAAAAATATGTTATAGATAGAAAAGATGCCATTTATTTACCTAACGGTTGCAATGTAGAAGATTTTGTTAAAAATAAGGGAATAAACATTCCTTTAGAGATTTTAACCTTATTAAATAAAAATAAAAAAATAATTGGCTATTTTGGTGCTGTCGAAGAATGGTTTGACCTGGATCTCATAAGAGAAATTGCAGCAAGAAATGATGACTGGGAATTTGTTATAATTGGAAAAGTGGGAATAAATATAGAAAGTGTTGATAAATCAAACATTAGCTTTCTGGGCTTAAGGCCATACCAAGAGCTTGTTAATTATGCAAAGCATTTTGATGTTTGCATTATTCCATTTAAAGTAAATGATCTAACCAACAGTGTTTCCCCAGTGAAATTCTTTGAATACGCTTCTTTAGGAAAACCTATTGTAAGCACACCTATACTAGAAATGAAATTCTATGAAAGTGATTATGTCCGCCTTGCTAAAGATGCTAGATCTTTTGAGAAAGAAATAAAGAATTCCTTAGCGGAAGAAATTCAACTAGAGGCTATGAAGGGTGGAAAATCCATAGCAGATGAAAACCAGTGGCGTTCTCGTGTTGAGGTATTTGAGAAGAAATTGAACTCTGATAGTCTTTGTTGGGCTGCATTCGCAAATATTAATCACTCTGGATCAATAGCAGTAAAAACCGCAACTTTTTTAGATTTTGAAGGTAAAAACTTCTATTCAGGAGGAGCTGAGAGATATCTAATAGATCTTCACAAATTAAGTTTGGAGTTAGGTGTTAAATTATCAATATTCCAATACGGTAATTTTCCTTGGATGAGAAAGTTTCAAAATATAGATGTTATATCTCTCTCTGACGGAAAGTGTTCCGCAAAAGTACTGTCTCTTGAAACGGTTCATAGTTTTAATAAGGCATTTTATAACCAAGTAGAAGAAAACTCAGTTTTAAATATTTATTCAGCATTTTTTGAGGGGACTCCATTAAATGCTAAACCTAGCATAGGAATTAGTCATGGGGTGGCATGGGATAATCCAAATTGCAAGTTTAATGATGGAATTAGTTTTTGGCAGAATCAAATAAGATTTATTGATGCTGCAAAGCTTTGCAGCACTATTGTTTCAGTAGACACAAATACTGCTAATTGGTTTCAAACAATAGATTTTGATATCGGTAATACAATGAAAGTCATACCTAACTATGTAGATTTAAAAGACTTTAACCCTAGAGATAAATTTGATGAAGTAAACGAACGAATTGTAATCACATACCCTCGAAGACTTTATTCTGCAAGGGGATTGTATTTGGTCCTTGAAATTTTAGATTACATTTTAGATAAATACCCTCAAGTTGATTTTCATTTTGTTGGTAAAGGATTTGAGGAAGATACAAAACATGTAGTAGAAAAGCAAAAAAAGTGGGGAGATAGGGTACAATGGTATTCTATGCCACCAGAGCAGATGAGTGAAGCATACAAAAAAGCTGACATATCATTAATTCCTACTATATATAGTGAAGGAACAAGCTTATCCTGTTTAGAAGCTATGGCAAGTGGAAATGCAGTAATAGCTACAAGGATAGGTGGACTAACAGATTTAGTAATAAATAACTATAATGGTTATTTAATTGACCCTAATAGTCAACAATTAAAAATTGCTATTGAAAGTCTACTCAAGGATCATAATAAGATGATATTGTTTAAAAAGAGAGCAATTGAAGTAGCGAAGGCCTTTGATAAGGGATTATGGGAAGAAAGATGGAGTTCAATTATAAAAGAAAATATTAAAGAAAGTTATACAAGAAGAAATGATAATTCAACCAAGCTAATAGAATTTTTTTTACACAATAGTGTTGATAAAAATAGAGAAGCTATTGGATATTTAGTCACTGAATTACTTCAACGCGGATATTTACTTTATATAAGAACTAAAGGTGACAAATTTAAAAAGACCATTAATTTTGGTAGAATTCAATGGTTAAGCTGGGATGAGGAAAGTCTTTCACAGCCAAATTTAGTGATCTCAGATACAGAAATAACTAGTCCTTTTAATAAGAAAGTAGATTTAAAGTTAACTGAAGATTTACTAGCAGAATGGTCTAAAAGTAGAGAGAGTATGATAACTTACCTAAATAATAAGATTTAAAATATTCAGGAAGGAGGTACTATTATAAAAAATACTATATTATTAATAGTAAAAAAACTACCTTTTAGAATAAGGAAAAAAATAAAGAAGGCTATGCATTTAGTTTTACATCATTTATTGAAAAAAAAGTTTAAAAGGGATCTAGAAAGAATAAGAAGAGATAGTATAAATAAGCCTATAATTATATTCCCACCACTGATTGATTGGAGCATCCCTTTATTCCAAAGGCCGCAGCATATAGCACTTAATCTTGCAAATGAGGGATATTTATATTTCTACTGTGTTATAAATCAATATGATGATGTCTTAGGATTTAAAAGAATTAATGCTGGTGGGGATATATATTTAACAGATCAATATGAACTTCTAGTGGAAGAAATTGAAAATCCTATAATTCATATATATGCTCAAGACCCTAATATTGATAGCTTGTTTATACAAAGGAATCTTAATAGAGGCAGTACTATTCTATATGAGTATATAGATGAATTAACTGAGGATCTATGTTCAGCTAAAGAAGATGTTATTGATAGGCATATTGAGGTGTTAAAAAATGAAAAAATATTTGTCGTAGCTACAGCTAACAAATTATATAATGAAATTTCTAAATATAGGAACCTCAATTACAGATTAGTTACTAACGGAGTAGACTATGCACATTTCGCTAACGTGAACAATATAAGTATCCCATGTGATATTGAACGTATCATAAATAAGAATAGACCAATTATAGGATATTTTGGAGCGTTAGCCAAATGGTTTGATTTTGGGTTAATAAAAAAAATAGCGAGTGAAAGGCCAGATAATGAAATCTTGTTAATAGGATGGGATTATGATGGCAGTTTAAGTAAAAGTGAAATTAACAAAATCAGCAATGTTACAATTCTTGGACCAATAAGCTATAAAATTTTACCTAATTATGCTAAGTTTTTCGATGTATCAGTAATACCATTTTTAATAAATGATATTACAGAAGCTACATCGCCAGTTAAGTTATTTGAATACATGGCCCTAGGAAAGCCTATTGTTACAACTAATCTACCAGAATGCAAAAAATATGATTCAGTGTTAATTGGAAAAAATCATATGGAGTTTATAGAAAAGTTAGATAAGGCCTTAAACTTGAAAGATAACATTGTATACTGTGATTTACTAAAAAAAGAAGCATTAGCCAACACATGGCAATCAAAGGCAAAACAAATAAAGAATCTAATTGAAGGTTAAGATTAAGTATAATTAAAACAAAATTTTCTTAATTAATAAGAGGAATTAATATGAATGAAAAAGTTTCTATTAGTATAGTCACCTATAATAGTGAAAGGTACATCAAGAGCTGTATAGAAAGTGTATTAGATCAGACATACACAAATATCGAAATAATATTACTAGACAACAATTCACATGATACGACAATTGATATAATCACAAAAAATTTTGATCAGAAACTTTTCACCTTAATTAAAAGAAAAGAAAATTTAGGATTCTGTAAAGGTCATAATACTGTTATCAGTATGACATCTGGGGGATTTGTGTTGGTCTTAAATCCGGATATAATCCTTGACAAAAACTTTATTCAAAGTTTAGTTGAGGAGATGGAGAATCATAGTAGAGTAGGTATAATATCTGGGAAGCTACTAAGGAAGATAGATAAAGAATTTACTCAAATTATTGATTCAACAGGTATAGTTATGAAAAGAAACAGAAGTGCATATGATAGGGGGCAAGGAGAGATAGATATAGGTCAATATGATAAATCATATGCTATTTTTGGCGCCTGCGGTGCTGCTGCTTTTTATAGAAAAAGCATGCTAGAGGATATAAAGATAAATGATGAATATTTTGATAATAGCTTTTTTGCATATAAAGAAGATGTAGACTTATCATGGAGAGCAAAATTATTGGGGTGGGAGGCTATATATCTTCCGTCAGCTATAGCATATCATGATAGAGGATGGCAGAAAAATAGTCGTAGTAATATGCCGCGTTTTTTGAGAGTTCATTCCATTAAAAACCGTTTATTAATGATTATAAAAAATGAAAGTATATCGGATTTTTTAAGAAATGCCCTTAATATTCTTTTCTATGAAATTTTAGTTTTTGGATATTGCCTGATTAAGGAACCTAGGACACTACGATATTTAATAGAATTTTTTGTGCTTTTGCCTAAAGCATTTGAACAAAGAGCTATAATAAATAAGAAGCTACAGGCTCGAAAGAACGGATCAAAATAATAGACCATAATAATTAAACACTTATTATGGGGTGATTGCTGTAAAACTGATTAAAGAAAGGTAAGAAAAATGAAAGAAGAGAAAATACAATTTAGCCTACAGGATTATTTATTTATGTTTTTCATTAGTATGAAAGTTATATTAGCTAGAGCCTTAATTTTTGGAGATATAAGCTTATTTGATTCATTGGTTACAGATATTTCTCTACTATTGGCATTACTTATACTAGTGAAGTTGTATAAAAAGAGAGAGGTGCTCAATTTAAATATTATTAATTTATGCATCTCTACAATAATGTTGATTTTTATGGTATTTCATAGCTATTATGGCGCAATAGTTACCTATAAGTCATTTGGACAAATAAATCAGCTAGGATCTATAAAAGACAGCATAATTTCACTGCTAAGTGCTAGGTACTTACTGCTTTATTTAGACATTTTATTAATATTTCTTATTCGTAGAATTAAAAATATAACTTTCATCTTTAGAGCATATGTTAGAAATAGTATAATATATTTAATTCTTATTATTGCTGTATTTTCCTACATGGTAAATTTCTATATGGTGTTAAATAAAGATTATATAAATGAATTGATAAATGCACAAAAGCTAGGGTTTATTGGGTATCAATTTTATACTTGGCAATCTCAGCGCAGACTAAATTTAATTGATCTAGACTCAATTACACTGGATGTAATAAGTGAAATTAAGAATGTTCCGAGAGATACCGCTCAAGATTTTTACGGAATAGCTCAGGATAAAAATATTTTAGTTGTTCAACTAGAGGCAGTGCAAAGTTTTCCTATAGGTTTGAAAATTGATGGGACTGAAGTAACCCCCATAATGAATGCCTTAACTGAAGAGAGTATTTATTTTAATAATTTTTATCAGCAGGTTGCATTAGGAAACACATCAGATGCGGAGTTTTTATTAAATACATCTATTTATCCTATGTCAAACGTTGCTATGTCAAGAGAGTTTGGAAATAGAGATATTTATAGTCTGCCTAAGATACTATCAGCATTTGGATATGAATCGGTGACATTTCATACAAACGATGTAAAGTTTTGGAATAGGCATAGGATGTACAATGCTTTAGGGTTTGCTAGGTTTTATGATAGAAAGTTTTTTGGAGATGAAGAAATTATAACATTTGGTCCATCTGATGAAGTATTATATAGAAAGTCTCTTCCTGAGTTATTAAAAATTAATGAAGAAGGGAAGAAGTTCTATGCTAATTTAATTGCCATGTCTAGTCATCATCCTTTTCTAATTCCAGATAGTAAGAATGAATATTCCGTTGCGATGAAATCGCAGTTCCGGACAAGTGGAAATCACCTGTCCAGAACAGGAAATCATCTATCTCTTACTCACTAAGTGACTTGTCTAGCCCATACACCTCACGCATGGATATGTCTTTTGATGGATC
>JAHDLO010000060.1 GCA_018432235.1 Clostridiaceae bacterium | reverse complement strand
GTTCTATATGCTGGTTTAAGTATGGGCATAGCGACAGCGACTCATTTCGTAACAATGGTTATTGGGACTATAAACGAGTTGATGGACTTGGTTTCATTAAAGCTATTCATTGCCCTCATTACAATGAGGAAGGAAGAGAAGGTTTCGATGAGATGATGAGGACACTTGACGATATAGGGATAGCTCTTGAAAACAATTGCGCTTTAGTTATTAAAGACGATAGGTTTAGGATATTAAAAAGTAACGAGAATTCAAATGCTTATAAATTATATAGAACTAAGGACCGTTTATATAAGCAGGTCTTAAGTAATTATGATTTTATAAATATAAATAAACTATTTCAACTTTAATTGAAATCCAGTTTCGGCTCCGTAGTGGGGCAGTGCAGACCATAAATCGTAGAACAATGTTTTTGTGCAAGGGTGCTGGAAGCACGTATTGAGGAAAGATCAGCGCACCACACCTTCTCACTGGGTGCGAGCACCCAGTGAGAAGGTCAAGTGGGTCCAGTTCGAAGGTGTCGCAAACACGAGACCGTTATAGGACATTATCTACATGTTTCAGGGTGTGAAATTTGGGTCCAATTTAAAAATATACTATTTATACCTATTTAATAGTTCAGGATGCGGATTTATGTTTTTTAGGATTAAAAATAATAACTCTGGTTGTCCAAATTGTAAAGGTACAGAGAATGTCATTATGTTTAATTGGAAGCTAGCATGTGAAGGTAGGACTAATAAATATACCAAATATGTTAAATCAATTAAAAAAGTAGAAAAGCTGAAATTTGGATGGTTGTATGAATGTTTAAATTGTCAACAAAAATGGTTTTTATCTGATAACAAACAGACTATGACTCGAATACCTAAAGAGAAAGAGGATATTTTTTATATATGGAAAATAAAAAAGAATGAAGTAAATAATCAGTTGTTGAAAAGCCTAATTAAAATTATGGCAAATCCTCCTGATTTATATGGAAATGTTGAAGATTATATACGAGTCCCCTGCAAGGTAATATTGAAAACTGGAGAAGAAATAGATTTTTCATATGTACAGTTTCAAAAGAGTCCTCCAGTTGAACCATACTATGATAACATAAGGTTTATTGATGAGATAGAAAGTGTTGTTAGTTCTGATTATGTTCTAAATAATGAAATAAGGGTAGCTTCAGTAAATGCTCAAGAAATAAGGATGGGATTTGCTCCAACTCTTATTAAAACACTAGATGAAAAATATTTCATAGTAAATTGGTCCTCAGACTTTTTTGAATACGGCTCATTCAAAGGAAAAGACATGTTACTAGCTGAGTGTGATTTAAATATGGCACAATTGCCTCCTATTGTAGATACAAAAAGGAATAGAATAACTTATTTTATTGGAGATTATCAAGATTCAGTTAAGCAATTAGTATTAGACAATAAGTAGAAAGTTTAATAGATATATCAATTATAATAATAAAATGCGTTGGAGCCATGGAGATAACATCTTATAACAATGTTTTTGGCGCAAGGGTGCGAGCTGCACGTGTTGAGGGAAGGATCAAAGCACCACATCCCTTCACCGGGAGCGAAGCTACACCAAGGGGGATGGACAGGTGGGTCCGGTTCAGGGACATCGCAAACACGGGGACGTTATCGGAAAGATGAGGCAAAGGCCGCCACGTCATGTGGCGGATTTTATAGGATTGACTATTGAGGAATTCAACATGCTCATCTAATGTCTGTAATTAGAACTTTGCTGATATACGTTAGTAGGCTAATAATCAGAACTTATGAAAAAACACCATTATTCTAAGAGTACCCAAATTTTTCTATTAGTGGAACTTGAGAAGTGCCTTGCAAATTATTGAGTTGAACAAAGTCATAAGTATAATTGTTGGCGAACTGAAAAGAGGGGACGGGGGTTAGTATGTCTGAAGAAGCCTTAAAAGAACTTATAGATCGAAGTGCTGTCGTAAAAAAATATTTTAGGGTAACTGGTGGAAACGGCATTCCATCTTTTAACACGATTAGTGGCGAGGAATTTCAAAAGTGGCTCGCAGAAATAAAAGCAGTTATTGTAAAATTGAAATCCGACTCATTAACAAAAAGTACTTTGGACCTAACAAATAGCTTTAACGGTTGGTCAGATGAAACAAATTTTGAAAAGTTAACAGCAAGTCTAAAAGCTATTTATAAAAATCAGGACTATTATTTTATTAAGGAGAAATCTGCCATGGGAAATAATGCTGAAATATACAATCTTTTAATTTCAGGCGATGAAAATGCTTGGGAGTCGAATTCAGTGATATATGATTTAGGCCGTTGTATAGTGGAATATACAGATAAAGATATCATTGATAAATTTGCTAAGCTTGGTAGAGATGAGATTAATGAAATTAAAAAGGCTCCGTGTATCTTTGCGTATGAAGATTATTTAGAAAAGGATGCTAGTATTGGTTATATAACAGATATTGTAGTGCGACAAGTAGGGGTTAAAATAACCTTCGAAAAAGTAGAGGTACTTTCATCAGAAAATCTGCACAAACTTCAATTTGAGTTAGATATAAAGGATTGGGAATTTAATAGAACACACTGGGCAATTAAAAAAGTGAATTTATACAAGGAATTGCAGTCTTTGGGCATTAACCTTAAGGCTATTAAAACAAATCGACCTATAGACATCACAAAACATTTTTTTGACGTTTCTTTTACATTTGCTGGAGAATCAAGAGATATAGTTGAGCAAGTAGTAAAGGAACTTGAGAAAATTATAGAAAAAAACAATATTTTTTACGATAATAATTATATTAGTCAACTTGCGAGACCGTCATTAGACACTCTCATACAAGACATATACAGAAATCGCTCAAAATTAATTGTTGTTTTTCTATGTGAAAAATATCAAGAGAAGAAATGGTGTGGACTTGAATTTAGGGCTATCCGAGAGATGATTATGGAAAAAGAAATCACCAAGATTATGTATATACGATTGGATGCTGGACATGTTGATGGAGTGTTCCAAACAGATGGTTACATAGATGGAACTAAATTCACTCCACAACAACTGGCCAATTTCGTCAATGAGCGCCTCAATCTCCTTGCGTGATTTTTTAGACTAAGCATAGAAACTAGTTTATTCGCAAATCCATATTATTTGAACAAGACTATCGGTATGTGGATAAGATAAGTATAAGGGTGCGAAGTCCATGTCGCACTTTGGCTCTGGGGCCCTCATCCATCCGATAAAAATGCATTTGCATAGAGCTGATGGAAGCATGTTTTGGGGGCAGGTTCAGCCCCACACCTTTTCACTGGGTGCGAGCACTGCCAAGGGGTATTCCTTTAGGGTCCGGTTCGGAGACGTCGCAAACACGGGACCGTTATACGCCATTTTCAACTAAGCAGCATAGTATATTCATCGTCTTCAAGTATTTCAAGAATGAGTACAATGAAACGTATTTAACTGGAGGGAAAATGAAATTCATAAAAAAGACTGTAACGAACAAAAGAAATGGAATTGTGAATGTATATATGCCAGTGCATATTCCTAAACAACTTAGGTATATGGAGGCAGCAGATTATCATAGAGTAATTCTAGGCAATTCAGAAGCATTCGAATTTTTAAGGGACATTTTTTTGATTGTATCAGAACCGATAAGAGAACCATCAATTTTCTACATTCCTGATAATTCAGAACATGTTGAACGATTTCAAGAATGGTTTAGAAATGGAACATTCCATATGGATTTTGTTCTATCAAATTATCATTCATTTTGTTCAAAACCGAAAAATATAAAGCTAATTATACAGCAAACAAAAAGAATTGATGGAGAAACTATTGATTTAAGTCCTCAAAGCGTGGTACCAGATAAGTTGCCATATTGGAAACTAGATGGAATAATGCATTTTAAATCATATAGCAAGTATATTTTATGCTCAACAAATAGATTTGGTTTTTTGGATTTAGCTCGTGAAGCTAATAGCTTTGTTGATTATGAGGATGAAGAAACTTATATGTGTGAAGGGCATAGGCATTTGGGCTATTATAGAAATGAGGACCGAGTTCAAACTGACTTTTGGTATTACTATCAGTCATTAAGCGAACAAGAGAAAACGGAAAACGGCGCATAACAATGTATTTGCTTCAAGGTGCTAGAAGCACGTTTTTGGAGCAGGTTCAGCACCACATCCCTTCACCGGGAGCTTAGATCCGCCAAGACGGTCTATCTTTAGAGTCCAGTTCGAAGGCGTCGTAAACACGGGGGACGTTATGCGACAGACCTGCTTTGGAAATCGAATCTATAATTTTAACAAAATAAAAATGGAGGTAGTTTTGATATGAGTGGCAAAATAAAATATACCCATACAAATATCATTGCGAAAGATTGGAGAAGATTATCTCAGTTCTATATTAATGTCTTTGATTGTAAACCAATATATCCGGAAAGAGATCTTTCAGGTGAATGGATTGACAAAATAACTAACATCAATAATGTAAGTATTAGAGGTATTCATCTTACTTTACCTGGATATGAGGATGGGCCTACACTTGAAATATTTGAATACCATCCTGATAATCTCAAGAGCTTTGAACCTAATATAAATCAACAAGGATTTGGACACATTGCTTTCCATGTTGATTCAGTAGAAGAAATATTGAGTAAATTAATTAAATATGGTGGAACTCAATTTGGTGAGCTCGTACAGAAAGAATATGAAGGCATTGGTATATTAACTGTAGTATATACAAAAGACCCGGAAGGAAATTTTATAGAAATTCAAAATTGGAATAAGTAAATTATAAGAAAACAGCTATAAATGAAAAAATTGCAGAAGCAACAACTGTCTGCAATACTCATGGCTCTGCAGGGCAGTGTCCAACGCATAACAATGTGTTTTCGCAACGGTGCTGGATGGCAAGTTTTTTTTGAAGGATCAGAACACCACGTTCCCTTCACTGGGAACGAAGTTCCGCCAAAGTGGTCTATCTCTAAGGTCCAGTTCAGGGACGTCGCAAATACAGGGACGTTAGATGAAATTATTTATTCCAATATAAATGCTAGGGTAGCTTCATATTGTTTTTAAAAAACTCAAAAAATAATGTGATATAATTAAGATATAGAGTAGCTCATACAATGATTAGAGGGATAATTATGAAATGGGAAGAAGTCAGAAATTTATATCCTAATCAGTTTGTAAAGTTCCAAATTCTAAAGTCTCATGTTGAAGATGATATAGAGTATGTAGATGAGTTAGCATTAATTGGGCCTATCGAAGAAGAACATGCTACAAAAGAATTGTTAAATTCTAGAGAAGATATTCTTGTTTATCACACTTCAAATGATAAGGCAAAGCTCAAAATTAGGACAAGAATAGGTTTAGGGAGAGCATACTGATATGAAGGTTGAATATCGAAATGGACTACTTTTCACAACCATAGAAATTGGTGTATAAGGGACGGAAAAAGAAGGTTAATAATATTGTTATTGATACTGGTGCATCACAGACGTTGGTATCACAAGAATGCGTAGACGATTTGGTTGTTTCGTATGGAATAGGTGGCAAAGAGCATACTTTTTCGAAAGAAGTGGAAGAAATAAAGATACGGAATCATTCGCTGAAGGATTTTAAAATTGATTTTACATCATTTCAGTATGAAGATATAAATGGTCTTTTAGGTTTAGATATATTAATTAATGGAGGATATATATTAGATTTAAAAGAAACTTGAGTTATTTCAGAGACAGTACAGGGGTTAGCGGCCCTTTTATTTTTAAATGCACATGGTAAAAATATGTAAAAATGGAAATGTAGGAATAAATAACATCATCTAACAATGTTTTTGTGCAAGGGGGATGGCAGTACATTTCAAAGGAAAGATCAGCGCACCACATCCCTTCACCGGGAGCGCAGCTCCGCCAAGACAGTCTATCTTTTGGGTCCGGTTCAGGGATGTCGTAAACACTGAACCGTTAGATGAAATGCCTAATAAATAGGATAAATATGATTATTTAACATATAAATAAATGCTTAAGGAGGAAGATATATGTATAGTAATAATAACTCTTGGAAAGAGTTACAAGCCTTATTGCCGGATAAAAACCGAATAGATAAAATCACGAATCCAGAGGAAAAGTATATAGAAGTAAACAGAATGGATATACATATTGATGAATATGACAAGAACTCAGAAACGTCCATTGTTGTATTGCATGGAGTTGGTGGGAATGGTCGGCTTGTTTCTTTCTTCGCAGTACCTCTAGCGAGAGCAGGATATAATGTTATTTGTCCTGATTTACCAGGGTATGGATTCAGTAAATATAAAAGAGGTATATCATACACAGATTGGATAGAGGTTGGAAGTAAAATAGTTGAAACTGAACTTTTAAAAGGTAGAAAGGTTTTTATTATTGGTTTAAGCGCAGGAGGAATGTTAGCTTATAATATTGCTTGTAAGCATCAAAAGATTAGTGGATTAATTTTTACAAATATACTTGATAATCGTGAAGAAGAAGTGAGAATTTACTCTGCAAAAAATAAGTTCCAGGCTAAATACGGAATAAGGTTTCTAAACTTAATTCCACACTTTATAAGAGACATTAAAGTCCCTATTAGAATGGTTACAAATATGAACGGACTTGTCAATAATAAAGAAGTATTAAAAGTTCTATTGAAAGATAAGGTTGGAGCTGGTAGTAACGTTAATGTAAATTTTTTATTGTCAATGATAAATAGTACACCAATTACTGAACCAGATAAATTTAAAAAGGTACCGGTGTTAATGGTTCATCCAGGAAATGATTTATGGACACCAGTAAAAATAAGTGAAAAATTCTTCGATAGAATTGCCTCCAATAAGAGAAAAGTAATTCTAGAGAATGCAGGGCATTTTCCCTTGGAAGAACCTGGGCTAACACAAATGGAAAAAGCAATAAGTGATTTCATACGGCACTACGCATAACAATGCATTTGCATAAAGGTGCTTGCGGGCACGTTTTTAGCGAGCGGTCAGGCACCACACCTTCTCACTGGGTGGCAAGCACCGCCACGACTGTCTATCTATAGGGTCCAGCTCGAAGGTGTCGTAAAACGGAAACGTTCTACGAAATATGGCCCAAGTAAGGCACGACTCTGACCGTCGTGTAGAGAAAAAAGGAGAAATAAACAATTTCTATATAAAGTAGATATGGAGGGATTTACATGGGAATGATTGTTGCAATTGGTGGAGGAGAAATGGGTTTGTCTGAGACGTTAGAAATTGACGAATATATCGT